>NZ_JAVDQB010000001.1:0-1193536 GCF_031454055.1 Roseobacter sp. N2S
CACACAGACCAAGGCTCGCAGTATACAAGCCGGGATTGGGCGGCGTTTCTGCGAGCCCACAACATCAAGCATTCGATGAGCAGGCGTGGAAATTGCCATGACAATGCGGTCGCGGAAAGCTTCTTCAATCTGATCAAACGTGAACGCATTCGCCGCCGCACCTACAAGACACGCGAACAAGCAAGACAAGACATCTTCGACTACATCGAAATGTTCTATAACCCGAAACGCAAACATGCCAGAAACGGGATGCTGTCGCCCGTCGACTTTGAAGACAGACAGCGAAATAACAACCAAGAAGGTGTCTAGGAAACTAGGGGCTATTCAGTTTGCCTGCAGGCGTTCGAGAACTCGCCGAAGTATACCTCGTCCAGATCGAAGATCTCAGTGCTCAGATTGCAGCGCTGGATCGAAAGATGAAAGGTGCCGCCAAAGAAGCTGAAGCGGCACGTCGCGCTCAAACTATGCCGGGCGTGGCCAATCACGGCTTTGGCCATAGAATCCTTTGCGCCTGACCTGAACTGCTTTCGCAGAGGTCGGGATTTTGCCGCATGGCTGGGTTTGGTTCCCAAGCAGACCTCGACGGGCGGCAGGCCTCGCCTTGGCAAGACATCAAAGATGGGCCAACGTGAAATTCGGCGGCTGCTAATATCGGGTGCAATGGCTGTTCTGCAGGCCGTTGAGCGCTTTGGAAAACCACATAACGGTTGGATAATCTCCTTGTTGGAACGCAAACCCCGTATGCTGGTCGCCGTTGCATTAGCAAATAAAATGGCGCGCGGCCTGTGGGCTATGGTGACGAAGCAAGAGGACTACCAAAACCCGGCAATGATGGCGTGAACGCAACGCGGCAGACATCAAAACCCGGGACTTGAGCGTGTGAGGAGAACGATGAACAGTAAGGGAAATTGATCGGAAAGATCCGGACCAGACAAAACAGTTTTACTGCAGGAGCCAATGAGCTCGATTTGTTGATCTGTCTTTGGTTCGCGCATCGCCATACCGGCCCGCGGCTGTATCAATCGCCGCAACGAGAGGCCTGATACATTACCGCATCCGATCACACACTCAGACCATTCAGAAATCTCTTGCACCAATGGGGGCATCCATACATGCAGTAAATGCTATCAAAAGAGCGGCATCTAACCGCGACAGGTCCAGCTTGATTAGCTGTTCAGTGTTTTCTGGTTTCCCGCCCGAAACGCAAACGTTTGCGGGGCTTCTGATTAACCAACTATTTCTTGTTCAGAAAGTCATGAAGATTAATGTACCCATCGCCACAAGGTTTTGCAGGGGATGAAGTCGCACATCCGATACCGCGGGCTTCTGTTGGAATATTTTTGTGCCTGCTAGGGGTAGTTTTTGGAGGCGTTGATACCGATTGCACCACATTTTTCTTGGGCTTCGTGACCGTGACAACCTGACCCATACCCAAACGTCTTTTAAGCAAAACGATCAGATCAAAATCAACAATGCCGTTAGGTAATATTTTCTCATGTGCTTGAAACGCACTTATTGCAGCCCGCATTTTCGGGCCGTTACCAGACTCATTGCTATTAGACAAATATCCTAACTGGACCAACATTTCTTGTGCTTGTTTGACTTGCCCACCAACCTGCTTTCGGGTGAACTTACGTTCTTTTCGGCCATTGGATTTGGCCGATGTTACAGGCTGGGCAAGGCAGGTCCAATATGGGACTCCGGAATGGCGCCCCAACAATTCAATCAGCCCCACCTCAATAAGGTTTCGAACGGCTTGACTTTGGCTTTCCACACGATTGATCTGAACCGAGAAACCCAGTGTCGCCAGATCAATTAGCCCGGTTGCAGAAGCCCCAAAACCTTGCCCCACCACGACCATTGAATTTGCAACTGACGCGCCTGCAATGACGCGACGTGAAGGAAATGCAACGAGATGCATGTCCACAGAAACCACCGACAATTTTCGATATGGTCCGAACTTTGACCCCGTCAGATTGCCGCTTGGAAAGCTACCGTCTACGGAGGCAGAATCGTTTGTAACATCCCGATCCAGCTGGCTGATCGAGCCCCTGATATAGTATTGCGGCGTAACTTCATCACCGTTCTGGACCTCAACATCAAGAAGGCCCCCAAACTTTATGAGTGCCTGATCGACGAAAATATAGGCTTGTGACCTGCGGTTCATTTGCGAAATCGCATTAATCAACATATCGTCCGCACCAACGTTAATAAGCTTGGTTTCGTCTGGAATGTCAGAGGATGAAATTAACGTTTGCCGCCGCCCGGCGCCGGCCAAGAGCCGATCCATACAGTCAAGTGCCGCGCTAAACGACGTGAAATTTCGAGCCGGTCGGGTGTCCGGCTCTGCAATAGAAGGCGCCAACAGCGGGTTGACTCCGACACAGCCCGAAAAAGCAGAGAAAACAGTCACGAGAATTGCATGCTTCAACATAAGATTTGGCAAGGACATAGGTCACCAATTAGTGAAATGAGGTCTCAAGCTATAGAAAGCAGCAATTAAAATGCCGTGAAGCAAACATGATTAACGATAGTAATTTAGCTCAAATTTTGCGGATTTTGGGTGATCTACGTAAGCAATAATTTACCGGATTATACAATAATGAAGCCACTGGCCCTTACACAGCTCAGGAGGTTCTTCGATGCTAAGCCCCATTAAATTTGTCATTCAAAGTTTTTTCTTGGCCGGTTTATTGGTAGCAAACCAAATCGGTCTTCCCGCGCATGCGCAGGGAAAAAATGCAGTTCATGAGCTGCCCGTTGGCGCGGATTATTGTGCAATTTTGCGAGCTTTTACGAACAATGTAGATCCAGCATGCCCAAAGTTAACAAACAGCTTTCTAACACGTAGCACCGGTTCGGCAGCCACAGATCAATTCCCCAAAACCGCAGCTCCACTTGCATCAGCAGAGGGTGATAAAGGGTATTACATTCGCTTCGCTTTTAACTCGGTAGAATTAACAGCGGAATACAAAGATCACTTAGATCGACTTTCGTCGGTGTTCAGATCGGCGGCTATGGAGGGTGTTTGCATAAAATTGATGGGGCATACAGATGTCCTTGGCACGCCAGAATATAACCGCAGATTGTCACTGGCACGTGCTCGTATCGTACAAGCTTATCTGGTTGGGCAATCAGCCATAGAATCCAGTCGCGTGGTCTCTGATGGCGCCGGAGAAACAAATCCTTTGTTAAATTTGCCAGGCGGACACCCCTTAAACCGTCGCGTCGAAATTCTAGCGCGTGCGCAAACAAATACGGGGTGTTCGTGAAATCCACCATTTCAGTTTTATTATTGCTACTTCACGTAGTTTCACTAATGGCTATTTCCACGGCTGGTATTGCGGAAACTCGATTAAACCGTGTGGCACTGATTATCGGAAACAGTAACTATTTATACTTTTCAAATCTACGGACACCAAACGCTGACAGCTCTGCGATTGCAGGCCATTTTCGAAAGCTGGGTTATCAAACGTTCCTTCTTCAGAATTTAACGAAGCAGCAACTTCTCATCGCATTGGCAGAACTCCAAATAAGGGCAGTGAGCTCTGATCAGGTGGTGGTGTATTATGCTGGCCATGGAATGCAGCAAAATGGGGAAAGTTATTTGATACCTACGGATGCACAAATTTCAGGCGGAAAAATCGCAGCCCAGCTGGTTCCGATGCGGGTTGTGATCCGTGCTATTTCAGACAAACCGCGCCAGAAAATTGTGTTCTTTGACGCCTGTCGGGACAGGGCAATTTCAAGTGAATTCCCGCCAAACAATAAGAATTCCAACAATTGGGCGCATGCAGGCCTGTTTATTTTCTACTCAACACAACCAGGGACAACAGCAAGTGACGGCGTGAATTTTCTAAGCCCTTTTGCTAACGCCATGACCCTAGCTTTGCAAAGAAATCCAGTACCCATCGAGGAATTCGCAAAACGTGTACGTTTAGATGTTATTCGAGAAACAAATGGCGCTCAGATTCCATGGTCCCAATCGTCGTTACTTCGTCCCGCATTTTTGTCAGCGGAGTAAACGATATTTGGTTAAAATATGCCTCACCAGATGATTTTGGGTTTGCAAGTCCCGCCCATTTTTGAATGGATGGATCTGCGGCCCAAATATTTGCAAACAACAGCCCAGGCGGGGCCGGCAAAGGGCCATCTGCCTTTGAGGTCTCAAACACTGACCGCCCATCTACATACCACCGAATCTTTTCAGGCAACCAGTCAAATGCATAATGATGCGGCTTCTCTGACGTGTTGAAACCAAGGTCGATGAACTTGTTTGTCAAAGCGCCGTTCACAAACCAGGCAATGTGAAGCTGGTTCATGTTTTTACCAAGGAATTCAATATCTATTTCATCATGTTGTGTACCATAAGCTGGCCCTGAATACGTAAAAAATCCAGCGATAGTTCCAGGATTTAAACTTGGCTGGATCCAACTTTCGTACCGCCCAAAGCCGGTTGGGATCAGTCGGCGGATGGACCCACCAATAAATCTGTTGTGAGTGGCAGACAACTCTACGGCCGGTGACAACTTAAGTAACAACCCATTTTGGGTCGACGAGGCTAACGTATCTCCAAAAACTGCCTGAGCTTTCCGCCAATCCGTGTCAAAATGCGGGTGTCCGAAATCATATTCAGCAACATGCCAGTCGGTTAACGAAACCGAACTAAAGCTTTCTACGAAACCTTTAGTAAGTTCTTCTGCATGCGTTGCCATTGCCCACCCGCTGAAAACAAAGATGCAAAAAACCACGCCTTTTGGGACGTTCGCCATCTGTAGCACCCCACTATCACAAGGAGTGCCCTGTGCATTTCCCCGAATTAAATATTGATTAATATTTAGTTAATGGGGCAACTGCACAAGTAATTTGGTTAAAAATGGTTAACGGCGTTCAGAACGCATGAAAATTGGGAAATTAACGTTCTCCCATGCGTCCTAGTTCATGAAATAAGTTACGTTTTATCATCAGCGAAAATAGCACACGAGTCAGACGCTATTTTATTTGCCAAAGTGGTCCCAGTGCCATGTAGTGGACCGACTCTAATACAACTGCATTTGTGTTGAGTGTGACAACGTCATTGACTGCTTTATCGGATTCGTAAATTCCAGCAGCCCAGCCGTTGTGTCGTTCCAGCCCGGTAAGGGATTCTCGCAAACTCTGTGTATACGCACGCCCATATAGGGCATCCCAAGCGAAAACAGCTTTGGTGCTTAGGCTACGCAGATTATTATAGAACGACCCATCTTCCGAAACCACGGCCCAGGGCTTGCCATTGCTATGCACCGAGGAATAAAGAAAATAAGGAGCTTGGTTAATGTGATCTTCTGATACCATCGTCGGAACATTCTGACGTTCAAACCGTGCCTCTTGGGCTAAATAAATTTGCGCTGCCATGTACGTTGCCTCACTATCTAACCCCAATTCCAAACCCTGCAAAAAATAAGGCTCACTTAACGTTGGAGTAATCGCGCGGAACGTACCATGGTTTCGTAAATCGACGGGCACTTGTACTCTTGATACAGTTTCCCAGCGAATTATCCGGTCTGCTGAAATCGCACGTATCACATCCAATCCCCAAAGTGCGGCAGCACGCGCGGCGTATTGTTCATATCCTATCCGCCCTTCTTGCGAATAGACTGTTGCACCACCCTCACGAGAGGCGCCGATCAGCTCTCCCTTCTGAACCATCGCGCCTAGTTGCCATTGTGATAGGATACCACGAATGTTTGGGCCAAATTCCGGATGTAACCGTTCCAAAACCCGAAACCCTGCCAGTAAACGTGCGACATCCAGTGCAGACCAGCCGACACCATCCTGAGAGGTAGCGTTTTTATAGTCCACCATTTGTAGTGTCCGAGTATTATAGGCCTTATTGGGTAAAATTCCTTCGTATAAAGGCAATTTTGCAAGGCTAGAAAGAAACCTTTCAACGCGAGACGTGAAATCCGCGTCATCAATCAAATCGAGCCGATGAGCTGCGGATAACGCAAATACGTAAGACCCCTGATCCCAAAGTGTCGCAGAAGGAAACCCGGCGACGGAATCCACCAAACCGGTCTCTGGCTGGGTATTGTATTCGAAGTATCGCCAAGCAACAGCTGCTGCAGACCTATCTGTTTCTCTTAATTCACGTGGCCCGACAGGAGACACTGTGGCCTCTGTCAGGTTCTGATGTTGTGATCTGTTTGCGCCTAAAATCAATCTGGTCCAGCCATCCGCTGAAATTGCAAAAATTGAGGCGGCAAGCAAACCTGCAATGAAAATCAGGCTCGACCGGTTTTTGCTGCTTTCAGTTGTTTCATATGGCTGCATTGGAAAGGCCTTTTCTGTGTTGGGAAATCAAACCTGACGACATCTGCGACTCTGACAGCCCGCTAGGCGGCGGCCGCCAACGTGTCAGGCGGACAACACGCATCAGCGACACAGCATTCCAAATTAACCAGAAAAGGTTAACGGTCAGAAAAGTTGCTGAAAACCCAGGAACATGAAGCAATGCGGCAATACATCCGTAGATCCCTGCGGCCCCCATTCCGCCTAACAAAATTAAATTTGGCAGCGCATATTTAAAGCTGGATTCACCAAAAATCGGAGTTTTAGGCGTGGCCGGAAATTTAGGCTTTTGCCCCCGTAACACATACCAAAAAGCCCGCAAGGTGATTGGTAAGCCGCCGATAGCCATGACGCGCCCAATGTTAACATTATAACCTTTGCACCCGACGATCATGGCCAATTCGCCAACGATCAAAACGGGCAGAATGCGCGCAAAAAATTCGACGGTGTAAGCCTCTACCGGCTTCCACCCTGTAAATAGGGACAAAGCTGGCGCTAACATCATAATTGGCGTCCATAGCACAGACAAATAAGACCAGAAAGTTGCCGCATAATGAAGCTTGATCCGCCACCACATGCCGCGCTGAAAGATCGGATTATCATGCAACATGATATCAAAGGTGCCGCCGGCATATTTAAGCTTTTGTGTTGCCCAAGCGTCCACACTCCACGGTGATAACATCCTGCTTTCGACCTGCGGGTGATAGACCGATCGCCAATTTTCAGTTCTGTCGCTGTGAAGTGCGATCGAGGTGTAAATATCTTCAGAGACGTGGAATTTAAAAGGCTGCAGCCGCGTTTGTGACAGCATTTTGTGCAAATTAAACCTTCTGGTCGTGGCATTTATTTGGCGGTTCATCTGACGCATAGCCCCTTGAAATAAGGCTTCACGACGGTGAATTGAACCTGCCCCGCAGCAAAAGGAGGCCCCATGTCGATTACGTCTTCTTTGAATCACGTCAAAAAATAGCACTGGTTCAGACATAAACGGATCCTGCCCGCTGTTTTCGCGACCGGAAAAACCCCGCAATATAGGCCCTAGCGTTTTTGACAAAAAAATCGCCAGCGCAGTAGGCAAGATACGATTGGAACGACTTTGTACCTTTTGCGCCCATGGTTCACCGAAAGGAACGTCGTAAAACCAATGGGGGGTCTGGACCCAAGCTACGTGCCTGTCCCTGAAGTACCCCAGTGTGTTTTCTAAAAAACTTGGAAAAACGCGCGTATCCGCATCGCATATAAGGATGAAATCACCTTGTGTTTGCAAAAGCGCATTTTTCAGGTTTCCGGCTTTAAACCCCAAATTATCTTCGCGGCTCAAATATCCAACATTTTGCAAACGCGCCATCGCAGAAAACTCGGGCCTGTTTCCATCATCCAAAAGCCATATATTTACTGTGATACCCCGGGGGGCACGCATTGATTTCGCAGCTAAAATTGAAGGAACCAACACGTTTAAATCTTCATCATAAGTGGTGATGTAGACATCAACACTTATGGTCGCATCAGAGCCATCACATCCTACATCTGACCTTTTCGTTGGGGGCGGCTTCGGTTTGGTGTCGCCCTCACTCCAGATATCGTAAAAGAACAAAATCGTGCCCAGAAAGAATAACGTTTCGGCCATAGCGACAACGCAAGAAAACACCAAGGCATCGAGGTTCAATGACGACGTCCACCGCCAAAACAGGTACCATGCCGAGAAGCCAATCGTTGCGCCGGCTAAAAACTGCCAGATAACAGTGCGCTTCCTCCCCAAAGGGCCGCGGACTGAGGGGTGACGGTGTTCAAAGTTCGTAAAATACGGTTTTGCGGTCACTTAACCCCCAATTCGTTAATCGCCCGAAGGCAGGATTAGCAAGGTATCTGATTACCTAAAACCATACCGATTAACGGTTAACGGGCCGTTAGGTTACCAAAGGTTTCACGCGATTTTCGCCGTATTTTCATGCATTTCGACCATTTCCAATTTGTGGGTTTGCGCGAAACCAAGCCCTTTGAGCGGGCTTTTATTCTGCAGCCGCCCATCGGCAAAGCTATGATTGATTGCCCAATTCGGACCCGCGATCATGTGATCAACAATTGCTCTTTTTTCCACCTGCGTATCTGGAAAAATCAGGCTGTTACTCACCAACGTTTTGGGCAGAATCCGGCAATTTGCGCCGATGAAACAATTTCCTTTAAGCATCACATCCCTGGCAACCCGCGCACCTGCGCCAATATAACTGCAGCCATCAACAGAAATCCCACGCCCGATTTGCGCTGTTGGTTCAACCCAAAAATCCTTCTCTTTTTGAACACTAGATATAACAAAGTTCTCAGGCATATTTTTCAGGACGGATTTATGTGCACTAAAATATTCAGCGCCGCTCCGGATCGGGAACCAGCGGTGTTTGGACACAAACATATGGACCCTCGCCCCGTGCTTCTGAAAAACTTCCAGAATGTCACCAGAACAATTGGGTGCATTAAGAATGTCTTTTGCCGCCCCCCCAAGAATCATCACCCCTGTTTTGGCATTGGTGTCCCCACACACCGCTATCGTCGCATCAGCTTGAACAGATTTATGAAAAGCCATCATTTCGCTTAAGTCGACGTCCGTTATGGCGTTACCTGAAAAGACGAATCTATCCTCTTCGAAAACGCAATGGTGCCGAGAGAGATGGGAGAGGCGTTTAATCGAGTCGATTGAACCTCGGGGGTTTAATTCCATATTGAAATCATCAACGTAGAATTTGGATAATCCCTCTTGCAGCCTTAGATGTGACCGGATTTGGTGGCCCAAATACCCGGTATTCACGATAAATTCAGTCACACCAAAGCCGCTTAAATGATCCACAATTCGTGTGACAATGGGTTTCCCTAGGAAATCCAGCATTGGCACTGGTGTCTCGTAAATCAGAGGCGCCATCCGAGTTGCTTTTGGCGCGCACAATAAAATGGCGCCAGATCCAGCTATTTTGAGCGGGCGAAACATTTTATCTTGCAGCGCAGCGGCGCGCGTCGGAAAAACAGGCAGTAACTCTAGCAACCCATGTCGGGCAAGGCGCATTTCAGACTGTGCAGACAATCCACAAAGCGCTGCAATCATGCCTTTTGAACCCGCGCTCCGCGCCCGCTCTAACATGGTGAACAGCTCGATCAACTTTCCAAGGTCGCTATAACTGGCTGTCCCCATATGGGAAAAATCAACAATAATCCCGGGCACTGCTTGATTTCGCAATCTTTCGATCACGGTGTCCAGCTTGGGTTTTCCCATTTGAACAAGGCCCGTTTTGCGCACATCCAAAAGCGCAATGTTCCCACAATGAGTGATTTCGACAACGTTCATTTCAAACCCTTCAAGCTGCAGCGCGTAGAATTGGTAAACGCGGTAGTGGCCCTAAGCCAATCGTCCATGCCAAGGGACGAAAACGCGCTAAGCACATCACCAGAACAGATGTAGCCGCCACGGCAAATACAATCTTGGTGATGACTTGTTCAATTGGTGAGAATGACCTGCCATTCAGCCAAATTTCGACGAGATCTAGGAAAATCGGGTGGCACAGGTAAATCCCGAAAGAATACGGCGCCAGCCAGCTGAATACTTGGGGCCATCGCTTGTGCCCTAGACACAAAGCCACCGCGAAAAGGACAACCGGCATTAAAAAATCAGCCCAATATCCCGCCGTGTAATTAAACGGCCACGCACCGGATTCAATGGTTTTCCATGTGGCCGCGAGCTTAACCAAGAACAGCAAACTTCCAAAAAACAGAAGTAAGGGCAGAAACTTCTCTCGCAATCCGGCACTGACCTGTTGCCACACCCCAAGAAAGGCACCGGCCATTAACCCATACCCGGCGTAGGTCGAAATTTTCACCAAGCGCACCACGTATGGCAGGCTTTCGGCGCCCCAAAACTCTGCAAAAACAAACTGGTCCAACTCTCTTTTAATAAGGAGACACACCAAGACCAAAGCCCCTAAAATTGGGAACCGCTGTGCCAATCGAAAGAGCGGATAGAGCAGCAACAAGCCAAACAATGTCGGGATGAAATGCATATGATATTTCACACTCCCGAGGGAAAAATATTCAATCCATTTCAATGGATTAAGCAAATCACTTGCAATTGTATCCGCGTAACCGAAAGCATTGCCTTTTATCAGGTTATAAAAGGCGTAAAATAATGTCCAAAAGGCAAACGGGACCAGCAAACGGCGGGCCTGTATACCCATGGTTTCTTTGTAAGTTTTTGGGCGTTTTTCCAAAGCCAGCAACAGCAGAAAGACTGAAATCATCAAAAACAACTCCGTTCGAGCCGTATAAATGACAGCCCTCAGAAGCATTGGCGCAATGCGTTGCCCCACATCAAACTGGGTGAAAGGTTGCCCAAGCGAATCCGCGGTTGCATGCAGCCCCACCATCGAAACACCCGCAGCGAGACGCAGGCTATCCAACCATATAAAGCGATCTTGGGTTTCTATTTTACTAGACAATTCGGTCACGTAATCCTCTTTTCGACTCAGAGGATCATGCGGTTAGAATCAGAATTATTCGTAAACAAAGCCGGAAATTAACCACAGAAATTGCCCTATTTTCTTCACCGTTTCTTAGGTTTTTAGCCCTAGAGAAGACGTAGGAGGTTCGCGCTCATGCGATTTTTTTCCCTTTTTTGTGCGGCCATCATTATTGCTGCTGTTCTACACTGCCCCCTGCCAGTCTTGGCACGGGGTGACGCCGCAATGCAGGTGTGCGCCGACATATTGGCCCAGTATGGAATCGCCCCCGAAGGCTGCGATCCAGAAGTGGATTCAAGGCGCGAAGCCGTTGAAGAACCGGTGCAAGAAACAAGCACTTCGCCTTCAAGGCTACCGCCCCTAGATCAGCAAGTTCTGGACGAAAACAATATCTTCTTTCAAAAGGGTGGCGATTCTCTTGATACCGAGGCGCTTAGAAAGCTGGATCTATTGGGTCGTGTCTTGAATACCCACTTATTAAGCACAGCCTGTATACGCCTTGTGGGGCATTCAGACGCCTCTGGCCCCGCTGCTCTTAATCGTGAAATGGGATACAAGCGGGCACAAGCCGTCGCGCAATACTTACGGCCCCGCCTTACAGAATCAGCCCGCATTTCAGAGGTTATGTCGGATGGGGAAGACAGTTTACTGCCATCCGTTCAGCCGGAAAATGCAATCAACCGTCGCGTAACAATTTACGCAAGGCGCTGCCAACAGCCTTAGCTTTGGTCAGGCGCGACAACGCCCATGCCATTCGGCAATTGACGCAAGGTGCCACCTAATTTCCGCCAACCGTCAGCCCGTAGCAAAAGCGTTAGATTTCATTCCTGCATGGCTTTCCCGCAGTCTTGATCATTCTGATCCGTGAATGGCAAAGCAGATTGCATAACCTGATGGAATGCAGCTATTGCTTTTGCTATCGGAACACCCGCAAAGAAAATTTCCGGGCTAAAACGGGGCACGCGAAATGAAACTTTCGGATAACATGCAGGGCGCGCTTTTAATGTCGGCTTCCATGGCTGGGTTCGCTCTGAATGATGCATCCTTAAAATTCGTCGGTGCGGACTTGGGCATATTCCAATCCATTTTTCTAAGGGGTATTTTCGCGGTCTTTCTGATCGGAAGTTTTACTTACTTCAGCGGCGCTTTTAAAACCCTACCCCCACGCCCCGATCTAGGACGCATTGGCCTGCGATCCCTCGCTGAAATCGGTGCCACTTTGGCCTTTTTAACTGCGCTCTACCATATGCCGCTGGCCAATATTACCGCAATCCTCCAGACCCTACCCCTGACCATTGCCCTCGCCGCAGCTGTTTTTTTCGGCGAACCTATGGGACGAAGACGTATCATAGCAATTACAGCAGGCTTTGTTGGTGTACTTATTATCATTCGCCCCGGCGCGGAAAGTTTCAATGTCTTCGCGCTCCTCGGCCTTGTGGCCGTTGCCTTTGTAACTGTACGAGATTTATCCGCACGCCGCCTCAGCCCAAATGTATCGTCACTTTTCGTGGCCTTCGTCGCAGCTTTTGCGATCATGATCACAGGGGGCATTGGCCTGCTACTGACACAAAACTGGACAACCCCAAGCCTTTTTGAACTTGGCATCCTCGCCATGGCAGGCTGCTTTCTGTTCGTCGGGTACTACTGCTCTGTCGCAACAATGCGCATCGGAGAGGTCGCAGTTGTCACCCCTTTCAGATATTCCATTATGCTTTGGGCGATGATGCTCGGCTGGTTGATTTTCGGCGACATTCCAGACAGTTGGACAATTATCGGCATGATGATTATTGTTGGATCCGGCATTTTTACCATGTGGCGGGAGCGGCAGCTTCGTCGCGCGGCCAAGCGCGCTAAATCATCCGCAGCGCCTTCCGAAACGCCTTTTGTCAATCACGACAAACCGCTCAACCGGCTCGGAATCCATTAGACAAAATTCCAAAGTGCTGTCTTTTAAAACCAGACAGTTTAACGGGACCATATTGTCAGGTCATATTTTCGCGAAACGATGATGTCCTGTCTCTGGCCTTTTAGGTGAAAACCGCGCAGATTAACCACAACACTTCCCCCAAAGACGGAGTTTCCCATGGCACAGAACATCACAAAACATGTCAAAGACATGATCGCCGACGCGAACGCCATCGTCACGACAATCCCCACGACCGAGGCCTTTGATTTGGTGAACAGTCCCGATCACGTCTTGGTCGACCTGCGCGATTTTCGCGAATTGAAACGGGCTGGCAAGATACCAGGCGCGTTTTCCTGCCCGCGCGGCATGTTGGAATTCTGGATCGACCCGGACAGCCCCTACCACAAAGAGGTTTTCAATCAGGACAAAACCTATGTGTTCTATTGCGCCAGCGCGTGGCGGTCCGCTTTAAGCGCCCGTGTTGCCCAAGAAATGGGGCTGAATCCCGTCGCCCATATCGAGGGCGGCTTTGGCGCTTGGGTCAAAGCGGGCGGACCGGTTGAAGAGGTCGAATAAACCTTAGCCCCGAAAATCAGGGCGGCTTTCCAGCTTGGCAAATTCGGACCCGCGGATATCCTCATAGGCCAGCGCAGCGCGGCACACATCTGCGTCGCGGTAGGTGTGGCCGACAATCTGGATACCCGTTGGAACCCCGCTTTTCGCCCGACCTGACGGAGCAGATACCACGGGACAGTGGTTCAACATGTTAAACGGCGGCGTCATGATCCATCCGGTAAGGGGATGCACTTTCTTACCGTTAATCCGCACCTCATCGCTGACCCCGTCACAATCCGCGGGAACGGATTCCAGTGCGGTTGTCGGGCAGATCAGCAGGCGGTATCTGGCGAAAATCTTGCTGATCTCGCCATACATTTTATTGGCAATTTCACCCGCCTGTAAGAACCGCGCCGCATTGGACGCGCGCCCGCCATCGACCAGCGCACGGGTGTAGGGCATGAAAATATCCGGATCACTGTCCACCAGTTCACGCAACGATCCGCCAAACAGATGCTCCAGATGGGCCAGTGCGCCGTCCAGAATATCGGCGCTCCATCCGATGTCCACTTCCTCGACAATCGCACCCGCAGAACGGAACACATCAAGCGCGGCTTCTGTATTGCGACGAACGTCTTCGCTGACCTCATAAAAACCGAGGTTCGGGGAATAGGCTATTTTCCAGCCTTTGATGGGTTGCACGTCAGTTGGAATACGCAGTTTCGGGCGCAGCGACACCATATCGTTTTTATGGGGTCCGCACATGACATTTTGCAACAATATCATATCTTTCGCGGTGCGTGCCAAAGCCCCATCCACCGCATATTGGTCCAGATTGAACGGTGAATCCGCAGGGTTGCGCCCGAAGGTTGGCTTTAACCCGTAAAGCCCGCAGGTCGAGGCGGGAATACGAATGGACCCCGCAATATCAGACCCCGTACACAGCGCCGAAGTCCCCGAAGCGAGCGAAGCCGCAGAACCGCCCGACGACCCGCCGGGGCTTAGGGACAGGTTCCACGGATTGCGCGTCACGCCCCAAAGTTTGCTATGGGTTGTGACCGTGCAGGAAAACTCCGGTGTGGCGGTGCGGCAGTGCATAATGCCCCCCGCCGCCAGTATTTGCGCATTCACGGGGGATGTTGTGTCCGCAACAAAATCCTTCATCGCAAGGGAACCGTTGGTTGTTGGCAATCCCTTGATAAAACTTTCGTCCTTGATCCC
This sequence comes from Roseobacter sp. N2S, assembly GCF_031454055.1. Lineage (NCBI taxonomy): Bacteria > Pseudomonadati > Pseudomonadota > Alphaproteobacteria > Rhodobacterales > Roseobacteraceae > Roseobacter > Roseobacter sp. N2S. The sequence continues at coordinate 14,509 of NZ_JAVDQB010000001.1, forward strand.
GATGGCCAGCCCTTCCAGCGCTCGGGTGCGTTTTGCGCTGGCGTATTTCGCCTCGGCTTTGGCGGCCTGCGCCAGCGCCTGATCAAAATAGGTGTTGGTCAGGGCGTTGACCTTTGGCTCCACCTCGGCGGCGCGGGCGACCATCGCCTGCATATGTTCCACAGGCGATAGTTTTTTGCGGCGAAACAAGTCCAGCGCTTCATGGGCGGACATATAGGCAAGCTCGGTATCAGCCATCAAAAACATCCTTATCCTGTTAACGCGCTGCGCGTGGGGTCAGGCCGTATAGGTGATCCGTCCTGCGCAAATTGTAACGGCGGCGCGGGCTTTGCCCAGTTGATCGGGCTCGATCGCTTCAAGGTCGGTATCCATAACCACCACATCCGCCATCATGCCTGCGCGCAGACGGCCTTTGCGGGATTCGTTGAATTCCACCCAAGCGTTATCCCGCGTGTAAGACGCCAGTGTTTCGCGCAGACCTTGGCGCTGATCGGGCCAGTGATCGGGCAAATCCACCCCCGCCACAGCGCCCTGAATTGTGGGCATCACGTCCACAGGCACAACCGGCCAGTCAGTGGAAAAGATCATCTTTGCCCCTGAATCGCGGATTTTTTTCCATGCGAAAGCGTTTTCGTACTGGGCGTCGTGCAGCAGAAACCCCTTTTCATAGGGTGGGAAAAATCCCCCACGGGGCGAATGCAGCGGCTGGATTGATGCAACTGCCCCAAGCGCTGCGATGCGCGGAATATCGTCCGGATGGATGGTTTCGATATGTTCGATCCGGTGACGGCTGTCGCGCACACCGTTGGCTTTTTGCGCGGCTTCATAGCCGTCCAACGTCTGGCGCACCGCTGCATCACCGATAGCATGGACTGCGATTTGCAGGCCCATTTTATCAGCACGGATACAAGCCTGTTTGAAATGTTCGTCTGAAAACAGGGGGGCGCTGGCACTGTCCGTGTTTGGATAGGGCTGCAACATGAATGCGGTGCGGCTGTCGATCACCCCGTCCATGAACATTTTGACCCGTGCAGACCAGACCATATCACTGTTATAAGCCGCGCGCATTTCAGCGGCCTCGGCCAGTCGTTCCAGTGAATCTGTGTGTTTCAGGTGCATCGGTACTTCGGTACGGCATTGCAGATCGCCATCGGCTTCCAATGCGGCCAGCAGTTCCAGTTGATAGACGTTGCCGTCCATATTGTGCAGGCCCGTGATCCCGTGGGATGCGCAATGGGCCAGCCCTTTGGCCATGATCGCCTTATCCGTCGCCCGCTCTTTCGCGGTTACCGCAGGCACAGGGTCAGCGCCCGTCATCAGGCCCAGCATTTCGCGCCCGCCCAGCGCTGTGCAATCCAGAACCGCCTTATAAGCGCCCGGTTCGCGCAGCTCGCCAGCCGCGGTGCCGTCAGCGGCCATCACCACTTCGGATCCTTCGTCCACCACAGCTCCGTGCAGCAGGCCTGCCATTTCCAGCGCCTTGGTATTGGCCCAGACCGTGTGATGATCGGATGCCATTGCCGCAAAGGCGCGGTCGGGCATGGCGGCATCCAGATCCTGACGGGTGATCGGACGGTCGCCCATGGCGTGATAGTCGATGGCGCTGGCAAACAGCAGCGGATCATTGGGGCGCGACGCCGCATAAGGGCGCACAGCGGCGGCGATACCATCGACGCCTTCAGCCCCGTAAAGGTTCAGGTAATCCAGTTCCGCCGCACCTTGAAACAGATGCACATGGCTGTCGATAAAGCCGGGCAGAACGGTTTTGCCCTGCGCGTCGATCACTTTGGCGGTGCCTGCGATCTCTTTGATCTCGGCAGTGGTGCCCACAGCGGTGATGATGCCGTCCTTGATCGCAAGCGCTTGGGCGTCCGGCCCGTCAAAGGTGATGACGCGGCCATTCAGAATTACCAGATCCATAATTTGGTCCTTTAATAGAAAAACGGCGCACCCCTAATGGATGCGCCGCAGGTCGGTTTTACTTTTGCAGTTCGGTCCAGATTTGGGTGTAAATCTTGGTGGATTCCGGTGGGCAAACTTTAGCGATATAAGCCGCGCCTTTCAGGTCGGCGGGGATGTTCACCTCTGGTGCGGCGGCCATGTCTTCGGGCATAAATGCCTCTGATCCGGTGATGCCGTTTGCATAGCGGGCGAATTCGGAAATCATCGCAGCATTTTCAGGTGCCATGATAAAGTTCATGAAGGTTTTCGCGTTATCAGGATTTTTGGCATCTGCCAGAATGGCAACGTTGTCCATCCAGACAGGGAAGCCTTCCTGTGGATATCCAAACACGATGTCTTCGTTTTGCAGACGCGCACGGAAGGACGCACCGTTCCAGTTCACACCCGCAGACAGGTCACCCTTGGCGTATTTTTCAATGGCACCATAGTCGATCGACAGCCATTTCGGCTTTGCTGCAACCAGCACATCGCGTACTTTTTTCAGCACCTCTTTGTCTGCGGTACATTGCTCGCCGCCGACGTATTTGATCGCCATGCCCATCACGTCGTTCATTTCAGGAACCACGTTGATCTTGCCGATCAGCTCCTCTGGCGGATCAAGAATAATCCCCGAGGTGTTCGGGTTGCCGCCATAAACGGCCGTGTTCACGGTCACACCAACGGTGCCCCATTGCCATGGCACAGTGTAGCTGCGGCCTGGATCAAATTCGACATCAACCCATTGCGGGTCCATGTTTTTGAAGTTTTCCATTTCATTCGGTTTGGATTCCAGCAGCAAGCCTTCGTTGATCCAGATCGGCACATAGGTGCCCGAAGGTACAACAATATCAAACCCGTGGCCGCCCGCCTTGACCTTTGCCAGCGCCGTGTCGTTGCTGTCATAATCGGTGATGGTCACCTTGATGCCGGTTTCTTCTTCGAATTTTTTGATCAGTTCAGGGCTGGTGTAGTTGCCCCAGTTATAGATGTTCAAATCGCCATCTGCAAAAGCGGGTGCGCTCAGTGCTGCGGCGATACCGATCGCTGTTACTATTGTTTTCATTTTCAACGTCTCCCTGTTGATTGATTGCCGCCCTTGGAAAGTAGATAGAACGCGATCACCAGAGCGACTGAGATCGCGAGCAAAGCTGTCGAAATTGCGTTTACCTCGGGTGTAATCACGCGGCGCATCTGTCCCAACATATAGGTGGGAAGGGTGTCTTGACCCGCGGATTTCACAAATTCGGTAATCACAACATCGTCCAGCGATATAACAAAAGCCAGCATACCGCCCGCCAGAACACCGGGCCACAATTGGGGCAGGGTCACGCGGCGAAACACCCGCCACGGGGTGCCGTATAGATCAGCCCCTGCCTGTTCCAGATTAAGATCCATCCCCTGCAAACGGGCGCGGATCGGCATATAGGCAAACGGAATACAAAAGGCCGAGTGGGCGATGATCAGATACATCAGCCCCGTATACCCCGTGGCCACTTTGATCATTGCGAAAAAGATCAGCAAGGCCACAGCGGTGACTATTTCAGGGATCATCAGCGGCTGGTTTATCATCGCAAACACAAGGGTATAGCCCTTGAAACCACGGGTTCGCGTGGTGGCCAGTGCCGCCATCACCGCCGCCGAGGTCGCGATAACCGATGCGCTTGCCGCGATGATCAGAGACAGGATCGTGGCGTCCTGTACTTTGTCGTTTTGCCACGCGCTGACGTACCATTGCAGGGAAAAGCCCTCCCAGATGGCAATGCTTTCGCCTGCGTTAAATGAATAAATCACCAGCAGGATGATCGGCAGGTACAGCAGCACAAAACAAGCCAACGCAATGGGTACAAACCCTGTTTGGCGGCGAATATCAAAGGCGCGGGATTTAGCCATGGGACATCTCCTCGCGTCCGGCAGAGCGCACGTAGAAGATCAGCGCGATCATCACAATCGCCAGCAAAGTGATCGACAGCGCCGCCCCCAAAGGCCAGTTGCGCCCTTGGCCGAACTGCAACTCAATCAGGTTGCCCAGCATCAGGTGTTTACCGCCCCCCAGAACCCGCGGCGTCACATAGGCGCCAAGCGAAGGCACAAACACCAGAATGGACCCTGCAATCACGCCGGGTTTCACAATCGGGAAAATCACCCGCCGCAACACCCGCCAGCGGGACGCGTAGAGGTCATAGGCCGCTTCGACCAAGGAAAAATCGAACCGCTCCATCGAGGCATAGATCGGCAGCACCATCAGCGGCAGATAGACATAGAACATGCCCAGCGTGATGGCGAATTCGGTGAACAGCATTTGGATCGGCTGGTCAATAATCCCCAGCCCGACCAGAACCGAGTTGACGACACCTTCGTTGCGGATAATTTCCATCACCGCAAAGGTGCGGATCAGCAGGTTGGTCCAGAACGGGATCATGATCAGCAACATCCAGATGTCGCGGCTGTTTTTGGGGCGGGTGGCGATGAAATAGGCCGTGGGGAAGCCAACAATAAACGCCACAAAGGTCGTCATCAAAGACAGTTTGACCGACCGCCAAAAGATCGACAGATGGGCATCGGAAAAGGACAAAGTGTCGTCAAAGAAATCTCGCTCGACCACCACATTGAACCAAGCATCGGTCGAAAAACTCCAGACAACCCCGCCGTAATCCCCCGCTGTCAGGAACGAGTAAATCACCACAATCAGCAACGGGCCAGAGGCCGCGAACAGCAGAATGAACATGGCTGGCGACAGCAGCAACCAGCGGCGACGGGTGGCTTGGGTTTCGGATTTATGTGCCATCAGTCCCTCAAGACCTGACCAACGCCCGCGTTGAACTGGACGCCAACCGTTTCACCAATGCTGAATGCTTCGGGGATGTTGGGCTGGTTTTGCTTGCGCACAACAAAGGCAGAGCCCCCGTGCAGCGTCACGTGGTAATGGGTGTCGGTGCCGAAATAGACGATGTTTTCCAGCACGCCGTCGATCAGCGCGCTGTCTTTGGTCAGGGTGGTATGTTCCGGCCGCACTGCCAGCGTCACTGCGCCGCTGGTTGCCCCGCCTTGCACGGCGCGTGCGGCAATCGTGTTGCCCGATCCCAGCTTTAGCAAAGCCGTGTCGCCCTCAACGGATTCAATGCGGGCATCCAGAAAGTTGGTGTCGCCGATAAAATCTGCCACAAACCGTTCGGCAGGGTGATCGTAAATGTCTTTCGGCCCGCCGATCTGCAAAATCCGCCCCGCGCTCATCACCGCGATGCGGTCTGACATGGTCAGGGCTTCTTCTTGGTCGTGGGTCACAAAAACAAAGGTAATGCCAGTTTCCGATTGCAGACGCTTCAGTTCGATCTGCATTTCCTTACGCAGTTTGAAATCAAGCGCGGACAGCGGTTCATCCAGCAACAGCACCTTGGGTTTGGGGGCCAGCGCACGGGCCAGCGCCACACGCTGTTGCTGCCCGCCGGAAATCTGGCTGGTCATCCGATCGGCCATGGCCGTCATCTGAACCAGCTCTAGCATATCATCGACTACGCTTTTGATTTCAGCCTTGGGACGATCCTGCATTTCCAGACCGAAGCCGATGTTTTCAGCCACAGTCATATGGGGAAACAGCGCGTAATTCTGAAACACCGTGTTTACAGGCCGCGCATAGGGCGGCAGGGCCAGAACGTCCTGACCCTCGATGGTCAGCGACCCGCTGGTGGGGTCAACGAACCCCGCAATAGAGCGCAGCAAAGTGGTTTTGCCACAGCCTGACGGACCCAATAAAGTGAAAAATTCGTTCTGCCGTATTTCAACATTGATGTCATCAAGCGCCAGAAATGCGGATGCGCCAGCGCCAAAGGTTTTCGTCAATCCCGAGATTTCGATCATACTGTGTCTGCTACCTAACTGTTGCGGTGTAGGGACGGCCTGTCACAGTTTTTGGCCCTCCAACGCCTTAACTAAGCGCTAACTGGCGGGAGAGAGTCAACGTAATATTTCGCCTTACATGCGCTAATAACAGGCAACCTCTGTCTGCTGCTTCAATAGGCGGCTAACAGAAAATTTTGTTTTATCTTGGCTACTTACAGGCCGTTTACCGGAACTTTTAGCATGGGATTACCATCATCATCGGTCGGCATTGTGCCTGCGCGCATATTCACCTGTAAGGACGGAATGATCAGTTTTGGCATGGCCAGTTGCGCATCCCGCTCGGTGCGGAATTTGATGAAATCCTCGCGGGTTTTCCCGCCGCCCACATGGATATTATGCGCCTTTTCGTCACCCACTGTAGTTTCCCACAGGATATCACGCCCATTGGGGCCATAGTCGTGGCAGATGAACAATCGCATGGCATCGGGCAGGGCCAGAACTTTCTGGATACTGTCATAAAGCGTACCCGCATCCCCGCCTGGAAAATCCGCACGGGCAGAGCCGCCGTCCGGCATAAACAGTGTATCGCCAGTAAAGGTCGCATCGCCCACCACATGCACCATACAGGCAGGCGTGTGGCCCGGCGTGTAGATGGCAAAGGCCTGCATCGAGCCGATCTGATAGGTGTCGCCGTCCTTGAACAGCGCATCGAACTGCGACCCGTCCCGCTGAAACGCGGTGCCTTCATTGAAAATCTTGCCAAAGACCTCTTGGACCTCGACTATTTTTTCACCGACCCCGATTTTCCCCCCCAGTTTTTGCTGGATATAGGGTGCCGCACTTAGGTGGTCAGCGTGCACGTGGGTTTCGATAATCCAGTCCAGCGTCAGCCCTTTCGCGGTAATTTCCGCGATCAGTAAATCTGCGTGGTCATAGGTGATACGCCCCGCCGCGTAATCAATATCCATCACGCTGTCGATAATCGCGCAGTGATTGCTGGACGGGTCGCGCACGATGTAACTGACCGTATTGGTCGCCTCGTCAAAATGGGCGGACACATCGGGCTTTACGTCCATATTCACAGGGTAGGTCATCAAATTTCCTCCGGTGTTAGCTGGGACAGGCGCGAGACAATCTTGCACAGGTCAGGCCTTCCTTGCAAAGAGAATTCGCGCCTAATCCAGCGCGCTTACTGCCACCGCTACACAGATACCGCCAAGGATAAACAGGGCCAGCCCCCGCCATTTAGACACGGATTGGCGGGGCTCCGGCGGCGCAGCCGTGCGCAGCAGCGCGTTTTCCACCAGTTGCGGCAGTTGCGGCCCGAACCGGGACAGGGTGCGCACTGTGCGGGTCAGATCGCGGATGATCGCCTTTGGCCCCAGATTATCGGTGATGTAGGTTTCCACCACGGGTTTGGCCACTTCCCAGATGTTCAGGGACGGGTCGAGCGAGCGGCCCACGCCCTCGACCACAACCATCGTGCGTTGCAGCAAAATCAGCTCGGTGCGGGTTTCCATGCCAAAGCGTTCGGTGACGTCAAACAGATGGGCCAACAGCCGCGCCATGGAAATTTTGGTGGCGTCCTGCCCGAAAATCGGCTCGCCCACAGACCGCAGCGCAAGGGCAAACGCCTCAACGTCCTGATGGGCGGGAACATAGCCCGCTTCGAAATGCACCTCGGCCACACGGCGGTAATCCTTGCGGATAAAGCCGATCAGAATTTCGGCGTAAACCCGACGTGTGTATTCGTCGATCTGCCCCATGATCCCGAAATCAAGCGCAATCAGATCACCGTTCGCCCCCGCTTTCAGATTGCCCTGATGCATATCCGCATGAAAAAAACCGTCCCGCAGCGCATGACCCAGAAACACCTGAACAATCCGCGCCCCAAGGGCTGGCAGATTATGCCCCGCCGCGCGCAGTGCATCCACATTGCTAAGGCCGATGCCTTCGACCCATTCCAGCGTCATCACGGATCGCGCCGAATGCTGCCAGATCACACGGGGTACGCTGAACCCCTCGTCCCCTTGGATATTGGCGTGAAACTGGTCCGCAGCGCTTGCCTCCATCCGCAGATCCAACTCACCTTTGACCACAGTTTCAAAATGGGTAATCACCTCGGTCGGATGCAATCGGCGGGCCGAGGGCGACAGCAGTTCAATCATCTGCGCAGAGAAATGAAACGCATCAATGTCACGGCGAAAGGCGCGATCAATGCCGGGGCGCAGAATTTTCACCGCAACCTCTTGGCCGCTGTCGCGCAGCCGTGCGTGATGCACCTGTGCAATAGAGGCCGCTGCCACGGGTTCGGAAAACTCGGAATAGATATCCTCAACAGGGGCGCCCAGCGCGTGTTCGATCTCGGCGCGGGCCTCTGCCATAGAAAACGGCGCGATCTTGTCCTGCAGAACCTGCAATTCCCTGGCCATTTCGGCCCCTACCACATCAGGGCGGGTGGACATCAACTGCCCGAATTTAATATAGGCAGGCCCCAGCGCGGTAATCGCGCGTAGCATGGGGGGCTGTGTCGGATCGCCTTTCAATCCCAGCCATTTGAACGGCCAGCCCAACACCCGCGCAGCAAAACGCACCGATGGGGGGGCGTCCAAAGCCTCGAGCGCGATTTTCATCGCACCTGTGCGTTCAAACGTGGCGCCTGTGCGGATCAACCGCCAGATATTATGGGGTCCGCGCATAGGTTAAACGTCCGCTACAGGGGTCAATTCAGGGTGGGGTAGAACAGGGCGCATCAGATTTTCCAGCCACTGTGCAGGGCGGCGATCCCCATAGTCATGTTGCGGTATTTGGCGTTTTCAAAGCCTGCGTCCTTGATCATCTGCAAAAACGTATCCTGATCTGGGAACTTGCGGATGGATTCCACCAGATATTGATAGCTTTCCGCGTCATTGGCGATGATTTTGCCCAACGGCGGGATCACATTGAACGAATACCGATCATAGGCCCATTGCAGCGCGGGGTTCGGAATTTGTGAAAACTCCAGCACCATCAAGCGCCCGCCCGGTTTCAACACACGGTAGGCCTCGGCCAGTGCATCTTGGGGGCGGGTGACGTTCCGGATGCCAAAAGAAATCGTGTAGACGTCGAAACTATTGTCTGCAAACGGCAGTGCCATCGCATCACCGCAGACCCAATCCAGATGGTCGGCCATATCCTCGGCCTCTGCCCGAAGGCGCCCCGCATCCAACATACCTTGCGTCATATCAAACACTGTGGCGTGGGCCTCGGGGGCGCGTTTCAGAAAGCGGAACGAGATATCCCCCGTACCACCCGCCACATCCAACAGCTTTTGTGGGCCGCGCGGAGCCAGCCAATCCATCATCGCATCCTTCCAGATCCGGTGGATGCCCATAGACATGGCGTCATTCATAATGTCGTATTTCGACGCTACATTCGAAAACACCCCATGCACCATGCCAGCTTTGGCGTCTTCGTCTACGGTTTGAAACCCGAAATGGGTGGTCTTTTGCGATTCGGTCATGGTTTGGCCCTCGGGTCTTGTCTTGGGGCTATATATAGGGTGTTTGTCACAGAGGAAATGCGGCATGGTTGTTTGTCGCAGATCGCCCCTATATCGGGGCCAAAAGCGGTAAACTAAAAGCGGAGTCCCTATGCCTGAACTTCCAGAGGTAGAAACAGTACGGCGCGGGTTGGAACCTGCCATGGTGGGCAAGCGGATCGCGGTGGCCGATGTGCGCCGCCCGAACCTGCGCTGGCCGTTTCCTGAAGGCATGGCCGATCGTCTGACAGGCGCGCGCATTGAACGGTTGCGCCGCCGCAGCAAGTATATACTGGCGGATCTGGACACAGGCGAAACCCTGTTGATCCATCTGGGCATGTCGGGCCGTATGCTGATTGCCCCGCCAAGGAACAATGGGGCGAAAGAGGCCGCCCGCGATATGCTGGGGGATTTCCACCACCTGCACCCCGCCCCCGAAAAACACGATCATGTGGTGCTGGATATGGCCGACGGCACGCGGATCACCTTTAATGATGCGCGCCGCTTTGGCGCGATGGATCTTTATGCCACTGAAATCGGGGAAACCCACAAGCTGCTGGCCCTGCTTGGACCTGAACCTTTGGGCAACAGCTTTGATGAAAGCTATTTCAAAGCGGCCCTGAAGGGTAAAAACACCCCGATCAAATCCGCCCTTCTGGACCAGCGGATCGTATCGGGCCTTGGCAATATCTATGTCTGCGAGGCTTTGTGGCGCACAGGCATTTCCCCCCTGCGCAAAGCGGGTGATCTAAGCGGCAAAAGAATCGCCAGTTTGGTGCCCGCGATTCGTCAGGTTTTGTCTGAAGCTATCGAATCAGGCGGGTCATCTTTGAAGGATTACCGCCAAACCGACGGCGAGCTGGGATATTTCCAACACAGTTTTGCGGTCTACGGGCGCGAAGGGGCCCCCTGCAAGACCCCGAATTGCGCGGGCGATATCAAACGGGTGGTCCAATCGGGCCGTTCGAGCTTCTATTGTAACACTTGTCAGCGCTAATCGGGTCAAACCTTGAAACCGGTGCTGGGCATGGTAAGGCTGGGCGCTTGAGAAACAGCAAATGAGTGCTTCTATGGGCTATGAAACCCTGATCGTGGACATCAACGACCATGTAGGTGTGATCACCTTGAACCGGCCAGAGGCATTGAATGCCCTGAACCAGCAATTGTTAAAAGAGCTGGCCGCCGCCCTCGGGGCGATGGGAGAGAACGATAAAGTGCGCTGCATCGTTCTGGCTGGCAGTGAAAAAGCATTCGCTGCAGGGGCCGACATCAAGGAAATGTCGGAACAGTCTTTCGTTGATATGTTCGCGTCCGATTTCTTTACCGCCGAAACCGAAGCAATCCTGCGCTGCCGCAAACCGATCATCGCTGCCGTTTCCGGTTATGCGCTGGGCGGTGGGTGTGAACTGGCGATGATGTGCGACTTTATCATCTGCTCGGACACAGCCAAATTCGGTCAGCCAGAAATCAACCTTGGCGTGATCGCCGGGATTGGTGGCTCCCAACGCCTGACGCGGTTTGTCGGGAAATCCAAATCCATGGAAATGCACCTTACCGGGCGCTTCATGGATGCAGAAGAGGCCGAACGTTCCGGTCTTGTCAGCCGAATCGTCCCCGTCAAAAAACTGATGGAAGACGCATTGGCCACCGCCGCCAAAGTTGCCGAGAAATCGACACTGGCGACTATGGCCGTTAAAGAGGCCGTAGACCGGTCTTACGAAACAACCCTGCGCGAAGGCATTTTGTTCGAACGTCGCTTGTTTCATTCACTTTTTGCCACTGAAGACCAATCCGAAGGCATGTCCGCCTTTATGGAAAAACGGTCACCAAAATTCAGGGGCAAATAACCCGCAAACTTTCGTGCCTCAGACCGTTGACTTATTGGCAAACTGGTCCTAGAAGCGCGTTTCATCTTTCGACTCCGTAAGATCAGGATATTTATTATGGCCAACTCGCCACAAGCGAAAAAACGCGCGCGTCAAATCGAACGCCGCACTGAAGTAAACAAAGCCCGCCGCTCGCGGATTCGTACGTTTCTGCGTAAAGTAGAAGAAGCGATCACTGGTGGCGATCAGGCTGTTGCCGTTGCTGCATTGAAGGCTGTACAGCCTGAAATGATGCGCGGTGTGACCAAAGGTGTTCTGCACAAGAACACTGCAAGCCGTAAAATTTCGCGCCTGTCCGCACGCGTGAAAGCAATGGCTGCTTAAGCCTCTTATCGGCTTTCTACAAAAAGACGCAGGGCCCTTTCGGCCCTGTTTTTTTGTGTCTAATCCCCCGCCAGACTGCGGGTATTTTAGTCACACCTCGGATCAATGCTATCCAGTTTTCCCGATGTTCTACTTTTAGTCCCGTTGCTGTAACGGGGCTGTTTAAATAGATTGGGTGAACTGCTTAGGCTTCTGCACCCAAAGCACTTCTTAGATTTGACAATCTGAAAAACACCCCAGAAATGCGGTGGAATTCCCCCTGTCTTGTCGAAATTAACCAATAAAATCAAAATGTTACATATGTGCAGATTCGCAAATCTAATTACGAGTCAACAGAGAAGAGTCATTGTTTGATCCGCTCTGCTGTTGCTATCAACACTGAGTGATTCACCGCCGAGCGGAGAATCGGAAAACAGAAAAGTCTTTGAATCGGGGCACGGACATCATGACAAATCAGGTTTCAGAAGTAGGACCTATGCTGGCTTGGGAACACCTGCGCGATAACAAAGATGCAGTGTTGGTGGATGTTCGCACACAGGCCGAATGGTCTTTTGTGGGGGTTCCCGACCTGACTGATATGGGCAAACAACCGCTGCTAATTCAATGGATGACCTTGCCTGCGATGCAACCGAACCCGGACTTTCTGGACGGGCTCGAAAACCAGCTGGACGGTGCTGCGCCGTCCAAGATTTACTTTTTGTGCCGTTCCGGTGCCCGCTCTATGGCTGCCGCACAACTCACTGCTCAGGCTTTTGCTGCGCAAGGCAAGACAGTGGAATGTGTGAATATTGCCGAAGGTTTTGAGGGTGATTTGAACGAAGACCGGCACAGAGGGCATCTCAACGGCTGGAAGGCAAGAGGATTAGCCTGGCGGCAATCTTGAAATATTTGGGGACAGAATGACAACTGATGTTTGGGGCTCAGTACAAGACCGTTTGCGTAATGATCTAGGGGCAGATGCATTTAAAAACTGGATAGAACCGTTGGTTTTTGAAGGTCTGGATGCAAAAGTCGCCCGTTTCAAAGCGCCGACCGGTTTTTTGGGAAATTGGGTATCGCGGAACTATTCCGACAAGATCCAAGGTCTCTTTGCAGAGCATGGTGCCGACGTGGCCCGTGTGGAATTTGCAACGAGTGTGGCAAAGAAAGCCGCACCGACCAAGACGCCGAAAATGGCGGAACCCGTTGCGCAATCCCGTGCAACCGGATCACCGGACCTGCCCGGCGCTCCGCTGGATGCACGGTTTACCTTTGACGCCTTCGTTGTGGGCAAACCCAACGAACTGGCCCATGCTGCTGCGCGCCGCGTGGCCGAGGGTGGCCCCGTGACGTTCAACCCGCTGTTCCTGTATGGCGGCGTAGGCTTGGGCAAAACCCACCTGATGCACGCCATCGCCTGGGAAGCCAGACGCCGCAATCCCGATGCACGGGTGCTGTATCTGTCGGCCGAACAGTTCATGTACCGTTTCGTTCAGGCGCTGCGGTTCAAGGACACCATGAGCTTTAAGGAATTGTTCCGCTCGGTTGATATTTTGATGGTGGATGACGTTCAGTTCATCGCCGGAAAAGACAGCACACAGGATGAATTCTTCCACACATTCAACGCTTTGGTGGATCAGAACAAACAGATTATCATTTCTGCTGATCGGGCGCCGGGTGAAATCGACGGTCTGGAAGAGCGCATCAAATCCCGTCTACAATGGGGGTTGGTCGTTGACCTGCACCCGACAGATTACGAATTGCGTCTGGGAATCCTGCAAACAAAATCCGAAGCGCAGGCCAAACACTACCCCGAAGTCAGCATCGCATCAGGCGTGTTGGAATTTCTGGCCCATCGTATTTCCACTAATGTTCGGGTGCTTGAAGGCGCTTTGACACGGCTTTACGCCTTTGCATCCCTTGTAGGGCGCGAAGTGACCTTGGATGTGGCGCAGGAATGTCTGGCCGATGTGCTGCGCGCCACCGATCGCAAGGTCACCATAGACGAGATCATTCGCAAGGTCGCGGATCACTATAATATCCGCATGACCGATATCCTAAGCCCGCGACGCGCCCGTGCCGTGGCCCGTCCCCGTCAGGTTGGCATGTTCCTTGCCAAAACCCTGACGTCAAAATCTTTGCCCGAAATCGGGCGGCGGTTTGGCGGGCGGGATCACACCACAGTGATTCACGCGGTCAAAAAGATCGAGGAATTACGCTCGGTCGATAGCCAGATCGCCGAAGACGTGGAACTGCTGCGGCGGATGTTAGAAGCTTAACGGTCTGACATTTTAAACTTAGCGAGCGGGCGGCATCAGTGCTGCCCGTTTTGCATTTCGATAGGGTTGGATTTGGATATTTGAACCAAAAAGAGTCGTTGGGCCCCTGCCCTATTCAGCGGGAGGGGCGTTTTTGATAACCGCTGCGATCCGTTGGCCGATGGCAGCGCTTCCTTTGCGGGACGGATGGATCATATCGACAGCATGAAAGCTGCGATCCCCGTTTGGAATCATATCTTTAAGCGACACAATAAAAACCCCGTCATCATGTTGGGCGTATTCGGTGACACGACGTTCCAGTTCATCCCCTTCATCCCGGCAATATTCAATCGGAGAGCCGCGCCCCGGACTGCGCAGATAGCCCACATAAGCAACACGGGCACCGGTTTTGCGAATCGAATGGATCAGCGCGGGTATTTTGCCTGAAGTGCCGTCTTTGGCTGCCAGTTTATCCAGCTTTCTTTTGCACGCGAGACAGCCACACCCCATCCACAAATCATTGCCGCCGCCATTCAACACCACCCAATCCCAGTCCCCTGCGCGGAATTGTTTACCGATGTTCATCCCCGCACTGCCCGAAATCGGCAGATGATAGATAATGCGCGCGCCGATTACCGAGCGATCAATTACTGCACGCCCCAATTCCCGTTCCAGAACATCCGCCACCCCGTTGTTGCTGGTGCCATGCACGGCCAGCATAGAATCACCCATCGCCAGAATATGCGCCGAAGAATCACGGGACACAGATTCGGTGCAGGCCGACAGGAACAGGCAGAATACAGAGAGAGAAAAGACAGAAAATTTTATACAGCAGGGCAATCCGTTAGATTTGGGAGGCAGAAAGACCACAGTGGTCGGGGCAATTTTTGTCGCAAATATGTGAAGAATTTGTGGCATCCCCCGATAATTTTCCAAGCCCGTTGCGTATAAAAACAGCACCCCCGGACGTGGCTTGTGGTTTCCCTGCTTACCCCAATGGTTTTTTGCCCCTGCGAATCGCCTTCCGCTTGACCCTTTGCGCCATCCCGTGCTTTGTGAAACAGAGCTTGAAATCCAAGCCATTTGACGTAAAGTTTGCGGCCCACGCAATCTGAGGAGCGGGACATGAAGGTCAGTATTGAACGCAGCGCTTTGTTAAAAGCGATGTCACAGGCGCAATCCGTTGTGGAGCGTCGCAATACGATCCCAATTCTGGCAAACGTGCTGATCGAGGCTGAGGGAAACACCGTCAGTTTCCGCGCCACCGATCTGGACATCGAGGTTGTAGACAAGGCGCCAGCCATGGTTGAACGCGCGGGGGCCACCACGGTCGGGGCACATACCTTGCATGAAATCGTGCGCAAATTGCCCGATGGTGCGATGGTTGATCTGCTGGATGATGGTGCATCCGGTCGACTAGAGGTTAGCGCAGGACGCTCCAACTTCTCGCTTGCGACATTGCCCAAGGAAGACTTTCCTGTGATGGCAACCTCTGACTATGATTGCAATTTTTCGGCCAATGCGGCCGTGTTGCGCCGCCTGTTCGACAAATCCAAATTCGCCATTTCGACTGAGGAAACCCGCTATTATCTGAACGGTGTCTATATGCATGCATCAGATCGGGACGGGGAAAAAGTATTGCGCTGTGTGGCCACTGACGGACACCGTTTGGCCCGTATCGACGCGCCGCTGCCTGAAAATGCAGAAACCTTGCCCGGTGTAATTGTGCCGCGCAAAACCGTTGGGGAATTGCGCAAACTGCTGGATGACGACGAAGCTGATATTGCTGTGTCTGTGTCCGAAACCAAAATCCGTTTTGCCACACCGCAAATCACCCTGACCTCCAAAGTCATCGACGGGTCTTTCCCCGATTACACACGGGTTATCCCCCAAGGCAACACCCGCCGCCTGGAAGTGGATGCGGCTGAATTTGCCAAGGCTGTGGACAGGGTGTCTACGGTATCATCCGAACGGTCCCGCGCTGTGAAACTGGCGTTGGATGAAGACCGTTTGATCCTGTCGGTCAACGCACCAGACAGCGGTGCCGCCGAGGAAGAACTGGCTGTTGCTTATGGCGACGAACGTCTGGAAATCGGTTTTAACGCGAAATATCTGTTGGAAATTGCCGGACAAGTAGACCGTGAAAATGCAGTCTTTATGTTCAATTCCAGCGGTGATCCGACCTTGATGCGCGAAGGCAACGATGAATCCGCGGTTTACGTGGTGATGCCGATGCGGGTGTAAGTTGCCCGCAGCCCCTACCCTCGCGCTGCAAAGCCTGACGCTATCCCATTTCCGATCCCATAAGATGACCCGTCTGGAAACAGACGGGCGTCCGATTGCGATTTATGGGGCCAACGGTGCGGGGAAAACCAACATCCTTGAAGCAATCTCCCTACTGTCCCCCGGTCGTGGTTTGCGCGGCGCAAAGGTCGATGAACTGGCCCGTGCGCCCGAAGCCGTGGGGTGGAAAATCTCGGGGGTGCTGCAAAGCCTGAACCAGATGCATGAAATCGAAACCGCGTTTGAAGGCAGCGGCTCTCGGACTGTGCGGATTGACGAAAAAACCACCTCTCAGGCGGCCCTTGGGCGGGTTGGGCGAGTGGTCTGGCTGGTGCCGGTGATGGATCGGCTTTGGGTAGAAGGGGCCGAAGGGCGGCGACGGTTCCTTGATCGCCTTGCGCTAAGCTTTCACCCGGGCCACGCAGAGGCCAGCCTGACTTATGAAAAAGCCATGCGCGAACGCAATCGGATGCTAAAAGATCAGGTGCGTGATCCCGCGTGGTACAGCGCGGTGGAATCCCAGATGGCCCGTGCAGGGGTGCGCATTCACGCCAATCGGCTAGAGGCTTTGTCCTTGCTGAAAGCGGCCCAAGACAAGGCAGATACCGCCTTTCCTGCGGCTGAGTGCACGCTGATCCATGCGGACGGATTTGACATGCCCATGGATGAACCTGATTTGGCCGCCGCATTTGCCCAAAACCGCAACCGGGATCTTATGGCAGGGCGCACGCTGATCGGCCCTCATCGTGCTGATCTTGAAGCGATTTATACCGCCAAGGGGATTGCAGCCCATAAGTGTTCTACGGGCGAACAGAAAGCTCTACTGGTGTCGCTTATTCTGGCCAACAGCCGTGCTTTGGCGCAAGAATTCGGCGCGCCCCCTATCCTGTTGCTGGACGAGGTCGCGGCCCATCTTGATGCCAGCCGCCGCGCAGCCCTTTATGACGAAATCTGCGCGCTTGGCGCACAGGCATGGATGACGGGAACCGGCCCCGAGTTATTCACCGATTTCGGCCCCCGCGCTATGCGCCTTGCAGTGCGCGAAGAAAACGGGCTTTCTGTGATCGAATCCCATTAGAAAGGCCCCAGTATGACCCCGCAACGTGTAACGATGATAACCCTTTCTGTTAGCGATCTTACCTTATCGCGGGCTTTTTACAGCGCTCTGGGGTGGGTTGAATCCGAAGGGGGCAACGAAAAAATCGCCTTTTTCAAGCTGCGCGGGCTGTTCCTGTCCCTGTACAGCCGTGAAGCCTTGGTTGATGACATCGGCATGCCAATCCCTGCCCGCACCACGGGGGGGATCACTTTGGCGACAAATTATGACAGCCCGGATCAAGTGGACAGCGCCTTTGCCGCCGCCCTTGCTGCGGGGGCTGTTGCAGTGACCAAGCCCGAAAAAACCTTTTGGGGGGGCTATTCCGGCAATATCGCCGATCCTGACGGACATCTTTGGGAATATGCCCATAATCCTTTCTGGTCCTTTGACGCAGACGGCTATGTTTCGGGGGATGCGTGACTGTTTCCGCCTTTGACCTGCTGTTATACGCAGGCGCAATTTTGCTGTTATTTGCCACGCCCGGCCCTGTTTGGGTCGCCTTGATCGCCCGCGCGGTGTCTGGCGGATTTCACAGCGCATGGCCTTTGGCCCTTGGCGTAGTGATCGGCGATGTGATCTGGCCTCTGGTGGCGATCTTTGGGGTCAGCTATCTGGTTTCTGTCTATGCAGATTTCATGTTGGTGCTGAAATACGTCGGCGTGGTGATGTTTCTGGCCATGGGCATCGGCCTGTTGCGCAAACCCGTTGAAAGCCTTGGACGCAGTGACAGCCGCCTGACCAGACCGGGGATGTGGGCCGGATTTCTGGCAGGGGTTCTGGTGATCCTAAGCAACCCAAAGGCCATCCTGTTCTATATGGGCGTGTTGCCGGGGTTCTTTGATTTTCGCACCATCACCGTTTGGGATATTCTGGCGATCTGCTCTATTTCGCTGGTGGTGCCTTTGCTGGGCAATCTGGCACTGGCCGCCATGGTGGACAGGATGCGACGGTTCCTGGCCTCGCCACAGGCGATACGTCGGCTGAATTTAGGTTCTGGAGTGGCGCTTATTCTGGTGGGGATTGTGATCGCGTTTACCTGACAGGGCACTGTCTGTTTGAGCAGTTTTTATTTGGATATTTTTAGAAAATGGACCTGCGGGTTGGGACGTTTTCAAAGAGGTGTCAGCTCTGGCTTGGCAGGCGGAAACCCACCACAAAATATTGTGTCTTTGACGTGACAATCCTTTGTAAAACCGCTATAAATTGGGAAAAATCCCAAAAGGCGTGTTTATGTCCGACGAGCAAATTACACCAGAAGAGTATGGTGCCGATTCTATCAAAGTTCTCAAAGGCTTAGAGGCGGTTCGCAAACGTCCAGGCATGTATATCGGGGATACCGATGACGGGTCGGGCCTGCATCATATGGTCTATGAAGTTGTGGACAACGGCATCGACGAGGCTTTGGCCAAACACGCCGACTTTGTTTCCGTCACAATCCATGCCGACGAAAGCGTTTCGGTCCGTGATAACGGGCGCGGCATTCCTGTGGGCATCCACGAAGAAGAAGGCGTTTCCGCAGCCGAAGTTATCATGACCCAGCTGCACGCTGGCGGTAAATTTGACAGCAATTCCTACAAGGTTTCAGGTGGTTTGCACGGGGTTGGTGTGTCAGTGGTGAACGCACTGTCCGACTGGCTGGAACTGCGCATCTGGCGCGACGGCAAGGAACACACGGCGCGGTTTGAACACGGCGATACGGCGCGGTCTTTGGCTGTGGTCGGCGATGCCAACGGCGAAACCGGCACCGAGGTGCGGTTCATGGCCTCTACCGATACATTTTCCAACCGTGATTATGTGTTCAAGACCCTTGAAAACCGCTTGCGGGAACTGGCCTTTCTGAACTCGGGCGTAAAAATCATCCTGCGTGATGAACGTCCGGCCGAACATCTGGAAAGCACGCTGGAATACGAAGGCGGCGTGAAGGAATTTGTGAAATTTATCGACCGGTCCAAAACCGGCCTGCTGCCCGAGCCGATTTATATCACAGGCGAAAAAGACGATATCGGCATCGAAGTCGCCATGTGGTGGAATGACAGCTACAACGAAATGGTGCTGCCGTTTACCAACAACATTCCCCAGCGGGATGGCGGCACCCATATGGCAGGGTTTCGCGGGGCGTTGACGCGGACCATCAACAATTACGCGCAGACCAGCGGCATCGCCAAGAAAGAGAAAGTCTCTTTCACGGGGGATGACGCGCGCGAAGGTCTGACCTGTGTTTTGTCGGTCAAAGTGCCTGACCCGAAATTTTCCAGCCAAACCAAAGACAAGCTGGTGTCATCCGAAGTCCGCCCAGCGGTTGAGGGTTTGATGAACGAAAAACTGGCCGAGTGGTTTGAAGAAAACCCCGCCGAAGCCAAAAACATCGTGTCCAAAATCGTCGAGGCCGCTTGGGCCCGCGAAGCCGCCCGCAAAGCGCGGGAATTGACACGGCGCAAGACCGCTTTTGGCGGCACCGGCCTGCCAGGGAAACTGGCGGACTGTCAGGAACGGGATCCTTCCAAATCCGAAGTCTTCATTGTGGAGGGGGACTCTGCGGGCGGGTCCGCCAAACAAGGGCGGTCCCGTGAAAATCAGGCTGTGCTGCCGTTGCGCGGTAAAATCTTGAACATCGAACGGGCGCGGTTTGACAAAATGCTGTCTTCCGAGCAGATCACGAACCTGATTACGGCCCTTGGTACAGGTATCGGGCGGGATGAATTCAACATCGCAAAACTGCGCTATCACAAGGTCATCATCATGACCGATGCTGACGTGGACGGCGCGCACATCCGAACCTTGCTGTTGACCTTTTTCTTCCGTCAGATGCCGGAATTGATCGAAGGCGGCTATTTGTATATTGCGCAGCCACCCCTGTATAAAGTGGCCCGTGGGCGATCCGAGGTGTATCTGAAAGACCAACAATCTTTGGAAGATTACCTTGTGAATCAAGGGGTTGATGGAAGTTCCCTGCGGCTTTCCGATGGGACTGTGATCACCGGCGCCGATCTGTCGCGGGTGGTGGAAGAATCCCGTAAGGTGAAATTCCTGCTGAACGCTTTCCCAACCCATTACAACCGCCATGTATTGGAACAGGCCGCGATTGCGGGCGGGTTGGTGCCCGGGCGTGTGGATGAAAACCCGCAAGGGGTTGCTGATGCCGTGGCCGCGCGCTTGAACAAAGTCTCGTTGGAATATGAACAAGGCTGGTCGGGTCGGATCACCCAAGACCACGGCCTGCGCTTTGCCCGCATTCTGCGCGGTGTTGAGGAAAGCCACACACTGGACGGCAAATGTCTGCGCTCGGGCGAGGCTCGCAAGTTGGGCGGGATGACCGAAAGCCTGCAGGAAATCTACGGCTCGCTGGCGACGTTTTCACGCAAAGACAAATCCCATCCCGTGTTCGGCGCAACCGATCTGTTGTCACTGGTGATGGAAGAAGGCGAAAAAGGTCTGTCGCTGCAACGCTACAAAGGTCTGGGCGAGATGAACCCCGGTCAGTTGTGGGAAACCACCCTAGATCCCGAAGCCCGCACGCTGTTGCAGGTTCGGGTAGAGGATTTGGCGGATGCTGACGATCTGTTCACCAAACTGATGGGCGATGTGGTCGAACCCCGACGCGAATTTATCCAACAGAATGCCCTGAGCGTAGAAAATCTGGACTTCTGATTTCAGGCGACCAGACCCGCGTGTCTGGGGCAGCAACATCAAATTCAACAGCGGCGTCCCTTGGGGCGCCGTTTTTGCATTCTGCCTCACGGGGACGTGAAAGTTGGCAGGGAACAATACTGCAAATCAATCGTTAGGTAGCGAAGGTCGCCGCTTTCGGCAAACCCGCCGTCTTGCGCCCCGACCAATCTAATAAAGAAGGCAACATCTGATGAAAATTTTAATGGTTCTGACATCCCACGATAAACTTGGTGAGACTGGCAAGAAAACGGGCTTCTGGCTCGAAGAATTTGCAGCGCCCTATTATGTGTTTAAGGACGCAGGTGCTGAGATTACCTTAGCCTCCCCCAAGGGTGGGCAACCGCCGCTGGACCCGACAAGCGACGCAGAGGACGCACAGACAGAAGCGACCAAACGGTTCAAAGCCGACGAAGCCGCGCAACAGGAATTGGCACAGACGACTGTGCTATCAACAGTGTCAGCAGAAGGGTTTGATGCAATCTTTTACCCTGGTGGTCACGGCCCATTGTGGGATCTGGCCGAAGACGCTGACAGCAAGGCGTTGATTGAAACCTTCGCGACCAGTGACCGCCCCATCGGTGCGGTGTGCCACGCGCCTGCGGTGTTTAAACATCCCAAAGGACCGGACGGGAAAGCGCTGGTAACAGGACGTAAGGTTACTGGCTTTACCAATACCGAAGAGGCGGCTGTCGGTCTGACGGATGTGGTGCCTTTTCTGGTTGAGGATATGTTAAAATCCAATGGTGGCGTATACGAAAAAGCCGCGGATTGGGCGTCTTTTGTGGTGACGGATGGAAAATTGGTTACAGGGCAGAATCCTGCATCATCCAATGAGGCTGCACGAAAACTGTTAAGCCTTCTCTAACACCCGTTACATTTTCCGCAGGCCGTAAGATCCGTATCCCTTTACGGCCTGTTGAAATCCAACACCTGCTTTTTCATCTCTGCACAAAAACTGCACATCCTTTGCGGCAGGACTGCGCAGGGGATGATGCATCTTATGGCCAGAACAGGTCACGGAGAGGCGATATGGCAGAGCAGGTTTTTCACGGGGTGCCACGGGCATTGGCACTGGATGGGTGGTGGTTAAATGCGGATGCGCAATATGATGCACCGCAATTTCACGGGCAGGATATTGACCGAAATCACCTACCCACAACATCATCCAACGCCACCTCTCGCAAACGGTTGATCTTGTTGCTGGCGCTGCTGGCACTGGCGGATATTTTGTTTTTCGGTCAAGCGGTTGGCCTCTCAATTGCGGTATTTACCGTTGCTGTATTCCTTGCAAATCTGATTGAACTGGGCACCCCACGCCGTATTACCGGCCCTGCATTCGTCCTTATTGCAGGCACCCTTCCTGTGATCGAATTCGTCCAAACCACCTCGGTCTTTTTTGCCTGCCTCGGCCTGATTATCGCCGTCGCGTGGAGCCGACTTGGCGTGCCCGACTCTGTCGAAAAACTGTCATATGCAACCCGCCGCTTGGTGATGTTGATTCCCGTTGCCGCGGTCAAATCCGGCATCAGCTGGTTTAAAAACACGCCCGTTCAATCAGATGTTAACAGTCTGCTGCACGGTTTCATTCGCAACTGGGCGATTCCCTTGGGGGGTGCTTTGTTGATCCTGTCCTTGCTGATCATAGCCAATCCGGTTCTGGAACAATGGCTGACAGACTTACTCGATGTGAATTTCGACGTTTCCAATCTTGTGACGCGCAGCTTTTTCTGGGGTGGCATGGCTTTGGTTCTGTGGCCGTTTTTGACGGCTTCACCTACGCAATTGTCCCCTGCTAAAACCGCCACGCAACTGCGCAAAACCCGCAGCTTTGGGTTAAACGCCCGCTCTGTGACCAATGCACTGGTGCTGTTTAACTGCCTTTTGGCGCTGCAACTGGTGCTGGACGGACAGGTATTCTGGGGCAGCGGCACATTACCTGCGGGGGTCAGCTATGCCACTTACGCCCATCGCGGCGCCTATCCTTTGCTGGCCACGGCACTGCTGGCGGGGGGATTTGCACTCGCCGCGCGCCCCTTTCTGGATGAGGGCCGTTGGCTAAAACCCCTGATGCTGGTCTGGCTGGGGTTGAATGTCATGTTAACCCTGTCATCGCTCTATCGCTTGGGCCTTTATATTGAAGCTTACGGCCTGACCTATCTGCGGATTCGCGCAGGCATCTGGATGGTTTTGGTGGCGCTGTGGCTGGGCATGATCGCATGGCAAATCCTGTGCGCCAAAGGCAACGGCTGGCTGTTGCTGCGCAGTTTTGTCTTGGGCGCGGCAACAGTATATCTGGGCTGCTTCATTAATTTTGCCCAAGCAATTGCAACCTACAACCTGAACCACCAGCGATCTGACGGGTACTATCTGTGCACCTTAAATCCAACCGCCAGCGGCGCGCTTTGGGGGAGGCTGGGGAACCTAATCTGCACAGAGAAAAAGCCAGAAATCGACGGCTGGCGCGATTGGGGGTTTCGGGATTGGCGTGTTGCCCGCTATATCGAAAGTCTAGAGTCACAGACAGCGACCCAAGGGGGGCATCATGAAAATTCTGGTCGTTGATGATGATCCACAAATCCGTGAAATCGTAACTATCGCCTTGGAACGGGCCGGATACAGCGTGATTACCGCGGCTGACGCCAAACTGGCGTTGATCCATGCGGGGCGGGAAAACCCCGATCTGATCGTACTAGACGTGGGCTTGCCGGAAATGGACGGGTTTGAAGTATGCCGCCGTTTGCGCGCCACATCACAGGTGCCGATCCTGTTTCTAACCGCGCTTGATGACGAAGTTGACCGCGTTGTCGGGCTGGAACTGGGCGCGGATGACTATGTGACCAAACCTTTCAGCCCGCGCGAACTGGTGGCGCGGATCAGGGCAATTCTGAAGCGGACCAATGGCCTGCAGCAAACACTCTTGCTGCGCCACGGCGGCATCAGCCTGGACGCTGACGCCCATCGCTGCACCGTTCAGGATCAGGATGTGCCCCTGACCAGCACCGAACACAAGATACTGACGCAGGTGATGCGCGGGGCGGGAAAGCCTGTGTCTCGGGTCGATCTGATCAACACGCTGTGGGGGGTGGGCAGTGATGTGTCGGACCGCACGCTTGACAGTCACCTGCGTAATTTGCGCGCCAAGCTGGCCGATGCGGGGGCCGTGGATGCGGTTCAAACCCTGCACGGTGTCGGCATCAGGATGGCCCCATGCGCCTAGCTGAAAAATGGCGCCCGTCTTTATGGCTCGTTTTGGGGGGCGCATTGGTCGCCACTTTGGGGCTGTCGCTGCTGGGTATGGTATTGCTGCGCTATCTGGGGCCTGAACTTGGATTTAAAAATGCGGCCTACCTGTTGGCCAGTGTCATTTGTGCAGTGACCGCTCTGATCTGGTGGTTGTTGCTGCGTTTGCTGCTGCGCCCGATCACAGCCCTGAAAGACTATGCCGAGCGGGTGGGCGCAGGGCAGGAAAACCCGCCCCCCAACCACTTTGGCACCGAAGAATTACACCGGATGGGGCGGCAAGTCATGGGCATGGCCACCACCCTGTCCAACCGCGAAAAAACTGTGCGCAATTTTACCGATCATGTGATCCACGAGGTCAAAACCCCCGTCACAACAGTGCAAGCCGCCACCGAACTGCTGCAAGACAGCACCGATCTGACTGATGCAGATCGCAAACTGGTCGGCCAGATCCGCAATGCGGGCAAACAGATGCAGGCGCAACTGGCGGCCCTGCGCGAAATGGTCATCGCCCGTGAAGCAAATTACCACGGCTCGGTGCAACTGGTGTCTTTGTTTGACAGGCTGCAACGGGACCACCCGCTGATCGACTTCCAAATCGACGGCGCGGCGGTGCCCCTGCCCATGTCAGGCGACGGAATTCTGCTGGTGCTGGGCCATTTGATCCGCAACTCTGCGTCACATGGTGCCACACAGGTGCAGCTGACCGCGACCCCCGCCACGTTAGAGCTGTCAGACAACGGCCCCGGAATCTCACCAGGAAACAGGGATCGGATCTTTGATCCCTTCTTCACCACGCGGCGCGACTCTGGCGGGACGGGGATGGGGCTTTACATCATTTCGAGTCTCTTGCAGGCTCATGGCGCGACGATAAATCTGCTGCCATCCGACAGTGGTGCCCGTTTCAGGATCGGTTTTGACCAAAACTGACCCGATTTGTGGGCTAAAAAGCACCGTCCCAGCATCTGTTCGCAGGATGCTGGCCTTTTCGCTTGATATTTTGCTGCTTTAGGATCATGTACCCCCGCATGAATGGCGACTGCTTTACCGGACGCCAAAACTGGAGAAAACATGGCTAAAGAAGAACTTCTCGAATTCGATGGTGTCGTTGTCGAGCTTCTGCCGAATGCGACATTTCGGGTAGAGCTGGAAAACGGCCATGAAATCATTGCTCATACTGCTGGCAAAATGCGTAAAAACCGCATTCGTGTCCTTGCAGGGGATAAGGTTCAGGTGGAAATGACCCCCTATGACCTGACCAAAGGGCGTATCAACTATCGCTATAAATAATCCGCCATGCGTTTGACCGCATGAGGCTGATTCTCGGATCTGCCAGCCCAAGGCGGCTGGACCTGCTGGCGCAGATATCAATTGTGCCGGCAGAAGTGCGCCCCGCTGATATCGACGAAACTCCATTCAAAGATGAAACACCCCGCGCCTATGTGCGCCGCTTGGCTGTGGCCAAAGCGCAGGCGATTACGCTGGGGGCGGATGATGTGGTGCTATGTGCCGATACCACAGTAGCGGTTGGGCGGCGAATCATGGAAAAACCCCAAGACCGCGCAGAGGCTGAAAAGTTTCTGACCCTGCTCTCAGGCCGCCGCCATCAGGTGATTACAGCCGTCGCCGTACGTTCAAACGACCGTCTGATCAGCCGCGATGTGATGACCCGCGTCGGGTTCAAACGAATTTCCAAGGCGGAAATGACCGCCTATCTGGACAGCGGTGAATGGCAGGGCAAGGCGGGGGGCTATGGCATTCAGGGTCTGGCCGCCGCGCTGATTCCCAGCATCAACGGCTCCTATTCAAACGTCGTCGGCCTGCCGCTGGCGGAAACCGCAGCAATGTTATCAGGATTTGGAATAAGATGAGAAAAGGTCGTTTGATTATTCTGGATCAGATCGACGGGCGCGATTGCGCCGCGCTGATCGACGATGGTGTTCTGACCGATCTGCTGGTCGACCCTTCTGATGATAAACGCCCCCGCCCCGGCGCAATCTACCGCGCCACCACGCAGCGCCCGATGAAAGGCCAAAGCGGCATCATGCTGGACCTTGGCAACGGCCAAGCCGGCTATTTGCGCCAAGCCAAAGGCATCCCGTCTGGCGAAACCCTGTTGGTTCAGATTTCCACCCACGCCGACGGCAGCAAAGCCGCGCCCGTATCCCCCAAGCTGCTATTCAAAAGCCGCTACGCCATTGTCACCCCCGATTCCCCCGGCCTGAACATCGCCCGCAAAATCCGCGACGAAGATGAGCGGGACCGCCTGCTAGAGATCGCCCATGACGCGCTGGACGGCGCAGATGAAACCCTCGGGCTGATCATTCGCTCTGTGGCTGACGGTGTGGATTCCGAGGCGATTTTTGACGACATCACCGCCATGCGCAGTGCAGCCGAAGCCGTCTTGGCACAGGCAAGCGGTGCGCCTGCACTGATTCTGCCCGCACAAAGCGCACACCACATTGCATGGCGCGACTGGGTTGACCCTGATCCCGACGATGTAATGCGCGAAAGCGGCGGTCTGGAACTGCTTGGCTTTCGCGACGCCGTGGATGATCTGCTTAGCCCGCCTGCCCGCCTGTCAGCCGGTGCATGGATGGCCATAGAGCCCACCAGCGCATTGGTCGCAGTGGATGTGAACACTGGCGCGGACACCTCCTTTGCAGCGGGCCTGAAGGCCAACCTTGCCGCCGCCAAGGACCTGCCCCGCCAGTTGCGCCTGCGCGGCCTTGGCGGCCAGATCGTCGTCGATTTCGCCCCTATGCCCCGCAAGGACCAACGGTTGGTCGAACAGGCCCTGCGCGCAGGATTCCGCGCAGATGGCATCGAAACCGCCCTTGTCGGCTGGACCGGTCTGGGCCATTTTGAACTGCAAAGAAAACGCGAACGCCTGCCGTTGAAAGAGGTTCTCTCCAAATGAGTGTCTGCCCGATCTGCGATAAAGAAACCGACCCGAAATACCGCCCCTTCTGCTCAAAACGCTGCGCAGATGTGGATTTGGGCAAATGGCTGTCGGGTTCTTATGCGATTCCGGGCGGAAATACCGACGAAGAAGACGGTTTTTCGTCAGATACCGCCGAAGTTGAACCAAAAATTCACTAGCACCAAAGAATCCTCTTGCCAGCCCATGCAGCCTATCCTAAAACGCCCCGACCCACGAACGGCAAAGCGCCCTTCGGAACCCGTGCCCGGGTAGCTCAGGGGTAGAGCAGTGGATTGAAAATCCTCGTGTCGGTGGTTCAATTCCGCCCCCGGGCACCATTTAAATTTAAAAAAATCAAACACTTGTGTGGCTTTTCTACGAATGAGCACCTGACCTAAATGTTCTCGGGTATCATTGGGGTATCAATGTCGGCATGCCGCTCACGGATCCTATCGAAGAAACACTCTGTGATGTTTGCCTGCGCGGAAGGTCAAAGAGCGAGCTAGTTTGAAGCGCGGCTGCACGACGATCCCCAAGTTCAATCAAGTGATCGAGAATCTCCAAGAACTGAACGTGGACATCAGGCTGCAATGGGGCGTCTCGTTCGGCAAAGGATTGAATTAGACCGGCGAGTTGCGCAGTTCTTCCCCCGGACCAAAACCCTCTAGACTGCCAAACTGCGGGCGCGATGCCTCCCAACCTCGAAGCGAGGAATTCGCTGCTGCGGTGATCGAATGACCTTTCAACATGGAGCAAGAATGCTTGCATGACCTGCGGTAGATGGCCAAATCTTTGGAGCATCCAATCAATCAATGGGTCAAGTAGCCTTGCATCAGACCAGTCATTGTTAGCGAAGCGGGTCGCCCCCATTGCTGGCCGATCCCAATTTGCCCCCATTGCGATACGAACCAATTTGTGAAGCTGATCAGGAAGACCATAGCCCTCCCGCCACTCCGGACGTTTCCAATCGGGATGATCTTCAACCGCTTCAAAGACATCAATGAAAACGTCGAAGATTCCCGATGGCACCTCCGGAGCATCCAAGAGTCGCATGCAAGAGTATGCATTCGCGAAGGTAGAGAGGACTTCGCTTTTCGGTTCGATAGGCAATAGAGACAACAGGGGTATGATCTCGGTGCGCACCTGTTCAGTTGGCAAATTTTTACAAAGCGACGCTAAGCCCCAGATACATGTGGAAAACTCTCGCCATAATCTTGAACCTGAGCGGCGTTCGGTCTCGTCAGCAATACTGATCGCTGCTGCGAGTTTCTCTACGAAGCCACGCAGGAGCGATAAAACGTCGTCTCGAAAGCCATCGTCATCAGTGAACCTGTCTTTTGGGATGATCGACAACATCGATGCGAAGTCTTTGACGCGCCATTGATCCAAGTGTTCCGCTTCGATTTCGGCATACGCCTCAGACAGCCCGTTCCAGTCGACGGACGCTAGACCTCGAATAGTCGCCTCAAACAGCCGTTGTTTTTCGAACGCCAGACTGTTTTCTCTCTCATCGCGTCGTCGGTACCAATCAGGTGAACCACGATCCAATTCAAGAGCCGTCAGCTTGAAAGCAAGCACCGTGCACTTGTCAGCGAAGTCCTTTTCCTCTCGCCAACATAACGCGGCGTTTGACAAGGCAGCCAACTGGACGCCCTTGTAGGGATGAAAGCACAACCGGACCAGTTCTTCCTGTGCTGAACTTCCTAATGCTCCGCCATTCTTGGCTATCGCCGCCAATCCCTTTGACGCAAATGTTTCGGGTCTGTCTTCGGCAGGAGCATCAGTGTGAAAAAACTCATTGCTTGCCGAAACAGTATTGGCTGAGCGGAAAGCAACGCCTTCGGCCCATTCCTGTTGATCCTTTGGAAGGTCGGCACCGAAACTTAGGATGGCTGCTGACACGGCTGCCACTCCGCCAGCGCGTCGGCTGCCGGGGTCTCCAGCATCGAAACCGGATGAATACAGTTGCTCGCTATCAACTTCGCGGGCAAGAGCTACGGTCTCATCTCGCACCTGATCATCAATAACACCGCTTTCGAACCAAGACTCACTTTGTTTCAGCAGCTGGAAGCCTTCGTTCCAATGGGCTAGCCGTTCACCTGCTTCTTCGGCTTGTTGCACCCGTTCGTCTGATGGCTGGAATGCGACGCCGACTCTCCCATCATCGGTCTCCACCTGAGCATAGTTCGTAAGGTCCGCAATACCGGCCCACTCCTCGGCTCGATGCAGAAAATATGCAACTAGCTCATCATCATCTTCTTGACCTTCGTGGGTGAAGGGTAGCTCATTCGGAAAGTTGGTAAGCTTTTCAACTACCATTACGCGTCGGTCGTTAGCTGTAAGTATGAACGCTGTCGCGAGCCACCTGATGTTCTTTTTCCGGGAAGGCCGCGAATTGAGGCGTTTCAGTGCTTCAAGATGAGTTGTCTCGTTAGACAAGCCGAAGCTCGCTCCGATTTCATTTGAGTGAAGGCCTTGGACATCGTGTTGCCAGCGGTACTCGTCCATGGCCCAGATGTGCTGGCAGCCTACGAGAGCGGCTGCCGCAGGTGACAGCGCGTCTTTGTCCAACAAGACTCCCAAGGCAATTCCCAGCGTGGCCACGCTTTCGTGTCCTGTAACAAGCTCCTTAACTATCTCATCAACGTCACGTCCGGCTTCGAGCTCGGAAAACGCCCAATTTTCTAGCGCCATGAGTGCCGATTCGAGGATGTCGCAAGAAAACAGGCCTCGATACCAACCATAAATCCTTTGATCGCCCCAAAACGTTTGAGTTCCCCAAGGGAAATCCACGCTGAATGGAACTGGAATTTCGCGGTTGCGATAGTCGTATTGGGGTAGCTCTCTCCACGCGACAACGGTACGGCTAAGCAGCTTGCGAATTAATCGCAGACCTTCTTGAGGCGCGTGCTCGAAGAGGGCTGCGAATGGTTGCTGAATAGGAGAGGCTGGATGGCAGTGGCGCGAATAGTCGCTAATGCCCGGAGAATCCCAATCATTCATATCGGGCGACCAACCAATCATCTGCCCCTGCGATCTCTTGGCTGACTCCGATGGTAGCGGGTCGATAAACGCTTGGAAGGAAAAGTTTGCTAGGGCTTCAGGGACAACACTGGCAAGGCGCACGCTCCATGCGAAGACGCTGGTTTGAACCTTGTCGTCAATCCGTTCGGTTGTCCACGCTTGAAGCCTACGACTTAGTAGGTCCGTGTTGGTGAGCGAGGACCTTAGGAAAGCCTGTCTAAGTTTGCCGCCGAAACCGTCCTTATGAAACCCCAGCGGAGTGGTTTTTTTGCTCCGGTCCCAATAGTCATAGGCATCCCACTCAGTCAGAATTTGGTCAATTCGTTCAGCAAAACGATCTTTGATCCTGTCGGGATAATCTTGAAACAGGTTAAGCCAGTCATCGAACGTGTCGATTATGTCCTCGATGGTTTCCTCATTCCAATCTAGAGAAAGCAGCCAGATCAGAAGTCGCCTCCAATTCCGAACGGGGCGGGGCCATGACAAAAAGTCAGCTATTCTGAATTTTTCGAATTTTGTTTTCTCGCCGAGTTCGAACGCGCCATGGACGACCAGAAGGTTTTCGATAGTCTTGTGTGCACGGAAAGAAGAAAGGAGCCGAATGAGCCGGTGGTCTTCGCTCAAAAAAACTGAAATCGCATCTTTGCGATCAAAGAACGCTGGCGAGGCAAATGGGGCAAGGAGCCAAACCCTGCTCCAATGACGCCATGCTTCCTGCTGCTCCAGTGCCAATTGGGTTTCAGTCCAAGTGTCTTCGGACTCGAATTCAAACTGTGATAGCAGCTCTACCACCCGGATAAGTCCGGGCCTGTCACCAGCAGTCGCGAGAGTGCCCGGCCAATCTGGACCATTTTGGCGACACAATCCGAACATTGCCCATTCAAGAAATATGTCGTGGGTAAAGGAATATCGTCCGCTACCCGCAACCTCAGCTATCGCTCTTTCTTTTACTAGTGCCGTTAGAGCCTGAACGGAAATACCTTCTATTGCGCCGCTTCTATTGGTTGCTTGAGCGCATCTCGCGGCTAGCTCACACATCGCTTGGCGGCGTTCAATCGGAGAGGCTTTTTCATGTAGACCGTTCGGTCCTTCCAACCAAACCTGCGCAAGCGAAATCTCGGAAAACTTGCCCGGCGCTCCATCAGTGCTCACTGAACGTTGTGCCAACACCTGAGCAAAGAAAGGGCGCCTTGCAAATTCCTTTTCTTGACCCTCGGCGAACAGGACTTCGTGCATCGCTGGAAACCGCTCAGCAAGGATGCCAGCCTCATTATCATCAAATCCATCGATCTCGACGATTTGTGCTTGGCCCTCCTCAATGAGTTGGGGAGGTAGCCATATCCTCAAGTCTTCGAGGTGTGACGAACGGGTAGATGCCACAACGCGCCAGTCCGCAAGCCTTGGGTCATCAAGAAGAATAGTTACGATGTCCAAGATTGTCTGACGGGTCTCATTTCCTAGGCGATCTATCCCGTCGATGAAGAGAGTTGGTTTTCCAAGTGTGGCTAGTTCAAAAAGGAGGTCAGCAAGTCGTTCCGTTTCTAGGCGCAAGTGCGAAGCCAGTGAGGGCCAGCCGGGGCCGACGAGACGCTTGTCGGTCAGAACAAGAGCGAAACCGTGCCGGGCGTGCTCTTCGGCCAGCGCGCGTAACACCGCCGACTTTCCCGAACCGGCCTCGCCCGCTAATTGGATAAATCGCTTGCCATCATCAATGTCGTTGACCTTATCGAGAATACTATTTCGCGGGATAATCAGCCCAGAGATATCCATTCGGATACCTTGAAGAGCGTGCCTTGTTTCTTCTGCTACTTTAACTAGATCGCTGCGCATGCTTGGAAGAGAAGAAAGATCAAACACTCCCGAAAGCTGTTCAACCAACGTTGCCCTTGAAAAGCTGCCTGCTGCGCCCGACGCGTGTCGTGATATCTGGGATAGTCGGACCCAAAGCTCTTCGGCACGATGACGCTCTCCAGTTGGTAGCGCATTCCGCAGACGTTCAATTGCCTCGAATGAACCTGACGCTCCTTCTGAAAGAGTGTCAAAGACGAGGATGACAAAATGCCTTAGAAACTGCCACGAATTTTCCTCACCTTGCGCCTCTGCTGGTAGCAGAGCTCGAACATCGCTCACGAACCTTCTTTGTGCGTCGCTTGCAAAATTCTCGGTATTGAGCCGTCTAAAAAAGTCGTCTGCCGACTTGGATGTACGAGCCCATTCAAGCGTAGAACGGGCTGCCCGGAGTGTGGACTGCGCGATATTGGCAGCAGCTAAGCCAACACGGTCCCGACCTATTCTGAAGCCATCTTTCTTGAATTCTCGCCAGCTAGCCGAAATGACGTCTCGAAAGTCGGCATTAGTTTCAGCAGAACTCAGCGTTGGGCTTTGCTTCACTTGCAGAGCCAATTTGGAAGATTGGCCGTATCGATCCGAAGCCTCCACGACTATATCGTCTAGTGGTTCACCAAGCGCCGCGCGTTGGAGAAAGACGCCGCCAGTAATCGCTTCAGAGATTCCCCGCGCACCGCCTTCAACAAGGAGGCTGGTCAAATATGACGCCACTACTGAATCTTCAAAGGTGTAGCCGACACCACCTGTTGCCTCGGGGCTCGCGGGCATTCTTTTTGTCCACCATGCTGCTCATTTCTCACATAGTAGTTTATTGAGAATTTGGCGCGCCTTCAACGTGCTTCAAGACTGCTTGGGGCCGCCGAGGTCGATCCTGTGAACTTGTCTACCCTACTTGCGAAGAGCTCTCAGGGCCTCCTTCTCGGCTGCTGACCCCTTCACCCATTGCCACGGGGTACGTGGCTTCCGAGTCTTCGCCAGTTCTGTATTTGCCTTGGCATCGCTGGCGGCAGCGCGCAGGCGTTCACGGGCCTCGCGTGGGTCGATCTTGAGTTCTTCGCAAAGGGCTTTAAGCGTGATGATGTCGGTCATGTTGATCTCCTAGGTTTCTGATGCAGATCGATAAGACGAGGTCAGCAGGCATGTCAGGGACAAACCCAGGAGTCACATTTAACGGTGTGTTCAACAGCGACGCATCCGATCCGTTTGTGTCCGTACACCTACCGGATGGTATCGACACTAAGCCGGAAGTCTTGCGCCCGTGCATCGCCTATGCCGAGCGGCGGTTGATTTGGGAGTTCGTCCGCGTCCATGGTCGGCTGCCCGCGCGCAACTCAGAGTGACCTGCAAATAACCCCGAGGGCAGAGAGCCTAAGGCGTGCGCGGCGGCGTTACATTGAGCCAGAGGGCCTAATGGCCGAGTTGGACGTCATGTTGCGACGAAAGCGCCGTTGAGGCCAGTGGTGGCCCCTGTGCGCTGCGCAGAGCGTCCAGAACGTCGGCTTTGAGTGTAGCGCCCCTTGGCTGTCCCCGGCATATCTCACCCTGTGGTCTCACCCCTCCGCGCGGGAATTACCCTGACGGGCGACGGTCCCCGATCTTATTGCGCTGGCATCGAAATCTGCCAGTGAGGAAATCGGCAATGACCATACGCGCGACATGGGCCTTCAACGGCCAGACGAAAACCATTTTGGGAATTTGGCACCGGCTCTGGTGCCTGCTGTTCGGCCCGCTCTACTACTTGTTCAAAGGGATGTGGCTATGGGCGATCTTGTCGCTGATAACAGCGAACGGCTTGTGGATTGGCTTCCCACTGTACAACCGCTCAATTGTGCTGCGGCATTTCCATCGCAAGGGCTGGGTGCAGGAATGATTGCAAGAGCGGCCAAACTGGCAGATTGCTACCCAAGTGGAACCCCAGACACCGGCATGATACTCGATGCAAGCACGGACTCTTTGAAAAGAATCAGCTATTTAACTCCGGCTCGCACCCGACAGACTGATACATAGTCCTCGTTTCACTTTGAAGTGCTCCACCCGACGCCAACCAAGGCGCTTTCCTAGACGACCACCAAGGGGATAGCGGGAGGCGTTTTTTTATCGCCGCGCGCTCTGCGGGCAGACAAGGGGTCACATCGATTGCCACGGTTTTTGGCCCCTAGCCGCTACGCAATCCAGTCTCGCGCTGGACTCCAGAAAGGCGAAAGACGGACCAAAGTCCGCCTCTCAATCGATATAAAAATTATTGTACACGAATTATTATAACGATTACTCCTCGGCGCTGGGCTGCCCGAGCTTCCAGCGGGTACTTTTTCCCTTGCCCACTTGCTCGATCTCGCCTGACTTCGCCATTTCAGCCCGTAGGGCGTTCAATGTACCGACTGATGCAAGGCTCCGGGCTGTCACAGCGCTTTCGACCTTCTCCCACCTGACCGGCTTTTCGGAAAGAAATTCGAGAATGAACTCTCGCGCGGCGTCGGTGGCTGATGCGGGCCTGCCGACGGAATTCGTTTCGACTCTGCAAACCTCAGCTTCATTCGCGTCTGAGAATTCCACCGGGTGCAGCACCGGTGTTCCGTCGCGGCCTCCACCGAAACGCTCGAAAATGATGGTCTTTCCGAGTTCGCTCGCATTGGCCTTGCCGTGCGCCAACGCGAAGCGAGAGCGGTCTGTTGGGTCTGTACCGTAAAAAAGAGCGGACCGAATGCTTGCGGCGAAGCCGATGGAGCCGACAATGCGGTACAGCGGGTGTTCTGCCGATTGCTTGTTCAGGTGGCCAATTGCCAGTACAGCACACCCGGCGTCCTCAGCAATCTCGGTCAGTCGACCCAGAAATTCCCCGACTTCGTTTTGCCGGTTCATATCCCGCCCACTGCCCATGTAGGCGGTCAGCGTGTCGATCACGACCAGCTTGGGCCGCTCTTGCTCTATGTAACGCGCCATCGCCTCAAGGTTCTCTGGCGACAAAATTTTGAAACGGTTCATCACGCGGATTTGGTTGATGTCCGCGTTGTTCTCTAGCAATCGCGGCAATGTCACCTTCTGCCAGTTGTCTTCAGCAGACAGCATGAGGACTTTGCCTTTCGGCGCACACTCGTCCGTGAGCGGCCAAGGCGTCCCTGTAGTCACCGCAGCGATCAGTTTGGTCACCAAAAGCGACTTACCCATACCGGGATTACCCGCAAGGAGAGTCACGCCGAAATATGGAATATAAGGATAATACAGGAACTCCATCGGCAAGGGTTCGGTTGTCTTTGGTGGGCCGAACAGGGCTGTGGTGTCCTCAACGTAGTTTCCACTACTTTGGATCACAGAACGCAGTTCACCCGGTGACAAGGGGGTTTCGGTGAATTCGTCATTCAGCGCTTCCAGCATGGCTTCAACCGCATCTTCGTCCTCGAACCGGCGGCGCAGGAAGCAGGAAGTACGGAAGAAGAAATCGTTGCGGGCTCCACTCTTGATGACGAGATCAGATGAACTCGATTGCGTCTGTTCATGTCGTCGCCCGGTCTTCTCGGGTTTTAGTCTGCTCAGGTTCTTTGGCACTCTGGCCGCGCGATCTGGTGCCCGCGCCGAGTGATTGTAACGTTTGCCGATGGGATGCATGCTGGGCGGCACCATCACCATCCGGCTGCCACCGGTCAAAACGTCGAGTTTTTCACCCTTGAAAGTACCATCGGCAAACTCGCCTTCGTAGTAGAGATGATAGCCGCGTCCGGTGAAGACTTTGACCGTATCGGGGAGGCCGAGGCTCTTAACTGCTTTTCGCCCTTCATCTCCATCGACATCGACGACGGTTAATCCCTTTAGGGCTATTGCGAGATTTGCATCCGGGTGCCGCCGCAGAGCTTTTTGAACCGCTTCGATATCATCGGTCGCGCTATGAACACCGTTTGGGAAAAACTTGGGCAAAGGGTGTTTGCCCGGAGACGCGCAGTCCTCGCGCTTGCATGAACAGCGCCCGTCCTCACGAACGCCATATGTTAAAATCACCTTCCGACCAGCCGCAATTTGCGCCTTAGCAGCGGATAGCGTCGTTTTGGAGCGCATCAATTTAGACACGCGATATTGTCGTCGCATGGAGTCACCTCAAGACATTCTGGGGGGAGTGAGAGGGGTCTGAATCCCTCTCGACATTTCAATATTTGGTCCAAAGCCAATCACCGCCTTCGACTTCCACCTCGGAAAAGGCATCGAACAACACTTCGGCCGTGAAAGGAGGAAGACCGGGGCGATGTATCAGTGAACCCGGCACATAGAGCAGCTCATCATTGGGGTTTTCGAGCCGGTGAGCGCGAGACAGGCCCGCGCAATCCAGCATCTCAACCATTTCCTGAAGTTCCATTGCGCGGGGCAATGGGGCGAGAAACTGATACGCCGAGGCCCCAATCCCCCAAAACATCGTTGGACATGGAAAGTAGTCGAACGGATGCTCGCCTACGATTGTTTTGTAGCCCAATCTGGTTCGATTTGAACGCATACCTCGTTTCCAAGGCACCGGGTCAAACATCACGTTGTGGTCAGTATAAGCTGCCAAATCAAGCAGCACATCTGCCATGGACATATCTTCAGCAGGGCTTAGAAAGTGCTCGGCTTCGATGTCGCCATGAGGTGAAACGGCACAAACTCGTACGCGGTTTCTGGGCGAACAATCACCTACTTTTTGCAGGAAGATTTCTGCCTCGACAGGCCACCCATTTAGTTCAGGATGCTGATGGTAGTAGTGTTGAAGCCATCCCGTGTGGATTGACTTTTTCCATCCGTATCCGTCAGTTTTGACTTTAAATTCAGTTTCGGAAAGCAGCACTGCAGGCTGCGTTGATCGCATAGTTTCCATCGGGAAACTCCTTTTAAAAATAGTTTTGAATTTCGGAAAACCGCTTGTCAGTACTCAGCGTAGTGCATCCGAGAACGCTCTTCGGAACGCTCTACGAACCACTGGTCGATCTCTGACATGAGCCACGCGACGGTGGTTCCACCTATCCTGATACGACGGGGGAAGCGCCCATTCAGCTCCCACCTGAGTAAGGTGGTTCGGCTAACGTTAATGCCCATACGCTGCAGGTCTTCGCGCGTGGCCAAGGTCTTCGTAAGTTTTTCGTCTGTCATCTTTTTCCCTTTCATGACTAAGGGAACCGGTTCCTGAGATGACATTGGCACAGAAGAAAAATATCATAAAATCAATTGCATGAACAGAAATGGGTCAAGTAGAGACGTTTTGTTCAATCGTGCGGGCTAAACTGTGAAACCGCTCTTTGGATTTGTCTGTCTAGGTTTTCGAACTTCTTGGGGGCTTTTATGAATTTTGAATAGTAGGCGGCTAGTAGCGGCCGTGCTGACGCCCTTACGAACTCGGGATACTCGCCATCTATTTTGCCTTCAGATGCGGAACGTTTCACATGCTCAAGGCCCCTAAAGTCGATGAAGACTTCGGTCATACCGTTGACAACTGCTTGCATCGTTTCTGTGTGACCGGTTGCCACTCCCGTTTCCTTCGGGTCGTTTCTGACAGCCCCAACTAGCTCGAGCAGGTTTGACACGGCGACTTCGGTTTCTTGTACCCGTTTCCGCATTTCCGATGCTGGTACGAACCGGGAGGACTGCCCTTTTTCAGGGCCGACTACCACAGAAGACAGCAGATCACCTGAGTCAGCCAAGCCTGTCCTCAAACGTCGGGACAAATCATCGATCTTTGCAGCCCAAGCATGTTTTTGTGCCGGTGTTGCGGCACCGCCCACGAAATCGAAAACGGACAGTAGGTATTCAGCGGTGGCTGCAAGTTGAAGTCGAAGCGAATCTAAGTCGGCAGGGGGCTGAAGGCGTATCGTATCTGCAATCGTG
This sequence comes from Roseobacter sp. N2S, assembly GCF_031454055.1. Taxonomy (NCBI): domain Bacteria; kingdom Pseudomonadati; phylum Pseudomonadota; class Alphaproteobacteria; order Rhodobacterales; family Roseobacteraceae; genus Roseobacter; species Roseobacter sp. N2S. Next base: position 52,178 of record NZ_JAVDQB010000001.1, read on the forward strand.
GACACTGCATCGGGGCTGTAGATTTCGGACCAAGGGTTAAGCCCAGAAGGGAAGTCTTTGCCGCTTTCACCAACCCAACGTTCAGGCGTGATTTCGCCTTTCAATTTGCTGAGCATTCTTGGGCGCTGTGATTTCTTCGATACGCTCATTCCACTTGTCCAATGCCTCGCGTTTCTCGTCCGCATATGAATAGACATTGTAGATCGCCGCAACGCCGGAGACTACTCCTGTCTTATGGTTTAGCAACGCCTCTGTAACGGGTTGAGGAACACCGAGTTGGGCCATGTTGGTCGACATCGTGCGGCGCAGATCATGGGGGGTCCAAGGTTCGCTATCCTTGGGAAGCGATTTGTCGAGACGCTTTTTCAACCGGCCAAACCCAGAAATCGGCGTGGTTCCTTTCGTAGTGAACACGAAATCCGAACCTAGAAATTTCGGCACCCTGCGCAGCACGTCCAGCATCGCGTCGGTGATTGGTATGGTGTGTTGCCTGCCGTTCTTGGCGCGCTGCGAAGGTAGGGTCCAAAGGCGATTTTCGAGGTCGAGTTCTGACCAGCGCATCTCGGCGACTTCGGCGCGCCTCTGGCCGCTTAGGATCAACAGCTTCATGCAATCCCCAAAAGGATAGCCTTCGTCGTCACAGGCCTCCCACAGCACGCCTAGCTCATCGTCCGATAGCACGCGCTCACGAGGCTTTTCTTTCGACGGAGGTTTCATTCCAGCAATGGGGGAAGCGTCGATAATGCCGCGCTCGACACTCCAGCTCATCAGATGCTTGAGATGGGCCAATGCACGGTTCACGCCGATTGGCGCGGATTTCTGAATTATGTCGCATGCTCTCACCACATCTGCGCGTTTGATCTCGTCGATCCGTTTTCCGTGCAGGTTTGTAAACTTAGCCAACTGAGCTTCTTTGCGCTCATGGTCGCGGTTGTGAACCTTGGCATGCTTCTCAATGTACTCTGGGATCACGTCGCCCAGCGTCGGTTTCGTTTCGATCGCTATGCCGGTGTTCTGTTCGAACTTACCTGTTTCCACTTCATAAAGGACTTGTCGCGCTCGTTCCCGGGCGTCGTTAAGGGAAAACGGCCCAAACTGACCGATGGTCAGTCGCTTCATTTTCCCGTTTATGCGCTTGTGAAAGCTGAATGTCTTGGTGCCGGATTTATTCACACGAAGGACCAAGCCGGGAACCACTGTGTCACGGTAATCTTCCCGCTTGGCTGGGTTTGGCTTTCTGGTCTCGATGAACTTAGTGGTGAGTTTCTGTATCATAGGTCCATGATAAGAGACCCGGAGATCCTTCGTCAGGGACAATCCTAGACAGCTTGAGTGGGGCTTGGACGGAAAATTCCCACCTCGGTCTTCCTACAACTCCGTTCAAAATTGCCACAGAGAAAAGTGTTTTTGTTTCGTCGAGTTCGCCGCATAGTGGTGCTGCGCGATATTAGCAACTGAAACGATTGATCACCCCATAGAGAGCCATAATATGCTGTATTATCCACACTACACTCCAAGCCAAGAACGACTGCGCTCCCTTTTGCTATTCACTGATACTGTTTCCTTGATCGTCCCAGCAATTGACCAGCACGGGGTGGAGCGCCGTCAGCATGTCGAAGAAGTCCTTTCACGAGACGATAGCTTAATCGAAATGAAGGACCCGACATATCGGTATTCGGGATGGATGGAAAAGGACGGTGTAGCTCAAGCGACTGAAAACCTAATCGCGAAATTGGCCGATGAGACCGAGCAAGAAGGCGATTTGACGCCTCTAAACTTCGATCAGTACGGGCACGTTAACCCGGGTCAAGATGAGGAGATCGCAGCGCGTTGGTCTCAGAAAGGGTGGAAGTACGTAGCTGAAGAGAAATTCCCTCCCAACTTCAGAGACCTCTTCTTCAGTGATGGAATGGCCTTGCGCGTTGGACACTTTCGCAACCCGCAGACAGGTGAAATTATCGAACACAATGGTGTGTTATGTCATCCTGTGCTCGCTGATTTCGTACTTGCGAGAATGGCTCGCGAAGCTTCCATAGTTGATGGAATTCCAAGCATTACTTTTGGTGGCCTTAACTATGTAAATCATCTCTTTGACGGTGATCAGACGCATCGTGCAGACCGTTTTAGGCTTTTACAGAGTGCGATGGACTTGTTTGTTCCGAACAATCTTGGAAGCAGTTGCATCCAAGAATTTCTCTCAATTCGACAAGAGTATGAAGGGCTACGGCGACTCGTTTGGCGATACCTTGAAGATATCTCGATGGAGATGAATCTGGACTTGGCGGTGCATGATCAAGAAGTACTTCTGGATCGACTGAAAGATGCAAGGCGTCGGATTGACGAGGAGCTAAGTAGCGTTAAGCGCCAAATTGGTCGAGAGCGTTTCACAGGTGGAACTCTATTTGCACTTGAAGCGGCTTCGACAATTGGTCTCGCCGCACTGGGGGCGGCATGGGGAGGACCACTTGCAGCAGCAGGAACCGCAGGACTGGGAATTGCGGTGGCAGGAGGAGCTCGGAAACTGAGTACACTTGGAGAGAAGCCGGATGGAACTGCAAAATCCATTGCGATGACGATTGCAAAAATCGAAAATCGAGGCGTCCCGAAGCGGCGAGCTGTTCCAAACTATTGGCTTTGACTGAAGAGGCGGCCCCGACCAACAATGAACAAAACCTATACATTTTCGGATCTTTCGCCGGCCCAACAACAACACCATGAAATCGCCCAGAGCTTCGACGACGAATTCTCAACCAGCGAGTTCAAAGAACGGTATCTAGAAAGGTTTCCAGACCGAAACCCGTCATCGATCTTGCCGAGTGATTTTAGCTTCAACAATGCGCAGAAGGATCGCAACAAATACCCGTCCTTCGTGATCACGGTCGCGCCATCGCGATATCGGTTTGTCGGTCTGGATTATAAACATCACGATACTGGTGAGCACATCGGCACACTGAGCCGAACCGACTTTGACTGTGCCTATGAAAACCTGAACAAGAACCTGCGTGCCTACAATGGGTCAGAGTTTGAAGATTTTCAAACGGGAGTGATCCACAGTTGGGAAAGCTACAAGGATGACATTCGCCGCATCGCGCTGGTGCGACTGAACAGTTCTGATTGGACGACGAATGACATTGGCACAGGGCGCATTCTGTCGGCTCTGATCCATGCCATCGAAATCCGCGAAAGCGCCGACATCCACAACAATCTTGTCGCTTGGGAGCCCCGTCCAAACCAGCCGAGCCTGACAATGCAACTGCGCCAAGACGTTGGCAGGGGTCAGAAAAGAAACCAGTTTGAACGCCTGCTGTTCGACCTTTTCAGCGGCAAGATTGACCACGAGCCCGCGCTGACTCGGCTCGTCGAGTTGATCGGTCGGCGTTACTCTGTGATCGCGTACATCTTCTTTCTGATCGACGACACCCGATACATGCCAATCGCGCCGCAAACCTTTGACAGAGCGTTTGCCGAACTGAGCATCGAACTGCGTATGAGCGGCAAGTGTTCTTGGGAGAACTATACTGCGTACAACGACGCGATCAGTTGGGTGCAAAACGCGCTGATCGACTGGAAGGGCTTTGCAGGCACCCGCCTTTTAGATGCGCACTCATGGATTTGGCTGATGGCAAGACTGCCGGGCAAGATCGAACAGCAGCGCAGGCAGGGCGTTTCGAAACCAGATGATATCAAGTTCAAGATGATCGAACTCGGACGGAACATCATAAGTAGGGCCGCCAATTCAAATGGGCAAACTGAGAAGACTGTGGTGAAGAACAAAGAGGTTTTCGGCTTTTCGTCAGACCAAGCCCTTCACAGCTTCTTGGAGCAGCTTTGGGAAAAACAAAAGGGGTTGTGCAATCTGACGGGGCTCCCAATGCAACTACGCGTCCCAAAAGGTGAGCCCAACCATATGATCGTATCGGTCGACCGGGTGGATAGCGACAGGCAATATTCACCTGACAACCTGCAACTGACATGCTGGTTTGCGAACCGGTGGAAAGGAACGACCCCGAACGAAGAATTCAGCGGCCTTATCTCACTTGTACGGCAAGGGTTCTCGGAAGATGCATGCGCTAGCTCAGAAGGGGATAGTGAGGCCGATTTCCGTTCTCTTCTGACCTTTGACGGAACATGATCGAAACCTCGAGAGCTTAGGTCGATTGTGGGGAATGTGGGGTATCACTGGGGTAGCAGGAGCGATGAGCTTGAACGCTCTGGCATGAGACAGTGCGAGACGATCTGCCATGGTCAAAGATCAAGGTTTTCAATCAGCTATGTTGCTGGTTGAGCGATCCTGAGACCACTTGCACGGATCACAAGGCTAATTGAAAATCCTCGTGTCGGTGGTTCAATTCCGCCCCCGGGCACCACTTAATTTACTGACATAGAATGCTGTTTAGTGCGGTGGCAATTGCCCATACGGACCCGCGGCCGATCCGGTTTTATATCAGCGGAGTTACCCGCACGCTATGTTGTTCACAGGTTCGCAATCTCACACCTATTGCGTGGTGGTCGGCGTTCGGTACGTCATAGCCCTACCCAAACACGCCAAAAACACATCCCTAGGGGGTCACAGGGCGGCGGTGTTCGCGGGCCATTAATCCGCAGACTACAATAATTGCAGCGCCGATTAATTCGCGTAGCGTAGGGATTTCGGCAAAGATCAGATAGCCGACGGCCAATGCAAAGAAAATCCGCATATAGGGGAAGGTCGCCAGCGCCGAAACCTCGCCGTAGCGGTAGGCTTCGACGGTGAACAACATTCCCAAAGTGGCCAATGTTCCTGCCGATGCCAACAGCAACCCGTCCATCAGACTAAGCCCCGTCCACCCGGCGACGGCACCCGGCAGCGTGCCGATGGTGGCGACCAGCCCGATCCAGAACATGATCGTTGCGGTATGTTCTGTTCGGGCCAACACCCTGTTTTGAAAGATCAAAATTGCAGCGGCGCAGGCAGATCCCAGCCCGAGCAAAACACCTGTTTCCACCGCGAACCCCGTGACTCCGCTGGCAAGGATGACCCCCAGAAAACCCACCGCAGTGGTAAGTTTTCGCAGCGTTCCAATCTTTTCGCCCAGCAAGACCGGTGCCAGCGCCACCACAAACAAGGATGTCGTAAAGGTCAGGGTTGAAGCCAGCGCGAGGTCCAGTTTCTGAAAGCTGGTGTAATACAGCCACCAGCAAATCAGACTGGTCAGACCGCGCACCAGCAATTTCGGCCAACCCTTGGAAAAATAGAGCGCGGGGCGTTTATAACCGATCCACAGCGCAACAATCAGCAACTGGCAGGCAGAGCGGAAAAAGATAATCTGCGCAAAAGGCACCTCGGGCGATAAGAACCGCAGTACCGTCACATCAGCAGTGTAAAGCCCCGCGGCTGCCACCAAAAGCACGGCACCGTATCGGTTGTTGATGGTTGCTTGCACAATGAATTATCCTGTTACTTGCCCAACTATTTACGGCGGTACGGGGCAAAATCAGCGGGGGATAGAGCTGCGATTTCCCGCAGGATTTGGACCCAAGCAGCCAGCCCTTCGGGGATCGACGACAGACGAAAGAACTCGTTCGGCGCGTGGAAATTTTCATCCGACAGTGCAAAGGAAAACATCACCGTATCCAGCCCTAAAACCCGCGCAACGATTTCTGTCAGCGGCAAGGATGCCCCGATGCGCACCTTCAACGGCGTTTGCCCCGTGGTCTGTTCCAACGCAGCCACCGCAGCGCCCAACAAGGGATGCTGCGCAGGCACCGCATAGGCCCCGCCCTGCCCGCGATGGCCTGAAAATTCCAAGGTGGCTTCGGGGGGTAACTGGGCTTGAAAGTGATCCATCACCGCCTGTTTCGCCCGCTGCGGGTCTTGGCCCGGAACCAACCGCATGGTCAGCTTGGCAAAGGCCTCGTTCGGGATCACGGTTTTGGACCCTGCGCCTGTATAACCGCCCCACATGCCGTTCACTTCAACCGTTGGGCGCATCCACAGCCGTTCCAGACTGGAATAGCCCGCTTCACCATAAGGTGATGCTCCAATTGCGGAAAATGTCTGATCTTGATCAAAAGGGATCGCTGCGATTTCGTCCCGTTCGGCCTGTGTCGGCTCGGTCACCCCATCATAGAACCCCGCGGCGGCGATATGGCCTTGGGCGTCATGCAGGCTTGCGATCAGGCCTGATAATACATGCAGCGGGTTGGCAACAATACCGCCATATCGACCGGAGTGCAGGTCTTGTGCGGCGGTTTGAACCCGCACCTCAAGCCCTGCATTGCCACGGGAACCGATATTCAGCGCCACCAGATCAGGCCGCCACCGCGCCCCGTCCGCAGATAAAACCGCATCGGCAGACAACAGGGCGCCGTGGGTTTCCAGTATCTTTGGCAAAGAAGGCGATCCGGTTTCCTCTTCGCCCTCGATCAGCAGTTTGACGTTGATCGGCAGCTTGCCGTCCACCGCAACAAACGCCGCAAGCGTGTCCAGTGCGATCAGCATCGGGGCTTTGTCATCCGAAATGCCACGGCCATACAGCCTGCCATTGCGTTCAACTGCTTCAAACGGCGGGCTGTCCCATTTTTCCAGCGGGTCAGAGGGCTGCACATCGTAATGGGCATAAACCAGAATGGTCGGCTTGCCCGGCGCATCCAGACGCTCGCCGTAGATCGCAGGCTCCCCACTGCCATCAACAGGCGTCAGGCGCTGGCAGTTCCGAAACCCCATGGCGGTCAGGCGGGATTCGACCAATTGGCGGGCGTCCTCCATGCCTTGGGCCATTGCGGGATCGGCCCCGACGGAGGGACAGGCAACAAGGGCTTTCAAAGCCGCGATCAGCCGGGGCTCTTGGCCCAGCGCATAAGTCAGGACGGGATCGGTTACAACAGGATCAGTCATCGGGTCTCTCTTCAGGTTATGCCGCCATCAACGCTTAGAATTTGGCCGCTGATCCATCCGGCTTCTGCCCCCGTCAGAAACGCGGCGGCGGCGGCGATGTCTTCGGCGGTGCCCAGCTTGCGGGTGTGAATACGGTTGATCAACTGCGCCTGTCCTTCGGGGCCGTAAGCATCCCATTGGCGCTGGGTGGCTGGATTTGACAGAATAAATCCGGGGGCAATAGAATTCACCGTGATCCCGTGCTGGCCCAGCTCAAGGCTAAGCTGTTTGGTCAGCCCCACCAGCGCGTGTTTGGCCGCCGTATAGGCGTGAATACCCGTCAGGCTGGGGCGCAATCCCGCGCCGGAGCTGATGGTCACAATTCGCCCCCAACCCGTGGTTTTCATTGCAGGAACAAGAGCTTGTGAAAGGTACAGACTGGCATCCACATTCACGGCAAAAATGCGGTGCCATGCGTCAGCATCCACCTGTTCTAGCGGGGTGCCAACCTGATTGCACACGCCCCCTGCGGCATTCACCAGAATATCCGGCGCGCCGTGATCTGTGGTGATTTGTTGCACCATCTGGTGCACAGACGCAGGATCACCCAGATCCGCCGCAACGGCTGAAAGCCCCAAACGATCCGCTGCGCTATCAAGCGCCGCCCCCGCCAGATCGCTGACAATGACTTTCGCGCCATCACGGGCCAAACGGGCAGCAATCGCCGCGCCAATGCCGCCGACAACCCCTGTGACCAAGGCGATGCGGGCGGTCATGCCAGCACCTTGGTCAACTCATGAAACGTGTCTTGCGACATCTCACGGCGACCGTCTTCGATATCGTGGATCAGCTCTACCAGACGCCGCAGCAGGGGCGTGTCGATGCCATGGCCCGCCGCGATATCCACCACGGCGCCCACTTGCGGGTCCACCTCGGTTTTGCGTTTGCGCACGGCCAGATCGCGGTAGATGCCTGTGTGGGTTTTGGCAGTTTTCGAATTGAACTCCGCCAGATCGGCAAGGCTTTGTAACGCTGCCCCGTCGCCCGCATCGGGCATAAAGGCCGCAGGATCAAATCCGTTGAACGGTTTGGAATCAACCCCTTCGGCCAGCGCGGTTTGCATCACCTCGCGGGCCAGCCCCATCAGGGCGGGGCCACGCGCGGGATCAGCGAAATTGGCGGTCATACTGTCAGGGGTCAGCGCCGTTGCAAACAGCATGGCCCCGTACCCCAGTTTGCCCCAAATATAGGCCCAAATGTCTTGGGTCAGGACGGCATCAGGTTCAAAGATTTGCAGCAGCTTGAAGATGTCTTCGGTGCGCGGGCGCAAGCTGTTGTCAATTTCTCCAACCACAACAGCACCGCGATTGCCAAACAAAATACGCCCCGCGCCAACCCAATCAGCCCCGTAATTCACAAAGGCCCCCATGGTACGCTCGGCCCCGACGTGCTGTGCAATCACATGTTCGTTCAGCCCGTTCTGCGCCGATAGAACATAACCATCGGCTGCCAGATGCGGCTTTAGCTGGGCCAGTGCAGATTCAGTTGCCTGTGCCTTTACAGCCAGAACAATACGGCTGTAGGTGCCAGTCAACTGGTCTGGCGTAACGCAGGGCACCACTTGTGTGAAGGTTTCAACCGGCCCTTCGATGGTCAGCCCCGTGGTGGCGCAGGCCGTGACGTGATCCGGCACAATATCCACCATCAGAACCGGCACACCGGCCCTTGCCCAATAAGCGCCCAGAATACCACCAATGGCCCCCGCACCCCAAATCAGAATCGGCTCAGCCATGACTGTTCTCTGCCCAAGGGCCCTCTAGGGCAGCGCGGGTTTCGGCCACGCCAATATCCCAAATCGCTTGCATTTCATCATCGGGCCGCTGCCAACGCCCGCCAAACGACCCATCCCCGAGCATTTCGCGCACCTGTGCGGGAGCAGAGGCTTTCATCAACGCCATATCCACAGGGGGCTTTTCGCCTTCGGGTGCGGCGGCATGTTCAAGCCGCGTCCAAGGGAAATTCTCCATCCAGTTCGCGTGCGATCCAGATGTATCCGTGGCCTGAATTTTCGCCCATGTTTCAGGGGCGTTCCACCAATTGTGGAATTTGATCGACATATCACCGTATTCCGCCAGCAATTCCTGCGCCAGCGCCCCGACAGGGTTGTTGCCGCCATGCCCGTTCACGATCAGGATTTGACGAAAGCCGGCACGCCGCAACGAGGCCACAATATCGCGCACAACTGCCATCAGGGTTTCCACCCGCAGGCAGATCGTACCGGGGTAAGCGTTGAAATAGGGTGCCAGACCGTAGGGCATGACGGGAAAGACAGGGATATTCAGCGGCGCAGCGGCATCAGTGGCAACTTTTTCCGCCAGAATCATATCAACGCAAAGCGACAGTTGAGCATGTTGCTCGGTCGAGCCGATGGGCAGGATACAACGGGGGTCTCTGGCGGCGGCCGCCTCTACATCACGCCAGTTCATATCGGCCACATTCATTGCGTCTCTCCTTTGGTATTCATCACCAGATCCAATTTAGGGTCTAAAGTTGCGGTTTGGGGCAGATCGCCTGCCCAGTCTTCTGCCCCAAGTACAACTTTGGACATCAATTCGAATAAAATCTGCCGCTCGCCATCCGACAGCGGCGTCAGCATTTGTTTTTCCAAGGCTTCAAACGCGGGAACCGATTCATTGAACAGCTTCCAGCCTTTTTCCGACAGATGCAGCGCCTGCCTGCGCCCGCCACCCGGCGCCTTGGTGCGCTGTTCGATCAGCCCCATCAGTTCAAGCCGTTTCACCGCGCGGCTAAGCGTATTTTTGGGAAAACCAGAGGTCCGCGATACATCCCGCGCGCTACCACCATCAGCCAGTCCTAGCGAATAAATCACAACATATTCGTGGCGCTTCAACCCGTAGGTGTCCTGCACCCAAGCATAAAGCGGCGTATTATACAGCAGCGCGAGGTAGTTGATCCGAAAGGTAAACGGGCAGGGATTCTGCCATAATTTGGCGTCCAGCATGTTCGGCAGGATGTCTGGATCTTGTGCCGTTTCGGGACTGCCAAATTTTTGATCAGAAGTGGCCTGTGGACCTGACATAATTTAACCAATCCCTTCTTGCACCCAAATAAGTTCCAAAATGAACTTGACTACCTTATTATCTCACCACATTGTGAGAAGGCAAGTTCCAAATGGAACACTGTTTCAAATAATAACAACGGATGGGGGTTGCTGCCCTGTCCTTCAACGGGAAGGGAAAATCATGAAATACCAGAAGTTCCTTGCACCTCTTGCGGTCACGCTAGGCCTGACTGTGGCTGCCGCCGCATCAGCGCAAACGCTGACCATGGGTGTGCGCGGCGGACCTGAATCAATGGATCCGCATTTCTCCGCGCTTGGGTCGCACGCCGAGGCGGCCAAGCATATCTTTGACACTTTGGTTTGGTCGGGCGACGATCTGCAAATCGAACCGGGTCTTGCCACCAGCTGGACCCCCGTGGACGAAGACACATGGGAATTCAAACTGCGCGAAGGCGTGAAATTCCATGATGGTTCGGATTTTGATGCCGAAGACGTCAAGTTTTCCATCGAACGCATTCCGGTTGTAACCGGCCCGACAACAACGGCGATCTATGTGCGCCGTGTTGCGGATGTGGAAATCATCGACCCCCACACCATTCACATCCACACAGACGGTCAGGCGGCAACTTTGCCAAATGATTTCATCCGTCTGTTCATTGTGTCATCTGACGCAGCTGCGGATTATTCCACACCCGAAACTGCCGCCAGCGGCTTTAATTCCGGTGCGGCCACCATCGGGACCGGCCCTTACAAATTTGTAAGCTGGGAACCCAAGGGTGATCTGGTTCTGGAACGCAACGACGATTACTGGCGCGGTGAAGGCGCTTGGAAAACCGTGATCCGCAAGGAAATCCCCAATGACAGTTCGCGTCTGGCGGCCCTGAAATCGGGTCAGGTTGACGTGATCAACTATGTGTCCTCGGTGGATTATCTGGCACTGGAACGGGATTCCAGCGTCGATGCGATCAAAGGTGACAGCGTTTATGTGATGAACCTGCAACTGGACCAACGGGAAAAAACACCCATGGTGCGGGCCGCTGACGGGTCTGATCTGGCGGAAAACCCGCTGCGTGACCTAAAGGTACGTCAGGCCATCGACTTTGCCATCGACCGTGAAACCATGGTTGATATCGTTCTCGAAGGTTTGGGCAAACCCGCCAACCAAATGATGCCTCCGGGGTTCTTTGGGTCCAGCGAAAAAATCCCGATGCCAGTCTATAACCCCGCAAAGGCCAAAGAACTGCTGACGGATGCAGGCTATCCCAACGGTTTTGAAATCGACCTTTACTGCACAGGCGACCGTCTGCCGGGTGATGCTGCGATCTGTCAGGGTTTGGGCCAGATGTTGACCCAAGTCGGCATCAAAACCAACGTCAACGCCATTTCAAAAACCGTGTATTTCCCTGCACAGGCCCGTCTGGAATACTCCATGTTCATGAACGGCTGGGGCACGCTGACAGGCGAAGCATCCTACACGCTGGGTGGTTTGGCACACTCCAACGACCCTGACGTGAAACTGGGCGCTTTTAACCGCATTGAATACAAAAACGACGATGTGGATCGCTTGTTGGAAACTGGTGCGACGATGATGGACGAAGCTGAACGTCGCGCAACCTACGAAGAAGCAATGGAAAAGGTCATGGCCGACAAAGCCTATATCTCTTTGGTGCAACTTCAGTCGGTTTGGGGGGCCAAAGCTGGCTCGGTTGAATTCACCCCGCGCTTTGACGAAGACACGCTCGCGTTCTTTATCAAACCTGCGTCCTAATTCCGTGATATAATACAAGGCCGGGCAGCAGAGATGCCGCCCGGCCTTTGCTTTGCTCAGAGGGGCGCAAATGCTCGGCTTCATCATCCAACGTTTTTTACAGGCCGTCATGGTGATGGCTGTTATGTCGGTCATCGTCTTTTGCGGTGTTTATGCCATCGGCAATCCCATCGACATCGTGATCCCGCCAGAGGCCACACAGGAAATCCGCGAAGCGGTGATCCAGCGCCTTGGTCTCGACCTGCCTTTGTACAAACAATATTTCATCTTTATGGGGAACCTGCTGCAAGGCGATCTGGGCCGTTCCTTTGTGTATAATGTTCCCGTGCTTGAACTGATTGGCGGGCGCCTGCCTGCCACATTGGAACTGGTGCTGATTTCAGTGGTTTCGGCCACGGTGTTCGGTGTCAGCCTTGGGATTTATGCGGGATACCGCCCTGACAGCTGGATTTCCAAAACCATCATGGCTGTTTCTGTGCTGGGGTTTTCAGTGCCGTCTTTCTGGGTCGGGCTGATCCTGATCCTGTTTTTCGCCGTCAACCTTGGCTGGCTTCCCGCAGGCGGGCGCGGTGAAACCGTTGAAATCTGGGGCGTTGCGTGGTCCTTTCCAACGCTGAACGGCCTGTCTCACATTGTGCTGCCCGCCATCAATCTGGCGCTGTTCAAACTGGCGATGATGATCCGGCTGGCCCGCGCGGGCACCCGTGAAATCATGCTGACCGACACCATAAAATTCGCCCGTGCCGCTGGCCTGTCTGAATCGACAATCCTGCGCCGCCACCTGCTGAAACTGATCTCTATTCCCATCATCACGGTGTTTGGTCTGGAACTAGGGTCAACACTGGCCTTTGCGGTTGTGACCGAAACCATCTTTTCATGGCCCGGTGTGGGCAAGCTGATCATTGACAGTATCGGCGTGCTCGACCGCCCTGTGATGGTGGCGTACCTGATCCTTGTGGCCTTTTTGTTTGTAACCATCAATTTCGTGATTGATCTGGTCTTTGCCCTGATTGATCCACGCGTGCGCCAAGGGGTCACATCATGAAGAACGCCAGTTCGCCCTTAGGCCGTTTCTGGGCAGAGTTCCGCGAAAACAAAGTCGCGGTTCTGGCCCTGATCGTAGTGATCCTGATGATCCTGCTGGCGCTGTTCGCCGCCGTGGTATCGCCCCAAAACCCCTATGATCTAGCGAATCTGTCCCTGATGGACAGCCGACGCCCGCCCGGATTTGTCGGCTCTGGCGGCTATACCCACATTCTTGGCACCGACCCCCAAGGCCGGGACCTGTTATCCGCCATCTTTTATGGCCTGCGCATTTCCATTCAGATCGGCCTTGCCGCTGGGCTGGTGTCCCTAAGTGTCGGCACGGCGCTGGGTATTCTTGCGGCCTATGTGGGTGGACGGGTTGAATCGCTGATCATGCGGCTGGTGGATCTGCAACTCTCGTTCCCCGCAATCCTGCTGGCACTGGTGATTGTCGCCCTGCTCGGCCAAGGCAAGGCCCAGTTGATCGGCGCCTTGGTGGCGGCGCAATACGCCTATTTCGCCCGCACAGCTTATGGGGCGGCCAAGGCCGAACGGGGCAAGGATTACATCGAGGCCGCCCTTGCGACCCCGCTGAGCGGGCGGCTTGTGGTGCTGCGTCACCTGCTGCCCAACTGCACCCCGCCCCTGATCGTTGTCGCCACGGTGCAAATCGCAAACTCGATTTCACTTGAAGCAACCCTCAGCTTTCTGGGGCTGGGCTTGCCCGTCACCGAACCCTCGCTCGGTATGCTGATTTCAAACGGCTTCCCCTATATGATGAGCGGCCGTTACTGGATTTCAGTCTACCCCGGCATCGCGCTGATCATTCTGATTGTGGCCATCAACCTTGTCGGGGATCAGGTCCGCGATCAATTCAACCCAAGGCTTCGCAAATGACCGAACCTGTCCTCAGCGTTAAAGACCTGAAAACCCATTTCTTCACCCGCGCAGGCGTGGTGAAGGCCGTGGACGGCATTTCCTTTGATCTGGCCGAAGGCGAAATTATGGGCCTTGTCGGGGAAAGTGGTTCGGGCAAAACCGTCACCGGATTTTCCCTGCTGGGCCTTGTGGATGCACCGGGGCGGATTGTCGAAGGGTCGGTGAAACTGAACGGAACCGAACTGACAACCCTGCCGCCCAAAGACTTGCGCAGCCGCCGTGGCCGCGAAATTTCCATGATCTTTCAAGACCCTATCGCCACATTGAACCCGATGCTGACCATTGGCCAGCAAATGCGCATGGCGATTGATGCTCATGAACGGCTCAGCAGTCGGGCCGCAGAAACCCGCGCGGCAGAACTGTTGACCCAAGTGGGCATACCATCTGCCAAGGCGCGTTTGCGGGCCTACCCCCATGAATTCTCAGGCGGCATGCGCCAGCGCGTCGCCATTGCAATTGCCCTGCTGCACCGTCCTGCGGTGATTGTGGCCGATGAACCCACTACTGCGCTTGATGTGTCTATTCAGGCGCAGATCCTGTTCCAGATGCGCGATCTGGCCCGTGAAACCGGCACCGCGATGGTCTGGATCAGCCATGATCTGGCTGTTGTCTCCAGCCTCGCCAGCAAACTGGCGGTGATGTATGCGGGCCGTATCGTGGAACAGGGGCCGACCGCCACCCTGCTGCGCGATCCGCGCCACCCTTATACGGCGGGGCTGATTGCATCCCTGCCCGCCATGGCCAACCCCGGCACCCCGCTGACCCAGATCCCCGGTGCAACACCTTCGCTGTTGTCCCTGCCAAAAGGCTGCCCGTTCGCGCCGCGCTGTGATTTTTCCACCGCGGCCTGTCAGGCTGATCCGCACATGACCCAACAGGACGCCCGCGGGTGGCGATGTTTCCATCCCGTTGGACAAAAAGCAGAGGCCTCGGCATGAGCGCATTTCTAAACATCGACGATGTCTCCCGCTTGTTTGGCCCTAACCTGAGCACGGGCCAAAAGATCGCGGCGAAACTGGGCGGCAAGGTCGAAACCCGTTCGGTGCGCGCGGTATCCGACGTCACCCTGTCGATCCGCAAAGGAGAAACCTTGGGGCTGGTCGGTGAATCGGGTTGCGGAAAATCCACCTTGGGCCGTCTGATCGCAGGCATCCTGCCGCCAACCACAGGCAGCGTCACAATCGACGGAAACCCCGTGATGGTGAATGGCACCAAGGTCACAACCCGCGTGCAAACCGTGTTCCAAGACCCGTTTGCCAGCCTTGATCCGCGCATGAAAGTTGGCGATACCGTCGCCGAAGGCCCCATCGCCCACGGGCTGACATCGAAATCCGACGCACGCCAGTATGTGGCCGAATGGTTTGAACGGGTCGGGCTTGATCCGGTCTGGGTGGATCGCTATCCGCACCAGTTTTCCGGTGGCCAAAGACAACGCATCGCCATTGCCCGTGCCTTGGCCATGCAGCCTGACGTGCTGATTTGTGACGAACCTGTTGCCTCGCTGGATGTGTCGATTCAGGCCCAGATCATCAACCTGTTTCTGGAACTGACCCATGATCTGGACCTGACCTGCGTGTTCATCAGCCACGATCTGTCGGTGGTGCAGCACGTCAGCGACCGCGTGGCGGTGATGTATTTGGGGCGGATTGTTGAACTCGGTCCGGTGTCGCAAGTTTTTGGCACGCCCGCCCACCCCTATACCGCCGCGTTGTTTGGCAGCGTGCCCAAACTGGTGCTGGATGCGGACGAACTGGTGCATTTTGAAACCATCGACGGCGAGGTCCCCTCCCCGCTATCGCCGCCAACGGGCTGCTATTACCACCCGCGCTGCCCCCTTGCGAGCCCACTTTGCAGCGCGACCCAACCGGAAACACACCGCGTTTCAGATTTACGCGCCGTGGCCTGCCACCACTTCAAAGACCAACTTGCAAAGCAAGCGTCCTGAACCGAAAGCCCGACCCATGAAACAGCCCGATTTTTCCACTGCCGACCTTTACGATGACCACCACGCCGCCCTGCAAGTCTGCGAATTGCAGTTCCAATCCTACGGGCAACACATGTGCTTTTCAGGCCCCTGCGTGACCCTGACAACATTTGAAGATCACACCTCGGTTCTTAAAATACTGGAAACATCGGGCGCAGGCAGGGTCTTAGTGGTTGATGGTCAGGGTTCCTTGCGTGTGGGTGTTATGGGGGACAGACTGGCCGAAATCGGTGCGAAAAACGGTTGGGTCGGTGTGGTTATCAACGGGGTAATCCGTGACAGCACGGGCATTGACGCGCTGGAAATCGGGGTAAAGGCGCTGGGGGCCACGGCGCGGCGCGGCTGGACCCCTGCCCCGTCCACCACAGACGCGACCCTATCCATTGGCGGCGTCACCATCCAGTCGGGCGACTGGATTTATGCGGATCGCGATTGTGTTCTGGTGGCCCCCCATGCGCTGGAATCCGACGCTGCAAAGGGCTGACAGGCGGTTTTTCAAGTATACAACAGTTAACACCGCCCTGTAAGAACTGCCTTATTTTAACTCGTTTCCCTAAAAACAGCCCATCAAGCCCCTATTCACTGCTGAAAACTTACGCGCAGCTTGATGAACTGCCCCCAAATTAAGCAGAAACAAAGATTCCATCCCGACTTCTTGGCAACCATTTGCTAACAGAGAATAACTCCCTACAGTCAAGGGAATGAAATCGCAAAACAACTACTTTGATGAACTTCGCGGCGCTGATGGCGCGCGTAGCCCATACGGCTTTTATGACACTTGGTTTGCCGGACAGAACAACGACCGGCTGACCCAAAAATCCGCCGAGGCCGAAGCCTTTTTCAGGCGCACGGGCATTACATTCAACGTCTATGGCCAAACCGACGCCGAAGAACGGCTGATCCCCTTTGATCTGGTGCCCCGCATTCTGTCCAATAAGGAATGGAGCAAACTGTCCAAAGGGATCGAGCAACGGGTCTACGCCATCAACGCCTTCCTGCACGATATTTACAATCGTCAGGAAATTCTGCGGGCGGGCATTGTGCCGATTGAACTGATCGCCCAGAACGATGCCTTTCTGCCACAGATGATGGACTTCAGCCCGCCGGGGGATGTCTATACCCATATCGTCGGCACCGATATCGTGCGCACTGGCGAGGATGATTTCTTCGTCCTTGAAGACAACGCCCGAACTCCTTCGGGGGTCAGCTATATGCTGGAAAACCGTGAAACCATGTTGCAGATGTTCCCCGAACTGTTCAGCACTATCAAGGTTCAGCCGGTCAGTGACTATCCGAAAAACCTGCGCCGATCGCTCGAAGCATCGGCACCGAAATCCTGCGAGGGGCGGCCTTGTGTGGTGGTTCTGACGCCCGGCATTCACAATTCGGCTTATTACGAACACAGCTTTTTGGCGGATCAGATGGGCGTGGAACTGGTCGAAGGCCATGATCTGCGGGTGGTGGACGGCCATATCGCCATGCGCACCACCAAAGGCTATAAAACCATCGACGTGATCTATCGGCGTGTGGACGACGAATACCTTGATCCGCTTACCTTTAATCCCAATTCCATGCTGGGCGTTCCAGGCATTATGGATGTCTATCGCGCGGGCAATATTTCTATTGCCAATGCACCGGGGACAGGTGTGGCGGACGACAAGGCAATTTACAGCTATATGCCTGATATTGTTGAATTTTACACAGGGGAACGCGCGTTACTTAAGAACGTGTTAACCCACCGCTGTTCCGAGCCTGATACATTGCAATATGTGCTCGATAACCTTGCCGATCTTGTTGTGAAAGAGGTTCACGGCTCTGGCGGCTATGGTATGTTGGTTGGCCCCGCTGCCAGTAAAAAAGAACTGTCTGATTTTGCCGCCAAACTAAAAGCCAGACCAGCAAATTACATCGCGCAGCCCACTTTGGCGCTATCCACCGTGCCGATCTTTACCGACGCGGGCCTATCGCCCCGCCACGTGGATTTGCGCCCCTTCGCGCTGGTGTCGCCAAGGGGCATCAACATTACGCCGGGCGGTTTGACGCGGGTCGCGCTGCAAGAAGGCTCGCTTGTGGTGAATTCGTCACAGGGCGGTGGCACAAAAGACACTTGGGTATTGGAAGACTGACATGCTTGGAAAAACCGCAGGGGGTCTCTATTGGATGTTCCGCTTTCTTGAGCGGGCAGAAAACACCGCACGTTTGATCGAAGCAGGGTTTCGCATTGCGCTGACCCGATCCAATGACGCCGAGGCCGAGTGGAAATCGGTCATCATCACATCCGCCAGTCAGGACGCCTATGAACAGCGGCACCAAGGATATGACAGCACGCAGGTTGTCGATTTTCTGCTGCGCGATGTGGATAATCCCAGCTCGGTTCTGTCCGGCATCAAAGCGGCGCGGGATAACGCCCGACTGGTGCGCACGGCCCTGACGGCAGAGGTCTGGTATGCGGTGAATGACACATGGATGCTGCTGACCAAACTGCTGCGCAATCCGATCCCTGAAACCGAATTGCCCGCTGTTCTGGCCACCATCCGCCAACAATCGGCACTGGTGCGCGGCGCGTTACATGGCACCATGTTGCGCAATGACGTTTACGATTTTTGCAGCCTTGGGATTGCCATTGAACGGATCGACAGCACGGCGCGTATTATCGACGTGAAATATTATTCCCTGCTGCCCGCCCCGTCTTTTGTGGGCAGTCGCATGGACAATGTGCAGTGGGAAACCATCCTGCGATCAGTTTCGGCCCATCGGTCTTTTCGCTGGGCCGTTGAAGACGATTTCGCTGCCCCTGCCATTGCAAAATTCCTGATACTCGATCGCCGTATGCCCAGATCCTTGCTGTTCTGCGCCGAGCAAATCGCCGCCAACCTGACCCTTTTGGCCGAGGAATACGGCAGTCATCTGCCGTCCCACGATATGGCCGATGCCCTGCTGGCACGGCTGAAAAACCGCGATATCTCGTCAATCTTTGACGAGGGGCTGCATCCGTTTGTCGGGCAAGTGATCACCGACACCAACACACTTGCGATCCAGATAGAGCAAGACTACAGGTTTATCGGATAATGCAGCTATATATTCATCACCGCACAGAATACGCCTACAGCGCACCCGTCGGATATGCGCTGCAAAAGCTGCGTTTGCGGCCTGTGACCTCGGTCTTGCAAGAGGTTCAACACTGGCAGGTTGCCCTGAACGGGGGTAAATTTGAAACAGCCTACACCGATCACTACGGCAATCAGGTGGATCTGGTCAGCATCACGCCCGGTGCGGATAAAATTCTGATAGAGGCAAAAGGCACCATCGTTACCCCGCCAAATAACGGCGTATTCGGCAAGACCTATGGCTGCGCGCCCCTGTGGCATTTCAAGCATCCCACCCAGCAAACACTGCCCGGCCCTGCCATCCGTGAAATAGCGGGCGTGATTGGGCAAAGCGCTGATACGCTGGACGGGCTGCACGCATTATCCGCCGCAATCCTAAAGGCCGCGCCCTATCAGATTGGCGCGACCCATTCCAACACCACCGCCGAAGACGCGCTGGTGGGGGGCTTGGGCGTCTGTCAGGATCATGCGCAAATCTTTGTGGCCGCCGCCCGCGCCGCCAATGTTCCGGCGCGCTATGTCAGTGGCTATCTGATGATGAATGACACCGTTAATCAGGATGCCAGCCACGCTTGGGCCGAAGCCCATATCGACAGCCTTGGCTGGGTCGGATTTGACGTGTCCAACGGCTATTCCCCCGATGAACGCTACGCCCGCATCGCCATTGGCCGCGATGCGCGGGATGCCTCGCCAGTTGAAGGCCTTAGAATCGGACCCGCAGATGAGACTTTAATTGTATCTTTGCAAGTGCAGCAGTAAGAAGACTGCGTAGACTCCCTACTGGTAGAAAAGATGACTTATTGCATTGGCATGCGGCTTAATTGTGGGCTGGTTTTCATGTCGGACACCCGCACCAGCGCAGGTGTGGATAATTTCGCTGTCAGCAAGAAAATGTTCACTTGGAACATTCCCGATCACCTGTCGATTACGATCATGACGGCGGGCAATCTGGCCACAACGCAATCTGTGATCAGCCTGCTCGAAGAACGCTCCCGCTCTAGCGAGGATCGTGACCCTAGCATCCTCAAGCAAGAATCCATGTTTCAGGTGGCCCGCCTTGTGGGCGCGACCCTGAAAGAAGTGATCATCGACAGCTCCCCGACGGGGCAAACTTCCGAAGACCAGTTCGGTGCCTCGATCATTGTGGGCGGTCAGATCAAAGGCGGCAAACCGACGATTTTCCTGATCTATGCCGCAGGTAACTTCATTGAAATCACTGATGACACCCCGTTTTTCCAGATCGGCGAAACCAAATACGGCAAGCCGATACTGGTCCGCGCCTATGACCCCAAGATGAGCTTTCAGGACGCGGTGAAACTGTTGTTGGTGTCGTTTGATTCCACCATCAAGTCAAACCTTTCCGTGGGCCTGCCGTTTGATTTACAGGTCTATGCAGCAGAGTCGTTTGACAGCAGCCGTGAAAAACGGATCGACAAGGATGATCCAGTCTATCAGGCGATTTCAAACGGCTGGGGCGATGCGTTGCGCGATGCGTTTCAATTGTTGCCCAGCTACAAGGTGTAACGCACTAGCTGTTTACGCTGAATTCCCGCGCGTCTTTGACCACTTCCATCACGGCGAATGAATTGGACTGGCGGATGCCGGGCAACTTGCTGATCTGCTCGCCCAGAACCTCGCGGAAATGAATTATATCGCGGGTGCGCACCACCAGAACATAATCAAACGAGCCGGCAATCATCAGGCAGGATTCGATCTCTTTGATGGATTGCACGGCTGCGTTAAAATCTTGCAGATGATTGTCTGCGGTGGTGGCCAGTGAAACCTGCACCACTGACAAATGACTGTAGCCCAGCAATGCCGGATCAACGACCGCCCCGTATTTCTTAATCAGACCCGACTTTTCCAACCGCTTTACCCGCTCTGAACAGGGGGTGTTTGTCAGGTTCACCCGAGACGCCAACTCCACAATAGACAGCCGCCCGTCGGCCTGTAATTCGTCAAGGATTCGCCGGTCTATTTTGTCTAATTCTCTACGCATCCAGTGATTTTGACTACAAATCCCTGCATATTCAATGAAGTTATCCAAAATTTTAACAAAAATGTAGCCACTTCCTAGTGATTATACCTACTATGGGTAGTGAGGGGGACAGCAATCAACCTGAAGCATTCACGAACCCTCACAAATTTCGGACGCCATATTTTAGGCGCGTGCTTCGGGACAACAGGAGAACGAAATGCCGACAAAAATATTGATTGGTTTGGACGGTGCAGGGTCTGGCACCCGTGCATTAAGCCACGCAAAACGTTTAGCCACACTTATCGGGGACTGTGAACTTGTGGTCGCTTATGTGATCGAATGGTCCCCCTTTTCCTTTCAGACAGCCGAAGAAAACGCCAAACGGCACCAACGCCGCGAAGAGGAATTGCAGCTTGCAACCAGTCGCATCGTTGACCCTGCGGTCAAACAATTGATCGACGAAGGGTATGTGGCCACGGGAGCGGTGCGCCATGGCGATGTTGCTGAAACCCTGAACGCGTTAGCCGAAGAAAAAGGTGCCGAGCAGATTGTGGTCTGTCGTGCATCCGAAGGTGGATTTGCAAAACGACTGTTTGGCAGCTCTACGGGCAATCTGGTGATGAACGCCAGCATGCCTGTCACAGTCGTCGGATAAGGAGAAAGCTATGACATATTCAACAAAACTCTGGCTGGGGGCTGCGCTGGCAGCGCCACTGGCCAATCCAGCACTAGCCCAAGAAACCATGAGCCTTGATGAAAAGGTGAATCAGGCTTTTGCCGCCTTCACAGGCCCGTTTGTCAGCCTGATTTTCGCCCCCTTCCCCGGCACATCCTTCCCGTGGATCGTGATGTGGCTGGTGGTCGCAGCCACGATTTTCACCCTGTATTTCGGCTTTGTGCAGTTCCGTTTTTTCAAACACGCGATCCAGTTGGTGAAAGGGGATTATTCCGATCCCAATGACGCAGGCGAGGTCAGTCACTTTCAGGCGCTTGCCACTGCATTGTCGGGCACAGTCGGTCTGGGCAATATCGCGGGCGTTGCGGTTGCTGTGGGCATCGGCGGACCGGGGGCCACGTTCTGGATGATCCTTGCGGGTCTTTTGGGCATGGCATCCAAGTTCACAGAATGTACGCTCGGCGTGAAATACCGCAACGAATACCCTGACGGCACCGTGTCTGGTGGCCCGATGTATTACATTTCCAAAGGATTTAGCGAATTAGGCCTGCCCGGCGGTAAATTCCTGGCGGTGCTGTTTTCCGTGTTCTGTATCCTTGGTGCCTTGGGCGGCGGCAATATGTTCCAAGCCAATCAGGCCCACGCCCAGATCGCAGGCATTGTCGGTGATTATCCCGGCTGGATCACAGGTATCATCTTTGCAGGCGTGGTCTTTGCAGTGATCGTTGGCGGCATCAAATCCATCGCCAATGTAACCGAAAAAGTGGTTCCGTTTATGGGCATCCTTTATGTGGGCGCGGCCTTGATCATCCTGATCGTCAACTACGATAAAATAGGCTGGGCTTTTGGCCAGATCTTTGGCGGTGCGTTTACCGGTCTAGGCGTTGCAGGCGGCATGGTCGGCGCGTTGATCCAAGGCTTTAAACGGGCGGCCTTTTCTAACGAGGCAGGCGTAGGTTCTGCTGCGATTGCCCACTCTGCGGTGCGCACCAAAGAACCGATCACCGAAGGCTTCGTTTCCCTGTTGGAACCCCTGATCGACACGGTTGTGATCTGTACGATGACCGCTTTGGTGATCACCATTTCCCAACAAATGATCATTGATCCGGCCACTGGTAACTATGTGCTGAACGAGGCAGGAACATCGGTTGCCACCATCAACGACGTATCGGGCGTGGCGCTAACCTCTGCGGCATTTGCATCGGGTATCAGCTGGTTCCCCTATGTCTTGGCCATCGCGGTGATCCTGTTTGCCTTTTCCACCATGATTTCCTGGTCCTACTACGGGCTGAAGGCATGGACCTATCTGTTTGGCGAAGGCAAAACATCCGAACTGGTGTTCAAAGTGATCTTCTGTATCTTTATTATTATCGGTGCGGCCGCCAGCCTTGGCCCTGTCATCGACTTCTCGGATGCGGCGATCTTTGCCATGGCTGTGGTGAATATCTTTGCCCTGTATTTCCTGATGAAACTGGTGAAACGAGAGCTCGGTTCTTATGCAGCGCGTCTGCAATCCGGTGAAATCCGCAAGTTCAAACATTAAGTGAAGAGTCGGGGCGGGCCTGCAAGCCTGCCCCGACTAAAACGGCTTTCTTTAATTGACTTATTCAGTCAGGTAATAATATACGGGGCCTAACAGCCAGCGTATCCCTGCCAGCAATTTCCCCGAATCCAACTCTTGGTGGTGGTTATGCTGGAAAATCTCATTACTCACGCGCGGTCGAATGTGTCGGCTGGCCTTGGCTTTCTGGTTGAAGGCGGCCCGTCGATCTGGGCGATTGCCGCTTTGTCCGTTCTTGGGCTGACGGTTGTGCTGTGGAAAACATGGCGTTTGGCCCTTGTGGGCGCGTGGAGCGCGCGGGGCGTTGGCCCTGCTTTGAATGCGCTGCGCAATGGCCAGTCCCAACAGGCGATGGCCCTCAGCGGCGCGCGGCGCGGCATGCGCAGCCGGTTCCTGAATGCCGCCATCCGCGCCAAAACCACCCTTCCCGTGAATGACGCCAAGGACGAAACCACCCGCGTGGCCAAACTGCATCTTGCAAACGCCAATGCGGGGCTGCGGGTGTTGGAACTGATCGCCACCATCGCGCCTTTGCTGGGGTTGCTGGGCACGGTTCTGGGCATGATCGCCGCCTTTCAAGCCCTGCAAGACAGCGGCAGCCGCGCCGATCCCGCCATTCTGGCAGGCGGCATCTGGGAGGCGCTTTTGACCACCGCCGCGGGCATGGCGGTGGCAATCCCCGCCTCTTTCGCGCTGACGTGGTTTGAAAGCGTAGTGGACAGTTTACGCCGCGATCTCGAAGATATTGCAACGCAGGTTTTTGTAATCCAACCCCGCGGTACACTGGCAGAAACATCTGCGCTGGCAGCGGAATAATGCAGTTCGCCGCCCCAGCCCCCAAACGGCGCAAACCCAGCCTGACGCCGATGATCGACGTGGTCTTCCTGTTGCTGGTGTTCTTTATGCTGGCGTCGCAATTCGGACTGGATCAGGTGATTAAACTGCCATTGGCCGCAGGCACCAACAGCGACGGCTATTCCGGCCCGCCCCGTTTGGTCACCCTCACATCGGACGCCATTTTGCTGAACGGCACGCCGATTGCCCTGTCAAACCTGCCTACTGCCCTACAAAACCTGTCTGAAAAACCAGACGATCCCGTGGTTTTACGCGGTCAGGAGGAGGCACACTCCCAACAGGTGATTGACGTTTTGGCAGCCCTGCAACAGGCCGGCTTCACCGCTGTGGTCTTGGTTGAGTAAGCCGATGGATTTCACCCCGCCCCAAAAACGCAAAGCCGAAGAATCCATTGTCCCGATGATCAATGTGGTCTTCTTGCTGCTGATCTTTTTCCTGATGACATCCCAAATCACCCCGCCCGAGCCGTTTGAGGTGACTTTGCCTGTTAGCGAAACCCTCGGCGATGCTGAATCCGAACTGACGCTGCACCTGTCCAAAGACGGCGATGTCCAGTTTGAAGACTTCACAGGTGAAACCGCTTGGATGCGTCTTGGCGGGCGGATTGACCCGCAAACCGTGGTGAAACTGCGGGTGGATGCGGCCCTGCCCGCGCCCAAACTGGCGCAAGTGATGCAACGCCTGTCCCCCACAGGGGCCGCCAGCGTTGAAATCGTGGCGGTGCAGAAATGAAGGTCTATGCCGAAATGCTGGTCTTTGGGGCCATCGCCGTTTCCGTCCATGCCGCTGGATTTGTGGCATCCCCCGAAACAGGCGAAGAAGGCGGCGGCGCGCAGGGCGAATATCTGGTGTCCATCCAAGGTGTAACGCCACAGATGGAAAGCCTGATCGCCGAATGGACCGCAGAGCCAGAACTGCAATCCGTCGATCCAACCCCGCCTATCGCGCAACCCGCCGCAGATCAGCCGATTGCCCAGCCCCAAGCCCTAGCCCTGCGAGAGGCCCAACATGCGCCCGTGCAATTGCAGGCTTTGACGACCCCAAACATTGCAGATCAATCGGCCGATGTGCGCCCTGTAATTGACACGACGCCAAGCCAGCCAAAACCTGAAGCAGCGCCTATGCCAAAGGTAAAACCAAAGCTGCGTCCGGAACCTAAACCTGCGCCCAAACCCAAGGCGGTAGAAAAACCAAAACCAAAAGCCAAGAAGACGGAACCCACAAAAACCGCCAAGAAACCCAAACCCGCGCAGGCTGGCCAAGCCCAGCAAAAAGCAGCGGGTGCAGGTCAGACCAAAACCGCAGGCACAGCCGGTGCGGCGCAAGTGAAATCCGGCAATGCGAAATCTGCTGCCAAGGCGCTGGATGTCTGGGGTGCCCAAATCCGCCGCGCCATTGAACGGCGCAAACGCGCTGTGCGCGGATTAAAACGCCGCGCCACTGTGGTGGTTCAGGTCACCGTTGCGGCCAACGGCCAACTGCTCAGCTACCGCGTTGTTAAGGGCTCGGGTAATGGCAAGGCGGATAGTGCCGCGCTACAAGCGGTAAAGGGCGTGCGTGCCCCGAAAGCAGTAAAGGGTGTGGCTGTTTCCAAACACAGCTTCCGGATTCCAATGATTTTCAATCCCTAGCCCATTCAATACTTGACAAAAATACTAAGAAAACAAATACACAGCAGAAAGTAGCCACCCGACTCGCGTTAGGAAGCGAAAAGCAAACAAAGCGAGAGGGAATGGGTTATGAAATCCAATAGGTTTATCCTAGCGGTGGTCGCTGCGATCACGGCTCAAGGTGCATATGCACAACAATCTACCGAAGTAGATCCAATTGTAATCAACGCCGGCCAAAGCAAGGTCGCATCCGATGTGCCCCAGTCTGTGACTGTGGTGAATCAGGAAAAGCTGGACGAAACACAGGCCGCCACCATCGGTGATATTCTGGATACGGTTCCAGGTGTGTCTGGCGTTGGTTCCAGCAGCCCGCTGGGGCAATCGTTCAACATTCGCGGCGTTGGCGCGGGTCTGGATGCGGCGGAATCCTCCATCATTACCTTGGTTGACGGCGAAGAACTGTATTACGAAAGCTACCGCCAAGGTTCGCTTTTTGTGGAACCTGAACTGTTAAAACGGGTCGAGGTTCTGCGCGGCCCTGGGTCATCCACCCTTTATGGATCAGGCGCCATGGGCGGCGTGATCCTGATGGAAACCAAAGACGCCAGCGACTTTCTAAAAGACGGTGACACCTTTGCCGTGCGCCAGAAACTGACCTTTGAATCCAACGAAGACAAATTCCAATCCACCACCATCATGGCCTTTGCCCCGAACAACAAGTTCGACGCATTGTTTGCCGTATCCTATTCCGACATCGGCGAAAGTCAGGACGGTGACGGCAACACATTGATCCGCACCAACGCCCAAATCGGCAACTTCCTTGGCAAAGCCAATTACACCGAAGGCGCGCATACCATCGGGTTTTCCTATCAGCATCTGTATGCAGACGGCGAAAATCAGGATTTCAACCAGTTAGACGGCCCGCAAGTGGGCCGGTTTCCGGGCTTTGCGGGCTGGGGTGTGGGCGACATCACAACTGAATCCCAAGTGGCAAAACTGGAATATAACTTTGCCCCCGAAGACAACCCGTTCTGGGATTTGACCGCCACATTATCCTACACCAACTCCTCCAAAGAGGTCCAACAAGGCACCGTTGCCGCTGAACCTATTTCCGCGTCCTTGCTTGGGGAACGGTCTTACGAGCTGTGGAAACTGAAAGTTGAAAACGTAGCAAACCTGTCCAACGACGCGTTTGAACATTACCTGACCTTTGGCGTCGCCACATCCCGCAAGGACCGCTCTGCCAACCCGTCGTCAACTTCCCACGCCGAAGCGATCACCGAATCCTACGAGATTTACGCCCAAAGCGAGATGACCTTTAACGACCGTCTGACCGTCACCGCAGGCCTGCGGATGGATCACCAAAAGATCGCGCCGAAATCTACTTTTGCGGCCTCTTCTGCCACTGTGTCGGAAACCGCAGTTGAACCGCAACTCGCGGCGATCTATCGGTTGAACGACAATTGGAACGTCTTTGGCTCTGTCGCCCGCGTAAACCGCTTGCCCACAGATGACGAAATCTTTGATGCCTTCAGCGGCGGTCTACCCAACCTGAACCTGCGCTCTGAAAAGGGTATGAACTACGAAGTTGGCGTTTCTTACACCGGTCAAAGCCTGTTCCGTGCAGATGATGCGGTCGATTTCAAAGTCACAGCTTTTTACAATGATATCAAAGACAAGATCATCCGCACCGGCGGCGGTGCTGGTGTTATCGGCTTTGACAACATTGATTCTGCCATCATCAAAGGGCTAGAGGCCGAAGGGCGCTACATCAGTGGCCGCTTCTCTGCATCAGCGGGTATTACCCTGATTGACGGCGAAGGTCCGAACGGCGCGAAACTGGACACAATCGCCAATAACTCGATCAAACTGGGTCTGGGCTATCAAATCCTGCCGGAACTGAAAATCGGCGTGAACAGTGTCTTTGCTGCCGATCGCACCCAATCCCGTGGCAATTTTGACGCCTACAATGTGCACAACATCTATGCCACCTACCGCCCCGATCACGGGCCGCTTGATGGCCTGGAAGTGCGCTTTGGCGTCGATAACGTACTGGACGAGACCTATCAGCCTGCCACCTACCTGTCGCAAGCTGCCAAAGGCCGTAACGTCAAACTTTCCCTCGCGAAAACCTTCTAAACTGGAGACTGCAATGCTGGACCATTCTGTAACGGACACCTTTGAAAGATTTCAAACCCTTGTTCAGGAAAAGGGCGCTCTGCGCGCGGTTGATGCGGCCAAGGAACTGGGCATCAGCGAAGCAGAACTCGTAGAAGCGAAACAAGTCTCGGGCGCAGCCAAACGGTTGCGCCGGGACGACACATTCGGCTTCAAGGGCCTGTTGGAAGGCATGGTTGGCGTGGGTGAGGTCATGTGCCTGACCCGCAACGCCCATGCAGTCCACGAACGCTACGGCGAATTTGACAACGTCAATATCGGCAAGATCATGGGGCTGGTCCTGAACCGCACCATTGATCTGCGGATTTTCATGAACCGCTGGGCCTTTGGCTATGTGATCGAAGAAGAATTGAATTCCGGCCTGCGGATTTCCCTGCAATTCTTTGATAAATCAGGCGTGGCGGTTCATAAAATCTATCCCACCGAAGACACTGACCGCGCCAAGTTCGATGCGCTGGTGGCTGAATGGGTCAACGACAGCCCTGAAAAAATCATTCCCCAAGCCGCAGACCCGATTGCCCAAGACGGCCCTGATTCTGATGTGGATGCCGCCGCTTTGCGCAAAGATTGGGATGCCATGACCGATGTGCACCAGTTCTTTGGTATGCTGAAAAAGCACAACGTCGGACGGATGCAAGCCTTGCGTTTGGTGGGCGAAGACATGGCGTGGCAGGTGCCAACAGATGCGGTGACCTGGGCGCTGGAACGGGCCGCCGAAGCCAAACTGCCGATCATGGTTTTCATCGGCAACCCCGGCTGCATCCAGATTCACACAGGCGAAGTTGAAAACATCAAGGCCATGGGGCCGTGGATCAACGTGATGGACAAAAAATTCCACATGCACCTGCGCCAAGACCACGTGGCCCACGCTTGGGTGGTTCGCAAACCTTCCAAAGACGGCATGGTCACCTCGCTAGAGGCGTTCGACGAAGACGGTCAAAGCTTTTTCCTGATGTTTGGCGAACGGGGCGAAGGCAATCCGGAACTGGATGGCTGGCGCACAATTCTTGACGGTTTGGGCCGGTTGTAAAATGCTGCGCTTAACCTCTATCGCGGTTGCCCTGTGCCTGACCACGGCCAGCGCAACCCTCGCGCAGACCTACAACCGCATCGCGGTTGCAGGCGGCGACATCACTGAAATCGTCTACGCCCTTGGCGCAGGCGACAAGATCATCGCAGTGGACAGCACGTCGGGCTTTCCGCAAGACACCCAAAACAAAGAACAGATCGGCTATGTCCGCGCCCTGTCTGCCGAGGGTGTATTATCCCTGTCACCAGACCTGTTGATCGGCGCGGATGACGCAGGCCCTGCCAATGTAATCGACACCCTCAAAGCAGCCGGTCTGCCCATCGCCTTGGCCCCACTGGGCCACGGCGCAGATCGCGTCCCCACCAAGATCCATTTTGTGGGGGAAACCTTGGGCCTGACCGCGCAAGCCGATCAACTGATTGCGCAATACAATACAGACATGGCAGCGATCAAAGCCAAGGTTGACGGATACGATCACCGCCCCAAAGTCATTTTTATCCTCTCGGTCCGAGAAGGTGCACCCGTCGTTGGCGGTAGGGAAACCTCCGCCAACGACATCATCGAACTGGCAGGCGGCGAAAACGCGGCTGGTGCCTTTTCAGGGTGGAAACCGATGAACGCCGAAGCCCTGATCGCGGCAAACCCTGATTTTATCGTGATGTCAGGCGCACATGCCGAAAACATCGGCGGGGATGATGCTGTTATGAAACGCCCTGACGTGCAACAAACCACGGCTGGAAAACAGGGCAATCTGGTGAAAATGGACGCGATGATGTTGCTGGGTTTTGGCCCGCGCACCCCTGCCGCTGTGGCGGAATTGATGGGCCATTTACACGCGACAGGCCATTAACCCGTGGCCCTCGCGGAAACATCCCAACACCGTTCACGACTGTGGACCAAAAAACAGGCCATCTTTTGTGGCCTGTTTTTCGCCGTTGTGGCCATCGCGCTGGCCGAGGTCGCAATCGGCCCTGTGCCGCTGTCCCTATCGCAGATTTACCAAACCCTAATGGGCCAAGCCGACCCGATGCCCACAGCTATTATCACCCAAATCCGCGCCCCCCGCATGGTTCTGGGCCTTGGCATCGGCCTGTCACTGGCCATCTGCGGCGCGGTTTTGCAGGGCTTGCTACGCAATCCGCTAGCCGATCCGGGATTGATCGGCATTTCAGGCGGGGCTTCTGCGGCTGTAGTTGTGGTGATTGTGCTGGGTGACCTGTTTCTTGGCGATATTCCAGCCACGCTGCGCCCCTATATCCTGCCCATTGCCGCTTTTTGCGGGGCCTTGCTGGTCACAGCCCTGATCCTTGGCCTTTCGCAAAAAGACGGGGAAATGTCTGTGGGTCGATTGATCCTTGTGGGCGTTGCAATCAATTCCATCGCAGGTGCGGGCATCGGATTTCTGACCTATATTTCAACCGATACCCAACTGCGCGACCTGACGTTCTGGTCCATGGGCAGCCTTGCCAAATCCGGCTGGCTGGCGGTGGTGATCAGCGTGGCGATCATGACGCTCAGCAGCCTCGCCCTGCTGCGGTTCACCCGCGCGCTGGACCTGTTCCAACTGGGCGAGCGGGCTGCCTTTCATTCCGGCCTGAACGTCACAAAGATCAAATTCACCGCCTGTGGTATCTGCGCGATGGCGGTCGGCGCGGGCGTTTCCATCGCTGGGCCTATCGGGTTTATCGGCCTCGTGGCGCCCCACATCGCCCGCATGTTAGTGGGCGGATCCCACCGTTTTCTGATCCCCGCAGCCGCATTGGTTGGCGGAGTCTTGCTGCTGGGCGCAGACCTGATCGTGCGCAACATTGCCCCCCCCCAAGAACTGCCCATCGGCTTGGCCACCTCCCTAATTGGCGGGCCATTCTTCCTGTTCCTATTGCTGCGGAGCCGTAAAATATGATCACAGGACGCAATATTCAGGTCAGTTTCGGCAAAAAACCCGTGTTGCGCGGCGTAGATGTGGATGTGCCTTTCGGGCAGGTTCTTGCCCTGTGCGGCCCCAACGGCGCAGGTAAATCCACGCTGCTGTCAGCCCTCGTGGGCGATCTGCCAAATTCGGACGGTACGGTGACCTACGGCAGCCGCAATCTGGCGGACCTTAGCGCGACAGAACTGTCACGCCGACGGGCCGTTCTAGAACAAACCCCAAGCCTATCCGCCGCTTTCACCGTGTCAGAGGTGGTCCGCCTGTCGATCCCGATTGAACTGCCGCCCTCTGACACAGACAGATTGATCGCCTCCGTGATCCTACAGCTTGGCCTGACCGAATTTGCCCATACCCCCGTGCCAAACCTGTCAGGCGGACAACGCCACCGTGCCCATCTTGCCCGCGTATTGGCACAGCTAAAGGCCAACCGCAGTCTTTTCGGACCCGGCTATCTGTTTCTGGACGAACCCACTGCAAGTCTGGATATCTTGCACCAGATCGCGGTGATGAAAACCGCCAAAGCCATGGCGAAACAGGGGGCTGGCGTGCTGGTAGTATTGCATGACCTGAACCTTGCTGCGGCTTTTGCGGATGCCATCTGCCTGATGCGGGACGGGCAAGTCGCCAAGGCGGGCACCGTGGGCGAAGTGTTTCGTGCCAGTGTCCTATCAGATGTCTACGCCACCCCGATTGCCGTTGAAAAAATGAGCAATGGGCCTTTGCTGATCCATCCAGATTACCAAAACGTGGCCTGAAAGCCGGCTTGCCGCAGCTTTATTAGACGAGTAAATAAGTCGGAATTGACAATCCCGACTTATTTAGTAAGTATTGAGCCATCAAATAGATTTGCGAGTCCCCTCGCAAGATGCACGCCAAAGACGGAAACGACAGCCAGATGACCAGCAAAGCGACGCCCCTTCACGTAACAGAGTTTCGTCACGCCGACGAAATTCTGCCGGTTTTTGACGCGCGCCAGATGCTGGGCGATAGCACCACAGCGCATATCCTGTTGGACGGCCAGACCTATATTCTGCGCCTGACCCGTCAGGGAAAACTGATCCTCACCAAGTAAGCCAGCGTTCTGTTTGCGCCAAACGCGCCAGAAGCCCAGCAAAATTCAGGTGTTAAAATGCCAAAAACCCCTTCGCCCTGCATAGACGTATGCAAGTTCAAACGCGCCGGACACTGCATCGGGTGTTCGATGACCAAGACGCAGAAATCACTGTATAAGGGGCTGAAAAAGCCAAAACACCAGCATGCCTTTGTGGAAATGCTGGTGTCGCAGCAGGGGCAGTTGGGCAAGTACAGCCATTGGGCTGACGCCTATTCTGCCAAATGTCGCAAAAAGGGTCTTAAAAACCCGTTAAGCGAGATGTGAGCGCAGGAACCACGCGAATTTTTCGTGGGTCTGGCCACGGGCAATACACAGGTCTTCGGTCAATGTGTCACCCGCTTCGGCGGCAATAGCGCCTGCGCCTGCAACCGTCGCCGCAAGAGTTTCTTGCGCATCCAACATGGCCGCGATCATTTCTTTATCGGTGGCTGTGCCTTCGTGCTCTGCGATTTTTGACCGTTTGATCATGCCGGCAAGCGTACCTTCGGCATGGGCGTTCAGGGCTTTAACCCGTTCCGCAAGATCATCTTGGGCGATGAAATGGTCTTCGTAGATTTTCTGGAACAGGTCATGCAGCGGGCCAAAAGCCATGCCAGTAACGTTCCAGTGGAAATTTTGCGCCAGCATTGTTGTCACTGCGGTTTCCGCAACGCTTTGATTCAGCGCTTGTGCAATGGCTTCTTTGGCGGTGGGGGTCAGATCTGCTGCGGTCTGTGTCATGGGATGTCCTTCGTCAATTTTGCGACGGGTGGCTGGCATGTGGCTGGCTTCCCTATAGCTAGGATAAGCATAAACCAAAAAGACTGCAATAGTTTTAGAACGGTTCTAAGTTATTTTTTAAATTTGCCCACCGAGCCGAAAATAAGGAACCGGATAGAGCGCCACATCCGCCTATCGATTCGGCTGCGGATCAAAAATTCAACCGAGGCAAAATCGTCAGACTCAGCCGCCCCAAGCACCTGTAGCAGCCATTTTTCGTCGAAACTTTCTTCGCTTGAACCGACAGAATAGAATTTCGGTTTGCGTTGCAGCCCCTGACGCAGGGTGCGCAGCAAAGCCTCTTCGAAATGGGTTTCAGCAAGTGTTTCGTTCACATTCAACAGCTTACACGCCTCAAACACATCGACCTGTGTGCTGGCGCGACATCGCATTGCCGTCAAACGCAGCTTGTTCAGCTTGTATAACTGGCTTTGTGATCTGGTCTGAGGGATTAAAGGCGCTTCGGCCCAATCGACGCTGACTCTATTTGGCTTCATCTGAATTCGCGTACCGTTGCTTCCATTGCCGAGTAATTTAATCGGAATAGAAAAAAGATCAACCGCGCAGACCGACGCACCCGACTTTTTTGCCCACAGGCAAATTTCAGCCGACCCTAATGCCTGCGCTTCCCCGTAAAACTGGGCACAGACTCAGCCGTTAAGACTCACCATAAGTTGCTGGAATTTTTCGCCCTGCACCGCCACATGCGCGCGCAAAGCACGGGCTGCGGCTTCTCCGTCGCCTGTTTGCAGGGCCTCTACGATCAACAGATGTTCGGACATGGATTGTGAAACCCGCCCTCGAAATCGCAATTGTGTGCGGCGATAGGGTTTCAGACGGTTTTGCAGGCGCAGCGCCTCTTTTTCCAAAAAACCGTTGGCCGTGCCGCGATAAATAGTCTGATGGAACACCTCATTTTCTGCGTAATACCCTTCAAGGTCCTGTTTTTCCACGGCGGTCTGGCAGCGCAGATTGGTCGCGCGCAGCAGGTCCAACCCCTGATCAGTGATTCGTGATGCAGCCAGACGGCCACATGCGGATTCAATTTCGGCCATGGTTTCAAACATTTCCATCAAATCCACCGGCCCCGGCAAGCGCACAAAAACGCCGCGGCGGGGGATTTGTTCTGCGAATCCCGACAGAACCAAACGCTGCAAGGCTTCGCGGATCGGGGTACGGGACACGTTAAAACTCTCGGCCAGTTTTATTTCGTCCAGACGATCGCCGTCTTTATATTGCCCACTGAAAACAAGCTGTTCCAATGTCTCGGCGATCTTTTCAGCGCGTGTGATTTCTATTTCCAATGGTCCACCGCCTCGGGGATTGAGTGCCAACTGTCCATTCTTGTATACAAAAATCTTGACCGTGGATGCAATACCTGTGAAAAACGTCGACAGCGACGGGAAACCGCCAGCTTTGGCGTTTCGATGTGCATTCGGAACACCGCAACACGAAACGGGAGGAATATTATGAAAGCGAATTTTTTAACGACCGCCGCTGCTGTGGCAGCAGTCTGTCTGGGCGGAATGGCAAGCGCGAAAGAACTGCGTTTGTCCCATCAGTGGTCCAACAACGACGTGCGCCACAAAGTTGCGCAAATGGTTGCGGATGATGTTGCAGCGGCGAATGTTGATCTGGAAATCAAGATTTTCGGCTCAAAATCCCTGTTCAAACCGCGTGAACAATACCGCCCCCTTAGCCGTGGCCAACTGGATATGACAGTTTTCCCGCTAAGCTATGCTGGCGGTCAGCAACCTGCATTCAACCTGACCCTGATGCCGGGTCTAGTGAAAAACCACGATCACGCCGCCCGTCTTAGCGCCTCTCCTTTTATGAAGGCGCTTGAGGAAAAGATGGCCGAAGATGACGTGATGGTTTTGGTCCACGGTTATCTTGCAGGTGGTTTTGCTGGCAAAGACAAATGCATCACCAAACCCGAAGACGTGCAAGGCGCACAAACCCGTGCGGCGGGTAAGGCCTTTGAACAAATGCTGGCAGGGGCTGGTGCATCCATCGCGTCTATGGCTTCGTCCGAAATCTATAACGCCATGCAAACAGGTGTTTTGAACGCAGCGAATACATCGTCTTCGTCTTTTGTGTCTTACCGGATTTACGAACAAACCAAATGTTACACCCCAGCGGGTGATGTGGCCCTGTGGTTTATGTATCAACCGATGCTGATGAACAAAACTGCCTTTGACGGCCTGAATGCAGACCAGCAAAAAGCATTGCTGGATGCCTCTGCCAAAGCGCAGGCGTTTTATCTGGAAGAAGCCAAAAAAGAGGACGCCGAATCCGAAAAGGTCTTTGCAGATGCAGGTGTTGAAATCGCCCATATGACACAGGCCGACTTTGACGCATGGCGTGCGATTGCCACAGAAACATCCTACAAAAGCTTCATCGCGGATGTGCCTGACGGACAAAAACTTTTGGATCTGGCGCTGGCTGTTCAATAAGCCCGCCCCGTTAACAGGCAGCGGTAAACCTGCTGCCTGACCCCTGTCATTCCAAATACCAAAAGGACATCCCTATGGCTGGCCAAACCCCAACCGCAGCGGTATCGCATACGGGCAACAACGTCTTTTTGCGCGCTGTTGCCGCCCTTTCCACAGTATCTGGATGGTGCTCGGCTGCGATGATTGTTGCGGCTGTTGCAATCACCTGCCAGATGATCGTGATCCGCTTTGTGCTGAACGGTTCTACCGTGTGGCAGACAGAGGCGGTGATTTATCTGGCCATCAGTTCAACCCTGATCGGCCTGCCCTATGTGCAGCGGTTGCGCGGGCATGTGAATGTGGATCTGGTCCCGCTCGCCCTGCCAAAAACCGCGCGGTATTACCTGTGCCTGTGCACGCTAAGCCTGACTATCGCCATGGTCTGCATCATGCTGTGGTACGGGTTTGAATTCTGGCATCTGGCCTTTGAACGCAACTGGAAATCCGACACCATATGGGGGGTGCGCCTGTGGATTCCCTACCTGGCCCTGCCCGTAGGCTTTGCCCTGTTCCTGCTGCAACTGATCGCTGATCTTGTGGCTGTTATTCTGAAAATCGACCAACCTTTTGGCCTGGAGGACACATAGTGGACCCGCTTATTCTGGGCGCTATTGTCGCCATTTCAACCATCCTGATCCTGTTTTCCGGCGTGTCCGTCGCCATCGGCCTGCTGCTGGTTTCCACTGCATTTCTGATGATTTTTGACGGAATGCGGTCGCTAGAGCTGCTGCCGGAAATCCTGTTTGGCAAGCTGGATAACTTTGCCCTGCTGTCGATCCCGATGTTCATTATCATGGGGTCGTCAATTGCCTCAACCCGTGCAGGCGCAGACCTGTATGAAGCCTTGGAACGTTGGTTGACACGGGTTCCGGGCGGGCTGGTGATTTCCAACCTCGGCGCTTGTGCGCTGTTCGCTGCTATGTCGGGGTCAAGTCCTGCAACCTGCGCGGCTATCGGTAAAATGGGCATCCCCGAAATGCGCAAACGCGGCTATCCTGACGGGGTGGCGGCAGGGTCTATTGCAGCGGGTGGTACGCTCGGCATCCTGATCCCGCCCTCTGTGACGATGATCGTCTACGGTATCGCCACGGAATCCTCTATCGGACGGCTGTTTCTGGCAGGCGTTCTGCCAGGCATCCTGCTGGTGGGCCTGTTTATGGTCTGGTCACTGTATTCCACATGGTCTTCGGGCAACAAAGCCCTGCTGACCGCGCGCAGCTACAGCTGGAAGGAACGCTTTGAAATCCTGCCCCGCGTCCTGCCATTTCTGGCAATCATTCTGGGCGTGCTCTACGCCATGTACGGCGGCGTCGCCACGCCATCCGAAACCGCCGCAGTCGGGGCTTTGCTGTGCCTGATCATCGCCATGGTGATCTACAAATTGTGGAACCCCAAAGACCTGTGGGTGGTCCTGCGCGACAGCACCAAAGAAAGCGTGATGATCCTGTTTATCATCGCCGCAGCGGGTGTGTTTTCCTACATGCTGTCCAGCCTGTTCATCACCCAAGCCATCGCCGAATGGATCGGCACGCTGGATGTAAACCGCTGGGTTCTGATGATTGCGGTGAACATCTTCCTGCTGATCGCGGGGTTCTTTTTGCCCCCTGTTGCCGTGATCCTGATGGCTGCACCAATCCTGTTGCCCATTATCACCGCCGCAGGGTTTGACCCGATCTGGTTTGCCGTGGTGCTGACAATCAACATGGAAATCGGTTTGATTTCACCGCCTGTCGGTCTAAACCTTTATGTTATCAATGGCATCGCACCGGAAATTTCGCTGAAAACCATCCTGATGGGATCGTTGCCCTACGTGGGCTGCATGGTGCTGGCGATCTTGCTGCTGTGCGTATTTCCGGGCATTGCCACATGGCTGCCCGACACCGTCATGGGGGTCGCAAGATGAGCTTTTTCAGTGAAATGGTCTCAACCGTTTTTGAACGCCGCTACCGTCGTGGGCTGCTGAAAGACGCTGAAGGTCGCTCGATAACTGATCTGTCTGAATCCCTGCTCAGCAGTCACGGCGAAGTTTCAGGCGTGGCGCTGGCCCGCAGCATTCTGGACCGCTACGCACAGATGGACATCGAAGAAAAACGCGGGTTTTTCGAATTTATGGCCGAGGGGTTGGAAATCGACCCCGATACTGTGGTGTCTACCTTGCAGGCCTATAAAGACGCCCCCGGTAAATCCACCTACCGCGCCTTTGCCAATGCGTGTGAACCGCGCCGTCAGGAACTGGCGCGACGGCTGAACCAAGTGCCCGGTGCCACAGGACAACTGGTGGCCATGCGCAAAGACCTGTTGGGCCTGATGCGCAAAAATCCTGCGCTTGAACCGGTGGACGTGGATTTCAAACACCTGTTTGCCTCATGGTTCAATCGTGGTTTTCTGGTGCTGCGCCCGATCAGCTGGAGCACACCCGCCGATATTCTGGAAAAGATCATCGCCTATGAAGCGGTCCACGCCATCGACAGCTGGGAGGACTTGCGCCGCCGCCTGAAACCGTCAGATCGCAGATGTTTCGGCTTTTTCCACCCTGCTATGGCCGAAGAACCGCTAATTTTTGTCGAGGTCGCCCTGACCCGCGGCGTGCCAGATTCCATCCAAGACCTGTTGGCCGACGGGCGCGAAACCATTGACGCCGAAGACGCCGACACCGCTGTCTTTTACTCCATCTCAAACTGCCAAACGGGGCTTGCAGGGATTTCTTTTGGCAACTCGCTCATCAAACAAGTGGTGTCCGATCTGTCCCACGAACTGCCGGGGCTTTCTACCTTTGTGACGCTCTCGCCCATTCCGGGCCTCAACCGCTGGCGTGCCAGCCAAGACGGCAAAACATCCCCAGACGACAACCCCGCCGCCAGTGCCGCCCGCTACCTACTGGATGCAAAACGCGAGGACGGCATGCCGTTTGACCCCGTCGCCCGCTTCCATCTGGGCAACGGCGCGATGGTGCATAAAGTGCACGCGGGGGCTGATACCTCTGAAAACGGGTTGAAACAATCCAATGGAACAATGGTTAATTACCTTTACGATGTTCAGAAAATCTCGCAAAACCACGAACAGTTTGTCGGGCAAAAAACCGTCGTTGCCTCGGCCGAGGTGCGCCAGTTAAGCGCCACCAAAGCATCCACAAAGACAGGAGACTGATCATGACCAACCCGCTGTATGACACCCTTTTTGGCAAACATCAGGGCAAAACCACGCCGTTTCTGCGTCTGGCGGACGGGTCAGTCATCACCCATGACGGCTTTTTGCAAACCGCCGCGCAATACGCCAATTTACTGACCGACCTTGGCGTGACTGCTGGCGATCGGATTGCGGTCCAGATTGCAAAATCCCCACAGGCTTTGGCGGTTTACGCCGCTTGCGTTCAGGCGGGCATCATCTTTTTGCCCCTGAATACCGCCTATACTGCCGATGAAGTGTCTTATTTCGTCGAAAACAGCGGCGCGCGGGTGTTGCTGTGTGATGAAAGCCGCGCCGCGGATTTGGCCCCTGTGGCACAGGCAGCTAAAGCGGTGATCGAAACCCTGAACGAGGACGGCAGCGGCTCTTTTTCCACCAAAGCCGTCGCCCACCCCACATCTTTTGCCACGATTGCCCGCAGTGCTGATGATTTGGCTGCGTTTTTATACACCTCTGGCACCACAGGGCGGTCCAAAGGCGCGATGCTGACCCAAGCCAACCTGCTGTCCAACGCCAAAACATTGGCCGAGGCGTGGAAATTCACCGACACCGATGTGCTGCTGCACGCGCTGCCGATCTTTCACACCCACGGCCTGTTTGTCGCCACCAATATCACGCTTTATGCGGGCGGGCAGATGATCTTCCTGCCGAAATTCGATCTGGATTCGGTGATCGCCAACCTGCCCAAAGCCACGACAATGATGGGCGTTCCCACATTCTATACACGCCTGCTGGACGATGGGCGGTTTACCAAGGACCTCGCCCAACATATGCGCCTGTTTGTGTCTGGATCAGCCCCGCTGCTGTCAGAAACCCATGTGTCTTTTGAAACCCGCACCGGCCACCGCATTCTGGAACGCTATGGCATGACGGAAACCAATATGAACACCTCAAACCCCTATGACGGGGAACGGCGCGCGGGCACCGTCGGCTTTGCGCTTGAAGGCACCGAGGTGAAGATCACCGATGCGGCCACGGGTGAAACCCTGCCCCAAGGCG
This sequence comes from Roseobacter sp. N2S, assembly GCF_031454055.1. Lineage (NCBI taxonomy): Bacteria > Pseudomonadati > Pseudomonadota > Alphaproteobacteria > Rhodobacterales > Roseobacteraceae > Roseobacter > Roseobacter sp. N2S. The sequence goes on from NZ_JAVDQB010000001.1 coordinate 91,311, forward strand.
ATATCGGCCAGATCGAAGTGCGCGGCCCCAATGTGTTCAAAGGCTATTGGCAGATGCCCGAAAAAACCGCCGAAGAACTGCGCGACGACGGGTTTTTCATCACTGGCGATCTGGGGCAATTTGACAAAGACGGCTATCTGCAAATCGTCGGGCGCAACAAGGATCTGATCATTTCGGGTGGCTATAACATCTACCCCAAAGAGGTGGAACTGTTGCTGGACGAAGAAGACGGCGTGCTGGAAAGCGCTGTGATTGGCGTGCCTCATCCCGATTTCGGCGAAACAGTGGTTGGCGTCTTGGTGGCGCAGGCAGGGGCAACCCCCGATCTGAACGCTATCAAAGCCAACATGGGCAAATCCCTTGCGCGGTTCAAACTGCCCCAAAAGCTGGTGATCCTGCCCGAACTGCCCCGCAACACGATGGGTAAAGTGCAGAAAAAAGCCCTGCGCGAACAGTTCGCCGATCTGTTCACAGGCTAAAAAATTCAGGGGTGGTGCCGTTTGTGCGGCACCTCTGAAACGGGTTGGGCTTACAGGGAAAAACTGTCGGGCGTGATGTTGTAATCTCCGCAAAACGCCACCAGCCGTTGCAAGTCAACCTGCCGCCAAGCGCGTTTATGGGGTGTTGAATTATCAAACCGTACCGTCGCGATCACGCTTAGCAAAAACTTCCCCGCAACCGACATCACATAATCCCGTCGGCATTCAGCCAGCGGATAATCCGTCACGCCTTGCGCGCGCAACGCCGCGCAATATTCAGCAATCAAACGGTCCTGCGCACCCCGCCGCACATCAGGATCAAGCGAGCTGATCAGAAAATACCCCAGATCAAATGCGCCTTTGCCCTGCCCCATAAACTGCCAATCCAACAAGATCGGCCCCTGCTCTGCAAACAGCACATTATCCACCTGCAAATCCCGATGCAGACAGGTGCGCGGGCCATTGTTCAACAGATGTTCAAAAACCTCTGCTCCGTTTTGGGCAAGAAAGTCTCCAACTGCGCGAAACCGATCTGGTAACGGCGTATCGGGCTGAATTTGCGCAAGGCTTTCCGCATAAACCGCCCAAGCAGAGGGGAAATCAAACTCTGCAAACAGCGACGGGCCCTCTAGATGATCCAGATCGGACGCCTGCCAATAGGTGCCATGAATTTCAGCCATTGCACGCACCACGGTTCCTGCGTCAGACGCCGAACAGCCTTTGGTGAAAGACACCGAACGGGCCGCAGGAAAATCTTCCACCACAGTCACGCTCGTCCCGCTGTTTGCATCAAAATCAGCGTAATAACACCGGGGAACCGGCAGGCTGTTGCGCGCTGGCAAACTTTTGTAAAACCCGACCTCCCGCTGGTTGGCACGGGCCAAACTGGCCCGCAAGGCTGGCCTTTTGGGGGAAAGTTTCACCACGTAGCTGGCTGGCCCCGCGCCTGTTTCATACGCCACAGACAGACGCAGCAGGCTGCCCCCCGTAAAACTTTCATTCTGCCCGATCCGCTGCACACAACAGGTGGCAACCCGACGGCCCAGCGCCGCGCCCAGCCATTCGGGCGTTATCGCATCCGCGCTTTCGGGAATTGGCAGGGGCATCAAAGATCCAATGGCAGTGACGGGAACATCCAGCAGAAAACTAGGCATTCGGGCCATATATTACCACAGGCGCGTCGCCGCACCGCGATACCATTTGACGATCTTGGCCCGTTCTTCGGGCTGGATAAACGTGCGGTTACCCGGCGGCATGGCGTGGGTTAGCCCTGCCTGCAAATAAATGTCCCGTGCCCGCAAAGCGATCTGCGCTTCGGTTTCCAGCTTAACGCCTTTTGGGGCCCAGACCACACCTTCATAAAACGGTTCTTCCGAATGGCACATGGAACAGCGACCCAACACGATATCATGCACCGCATCAAACCCGTCAGCCTGCGCAAAGCGGGTGGCGGTTGGGGTCATCGCCTCAGCCGTAACAGCGTCGTCGCGCCCCAAGGTGCTGACCCACATGATGGCCACAAACAGAACTGCCGTCGCACCCCATGTCCAATGAGGATTGCCGGATCGCGCGTGCAGTGAATTGAAATAATGCCGGATCGTCACCCCCATCAGAAACACCAGCGAGGCGATGATCCAATTGTATTCCACCGCAAAAGCCAGCGGGTAATGGGTGCTGAGCATCAGAAAAATAACCGGCAAGGTCAGATAGTTGTTATGGGTGCTGCGTTGTTTCGCGATCTTGCCGTATTTCGGATCAGGCTTGCGCCCCGCCTTTAGGTCGGCCACCACCACACGCTGGTTTGGCATGATGATAAAGAACACATTGCCCGACATAATTGTCGCCGTAATCGCCCCCAGATGCAGCATGGTCGCGCGCCCCGAAAACACCTGCGTATAGCCATAGGCCAGCAGCACCAGCAGCACATAAAGCGCGATCATCAGGCGGGTATTGTCATCACCAAAACGGGATTTGCACAGCACATCATAGGCGATCCAGACCAGCGCAAGCGAGCCGATGGAAATCAAAATGGCCTGCCACGCCGCCAGATTGGCCACGGTCGGGTCAATCAGGAACATATCCGCGCCCAGATAATAGACCACGCACATCATCGCAAAGCCAGACAGCCACGTGGCATAGCTTTCCCATTTGAACCACGTCAGGTGTTCAGGCATCGCATCAGGTGCCACCAGATATTTCTGGATATGGTAAAAACCACCACCGTGAACCTGCCACTCTTCGCCATCTGCGGGGCCGGGAATGTTGCGGTTCAGCCCCAAATCCAGCGCGATGAAGTAGAAGGATGACCCTATCCAAGCGATGGCCGTAATCACATGCACCCAGCGCACTGCGAAATACAGCCAGTCGCTGACCACCGCCAATTCAAACATGCCGAACCTCCTGTTTTCAGCTGACTGTGCAGCAATCAGGCGATCTTGTAAATTTGCTTAAGGCCTAAGCTGTGCAAAAACAGTCCGTTAAAGGTGGCGCAGGTGGGACCTGCGAAGTTATCCTAGTGACTGTGTGAATGGCTCTGTGAATGACTGTGCGCGACATCTGCTTTTTGCGCCACAGAATGCCCGATTTCTGGCGCATCTGCGCAGGCGTGTCTGGCACACTCCAGCTCCAACGTACTGTGTGTAATTCCGAAATCTGTGCCCAACACCTCTTTAACGGTTGCCTTTATCTTATCCGCTGAGGCCCATTGACCAGCTTCGATCACCACATGGGCGTCTAGTGCGGTTTCATGTTCCTGCACCCGCCACAAATGCAGGTGGTGGATATCAGCCACCCCTTTAACAGCACCAACAGCGCCGACTACGGCCGTGCAATCCACATCTGCCGGACTGCCCAGCATCAAGACACGGATCACTGGCCCTATTTCGGCAAAGGATTGCCACAGAATATAGCCCGCAATCAGCAGCGTCACCAACGGGTCGATCAGCCGCCAATCATACAGAATGATCAACGTCCCCGCGAAAATCACTGCAATCGAGCCGAGCGCATCCGCCACGTTATGCAAAAACGCCGCGCGCATGTTCATGCTTTGCTTGGATAAAGCAAAGGTCAGCAAAGCAGTCACCGCATCAACCGCCAGCGCCACAGCCGCGATGATGACCACAAGCCAACCATCTACACCTGCGGGGTTAAAGAACCGTAAAACCGCCTCATAGACCAGATAAATGCCGATCACGATGAGCGTGGTATAGTTGATCAGCGCGGCCACCACCTCGGCGCGGCCATAGCCAAAGGTCATATCCCCATCCGCAGGGCGCCGTGCGATCTTGCGGGCGAAAAACGCGATAATCAGCGCGACGGCATCAGACAGGTTGTGGATCGCATCCGCAATCAGCGCCAGACTGCCCGAAAGTATCCCCCCGACAATCTGCACAACGGTCAGGCCCAGATTAACCAATATTGCCAGAAATACCCGCATATCTCCGGCATCGGGATCTACGTGATGGTGATGATGGTGGCCGCCCATAGCTGCACCTCGCTTGTTTAATTTCAATCTATTACCTATATAATTCCTCTAGGAACTAGAGCTTCAAGGGGTTTTTTCATGTATTCCATCGGTGATTTGTCAAAACGCACAGGGGTTAAGATTCCGACCATTCGTTACTACGAACAAATGGGGTTGATTGCGGCGGCGGATCGGTCCAGCGGCAACCAGCGGCGTTACACCAAAGACGGGCTGGCGCGGCTGTCGTTCATCCGCCACGCCCGTGATCTGGGCCTGTCACTGGCCGATATCCACGAGTTGGTAGACCTGTCCCACGCCCCCGACCGCCCCTGCGCCGAGGCCCATAGCATCACCGCGCGGCATCTTGAAACGATCAATGCCAAACTGCAAAGACTGCGGAATTTACAGCGGGAATTAAAGCGGATTGCAGCCCTGCCTGATGACGGAACCGTCGGGGCTTGCAGCGTCATTCAGGCGCTGGCGGATCATGCGTTATGCGAAACGGATCATAAGCCAATACAGGCTTAAACCCCTACGTTATCAAATAAAATTCATTAGACGACTCAACTGGAACATTGTATATCTTCCCTTAGTCCAAACGCTTTTCCCCTGGCCCGAAATGCCCGCCAAAAGCGCATCGGACGGATCGTTAGAACACATTACAGGTTCTAACCCTCTTATTCCAAATCTGACCCGACGCCTGCTGCATTGCGGCGATTGGGATAACCCGCAAACGCCGCGCCGTTCAGGCCGACGCTTTTATGAAAGTGTAAGAAAATGAGCAAAGGTGATCATCGTAAGGGCAACAAGGAAGTGAAAAAGCCCAAAAAGGACAAGTCGAAAATTTCACTTGCAGAGCCATTGGGTCCGATGACCAAATCACAGCCCTTGATTGGTGGCAAACGGATTAAATGACCTATCAAAGCCCGGCTTGCCCCGCCGGGCTTTGTGCTTTTCGCGGCCCTTAAACCGATCCTGCCTCAACCATAAAGTTGCTGGCGGTACACATGGCCGCATCATCCGACGCCAGAAACACCGCCATCCGCGCCACGTAAACCGGATCAATCAGATCTGGCAAACACTGGTTCTGGCGGTGTTTTTCCAGCGATTCAGGTGTTGCCCACAGTTTCTTTTGCCGATCCGTCATAATCCACCCCGGAACGATGGTGTTCACCCTGATCCGGTGCTGGCCCAAATCCCGCGCCATGGTACGGGTCAGCCCGTGCACGGCAGCTTTGGCGGTGGCATAGGCGGGGAAATTGCCCACGGCCTCCCACCATGAATTTGACCCCATATTAATGATCGAGCCGCCCCCCGCCGCAATCATCCCGTCTGCCACCGCTTGCATGGTGAAAAACATATGGCGCAGGTTCACGTTCATCCGTTCGTCCCAATACCCCGGCGTCACATCGCGCCAATCGTGGCGGTCATCCCGTGCGGCATTGTTCACCAACACGCTAAAATTCCCGACACGGGCGGCCAGAGCCTTAATCGCGGTTTGGGTATGGCCAATGTCACGCAGATCGCACAGCTCGTGCTCTACCTTAAAGCGGGCGGCTACGGCGGCGCTGGCGGACTCGTCCTTGTCCAGAAACGCAACTTTCGCGCCTTGCCCAGCAAAAGCCTCGACCATTTGTTCGCCAATGCCCGACGCACCGCCCGTTATCAGAACAGTTTTATCTTTGAGGCTGGGATAAAGAGCGAATTTTGTCATGGCGCGGGCCTGTCTGTTAAGGGGTCCCGCAACACCTAGCGCGCCACCCCTGACAGTTCAACGCCCCAAGCCCTAGCTGCCGCGATAGGTGGAATATCCAAACGGGCTTAGCAAAAGCGGCACGTGATAATGGGCGTCGGCGTCATTCATGCCAAAGCGGATCGGGATTTCATCCAGAAACAGCACATCCCCCGTCACCCCACAGGCCCGCAGATAATCGCCTGCGTAAAACACCAGTTCATATGTTCCGGTGCGGAACATTTCGGGCGGCAAAATAGGCGCATCGGTGCGGCCATCGTCGTTGGTGGCCATTTCCACCACCAAATCCCGCGCATCCCCCGTTATCCGATACAGTGCGATCCTGATCCCCTGCGCCGGAATACCCCGTGCCGTGTCCAGAACATGTGTCGATAACCAACCAGCCATTTCAATCCCTTTCCTACGGACAAACCCTGCCTGTACGTTTCCCCATATTGAACCACCTTGCGCGCGCAGGCGCAAAGGCATTTCTGACAGCAATCACAACAGCACTTTCAATGTTTTTTTGATAAAATTCCACGCGGCTTTCCTGTACCCTTAAAGCCAAACACCGAAAGAAGTTTGAACATGACCCGATATCCACGCAATATGCAGGGCTACGGCCCTAATCCGCCCGCTGCCAACTGGCCCAACAACGCCAAAATCGCGGTGCAATTTGTTATGAACTACGAAGAAGGCGGAGAGAATTGCCTGCTGCACGGGGATGCCGCATCCGAGGCGTTTTTGTCCGAGGTTGTCGGCGCCCAGCCTTGGGTCGGCCAGCGGCATTGGAACATGGAAAGCATGTATGAATACGGCGCGCGGGCGGGTTTCTGGCGACTGCACCGTCTGTTCACCGGCGCGGATATTCCTGTGACGGTATACGGTGTGGCGACGGCCTTGGCCCGTTCCCCCCATCAGGTGGCCGCCATGCAATCCGCCGATTGGGAGATCGCGTCCCACGGGTTAAAATGGATCGAATATAAAGATTACTCCAAAGCCGATGAAGCCGCCGATCTGGCAGAGGCCGTCCGCCTGCACACCGAAGTCACAGGCGAGCGGCCACGGGGTTGGTACACAGGCCGCTGTTCGGCGCATACTGTTGATATCGTGTCCGAAGAAGGCGGTTTTGACTATTGTTCAGACACTTATGATGACGACCTGCCCTATTGGCGCGCGTATCAGGGGCGGGATCAGTTAATCATTCCTTATACGCTGGATGCCAATGACATGCGCTTTGCTTCGGCGCAGGGGTTCAATTCTGGTGACCAGTTTTTCACCTATCTGAAAGACAGCTTTGATGCGCTTTATGCCGAAGGGGTTGAGGGCGCGCCCAAGATGATGACCATCGGCTTGCATTGCCGCCTGATCGGTCGTCCGGGGCGGATTCAATCGCTGAAACGTTTTGTGGATTATGTAAAAGCCCAATCCGATGTCTGGTTTGCACGGCGCATCGACATTGCCGAACACTGGCAGGAAAACCACCCGCCCCAGCATCAGGCGGTCACGCCAACGGATCTGGACAAAGACACATTTGTTGCCACCTACGGCAGTATTTTTGAACACTCGCCGTGGATTGCCGAAGGCGCTTACGGGCTGGAACTGGGGCCGGCCCATAACACCGCCATTGGCCTGCATTCCGCCCTGTGCCGCGTGTTCCGCACCGCAAGCGACGATCAACGGCTGGGGGTGTTGCAAGCCCACCCCGATCTGGCGGGAAAACTGGCGGCAGCCAAACAACTGACAGCGGAAAGCACCTCCGAACAGGCCTCCGCCGGACTGGATGCGCTGACGGACGGAGAACGGGAAACCTTTCAGGCGCTGAACACCCAATATACCAGCACCTTCGGCTTTCCCTTTATCATCGCGGTGAAAGGGCTAAGCAAAGACGATATTCTGACCGCGTTTCAGACCCGTATCCACAACAGCCGCGCCGACGAACTGGCCACTGCCTGCAAACAGGTGGAACGCATCGCGCTTCTACGGCTCACTGATATTTTGCCATAAAAGACTCCTCGGCGCTGTGACCCAGCGCCGAGGGAGCCCCTTTAAGACTGGGTTTTCAGATAGGCCGCCAATTGCTTCTTGGCCTTTGCCCAATCCACCAAAGCCGCTTTCTTACTGCCCTCTTTAATGTGGGTATCCGCCGGATCAGGGATCGAGTGGGTGATCTTGTTATCCCCCAATTGCATGGAATAAATCGTGTTCTTCTTATGCTGGCCATCACCATTTTTTGTACTGATGATGTCCCCATAACGCGCTTTTAGTTGCGCCAGTTCTTTCAAGGCTTTGCTGACCGCGGCCCCGTTGGCTTTGGTGGGCGCTTCCAGCTTGGTCGCCGTTGGCGCGGCGATCAGACAGCGGGGTTTCAGCGCCAGCGCGGTGCCATCCACCTTGAACTTTATGGTGTGTTTCCCAACAACCCCAGGCCCTGGTTCCGGTTTCAACCCGTTCTTAATGGCCGAGGTTTCAGACTTCCACTCTGCCGATTTCAACGCATTGGCGATGGCTTTGGCCTTGGTGGACGCCACCAGCGCCGACTGGATTTCATCCAGCAGGTTCACACCGTAATTAACGCCGAATCCTTTTGGCAGATTGTTGCTGACCTCTGGCCCGTACAGGGGCAGTTGTTTTGCTTTTAGACTTATAGTGATTTCCATAATAATAATCCTCCGGTTTGAATTGAATACTTTCAACCATTCCGAGAATCCTGCCGAAATCAACAAAAATAAAGCGACCAGAGGTGACCTAGATCACGTATTCCAAAGAAACAGTGATCGCGTGCAGGAATGACCCCGCCATCGAACTCGGCCCCATCAGAACAAAACGATCCTCGCCGGTACGGATCACCAAAGCGCCCATATGCTCCATGGTTGTGCGTTCAGCGCGATCCATCACAAAACTATCCGGATGCAGGTTCAACGCGCAAAGCCGCTCTAATGCTGCACGCGCCAAAGGCCCGTCCAGTTCCAGCGTGACCCAATTGTTGGTCTGCTCTACATAATAGCCCACCGCGCCATGTTCCGTGCCCAGTTTCTGTTCGATCGCCGCCACACCGGAATGGGGCGCATGATCAAACAGCACCATCATCTGATCGGGCGCAAAGCCCACAATGCGGCTGCCATCTTTGGACAGGTAACTTTGCCCAACAGCGGGAATATCACCCCCAAAGGCGGTTTTCATCGCTTGGGCCAGCGCATTCGCGCCATCCATTGGCACCGATACGGCCACCGCCGCCAGATCCACCAATTCGCGCAGCCGCGTTCCGTTATAATCCTGATCAAATCCGCCCAGAACGGGCAATGCTGTTAATGTAAACTTACCCACGCAACCGCTCTCCTTCAGGATCGAGGAAATGGGCCGAAACCACCTCTACCTCGGTGTCTTTGCCCCGCACGCCATCCCATGCGCGGATAATATCGCCCTTACGACTGTGGCCAGCTTTCACAAAACCCAGCCCGATGTAATGCCCCATCGACGGTGAATAGGCGACCGAGGTCATCCACCCCAGATCATTGTCCATATTCGGCGTTTCCCCTTTGTTCAGGAAATGTGCCCCGCCTTCCAATTTGGCAGTCTTGTCAACGGGTTGTAGCCCCATCAGCGTCCAGCCGTCCGTTCGGTTCAGATAGTCCCGCTCGGACAGAACATTGCCGATACAATCCTTGGCCTTTGACACCATCCGCCCCATCCCAAGGTTCAGCGCAGTGGTTTCGCCCGTTAACTCGTTCGCCACGGCATGACCCTTTTCGATCCGCATAACAGACAGCGCCTCTAGCCCGTAGGGGCAAACGTCGAATTCTTCACCCGCTGCCATTAATGCCCGGATCATACTGTCGCCGTAGCGACTGGGCACAGCAATTTCATAGGCCAGCTCGCCCGAGAACGAAATCCGGAACAACCGCGCAGGCAGACCGCCACAAACGGTGATGTCAGCGCAGGCCATGAACGGAAAGGCATCATTGGTGATGTCATGTTCCGCGTCCACCAGCTTGCGCAGCAGATCGCGGGATTTTGGCCCCGCCACCGCAAATTGCGCCCAACTGTCGGTGACAGAAATAATATGCACATCCAGATCAGGAAACAGGCACTGGCGCACGAAATCAAGGTGACGGTACACGCTGACCGCATTGGCCGTGGTGGTGGTCATCACATAGTGATTTTCCCCCAGCCGCGCGGTGGTGCCATCATCCATCACGATCCCGTCTTCGCGCAGCATCAACCCGTAGCGCACCTTGCCCACGGCCAGTTTGGCAAAGCCGTTTGAATAGACGTAATTCAGAAACTGCGCCGCATCACGGCCCTGAATGTCGATCTTGCCCAGCGTTGTCACATCGGCCACGCCGACAGATTTACGAGTGGCGATGACCTCGCGGTCCACAGAGTCCCGCCAAAACGTTTCGCCGTCTTTGGGATACCATTCCGCCCGCAGCCACGGACCCGTTTCGGTGAAAGAGGCACCCACTTCGGTGGCCCAAACATGCGATGGCGTCAGGCGATAGGGGCGGAAGTCCTTTTCGCGGGACCGCCCTGCCAGCGCCCCGAAGGCCACGGGCGAATAGGGCGGGCGAAAAATTGTGGTGCCGGTTTCAGGGATCGTCTTGCCCCGCGCCTCGGCCATCAGGGCTAGACCCAACACGTTGGCGGTTTTGCCCTGATCTGTGGCCATACCAAGGGTAGTATAGCGTTTCAGATGCTCAACCGAACGAAAGCCCTCTTGCTCGGCCTGTTTGACGTCCTTACTGGTCACATCGTTTTGCAAATCAACCCAAGCGCGGTTGGTGCTTTCACCCACATGCCAGAACGGGGTGATCGCTGCGGGTTCATCCTCGGCTTTATCGGCCATTTTGCGCGACGGGGTAAAGCCCAGCGCCTTAACTGCGGCATTGGCCAATGTGCGCCCCTCGGCCAGACACGCGCCTGTGCCGTAGGTGCCATTGGCCGATCCCGCGACCTCCATCCCGGGGGGCAGATCGCCGCCCGGTACAAAGGCTGCAATATCGTCGCGCCACGTGGGGCGGCCCCGTTGGTGACAGGTCAAATGCACGTTAGGCGACCAGCCGCCCGCAACGGCCAGACAATCCACATCCAGCGTTTGCCCGTTGGTCAGGGTGATCCCTTTCAAGGCTTTGCGCCCCGCCGTATCCATCACAGCTGCGCCCATGGTCACAGACACACCGTCCAATTGCATCAACGGATCAACGCTGCGGGTATCAACCACGGCGGCTACATTTCCGCCAGCCGCCAGCAAATCCTGTGCGGTGCGCCAGCCGTCGTCATTGTTGGTTAACACGGCAATCTGCTTGCCCGTAGCCACACCCCAGCGGTTGGCATAAGCCCGAACCGACCCTGCCAGCATCACGCCCGGTCTGTCGTTGTTGCCGAATGCAATAGACCGCTCTGTCGCGCCCGCACACAAGATCGCCCGCTTGGAATAAATCTTCCAAGACACCTGACGCGGCTTGTCTTGGCTGCTGCGCAGATGGTCCGTCTTGCGTTCCAACGCGCCGTAAATCCCATGATCAAAGGCACCATATACCGTGGTCCGGTTCATCAACCGCACGTTTGGCATGCCCTGCAATTCCGTCACAGCCGCCAGCGCCCAATCCGCGCCAACCATGCCGCCAACTTCAAAAGTTTCGGCATTCAGACGCCCACCAAAGGCGCTGTCTTCGTCACACAACAGAACCTGCGCACCAGATCGCCCTGCCGCCAAAGCCGCGGACAAACCCGCAGGCCCCGCGCCGATGATCAAGACATCGCAATGCAAAAAACCTTTGTCATACAGATCAGGATCCGCTTCGCCAGACAGCGCGCCCAAACCAGCCGCAGACCGGATGAAAGGTTCATAAATCTTTTCCCAAAACGCTTTGGGCCACATGAAGGTTTTGTAATAAAACCCTGCACTTAGAAACGGCGACAACAGATCATTCATCGCCAGAAGATCGTATTGAAGCGAGCCTTTGTGGTTCTGGCTTGTGGCCTCTAGGCCCTCAAACAACTCGGCCACAGTGGCCCGTGTGTTGGGTTCCTGAAACGCGCCTTTGCGCAGTTGCACCAGCGCATTGGGCTCTTCGGACCCCGCGCTGAAAATCCCGCGCGGACGGTGGTATTTGAACGACCGCCCGACCAATTTCACGTTATTCGCCAACAAAGCCGAGGCCAGCGTATCCCCCTGATACCCCTGCAACGTCTTGCCATTCCACGAAAACGCCAGCGTTTGGCTGCGATCAATCTGACCGCCCTCTAGTCTCATCTCTTGGGTCATTGGCTGCGGCCCCTTGTGCGCGCTTCATCCCGCGCCAGTTTTACATCGGTGATTTCATGGGTCAGGGTGCTGCGGGTCACAACCAGCCAGCTTCGATCGCCCTGTTCGTGATACCACAATTCGCGGTATTCGCCTGCGGGGTTGTCCCGTAAGTACACGTATTCATAGAATTTCTGCGCCGCATCAGGGTCTTCGCGATTGGGGCGGTCGATCAACGTGGCATCGCCCAGATGATAGAATTCCGAACTGTCGCGCGGGCCAAGCAGGGGGTGGTTGATAATCATGGGTCCGGCTCCTTAATGCTGGTTCGGCTGGGCGCCGACACCTTTTTCGTCGATGATCTGACCGCGCATAAAGCGATCCAGCCGGAAGTCTTTGGCCAGCGGATGCGGTTCGTCTTTGGCCAGCAAATGCGCGTAGCAATCGCCTGATGCGGGGGTCGCCTTGAACCCGCCATAACACCAGCCGCCGTTGAAATAGAGCCCGTCAATATGGGTCTTGTCGATAAAGGGCGACCCGTCCATGGACATATCCATCACCCCGCCCCACATCCGCAGCAGCCGCGCACGCCCCAGCATGGGCAGGAAAGCCATCATATCTTCGGAACAGTGCTCGATCACCGGCAGGTTCCCCCGCTGGGCATAGGTGTTGTATTTGTCGATGTCCCCGCCAAACACCAAGCCACCTTTATCGGACTGGCTGATATAAAGATGCCCCGCGCCAAAGGTCACAACGCCGGGAATGGTCAGCTTCAAACCCTCGGACACAAAGGCCTGCAACACATGGCTTTCAATCGGCAGGCGCATCCCCGCCTTTTCCATCACACGGCTGGAAGCCCCCGCCACACAGACGCCAACCTTCTTGGCCTTGATCACACCTTTGGTGCTTTCAACACCGGTACACACGCCATTTTCCATCACAAAACCAGTGACTTCGCAGTTCTGGATAATATCCACACCGTTCTGATCCGCACCCCGCGCATAGCCCCAAGCCACCGCATCATGGCGCGCGGTGCCCGCACGGGGTTGCCACAACCCGCAGGTGATCGGAAACCGTTCAGAGTCGAAATTCAGGAAAGGCACCAGTTTGCGCACGCCTTCGCGGTCCAGCAGAACCGCATCCGCACCTGACAAATGCATGGCATTGCCGCGCCGCGCAAAGGCATCGCGCTGGCTGTCAGAATGGCCCAGATTCAAAATCCCCCGCTGGGACATCATCGCATTATAGTTCAGTTCCTGTTCCAGACCTTCCCACAACTTCATCGAATGTTCATAGAACGGGTTGTTTTCCGGCAGCATATAATTGGACCGCACAATCGTCGTATTCCGCCCGATATTGCCCGACCCGAGCCAACCCTTTTCCAGCACCGCCACATTCTTTTGGCCGTATTTTTTCGCCAGATAATAAGCCGTCGCTAGGCCGTGACCACCGCCACCTACAACGATGATATCGTATTCTTTCTTCGGCTCTGGCGTGCGCCAATGCGGCGTCCAGCCTTTGTTGCCAGTCAAGCCTTCGGTCAGGATTTTAAGTGCGGAAAAGCGCATATGGTTGGCCCCGTTTGATTCCCCGACCAGTTTTACAGATCGATTCAACTGGCGCATTCAATAAAACGACAGTAACTTTTGATTTATGGCCAAAAGCAAAGCCCCTTTTCATGTTGGACTTGTTCCCATCAACGGTTTTGCCTTGATGTCCTATGCTGCGACAGTTGAACCTTTGCGTGCGGCTAACCTGTTGAACGGCCATCCCCTGTATGAAACCACCAATATACAAATTGGCGAAACCCCTGCCCAAAGTTCCGGCATGGGTCTGGTACCCCCGCAAATACTGCTGAAAGACGCACCCGATTTTGATCTGGTTCTGCTGGTCGCTGGCAGCAATGCCGTTGGCTATAAAAACCCGCATTTGGCCAGTTGGCTGCGGCGGATCGCGCGATCTGGCACGCTGATCGGTGGGGTTTCGGCTGGGCCAGTGTTTCTGGCACAAAACGGGTTATTGCTGAACCGCCGCATGACAGTTCACTGGGAACACGCTGATTTTATGCAAGAAAACATCCCGGACGCGCTGCTGGAAAAATCACTTTACGTGATTGATCGGGATCGGATGACCTGCGGCGGTGGCACCGCTCCGATGGATCTGATGCTGGCGCTTATAGCAAATCAACACGGGCAAAAGCTGGCGCAGCAAGTGGGGGATTGGTTTTTGCACACTGCCATCCGCCCCGCAACAGGGCCGCAGCGCGCAGGGCTGGCGCAACGCTATGACACCACCAGCACACCAGTTCTGGCGGCGATCAAAGCCATCGAAACCCATATTGCCAATCCGCTGACCCTGCCCCAACTGGCAAAAATAGCCGGGGCCAGCCCGCGCCAACTGTCGCGCCTGTTTACGACAGCGGTGGGCGAAACCCCGATGGCTTTTGGACGTCAGATACGGTTGGAAAAGGCACGCAGCTTGTTGGCGAATGCACCCTTATCCGTGTCCGAGGTCGCCTTGATGACCGGATTTTCGTCAGCTGCGCATTTTTCTACAGCCTATTCAAAGCAATACGGCGCGCCGCCATCCGCTGCACGCCGATAATTCTGAAAGACCTGCACGCCTAAGCGGGATGGTCTTTATTCGCCAGCTTTGACGTGAACCGCGGGTTGATCACGATCTTTTTGATCAATGTGCGCGCCTCAATCCCGATATAATCCTGAAATGGCACAAAGGGGATGTGGCTTTCAATCAGGATCGTGCTTTCACCAATGATAAGGTTCGGGAAAATCTCAACCGGAATCTCTTCGTCCAGCTTCAGATTGGGATGCATGCCTGTGGCCGTGCTCCAAGCGATTTCGAAACCGTTCAAGGTCCGGTCGATCCCAGAAATCCGCATGTAGGTGTCGTTGGTATCGGCCCCCATAATTGACGCGAACAGAGTGTTCATATCGGTGATGTAATCGTCGTCGACCTCTGTCTGGCGCGAAATAATATCGGCCACCGTATAGGTTGCTTTGACCGAACGGGTCCAAGTGCTATAGGCGTCAAAAAAGGTAAAGGTGCCCGCAAACCAAAAGGCGATCAGTGGCATCACGAACAAAAACTCGACCATGGTCGCGCCCGATTCATCGCGCGCCTGTGCCTTTAGAAACTGGGAAATACGCTTGATCATCCGCATCACTCCGGCTCGTTCACAAAGGCGGTGTTGGCGACCAGCGAAATGCCCGCAGAAGAAGCGCCAGGGAACATGGCAATGCCGTTTGGCATCAAGGGATCAATGACAATACACGCCCGCAGGTACACGATTTCATTCCGTTTACCGGGCTGCCAGGTGGTCACTGGGGCGATGTCATTTTCTTTGTCATAGCATTTGTAATTCTTTGCATAGCCCACCGACGGATCGAATTTTTCCATTTCCAGGAAAAGAGTATTGTTGCAATCGCTGAACACCAAGGCCAAGTCGCAAATCTCGGCCTTAATATAATCATGGGTGTACAAGGGACTGTCATACAGGCGCAAATCCCGCACCGTAATGTCCAATGCCCGTTCCAACATCATTTGTTTTGTCATGATCAGACCCGTTTCAAACACCCAGAAAAATCCGGTTAGAAACGTGGTGGCCACAATCACGAACTCAACAGTGGAGGACCCGCGCTCATCATCGCGGAACCTCCGTAGTTTTTTGAATAACTTAAACATGACCTGCTCGCTCTTTTGTTATGATTATTGTGTCAGTTTTAGTTTCTGGATCGACGCCGCAATTGAAGCGAACACCGTGGTGATATCTGTGCCTGCTGCCGGGTAGTAATGGCTTTCAGTGCTGGCACAATCCTTCAGTTTCTTCGACGTGGTGCTGTTGGTTTCATAGCCGATAGTGTAGACGATGATCCCTGCATTTTCTGCCGCAGTACAAGAGGTAGAGAAAACCGCATCCGCTTCGCTTGTCTGACGGCTGGAAACGTTCACCAGATCGTTCAACGAATTGCTTCCAGTGATGTCGTCATAATACTCAGCCGGCATTTTACCCCAGGCTTCGTCCCAAGGCAGGCGACGGTAGGACTGTGTGCCCAGCGCTACTTTCAACAGATTAAACACTGTAGAAGTCAGCCAACTACGGTCGGTGATATCATAGAACTGGCCGTTAGACGGTTTGTTCAGGAAGAAATTAACCACCTCTACAGGATCACCGTAGTAGCAGGTGATACCGTACTGACCGCAATACCGCTCATAAGAACTGCCGGTGTAAGTGCGGCCGTAATAGGTCAGATGGGTAAAGGCACCTGGCTCTTCCTCAACAATTTCCCACAGGTCCGAATATTGGGTGCGGTAGTCGTCTTTGAAGCGGAATTCGTAAGTGTTCGCCCCATCGCCCATCAGGATCACAACTTTCAGGGTTTCATGATCGTCATATTCCGCAGGGATACCTGCAAGACCGGCGCTGATTTCACCGTCAGCGATCATACCAGTGGCAACCGACTGGAATGAAGGATCAAGCAAGGCAAGACCCCATTTCATCCCCAAATGCGCCGCGGTCCAACCTGTGGTCGAAAGATTATCAATCTTGGCGTGCAGCTTGGATTCATTGCTGCCATAAGGCAGAATTTCAAACTTCTCACCACCGACGCAGGTTTCATACCCGTTGTCGAAATCCTGAAAAGATCCATAAAGCGCTGTATACACACCCTGTTTTTGCTTCACTGTCGGGTCGACTTTCACATCCCCAAAGCTGGCATCCGAAAAGTCGAGACAGTTTGATAAGGTTTGTGTTTGGTCGATGTTCAAACGGCTAAAGATCGAATCCGAAGGTGCCACGTTTTGGTTAAACGGAACAACCGAAATGGTCACACTGTCCGGATCAACGCCGGTCATCATAGTGGTCACAAACTCTTTCGCCGCCGTTTTCAGGTTGCTTAGCTTGGACCCGCTCATGGAACCGGATACGTCAAGCACCAGAGAGATTTCAAGGTTTGGAATACGTTCGGACGCAGCGCTTCTGGCTGTGATGGGCATTTCATTGATGCCCGCCATCGACAGAAACCATGTGTCCAGATTTGCCGTCGCCGTTGCCGAAACTGTCCGCGCATTGGTCGCCACAATCGAGTTAACGTCTACCGAAAACGCCTCAATGGTAACCACTTTGGACATGTAGTCCTTAACAACAGTGTCCGGGTCCTGCACCTGTTTCAGGGATGCCGCTGCCAGAACAGCCCGATCAAGGTTGTACTGCATGGCAGAACGCAAATTTTCGTGGCGGGCCAAATCAACAGCCGTCCCCCCGACCAGGAACATGGCGGAAAACACAACAAGTACAAATACGATGATGGAACCCTTCTCATCCCGTATAAACCCGTGATCTATCAGTCTCTTTTTAAATGACGCCAACATGTGACACCCCTTTCTCTGATACTCGCTCAGATGGTCTTTAGGACTCGTCCCAAGCCCAAGATACTATTTACTCCCGAGTAATATGCCCGACAGGAAGGGCGAAATTGCGGCGGATAAGCGGTGTTTTGGAAACAGTAATATGCGATTTGCAGACAATTCTAAGAAAATCTGTCGGCGGGAAATTGCCGAAAATACACCTGCAAGCATATGAATTTGAACCATAAAAATATTCTTAACAAAAAAACATAAAATGACGCTCAAACGCAATTGAGGCAAATTTGTCAGTATTTTTGGAAACACCCAAGCCCCAAACCGACACATTCTGGCCATATTCAACCCACCCCCCGAGTCACCAGAATCCCCCGAGTCTCAGGCTTAAAACGCCCTCTGAAACGGCCAATAATCACATAATTTTCTGGTTCAGACTTGCCTCCGCCCCAGACTTATGGCTTCAAGACCACGGCGGTCCCGTGGCTCAACTGGATAGAGCAGCCCCCTCCTAAGGGGCAGGTTAGTGGTTCGAATCCACTCGGGATCACCACATGCACCCCCGCGAATGGCTTGCTTAACGCTGAAAAACCCGCCACGGTAAGTACACCATTAAAGGAACCGGACCATGGGTATCACAAGCATTATCATTCTTTTGATTGTCGGCGCTGTTGCAGGGTGGCTGGCTGGACAAATCGTTAAGGGCTATGGGTTTGGCCTGATCGGGAACATCGTTGTTGGCATCATCGGCGCGTTTATTGCGACCCTGATTTTACCAGCCATCGGCCTGACAATCGGCGGCGGGTTGCTGGGTGCAATTGTGAACGCCACCATTGGTGCGGTGATCCTTTTGTTCCTGCTGCGCCTGATCCGACGCGCAGGTTAACCTTAACGCCCGAAGGTCATAGAGGCCCAGAAGCTTTCGTAAAACGGAGTTTCCCCCTCTGGCGTGCGGGCGATGTGGACTGAATTCATCATCATGATACCTGTGTCGGGAAAGGTCACATCGACAAACCCCTCTGCATCAGTTTGAACCCGCGTCTGCGTAATTTCGCGGCCTTTGGTGAACACGTTGATCGGATAATCGGGCATCGGCTTGCCCTGCCACAACAGCTGTAATCGCACTTGATCGGTATCGGGCGCATAAGGCGAGCCTTGAACCACCAGTTCAAACGGCAGACCCAGCGCCTGATCGACGCCGCCGGAATAATCGCCCACCTGAACCAGCGCCTTGGCATTGCGGGTGTAATCCTCGGTGATGCCGACCTCTGGCAAGCCCGCAGCGCGGTGGGCTTCCAACACCCTGTCCAGACCTTCTGCCTTTAGATATTTCTCTAGCAAAGCCGGATCACGATAAGACAAGCGGTTGGGTTTGGAATGATAGGCCAGAATGTTCAAACCCGCCTCTGGCTCTGTAACCTGTAAGGCAGGGCTGTCCCCGACCTGCCCGATGTAATCCGCAGTCTTACCGTCATGGGTGATGGTAAAAGACTGAAATTGTGGCGGAATATAGGGAAATGTGGAGCCTTTAAAATCCGAGCCTACCTTCAAAAACGCCATCATCCGCGCATTTGTCGCGACGGTAAAATCCAGCGGCTCGATCCAATATTCGTGCGCTCCCGATGGACCCGCCATCAAAAATGCCATAGATATGCCGCAAGCCTTTAACCAACTCATAACAGAAAACTCCTCATGATCTTCACCAGACAATATAGCGCGCAGTTTTTCTTTGCCATCTTTGCTGTGCTTTTTATCGCCGCCGCCCCAATTCAGGCCCATGAAAGCACCCCGTCGATCATCGATATGACACTGGACGGCTCCTCGGCAACAATTTCGATCAACACCAATCTAGAGGCATTGATCGCAGGAATTGCTGATGAAACGAACACCGAAAATGCCGAAGACGGTGAGGATGAATATCTGCGTCTTCGGGACGCCTCCTCCACTGATCTGGACGCAGCCTTCAGCCGCTTTCGCAGCAGTTTTGATCCGACCCTTTCGCTTGCACTGAACGGCCAGGCAATCCCGCTTACCTACGAAAGCCACTCCATCCCCGAGGTCGGAGACACCGCAGTCGCCCGAAGCTCTACGTTAACCTATTCTGCCACCCTGCCCGCCTTGTCCGGCACCCTGACATGGCAATTCCCCGCAGATTACGGCGACAGCGTGCTGCGCCTGCTGACGCCCGACGCGGTTGACCCGATACTTGCGGATTACGTGGCCAGCGGTGCCACTGCCACAATTAACCTTGATGACATCGCCCCCCAAACCCTGACCGAGGTGGTGCTGGACTACATCGTCGCAGGCTTTGACCACATCATCCCCAAAGGTCTCGACCATATCCTGTTCGTGATCGGCCTGTTCCTGTTATCCGCCCACCTGCGCCCGCTTTTGATGCAGGTCACCATGTTCACTCTGGCCCATACCATCACACTGGCCTTGGGCGCGACCGGCTGGGTTTCTGTCCCCGGTAGTATCGTGGAACCCTTGATCGCTGCCTCTATCGTCTTTGTGGCTGTGGAAAACATCTTCACCGAAAAACTCTCGCCGTGGCGGCCGTTCCTGATCTTCGGATTCGGCCTGCTGCACGGGCTTGGATTTGCCTCGGTGCTCGGTGATTTCGGCCTGCCAACGGCCCAGTTCATCCCTGCCCTGATCGCGTTTAACATCGGTGTCGAAATCGGCCAATTGACCGTCATCGCCATCTGCTTTCTGGCTGTCGGCATCTGGTTCCGCAACAAGCCGTGGTATCACAGCCGCATCGTGGTGCCCGCCTCAGCAGCCATCGCTATCATGGCAGGCTATTGGGTGCTAGAACGGGTCGGGCTGATCGCCTAACCGTTTCTTTTGAGCAGAAATACCTCGGGGGTGCGGGGGCAGCGCCCCCGAATTCCCAAACACTTTAGCAATCAATTATCCGAATAGGGGTCCAGTGAATCCCGCAGCCCGTCGCCCAGAAAGTTGAACGCCAGAACCACAATAATCACCGGTAACATCGGGATCGCCGTCCAGGGGTAAATCTCGATCGAGGCGAGGTTCTGCGCGTCGTTCAACATCACACCCCAACTGACCGCAGGGGCACGCAGCCCCAGCCCCAGAAACGACAGTGCTGTTTCCCCAAGGATCATCGCAGGAATTGACAGCATGGCGCTGGCGATCAGGTGGCTGGCGAAATTGGGCAGCAAATGTTTGCGGATCACACGGTCGGGCTTGGCCCCCATCATTTCCGCAGCACGGACAAATTCTTCTTCCCGCAGGGCCAGAAACTTGGACCGCACGGCACGGGCCAGACCCGGCCAATCCAGCAGCCCCAAAATGATTGAGATGATGAAAAACACCGCCACAGGCCCCCAATGGCTTGGCACTGCCGCAGACAGGGCCAGCCACAAGGGCAGTTCCGGCAAAGACCGCAGTATTTCAATCACCCGCTGCACGCACCAGTCGGTGCGCCCGCCAAAATACCCTGCAATCCCGCCAATACTGATCCCCAGCAGGAAGGACACGGTGATCCCGATCAGCCCTACCGTCAGGGACAGTTGCGCCCCGTAAAATATCCGCGAGAATATATCCCGACCCAACCGATCCGCCCCCCACAGAAAGACTGTCGCGCCTTCGGGGGCGCAGAACAAATGGGTCTCGGCGCGGAAGAGGCCAATAAAATTGTAATCATCCCCTTTGCAGAAATACTGCAATTTGGCCGGATTTTCGCGGTCTTGCGTGTAATTCCAGCGGAAATTTTCTAAATCCGCTTGGGCCGTAATTGGGTATACAAAGGGGCCAATGAACGATCCCTCATGAAACAGCCGCACCATTTGGGGGCCCGCATACAGATGATCCGCATTGCGTTCATTCGGGGTGTAAGGCACCAGAAACCCGACAAACGGCAGGCTGAGATAGGCCACTAGCAGGAACACGCCGGACCACAGGCCCAGCTTGTGCCGCCGGAACTTACGCCAGATCAGCAGCCAGCTTGGGGCGTCCAGATCGGGGCGGTCCAGTGTCTTGATATCCTCATTCGGATCATAAGGCGCATCATCGACAAAGTGGTTGTTGGGCAGGTCGGTCATTTACCGCGCCCCCCAAAGCGAATGCGTGGATCAAGCAGCACCAGCAGAACATCCGATATCATCGTCCCCACCAGCGTCAGTGCCGCCACAAACAACAGGATAAACCCTGCCAGAAACTGGTCTTGCGATTTCAACGCCGTCAACAGCGCAGGGCCAATGGTTTGCAACCCCAAAACCACCGAAACCAGCACAGAACCAGACACCAATGACGGCAGCAGATTACCGATATCCGCCACAAAAGGGTTAAGTGACACACGAAACGGGTATTTTAGAATACTACGCACAGGCGGCACCCCTTTGGCCCGCGCCGTATCTACATAGGGCTTTGACAGTTCGTCCAACAGGTTGGCCCGCAACCGCTGCATCATCGCGGCGGCCCCCGATGTGCCAATCACAAAGGTCGGAATTATCAGGTGCAACAACACCGATTTGATCTTGGCGGGGGACATCGGCTCGCCTTCAAATTCAGGGGCCATCAAGCCGCCGATGGGCAGGTTCAGATATTTGTGTCCGTAATAAAACAGAATCAGCGCCAGCAGAAAGTTTGGCGTGGCCAAGCCCAGATAACCGATGAAAGAGGATGTATAATCCACCCAGGTTTTCGACTTGGCCGCCGCCAGAACCCCCAAAGGCAAGGCCACCAGATAGACAAACAGCACCGCTGCCACATTGACCAGAACCGTCAACCACAAAGCCCCGCCAACGATTTCAGACACCGGGCGATCAAATTCGAACGACCAGCCGAAATCCCCTTGTATCATGCCGGAAAACCCGTGCGGGCCGGGCCAGAAACCCATCCAGATCAGGTATTGCTTCCACAATGGCTGATCGAGCGAGTATTCCACCCGCAAAAATTCCACCTTGGAAATCCCCTCGGCCTGCCCCGTGGCGCGCAATTCGGCGATCAGGTTTGACAGGTAATCGCCGGGCGGCAGGTTCATGATGAAAAACACCAGTGCGGAAACCACAACCAAAGTGGCCAGCATCGTGATGAACCGATACACAGAATATTGCAGGATTAGCATCAGTTAGAAACCTCTGGCGCGAAAAAGAATTCATCCATGCGGTGGATGCCGAAATGCGCGCCCGGGTCCCATGCCCAAAGCCCCACATTGGGTACATTTTTCAACCTGTCAGACACGACCACGGGCTGCGGTGCCTCGGCCAGAATACCGATGGCGTATTTTTCGTCGGCGTGAATTTTCAGCATTTCTTCCCAGATCGCTACACGTTCTGCCTGATTGTCGGATTTTTCCCATTCCAGCGCCAAATGCATCAATCGGGCAGGTTTTGGCATATCCACAGGTTCGCCAGCTTCGCCGTTGGTCTGGTAAAACTGTCCCCATTTTGGCCATGCGAAAAAGTCCTGCGCCCGCGGGGCCAGATATTCAGGCGAAGTGTTGGCCGTCGGGATGCCATTGTCCCAGCCGAACCAAACCGCTGCCATCGTCTGGCCTGAAAACACATGCTGGCGCAAAATATCGCGGTCCAGCGGACGCATCACCAGTTCAATCCCGATGTCGCGCCATGTGTCTGCAATGATCTGCAAGGCGTTTTCAACCTCTTGGCGTTCACCAGCAGTTTCCACCAGAACCCGCATCGGCCGCCCGTCCACCAGAATGCGAATTCCATCGCCCCGCCGTATGGTGAACCCCATGTCATCCAGTATTTTATTGGCCAGATCAGGGTCATATTGGGCGTAGTTTTTCAGATTATCCTCGTTGAAAAACGGGCTGGCGGGCAGTGCCGTCATATTGCCCTCAGAGGCCAGTCCGAAATAAAGCGCGCGGTTGATCATGCGGCGATCAATGCCAAGGGATAAGGCGCGGCGGAATTGCACATCGCGCAGGATTTTCTGCCAGACGGGATCAGCGTGGTTCAGGTTCGGATAAATCGCGATCTGGCTGGCAGTGCCGTTGGGCCACAGATGAACAGTATACCCACCGCCCTCGGACTCCCCTTTTTTCAGCACGGCCACATCGTTAAAATCAAGCCCGCGCGCCTGTAAATCCACCTCTCCGGCGTTGGTTTTTGCAGCCACCAAGCCAGAGCCGACAATGCTCATCTCAACTGTATCAATATAGGGCAGTTGCACCCCGTGTGTGTCAATCCGGTGGTAATAGGCGTTGCGCACAAACAGGCTGCGGCTTTCCATGCCAGTGTCTGCGGGCACCCAAGGCTGCAAAGTCGGCAGGCTGGCATTGTCGAATTTATACATATTATCGCGCTTGTTGTGCAGCGCGGCCCAACTGCGAACCTTCTTTTTGGCCACGGCTTTGGCCAGCTTTTCGGGGTCTGCGTATTTTTCGTGGTACTGCTTCAGGTAGTGCGCGGGACGATAGATGAACGGCGGGCTGGCCTGCGCCAAAAGCGGCAAAAAACCCGGATTCGGCTTGGACCAACGGAAAATCACCGTGGTTTCATTCGGGAATAAAACGCGGGGGTATTCCCCATCCACCTTTAAGAATGACGGCGGACCGCTAGGGGATAGTTCCGCGTTATTGGCCACGTCATTCCACCAATAGCGGAAATCTTCGGACGTAAACGGCGCACCATCTGACCAGCGATGGCCCGGGCGCAGTTTAAACACAAAAATCCGCCCCTCGGCCACTTTGACGGATTTCAGGATATCGGGCACCAGATTGTATTTCCGATCATAGCCCACCAGCCGCGCATAGCCGTAGACCACCATCTGCCGCACATCTTTAGAGCGGGTGATCATGGTGCGCAGGGTGCCGCCCTGCTGTCCAAATTCGCGGCCTTTTTCGGCCAGATCCACCACCAGCGGCACCATTGGCATCCGCTTTTCAATCGGGTCCAATGTGCCCTTGGTGACGTCTGATTGCCAATACGGGGTTTCCACCATCTTTAACGGATCGGCAGTTGCACAAAGCGGCAACAGGGTAAGCAGTACAGCAGATATCAGCGTACGCAGGATCGGTTTCATAGGTTCACCCGCACCAAATGGCCCGGTTCGGATTCCACCAAAGGCGGCAGGGTGGTTCCGTGCATGGCATAAGCCTCGGGCCATGTGTGGGGATCACCGGCCCCCATAGCGACGGCTTGCAGGTTGATCTTTTGGGTCACGTCAGCCTCAAGACAGGCGGCAATCAGCGCCTTGGTGTAAGGGTGTTTGGGGGCGGTAAACAGCACATCAGGCGCGGCCTGTTCGACGATCTGCCCTTGGCGCATCACCGCAACTTCATCCGCGATACGGGCCACAACCGCCAGATCGTGGCTGATGAACAAATAGCTTAGCCCGAAATCGTCGCGAATGTCTTCGAGCAGGTCCAGAACCTGCATTTGCACCGAAAGATCAAGCGCACTGGTGGGTTCGTCACAGACCAGCAGGCTGGGGTTCAGCGCCAAGGCCCGCGCGATGGACAGCCGTTGCCGTTGCCCGCCCGAAAACGCATGGGGAAAACGGCGCAGCATGTTTTTATCCAGCCCGACCTTTTCCAACAGTTCCGCCGCCCGTTCCTTGCGTTGTTTGCGGGTGCCGATGCCGTGGATCACCAAGGGTTCGGTCAGGATATCGACAATCTGCATACGCGGCGAAAGAGAGCTGAACGGGTCTTGAAACACCATCTGCGCCTCGCGCTGAAAGGCGCGTTTTCCGTCAGCAGACAGTGTAGCCACATCCACGGGCAGTGAATCGGCACTGGCCCAATAGCGGATCGCCCCGCCCGCATCCGCAGCAGTTGCGCCCAGCGCGATATTGGCCACGGTGGATTTCCCTGACCCGCTTTCCCCAACGATCGCAAAGGTTTTGCCCCGCTCGACGGTGATATTCACATTGCGCACAGCGGCAATTTCTTCGGTCTTGCCAAAGAATGACCCCGCGCGGGACACAAAGGTTTTATTAATCGCTTCAAGCTGCAAAATCGGGTCCGTCACCGGGCGCGCCTGTGACGGCTGTGCACTGCGCGGCACCGCAGGGGCGGCCGCCAGCAGCTTTTTCGTATAACCATGGGCTGGTGCGCCGATCACAATGTCGGTCGGCCCGCTTTCCATCACACGGCCCTTGCGCAGCACGCAGACCTGATCGGCAATATTGGCCACAACCCCCAGATCATGGGTCACAAAAATCACCGCCATTCCGGTTTCTTCTTGCAGGCCTTTGATCAATTCCAACACCTGCGCCTGTGTGGTCACATCCAGTGCTGTGGTCGGTTCATCGGCAATCAGCAGTTCGGGCTTGGCAATCATCGCCATTGCAATCATGGCCCGCTGCCGCATCCCGCCGGACAGTTCAAACGGATAGGCATTAAAGGCGCGTTCCGGGTCCAGAAACCCGACACGGCGGAATTTTTCGATCACTTCAAGGCGCGCGCTGGCCTTGGAGTGGCCGCGATGCAGGGTCAAAACCTCGGCCACTTGATGACCGATTTTATGCAGTGGCGACAGGCTGTGCATAGGTTCCTGAAAGATCATAGCAATCTGATCACCGCGCACATCGCGCAGGTTTTTCTCGCACATTTTCAGCAAATCTACAGGCTCGTCACCCTGCGTTTCCCCCAAAGGCGAAAACAGCGCCGCACCGGAATGGATCACCGCGCCTTTGGGCAGCACCCGCAAGATCGAGCGGCACATAATCGTCTTGCCAGAGCCGCTTTCCCCCACCAGCGCCAATGTCTCACCCCGATTAATCGAGAAGTTCACGCCGCTGATAATCGGGGGATTGTTTCCAAACCCGATCGACAGGTCACGGACCTGTAAAAGCGGTGTTGTTTCGGCGTTCATTCTGATGTCCCGTCTGACCAAGGCTTTTCCCAAAGCCGCAGGGCCAATTAACGCACAGATGCGTTAAAAAACAAGGACTCGTGATGATTACAGCCGCAAATCGGCCAAAGATTTCGGCAAAATGTGCTTTAGGTCGTAGATGACGCTGGGTGAAGCACAGAGCCCCCCGATGGCCGCAGGATCACTTTTGGCGAAAACATCATGGGCCACGGCCAGAACCACTGCGTCGTAGTGGCCTTGTTCAGGGGTCTCAACCAGATCAATCCCGTAGATCGCCTTGGCTTGCACAGGGTCAGCCCAAGGGTCATGAACCTCTACACTCACGCCGTAATCGCGCAATTCTGCGATCACATCCACCACACGAGTGTTGCGCAGGTCGGGGCAGTTTTCCTTGAACGTCAGTCCCATCACCAGAATTTTAGCGCCCTGTATCGCCACCCCTTTGCGGATCATCGCCTTGATCAGTTCTGACGCCACAACCTTGCCCATCGCATCATTGATCCGCCGCCCCGCAAGGATCACCTCGGGATTATAGCCCACGGCTTGGGCTTTATGGGTCAGGTAATAGGGGTCCACACCAATGCAATGCCCCCCGACCAGACCAGGCTTGAACGGCAGAAAGTTCCACTTGGTGCCAGCGGCGGCAAGCACATCAGCGGTATCAATGCCAAGGCGGTGAAAGATCATCGCCAGTTCGTTCACCAACGCAATGTTCAGATCCCGCTGGGTGTTTTCGATGACCTTCGCCGCCTCTGCCACCGCGATTGAGGGCGCCTTATGGGTGCCCGCCGTCACAATGGTTGAATACAGACTATCAACAAAATCCGCCGCGGCGGGCGTGCTGCCGGATGTAACCTTAACGATACCGGGCAAGCGGCGCTGCATATCGCCGGGGTTGATCCGTTCAGGGCTGTATCCAACAAAGAAATCCGTGTTGAAGGTCAGGGCCGATGCGGCCTCAATTACGGGAACGCAGTCTTCTTCAGTGGCGCCCGGGTAAACCGTGCTTTCAAAGATCACCACATCGCCCTTGTTCAGAAGATGCCCCACCGTGGCGCTGGCCGACAGAAGTGGCCCCAGATCGGGGCGTTTATGGGCATCTACCGGCGTGGGCACCGTCACCACATAAACGTTGCAGTCGCGGATTTCGTCGATGCTTTCGGTAAAACCCAGATGGGGCACTTGTGCCAACTCATCTTTTGAAACCTCGCGCGTGGTGTCATTGCCTGCGCGCAGGGCTGCAATCCGCTTGCTGTTCAGATCATAACCGATGGTTGGGAATATCTTGCCAAATTCCACAGCCAGCGGCAGCCCTACATAGCCAAGCCCAATCACGGCAATTTTGGCGGATTTCAGATCAATCATAGCAAGGGTTCCTTCTGGTGCATCAGACAGAGTAATAGTCCCGATACCAATCCACAAAGGCCCGCACGCCATCGTGAACATTTGTTTCGGGGGCATAACCCACCAACTGTTTCAACAGCTCGCAATCGGCCCATGTCGCGGGCACGTCGCCGGGTTGCATATCCATATAATTCCGTGCAATTTTCTTGCCGATGGCGGCTTCGATTTCCTCAACAAAATCAAGCAAGCGAACCTTATCGGAATTACCGATGTTGATCACCCGAAACGGGGCCGCGGGCGACAGGCTGTCATTGTGCAGCGGGGTCCAGTCTGCACGCGCATCCACGCGGGGGGGCGGTGCATCCACCAACAGGGAAATAGCACGCACCAGATCCACCACATAGGTGAAATCCCGCTCCATATCGCCGTGATTGAACACATCAATCGGATCGCCGTTCAGGCCAGCCTTAACGAATTTGAACAGCGCCATATCAGGCCGCCCCCAAGGGCCATAGACCGTGAAAAAGCGAAACATGGTTGTCGGCATTTTCCACAGATGGGCATAGGAATGGGCCATATTTTCATTGGCCTTTTTCGTCGCCGCATAGAGCGTCATCTGCGTATCGGTCTTTTCCACCTCGGTGAAGGGCATCACCTCATTCGCGCCGTAAACGCTAGAGGTCGAGGCCATCAGCAAGTGATCCACCGCCAGTTCCCGCGCCAGTTCCATGATGTTGAACGTGCCCACCACATTGGTTTCGATATAGGCACGCGGATTTTCGATCGAATAGCGCACCCCGGCCTGTGCGGCCAGATGCACTATCACATCCGGCGCGAAATCCATCACAGGTTTTTGCAAGGCGTCAAATTCGCGGATGTCCACCTCAAGCGTTGAAAACCCTTCGTTTTGGGACAGCATGGCATGGCGGCGGCGCTTTAGATTGACGTCATAATAATCCGTCATCCCGTCCACACCCAGAACCTGCCAGCCCTCTGACAGCATCCGCTGCGCCAAATGAAAGCCAATAAACCCTGCGCTGCCTGTGATCAGAATTTTCCGCATGCTTTATCCCTTACATTAAAACTTCCCCATTCTTAGCGGCCGTTGCCCTATGCCGCAATCGGTCTAATTCGCTTGAACCAAGCCCTGTTTCCGCTAAAACCAGCGTTTATACGGCGGCAAAGTTCTAAAACCAAAGGCTATAAAATGCAGTTAACAATGATCGGCACGGGCTATGTTGGCCTTGTTTCTGGGGTATGTTTTTCCGATTTCGGCCATGATGTAATCTGCGTTGACAAGCTGCCCGCCAAGATCGAGGCACTGGAAAATGGCATCGTCCCTATTTTCGAACCCGGCCTTGATGACCTTATGGCCCGCAATGTGGCGGCTGGGCGGCTGGGCTTTACGCTGGATTTTGCATCTGCCGTGGCCAAGGCAGACGCTGTGTTTATCGGTGTCGGCACCCCTACACGGCGCGGCGATGGTCATGCGGACTTGACCTATGTCTTTGATGCAGCACGGGAAATTGCCCATGCGATGCACGGCTATACAGTTGTTGTAACCAAATCCACCGTCCCTGTTGGCACCAACCGCAAGATCGAACAGATCATCCGTGAAGAAAACCCGAATGCGGAATTTGATGTGGCCTCCAACCCTGAATTCTTGCGCGAAGGTGCCGCGATTGAGGATTTCATGCGCCCCGATCGTGTTGTCGTCGGCGTTGAAACCGACAAAGCCCGCGATGTAATGGCCCGCATTTACCGGCCGCTGGCCCTGCGTGAAGCCCCGATCGTCTATACCGATCTGGAATCCGCCGAGATGATCAAATACGCCGCAAACGCCTTTCTGGCGACCAAGATCACCTTTATCAATGAAATCGCCGCCCTGTGTGAAAAGGTCGGCGCAGATATTAAATCCGTGTCCAAGGGCATGGGTATGGACAATCGCATCGGGTCCAAGTTCCTGAACGCGGGGCCGGGCTATGGCGGGTCTTGCTTCCCCAAAGACACTAAGGCACTGGCCCGCATCGGGCAGGATTATGCCAGCCCGATCCAAATCGTCGAGGCGGTCATCGACATCAACGAATCCACCAAACGGCGTATGATCGACAAGGTGATGGAACTATGTGACGATAAAGTTAACGGCAAGAAAATCGCAGTACTTGGCGTGACCTTCAAACCCAACACAGACGACATGCGCGACAGCCCGTCCCTGACCATCGTTCCTGCCCTTGTGGGCGCGGGCGCAAACATCCATGTGGTTGATCCGCAAGGGTTTAAAGAAGGCAACGACCTGCTGCCCGGTGTCACTTGGGTGGATGATCCCTATACCGCGATCCAAGACGCTGAAGCGGTGATCCTGCTGACCGAGTGGAACGAATTCCGCGCGTTGGACCTGCCCCGTGTGGTTCAGGCCATGAAAGACCCGCGCATGGCGGACCTGCGCAATGTCTATGATCCCAAGGATGCGGCAGAGGCGGGTCTGAAATACGTGAGCGTCGGGCGCTAAAGCAGTCTTGCGCAAAGATTTTACCTGTCACAGGGTCGCAACACGCTTGTTACAGTCCCTCCCTAAGGGGCTGAACGGATAAATCTGCGAACAAGGCGGTCATATGACGGGCAACCCCCCCAACCAAGGCACCCCGAGCGAGGTTTTTGCCGTATTCCTAAAGCTCGGATTAACCTCTTTTGGTGGCCCGATCGCCCACCTTGGATATTTCCGCGACGAACTGGTCAGCCGCCGCCGCTGGCTGGACGATGCAGCCTACGCCGATCTGGTGGCGCTGTGCCAGTTCTTGCCCGGCCCTGCATCCAGTCAGGTGGGCTTTGCACTGGGGTTCATGCGCGCGGGGTGGTTGGGCGCTTTGGCGGCTTTCACCGCCTTCACACTGCCATCCGCCCTTATTCTGATCGTCTTTGCGCTGACCGCCACCTCTCTGTCTGGCCCTGTGGGACATGGCCTGCTGCACGGTCTGAAAATCGTCGCAATCGCCATTGTCGCCCAAGCGGTCTGGGGTATGGCACGGTCCCTTTGCCCTGATAAACAACGGGCCAGCATTGCCTTCGGCGCTGTCGCAATCCTTGCCGCTGCGCCCGGCGCCTTTGGCATGATCAGCGCAATTCTGTTCGGCGCGCTGGGGGGATTGGTTTTATGTCAAAGCCCCAAAACCAGCCCTGTGGCGGGGCACATCACCCTGAACATATCGCGCAAAACGGCAGGATTTTGCCTTACCTTTTTTGCGGGCCTCATGGTCTTGCTGCCCCTGATCGCTTTACAAAATCAAGGGCTTGCCGTTTTTGACAGCTTTTACCGCGCAGGGGCCTTGGTGTTTGGTGGCGGCCATGTGGTGTTGCCGTTATTGCAGGCCGAGGTCGTGCAATCCGGCTGGATCTCTCCCGACCAATTCATCGCAGGCTACGGCGCAACCCAAGCTGTGCCCGGCCCGCTGTTCACCTTTGCCGCCTATTTGGGCGCGACCATAGACGGCATCACAGGGGCCACCATCGCACTTCTGGCGGTGTTTTTACCGGGGTTCCTGATCCTGATCGGCGTCTTGCCATTCTGGGATCAGTTCCGCGCAACCCCGTCAGCCCAAGCCCTGATGCAGGGCGCAAACGCCGCGGTGGTCGGCATTTTGGGCGTGGCATTATACAACCCCGTCTTTACCAGCGCGGTTATCGGCCTGCCGGATTTCGCCTTGGCGCTAGGGTGTTTTGTCTTATTGGTGACATGGAAAGCCCCGCCGTGGACCGTGGTTCTGATCGCGGCTTTAGGCGGTATCTGCCTAGGCGTGCTGGGCTGACCAACACGCCGAAGCCTTATGTTTTGTAGAAATAATACCGATCCGGCGCGATGTGTTCGGGGCCTTGGACCGCTTCAAAACCGACCAAGGGCTGGCCTGAAATCAGCATCCCGCCCGGTGCCATCACTTTGGCAATCAGCGGGCTAAACCGCGCGGCTTCTTCGACGTCTTTTTCTTTTACGCCAAAGCCGAAATCGTAATGGGCAATCACAATCCGCGCACCAATATCGGCCAAACGGGCCAAACCGTCCTCGGCCTCGCCCTGTAAAAAATCCTGTTCAGGCGGCACACAGGACGGGTGGCATTGCAGCACACGGTCCATCACCCAGATGCGCCGATCCGCCATGGTTTCGCGCATGTGATCATAGGTGCGCCCGTTGCCAAGCCCCATATCCAGCCCGTCCCCTTGCAATCCTTCAACAAGCCCAGCGGCCCAGTTCAACCCGTCCCGCTGGGCGGTGAAACGCCGCAACATACTGTCTAATCTGCTCATCTTATTTCCTTTTTCCCATGTCCTCTGCGGACCAAAGATCCACCGGACCCGCCGCAAATCGTGTCAGCAATTCTTCTGAAAACGCCCAAATATTGCCGTCATGGGCTTTGTGATGTGTCAGATAACCATAAGGTTCCGCGTTATCCGCCTTGCCCAAACGGCGATCCACCAGTTGATCAACCATGCGCTGGACAATCGCCCCGCGATCCCCAAGCGAGCGACCGCCCCGCCAGTTGATCGGATCCACATGGGTGTTGATCTGCTCCATCCGCCGACGGGACCATTTGCTGCTGCGCGGTCCATAGGTGGAAAACCCTTTATAACCAATCTCTTGCAGCTTGAACTTATGGGCGTTGCCAAAGCGGTTCCATGGCGGCACAAACATCGGCACGAACTGGTCTGCAAAGGCGGTTTTAAGGGTCTCATACCCCTCAACCAGCTCCGCCTTTACCACGTCGCCATCCCGATCAGCGGCATATTCACATTTCTTAACCCCCGCAGGTGTGTGATCCTTATGAGCATAGCCGTGGGTCACAGGGATCAGGCGCGGATTCTGTGCCACAAAGGGTGGTAAATCGGGCTGTAATTTCGACGGAATCACCGCCAAAAACACATCTACACCCACCCGATTTGCCAGTGCCAGTAGCTGTTCCAGTTCGGGGGTTACGTTAAAGGCATCATCATCGCGCCACCAGAACGGCAGGCGCATATCTGCTTCGCGCCACAGGGCAAATTCGGCATCCAGAGGCGCCCAAATATCTGTCATATGTCACGTTCCTTTAGGGAATTTTCGACAATTTCAACCGTCTGCGCCGCACCGTCGAACTGGGACGGATCAGACTGTTTCGGTCGCATTCCATCTAGCCCGCGCAAGGCGCTGATCAAGCGTTCCGCATTAGCCTGCGCAGCGGGGACAACTGCAAAACCTGTTTGCTTGGCAAGACTCTCCGCACGCAGGGTCTGTTCCACCTCACCGCCTGCATCAAACGGCACAAACACCGCAGGGGTCGCCGATTGCAACAGGTCCATCGCGGTGTTGTAGCCACACATACAAACCGCGGCTTTGGCACCTGACAACATCTGACGAAAGTCGGGCCGTGTGGGTTCTATGCGCAGATTATCCGATGTCACAAGTGTCTTTAAGGTCTTGATATCCCGTTCTTTATCCGCGCCCCCGACCAGTAACCGCCACTGATTATCAGGGTCTAATGCCGCCGCTTGCACTGCCGCCTGAAACAGTGGCATGCCAACAGCACCACCGCCTGCCGTGACCAAAACCTCCCCCAGACCCAGCCCGTCCGGATGCGCGCCCGCCGCAGGCGGCGTCACAAATCCGGTGTAGTACAGCTTGTCGCGCAGAGGTTCACTTACAGGCCAACTGGCCGCGAGGGGTGTGACCGCTTCCGCCGAATGCACCAGAACACCGTCATAATAAGCTGCGATAACCGCCTCTGTTTCCAGCGCTTTTTGCGGTTTGGACGGCGGGGCCAAAATATCGCGGACAGAGCTGAACACCAAAGGCGGGTGCGGCAGGTCTCGGGCTGCATTCAACAGGGC
This sequence comes from Roseobacter sp. N2S, assembly GCF_031454055.1. Lineage (NCBI taxonomy): Bacteria > Pseudomonadati > Pseudomonadota > Alphaproteobacteria > Rhodobacterales > Roseobacteraceae > Roseobacter > Roseobacter sp. N2S. The sequence goes on from NZ_JAVDQB010000001.1 coordinate 124,615, forward strand.
CAGAAACTCACCCTTCAAAATACGCCGCCCGAAAGGGTAGAGTTCCGTTATCACCACATCAGGGGTGATCTGTTTTAACAGGCCAAGCAGCGTGGACTTGCGGTCCGAAAGATAGGTTTCATCCGCTTTTACGCCGCTTTCCGTCAGGAGGGTCGTAAAGTTCACACCATCCGATTTCACCGCAGGAAGCTGGTGTAACGTCACGCCTTCATAGGATAAATTCCCCACAGGCACGCCGCCAGACACCACATGGGCGTCATGCCCCGCCCCAGAAAACGCCCGCGCCAAGGTCAGGGCACGGCTTAGGTGGCCCGTGCCCAAAAGATGCGTCACACAAATCATCACCCGCATGGTTTAACGCGCCACCAATCGCACGGGATCGCCCAAAAGGGTCAGTTTCCCTTTGTCCAACTCCATCACATAAAGCCGGTTGCGTTTAACCTGAAACGGCGCCGCGCCGTCGAAATTCCAACCCGTCGCCTGCGCCAGCAAGACCCGCATAATACCGATGTGACAGACAGCAATAGTGTCTTGGTTTAACGTTTCCAGCCAAGGCTGCAGCCGCGCAGAAACCTCGCGCGGGCTTTCGCCATTTGGCGGGCGATAGTCCCAGCCCCAATCCTCTATATCGCGAAAACCAGAATTTTGGTCGGCTTTCAGATCCAGACCCTTTTTGCCCTCCCAATCACCCCAATCCATTTCGATCAAAGCCGCTGCGGTGGCCGGTTCGCGCCCTGAAATCAGCCGCGCGGTTTGCACGGCCCGTTTCAAAGGGCTGGCCACCAGATCAGCCGTCTGCCAGTCATCAGGCAAGGTTAACGCCGCCAAATCCGCCGCGGCTTGGTCTTCAAGCGCGATGTCTGTGCGGCCTTGAATTTGCCCAGCGCGATTCCACGGTGTGTGGCCATGGCGAATAATTGCCAGTTTTATCATAAAGATGCCTCATTGAATTGAAGTGCATTTTCCAGTGTTTGTTCCGCTGCCCCGCGCAGGTGGTTTTGGGCATAGCTGCGCACATCTTTGGCCACAGATCCACGCGCAATTGCGTTGTCGATTGCGGTGGCAAAGCTGGCGGCGTCGTTTGGCGGGGTTAAGAAACCTTGCGGGCCGACCACATCGCGCAGGCCGATGCGGTTTTCGGCAACTACGGTTAATCCCGCTGCCTGAGCCTCGATAAAGACCATTCCAAAAGCTTCGTTCACGCCGGGCCAAACAAAGACATCTGCGCCTGCCATTTCGGTGGCAACACCATTCGCATCTAACCCGCCGACAAAGGTTACTTGTGATTTGAACGGGGCGAAAAGGGCGCGGATTTCAGCGTCCGCAACGCCAGCACCAACGATGCGCAACGACCAGCCAGCCGTCTGCACCAGCGTAAGTGCAGACGCCAGATTTTGATAAGACGCCAGCTTGTCACCTGTCCGAAACATCCCCACCGCCAGAAGGGTCTTACCGTCATTGCGCACCCCAAGGGGTGGCAGATCAACGCGATCCAGAAACGGGGGCAGATGCACCAGCTTTTGATCCGCTGGGCGGGCATTTTCCAGTTCTGGCAGATCGCGCCCTGTAAAATAGAAGATCACCGCAGCCCGATCGCTGGCCCCATCCGCAAGCTGCGCAAATCGGGACCACGGTCCGGTTAGGCGCTTTGGCGAACGGCTCGATTCAATCAAATGATAAGGAATCCCCAGCGCGGAACAGACCTTTGGCCCGATCAAATCCGGCGCTTTATAATAATTGTGATAGGTAACCCAAGCATCCCAGCGCGCGCCACTGGTGATCAGCCGTGCCGCCTCGGTTTCGGCCTGAGCCATCAAATCCGCCTGCACCTGTGCGTCCCCCGCCCCGTCGCGACTGCGAAATTCAGACACGAGTTCGACGTTACCCACAGACCCCAGCGCGTTCATCAAGCCCCGTGCAATCGTGCGGTCCCCGCTGGGAGTGGCGTGGTGTGGCGATTTCAACGGCGCATAAAACGCGATGTGTCGGGTCATGAAACCAGCGATTTCAGCCGTGCCGAGAGTTCGGAAATACCTGCATCCACGCCAAAATCCGAGACCAGACGAACAAACGCCGCATTGGCAAAGGCCGCACGCTGCACGGGGTTCTTCGCAAGGTCCATAATCGCAAAAGTCATGGTTTCAGGTCGATCATCCACCAGCAACCCATGCACGCCAGAGGTGATGAATTCAGGGATCGCGGATACCGGCGTTGACAGGATTGGCAGCTTTTGTGACGCCGCCTCCATCAGCACGTTGGGCAGCCCGTCACGGTCACCATCCTCTGCCACACGCGACGGCAGCACGAACAAATCGTTGCTGCGCATGGCGGCAACCACTTCGGGCTGGTCACAGGCGCCGCGCCATGTGATGCGGTCGTTGACGTCCAAAGATTTCGCCAGCGCAGTCAATTCGTCCTTTAGCCCGCCACCGCCAATATGGGTCCAGTGCCATTGCAGATCATCGGGCAGCAGGGACAGCGCCCGGATCAGCCGGTCAAAGCCCTTCTTTTCCACCAGTCGCCCGACGGACAGCATTTTGAACACGCCATCGTCGGGGCGGGTTTCAGGGGGCGCAGGAAAACGATCCAGATCAAGCCCGTGGTAAAGCAGTGAAACACGGGTCGGTGGGTCGGCCAAATCTTGTAGGTGCTGCGCGCCAAAACCAGTGCAGGTCACACCAAAGGCAGCACCCGTGCCGTCATTGGCCAGTTTTTCGCGGATTTCCCAATCGGGGGAGGTCCAGATGTCTTTGGCATGGGCAGAAAACGACCAATCCACGCCACGGATCAAGGCCGCGTAGCGGGCCACAGAGGACGGCGTGTGTAAAAAATGCGCATACAGGCCCTTGGTGACAGCGGGCAATTCTGCCGCAAGAACACAGGCTTGGCCAAAGCGGCGAATGCGGTTTCGGGTCAGGTCACGGCGCAGGTCTTGCATCCAGACCTGATGGGCCTGTTTGAACCCCGGCATTTTACGCGCCTTGGCCCAGCCGCGCACAACACGGGCCATTTCAAGGTGCAGATATTCCGGCAAATAGCGCACCCGCGCCTGAGTTTGGTCGTGCAGCGGGTGGCGTTTTTTATCGGTGGGAAAGCGTAAAGACCAGATGTCAAAGCGGTGCCCTGCCCGTTCCAGCGCCACCAGTTCTTGGGCGATAAAGGTCTCTGACAAACGAGGCCAGCCTTTGACGATGACGGCTAATTCCGGCTCTGAATCTGTCATTCCGCAGCCTGTACTTCCTCGGACTCAAGCAGTTCTTTGACGCGGGCGACAATGTGATCCAACCCTTCCAGAAGGTCTGGATATTCGCCGGTAGAGGGCAGGTTTTGATGGGGCAAGGCGCGGATGGCTTTCACCATAACATCCGTTCCCGTACCATCGCGATCAGGGTCCAGCATCCGCACCAGCCCCAATTGTTCCGCCCGTGCTGCGCGGATATATTGTTCCAACCGCGGCTTTTTGCGCGGCATGATGATGGCGCGTTTGTCGAACGACAGGATTTCACAAAACGTATTATAGCCGCCCATTGCGATCACCCCGACCGCATTGTCGATCAGGTTTTCCATCTTGCTGTCAAACCCGAGCGAGATCACCCGACCCTTCAGTTTGGCCACGCGATCCTCAAACTGCACGCGGGTGTCGCCTGACAGAAACGGCCCGTAGATGATGTTGGCTTTGGGCGAAAGATCGGGGTCGGATTCATAGGCACGCAGAACCTGATCCACCAGTTTCGCGCCATCCCCGCCACCGCCCGGAGTGACCAGAATATAAGGGTCTACATCCAGTTCCGGACCGTGATCCCATGTTTCGCGGCGCAGGTAGCCAGTGTAGTGAATCCGCTGGTCTACCGCATCAGGATAGGTCAGCCCTTGCAGTGGTTTATAGATCGACTCCAGCCCGTAAACCCATATGTCATCATAAAATTCAGACATCGCGGCCACTGCGCCTTTGCGATCCCATTCTGCCTCTAGCACTTCGCTTTCGTCCAGAACATCACGCAGACCAAGCACCAGTTTGGCGGATGTATTCTTGCGCAACCAGCGCAGTGTATCCATCAATTCGCCGCGAAACCCGTTAGGTTCTTTATCGACAATCACCAGATCCGGTTCAAACCGTTCCGCAGCGGCGCGGATCAGGCCAGCCCGCAACGAAGTTGTCTCGTCAATATCAAGCCCCAAAGCCTCGGATGCATAAGACCCGTCGGTCAATTTGGTCACACCGGGCAGGCGGATATGGTCCACGCGATCCGGAAAGGTAAACCGCCCCGCAACCGGCGATCCAGTCAGGATCAGCGCCGAAAGATTCGGATCAATCGAGGTCAAAGCCGCCGCAATCGTGCGCGATCTGCGCAAGTGACCCAAACCGAATGTATCATGGCTATACAGCAAAACGCGCGGCGCACGCTGACTAAACCGCATCTTCAGCGACCCATCAGAACTCATATAATACCGACCTTTGTGTTTTTGTGCTGCATGTGGCCCCTGAATTATAGCCTGCGGAATCACATTTACGCCCCTTTTGCTGTTTTCGCCATATTTTTCAACCCGTACCGGATCAGCGCGGTTTTCAGTTGCACGATTATCAGCCACCCCAAAGCAGGCTGGTGGCAAACCTGTCCGTTAAATAGACGCCCAGCACGGAAAAAACAGGGATGAAGCGGGCCAGTCACATTGTCTTGACGACCTGTTACTTTAGATAGACCTTATAGCCGTTGATAATCGCCACGATTTTCGATCCTTTCATTGGCGCTGGAATGCCCTTTCAAGGTAAAACCCGTTTTCAAAAAGGGTCACATATGACCGTTCTGCGTTTTCTTCGTCTGTGCCTGTTTTCCCTGCTGATGGCCTGTCTTGCCAGCTTTGCGCAGGCCCAATCGACCGTGGGTTCGGTTACGGGTTCAACGTCAAGCGCGCCCAAAAACCCGATGGATGAGATCATAAAATCCGCAACCGATTCCGGCATGCAGGTGATTGTGATCAACCCCAACAGCCCTGAACAACAGACCGTTTCTACCCCCGAAGACCGCTTTCAAGGGTCTTTGCTGATGAAAACCCAAGAGCGCGCCTTTGCCTTTCGCACCACCTTGCGCAATCGCGTGGCCCGCGCCCCCGAGGCCTTGGAAGAAATCATATTCATTCTGAACGGACAAAGCCCGACAGGGCATTTTTCGATCTATTTCTTCATTCTACTGACAACCATGGCCAGCTTGCTGTTGTCTGAACTTATTGTACGCGAAACTTTTGGTAAGCGCATGGTCGGGCCGTGGTTTATCGGCCTACAGGTGGAAAATCCCATAGGCTATACGGATAAACTGCCGATCCTGTTGCTGCGCACCTTGATCGCCATGGTCGGACTGGCCCTTGTGGTGTTGATTTCCTACGGCATCGGCATCGCGATTTTTGGTGAATCCGAAGACGGCACCGTGCGCCTGACGGTGGCCTATATTTACCTAACCTATGTGGTGACCCGTTCTGTGGTGTTCTTGTGGCGGATGATCCTGTCCCCCTATCTGGAACAATACCGCATCCCGCAGTTTTCCGACAAAGACGCCCGCAAGCTGTTTTACTGGCTTTTGAACGTGGCCACAATTTCCGCAATTGTGGTTAACTTTTGTGGCTGGATGCAGGAACTGGGACTGAGTTATGACATCCACGCGCTGCTAACCTCTTTCCTGACCCTGCTGGTGGTGTTTTTGAATGTGGCCATGGTGCTGGTAAACCGCAAAGCGGTGTCGCTGGCCATTTTGAACGGCGAACGCTTTGAAGATGCTTCTTTGCCCACACGGCTTGCATCCCAAGCCTGGCCGCCGCTGGTGATCGCCTATTTCTTTATCGCATGGACCGAAATGACCTATCGCCTGATCGAGGCGCAGCCCCTTGGCTTGCCCCTGATTACCGGCTTTTATCTGGTTCTGCTGACCATTCTGGTGGTTTACGGCATCGTTGGCTATCTGATCGAACGGTTCTTCCACCGTCAGCGTTTGCTGGAACAATGGCGCGCCAAAGCAGCCGAGGAGAGCCGCAGCGGGTCATCGGGCGCTGCTGATATTGAAATGGAACAGGTCGAGGCAGACACGACCGAGGATGAAGACGAATTCTCGCCCTTCCTGCACACCCATAAAATGCGCACCTACGAGGATCTGTCCCGCCGCGTTGCCAATATTCTGGCCGTTGTGGCTGCGTTCTGGGCAATTTCGCGGATCTGGCGCATCGACATCGAAATGATGTCCACCACCAATCTGGACCGCAGCTATGACATCATCACGATCCTGTTCATCGGCTATGTGATCTACCATTTTGTCCGTATCTGGATCGACCAGAAAATCGCCGAAGAGGGTGGCGATCTGGTCGAGGTTGCCCCCGGCGATGAAGGCGGCGCGGGCGGGGCGTCTCGCCTTGCCACGCTGCTGCCTTTGTTTCGCAACTTTCTGCTGGCAGTAATTTTTGTAGCCTTTGCGCTGATTGTGCTGACCAATATCGGCATCAACGTATCCGCATTATTCGCGGGTGCTGGTGTTGTCGGTCTGGCCATCGGCTTTGGGGCGCAGGCCTTGGTTCGGGATATATTTTCAGGTGCGTTCTTTCTGTTTGATGACGCCTTTCGCAAGGGCGAATATATCGACATTGGTACGGTCAAAGGCACAGTCGAAAAAATCTCTGTGCGCTCGTTTCAATTGCGCCACCACCTTGGCCCGCTGCACACGGTGCCCTTTGGCGAAATCCAGCATCTGACCAACTTTTCGCGCGACTGGGTGATGATGAAACTGAAACTGCGCGTGACCTATGACACGGATGTGGAAAAGGTGCGTAAACTGGTGAAAAACCTTGGCCTCGAACTGCTCGAAGACGAGGTGGTGGGCCAGCAATTCCTGCAACCTTTGAAATCCCAAGGGGTGATCGAAATGCAGGATAGCGCCATGATTATCCGTGTGAAATTCATGACCAAACCGGGCGATCAATGGGTGCTGCGCAAACGGGTTTATCAGGAAATCCGCGATCTGTTTGAACGGGAAGGCATCCGCTTTGCCCATAAAGAGGTGACGGTACGTCTGGCCGATGTGAACCCCGAAGACCTGACCCAGAAACAAAAAGAGGCCATCGGTGCTGCCGCCCTTGCCGCTGTGGATGAGGACGAAATGCTCGGCGCGCCCGAAGACGATAAAGACGAGGATCGCTAACCCATTCAGCATCCCGCACCCCCACAAAAACACAACGGAGGAAACCATGTCTCGTATCAACAAAACCGCAATCGGTGACATCGAAATTATCGCCCTGACAGATGGCGCGACCCAGTTCGGCACAGAGCTGTTCCCGGGAACCGAAGAAACGGTCATTCAGGATATACTGGCCGCTGCCAAAACCGAAACCATCGACACCAACTTCAACGCCTTTATCGTTAAATCCGGCAGTGACACCATGCTGGTCGATGCAGGCCCGCGCGATCTGTTCGGCCCCACTTGCGGCTTTCTAAAAGACGCTATGGAAGAAGTTGGCATCTACGCGGATGACATCACACATCTGTATTTCACCCACCTGCACCCCGATCACGTGGCAGGGGCTTTGACCCCGGATGGCCAAGCGGTTTTCGCCAAGGCCCAGATGTTTATTTCCGAAGCCGACTACAGCTTTTGGAACACCCAGACCTTTACCGATGACACCCTGCTTCAATGGCAAAAGATAGCGAAAACCACCCTTGCCGCCTATGCAGGGCGCACCGAACAGGTGAAAGGCGGCGATACGTTGATCAAAGAGGTCACCACCCTGAACCTGCCCGGCCATACCCCCGGCCATATGGGGTTCCGTGTGGACAGCGGCGCTGACAGTTTTGCCCATGTAGGGGATATTGCCCATTCCCAAGTGCTGCAATTTGCCGATCCTGAAATCGGTATAGCCTTTGACATTGATATGGACATGGCCCGCACCACCCGCAAACGCACCCTTGATATGGTAACAGCAGACAAAATGACCATTTCAGGCGGACATATGCTGCGGCCCAATATCGGCAGGCTCGAACGGGCTGGCACAGGCTATATCTTTAAAGAGGATCACTAAATTGACCAATATGACTGACAAATCCGTAATCATCACAGGGGCCAGCCGGGGCATTGGTGCCGCCGCCGCCCGTAAATTTGGCGCGCTCGGGGCCAAGGTTCTGCTCTGCGCCCGCTCGGTCACGGAAATCGACACAATCGCGGCTGAAATCAACGCAGCAGGGGGCACGGCCCTTGCGCTGGCCACCGATGTAGCCCAGTTCGATCAGGTTCAAGCTGCCATTGATCTGGCACAGGCCGAATTTGGCGGCGTCGATATTCTGATCAACAACGCAGGCGCTTTGGACCCTGTAGAGCGGCTGGAACACGCCACTGTTTCGGCATGGGACACCATCATTGATGTGAACGTAAAAGGCGTATTTTACGGCATCCGCGCCGCTCTGCCACTGATGAAAGCCGCAGGCGGTGGCACCATCATCACCATCGGGTCAGGGGCAGCTACAGGCGCACTTGAAGGCTGGTCCCACTATTGTTCATCCAAAGCCGCAGTGCATCACCTGAACGCCTGCCTGCACGGCGAAGAGGGTGCAAACGGCGTCCGTGCTTTGGTTCTGTCTCCGGGTACTGTGGCCACGGAAATGCAGCGGGTGATTAAAAAATCAGGCGTCAATCCGGTCAGCACCCTGGACTGGGAAGATCATATTCCGCCTGAATGGGTTGCTGAAACGCTGGTCTGGATGGCTGGCGCAGACAGCGACGCGCACCTTGGCCAAGTGGTTGCCCTTCGTGATGAAGCCATCCGCAAACAGGTGGGCCTGATTTGATCTCCGTCACCCAGGCACAGGGGCGTTGGCACGTAACCCTGAACCGGCCGGACAAGGCAAACGCCTTGTCCCCTGCCATGTTGCAAGATCTGGCAGGGGCCGCCAAAGCCGCCCATGCAGACCCTGAATTGCGCAGTTTTATCCTGACAGGCGCTGGGGATAGGGTGTTTTGCGCCGGTGCGGATGTGGATGGCGGCGAGGACATGTATGACTTCACCCGCAGCCCCTTGTGGGAACAGGCCTCGGGGGCCATCGCGGCCCTGCCCTGCCTGACCATCGCAGCCCTGAACGGCACTTTGGCGGGGGGCGGATTTGCCCCTGCGCTGGCCTGTGATTTGCGGATTTGCACACCCGGCGCGAAATTCTTTTACCCTGTGTTAAAGCGGGGCTTCCTGCCTCAACCTGCCGATGTACGCCGCATGGCGGCCCTGATCGGAACCGCGCAGGCCAAACTGATCCTGATGGGCGGCCAAAAGATCGACGCCGCCGAGGCTTTACGCATCGGTTTGGTGGACCGCGTACTGCCCGCCGCAGAATTCGACGGGTTTCTGGACAGCCTGACCACAGATGCCGCCGCCGCTAAACCCCAAAGCATCGCGGCGATCAAACGGCTGTTTGACGATTTGAACGCCGATGAACTGGCCGAGTGTTACGCCGCGGCCTATTTCGATGAGCCACAGGCGATCGCACGTATTACACGGCGTCCAAAGGCAGGGCCGTCGTCTCTTTGACCTGTTCCATCACGAAACTGGCCGACATATCCGACACCCGCACCTTGGCGATAAACCGTTTATAAAAACTGTCGTAATCGGCCATATCGCCCACCTGTACATGCAACAGATAATCCAGATCACCGGTCATGCGATAAGCACCGGTGATCTGGGGCATCTCGCGCACGGCCCGCGCAAAATCGGCCATCCAGTCAGCATCGTGATTGTCGGTACGCACCTGAATAAACACTGACAGTTTCAGCCCCAGCTTGATTGGGTCCAACAACACCACGCGCCCCTTGATCCAGCCCTCATCCTCCATCATCTTGATCCGCCGCCAACAGGCATTGCGCGACAAGTTGACTTGCGCGCTAAGACTGTCCAACGGCTGGTCGGCATCTTTTTGCAGGATTTCAAGAATTCGGATATTTATGGGATCAAGTTTCATGCCTGAAACCTTATGGGCAATTTTATCCCACAACAAGCCGCTGCAACGCCACAGCCATAGTCAAGCCCGCTGGTTTCTTCTAGACACTGACACACACAAGTTCAGGCAGTCCAATGGCAGATAATTCCGCAGAACCGCATCACGATGCACTGGTGATTGGCGCAGGCCCTGCGGGGCTGATGGCCGCAGAAATGCTGGCCGATGCGGGGCATTCTGTGCTGCTGACCGATGCGAAACCCTCGGTCGGGCGCAAGTTTCTGATGGCGGGAAAGTCAGGTCTGAACCTGACCAAAGACGAACCTGACGCGACGTTCCTGAGCGCCTTTGGCACCGCCGCCGCGCATCTGGCCCCTGCCCTTACCGCCTTTGGCCCGACGCAGGTGCAGGCTTGGGCCAACGATCTGGGCCAAAGCGTTTTCACAGGGTCATCGGGGCGGGTATTTCCAAAGGTGATGAAAGCCTCGCCCCTGTTGCGCGCATGGTTGGCGCGGCTGAACGGCAAAGGCGTGATCCTGCAAACCCGTTGGCGTTGGACGGGATGGCAAGGTAACCGCTTCGAATTTGAAACGCCGGACGGGCCGCAATCCGTCACGCCCAAAGCGGTGGTTCTGGCGCTAGGCGGGGCCAGTTGGGCGCGGCTTGGGTCTGACGGGGCTTGGACAGGATTGCTGGAACAGCGCGGCGCAAAGCTGGTGCCTTTTGCGCCCTCAAACATGGGGATCACTGTGGATTGGTCGCCCCATATGGAACCGCATTTTGGCAGCCCATTGAAAAACATCGCAATATCCTGTGGCGATAAAACCAACACTGGGGAATGTGTTCTATCGCGCAACGGGCTGGAAGGATCGCTGGTCTATCAGTTTTCAAGCGCATTTCGCGCAGGCGCACCGCTGATGATCGACCTGCTGCCCGATCAAACCGCAGCGCAGATCAGCGCCAAAATCACCCGACAAAACAGCAAACTATCCCTGCCAAACCTGCTGCGTAAAACACTGAGGTTGGATACTGCCAAAACCGCCCTGTTTATGGAATACGCCCGCCAAACCCCGCGTGCGAACCTTGCCGAGCGCCTGAAAGCCCTGCCTGTACCCTACAGTGGAACCGCCCCGCTGGACGGCGCAATCTCTGTCGCGGGCGGGCTGAACTGGCAATCACTCACACCCGATTATGCCTTGCGGATCGCCCCGCAGGTATTCTGCGCAGGTGAAATGCTGGACTGGGAGGCCCCGACAGGCGGCTATCTGATTACCGGATGTCTGGCCACGGGACGCGCCGCAGGGCTTGCAGCGGCGCGTAAGCTGTCAGAAACCTAGGCCGGATTGCGGATCGCATCCGCCCGTTTATAGGCTTCCCGCCCGATCAAACGCTTAACGTAAGCCCGCAGACGATCACTTTCCAACGGAAAGCCCGCGCTGCGCATCCAGCCCAAACAATGGGCCAGCAGGATGTCAGGAACCGTTATCCGATCCCCCATCAAAAACTCATCATCCCCAAGCCGTTCTTCAAGCGCTTTGATCGACCGTTCCATTTCCCATTTCAGCACATCCTTGATCGCAGGCACGCGGCGGTCTTCGGGATTGATGAAACTGTTGCGCGCGGCGGTCCACAGGGCACCGTCGATTTCGTCACAGATGAAGTGGGTAAAACTGTCTTGATGTGCCCGCTCGATGGTGCCCGCAGCATAGGTCAGTGATCCGTGTTTATCCGCCAGAAACTGAAGGATCGCCACAGAATCAATAATCGCATCTTCTCCGACCTTCAGGCTGGGAATTTTACCCGTAGGGTTCAGCGCCGCCGCGGTTTCGCCCTTGGGTGGATCGGGGATGATGTCATAGTCCAGCCCCAGTTCTTCCAGCGCCCAAAGCACCCGAAAAGCGCGGGTTTTCGGCGACCCTACCAAAGTGTACATGTCTCTCTCCCTCAGACTTTTTAATATCTTTTTAAGATCGTTTTAACATGGCAATGCGGATAAACGCCCGTTCCACCAAAGCCATTTCCGGAGCTTTTTTAGCCGAGCGCAGGGCCAGATCGGTGTTCATCAACTCTGTCAGGGCCTTTTCCAGATGGGCCGCGCCCAGCCGTTGGGCCTGACGTACCAGCCGATCCTTGCGCGGGCCAAACACAGGCGGGCGGGCGCGGGACAGGGCCGCATCCGGCCCTTGGGGATGGGTCGCGGCGGCGTGTAGGCTGCGAAAATGGCGGGTCGCAGCGATACACAACGCGGTGGGGTTGATCCCCTGCCCTGCCAGCCGCTTCAGGGTTGGCACCACCTCGCCCGCGCGTCCTTCGGCAATGGCGTGGGCGGCGTCATCCAGATTGGCATCTGATGTTGCAGGCATACAGGCATCAATGTCGTCACCCGAAATCGGCGTGTCGTCGCGGAATTTATAAAGACCCAGCTTTTCAATGGTTTGTGACAACTCGCCCGGATCAAGTGTGCGGGCCAGCGTCAGCAGATCATCCATGTTTGATTTGCTCAGCGCAGGCAGGTTTGCCTCGGCTGCCATACGTTCGATATCGGCCCGTGCGGGGGGATCATCGTAAATCCCGATTGCCACAGATTTCCCGTCACCTTCAAACGCTTTGCGCAGTTTGGAACGGGCATTCAGGCTGCCTGCGGTCACAACCAGCGTGGCATCGCCTTTGGACCATTCACGCAGGGCGGTGGTCATAACATCTGCCAGCCCGTCGCCCGCACCTTCGACAAAAACCACCCGTGGACCGGGGAAGAAGCCCTGCGCCTTTAGCCCGTCCAGCACCAAAGCGGGTTCTTTGCGCAAATCCGCGCCGTTCAACCGTTCCAGCCGCATTTCTTCTTCGGCTTTGGGGCCGACCAGTGCTTTGATCAATTGCTGGCGCTTTAGTGAAACGCGCATGGCATCCATGCCATACAGCAGCACTGCCGCGCGGCCCGCATCGGGTTTCGCGATAAACGCCGAGGCCTGAGCGCCTGCCAGTTTCATCCCGCCCAGCCGTTTGAACTGATGGCGATCCGTTGGGCTATCTGGTTGGCCAGTGCCTTGGACAGGCGCACGTTGGCATCCCGTTCCGCCACGCTGGACGGATAGGTTTCCGACGTAGACCCGAAAGCGGTGATATTGCGCACGCTGTCTTCGAAAACGATAGCCTGCGTGTCTTTGCGCCGCACGGTAAATGCGGCTGTGCCGATCAGGTTGGTTCGGGTTGTCCCCTCATCCTCTGTCACGGCCAGACCGCTTTCGGTGATGGTCAACTTGAATGTCAGCACATAGGGCGCGGCGGGTTCGGCGCGGCCAAGGCGGTCTTCAAGCTGCTGGCGCAATTCAAACCCGTTACGGCCCTTGACCAGATCAATGGCGATCTGGCCTTGCAGGTCGGACGCGGTAGAACCTTGTTTATAGACGGGTTCAAACCCGCAGGCCGCCACGCCACCCGACAGGGCCAGCGCCAATACTGTTCGTCTGTTATACAACAACATTCACAATCCGCCCCGGGACAACAATCAGCTTTTTCGGTGTGGCACCGTCCAGCAATTTGATCACAGTCTCGTTGGACAGAACCAGTTTTTCAACCTCTTCTTTTGGCATGGATTTGGGAACGGTGATTTCATCCCGCCGTTTGCCGTTGATCTGGATCGGCAGGGTCACTTCATCATCCACCAGCATGGCAGCGTCCGCTTTGGGCCAATCGGCCTGTGCTACCAGACCGACGCCACCCAAAAACGCCCACAGTTCTTCGGCCAAATGGGGGGTCATTGGCTGCATCAGCTGCGCCATGGTTTTCAAAACGCTGGTGCGCGTGGCTTTATCCGCTTTGGATTTGGCCAGTGTATTGGTCAATTCATACAGTTTGGCCACGGATTTGTTAAAGGCAAAGCCCTCAATCCCTTTGGTCACTTCATCAATGGCACGGTGGCGGGCCTTTTCCAGCGCAAGGTTTTCTGCCGCGCAATCCGCGCTGTCTTCAACGCTGTCCAACTCGTCCGCCAAACGCCAGACCCGTTGCAGGTGTTTCCACGCAGCCTCGGCGCCCGATGCTGTCCATTCCACATCCCGTTCAGGTGGGCTGTCAGACATCACAAACCAACGGGCGGTATCCGCGCCGTATTGATCAATAATATCTTCGGGATCGACCACGTTCTTCTTGGATTTGGACATCTTGATCGACGGCCCGACCGTCACGGCACGCCCGTCCTGCGTTTCATAACCGCCTTTGACGGGTTTGATATCATCAGGGTTCAGCCATTTGCCATCAGGGTCTTTATAGGTTTCGTGACAGACCATGCCTTGGGTGAACAGTGCGTCGAACGGTTCAATGGCGGACTCTGGCATATGACCTGTCAGGTTCATCGCCCGCGCAAAGAAGCGGGCATACAGCAGGTGCAAAATCGCGTGTTCCACGCCGCCGATATATTGATCCACATTCATCCAATAGGACAGATCCGCATCCACAGTGGGTGTTTCAGCACGCGGTGCCGTGAAACGGGCGAAATACCATGAGGAATCCACAAAGGTATCCATCGTGTCGGTTTCGCGCTTTGCCGGTGCGCCACATTCGGGGCAAGGCACATCGCGCCATGTGGGATGCCAGTTCAGCGGGTTGCCGGGCCGATCAAAGCTGGCATCTTTGGGCAGTTCAACGGGCAGGTTTTCCTTCTTTTCAGGCACCACACCACATTTTTCACAATGCACGACGGGAATCGGACAGCCCCAGAACCGTTGACGCGACGCGCCCCAGTCCCGCAGACGATAGTTTGTTGTGCCTGTGCCCCAGCCTGCTTTTTCCGCAAAGGCGATGGTTGCGTCGATGGCTTCCTGTCCCGTGGCCACATCCAAGCCCGCAAAATGGTCAACCCATTTCACTTTTTCGGTCTTGGTCGGCACAAAAGCCTCGTTTGCAACGGGGGTGTCATTATCCAGCGCAAAGAAAGTGTCGATTACTGGCAGGTCATACTTGCGGCAGAAATCCAGATCGCGCTGGTCATGGGCCGGACAGCCGAAAATCGCGCCTGTGCCGTAATCCATCAGAATGAAGTTGGCGATCCAGACGGGCAGTTCACGATCCGCATAAAGCGGGTGTTTGACGCGGATGCCTGTGTCCATGCCCAGTTTCGGCGCGGTTTCAATCGCCTCTTCTGTGGTGCCACCCTTGCGGCACTCTGCCACAAACGCCGCTGTGTCGGGGTTTTCGGCTTCCAATTGTTTGGCAATCGGGTGATCTGGTGAAATCCCCACAAAGGACGCGCCGTTCAGCGTGTCGGGGCGGGTGGTGTAGACCTCGATCCGCTCGCCGCCATCCACGCGGTCAAAGGCAAATTCCAGCCCGCGGGATTTGCCGATCCAGTTTTGCTGCATCAGGCGCACTTTGTCAGGCCAGCCGTCAAGCCGATCAATCGCGCTTAACAAATCCTCAGAAAAGGCGCTGATCTTAAAAAACCACTGGGTCAGTTCCTTGCGCTCTACCAACGCACCCGAACGCCAGCCGCGACCCGCTTCAACCTGTTCATTGGCCAGAACGGTCATATCCACAGGATCCCAGTTCACCACCGCTTTTTTGCGATAGGCCAGACCTTTATCCATCATGTCGATAAACATCGCCTGCTGCTGGCCGTAGTATTCAGGATCACAGGTCGCCAGTTCGCGGGACCAGTCAATGGACAGCCCCATGGGCTTCATCTGGGCCCGCATGTCGGCGATATTCTGATAGGTCCACTCGCCCGGATGCACACCTTTTTCCATCGCGGCATTTTCCGCAGGCAGGCCAAAGGCATCCCAGCCCATCGGGTGCAGCACGTTGAATCCGTTCACCGCCTTATAGCGCGCCACCACATCGCCCATGGTATAGTTGCGCACATGGCCCATATGGATGCGCCCTGACGGGTAGGGGAACATTTCCAGCACGTAATACTTCTCGCGGGATTCGTCGCGCTCGGCCTTAAAGACCAGGGCATCATCCCAAGCCTTTTGCCACTTCGGTTCCACAACGCGGGCATTATAACGAGACATGTTTTCTTCCTTACACAGCAAAACGCCGGACCATCAGCCCGGCGTCAATATCATCAACAGGCGGTCTTACCCGCGTTATAGGTTTTTATCGCGCACACGCAACTGACGTGCGCGGGTCAAAATAGCATCTTCGATCCGGCGCACGGTTTCCGCACTTGCCGTGCCACTGCGGGTCTGGATCGACAATTTCAACGAACGCGCATCAAGGGCAGGGTCCTGCACCAATACAGTGGCGCGGTACTGCTGGCTGCTGCCGGGTGCACGGCCCCAGCCCATCACCAACACACCTGTAAAGGGGTCGGCCGATTCTACAGGCAAGAAACTCAGCGTTTCCAGCGAGGCATTCCAGAGGTATTTGTTCACACGCACGTTGGTATTCTGATCCGGTGCGCGCAGAGCATCAAATAGCGATACATCGCCTGTGCGCCCTTCACCCAAGGCACGCGCCCGTGATCCTGTCAGTGGATCCTGCTTGGCGGCCTCGGCTTGCGCTGTTCCCCCTGTGGGCAACGCGACAGGGCGATTCAGAAAGCCCCCGCTGCTGCGACCGGAATTTCCAAATCCACCACATCCAACAAGTGCCGCACAAATCACTGCGAACAACCCTGTTTTTACGCTTAAATACATCATGCTCTACGCCCCAAGCTTTACAGCTGTTTCTTTCATGTACCGTTACTTGGTTTGACGAACAAGTTCTTATTGCCCCCGTCCTTTAAGGTGCGGCCTGATATTTGCCCAAAAAACGACTGTGGCATCATTGCACCAACTTTCGGCTTATCAATCAGACCACAATACATCTCCTTGATATTCGAGGGCTGTAGAGTGAAAAGCATACACACTCTTTCCGGATACCTCGGATAGAGGTGCACCTTTTAACCTAACGAGGGAAAACTATGAAAAAAGTTCTCTTTGCAACCACAGCACTCATCGCGACAGCCGGCATGGCCGCTGCTGACGTAAATGTTTCCGGTTCTGGCCGTTTCGGCATTGTCTACAACAACCAATCTAACTTCGGCGTTAAAAACACAAACGCTAAAACTAAGATTGAAAAACGTATGTCCATCAACCTTGATGGTTCCGGTTCCACAGACGGTGGCCTGGACTTCGGTGGTCGCATTCGTCTGCGTTCCGATGAAGGCGACGCTGCTGGCGCGACTTCTTCTGCCAACATCTGGATGGGCAACGACATGTTCCGCATCACAGTTGGTAACACTGACGGTGCTATGATCAACCGTATCGGTTACTTCCAAGGTTCCGTAGGCCTGACAGGTCTGCACTGGGCTAACCTTTCTTCCAACATCGGTTCCGTTGCACGTTTCGCAATCAACACATTCAGCTCCCGCGCAAATGCCGGCGACGTTGTTCGTCTTGACTTCAACGTAGGTGGCTTTGGCGTTTCCTTGTCCACAGACACAACTGGCGCATTCAACGCTGCTGGCACTGGTTCTGAAGATGCGATCGCCGTATCTTACAACTTCGGTGACTGGAACGTTGCAGCTGGTTACGCAACAAACGTTCTGAACGTAAACTCTCCTGCAGTTGAAGTTGACATGTTCTCCATCTCCGCAGCTGGCAACATCGGCGACTTCGGCGTTGGCATCCAGTTCTCCGATCTGGAACTGGTTGGTAACAAAGTTACTCTGAACGGTTCATACAACTTCGGCGAAACAACTGTAACTGCGTTTGTTGCTAAAACAAGCGAAGACACTGTTGGTTCTGCTGGTATCGGCGCAGCCGGTTCCGAATCTGAGTACGGCATTGGCTTCACCCACTCCCTGGGCGGCGCTACTTTGGCTGGCGGTATTTCCCGCAACTATGCTGAAAACACAATGGCTGACCTTGGTGTTCGCTTCAACTTCTAAGCTTTCTTAGAAGTCGGTTAAGGAAGAGCAGACCTTCGGGTCTGCTCTTTTTTTTGTCCGATACCGATCTGAAATCCAGTTATCCTGACCGCCAATTTTCGAATTCTAAAACTGATTTTTTGCGTCCATGTTTTTTCATTTTTGCCTAACAAAAAAGCACCTCACAGAAGTGTGAATGAGGCAGGGCTGAAATCCCGACAAAAATACAAATTCGGTGTTTTCCCCCTGAAAGTAGTAGGTTACGTGTTTGCCAAGCTACTGGGCTTACTCACCCGCAGGCGCCTGCGTCTGTCCTTTCACTAACTAAACGAGAAGCAAAATGAAAAAAGTTCTCCTTGTGACAACAGCACTTGTCGCCACTGCATCTGCCGCGGCAGCTGACGTATCCCTGTCCGGTTCCGGCCGGTTCGGTATCGTTTATAACAACCAAAAAGCTTTCGGTGTTTCCGGCACAAACGCCAAAACAAAAATCGAAAAACGCATGACTATCAACATTGATGGTTCCGGCTCCACAGACGGTGGTCTGGACTTCGGTGGTCGCATTCGTTTGCGTTCCGATGAAGGCGATGTTGCTGGCGCGACCTCTTCTGCCAACATCTGGATGGGCAACGACATGTTCCGCATCACAGTTGGTAACACTGACGGTGCGCTTGTGAACCGTATTGCTTATTTTGACGGTTCCGTTGGCCTGACTGGTCTGCACGATGCAGACAACTCTTTCAACATCGGTACATCCCAGTTCGTTCTGAACACATACTCTTCCCGCGGCAACGCAGGTGACGTTGTGCGTCTTGACTTCAACGTTGGTGGCTTTGGCGTATCCTTGTCCACAGACACAACCGGTGCATTCAATGCTTCCGGCGCAACTGGTTCCGAAGACTCAATCGCTGCATCTTATAACTTCGGCGACTGGACTGTTGCTGGTGGTTACGCGAAAAACGCCAACAACTCTGCGGCTTCCGCAGGCGAGCAAGACCTGTGGTCTGCGTCCATCTCCGGTCAAATCGCTGATTTCGGTGTGAACGTGAACTACTCCGATCTGGAAACTGTTGGGACCAAAGCTGTTCTGTCCGGTTCTTACACATTCGACGCCACAACTGTGACTGCGTTTGTTGCAAAAACATCTGAAGACACACTGGGTTCTGCTGGTATCGGCGCTGCCGGTTCTGAAACAGAATACGGCCTGGGCTTCACTCACAACCTGGGTGGCGCAACACTGGCTGGCGGTATCTCCCGCGATTACACAGAAAACACCATGGCTGACCTTGGTGTACGCTTCTCCTTCTAAGTTAGGTTAGAAGGTGCACGGGAAAGGGCAGGTCTTCGGATCTGCCCTTTCTTTTTGGGGTTGCCGAATTTGCCCCGTACAGGCATTCATTTGCCATGTCCCTATCAGATATCACATCCCGCATTCACGCCGCTGAAACCGCTGCCAACCGGCCGGTGGGCAGCACCCGTTTGATCGCTGTCTCAAAAGTGCAGCCCAATCAACGGGTTCACGAAGTCCTGCAAACGGGCCACCGCCTGTTTGGCGAAAACAAGGTGCAGGAAGCGCAGGGCAAATGGCCCGAGTTTCGTGCCGAATTTGGCCCTGTAGATGTACATCTGATCGGCCCGCTGCAAACCAACAAGGTGAAAGCCGCCGTCGAACTGTTCGATGCGATCCACGCCATTGACCGCGAAAAACTGGCCCGCAAAATTGCTTCGGAACTTCAGGCACAGGGCAAATCGCCAGAGCTGTTCATTCAGGTCAACACCGGCGAAGAACCCCAAAAAGCCGGTGTTATCCCAGCCGAGGCTGACGCCTTTATCGCCGATTGCCGCGCAATGGACCTGCCAATTACCGGCCTGATGGTGATTCCCCCCGTTGACGAAGAACCCAGCCTGCATTTCGCCCTGTTGCGCAAAATCGCGAAGCGCAACGGGTTGTCAGGCCTATCTATGGGGATGAGCAGCGATTTTGAGCGGGCTGTTGCCCTAGGCGCAACCCATGTGCGGGTTGGCTCGGCTATTTTCGGGGAACGCAGTTACGACGAACCCGTTTAGCGGATAATCAGCCGTGAACGGGGCGTCCACCCTGCCAGAATCGCTACCAGATCATCCTCGGCAAAGGCAATGCAGCCTTCGGTTGGATGCCGCGGCTTGCGCCATTTATGCAGGAAAATCGCACTGCCTTTGCCCGCCACACTGTCGGGCCAGTTATAATCGACAATGGCAAAAATATCGTACAGCGGATCGGCGCGGCGCAGGCGTTCATGGCTGTACCGATGCCCCCGTGCGGTGATTCCCTGATTGTAATCAGGATCGCGCGGATCATCCGACCAGATGTCACACAGACCAATCGGCCAACAGTCTAATGCGGGGGCGTCAAAGCCGATGCGGTCACTGCGATAGCCAACGCCGCCCAGCCGATAGGTGCCAAGCGGTGTGATCCCGTCGCCCTCTCCCTGCTTCACTCCGATGCCGCCACGCCCGATGGTGCAGGCATAACGGCGGCCCTGAAACCGCGCGCCCCAACGGGTGACAACCAGATCATCAAACTGCGCAATCATAACAAATGCCCGCTCTTTTTGGCTTTGGTATCAAGGTAATCGGTGTTTTGCGCCGTGCGCCCCACCTGCAAGGGAACCCGTTCCGCCACGGCAATTCCCGCTTCTTCCATCCGTGCCACTTTGGCTGGATTATTGGTCATCAAACGGGTGGATTTAAACCCCAGTCCCAGCAGGATTTCCGCGCCCAGACGAAAGTCTCGTTCGTCATCTTCAAAGCCCAGACGGTGATTGGCCTCGACTGTGTCAAACCCTTGATCTTGCAGCGAATAAGCCCGCATCTTATTGGCCAGCCCGATGCCGCGACCCTCTTGGTTCAGGTACAGTAAAACGCCTTCACCCTCGGCCCCGATCTGCGCAAGGGCTGCCTGCAATTGCGGGCCACAGTCGCATTTCAGCGACCCGATAAGATCCCCCGTAAAACAGGCCGAATGCAGCCGTGAAAGCACCGGTTTATCCCGCGCAGGCTTGCCCACTTCGATGGCATAATGCTCCTCGCCGCCATCCCGTTTGCGGTAGACATGGACTTTTGAATGTTGCGACACAGCCAAAGGCACCCGCGCGTTTGAAATCTGGTCCAGCGGCATGCGCAGGGCGTCATTCGCCTCCATTTCGGCCACATCCAGCATCAACAACCCGTCCTGCGGCCCGTCTATCGTCCCCAAAAGCGCACCCGGCAACAGACCCGCGCCCTTGCACAGCCGGATCACATTGCGATCCGCCAAAGAAGATCCTTCGCGCAAATAACGGAACGGGCCTTTCATCGGCACCTGCAAATCCAACGAGGGGTCGGCCATGGCATGGACCCAAGTGGCAGGCGCATCAAGCGGCACAACGATCCGCACCAGATCGCCGTCATAGGCAGGGGCCATCAGGGTTTCCGCCCGACGATTGGTGATTGCAATATGCAAGGCCCCGCCAGCTTCACGCATCTGCGCCAGTCGTTCAGAACTGAGGGTTTCGACGGCCGCCACAGCCCAAAATGCCGCCCCGTCCTGCAAAACCACAGGCACACCCATGCGTAAATCCGCCCGCGCACGCGCAATTTTTTCGGCCAATGTTACGGAAAACGTCATGGCGATCCTGCTTCTTGAAACATTTTATCCGCTTTCTATATCCCCCATGAACCGGAAGTGAAACAATTTAGCGAATTTTGACACGTCCCTGTGATGCGGATTGATAACCCGACCCAAAGAGCGCATTTTCAGTTTGAGAGTAGGAGACAGCCCATGAGCAACGTGAAAAAAATCCTGATGGTAGATGACGACGACGATCTGCGCGAAGCGTTGGCCGATCAACTTGTCCTGACCGAAGATTTCGATGTGTTCGAGGCCGAAGACGGTGCATCTGGGTTGGAAAAAGCCAAAGAGGCTTTGTACGATCTGGTTCTGCTGGACGTGGGCTTGCCCGATATGGATGGCCGTGAATTATGCCGTTTAATGCGCAAACAAGGGGTGAAATGCCCGATTGTGATGCTGACAGGCCATGATACGGACGCCGATACCATTCTGGGTCTGGACGCTGGCGCCAATGATTACGTGTCCAAACCGTTCAAATTCCCCGTTCTGCTGGCCCGTATTCGCGCCCAGTTGCGCCAGCACGAACAGTCCGAAGATGCGGTATTCAATCTTGGGCCTTATACGTTCAAACCCGCCTCTAAGATGTTGATAGACGAGGCAGATAAGAAAGTCCGCCTGACCGAAAAAGAGACAAATATCCTTAAATTTCTTTACCGCGCCCAAGACGGGGTCGTGGCCAGAGAAGTTCTTTTGCACGAGGTTTGGGGATATAATGCCGGTGTGACGACCCATACGCTGGAAACCCATATCTATCGTCTGCGTCAAAAAATCGAACCCGATCCAAGCAATGCACGGCTTTTGGTGACGGAATCAGGTGGGTATCGCCTGAACGCATAACAAAAGACTAAACTCGGAGTTTTTCATAGTTTCTCCCTGGACTGGCCCGCCACTTTGGCGGGTCTTTTTTTACCCATAGCAATGCTCTAAGGTGAAGAAAATTCATCAAAGGTCGAGCCTATGCCCATCAAAGTCTGCACTTGGAATATCAACTCTGTTCGGCTGCGCGAACCTATTGTTTTAAAGCTGTTGCAGGATGAACAACCAGACGTTCTGTGCCTGCAGGAATGCAAAAGCCCAGTGGATTTGATTCCAACCGAAAACTTCGCCGCACTGGGCTATACCCATATGGTTGCACGCGGGCAAAAGGGCTATAACGGGGTTGCGATCCTGTCAAAACGCCCGATCACAGACGCAGGGCACCGTGATTTCTGCGAAAAAGGCGATGCCCGTCACGTGGCAGCAAAGCTGGATAACGGCATGACAATCCACAACTTTTACGTTCCAGCGGGCGGGGATGTTGCCGATCGGGAAGTGAATGAAAAATTCGGTCATAAAATGGATTTCCTGACTGAAATGCGCGACTGGTTTCACGCCGAAGCACCACAGAAATCTGCGATGGTCGGGGATTTGAACATTGCCCCCCGTGAAGATGACGTTTGGGATCACAAAAAGCTGCTCAAAGTCGTATCGCACACCCCGATTGAGGTGGACCAACTGGCTGAAACCCAAGCGGCTGGCAAATGGGTGGATATCACCCGCCAAGACATCCCCGAGGGCCTACTTTATACGTGGTGGTCTTACCGTGCGCGGGACTGGGACACCGCCGACAAGGGCCGCCGTCTGGATCACATCTGGGCCACCCCAGATATTTCCGCCAGCGCCCATTCCAGCCGCGTTTTCCGTGATGCGCGCGGATGGGAAAAACCCAGCGATCACGCGCCCTTATTTGCTACATTTGATTTGGACTAACCACACACGAGGCTATTTTGAACCTTATCACAAAACGGGCATTTCTATTGGGGTCCGGCGCAATTGTCGGGGCCTATCTGGGGGCGAAATACGGTCCTAAAAATCCGGTTCTGGATGGCACAACCTCGCTGCAACCCAGCGGCGCGGCAGGAACGTTGAATGACGCCAGCGGCCTGTCACAAACGCCGATCCACAAACATATCATCGTGAAACAAGACCCTGAAAAGGGTCTTGTTGATATCCTGCGGGACGAATTGCGCGCCGCCAAGGCCGAGGGCCGCCCTGTATCCCTTAGTGCGGCACGTCATTCCATGGGCGGGCAGTCGATACCGCGTGACGGCCATGCGATCACGCTGGATACAGATTTCTTTGAACCAGATACGGCAAACGCCACCTATCGCTGCTCTGCGGGTCTGCGCTGGGACAGTGCGATCCGCCAGATGGATGCCATCGGCTTTGGCCCTAAGGTCATGCAATCCAACAATGATTTCGGCATCGCCAGCACATTTTGCGTCAATGCCCACGGCTGGCCCGTCCCCTATTCCGCCATGGGGTCCACCACGCGCAGTTTCAAAATGCTGTTGCAGGATGGCGATTTGATCACTTGCTCACGGGATGAAAACGCTGACCTGTTTAACCTGACCATGGGGGGCTACGGGTTGACGGGTTTGATCACCGAGATGGAGGTCGAAATGACCGCGAATGCGCGGTTGTCGCCGACTTTTGAAAAAATGGCAGGGCCTGATTTCGGGGTAAAGTTTATGGCGGCGCTGAAAGACCCTAAAGTACAGATGGGCTATGGCCGTTTGAACGTTGATAAAGCAGCGTTTTTCGACAAAGCCTTGATGATCACCTATCGCCCGACGCAGGATCAAAGCGATCTGCCAGCCGCCAGCACTTCGGGGTTCGTTTCGAAGTTAGCAAGACACTTGTTCCGTGCGCAATTGGGAGCCGAGGGCGTGAAACGCCGCCGCTGGTGGGTGGAAACCGACCTTCAGGCCAAACTGACTGCGGGGGATGTGACTCGCAACAGTCTGATCAATGAACCCGTAGTGACGCTGGACGACAAAGACCCGACCCGCACCGATATATTGCACGAATATTTCATTGAACCCGAACGTTTCGCCGAATGGGTTGCCCTGTGTAAGCGTGTGATTCCAGCCTCTTATCAAGAGCTGTTAAACATCACCCTGCGCTATGTGGCCCCTGATAACGAGGCCGTTCTAAGTTATGCGCCCGTGGACCGGATCGCCTGTGTCATGCTGTTTTCCCAAGAAATGACCCTGCGCGGCGAAGCCGATATGCAGCGCATGACACAAGCCTTAATCGCGGGAACAGCCGAATTGGGTGGGACATATTACCTGCCATATCGCCTGCACGCGACACAGGCGCAATTTGAACAATCTTATCCCAGTGCTGGTGAATTTGTGGCGGCAAAGCGGGAAATAGACCCTGATTTACGGTTTAGAAACGGGTTGTGGGATACATACATGGCGGGGCTTTGATATGACCATTTTACGCTACATCTGCTTTGGCTATTTCGTCTCGCTCGCCTTTGCGGCGGCGCTGAATTACATTCCCGGGCTAACCGATGATCAAGGACGGTCCTTCGGGATTTTCGCGCTCGATATTTTTGACGACAGTTTGCACGCGGTGTCTGCCCTTTGGGCGCTGATTGCGGGGCTGGTGTCCCACCGTGCCTCGCGGGTGTTTTTGATCTATTTCGGGGCTGCCTATTTTGGCGATGGCTTGCTGGGATTGATCACTGGTTCGGGGTATCTGGACTTTGGCATCTTTAACAACGGCATCGTCGATTACCCGTTTGTTTTCAAAATCCTGAACAACCTGCCACATCTGTTCCTTGGTGGCTTTGCAGTGGTTTCCGTCTGGCTATGGGATAAACGCTGATGCGTGTCTTCGGGCGGCTTTTGGGGCGGTGGTTGTTACGGGCGGTACTGGCGGTTGTTGTGCTGGCACTGCTGTTGCTGGCTCCGGTGGGGTATAATGAACTCGCCTGTCGCGCTGATATGACCGATGAAAAATACGCCGCATTAATAGACCCTGCGGAGCACCGTGCAGAGGCAGCCAGCTACCTGACCTATCCCGAATGGCACATCGTTTTTGCTTATGATGATTACGCACAGATTTTGCAAAGCGGCGATCCGCAAGATTTCGGGTATTTTAAAGCAATTACAGGGTTCTGGACTGCGATGTGCAGCTTGACGCAAACCGCAGATGCACACGGCGGCGCGCCTGAAACCAAAACGATGGACTATGTAATCGGCGTCAGCTTCACCGCTGAACTGCTGGCCAAAGCGGCTTATGAAGAAACCATAGGGCGCATCACAACCTGGCTGCGCGGGCCAGATCCTGTGGCCAGCGATACTGCCTCGGCCCGAATGGCGCGGGATTATGCGGAATTTTTGCATCAAATCCCGTGGTATAAATATGATTTCCCCAAAGATGTTGCCGCGTTAAAAGCCATCGGTCCGCTAACTTTCCGTGACCGCGAACGGCAATTCGCTTTGGGATTGGAATTCGGCGCAAAAACCGCCTACGCCAAAGCAATCGCCCAAGCGGTAGAGGCGTCTGGACAGGCAAAACTAACCATCCGCAGCGTGGTCAAAGGTGTAGACACGGATGCGCTGCATAAAATCCCCGAAGTAATCGTCATCCGCGCCACCCCCGATGGTATCGAGATTGAAACGCCCCGCTACGCCGCCTTCACCGCCATTTTGAAAACGATTGCTGATCAAAACGGTGAAATTATCGAAATCGCGGGCAATGACGAAATTATGGTCACACTCACAGGCAGCAAACGGCCAGACCCTGTGCAAGACGCCGATGTACTGGCCAGACTGGATCGTCAAGGCTATGGTGATCACCGCTGGCTGGTGAATGTACAACTGGCCGACCTGTCCAATTTGATCCGTGCGCTAAAGGGGCCTGATGCTTCGCTGGAACATATTTTCGATTATTAGCCTGATCGGCGCGGCTTGGGTCGGCCTGTCTGCTGCGGTGATGTATTTTACCGACGCAGCACCGGGTGCTTTGGTGCTGTTTCCACCAAAACAATTTCTGCAAAACCTGCCTGACACCGCCGCGATCACCGCGTCAACGCAGTACTCCATCACCCTTAGCAGCCTTGACCCGCATCTGACCCAACGCCTGTATCACGCGGGCGCATGGCTGGTGCTGCCTGCGGGCCTGACGGGCTGCCTGACACCGCCAAAGCCGTTAACTGCCCGTTAATCCCGCGCCTGCCACGCGGCTAGACCTTGTCCCAAAGCCGCTGTTCGCCTACATCACAAACAACCCAAGTCTAAACCAAGAGAGACATATGTTGGAACTAAACGGCGCTGACGCCTCCGCCCCTGCCGGTGATCTGATCAAAGACGGCTCTGAAATGACCTTTATGCAGGACGTCATAGAGGCATCACAAGACACCCCCGTGATCGTCGATTTCTGGGCACCTTGGTGTGGCCCCTGCAAAACCATGGGCCCCGCATTAGAAGACGCGGTCACGCAGGCCGGTGGTCGTGTGAAAATGATCAAAATCAACGTGGATCAAAACCAAAATCTGGCAGGCCAGTTGCGGGTGCAATCCATCCCGACGGTTTTTGCGTTTTTTGAAGGCAAACCTGTGGACGCCTTTCAAGGCGCCGTTCCGCCAAGCGAAATACAAGCCTTTGTGACCAAAATCGCCGATCTGGGCGGTGAGGAAGACAACGGCTTGGACGATGCCGTGGCTGCTGCACAGGAAATGCTGGACCAAGGCGAGATCGACGATGCGGCCCAAACCTTTGCTGCAATTCTGGGCGAGGCCCCCGCCCATCCGGCTGCTTTTGCAGGGCTGGTGAAATGTCATCTGTTGCTGGGTGAAACAGAAGTTGCGCTGGAATTGCTGGAAAACGTGCCTGCTGAAATTGCGAATGACACGGGTATTCTGGCCGTTAAAGCGCAGGCTGATCTGGCTGCAAATGCGGTGGATGCCGGTGAAACCGCTGAACTGCGGGCCAAGCTGGATGCGGATGAAAACGACCATCAGGCGCGGCTTGATCTGGCCATGGCTTTGCTCGGTGCTGGCGAAACCGGGGCTGCCATTGACGCGCTGCTGGAAATTTTCCGCCGTGACCGCGAATGGAACGACGGCGCGGCCAAAACGCAACTGTTCAAAGTCTTTGACAGCCTTGGGCCGATGGATCCGATTGCCCAAACCGGACGGCGCAAACTGTCGTCGATGATCTTTGCCTAATTCCAATCGGGGGCTATGTCAGAGCTATGTTTAACCTTACTGAATTGCCCCCGAAACTGCCGATCTTTCCGCTGGACGGCGTGCTGTTGTTGCCCCGCACCCGTCTGCCGTTGAATGTGTTTGAACCCCGTTATCTGGCCATGCTGGATGATGTCCTAAAGTCCAGTCATCGGATGATCGGCATGGTTCAGCCCCGTGAAACCCCCAAAGGCACCTCGGAAACCGCGCTGCAACAGATTGGCTGCGCGGGGCGCGTTACTTCTTTTTCCGAAACCGAGGACGGGCGCTATTTGATCACCCTGTCAGGCATCAGCCGGTTTCGTCTGCGCGATCGGGATGACGGGTTTTGCCCCTACATCAGTGCCAATGTGGACTGGTCCAGTTTTACCGCCGATAAAGGGGTTCACGAATTGGACCACGCCTTTGATCGCCCGAAGTTCCTGAAAACCCTGTCGCGGTTTTTCAAGGCGGCCTCTTTGTCCACCGATTGGGACAGTTTAAAAGATGCCGACGAAGAATTGCTGATCAATTCACTGTCCATGTTATGCCCGTTTGAGTCCGCCGAAAAACAAGCCCTGCTTGAAGCGCCAAATCTGGCAAACCGCCGCGAGACCCTAACGACTTTGATGGAATTTGCACTGGCAGGCGACCCCAAAGAGGACCCCATCCAATGAGCGACAGGCCCCAAACCGATCCGAAAATGCTGGAAGCCCTGATCTGCCCTGTCACGCATACGGGGTTGAAATATGACGCCGAGGCGCAAGAGCTGGTGTCGAAAAAAGCACGGCTGGCCTTTCCTATTCGCAACGGGATTCCAGTGATGCTGGTGGATGAGGCCCGTACACTGGAATAGCGCCTGCTAAATCGCGCGGCCTTGCATCAATCGGGGCAATTCCCCCGTCAGGCCGGCCGCCTGACGGATCAGGCTGCGGCGGGCAGATGGCACTGCGTTCACTGCCCCCAGCCCCAGATCCCGCAAGCTGCGTAGCAGCGGATTGTCATTTGAAAACAGCTTGTTAATTCCATCGGTCGCCACCGCAAGGCTGGCGGTGTCAAACCGTCGCCACTGCTGGTAGGGCTGCAAGGCCATCGGGCTGCCGATATCCTGACCGCGACGTGCTGCATCAGCCAGAACCTGTGCCAGCGCGGCCACATCGCGCAGCCCCAGATTCAGCCCCTGCCCCGCCAACGGGTGAATGCCATGGGCCGCATCGCCCACCAGCGCCACACGATCCGCCACAAAGGCCTGCGCCAGTGACAGGCCCAGCGGGTATTTGAACCTTGCGCCAGCCAGTTTGATCTCGCCGAGAAACGACCCGAAACAGGGCCGCAAACAGGCCAGATAATCGGCGTCATCCATGGCTTGGATCGCATCCGCGCGGCCCGTGCTTTCGGTCCAGACAATCGAGCTGCGGTTTTGTGGCAGCGGTAAAATCGCCAACGGGCCTGCGGGCAGGAACAATTGGTGTGCGCAGCCGTTGTGGGGCAGTTCATGTTCCACCGCACAGACCAGCGAGGCCTGTTCATATTGCCAGCCTGTGCGCCGAATACCGCTGCGCTGCGCCACGCCGCTTTGCCGCCCGTCACTGCCGATCAGTAGTAAAGCCCGCAGGGTCTTTCCGTTGTCGAGCGTCACCGTCACACCGCTGGCATCCGCCTTGTGATCCAGCACAGTCTGCCCTGATAGATGGGTGATTACATCGCTCTGCGCCACTTTATCCAGCAGGGCGCGGCGCAGATACCGATCCTCGATCATATGCCCCATCGGGCCTTCTTCGATTTCTGTGTGGTCAAAATGGATATGATAGGGCGAGGCCCCTTCGCTGGGCCGCCCGTCAGACACTTTGATGTCCAGAATTGGCTGGCTGAACCCGCTGATTTCAGCCCACAGCCCAAGTGCCGCCAGCATCCTCTGCGAGGTCAACGCCAGCGCATAACCGCGCCCGTCGAAATCCGCATCGGTTCGATCCGACTCGGGCAGGCTGTCAATGATCGTGCAGGAAAATCCCGCCTGCGCCAGTGCCAAAGCCAAAGCAGAGCCGTTCAGCCCGCCGCCCGCAATCAGAATATCTGTGTCCAGTGTCATGGTCCAAATATGGTGGCTTATACAGGATTGTCCATCGGTCATTCCGCCGCTAGGGTCTGGCGTAAATTGAAGGAGAGACCAGATGTCAGACGCATGGCTTACCGCAACCGCTTCGGATTTGGGGCGCGGCATCAACAAGGGCGAAATCGACCCTGTGGCACTGACAGAAACTTATCTGGACGCCGCCGAATCCCATGAATTCGGCCCGCGCATTTTTACCCATGTCACCCGCGACCGCGCTATGATTGAGGCAACCGCCGCCAAAGCCCGCGCCGATGCAGGGCTGCGCAACAGTCTGCTGGACGGGGTGCCTATTTCATGGAAGGATCTGGTGGATACCGCTGGCATCGAAACCGTGTCAGGCAGTGATCTGCTAAAGGGTCGCGTACCTGTGGCGGATGCCAAATGCCTGCAAAACGCCACCCATGCGGGGCTGGTTTGTCTGGGCAAAACCCACCTGTCGGAACTGGCGTTTTCGGGGCTGGGCTATAACCCCGTCACCCAAACGCCGCCCTGCGTGAACAACCACGACGCAGTGCCGGGCGGGTCTTCGTCCGGAGCGGCGACATCGGTGGCCTTTCATCTGGCAGCGGCAGGAATCGGGTCTGATACGGGCGGATCGGTGCGTATTCCAGCCGCTTGGAATGATCTGGTCGGCTTGAAAACCACATCTACGCTGGTGTCGCTGGCAGGCGTTGTGCCACTGGCCGAAAGCTTTGACACCATCGGCCCACTGTGCCGGTCTGTTGAAGATGCCGCCCAGCTTTTGGGGGCGCTGACAGGAAACGCCGCGATTCCCGATCTGACCAATGCCACGCTGGCGGGGCGTCATTTTGCCATCTGCAAAACCTCGGCCCTAGAAGATTTGGACGACAGTGTTGCCAAAGGGTTTGAAACCGCTGTGGCCAAACTGTCCGCTGGCGGGGCGAAGATCACAGAAATCGAGATCCCTTTCCTGCCTGAACTTCTGTCTTTGTCCCCTGTCTTATTCTCGGTCGAGGCATATGCCCAATGGCAAACAGAAATAGAAGCCAATCCCGATGTGATGTTCCCCGAAATTTTGGAACGCTTTCGCGGCGGTAAAAATTTCAGCGGCGTTGAGTATGTCACTGCGCAGAAACGGATGATGCAATTGCGACAGGACTATCTGGCTGTCGCCGCGCCTTATGATGCGATTCTGCTGCCCAGTTCGCCGATATTGCCGCCGAATCTGGAGCGTTTGAAAACCGACAGCGCCTATTATCAACGGTCCAACCTGCTGACTTTGCGCAATACACGGATCGGGAATTTGCTGGGGCTGTGTGGCCTGACCCTGCCCACAGATATTCCTAGCGCGGGGCTTATGGCCATGGCCGCACCCTTTGCAGAACGCAAGTTACTGCGGGTCGGGGCCGCTATGGAAGCTGCGCTAAACGCCTGAAACCGCTGATTTTCTTTAAGCGTTTTCAGGGCAGCCCTAATTCTGGGCAAAAAAGCCACATATGCTCCGTCATAACCAAAAGAGGTTTGGCGCTGTCAGATTTATTGTCTAATGTAGCCCAAAAGGGGCGCTTAGACCCCATACCCTGAGGCAGATATGCAATTTCCAGAGCGGTTTTCGAACCTGCCAGAATACGCTTTCCCGCGTTTGCGCGCGCTGTTGGACCATCATCCAGCAGGTGGAGACGTGTTACATATGTCCATTGGCGAACCCAAACACGCCTTTCCCGCTTTCGTGGCCGAGGAAATCGCGAGTCATGCCCATGAGTTCGCGAAATACCCGCCAAATGACGGGGCGCCCGAATTGCTGCAAGCGATTGCCAGTTGGATCACCAACCGTTTTGGCGTGCCGATTGATCCGGCCACGCAGGTTTTATCCCTGAACGGCACCCGCGAAGGGTTGTTCAACGCCTGTGTCGCCACCTGCCCTGAAACCAAAAACGGCAAACAGCCCTATGTGCTGATGCCAAACCCGTTCTATCAGGTCTACGCCATCGCCGCTGCCGCTGTCGGGGCCAAACCTGTATTTGTGAACGCCACGGCTGAAACAGGGTTTCTTCCTGATTTTTCCACCGTACCAGACGCGGTTCTGGATGATACGGCCATTGTCTATCTGTGTTCGCCGTCCAACCCGCAAGGGGCTGTGGCCAGCGCCGATTATTGGCGTGATCTTCTGGCTTTGGCTGAAAAACACGATTTCCGCATCTTCGCAGATGAATGCTATTCCGAAATTTACCGTGGCGAGGCCCCCACAGGCGCATTGGAAACAGCCCATAAAATTGGCGCTGATCCAGAACGTGTGGTGATTTTCCATTCCCTGTCAAAGCGATCAAACCTGCCGGGCCTGCGATCCGGTTTTGCCGCAGGCGGGCCAAAAACCATCGCCGCGTTGAAACAATTGCGCAATTACGCAGGGGCGCCTTTGCCCTTGCCGATCCAGCGGGCTGCAACCCGTGTTTGGGCAGATGAAGATCACGTGATCGAAAACCGTGCGCTGTATGGTGCAAAATTCGAACTGGCCGACGACGTGTTTCGCGGCATCAACGGCTATGTGCCCCCACAGGCCGGATTTTTCCTGTGGCTGCCTGTGGAAGATGGCGCAGCGGCTGCATTGAAACTTTGGAAAGCCTCAGGTGTGCGGGTTTTACCCGGCGCATTCTTGGGCAGAGACGTAGACGGCGCCAATCCGGGCCACGGGTATATCCGTGTGGCCATGGTCGCGCCTATTGACGAAATGACCCGTGGATTGCACGAAATCCGCCGTCATTTGTACTGAGAGGTAGGGAAATGGCATATCAGACGCGGACGCGTGATCCATTGTTGGAAACCCATATGCAAGAGGCAATCCGGAAACGGGGCACCGAACTGGTCGGCCTCGCCATGGTCGCCTTTTCAATCCTGCTGGGTGCCATGCTATGGACCTATACGCCCGAAGATCCAAGCTGGCTGTCTGCCACATCTGCCCCTGCGCAGAATATTCTGGGTACGTTCGGCGCGTCGATTTCCTCCCGTCTGATCCTGACAATCGGCTGGGCATCCTGGTGTCTGCCTGTGCTGTTCTTTGTCTGGGGCTCGCGCTTTGTCTTGCACCAAGGCGATACCCGCCTGTTAAGCCGCGCCATCAGCATCCCGGTTTTTGTTGCCTTCACTGCGGTCTTTTTGGCCACCCATGTTCCCCTTGAAAGCTGGGACCACGGCTTTGGTCTGGGCGGCTTGTCTGGCGATGCGGCTTTGGGAATTCTGATGGATCTGGTGCCGATGCATCTGACGATCCGTTTGATTGTACTGTCTTTGGTTCTGGGATTTATCTTCCTGTGTACCGCGCTGTTTTCTCTTGGGTTTTCCAAACTGGAACTGTCCTATATCCGCCATTATTCCATGGTTGCGATCATCCTGACCTATGCCTCTATCGTGTCTTTGCTGGGCTTTGCGGTTCAGGGCGGCGCGCGCGGCGCAGTGGCCGCAAAGGCTGGAATAGACTCTCGTCGGGCCACCCGTAAAGAGGCCGCAGCCCTGCAAGTTGCCCGTGAGGTGCCAACAAAATCCGCAGTCACACCAGTGGAAGCGCCTGTGGAAAAGGTAAAGGCGGGTAAGTCTTTGACTTTGCCAAAACTAAAGTTGCCGACCTTTCGCAAACCAGCACCTGAACCCGATGAAGACCTGATTGATCTGACCGAAGATGACACCCATGTGCATGACGAAGACCGCGTGCGCAACCGGATCAACGATGCGATCAAATCCAAAGTTCTGCGCGCCCGTACTTTGCGTGTTTCGGATCATTATCAAGAGCCTGTTGTCACCGAAAACATCTTCCGCGACTCTGCAGATGACGGGCAACCTGTTGCGCCGCCGCTGGGGGGCGCGTCCCGTCATTACGAAGACGAACCGGCAGAACCCGTGGTCAGCTTTCAATCCCAGCGCGCCCGCGCTGCGGCACCGATCACCCCAGTGGCCCCCATCGCCCCTGTGGCCCCTGCCCCGACTGAACCCAAACATGTGGTGCAGCCCCGCGCGCCGCGTCAGGCTGAAAAGCAAAGCAAACGCGCACAGGCCGAGGCCCAGCCAAGCCTGTTTAAAGGCCCCGAGACCGCCTATGAAACCCCGCCCTTGGATTTGCTGGCGCATCCGTCAAGCATCGTGCGGCATCATCTGTCGGACGAGGCTTTGGAAGAGAACGCGCGGATGCTGGAAAGCGTTCTGGATGACTACGGCGTCAAAGGCGATATCGTATCGGTGCGCCCAGGCCCTGTTGTGACCATGTATGAATTGGAACCCGCACCCGGTTTGAAAGCCAGCCGTGTGATCGGTCTGGCCGACGATATTGCACGCTCTATGTCTGCGCTATCGGCCCGCGTGTCTACGGTTCCGGGCAAATCAGTCATCGGCATCGAGCTGCCCAATGAAAACCGCGAAACCGTGTTGCTGCGTGAATTGCTATCCTCCAGTGATTACGGCGACGGGGAACAAAACCTGCCGCTGGCGCTGGGTAAAGATATCGGCGGCAAGTCGATGATCGCCAACCTTGCCAAGATGCCCCACCTGCTGATCGCAGGGACCACGGGGTCTGGTAAATCAGTGGCGATCAACACCATGATCCTTAGCCTGCTGTACAAACTTTCGCCCGACGAATGCCGGATGATCATGATCGACCCCAAGATGCTGGAACTTAGCGTCTATGACGGTATTCCGCACCTGCTGTCCCCGGTTGTGACCGACCCGAAGAAGGCCGTTGTTGCGCTGAAATGGGTCGTGGGCGAAATGGAAGAACGCTATCGCAAGATGTCTAAAATGGGCGTGCGCAACATCGGCGGCTATAATGCCCGTGTGGACGCTGCCCTGAAAAAAGGCGAGGATTTCACCCGCACGGTTCAGACCGGATTTGACGATGATACGGGCGAACCGGTGTTTGAAACCGAAACATTCACACCCGAAAAAATGCCGTTTATCGTGGTGATTGTGGATGAAATGGCCGACCTGATGATGGTTGCCGGCAAAGAGATCGAGGCCTGCATCCAACGTCTGGCACAAATGGCGCGGGCTTCGGGGATTCACCTGATTATGGCCACGCAGCGCCCGTCGGTGGACGTGATCACCGGTACGATTAAGGCCAACTTCCCAACACGGATTTCGTTTCAGGTGACGTCGAAAATCGACAGCCGCACGATCCTTGGGGAAATGGGTGCGGAACAACTTTTGGGCATGGGCGACATGCTGTACATGGCGGGGGGTGGTAAAATCACCCGCGTCCACGCACCGTTTGCCAGCGATGAAGAGGTGGAAGAGGTGGTCAACCATCTGAAAGCTTACGGTGCGCCGGAATATGTGTCTGGTGTGGTCGAAGGCCCTTCTGATGACAAG
Organism: Roseobacter sp. N2S; assembly: GCF_031454055.1. NCBI lineage: Bacteria > Pseudomonadati > Pseudomonadota > Alphaproteobacteria > Rhodobacterales > Roseobacteraceae > Roseobacter > Roseobacter sp. N2S. The sequence continues at coordinate 159,489 of NZ_JAVDQB010000001.1, forward strand.
GAAAGCGACATCGACATGGTGCTGGGCCTTGGCGGCAACACCACGGGCGAAGACGCGCTGTACGATCAGGCGGTGGCCATTGTGGTTAAGGATCGCAAGTGTTCCACCAGCTATATCCAGCGCAAATTGTCCATCGGCTATAACAAAGCCGCCAAACTGGTGGAACAGATGGAAGACCAAAGCGTGGTCAGCCAAGCCAACCATGTGGGCAAGCGGGAAATTCTGGTGCCAGAACAGCATTAACACCCTGAAAAGGCGGGTTTCCGCCTTTCAGTTTATCTTCACAAATCTTTGTGGCGCGGCGGGCTTTCTATGGCCCAAGGCCCAACCTATATTGAGCCTATGAAACGCAGAACCCTTCTTGGCGCATTGGCCGCCCTTAGCATTGCTTCGCCTGTGATGGCGCAGACAAAGCCGTTGTCCTTGGACCAGCTGTCCAGCTATCTGAACAGCCTGACCAACGCCGAAGGCGCGTTCACGCAGGTGAACCCCGACGGCACCCTGTCCAAAGGGACGTTCTATTTGAAACGGCCAGGGCGGATGCGGTTTGAATACGAACCTCCCAATGACGCGCTGGTTGTGGCAGGCCAAGGCACGCTGGCGATCTTTGACAAGAAATCCAACGCCGGACCACAGCAATACCCGCTGCACCGCACGCCGCTGCATATCATCCTGAAAGACACGGTGAACCTGAACACCAGTGGAATGGTTGTGGCCCATGAACATGACGGCACCGCCACCACCATCACGGCGCAAGACCCCGAACACCCGACCTATGGCAATGTAAAACTGGTGTTTACAGATAACCCCACCGAACTGCGCCAGTGGATCGTCACCGATGAAAGCGGTCAGAAAACCACCGTGGTTTTAGGAAAACTGGTCAAAGACAAACGCTTGCAGGCCCGCCTGTTCGACGTGGCCAAGATCATCAAAGAAGGCGATATCAAGCGCTAACGGGGCCTACCCCCGCCTGACCTGCCGCGCCTGTTAACGGCGGCAGGTTTCCAGTTGCGCAGAATACAGGATCGCGCGCGCCTGCACTTTGGCGGCCACATTCATCAACCACTGCTGACTGCGATAGCTGCCCCGATTATACCCCGTATGCCCTTGATGATACGCCAGATATTGGTTGTAGGCATCGGTCTTTGCCACGCCGGTCCGTTTCTGGGTCTCGGTCATGTACCAGCCCATAAAATCCACTGAATCATCGAAATTATGCCGCTTGGCCCGAGAATTTCCGGTGGCGCGTTTGTACCAATCCCATGTGCCATCAATCGCCTGCGAGAACCCGTAGGCTGACGACCGCCGACCCATTGGAATGACCCCCAAGGTAAACTGCCGCGGGGTTTTGGCATGAGAAACAAAATGGCTCTCGTGATAAATCGTTGCCATGATCACTTCGCGTGGAACGCCGTATTTGCGCTCTACGTTATTAAGATCACGGGCCCAATGCCGCTTTTCTTTCAGAATCGAACAGGCGTTGTCCAGGTTTCTGGGGGGATCGGATCGACCGCCCGAGCAGGCGGCAAGGATCAAGACCGCAATAAGGATCGTGCTGTATTTCATATCTGCCTCGATGCCGGTCTTTTGCCGGATTTTCAGTGATCCTACACCAAAGCAGATGTGAAAAAAAGGGTTTGGATGCGTCCGTTACAGCAAAAACGCCAGCGTAAGCGGAATTGTGGCCACAGACAAAAGCGTCGAAACAACCACCAGCCCTGCCACCTCGCCCGAGTCAGCGCCGTATTTTTCCGCCAGCAGGTAGGATGTGACGGCCACGGGCGTGGAAACCTGCAACACCAGAACCGCCAAAGCGATTGGCGACAGTTCGAAAAACCGCCCCACACCGTAAGCGATTCCGACACAGACGACCACTTTCACCACCGCCAGAACCACACCGCGCAGAATGTTTTCAGGGGTCAGTCGCGCCAGCGCCACCCCGAGGGTGATCAGCATCAGGGGAATGGCCATCTGCCCGACCAAAGTCAGCGTATTGGTTAACCAAATCGGCGTGCTCCAGCCTTGCAACATGAATAAACCGCCAAGCAGGGTCGCGCCGACCATCGGCTCTTTGATCACCTTAAGCGGAGACCCGCCGCCCGACACCAACCAGATGCCAAAGGTGAAGGAATAGATCCCCATAAGCGCGAAAACCACGACCGCATAGCCCATCCCCACTTCGCCAAAGGCAAACAAGGCCAGTGGCAGACCTAGATTGCCAGTGTTGCCGAAAATCAACGGTGCAAGGTAGGTTTGCACGTCCAGTTTTGCGACTTTGACCAGCACAAAGAACACTATCGTAACAAGCAGATAGGCCGAACATGTGGCCCAAATTGTATCAAATAATGTGGTGCGGTCGATCTGGGTTTTCATCAAGGATACAAAGATCAAAGCGGGCACGCCGATGGTCATTGAAAGCCGTGTTACGAACTGAACGCGGTACTCGTATCCAAGCCGAACCCAGATCACGCCGATCAGCGCCAAAATGAATACCGGGGCCACGACTTGTAAAACTGTTATTAAAACTGCCACCAACTGTTTCCCTAAAATTCCTTGCATTCAATCCCTCAATATCGGACAGAATGTCAATGGAATCGTAAGATTCTTGTTACGCGGGTTGTGGGGAATCAGAGGTAACCATGTTTCAGGCGCAAGCTAAATTTACTATCGGACAAGTGGTCCGCCATCGCAAACACCCTTTTCGGGGGGTGATTTTTGACGTTGATGCAATGTTCTCGAATACCGATGAATGGTGGGAGAGCATTCCAGAGGACACACGTCCGAAAAAAGAACAACCGTTCTACCACTTACTGGCGGAAAACGATTCTTCCTATTATGTGGCTTACGTTTCCGAGCAAAATCTGGAAACAGACCCAACAGGCGCACCCGTGGATCATCCCGAAGTGATCGCCATGTTCGGAGAGTTGAACGACGGCCAGTACCGGCTTGATGTTCAAATGAACTAAGGTCATCGGGCTGCGGCCCGTGCCGGTTCAAAACTGTTTCAAAACACAATGTCCTGTCAGGCTGCCGCGCAGCTTGGCCGGAGTATTGCGTTGCTTTCACAGGGCCGCGAAAGCAACACCAAGGGTTTGGAACCGCGCGTTAATACCCCAACGCACAGCCGTCTTTACGCGGATCGGACCCGCCTTCCAGAACGCCTGTTTCATGGTTAATCACGATGCCTTGCGCGCCGCCGATTGCCACATCGGGAACAATAATCTGGTGACCCATTGTCAGCAGATCATTGTGAACATTCGGCCCGTAGCCCCGTTCCAGTTGCAGTTTCCCATCAGCGGCAAAGCTGCGCGGCGCGTCGATGGCCTCTTGTACGGGCATATCGAAATCCACCATATTTGATACCAACCGAGCGTGGCCCGTAGACTGATACTGCCCGCCCATCACCCCGAACGGCATGATTACGCGGCCCTTTTTGCGCAGCATCGCGGGGATGATTGTGTGCATCGGACGCTTGCCGCCGCCTGCCTCATTCGGGTGGCCTTCTTCCAGCGAGAATCCCGCGCCGCGGTTCTGAAAATTGATCCCGAATTTGTCGGACGCCAGACCAGAGCCAAAGGAATGGAAGATCGAATAAATCAGCGACACCGCCATGCGATCCCGATCCACCACGGTTAGATAAACCGTTTCTTTATGCACACTTTCGCTGATGGTCGTGGCTGAAGGCATCGCCTTATGCGGATCAATCAAACCAGCCAGCCGCGCCGCAGTTTCAGCAGATAACATATAGTCCAGACGGGACATGTAATCAGGGTCAGACATGAACCGGTTGCGCGTGTCATAGGCCAGTTTTGTGGCCTCTGCTTCGATATGAACCCGCTGTGAACTGCGCGCGCCATAAGCCGCCACATCAAAATGGGACAGGATATTCGCCAGCAAAATTGCCGTGGCACCTTGCCCGTTGGGGCGGTGTTCGATCAGTTCTACATCTTTATAAGTGCCAGTAATCGGATCGGTATAATCACACGCTGTGTTGGCAAAATCATCCAGCGTATGAACCCCGCCCAGCGCATTCAGTGAAGACACCATATCCTCGGCCACTTCGCCTTCATAAAACCCGCGACGGCCTTCCAGTGCCACACGTTCCAGCACATCCGCTTGTTTTGGCGCACGGAACATCTGGCCCGGTGTCGGGGCCGCCCCGTCCAAAAGGTAGAAATCCCGCGCAGCCCCTTGCAGTGCATCCGTGGCACGCGCCCAGTCAAAACAAGTGCGCGGCGCCATGGGAATCCCTGCGCGGGCATAATGGATCGCCGGCGCAAGCGAGGCTTTCAGCCCGATTTTCCCTAAATCACCCGACAAGCGGCAAAACGCATCAATTGCACCCGGCACCGTCACAGAAGACACATCGCGGACCGGCATTTCCGAATGCCCCGCCGCCCGCAACTGTGCTGCATCAAGGGCTGCTGGTGCACGCCCTGACCCGTTCAGCCCGACCACATCCTCACTGTCCCCGGCTTTCACCAAAACAAAGCAATCGCCGCCAATCCCTGTCATTTGGGGTTCGCACAATCCCAACAGAACGCCTGCCGCAATGGCCGCATCCACAGCATTTCCGCCGCTTTCCAGTATTTGCACCGCCACTTTCGCCGCCAAAGGCGAAGACGTGGCACACATTCCGTTCGTGGCAAAAACCGGAGAGCGGCCGGGCAGATGAAAATCGCGCATGTCAGAGAGTTCCTTTTTTGTTTGGCACAAAGAACTACAGCCAAGCGGAAAGGGCAAACTTAAAATACAAAATCAGCGTAAGGGGGAGGGAAGTTAGAGCCCCGACGCGGCACCCAAGGGTGGGGGCTGTTATGGATACCGCGTCAGAGGCAAGCAATGTTTCAGCTATGAAAAAGTTTATGGCGCCCGATCTGGGCGAAGAAAGGGAAGGAATGCGGCAATATTAAGATTGTGTGACTTTTTTCATGAATTCCGCAAACAAGGCCAAGAACATCCAAAAACTTTCCCCTTCCCACACCCAACGTCAGACAGAAAAAAGCCCCGTCAGATAAACCATTACACGGTTTTCCGATCGGGGCTGTTACTCGTTACTCACATTACGCGTAGGCTTTGTATGCCCCTCCAAGGCGACGATTCTGTGCTCCAAATGGGGCGATTTGGCGGTGATTTAGCGCCCCATTTTCGGCGACGAATTAACTTGCCATTCACACATTGGCGGACCAAACTAATTTTATGAACATGCATACAGTAACAAACCTTCCGCCTTCTCGCGCCGCGCAGGATGTTATTCATTTTCACCGAACCGAGCTCGGGCCGATCATGTCGCTTTACGGGCGTATGGTGGCCGCAGGGGAATGGCGCGATTACGGGATTTCCGCCCTGAAAGACGTGGCTGTGTTCTGCGTTTTTCGCCGCACTGCAGAACATGCGCTGTACCGAATTGAAAAACGACCCAAACTGGCCAGCAAACAAGGCATGTATGCGATCATCGGTATGGATGGCCGTGTTTTGAAACGGGGGCAGGATTTAAAGGCGGTCTTGCGTGTGCTGGAACGCAAATTGATCCGCTCGGTCGATTAAACCCGCGCTTGTTTGCTGACGGATTTACCTTCAGCCGCCTGAATTCTGTCGACAACGTCATCGAGTTTTTCAATGCTCACCGCCATATGATGGCCGTTTGCATGCACAATTGTTTCCGCATCCAGCATCATCGCCACATGCCCAGCCCAAAACACCAAATCACCACGTTGCAGCTTGGAACCCTCTGGAATCCCGTTAAAAAACGCCGCCTGCTGATCGCTGTCGCGGGGGCACTGCTGCCCCGCAGCCCGCAGCGCGGCGTGGATCAGGCCGGAACAATCAATACCATAGTTGCTGTCCCCGCCCCACAAATAAGGCACATCCAAAAAACGCAGGGCGGTTTTGGCTGTATCGGTTTCCAAGGTGTCGATGGGCGCAAGCTGCTGCTCTGACACAAAACCCTGCGCGGTCTGCCAAAACCCGTCGGCAGGCTTGGAACAGGCTATAAAACTGTCAAAAGGCAGGGTCATTGCAGGCACGGTTTTGATCGACCGCTTAGGATAGATATGCGCGCCAAAGCTGGTCACGCGGTGGGTCGGTTCGGGCAATTCCGCCAATTCTGCGGCCAGAACATAGCCCACATATCCGCTGTGTTCCGCAAACCCAAAGGCATAGCCGTTGCAGGTTTCCAGCACTGTAAAGCCATCGCCATAGATCAACTGACGGTCCAACGCTCCGCTTGGTGCCACTAAAACATTTGCCACAGGTACAGAAATCCGCAGCGAAACGCCGTCGGTAAACGCCACATCCTGCACCTGCCCTTGCAAACTGCTATGGGCCACCCGCCCGTTGCCCCGCCAAAGCCGCCGATCGGTCATTTTGCAGCGCGGCCCTCGATGACTTCCAGCATGGCGCGGGCCGATTGGCAGGCACCGCCCAGCGAACGACCCGGTTTCGGGCTTGGCGTCCAGCCATAGATGTCCAGATGCACAAAGCGGTCTTTATGTTCCACAAACCGCCGTAAAAACAGCGCAGCAGTAATGGAACCGCCAAACCCGCCTTTGGGTGCATTGTCCAGATCGGCCACATCAGGCTCGATCATCGGCTCGTACGGGTCCCAAAACGGCATCCGCCACAGAGGATCGGCCACCGCCGTGCCAGCCGCGCTGATGTCACCTGCCAGCCCGTCATTATCCGTATAAAACGGCATCAAATCCGGCCCAAGCGCCACCCGCGCCGCGCCGGTCAGCGTGGCTTTACAGATCAGCAGATCAGGCTCTTCTTCATCCGCAAGGGTCAGCGCATCAGCCAGAACCAACCGCCCCTCGGCATCAGTATTGTTGATCTCAACCGTCAATCCCTTACGCGAGGTTAGAATATCTTGCGGGCGATACGCCCCCGCCGAGATCGAATTTTCAACCGCAGGCACCAGCACCCGCAGCCGCACCTTTAGCCCCAGCGTCATAATCATCTGTGCCAGCCCCAAAACCGTGGCAGACCCGCCCATGTCTTTCTTCATCAACCCCATGGAAGAGGCTGGCTTGATGTTCAGCCCGCCCGTATCAAAACAGACGCCTTTCCCCACAAGGGTAATTTTCGGATCAGACTCATTACCCCAAATCATATCCAACAAACGCGGCGCCTGATCGGATGCGCGGCCAACCGCATGGATCATCGGCAGGTTTTGCGCCAACAGATCATCGCCGCGAATCACAGCCGTTTTTGCGCCAAAAGCCAGTGCCAGCTTCACAAACGCCGCCTCCAACCCGTCTGGCCCCATGTCAGACGCGGGAATATTGATCAGATCACGGGTCAGATAATCCCCTGCCGCAATCGCTTCTAGACGTGCCGCATTCACACCGACAGGGGCCACAAGTTGCGCTTTGGGCGCGGGTTTTTCCTTGTATCGGTCAAACACATAGCCGCCCAACAACCACCCCAATGCCGCCTGTTCTAAGGCCGGCCCGTTCAGACCTGATGCAATTGTATAAACCCCTTCTGGCAGTTGCGCCGCCGCAGTTGCCATAAACAACCGATCCCGCTGGCGCTGCGGCTCTGTCCCCCAGCCCACCAACACGCGGGCAATTCCGTCAGGTCCGGGAACCGTCAAAACCTGCCCCAATTTTCCAGCGAACCCGTTGGCCTTGGCCCAAGCCGCGGTCTGCGCAGGGGCATGTTTCAGGAAATGGTCAAAAGACCCTGCCTCTATCACATCAATCGGGATTGCGGATTCAGTGGCGGCGGCGAAATGGGGTGTCATGATGGCTCCTGCAGATTCCCGCGCAGCCTACACCCAATCCCCGCCGCTTTGAAATGGCTTAATCATCCCAAATCCATCCCGCCCCCCTGCCTTCTTAAGAGCCTAAATACCTCAGCGCGGAGCGCTTTTAATCTTCGGGCAGGGGATTGCTGGGCAAGGGGCTGGTTGGGGCCGCGCCGGACAAAATCGTCACATCGCGGCGTGGGAAGGGGATTTCAATGTTGTTTTCGGCCAGCACATCCCACAGCGCCAGAAACACATCGCCGCGCACATTGGTCAGGCCCGCCGTGCTGTCCCGAATCCAGAACCGCAGGGTAAAATCAATCGAACTGTCGCCGAAATTCACAATATGGCAGACAGGTTTGGGAATACCCACCACCCGCGACACCGATAATGGCGCGTCTGACGCAAGGCGTTTCACCTCATGGGGGTTGCTATCATAAGACACGCCGAAATTGATTTCCAACCGCACCAGATCAGAGGAATGGGACCAGTTGATCACCTGACTGGTGATAAAATCCTCGTTCGGAATCAAATACTCACGACCGTCGCGGGTCAGAACACTGGCATAACGCGCGCCCAGTTGAGTGATCCAGCCAAAGGTGCCATCAAGGGAAATCACATCACCGGGTTTGATCGACTTATCCAGCAGGATAATTACCCCTGACACCAGATTGGACACGATTTTTTGCAAGCCGAACCCGATGCCCAAACCAATCGCCCCTGACAACAGCGCCAGATTGCCAATGTCAAAACCGATCACCCGCAGCCCGATCATAAAGGCGATGGTGTATAGGGTCAGTTGCAGGGCCTTGTTCAGCAAAACACGGATCGAGGGCGACATATCCTCAACCGTATTGATCCGCTTGGATCCTGCTTTGGACAGGAAACTGGCCACCACAAACAGGGTCGCCAAAGACACCACCGCAATCAGAACGGTCAACAGGGACACCCGCGTCCCGCCCATATCCAATGCCACTGTATCCAGCGCATTGGCTGCTGTTTCGCGCAGGCCAAACAGCGTCAACACCACAAAGATACCCGCCGCCCAGCGCACCAACTGTCGCACGGGCCGCGAGCGGATCAGCCGCGTGGTCACAACCACAATCAGCCACCACAGCGCCAGCGTCGCGGCAAGAGCCACAAAGTAAGACCGACTGGGCCATGTGGCTTCGCGCATGACAAAGACCGTGGCCCAGGACAGCACCACAAACAGCAGCAGCCACAGCCGCTGGTTCAGAACGGCGCAAATCCGCAGGAACCATTTGGGCAAGCCATGCGATCCGCCCAGAAATTCACGCACACGGGGGCGATAAAACCGGTACAACCCGTAAGACACGGCAATCAGCACAAGGATGATGCCAACCTGATAGGCGCTCCAGGGTTGGGTCACCCGATTACTGAACCGCGTGAACATATCTATAAACACGGCCGATTGTTCTGCCACGGTGGGCAGCGCCTTGACAGTTTCGGTTATGGCAGCCACTGGTTCTGTGACGGTTTCATCGGCCAAAGAGATATTCCCTTACAGTTTACAATTCCTTGCAGGATAACCGTTTTTCGGATTTTTATAAAAGAAATTGATAAACTTTTCTTTACCGATACTGCCGCCGACAAAAACCATTGCACTCAAATTGCCGAAACGGGTCCGCATAAAGGAGTCACCATGTTTCCCCTTCTTCGCTTTCTTATTCTGTTCACCCTGCTGGCCCCTACTGTCACCGCACAAGAGGTAGGGCAAACCATGCGGCAGTGGTGGGTGGAATGTGACAGGCTTGGCTTTTGTGTGTCAGACATCAACGGCTTCACCGCTGATTACGAACCCCTTACGGTTCGCCTGCAACGCAGCGAAGAACCAAACAGCCCGGTTCTGATTTTGCTGACCCCTGAAACCCTGATCACCAGCGGCGATGCGGTGATCTTTGATTTTCTGGATGGCTCGGAACCGATTTTGCGCAAAACCGATACGGCTTTGTACAATACCATCACGCTAAGCGAACCCGTAGACAGCCCTTTGCTGGCCGCCCTTATGGCAGGCAGCACGCTGGACATCACCATCGGTTTTCAAGGCACGCGGGGGGCGCAAACCTTCAAAGTCTCGCTCGACGGGGCGATTGATACGCTGACCATTATGGATGTGGCGCAACAAAGGTTAGGGCGCGTGGATGCCATTGTCGCCCGTGGCGCTGCGCCCGCCGACAGCCCGTCAGACATATACCCCAGCCTTGGCGCGGAAACCGGCGGCGAGGATATGGGCGCTGACGAAGGGGGGGAAATCATCCAAGACAGCGGTGATGGCCACATGGAGGAGGGGCCGAACGGGTCTTATCTGGACTTGATCTATAGCCAGGACGAACTGCCCCCCGAAGTGGTGCGCTATGCCGCCGAGGACGCCGATTGCGGTGATCTGACCGCGCCACTGAACGAAATGGGCGCTGTGGTGCACAGGGATCAGACCGCGCGGATCACTTATCTGGTTCCCTGTGTTATCGGACAGGTCAATGTGGCCTATTACGTGGTGACCCATGATCCCGCCAAAGGGTCGGACTACGCCTTACAACGCTTTGAATTGCCCCCAGCCCAGAATAAACCCGATCGCGTGACGATCCTTAATCCCCAATGGCAGGCGGATCAGAACCAGCTGATTGCCACACGATTTGGCGACGTCAACCTGAACTGCGGCGCCTATGAGATCCACAATTGGATCGTCGCGGAACAGCGCTTTGAACTGGTGTCCTACCAGCATAAGAAAAACTGCGACGGGCCGCAGATGATGCCAAGCGACTTTCCGATGGAATGGAGCATCGGAGAAATGGGTGATTAAAGCCTAACCACACCCCGATCCTCTCCCGAACCTCGCTGGGCCCCTTGCGCACAGTTCGCCAGAGACAGCACTCCGCCCTTGCTCGGACGGGCGGATCGGTCTATTTCAACGGATTATGAAACACAGATTCACAATGGATGACCGCTCCCGCCTGCCGTGGCGTTTCCACGGGCAGGTCGTTTTGCGTATTCAGGGGCTATCTGCGTAATTCCATACGCTTGCCAACTCCAATAGCCAATCTACATAGCGGGAGGTTCAAATGTCCGCACCAAAAACACTCTATGATAAAATCTGGGATGCCCACGTCGCCCATGAAGCCGAAGACGGCACATGCTTGCTGTATATCGACCGTCATCTGGTCCATGAAGTGACCTCACCCCAAGCCTTTGAAGGCTTGCGGATGACCGGACGCAAAGTACGCGCACCGGAAAAAACCATTGCCGTGCCGGATCACAACGTCCCCACCACGCTGGACCGCGCCAATGCGGCCACCATGACCGAAGACAGCCGCATTCAGGTCGAGGCTTTAGACACAAACGCCAAAGAATTCGGCCTGCATTACTATCCTGTGTCCGACGTGCGCCAAGGCATCGTACATATCGTTGGCCCCGAACAGGGCTGGACCCTGCCCGGCATGACCGTTGTCTGCGGTGACAGCCACACCGCCACACACGGTGCTTTCGGGTCACTGGCCCACGGCATCGGCACATCCGAAGTTGAACATGTTCTGGCCACGCAAACGCTGATCCAGAAGAAATCGAAAAACATGAAGGTGGAAATCACCGGATCGTTGAAACCGGGTGTGACCGCCAAAGACATCACCATGTCTGTGATTGGTGTGACCGGTACGGCGGGCGGCACCGGCTATGTGATCGAATATTGCGGCCAAGCGATCCGCGAACTGTCTATGGAGGGTCGCATGACCGTCTGTAACATGGCCATTGAGGGCGGCGCCCGCGCTGGCCTGATCGCACCGGATGAAAAGACCTTTGAATATTGCAAAGGCCGCCCCCACGCCCCGAAAGGCACAAATTGGGAAATGGCTTTGACCGCATGGAAAGAATTGTACACCGACGAGGATGCGCATTTCGACAAGGTCATCACCATCAAAGGCGAAGACATCGCGCCAAGCGTCACTTGGGGCACCTCCCCCGAAGACGTTCTGCCGATCACAGCCACCATCCCGAACCCCGAGGATTTCACCGGCGGCAAAGTAGACGCCGTGCGCCGTGCGCTGGCCTATATGGGCCTGACACCGGGCAGCAAACTGTCGGATGTTGAAATCGACACTGTGTTCATCGGGTCCTGCACCAACGGGCGCATCGAAGACCTGCGCGCCGCGGCTGCGGTTCTGAAGGGCAAAAAGGTCAAAGACGGCATGCGGGCTATGGTTGTGCCCGGCTCCGGTCTGGTGCGCGCCCAAGCCGAAGAAGAAGGCCTTGCGCAAATCTTCATCGACGCAGGTTTTGAATGGCGTATGGCAGGGTGTTCCATGTGTCTGGCGATGAACCCCGACCAATTGGCCGAGGGCGAACGCTGTGCATCCACGTCCAACCGCAACTTTGAAGGTCGTCAGGGCTTCAAGGGCCGCACCCACCTGTTGTCCCCCGCCATGGCCGCCGCTGCTGCCGTGACAGGGAAACTGACAGACATCCGCGACTTCGCGTAAGGAGAGATCACAATGGAAAAATTTCAAAACGTATCGGGCGTCGCTGCCCCTATGCCATTGGTCAATATCGACACCGATATGATCATCCCCAAGCAGTTCCTGAAAACCATCAAACGCACCGGCCTTGGGGCCAACCTGTTTGACGAAATGCGCTTTAACCGCGATGGCTCCGAGGTGACGGATTTTGTGCTGAACAAACCCGCCTACCGCGAAGCGCAAATCATCGTGGCAGGTGACAATTTCGGCTGCGGGTCTTCACGCGAACACGCCCCTTGGGCGCTAGGCGATTTCGGGGTTAAGGTTGTAATCTCTACGTCATTTGCAGACATTTTTTATAATAACTGCTTTAAAAATGGCATCCTTCCCGTGGTCCTTCCCAAAGAAGCCGTCGATGTTTTGATGGAAGATGCGGAACGTGGGTCAAATGCACGGATCACCATCGACCTAGAGAATCAGACCGTGTCTGCGACTGATGGAACCGAGTATTCGTTTGAAGTTGATGAGTTCAAGAAACATTGCCTTATCAATGGCTTGGATGACATTGGCCTGACCCTGCAAAAGGCCGCGTCCATCGACAGTTTCGAGTCAGATTACGCCGCCAAAGCCCCTTGGGTCTAATCGGTCCGACTACAAGATATAGATATGGCCACGGTAAAATGTGGCCATATTGTGGTGGTGCAATTCTACACCAGGTACGGCCTGAAAACCGCTGTTTCCCAACAATTTAATGCTCTTGCGCTTGATCAATTTTTTGAATTGGGCTTCATTAAGGCATAAATAAGGCTTCGACCTTAATACAAAAAGTCCGGCACGAACTGGACGAGAGGATGAGAGCAGTGATAACGAGGCTTGCAGGCGCATCTGTGAGGGCCGCTTTAGTTGCAGCAATGATTGTATTGCCTGTGATTGTGCTACCCGAACTATCCCCGAATTCCGCAGATCTGGCGATTCTGGCGGCGGCAATTGCCGCAGCTTTCGTGATCTTCGAATATGGATTCACCACACCCAGTTTAATCGAATTCCGCTTTGCGGCGCCTTATAACAGGTTCCGCTTTGCCATCCTGGCCTTGCTGCTGACCGGCATCGCCTTTGCCTTTAGCGAACCCGTCAGTTCCACAGGCACCAGCCTTGCAGTGTCGGATTTCGCCCTAAAAAGCGCGGCATTTTGGGATTTCAGTGGCAGTCCCCTGACCTTTTTCGAAGGCCTGACCCAGAATATGGGCAGCGTCAGCCAAACCCTGATCACCAATGCCGCAGCCCTCGCGCTCAGCCTGACGGCCATCGCGCTATTGGTGTCCAGTTGTGTCATCTGGGCCTTTTCATGGCCGCTACACGCAGAGAATTTCAATCTCTGGGTTAACATGCCGAACTTTGATGTGGCCGTTGATGAACAGACCCAGCAAACCCTGCGCCAGTCGGGTTTGGTCTCGCTGGTGATCGGCTTCACCCTACCCTACCTTATCCCCCAAGCGGCCTATGCCTTTGTCGGCCCGTTGGAACCCATCAACAGTGGCAACAGCCTGTTGTTGCTGTGGATGATCGTGATCTGGTGCTTTGTTCCTGCTGCGTCTGTGCTACGGGCGGTGGCGCTGTATAAAGTGGCAAATCTGATGTCGGCCCGCAGTCTTGACGTGGCTGAACCCGAAGACTCCTGATGCGTATTCTGCTGGCCGCAATTCTTTGCCTGGCCAGTTTCGCCGCGACGGCTGATCCCGTCTTTCGCGTGGCCAGTTTCAACGCCGCGTTGACCCGCAAGGGGCCGGGGTTGCTGTTGCGGGATATTCTGAACGGCAAAGACAAACAGATCGCCGCCGTTGCCGCCATAATCCAGACCCTGCGCCCCGATATCCTGCTGATAAACGAGCTGGATCACGATTTTGAAAACCGTGCCTTGCGTGCCTTTCTGGATGTTTTGGCCACAGACACAGACGGGCGCGACGGGCTGCGTTATCCCTATTTCTACGCACCTCCGCAAAACACAGGCGTACAAAGCGGGCAGGATCTGAACGGCGACGGGCGGTTGGGCGGGCCTGCGGATGCCTATGGGTTTGGCTATTTTCGCGGCCAATATGCCATGGCGCTGGTGTCGCGCTTTCCAATCAAAACGGATCAGGCCCGCGATTTTTCCGAATTGTTGTGGAAACAAATCCCCAACGCAGAAATGCCCAAAGCCGCCGATGGCAGCGCCTTTCCCAGTTATGACGCGCTGCATGTGATGCGCCTGTCGTCCAAGGCCCATTGGGACGTGCCTGTCAGCTTGCCCGACGGGCGCGAGCTGCATCTGCTGACCTCGCACCCGACACCGCCGGTGTTTGACGGGCCAGAAGATATGAACGGCAAACGCAATCGGGCCGAAATCCTGTTCTGGGACAGCTACATCCGCGACGCGCTGCTGCCTGAATCCGCAGAATTTGTGTTGCTGGGCGATCTGAACGCCGATCCAGTGGATGGTGAAGGCAGCCACGCAGCCATTAACACGCTGTTAAGCAGCGGATACCTAACAGACCCTAAACAGGCCTCTGGCGGGGCTGTGGCGGCCAGCGCGGCGCAACAGGGTGCTAATCTGGATCACACCGGCCCTGCGGCAACCGACACTGCCGACTGGCGCGACGATCCTGCACCGGGAAATCTGCGGGTAGACTATGTGTTGCCCGCAAAAACGCTGACTGTGATCGGTGGGGGTGTGTTCTGGCCCACCCCCGAAGAACCCGGCTTTGACTGGATCGGATCAGACGGTCGCGCCAGTTCCGATCATCGACTGGTCTGGGTCGATCTGGAATGACACCGCCCGTTGCAAGGCAATATGCACGGGCGTTTCCCTGAAATCGGGCAAAACCGCGCGAAAGGCGCTGCCATCCATCTGATGGGGCTTGTTCCAAAGATAGCGCATTTGCAAAAAGCAGCGGCCCATTTTCCAGAAAGGTGCGATCAGAAAAATCGGCAACCAGTTCATTTGCTCTGCCCGAACCCCCAGAATATCGGCCATCTGCTGCCCGCTTAGGGTATACCCTTCATAGTTCAGACTGGTGTAGCGCGGCAGGGTTTTACGAGTCTCGGCCAGCGCGACAAAGGCACGGCAATAATCCGGCAGAAAAGCCCACGCGTGGGGAATATGACGCTTGCCCGGATAGGAAAACCGCCCCTTGGCAAGACTCTTGACGATGATCTTGTCAAACCAGTTTCCGCTTGCTTCAGTGTCTATAAAATCACCAGCGCGCAACAAAATGACCCGCACCCCGCTGTTTTCAAACGCCTGTTCCATCGTGATGCGGATTTGCCCCATGGGATTGGTCGCGCCAAAGGGTGTGTCGCTGCGCCAGACCGCAGGGGCATCTTTACCGTAGACATAAACATTGCCCGGTATAAGCACCGTTGCTCCCGTTGCACGCGCCGCCTTGATGACTTTTTGGGTCAGCGCAGGCACATCTGTTTCCCACTTGTCATAGGTCGGGTTCCAGCCGTGAACGATTATATCCACCCCCTGTGCGGCCTGTTCCAGATCGTCCCGTGAACGGTCAAACCTGCGCACCTCCCAGCCAGCCGCATCAAAAGCCGTCGCCATATTGCGCCCGAACCGTCCTGTGGCGCCAAGGATTAAAACACTCTGTTCCATTGTCTTTCCTTTCAAGATTTCTTGTGTCTGGCCCAAAGGTATCTATGCTGGATATGAATGAAAATTGGCCGATTTAGTATTACGACTATTCACAGATGAATGGATTGATATGCAAAACTTCGACTGGACCCTGATCCAAAGTTTCCTGTCCGTGGCGCAAACAGGGTCTTATTCTGCGGCTGCGCGGGCATCGGGGCGCAGCCAACCCACTATCGGACGCCATATTGACCAGTTACAAACCCAACTGGGCGCGACCTTGTTTCAGCGGATTACGGGGGGCTATGCCCTGACCCAAACGGGCACCGCGCTGATGGACCATGCGCAAACCATGCAGAAAGCCGCCGCGCAAATGTCGATGATCACAGCGGGTCGGGCCGCAGACATTCGCGGCACCGTGCGCATCACGGCATCCGAAATTGTCGCGACTTATATTCTGCCGGAACTGATCGCCGATCTGCTGGCCCAAGAACCCGAATTGCAGATCGAACTGGTCGCCACCAACAGCACTGAAAACCTGCTGCTGCGCGAAGCGGACATCGCGCTGCGTATGGTGGAACCGAACCAGCTGGACCTGATCACCCGCAAACTGGGTGCAATTCCCGTGGGTCTTTATGCGGCGCAAAGCTATCTGGATCGCGCAGGCACGCCGCAGGGATTTGGCGATCTTTCCCGCCACACATTGCTGGGCTATGACAAGTCAGACCTGATGATCCGTGGCATGGCCGCTTTTGGTATCACGATGCAGCGTACGGATTTTGCCTTTCGGGTCGATGATCAGGTCACCTATCTGGAAGCCGTCCGTGCGGGTGTCGGGCTGGGGGCGTCCCAGCAGCGGCAGGCGGAAATCTATGGGCTGGTGCGGGTCTTGCCCGATCTGGAAATCCCGCCGCTGCCGGTCTGGCTGACAGCCCACAGCGCCTTGCGCACCTCGGCGCGGGTGCGGCGGGTGTTTGATTTTCTATCCGAAACCCTGCCAAAGCGCCTGTAGATTCTGTGTGTTTCACACCCCCAAATCAATCGCAACCTTGACCCTTTTGAACCCGCGCAATAGTGAAGTGCGTGAATTATTACGAAAAGGACGCGGCCCCATGAACACCCCCTCTTTGTTGATCTTGCCCGGCGACGGTATCGGCCAAGAAGTTATGACCGAAGTACAGCGCGTTATCGGCTGGCTTGGTGATAAACGCGATGTGCAATTCGACGTGTCCGAGGACGTGGTCGGCGGCGCAGCCTATGACGCCCACGGCACCCCGTTGACCGATGCGACAATGGCCAAGGCCCAAGAAGTAGATGCAGTTCTGCTGGGCGCTGTTGGCGGCCCGAAATACGACGATCTGGATTTTTCGGTAAAACCCGAACGGGGCCTGCTGCGCCTGCGCAAGGAAATGGACCTGTTCGCCAACCTGCGCCCTGCACAATGCTTTGACGCGCTGGCAGATTTTTCCTCGCTCAAGCGGGAAATCGTGTCTGGTCTGGACATTATGATCGTGCGCGAACTGACGTCGGGGTCCTACTTTGGCGAACCGCGCGGCATCTTTGAAGAAGACGGCCAGCGCGTGGGCATCAACACCCAACGCTATACCGAGGCGGAAATCGACCGCGTGGCCCGCGCCGCATTCGAACTGGCGCGTAAGCGGAACAACAAAGTCTGTTCCATGGAAAAAGCCAACGTGATGGAAAGCGGCATCCTGTGGCGTGAAGTTGTCACCGCCGTGCACAAAGCCGATTACGCCGATGTGGAACTTTCCCACATGTACGCCGACAACGGCGCGATGCAATTGGTGCGCGCGCCCAAGCAATTCGACGTGATCGTCACCGACAATCTGTTCGGCGATATCCTGTCCGATTGTGCGGCGATGTTGACCGGCTCGCTGGGCATGTTGCCCTCTGCATCGCTGGGTGCGCCGATGGAAAACGGCCGTCCAAAGGCGATGTACGAACCGGTACATGGTTCTGCGCCTGACATTATGGGCCAAAGCAAGGCCAACCCTTGTGCCTGTATCCTGTCACTGGCCATGGCCCTGCGCTATTCCTTTGATCAAGGCGAAGAGGCCACACGTCTGGAAAAAGCCGTTGAAACCGTTCTGGCAAAAGGCATCCGCACCGGCGATCTGATGCAGGCGGACGGCGGCAAAGCGGTCAGCACATCCGAAATGACCGACGCGATCATCGCGGAACTGCAAGAGACCCTGTAAACACACCCTTGCGCGGGCCGGTGTAACCCGCCCGCGCAGATCCCCCAAACGCGCCGCTGCTTTGGGGTTTTACTCTGCCGTTTTATTGGTCAATGATGTCAGGGACTGATCCTAGCATATAGAATTTCTGAAATGGCACTGCGCGGCATCCTCCTTGCCCTTCTGGCATTTGCAATTTTTGCCACCCATGATGTGATCATCAAGTTTCTGGGCGGCACGTTTTCCCCGTTCCAGCTGATCTTTTTCTCATCTTTGATGTCCTTTCCGCTGGCCACCTTCATGCTGATGCGCGACCCGACCGAGGGCAACCTGCGCCCCGTAAACCCGTGGTGGGTGATTTCCCGCACCATCGGCACCACAGTGGGCACGCTCTGTGCGTTTTATGCTTTTACAGTTCTGCCCCTGTCACAGGTCTATTCCCTGCTGTTTGCCATGCCGCTGATCATCACCGTGCTGTCCGTTCCGATCCTTGGGGAAAAGGTCGGCCTTCACCGCTGGGCCGCTGTGGTCTTTGGTCTGGCAGGTGTATTGATCGTGTTGCGCCCCGGATCGGCGGATCTGGAACTGGGGCATCTGGCGGCGCTGACCTCGGCCATGTGCTCGTCTTACGGGTCTGTTGTGGTGCGCCGTATCGGGCGGCAAGAGCGATCTGTGGTGCTGATGCTTTACCCGCTGGCAGCGAATTTTATCCTGATGGGGCTGGCGCTGCCCTTTGTCTATCAGCCCATGACCATTGAACAACTGGGCCTGATCGGGCTGATCGCCATCTTCGCCTTTAGCGCGGGCTTGTTCCTGATTGCCGCCTATAAAGCCAGCGAGGCCGCAGTGGTCGCACCGATGCAATATTCACAGATCCTCTGGGCCACGGTGTTTGGCTATGTGCTGTTCGGCGAGACGATGGATATGCCCACCATGATCGGGGCCACGCTGATTATTGCCAGTGGTATTTATATTGTGTTGCGCGAAAGTCGGGGGCGGTCCCAAAACACACCCGTTCTGCGCACCCGCCAACGTAGCAACACACCAGGGGCTATGCGGGTCGCACCGTTTTTGCGCCGTGGCACACAGCCAGTCAGCCAGCCAGAAAGCGGTTCTTGATCCGTTGGGCAATCTGGTCGCGCACCGCGCGGTAGCGGTTCAACTTGGCATCCCGACTGTCCCCAAAGCCGCTGGGGTCCATGGTCTGCCAATATTCAACCTCTAGCGAATAGTAACGGGTGTATTCCAAAGCACGGCGCTGTGCGGCGGGGGACAGGGCCACGATCAGGTCATAGCTGTCCAGATCATCGCCCCATTCCATCAGGTCATCAAAGGATCGCGTGCGGTGGCGTGAAAGTTCCACCCCCAATTCGCGGCAGACCGTAATGGCAAAGCCGTCGATTTCCATATCGCCTTTGACGCCTGCGGATTGCACAAAAATCGACGTCCCCACGCTTTGCTTCAACAATCCTTCGGCCATAGGCGAGCGGATTGAATTGTGGTCACAACAAAACAGGACCGAAGTGGGGAGTGTCGTAAGCGCCATATCCGGGTCAGCCGCGCATGTGCAGGACACAAATTAGGGTAAACAAGCGCCTTGCGGTGGGCATGTCCGTCAGGATTTTACCTTCCAGCCGATCCATCAACTGACGCGAGCCTTCGTCGTGAATGCCGCGCCGCCCCATATCAATCGCCTCTATCTGAGCGGGGGGGAGTTTTTTCACCGCCTCAAAATAGCTTTCGCAAATCTGGAAATAGTCTTTGATCACCTGCTTTAGCGGCGACACAGACAGGTGAAATTCCGATGCGGGTGATCCGTCCTCGGTGCGGACATCACAGACCACACGGCGGTCTTTGATCGACAGGAACAACTGATAAGGACCATCCGGCAAAGGTTTGTCTGCCCGTGGGATCAGACCGAAAACATTCTCTTCCATCAGATCGAACAGGGCCACTTTACGTTCGCGCTCTACCTCGGCGGTGGGGGCGGGCAGGCCGCTGTCGTCCAGTTCAATGTGGATCAGTTTAGACAGTTCAGCCATTGTCGTCCTCGTTCAATTGATCCAGCCGTGCGCGCACTGACAGACCGTGGGCTTGCAGGCTTTCGGAACGCGCCAGCGTTTCCGCCGCAGGGCCGATGGCGCGCAAGGCAGCCGGTGTCATTTGTGCCAGCGTTGTCCGCTTCATGAAATCGAGAACCGAAAGACCGCTGGAAAACCGTGCCGAGCGTGCTGTGGGCAACACATGGTTCGGCCCCCCGACATAATCACCGATTGCCTCGGGCGTCCATGCCCCGATGAAAATTGCACCCGCATGGCGGATTTTGCGGCTGTAATCCTGTGCATCCGCCACACAAAGTTCCAGATGTTCCGGCGCAATCCGATCCGACAGGGCCGCCGCTTGATCCAGATCAGAGGTGACAATCACCGCGCCGTAATCCAACCAGCTTTTCGCCGCGATTTTACGCCGTTCCAGCGTTTCCAGTGCCTTTTCCACCGATTGCGTCACCGCACGGCCAAAATCCGCATCATCGGTGATCAGGATCGACTGTGCGCTTTCGTCATGTTCCGCCTGTGACAGCAGATCCATCGCGATCCAGTCGGGGTTGTTGTCCTTATCGGCAATCACCAGAATTTCGGACGGCCCCGCGATCATATCAATGCCCACAGTGCCAAAAACCCGCCGCTTGGCCGCTGCCACAAAGGCATTCCCCGGCCCGGTGATTTTATCCACCTTTGCAATGGTTTGCGTGCCATAGGCCATCGCGCCCACCGCCTGCGCCCCGCCAATGCGATAGACCGTTTCAACCCCCGCCAGACGCGCCGCCAGCAGCACCAGCGGGTTCACCACACCGTTCGGGGTCGGTGCACAAATCACCAGATTATCCACCCCCGCAACCGCCGCTGGAATTGCATTCATCAAGACACTGGACGGATAGCTTGCCAACCCGCCCGGAACATACAGTCCAGCGGCCTCAACCGCGTTCCACCGCCATCCAAGATGCGCGCCGCTGTCATCCTGCCACCACGCATCTTGGGGCAGTTGTTTTTCGTGATAGGCGCGGATGCGGGCGGCTGCCAGTTCCAACGCCGCACGTTCTGCTGCGGGAACAGTTTCAATCGCCGCGTCAATTTCTGCTTTGGAAAACGCCAGCGTTTCTGGCGTCAAATCCAGCTTGTCGAACTTTGCCGTCAGTTCAATCACCGCCGCATCGCCGCGGGCCTGCACATCAGCCAGAATATCGGCTACGACCGCATCCACCTGCACGTCAGAGTCACGTTTCAGATGCAGCAGATTGTCAAAATCGGCGGTAAAGGTCGGGGATGTAGTGTCTAAAAACAGTGGCATGGGCAAATTCTCCTGCCGCGCTCATACCCTTATGGGCGCAAAGGCTCAAGACGGATGCGTCGGGGCTTTACCCGAAGGGGCCACATAGGGGCGCGTCACGTCTTTGAGCGTCACATCAACACATTCCACATCCAGCGCAATCGCCCCGTCCCCTGCAAGGGTCAGAACCAGCGTGCCAGCCCCGTCTTCGCCCGCATCAAAACTGATGGACAGCAGGGAAATCACCTGATCCTTATCAGCCAGATCCAAGCCGGATGTGCGCACCTTCAGCACGCTATCTACCACCAGAACCGCCTGAACCCGTTCATATTCGCGCTTGGCTGTGCTGGCCGCATCGGCATCTTCCCAGCGGAACCGGTTCGCCAGCAGGCCAAAGCGCCGCTGATCGGGGTGCCATTTCATTTCGGACACAGGCAGAACCGCATCCTGCAACATGGCCGACACAGCCACCAGATCGGCACTGTCCTCGGCTTTTAGGCGCAGGGGCTTTTCCGCGCCGTCTTCAAATTTGGCATCCTGCGTCATCAGGCTTTGATCCGTTCGATTTTCGCACCAATGGCGCTGAACTTGCGCACCACTTTTTCATAACCGCGATCCAAATGATACACACGGCTGACAACGGTTTCCCCTTCCGCCGCCAAACCTGCCAGAATCATCGAAACCGAAGCGCGCAAATCCGTCGCCATCACAGGCGCCCCTTTCAGGCGGTCCACACCTTTGACCGTGGCCACACCGCCGTGGACTTCGATATCCGCGCCCATGCGCATCAACTCGGGCGCGTGCATGAAGCGGTTTTCGAAAATGGTTTCTTCCAACACAGATGTCCCCTCAGCCGTGCATAACAGCGCCATCATCTGCGCTTGCAAATCGGTCGGGAAGCCGGGGAAAATTTCGGTTTTGACGTTCACCGCTTTAACCCGCGCGCCATTATTCTTAACCAGCAGTCCCTTGTCCGTTTCAGTGACGGAAATATCCGCCTCTTCCAACTTGTCACAAAACGCTTCCAACAAATCGCGCCGACCACCCAGCAATTCGACCTCTCCGCCGGCAATGGCGGGGGCCAACATATAGGTGCCCAGTTCGATCCGGTCGGTCACAACGGGGTGCGTTGCGCCGTGCAGACGATCCACGCCCTGAATTTCGATTCGACTGGTGCCTTCTCCGTCAATCTGCGCGCCCATTTTGCGCAGGCAGCGGGCCAGATCGACGATCTCGGGTTCTTTGGCGGCGTTTTCAATCACCGTCGTGCCTTTGGCCAAAGTGGCCGCCATCAGAATATTTTCCGTCGCCCCGACCGAGGCAAACCGCAGGGGAATCACCGCGCCTTTAAGCCCGCCATTGGTCTTGGCGTGCAAATATCCCTCTTTCAATTCGATCTGCGCGCCCATCAATTCCAGCGCATGAATGTGAATATCCATCGGCCGCGCGCCAATGGCACAGCCCCCCGGCAGGGATACAACCGCATGGCCCAACCGCGCCAGCATCGGCCCCAGCACAAGGTTCGAGGCCCGCATTTTGCGCACGATGTCATAATGCGCTACGTGATTTGTGATCTCTTTGGTGCCGAGCGCCTGAACCGTGCCTTCCTGCAAACCAGCGACTTCCGTCCCCAGCGAAGCAAGCAATTCCGCCATCGTCTTAATATCCGACAGGCGCGGCGCATTGGTCAGTGTCAGCGGTTCGTCCGACAACAAAGTCGCTGGCATCAAGGCCAGACAGGCATTTTTCGCCCCTGCAATGGGAATCTGCCCGTTTACCGGACCGTTGCCCGTTACAATAATGCTGTCCATAATACGCTGCCCTTTGCGCTGCTATTTTTTGTCTGGTTCCGCGTCCGACTTGCGCGCACGGCTTTGTTCCTTACGCCGTTGCAGGTTGCCACGCAATTGTTTGCGCAACCGTTCTGCCCGCTCTGCGGCGGCGCGTTCTTTGGGGGAAAGCGGTTCCCCGTCGTCTGTCTGTGTCTTGCCCATGCCCACTCTGTACAACAGACAAACAAACCCGTCTAGTTTGCGCTTGCGTTCGTGTGATATTCCGCTAAAACCCCGCAAATCACAGCAGGCTGCTGTAGCTCAGAGGTAGAGCACTCCCTTGGTAAGGGAGAGGTCGAGAGTTCGATTCTCTCCAGCAGCACCACCACCCTACAATTGTTAGAAATCCGTGGATTCGGGTTCAAAGGCGGCGGCTTCGAAGGCTACGGTCATTTTGTAGGTGTCTTCGGTTTCCTCGATATCTACCTTTGCGCCCAGTTGAATCGCGAAAGCAGAAATCAGTTTTGCGCCAAGGCCGGTGCTTTCCACATCCCGTGTTGGACCAATGGAGTTTACCATTTCAAGGCGGCACATTTTATTTTCAGCGTCGGTTTTGAAGCTGAGAGAAATCCAAGGCTTTTCAACCCCAAGTGTTCCAACGTATTTCATCGCGTTGGTGGCAGCTTCGGCGACCAAAAGCGACATTGGGACGGCCTGATCGGGGTAAAGCATCACGTTATCCACATCCAGCTTCAGGCTGATCTCACGCTCGGTCTCTGACCCGATATGAACTGTTTTTTCAATAACTTCGCGGACTAGCTCACCCACATTGACCTGACCGGCAGTGCCTGTTTGATACAGGTCACGATGGATGGTTGCCAGACTTAGAACGCGGTCCTGAATGCGGCGCAGCATCAACTTGGTTTCAGCGTGTTTGGCCGAACGGATCTGCATATTCAGAATTGATGAAATCAACTGTAGGTTATTTTTAACCCTGTGATGGACCTCTTTCGTCAGCACAGACTGATGACGCATGGCGTCTTCCATCTTGGCCTCTTCGCGCAGGATAGAATCCGCCATGGACAGAAAGGAATCCTGAATAGTTTGCAGTTCCGTGGGCATGTCCGCCGACAGGCTTTCCGTCACAGCCGTGCGATCCTGTCCGAATTGCAACATCTGCTTGCCAATCGACTGGATTTGCCGCGTTATCAGGCGGTGAATGGCAAATAGTGCCACGCCCAGACTGAACAGCCACATCAGAATCGGGAAAATAGAGGTGGTCAAAAGCCGGAGAAACCGTTGCGAAAGTCCAGCGTCCGAGGCCCAGATACCCAGCACAAAAATCTGCCCGTTTTCCACCGGTACAGCGGTGTAAGTACGCGACACCCCGTTTTCGCTGCGCCCTGCAAACACACGAGAGCTGTAAGGTGACAGCCACTTTATCGTGAACCCCATGGGCAGGGCCTGACGGGAAATTTCCGCATCATTTTGCGAGGACAGGATCTCGCCATTCCGGTTTAAAGCCAGAATATCGAAAAACAGCCCGCTGGCGATGGTATCGTCTTCAATACCAAGGGGTTGGTGGGGGATGGTGATGGAAATAAAACCCGAAAGCGTGTCCCGGCTGTAAAACGGTTGCAGCACAAAAACCGCCGATCCACCGTTTACTTGCAGGCTGCGCTTGGTGATGACAGCGGGTTTGCCTGCGGCCGCGATTTCGGTGATGTCGGGAAAGGCGATGGCGCGTTTTGATTGATCGTCAGACGCACAGGTGTGTTCGCCCGAGAGTAAAATCACATCGGCAAAACTGTAGCGGTCATTGGTGCGCACCAGCTTTGACAAAGCCCGCGAGCAGCGGAGAGTGTCATCCACATTATCGGACAACATTGCCGCAAATCCCCGCGCGGCCCCAAAGGCGCTTTGGATGATCAACCGCTCTTTCAGAGCCGCCTGTTCAGTAAGCGCCAGCAAAGCCATTTCTTCGTTTTGGCGGCCTTTGGTGGTAACAGTGTTGGTCTGCACCAGCGCAATTAACCCGATTGGCAACAACGCCAAAGACATCATCAAAATCAGACGAACCCGCAGGCTTTGATACCATTTCGGCTTGTTTTCGGGTTCAAAGCTCACCGCTGAACGGGGCCAGCATTGGTGATCACCGCCATGGTGGCAGAATCTGTCAGCTCCATCGGGTCTCCTTCGGCCAGTTGCAACAATTCGGACAGACGTTCGCGGCCACGGTTAACACGGCTTTTCACAGTCCCAACAGCAACGCCTGTCATATTGGCGGTTTCTTCATAGGTAAAACCCGATGCACCCACCAGCACCAACGCCTCGCGTTGTTCATCGGGCAGGGTTTCGAAGGCCTTTTTGAAATCACCCAACTGCATGCGCCCGTCATGATCGGGTTTGACAGACAGGGTTTCGGTGAACACCCCGTCCACATCCGCCACTTCGCGATTGGTTTTGCGCAGGCTTGAATAATAGGTGTTGCGCAGAATGGTAAACAACCACGCCCGCATCTTGGTGCCCGCTTCAAATTTGTCGATATTTGTCCAGGCTTTGACAACAGCGTCCTGCACCATATCGTCTGCTGTCGCTGAATTGCGCGTCAAACTCAAGGCAAACGCCCTCAGTGCCGGAAGATGATCAACCAGCTCGGATCTTGGATCTGTGGACATTATTTTGTGTCCTTGCTACCAGCGTCTTGTGCCTTGAGTACTGCCAGAAGATCCTTGAATCTGTCCGGAAGCTCCTCTTTGGCCAAATCCGAGTATATCATTTTCAGATTTTGATCTATCAAGGTGGCGACCCGCTCTTTTTCTTTTTCGTTGCTCTTGTCCATATGGCCCATAGCTTCAGTTACTCAAAAATATTATCACATTACGGAACCAAACGCGCAAGCAATGCGTTTGGTTCCATAGAATAACAAAAAAAGGCTAAAAAAATGTCGACCACGCACTCGAACGAAGATTTTTCTGATCAGATAGCCCGCGAACTGCCGTTTTTACGCCGCTATGCCCGTGCGCTGACCGGAGCACAGAACAGCGGTGATAAATATGCAGTCGCGACCCTAGAGGCGATTTTGCAGGATCGGTCGATCTTTGATGACACGCTTTCGGTGAAAGGCGGCTTGTTCAAATGCTTTCATGCGATCTGGTCCAGCACGGGTGCGCCGATAACGCAGGATGATGCCGGGGACTTGGGTCACGCCTATAAACACCTCGCCGCCCTTGGGGCCAACACACGCGAGGCATTGCTTTTGTCCACGGTTGAAGATTTCTCAATTCAGGAAATCGCGCTGATCATGGAAATTTCCCGCGATGACGTGCGCCATTTGGTCAGCACCGCGCGCAAGGATATGGAAAACAGCATTTCCGGCCGGATCATGATCATCGAGGACGAGCCGATCATCGCCGCCGACATCAGCGCGATTGTCACCGATTTGGGCCACACGGTCACAGGCATCGCCCGCACCCGCAGTTCTGCTGTGCAAATCGGCAACAGCACAAAACCTGATTTGATTCTGGCCGACATCCAACTGGCCGATAATTCATCTGGCATTGATGCGGTTAACGATCTGCTCAAAGACTTGGGCGATACACCGGTTATTTTCATCACCGCTTTCCCCGAACGCCTGCTGACAGGCGAACGCCCCGAACCCGCGTTCCTGATCGCCAAACCCTATAAAGAAGAACAAATCCAGTCGGCCGTAAGCCAAGCGATGTTCTTTGCGTCAACAGCCTCGCTTAAAGGGTAATAAGTTCAACCGGACATGAAAAAGCCGCCCCGCTGTTATCGCAGCGGGGCGGCTTTTCTTTTTTTGTGGCAAGCTTATTTCGCGGAAATCGCTGTTAGCATCCACACGGCTTGTTCGTGAAACGCGGAACGGGCCGTTGCTAGGTCTTCGGTCACAACGTCACCGTGTTTTCCTGCCAAACGTACCAACGCGTGCATCCGGTGGGCGACGGCCTCATGGTCTTTCGCCAGATCCGCCACCATATCCCCGGCAGAAGGTTGGTCATCCAGATCCGCAATCACCGAATCCGCCAGAATTCCCGCCATTTTCGACGGCGCCATTTGCCCCAACGCGCGAATACGCTCGGCCAGAACATCGGCCGCTTCGAACAGGTTCTGGTATTGCTCCTCGGTCAGCTTGTGCAGCGAAAAGAACAGCGGACCTTCCACATTCCAGTGATAGGCGTGGGTCTTGAACATCAAGCGATAGGTATCCGCCAGCACATCGCGCAAGCCTTGCGCCAAACCATCGGGGTTTTGCACCCCGGATTTCACATCATGTTCAGACGGAACTACATTCAAAGGAGAGGTCATAAAATAATCCTTTCGTTAGTTAAAACGGCCCCGGCACAAAGTACCAAGGCCGCTTTTTCAGGGGGGAGGGTTGGTGACAGGCCGCTTAGCGCGAGGCGCCGCGTACAGCCCGAACAACCAGTGTCAGCACAAACAAGGCGACAAAGATAAAGAACAACAGTTGTGCTATCCCGACAGAGGCAGAGGCTATGCCGCCAAACCCGAAAATCGCCGCAACGATTGCCACAACAAAGAAAATTACAGCCCAATACAACATAACACTTCCTTCCGTTCTAAATGTCTTGCGCCAGAGTCGACGCTCTCATGCAGAACCAACACGCAGGTCGCCGGAAAAGTTCCAAAATAATTTTTACGCCCGGTTTGGAACCAATCCGCAGAAGGCGCGTTAGTCAGGTACAAACGCAACGAATAACCAAAGGAGTTCCGACATGGCACGCACAGCAACAAATGGATCAGCAAAAGAGACCACCGTTGCAGATCTGAGCGATCAGATCGAAACCCTGCGCAAGGATTTAAGTGATCTGACAGGCACCATCAGCGATTTGGGCAAATCCAAACGCGCCAATCTGACAGATGCCGCCGCCCATAAGATCGAAGCTGCCCGTGAAAAAAGCATCCATGCCGCCGAGGCCGTGACCTCCCGCGCCAAAGATGCCCATGAACACGCAAACGACTTTGTCAAAGCGCAGCCGGCAACGGCCCTTGGCATTGCTGCGGGTCTTGGCTTTCTGGTCGGCATGATGAACGCGCGCCGCTGATATGCTGACGCATCTAAAACACGCCACTGCACGGGCGGCCCGCAAGGCGGGCATCCTGTGTGGAGGCGTGATCTGTATCCTTGTGGGTGCGGGTTTCTTGACGGTCAGCCTGTGGATTTACCTGTCCACCGCCTATGATACGGCCTTTGCCGCATCGGTCTTGGGCTGTGGGTATATGGGCATCGGCCTGTTGGTGATCGGCCTTATCGGCTTTGGCGGCAAAGACCCCGAGCCCCCCCGCGCGCATGCTGCAACTGCGCCCCCAGCGGATGGCCCCGCCATGATGCAGGCCTTTCTATATGGAATGCAGGCAGGGTCGGACACGCAGAAACCCAAACCCCAATAGCCCCTATCAATCGCCTGTCCCCCCGTCGGGGCAGGGCATACCAGCCGCCCCCCAAATCAGAATATCCTGCATGTGTTCCTCTAGGGAATAAGGCGCAGGCTCGCGGTTGCCGCCAGGCGTCCAAGCCCAGTGCAAGATCACATCATGACCCAGATGATCCGCAATTTCCTGATAACTGCGCCCGCCGTTCAACTCTGGATCGCGCAATTGCGCGCAGATCACAGGGGCGGACTGGCCGAACCAATTTGCCTCAACCGGGGCCAAACGCCAATCGTCATCTACCGCAGGCGGGGTGTGGGGTACATCGGAAGTAGACCCTAAATGACAGGTGGAACAGACCAGCGTTTCCGCCCCGATCCGGCTGTCACCCGCAAGAATATTCATCCCGTGCGGGCGGGTTTTCCCATAACTTGGACCAGACCACATCGGCCGATCACTTGGCCCCACATGACAGTTGGAACAGCGCGGATGCGAGACCACTTCGAACATGCGACCCCAAGCCTCAAGACCCTCTTCCTGTGAGATAGAGCCTAATTCTGGTTGCTGAGCAACATTTTCCTCGGCGCGGATCGGACTGGATAAAGTCAGTACCGCAGCCAGACCCAAAAGACCCTTTTTCAAAATCAGGTTCATACAAAATCCACAAATTTGTTAAACGGCATTTCGCGCAACCGCGTGCCTGTTGCATCAAAAATCGCTGCCGCCAAAGCGGGCGCGGCAGGGGGTACAGGGGGCTCACCGATGCCGCGAATATGGGTGCCGTTTTCCAAAGCCCGCACCTCAATCCTCGGGCATTGGTACATGCGCATCGCCTCGTATTCATGATAATTCGACTGCTCGATTCCGCCATCACCAATGGTGATTTCGCAGTTCATCGCATGACCCAGCCCAAAGACCACGCCGCCTTTCACCAGATTGTCAAAGTTCACCGGATCAATCACCCGCCCCACATCGGTGGCCACCCAGACGTTATCAATTTTGATCCCATCAGGGGTGTTGGTCACCTCAACCACCTCGGCCACGGGGGTGCCAAAGGACATGCAAAACGCCACGCCGCGCCCGCGGTTCGGTCCCAAATCACTGCCCCAGTTTGACATTTCAGCCACGGTTTCCAGCACTTTGCGCGATACATCATGGCTGCACAGGGCAAGACGTTGTTCCATCGGATCGCCGCCTGCGGCGTGGATCAACTCGTTCAGAAAACCCTCTTGGAAAAACGCATTTTGCGACGCCCCGACCGAGCGCCAAGAGCTGACAGGTGCCATATTTTTTGCGCGGTGCGCCGTAATCCGATAGTTCGCAATGGCATAAGGCTGATCCCAAAGCGCCTGCGAAATGGAGGAATCAGGACCGGGCATGAAAATCCCCTGCCGATCGCCCATCTGCGAGTCCATAACCGAAGGTGCGCTAACCGCCAAATCCAAAGCTTTCACTTGCCCGTTTTCAACCGCCCCCGCCATCCGCGCAATCGCAGCGGGACGCAGGTAATCATGGGCGAAATCCTGTTCTCGGGTAAAGGTCAACTTAACCGGCGTGCCCTTCACCGCCAGGGCCAGTTCAGTGCAGCGCCGCGCCACCTCGTCTTCAAGGCGATGACCGAAACTGCCGCCCATCATCATGGCGTGCACATGCACCTGATCCGCATCAACCCCCGCAATTTTCGCCACATTATTCTGGGTAAACCGCGGTACTTGCGTGCCTGTCCAAACATCCACCCGCTCGTCGCCAACCAGCACAACCGCGTTGATCGGTTCCAGTGGCGCATGGGCCAGATAAGGCGCGCGGTATTCGGCCCGCAACGGCGCATCCCCTAGCGCGGTTTCAACATCTCCGTCATCGCGGCCCTGACTGTCAGGATCGGTGTCAAAAGCATTGGACAATTCTGCCCAATGATCCGCCATTTCAGGTGCAAAAACCGCTGGTCCCCAATCACACTCAATCGCCGCCACCGCCTGAAATGCCCGCCATGTGTTATCGGCAATCACCCCGACACCCCCCGTCACAGGCACGATCTTTTGCACCCCGCGCATGGCTTTTGCGGCACTGGCATCATAGCCGTTGATCGCCCCACCCTGCCGTGGGTTCAACACAATCGCTGCATGCAGCATTCCGTCGATTTTGGTGTCTATACCATAGGTTAGCGTGCCCGTAGATTTGGCCACCGTATCGACCCTTAGCATGGGTTTTCCGATCAAACGCCACTGATCGGGCTTGCGCAATTCAACCTGCGTTACAGGGTCTATTTTCCCTGCAATTTCAGCCAGTTCAGTATAGGGGATCGCCGTTCCATCCGGCAAAATCACTGCCCCGCCAAGAGTCTTAAGATCCGCAACTGCCAGACCCGTTTTCTGCGCCGCCGCTGCCTTTAAGGTTTCCCGCGCGACAGCCCCAGCAATGCGCAGTTTTTCATAACCGTCGGCCACCGTGCTGGACCCGCCCGTCACCTGCATGCCCATGATTTTCATCACCGCGCCCATTGTGCCGCGCACCGCCGTGGCCATTGCCCCTTGGTCAGTCGACGGAAAGGGCACCGCCTCATCTGCCAAGGCGGTATTCCAATAGGCCGCACTGGGCACGCCCGGATCAACCGTGATCTGGTCCAGTTCCACATCCAGTTCTTCTGCGATCATCGCCGCCTGAACCGAATAGGCGCCCTGACCTTTATCGGCACGCGGTGTGATCAGCGTGATCCCGTTCGCGTCGATTTTCACATAGGGTGTCAGGGCCGCCTCGCCATCCGCCAGATCATCCAGAAGCGGGTTTTCCAAAGGTTTTTTATACAGATAAAACCCGAAGGCCACGCCGCCCACCATAGCCACCGATCCCGCCAGAAAAGCACGCCGTCCAATTGTTCGCAAACGTCCCATTCTTATGCTCCGTTCAATTTGGCGGCGGCGGTTTTTACCGCCTCGCGGATACGGGGATAGGTGCCACAGCGACACAGATTGGCGGACATGGCGTTGTCAATATCGTCGTCTGTCGGTTCGCTGTTCATATCCAGAAATGACGCTGCCGCCATGATCTGACCCGACTGGCAATAGCCACATTGCGCCACTTGATGTTCTATCCAAGCGGCCTGAACCGCGTGCAAACTGTCGGGTGTTCCAAGACCCTCAATGGTGGTCACATCTCCCTCGACCTCTCCGACCTGCACCGAACAGGATCGCACTGCCATCCCGTCAATATGCACAGTACAGGCCCCACATTGCGCAATACCGCAGCCGTATTTCGGCCCCGTTATGCCCAGTTCATCGCGCAAGACCCACAGCAGCGGCATCTCTGGCTCAACATCTACCGAATGCTCGGTTCCATTCACGGTCAGTTTCAACGTGATATCCTTTGCGGTTTGGATTTAACCGAATATAGGGCGTCCACACCGTATTGTTACTTGCAAACCGCGCCATTTTACTAACAAACTGTGCCAAATAGACTCTGCACCGTTCCAGAGCCCAAACCGCGCCTCTATAAAATGATGATGAACAAACGAACCCGCTATCACGTTGCACAGGACATGCAGACCATGTGTGCCCTGCTGAAAATCGAGCCGAAGAACGTGCTGCGCCGTGCAGGTCTGCCGCCCGATTACTTTGACCACGATGATCGCGGCCTGCTGCCCCACCAGATTTTTGCGCTGTGGGATGCCGCCACCGATGAATATAAAAAGCCCGATCTTGCGGTATTTCTGGGCAAATCCCTGGCCCATGGGATTTTCGGGTCGGTGGTTCTGGCCTTTACCTGTTCCCAATCGGTGCAGGCGGGGCTGAACCGCATCGCCATTTTTAAACCACTGATCGGGCCGATCCAACTGGCCATCAGCACCGATGAAACCCGCCTGACCCTGACGATCAAATCTACCGAACCCGATCTGGACCTGCCGGTTGTTTTGGGTGCCATGGATCTGGTGTTTTTTGTCGAGCTGATTCGCACAACCACGGCGGAACATGTGGTGCC
This sequence comes from Roseobacter sp. N2S, assembly GCF_031454055.1. Taxonomy (NCBI): domain Bacteria; kingdom Pseudomonadati; phylum Pseudomonadota; class Alphaproteobacteria; order Rhodobacterales; family Roseobacteraceae; genus Roseobacter; species Roseobacter sp. N2S. The sequence continues at coordinate 191,999 of NZ_JAVDQB010000001.1, forward strand.
ACTTTCTGCCAGCCTGCCGCTGCTGCCACCGGACGCCAAAGAAATCGAACAACATCTGGGCATCCGCATCACACGGGGGGAAACCGTGTCTCTGACCATTTCGCGCGATGATGCCGAACGCCGTCTTGTGACTGAAAACCCCAACCTGTGGGCCTATTTCGAAACTGATCTCCAACGCAAACTAGAGGCCCAAACCGGCAAAACCCCGACCTGCGACCGCCTACGCGATGCGCTGTATGAAATGCTGCCAAGCGGGCAATCCTCGGTCGAAGCCGCCTGCCAGAAACTGTATCTGTCCAAACGATCCCTGCAACGGCATCTTCAGGCCGAGGGCAGCAGCTTCCAGATCGTCCTCGACGCCACCCGTTCGGAATTATCCATGCATTACCTGCGGATGGACAATATCAGCATCGAAGAAATTTCCTACCTGTTGGCATTTCGCGACCCCAACAGCTTTTACCGCGCCTTCCACAACTGGACGGGAATGACCCCCGCACAGGCACGCCATTTCGCGGTCTAATTAGCCGTATAAAAGGCTTTAAAACGCTTTGAACGTCAGGATGGTATGGGTGCGCTCAATCCCGACAATATCCAGAATATAATCGTTGATGAACCGCCCCGTGTCTTCACCCTCGGGGATGTACAGCTTTAGCAGCAAGTCCCAATCGCCACTGGTGGAATGCAGCTCGGCATAGTTTTCACGCAGGGCAATTTCATCCGCAACAGCATAGGTCGAGCCGGGTTTGCACCGGATTTGGATAAAAACAGTGTTCATGACATGGCCCTTTTGCTGACTCGCATTCCGCTGGAATCTCCCCTGAAACAGAGGCGGCGTCAATGACACGGTTTTCATTTTGCCAGAACCATGCTCAAACTTCCCAAACTGGAGAGTATTATGATCGACTGGAACGACGCTTTCGCGAATGGCGCTTATATCGACAACGCCGCAAGCTATATCGAAAAATGGACAAACAGCGCTGCGGCCTTTCGCAAAGCCCATAAAAACGCGGCGCTTGACCAAACCTATGGCCCCGCCCCGCGCAACTGGTTCGACCTGTTCCACCCTGAAGGCACCCCGAAAGGCCCCCCGAAAGGCACAGTGATCTTTGTACACGGCGGCTATTGGCTGCAATTCGACAAAAGCTACTGGTCCCATCTGGCCGCAGGACCACTGGCGCAGGGCTGGTCGGTCGCCTTCCCCAGTTACACTTTGGCACCGGATGTGCGGATTTCCAAAATCACCACAGAAATCGCCGCCGCCGTCAGCGCAATTGCAGCCCGAACCACCGGCCCCTTGCGCCTGACAGGCCATTCCGCAGGCGGCCATCTGGTGTCTCGGATGAATTGCATCGACAGCGGCCTGCCCCCCGAAGTCACCAACCGCATCGACCACACAGTGTCTATTTCAGGCGTCCACGACCTGCGCCCGCTGGTCCACACCGATATGAACACCTCCCTGCAACTGGATAGCGAAGAGGCCAGCGCCGAAAGCCCCGCCCTGAACACCGCAAGACCCGACACCTCCGTCACCTTCTGGGTCGGCGCGGGCGAGCGGCCTGAATTCCTGCGCCAGAACCGGATCATCGCTGAAACATGGTCCCGCGCAGGCATCAAGGCCTCTGACGTTTACGCCCCGAAACAACACCATTTTTCCGTCATCGAAGCCCTGACAGACCCTCAATCTCCCCTCACCAAAGAGCTGCTGAAATAACAAAACAAAGTGCCCCCAAACTCCATTTTCTTCAAATATCCACGGGGGAGCCCGCATGGCGGGCGGGGGCGGCAGGCCCCTTATTTACAACGCCCATATGTAACAAATAGTGATTTGAACAGCGCCCCCGAATCCCGTATTAAGTTCATTGCCCGCAGGTCATATTCCTGACCCTGCGCAAGCGATCTTTCTTATCTGAGAGTTTGCCATGAACATTCGCGTTCAGTCCACTTTGGCGACGTTGTTTGCCGCTCTGACATTCGCCACAACAGCATCTGCGGGGGATCCCGCTGTCGGTCTGTGGAGAACGCAACCGGATCGTAAGAACCTGACCTCCCACATCGAAGTGCGCCAATGCGGCGCCAATCTTTGCGGCAAAGTGGTCAAAGCCTTTGATCCCTCCGGCAATGAAGTGAAAACCAAAAACGTCGGCAAAGAGCTGTTTTGGGGGGTCGAGCCGAAAGGCAATGGCGTCTATGAAAACGGCACTGTGGTTGTGCCGCTTTTGAACGTCAAAGCCAAAGCTGGCATGGTTCTGAAAGGCAGTTCATTGCATGTTTCCGGCTGCAAAGGCCGTGTGTGCGACGGGCAGGTTTGGTCGCGGATTTAGAATTGAGTTTCACCGAAGCGTCCCGCTGACCACTCTGGGAGGGGAAAGGTCCATGTGGAGGATCACGGTGGAAGGCCTTTAAGGCCACCCAGCAGGGGAGACTGACGGGATGGCCCAAAACCATCCCGTCAACTCTGTTTAGGGCCTAAATTACGGGGTAATCATGATTTTGCCGTCTTTGATTTGTGTTGCCGCAGCCAAGCCACTAACAACATCGCGCAGGGGCAGATAGGTGGCCACATCGGTGGACCAGCGACCATCGGCAAAACGGGTCTGAACCTCTTTCGCCAGTTCCGCCATCAGATTGCCGTTCTCTTGCATCCAACGGGTCAGCCAAAAGCCTTCAATCACTTTGGACTGGAAAATCAACTGGCCCATTTGGGTCATAGGAAACAGTTCGGGGTTCAGCTTGCCATAAGTCACCCAACGGGCGTTGTTTGGCATGGCCACAAACACCCGCTCTGACACAGAATCCGTAACCGCATCCAGAAACACGCGCGGCTTTAGGGCACGGCTGGCGGCGGCAAAAGCCGCGTCAAAATCAGGGGCCGTGACATCCAGAACCTCGGTCGCGCCCAGCGCGCGCAGGGCATCGGCACTGTCCATGCGCCGCACCAGACAGATGGTTTTTAGACCCTTATCCCGCGCCAAACCGATCATCAGCTTGCCCAATTGGCTGGCCGCTGCGGAAATTACAAAGGCGTCCCCGTGTTTTTGCGCGATGTCCACCATGGCAATTGCGGTCAGCGGGTTCACGATTTGCGCCGCGCCGTCCTCGTCTTTAACGGCGGGGTGCAGCGGAATGCACATGGCGGCTTGCGTCACGCAAAATTCCGACCACGCGCCAGATCCGGCCGCCACAAAGGCGACCCGTTTGCCGACCAGACCTTCGGCACCTGCCCCAGCCGCCACAACATCGCCGCAGCCTTCAAAGCCTGCCGCCGCCCCTTTGACACAGGGTTGGCCGTATTCGCCTTTGATGAAATGCAAATCCGATGGATTGACCGAGGCCATGCGCAGTTTGATTAGAACCTGACCTGCCGCGGGGTTGGGCATCGGCAAAAAACCATCCTCAATATACGCACGCGCATCGTCAATGGCCGGGCCTTCGGATCGGCCGGAATAGCCCTCTAGCTTTTGAATGACGGAAAACGTTTGCTCTGGCAGGTCGCTCATGGGGTGCTCCTAAATGTGACGCCGCGTCCAAGCGGCAATTTGCTTGGCATCACAATAGCCCACCGCGTAAGCTGTCAACAACCACGCTACGGCACCCAAGGGAGAGACAAACTTATGCTTAACGAACTTTTCGGCCTTTCAGGCAAAACAGCCCTTATCACTGGCGGCGGATCGGGCATTGGCGCGATGATGGCACAGGGCTTTGCCCATGCCGGCGCACGCGTGATCATCTGTTCGCGCAAATTGCACCAAGTCGAAGAAATGGCCGCCACCATCAACGGCACCAACCCCGCCGGCAGCGTCGAGGCTTTTTCCGGCGATGTTTCCTCTGAAGAGGGTATCAACGCCATCGTGGCCGAGGTCACATCGCGCACCGACAAGCTGAATATTCTGGTGAATAATGCGGGCATCAGTTGGGGCGCACCCTTGGGTCAGTTCCCCCATTCCGCTTGGGAAAAGGTGATGAATGTGAATGTGGCGGGGCTGTTTCATCTGACCCAACAATTACTGCCATTGCTGATTGAAACCGCCAGCGACGATGATCCGGCCCGCGTGTTGAACCTTGGGTCTGTTATGGGCAAACATCCGATGGCGGACGGAGCTTACAGCTATTCCGCGTCGAAATCTGCGGTGCATCACCTGACAGCAATTCTGGGCAAAGAGTTGGCGGGCCAACGGGTCACAATCAATGCTTTGGCACCAGGGCCGTTCCAATCCAAAATGACCGCTTTTGCCACCGCCAAGGAAGAGCAAGCCAAAGCCGTTGGTGGTGATGTTCCCCTTGGGCGGATCGGGAAGCCATCCGATATTCAGGGCGCATCGCTATTTTTATGCTCGCCCGCAGGGGCCTATGTGACGGGTGCGATCCTGCCCTTGGATGGCGGCGTTCATCTGATGACAGGGCCGAACCTGTTCGGCTCCGCAATGTCCTGACCAACGAAAAAGCACCTGCCGTGTTTTAAAGCGTGGCGGGTGCCTGATCATGTCTTTGTAAGTTTATCACAGAAAACAGACTGCGAATTTTGGCGTTTCGGCACTGTCGGCAGACAGCCCCCTAGCCATAAAATGCGAGCATCAATGCGAGTAGAACAAAGCCAGCTATCAACCCCATCACGAATACACTTGCGAATAACACTGCCATAACAACCCCTACTAACAGTTACCAATTCTACTGGTGGTTTATTTTACACTCTACCCAGCTTCAAAGCCCATCCTCGGGCCAATTTTGAGAGCCTTAGTGTTAGACCGCAAGGGTTAAATCCACGTTATCTTCGCCAGAATCCGCTTTTCTCTACGTCAACAAAACAAGTTCAATTTGAATAATTCATTCCTAAATAGAGTCGACCAAAGCGGCTCCACCCTTGATGGTTAAAGCCCCTGCGAATCATCACGTGCCTAAAACCTGACTTATCGCAGTTTGACGCTGAAACCTTCGCCCGTTCCATGTACCGAGTCTTTGGGAATGATCACTACAGAGTCGGTCCCTTGGGGAATAACCACACCGCTTAAAGATCGCGTGAAAGGTTGTTCTTCTACATGCGGGTGGGTGAGAATGCGGTAGCCAAGTTCGGTTCCATCCGGCAGGTAAACACCCCAACCATCCGCATAGTGATCCCATCCCGTATCGGCGTGACGAAGGGTGACTGAAAAGGTCCAAGTCTGGCCCGATTTCTGGGCCTGTACCTGCTCCACCACCGCAGTGTCCGCAGCGCTCGACACAGCTGAAAAGCAAAGCACTGGAAGGACCGTTCGGGCAAGATGCAAAATCTGTTTCATCCCCGCACCCTAAAGTCTTAACAACCGCGCACCAAGGGTCTTGGTGCGCGGTTCACGAAATCGGGAAGTTCTGTCAGAAAAGGAAATTGGACTCTGACAGGTCATCCAATGTGACATCGGGCATGACGATTCTGTCACCGCCAACCCCGCCGTCAAAAGCGTAGAGGTCGATCACCGTAGCCCAGCCTTTATCTTCGGCGTATTCCAGCAATTTCGTGTAATTGATACGGAAAGCCGACAGGTCGATCTTATCCGTTCCAGCATCGAAGTCGTGGATATAATCCTTGCCGCTTTGCCCCTTAAAGACAAACACATCTGTGACCCCATCGTCGGTGAAATTGCCACCCCACAGATTGTCATTTCCCGCGCCGCCGTCGATCGTATCTGATCCTGCACCGCCGACCAGTTTATCAACACCTGCGCCGCCATAGATCTGGTCATCGCCAACACCGCCGTGGACATAATCCCTGCCATCGCCGCCGTAAAACCGGTCGTTGCCTTCGCCGTCAATAGTCTTGTCGTTGCCGTCGCCTCCATAGATCACATCATCGCCTTTGGCCCCTTGAATGCGGTCATCACCTTCGTCACCATAAAGCCGGTCTGCACCCACCCCGCCATTCAACCGGTCATTGCCCGCGCCGCCATAGATCAGGTCTGCCCCAGTCCCGCCGCGCAACACGTCATCTTCGCCTTCGCGGCTGACAAGGGTTGGTTCCCGCAGAAAGAACGGGGCGTCGGTTTCGCGGATTTCAAATGGATCGCCAGAACGGGGGTCTACGGCACCGTCATTGTTGCCGGTTCTTTCCGCCTCGGCCATGAATTGCACATAGGCCGCCCCGCCATCCCAATCGGCATGGACCTGATAGATCGCGCCTTTGGCGCCTGTTGTGCCATCCAGATCATGATCGCCGGAATTCAGCCCGAAGTACAGGTTGCCATCCCCATCCATAAAGACCGCGCCGAATGCGCCTCTGGGCATGCCATCTTTGAAATCCGCGCCAAACAGCGTGCGGTTGATTTCAAGGCTTTCAAACGTCGGATTCCCGCCTTTGTCCAAGTCTGAAAGATCAATCCGCATGATCTGACCGTTGCCGCCGTTTTTCTTGGGCGTCACAATCGCGTAAAATACGTTTTCATCGCTGCTATAGGTAATATCGTAGATCGGGCCGGAAAACAGGTCGTGAGGTACAAAATACCGTGTGACCACAGGGTTGCCGAAGGCGTCGAAATTATCCACGTCAATCTTGGAAATCGCATTCAAGCGGTGGTCAAAAGCCCATAAATTGCCGCTATCGTCAAAGTCACCGACAAAATAGGCCGCCCCTGTGGTCCCCAGCGTATAGGCGTTGCCCTTGGCGTCGAACATGACCAGATCCCCGACCGCAACGGCCCTGCCCAAATGATCCACACCCACGCCTTTGGCATGGCCATAGATCAGGTCGTCCTGTTGGTTATAACCGATGGCATTGATGCTGAACCCTGCCGCATCCCCAATATCACTGTAGGTATTGGTGGCCGTGTCAAAAGCCTTCAGATGGCCGCTGATCACCTGATATAAAAGCGCCTGTCCGGGCGCGAAGGCGGACACATCTACCGCCCTACCGTTAATCTCGACAGACTTTTCATAATAAAGCACCGGCCCATCCGTCAGAATTTCAGGACCATCCGGTGTGCCAGAGGCAATCTCGCGAAAGGTAATGACGCCGGATGCGCCAGAGCCGACCACATCGACACTATGGGCAGAATACAACCCCGAGGATGTTTCAAAACTGCCCACAACCGTCCCGTTCCAAAGCACCTCTACCGCGGCGGCAGAGCTGCCTTTTTCTATGTTTGCAGCCAGATCGAATGATATTTGATAGCTGACGCCTTTTTCCGTGCTCAGGCTTTGGGACATGGAGGATTTGCCATCCGCCACCAGAATGTCCCAGTTCCCGCTGGCGCCAAACTGGGAAAAGCTGGTGGCCACCGCATCGTCAATAGAGGCTGCCAAAAGGTTCTTGCGCGATCCGTCACCGTAGACCACGTCATCGCCCTTGCCCGCGTTAATAGTATCCGCGCCTTCGCCGCCTTCGGCATAGTCGTCACCGTCTTCAAGGTTCAGTATGTCTTTGCCCCGCCCCCCGTAAACCTGATCGTTGCCCGTGCCGCCGTTGATCAGATCATTGCCTGCGTTTCCCGACAAACGGTCATTGCCGCCATTGCCCAGCACCACATCATTGCCGCCGCCCGCAGTGATCACATCATCATAGTTGCGTTCAATAACCCCGTCCCAATTGATCCGCGACGGATCATAGACCCAGACGCCGTCTACAAAAGACCATTCATCCCCCAGCAGATCACCCGCAACCAGATCATTGCCGTCTTCGGTGATCAGGACATCGTCACCTACGCCGCCATTCACCGTATCCACAAAATCCGTACCTTCGATGGTGTCATTCTTGCGCGTACCATTGGTTACGACACCATCTTCGCCATCTGCCCGAGCGGGGCCAAAATTTTTCATAGCAGAGTCCCTTTGCTGACCTTAGTTCAGCGCTGGGATACGACTCAAAGATGAATCCAAAGGTAAAACCCGAATTCCAAATACCGCGCATTTGAGACATGTTTTCACGGTATTTTGTTCGATAACGTCGCGAATTGTCGGCAAATGGGTGCCACAGGCCCGCCGCAAGGCCGCGCCCCCTTCCCCTTGGTCCAAATCCCCGTTATGAGGCCTCGTCCCGTAAGGGATTTCGTCCAAATCATCCCGCAAGGGATTTGACCAAACAAACTCTAGGAGAACCTACATGGGCTACCGTGTTGTTGTCGTAGGCGCCACTGGTAATGTGGGCCGCGAAATGCTGAATATTCTGGCTGAACGCCAGTTCCCAATCGACGAAATTGCAGCGCTTGCATCGCGCAAAAGCAAGGGAACGGAAGTTGGCTATGGCGACAAGACACTGAAGACCGGGGATTTGGACACCTTCGACTTCACGGGTTGGGACATGGCCCTGTTCGCTGTCGGCTCTGAGGCGACGAAACAATACGCCCCCATCGCGGCCAAAGCAGGCTGTGTGGTGATCGACAACTCGTCGCTGTACCGCTATGATGCGGAAGTGCCGTTGATCGTGCCGGAATGTAACCCGGATGCGATCATGGAATATTCCAAAAAGAACATTATCGCCAACCCCAACTGTTCCACTGCACAGATGGTTGTTGCGCTGAAACCCCTGCATGACCGCGCGAAAATCAAGCGGGTTGTGGTGAGCACCTATCAATCCGTTTCCGGCGCTGGCAAGCAGGGCATGGATGAATTGTGGCGTCAGACCAAAGGCATGTATGTCCCGGGCCAAGAACTGCCCGCTGGCATCTTTACCAAAGACATCGCCTTTAACGTGATCCCCCATATCGACGTGTTCATGGAAGACGGGTCCACCAAAGAAGAGTGGAAAATGGTCGCCGAGACCAAAAAGATCGTCGACAAGTCGATCAAGGTCACCGCAACCTGTGTGCGCGTACCTGTGATGGTCGGCCATGCCGAAGCCATCAACATCGAATTTGAAGATTTCCTTGATGAAGAAGAAGCCCGCGAAATCCTGCGCGAAGCACCGGGCATCATGGTTGTGGATAAACGGGAAAACGGCGGCTATGTTACGCCGCGCGAATGTGTGGGCGAATACGCCACCTATATTTCGCGCATCCGCCAGGACAGCACCATCGAAAACGGCATCAACCTGTGGTGCGTGTCTGACAACCTGCGTAAGGGGGCTGCCCTGAACGCGGTACAGATCGCAGAACTGCTGGGCCGTCGGGTTCTGAAAAAGGGCTAACCCGCCCTTTCACCGACACTGTTAAAGAAACCCCCGCACCAATCTGGCGCGGGGGTTTTTCAATTCTTCGGGGCCCTAATATCGCGGGCCGGTCGGGTTAATTCTTTTTGCTGCGAATGTCTTCTAGTAAATAGGTCATGAAATCTTTGATGGATTGCAGGCTCAACTCGGCCGATTTGAAGTGATGCTCCAAGTGGGACACATCGTCATGCTGCTGGGATTCAACGCGGCGCTCCACCTCTCCCTTTAACTCCGCCAGCGTGGCTTCGGTTTCGGCAACCAGCTTGCTAAGGTTCTCTGTGGAAATCAGTTTGATGTTTTTCATCGTAAACTCCTGTCTTACAACATTGCCGTCAGACCCAGCGCGAGGCCCGGTATGATAAAGAACACGCCCAATATATAGGCCAGCGCCGCCAGCTTGTTTTCAGCCGCCGTGGCACCTAGCCATTCTGCCGCGCGCACCGGCAGAAACCGCAGGAACGGCAGGCCGTAAATCACCAGCACCCCCAGCACATTATAAGCCAGATGGATAAAGGCGATCTGCAAGGCCGCATTGGCATTGCCAGACACCGCCGTAGCCGCCAGCAGCGCGGTGATACAGGTGCCGATATTCGCCCCCAGCGTGAAGGGATAGATCTGGCGCAGCCCGAACGACCCAGAGCCCGCCAGCGGCACCATCAGCGACGTTGTGGTGGACGAGGACTGCACCAGAACCGTCACCACAGTACCCGACATAATCCCCGAAACCGGCCCGCGCCCAATCGCCGTGTGCATGATTTGCTTGGCCCGCCCGACCATCAACTGTTTCAGCAGCTTGCCAACATAAGCAATCGCCAGAAAGATCAGCGCAATGCCGAACAGGATCAGGAACACGCCGCCTGTCACATCGCCGAAATTGCCGATGAACATATGTTTGGACGCATCCACCACCGGCGCTGTTGCGGCTTTGACAAAGTTCAGCCCGCTCATCGACGCCTCGCCCGAGCCGACAAAAAGCCCCGCAAGTGCGCTGCCGGTTTTTTGTAGCAGACCAAAGGCCATTTCCAGCGGCAGGAAAATCACCACAGACATCAGGTTGAAAAAGTCATGCACCGTGGCGGCCGCAAATGCGCGGCGGAATTCGTCTTTGGCCCGCACATGGCCCAGTGACACAATTGTATTGGTAATAGAGGTGCCGATGTTGGCCCCCATCACCATAGGCACCGCAACTTCTACCGGCAGACCGCCCGCAACCAACCCCACAATGATCGAAGTCACCGTGGATGAGGACTGGATCAGAGCCGTTGCCACCGTCCCGACCACCAGCCCCGCAAAGGGGTTTGTGGCAAAAGCGAACAGCTCTTTGGCTTGGCCGCCCGCCGCCGCTTTAAAGCCGCCGCCGATCATGCCGACAGCGCAAATCAATAAATAGACCAACGCGGCAACGGCCACCCATTGCAACACCGAGCCCCCGTTTTTTGCGTCATCCTCGACGCTAATATTTTCATTCGAATAGGTCAAAATAGCCTCCGTAAACCACAATTTGGTTGCACAGATCGCTAAGCGGTATTTGTAACGGGCTGATATAAATGAGGTGAAATTATTTCTGGGTCAAACACGCGGGGAAAACGACCCAAAATCGCGAATCAAAGCTTCGAGAAAACCACCTGTAACCCCTTTGTTACAAGGGCGATCACGGCTTATTTGGAACAAAAACATGGCCTTCTAAAATAGTTTGGCAAGTTGAAAAAATATGTTGTTTTGCAAGGCATTTAACCCTAATTCCAGCCAATCGGAAGCGACAAGAATTAACGGATTGCTCTCCGACTTATCTCAGGAAAAACCAAAATGAACGTTTATCGTTTCACAGCTTTCGCAGCCGTGGCTGCGTCCGTTCTCGCTATGCCAATTTCAGGCGTACAAGCCGCAGCTCGCGACAAAATTACATTGGTAGTGCCTAAAGGTCTGTGCGCGAATGCGATCCAGCAAATGGCGACCGAATCCGTTAACAAACCGGCGTTCACCGTCTATGCAGCCCCACGCGTTCACAATGCGAAAAAGCTGAGCTGTGACCAACCCGGCCCCGAAGTCACCGTTGCCGCTTCTTCTTCCTCCAATATGGAAGTCGCACGTAAATCTGCGCTGAAAGCCTGTAACGATGCACGTGGTAAAAATGGCGCTTGTTTCGTCGTTGGCACACTGCGCAACTAATCCAGCGCAGCTGTTAAATTTCAAAGCCCGCCTGCTCCCACAGGCGGGCTTTTTTGTGGGTCGGGCGCCGGTTTTCCAAAATATTTTAGCCCTGCGCCAAGAACCGCCGACCCGCACCCGTCACAGACTGTGCATGGGTTGAGTTTCACCGCCCAGCGCCTAATCTGTGATCCAACGACTTCGAAAGACTGGAATTGAACATGAAACCGCTTTTGGCCGCCCTTCTTGCCACCACCGCCCTGCCGGCATTTGCAGAAACCTTTACCCTAGACACCAAAGTCACCGAGGCTTTGATCACAGGACAAGGCGGTGTGGTGACCTATGCCGCCCCGCTAAGCCTGACGCCGGGTTTGCATACATTGGTCGCGACCCTGCCTTTTGACGGCTATTCCAACGCGGTGCTGGATGTGCGGTTTGGCGAAGCCACAGGGGTGCGGGTTGTGTCACAAGCCGCGACCACCAGCCATGCCACACCGATCCGTCATCTGGCCTCGGCCAAGCTGCAAGCCGCGCAGGATGCACTGGATGCAACCCTTGCTGCCCAACGCGCCTTTGAGCAAAGTTATGAAACCAAACAAGCTGCCATTGCCGCCGCTGAATTGCAGGTAGAACTGGCCCATAGCACCGCCAAAGCCGGCTTTGGCAAACAAACCGAATCCTTGCAGGCAGATCAGGTCGCATCCGTTGCGGCAGCGTTGGCTGAAATCACCCGCAGCGCCCAGCAGACCATCGCCCAAACCCGCACCGAATTGGCCGCGATGGACCCAAAGCGCAAGGATCTGCGCGAGGATGTGGCCCATGCAGCAGAGGTGGTCAAAGCGCTGGAACCTGCTTCATTTGAACAGGTCCAGCAGATCACCACCCAGATCGAAGTCGCGCAGGCGCAGGATGTGACGGTGGAATTCGACAATCTGCAAGCCGCCTATTGGCAGCCAAGCTATTCTGCCGATCTGACCCAAACAGGCGCCACCGGCACGTTGCAATTGCACCGCACCGCCGTTGTGTCCCTGTCCCGCGAAGGGGAAAAGCCGCTGCATGACTGGACTGATGTGGCCATCACCCTGTCGACTGCCAACCTGCAAGATCGCACCAACACCAATATTCCCTATCCCCAGCTGAAACGGCTGGAGGATGAAGTCGCAATGCGCAAAAACGCCTCTGCGCGCAGCGATTACGGCAGCTCTGTTACCATGCGCGTGGCCGAACCCATGCCCGCCCCGATGGTCGAAGTTGCCGACCAGAACACTGGCCCGAATTTCGCTGGCCAGACCCTGTTGTTTGACCTTGGCGGCGGGCACAGCATTGACTGGACCACCGACTCTACCACGTTCAATATTGATACGCTGACCTTCCCCGTTGACCTTTATGCCATGGCCAATGCCGCGCAGGACACCAATGCGTTTCTGTACACCGACCTGAAAAACAACACGGGCGGTATCTTGTTGGAAGGACAGGTAAAACTGACGCGGGATGGCACCACCATCGGCACCACATATTTGCCGCGGCTTAGCCCGAACCAGACCGAACCCATCGGTCTTGGCCCGCTGTATGGCATCCGCCTGCAACGGGATACGCTGAACGTCGCGCAAGGGGACAGCGGGTTTATCACCTCAAAGTCCGAAGTGGAGCAATCTTATAATACCACGCTGTTTTCCGCGCTGGATTATGACATGCCGGTTCAGCTGCTGGACGTGATCCCCACATCCGAGGATGACGATCTGATCGTACGCCTGCAAGCCCGCCCCAGCCCTGACGAAACCAACCGCAAAGGTCAACGCGGCGTGCTGGTCTGGAACCTAGATCTGGCGGCAGGCACCACCCAAGAGGTTACATTCGGCTATCAGATGAAATGGCCTTCGGGCAAAATCCCCGTGCCGAACTGATCACCCCTTAGAACATAAAAATGGCGGCCTCTGGATGCAGGGACCGCCATTTATTTAAACAATTTTATATGAATTTCCGCCTGATCCTCGTTCGGATCAAGCTGGGATCACACGTCGATGAACTGGTTTTGAACCGGATCAAACTGCGACATCCGCCCAGTTTTAATATCCACCGAAACCCCGTGAAGCGCCAGATCCTCGGCCTCTACACGTTCGCGCACGAAGGGGAAGGTCATCAGGTTTTCCAACGAAACCATCACGCTTTGACGTTCCAGTTCTTTGATCTGGGCCGCCTCGTCGCTGGACACAGCAACGGCGCGTTCATAGCCCGGACGCAGAATATCCATCCAGCGCCCCACAAAACTGGTGTCTTCTTCCATTTCCGGCGCCTGACCCGAACACATGGCATGGCACCCTGCCACGCCGCCACATTGGGTATGCCCCATCACCACCAAATTCACCACACGCAGTGTGTTCACCGCAAATTCGATGGTCGCAGAGGTGCCGTGGTAATCCCTATCCGGTTCATACGGGGGCACCAGATTGGCGATGTTGCGATGAATGAAAAACTCGCCCGTGTCCGCCCCAAACAGCGACGTGGCATTCACACGGCTATCACAACACGAAATGATCATGGCGCGCGGGTGTTGGCCCTCGTCAGCCAGCTTCATATACCACGCTTTGTTTTCGGTATAAGTTGTAGCGTGCCAGCCTTGATATCTTTTGACGAGAGAGCTGGGTAAGGGTTTGGCAAAATGCATCGCACGTAACTCCAGAAGTTTGAGCACCTTTTCCTAAACTTTCTGGAAAATTACAACCTCTTCAATTTTAACAGGTAAGAATTTGGAAACCCGGGAACCTTAGGTTCAAAACGGGGACATCAAATTGAAAGTGGGTTGGTTATGACTTTTATCTTCCAGAAAAAACAAAAAATCTCGACTCTGCGCTTGCGTGAAGACCCTGTGCTGGAAACCACGGCACTGAACACCTTAAAGACGACTTTGGGTCAGGGGCAAAGCCGCGACATCGTTGAACGGGCGGCCTGTGAAGTGTCTGACAGGCTGTGTCGACTGGATTCGGCCCTGTCCAACGGCGATCTGGCACGGGCTGCGAAAATTGCAGGCGGGTTGATCGGGATCAGCGAACAAATCGGTCTACGCTCTTTTGCGGTTGTGGCACGGGATCTGGTGGGCGCCATCCACGCGAATGATTATGTGGCCATTGCCGCCATCAGCAGACGTTTGATCCGCCAGGGGGACGCGAACCTGTTTCATGCCATCGACTATGTCAGCAACCAGTCGTGAAGCGGCTCTGCTTGAAACGTTACCCTTTCACCCTTTGCTGTATCGACACTGCCGTTAACCTAAAGGCTACCAGCCGAATCTTAACAAACCGTAAGCAAGGGGCCGCTTAAACCTGCGCCCCGCCTGCATAAAGTGCCTCTGCGGGGGCGATGCGGCCCGTTTCCAGCCCGGCGAAATTATACTGTGTGGGGCACAGACGTTTCATCACGCTGGGATGGTTCGGATCCGCCACACCCAGACGCACCAAAAGCGCGGCCATGGCGCATTCTGACGCCCGTGTGGCCCCGTCCTGCACCTTAAGCGCCACGCCTAGCCCCCGTTCGGGCAGGATAGCGATAAAGACACCCTCGGCACCGGTTTTTACCACAGTGCGCCCGTCCATTGCCTGCATCAACTCGGTGCAGGCCCGCCCGCTGCCAGCCACCAGATCGGGATGGGCCTTCATCGCTGCAACCAAATCCGTTGCCGCCTGTGCCCGCACAGCCCCAAGTCGCGACGGATCTGCCATCCGCGCCATAGACGTGGCCAACCCGCGCAGGGTGCAGGCGTGATTTGGGGCGGAACAGCCGTCGATCCCATAGCCGGGAGAAGTCTCTCCGGTCATTTCCTCAAAGGCAGTCAAAATCGCCTGTTGCACCGGATGGTCAGGGTCCACATATTCCGCATCACCGCCCAAGTGCTTGTTCAGGGTCAAAAATCCGCTGTGTTTGCCTGAACAATTATTGTGCCTGCGATCATGTTTCTGGCCAAAGCGGATCAGCTCTTCCTGCTCTTCCTTGCCACGGGGGAATTGCGGCCCGCAGCGCAAATCGGTTTCGCCCAGACCCAGATCGCCCAGCCAAGTGGTCACACGATCCGTATGGATATGCGCCCCCTCATGGGACGCACAGGCCAGCGCCAGTTGTTCCGAATTCAGCCCGAACCGCGCGGCAGCACCGCTTTCCAGCAATGGCAGGGCTTGCAGCATCTTGCAGGACGACCGGGGATAGGTCACGCCATCAATCGCACCCCAGCTGGCAATCACATCCCCCGCCGAGTCGCAAACCACTGCGCGACCACGGTGAACGCTCTCTAGGATCGACCCACGCCACACTTCCGCCACATTTATCCAAGAATTCATCTTAATGCTCCATTTTCCGCCGAAACCTGCGACGTTTTAGCCAGCCTACTGGTCAAATAACTGCCATTTCGGTTAGGTAAAGGCCACAAGAAAACCACATTTTTTCCGTAGAAAAGGGCCATCGCAATGATGAGACAACACCCGATACTTGTTTCAGCACTAACTAGAGCGCGGAGGCTGAGATCCAAAATGATCCGTTCAATGGCATATACTTGTGGGTTTATGGCTGTATGTCTGGCAGCAGCCAGCGTTGCCTACGCACAGGAATCCACCAACCGTGTGGATGCAAAGACCGATTGGTCCGTGTTTGTTGAAGATCAACCCACCAAAGAGTGCTGGGTTGTCTCCAAGCCGACCAAAGTTGTGAACACGCGCGGCGGCAAGGTTGTATCGGCGCGCCGTGGTGACATTCTGCTATGGGTGACCTATCGCCCGTCCAATGGCATCAACGGTCAGGTTTCCTTTTCCGGTGGCTACCCGTTTGACCCCGATCAGCCAGTGAATATGCTGGTGGGCGACGCCAATTTTGACCTGTTTGTAGACGGCGAATTCGCTTGGCCGGCAACAGCAAACGATGACCAGAAAATCCGCGAAGCTTTGAAGCGTGGTTCTTCGGCCATCATGACCGCAAAATCAAAGCGCGGCACCCAAACCAAAGACACTTTTTCGCTGAACGGATTCACGGCTGCCTTGGCAGAAGCTGAAAAACGCTGCGGATAAAAATCGGTACACTGCGTTGAATACGGCCTGAATCACGGGCTGTTTATCTATTTCAACACTACGGGTCTACCAAAAGTACGAAACATGCTATATCAGCCCTCAATCCCTGCGATTGGGGGTTTTTTCAATGAGAGTCTCAAAATGTCCGCATCCGCACCAGCCGCTCCGATCACCCAAGACGTCCTGACGATCCCGCGCAAGCAGGATGGTGACGCCTTGCCAAACCTGATCGGTATGACACGCGACCAGCTGACAGAGGCGCTGACGAATGTTGGCATCGCTGAAAAACAGGTCAAAATGCGCCACGGCCAAATCTGGCAGTGGCTATACGTTAAAGGCGTGAAATCCTTTGACCATATGACCAACCTGTCCAAAGACATCCGCAACAAACTGGCGGAGAACTTTGTAATTCTGCGCCCTGAAATCGTGACCAAACAGGTCTCGACCGATGGCACCCGCAAATACCTGCTGCGCATCCAAGGTGGCCACGAGGTCGAAGCCGTCTACATCCCTGAAACTGATCGCGGCACCCTGTGTATTTCTTCGCAAGTGGGCTGCACGCTGACCTGTTCCTTTTGCCATACGGGCACACAAAAACTGGTGCGCAATCTAACGGTTGCGGAAATCGTCGGCCAAATTCTGGTAGCCCGTGACGATCTGGAAGAATGGGACATCGCGCCGGGGGAAAAGCGGCTGGTGTCCAACATCGTGCTGATGGGCATGGGCGAACCGCTGTACAACACTGACAATGTGCGCGATGCGATGAAAATCGCCATGGATGACAGCGGTATCGCCCTGTCACGCCGCCGCATCACCCTGTCCACATCGGGGATCGTGCCGGAAATCTACCGCGTCGGCGAAGAAATCGGCTGCATGCTGGCAATTTCATTTCACGCCACCACAGATGACGTGCGCGACACGCTGGTGCCCATCAACCGCAAACACAAAATCGCCGAGCTGTTGCAGGCCTGTCGCGACTACCCGCGCCTGTCCAATGCGGAACGCATCACCTTTGAATATGTCATGTTGAAAGACGTCAACGACAGCGACGAAGACGCCCGCCGTTTGGTCAAATTGATCGAAGGCATCCCAGCCAAGATTAACCTGATCCCCTTCAATCCATGGCCGGGCGCCCCTTATGAACGGTCTTCAAACAACCGCATCCATAAATTCGCCGATATCGTAAACGAAGCAGGCTACTCCAGCCCCATTCGCAGACCCCGCGGCGAAGACATCATGGCCGCCTGTGGCCAGTTGAAAAGCGCAACCGAACGGGCGCGCAAATCACGGGCACAAATGGAACGCGGCATAGAAGGGCTGTAACATGCGTTTTGGTATTCTTATTTTGGCGGCTGCATTTGCGTTAAGTTCTTGTTCTTCTTCAAAATTCAAACGGTACAACGGGCCACAAGTCACCCAAATTCTGGTGGATAAATCCGACCGGAAAATGTGGTTGTTGCACGGATCACGGTCCTTGGCAGAGTTCGACTTTGATCTGGGTTTTGCCCCAAGGGGCCACAAGGAATTTGAAGGCGACGGAAAGACCCCTGAAGGGGTTTACTTCATCGACCGTCGCAATCCCAACAGCGCTTATCACCTGTCCATCGGTATTTCCTACCCCAACGACGCAGACCGCGCGCGGGCGGCTGAAATGGGGAAATCACCGGGCGGGGATATTTTCATCCACGGCGGGCCGACCTTACTGGGGGACCGAAACAAGGCGGATTGGACGGCGGGTTGTATTTCTGTAACCAATAAGGAAATGGAACAGATTTACGCGATGGTGCAAGACGGCACCCCGATCTACATCAAGGAATAGCCCAAGCCCCAGAAACACAAAACGCGCCAAAGGGCGCGTTTTTTCTTTATCCAGCGAAAGCCCCGGCTCGATTAAGAGCCGAGAACCTCAACCCACCAGATCTTGCCGTTGCTTTCCTGATGCCAGCTTAGCCCCAGATTGCGGGCTTGCGGATGCAAGATGCCAGCCCGTGTCACCGGATCACGCATCCAGGCTTCCAATGTTTCGATATCATTCTCGAAAGTCTCGGAAATATTCTCGGCCAGCATTTTGCCAGCATAGCCTGTGCGTTCAACCCGCTGGATCGGGTTCGACCCGTCTGATCCGAAATGCCAGGGGCGGTTCTGGCGGGAAATATCCCGAGCATGGGTTTTCGCCGCGGCGGTCAGTTCAGACGACAACCCAACCGGATTAAGCCCCTGTGCCTGACGCACAGCATTTACCGCATCAAGGTGGCGGTATTGGATTTTTGAAACATCTCCGGCCGAGATCCGGAAAACTTGACGCTGATTCGGGTCAACCTCGGTACAAGCGGAAACAACGAACAACAGCGACAAAATAGCGATAGCAACGCGAAACATGGCAGTATTCCCCAAAATTCAAGGCTCTAATAAAGAGTCAAACCCTGCCTTACTGCGGTTTTAAAGGATATTCAAATGCACATTGGCAAGTTTATACCAGTTCTGTGTGGTTTGAATTGAATCTGTGCTCTCAAAACACTAATTTGGCCCCATAACGCAAAAGAACGGAATTTTTCAAATGTCAGATCACCTCAAATTTACCCGCCGAGCATTTTCTGGCTCTGTTCTTGCATCAGCCACCCTGGGCAGCAGCGCCATCGCG
Organism: Roseobacter sp. N2S; assembly: GCF_031454055.1. Classification (NCBI taxonomy): domain Bacteria; kingdom Pseudomonadati; phylum Pseudomonadota; class Alphaproteobacteria; order Rhodobacterales; family Roseobacteraceae; genus Roseobacter; species Roseobacter sp. N2S. The sequence continues at coordinate 210,942 of NZ_JAVDQB010000001.1, forward strand.
CAGCAAACCAATGATCCGGTGCTGTATCAGCAGTTGAAAAAGGAAAACCTGTCGAACCCTGAAACCGGTGCGGTAAAGCGGAACATCTCTGGCTTTACGGTGAAAGACTGGCGCCCCTATTTTTCCACCACCCGCAACGGGGTGATTCTGGTAGATACCCTAAGCCGCGCCTTGCATTTCTGGTCCGAAGACCTGTCGATTTACAAACTTTACCCCACCTCTGTGCCTGAAACACCCGAATTGACCCGCACAGGGCGCACTTCCGTCACCCGCAAGCGGGTTGGTCCCGATTGGCGCCCGACCCCGAACATGTTGAAACGGAATCCCGACTGGCCGAAATACATTCCGCCCGGTCCTGAAAACCCGCTCGGAACCCACGCCATGTATCTGGGATGGAAGTATTATCGCATCCATGGTACACAGGACACACGCAAAATCGGACGCCGTTCTTCCAACGGATGCATCGGTTTATTCAACGAACACATCGAAGAACTGTTCGGCCTATCCAAGGTCGGAACGCAAGTGTTGCTAATTTGACGACATTTGCATTTCGCGTGCCTAGAATTGGCCATGTTCCAGTTGCAATGCCCAATTTTTGCTGATTAAACCAGATCACGAGGTACAGTCTTGGGTGCGTGTCGTGGGGTCATACTACCTTCTCCCCATAAGCGATGCGCAGAACTTTGGAGAAATATTATGAAAAAAATCGCACTGGCAGTAGCCATGTCCGTAGCAGCCTCAGCTGCTTTCGCTGGTAACGTAGAACCAGTAGTTGCACCAGTTGTTGAAGTTGTTGAAGAAACATCTTCTTCTTCCTCTTCCGGCGCTCTGCTGCCAATCCTGGCACTGCTGGTTGTTGGCGCAGCTGTAGCTGCTTCCGACTAAGCAATTCAAATCTGGCAGCTATAGGCCGCCAGTGAGAATTCAAAAGGGATAGGTTTCGGCCTATCCCTTTTTTCGTGCCTGATTGCGAAAGGCGCGACTGGATACGGATACAGAATTCCCCGACGGGTCTTTGGCGTTGGCAAACACATAGCCATCACCCCGATGAATCGCGCCAAATGCGGGATGGGCGGCGACAAAACCTGCCACATCGGCCACATCAAACACCAGTTTCACCAGAACCTGCCCCATCTTTTGCGAACGCGCCGCCGGATGCAGGTTAATTCCCGCCCCACCGTCTGGATGGTTCATTTCCACAATCCGGTCTTTGGGATCATGCAGGGCTTCATAGCCGAAGTGTTCAGAATAAAAGGCCACCATCGCATCGATATCTTTGGCATAGATCACCACCCGCCCCAGAACGGCGGTCATGCCTCCGTACCTTCGGCGTTTAACAAAGCCTGAAGCCCGACGCGGTAATTCGGGTATTTCAACACGACCCCCAAATCCCGTTTGATCCGGTCATTGCGAACCCGCTTGCTTTCCGCGTAAAAACTGCGGGCCATAGGGGTCATATCTGCGTCTTCATAGGCGACAGCTTCTGGCACCGGCACCCCCAACAATTCGGCGGCATAGCCGATCACATCCTCGGGCGGGGCGGCTTCGTCGTCGCATAGATTAAAGATCGCACCCGCATCAGGGCGCGCAATACTGGCTGCCAGAACCTGCGCAATGTCTTCGACGTGAATGCGGGAAAACAGTTGGTTTTCCTTGATAATACGCCGCGCCGTACCAGCCCGCACTTTGGCAAAAGGCCCCCGTCCCGGCCCATAGATCCCTGCAAGGCGGAAAATATGCAGCGGCAAGCCCATAGCCTGCCACTCAGCCTCGGCATTGACCCGCAGGCGACCACGGCGGGTGGATGGGGTTAACGGTGTGGTCTCATCCACCCAGCCGCCCTGATGGTCGCCGTACACCCCTGTGGTGGACAGATACCCGACCCAGTCGAACGACCGCGCCGCGATTTCAGGTTTCAGCCCACGTAAAACCGGATCACCATCGCCGTCCGGACCAGCAGAAATCAGCAAATGGGTTGCCGCATCCAAATATGCCGTCATATCCGTGCCGGGCCAGATCACTGTGTCCACCCCCGCTTGGGAGCGTTCACCGGATCGCGTGGTGCCGATCACCCGCCACCCCTGCGGCATCAAAACTTCGGCCAGTGCCTGCGCCGAATACCCGTGACCAAAACTTAACAAAACACCTGACATTACACACTCCTAAGCGCGGGTTTCAGCCCGCCAATTCCCCGCACGCCCAACGGGCCGCATCCGCTACCGCTGGATCATCATCTGCGCAAAGACCCTGAACGATGGGCCGCAGGGATAAATCATCTGAATTCCCAATGGCATAACAGACGTTGCGCACAAAACGGTTGCGCCCAATCCGCTTGACCGGCGACCCTGAAAACAGGGCACGAAATGCGGGGTCATCCAGAACAGCCAGTTCCGCCAGACGGGGCGCGCGCAGATCTTCGCGCGCATGGTATTTCACCTCTGCCGCGCGGCTGGCGAATTTGTTCCACGGACACACCGCCAGACAATCATCACAGCCATAAATGCGGTTGCCCAGCCCTTTGCGCAGCGCTTCATCCACTGGGCCGTGATGTTCGATGGTCAGATAGGAAATGCACCGCCGCGCATCTAATTGATAAGGCGCGGGAAAAGCCTGCGTCGGGCAAATATCAAGACACTTGCGACAGGTGCCACAGTGGTCGACCTCGGCATTTGAAGGGTCCAGATCCAGCGTGGTAAAAATCGACCCCAGAAAGAACCAACTGCCCAGATTCCGCGACACCACATTGGTGTGTTTGCCCTGCCAGCCCAAGCCCGCAGCCTGCGCCAGCGGTTTTTCCATCACGGGGGCGGTATCAACAAACACTTTGATTTCAGCCCCGTCGGCCTGTTCAATCAACCAGCGCCCGACCCGTTTCAGCCGCTTTTTCAGCACATCATGATAGTCTTTATTCTGCGCATAGACACTGATTGCTGCGCGATCCCGCTGGTCCAGCACGTCCAGCGGATCATGGTCGGGCCCATAATTTTCGGCCAGCATCACCACCGATTTCGCCTCTGGCCACAGGACAGCAGGCGCGCCGCGCCAGTGCATGCGTTCGGCCATCCAACCCATCTGACCATGGCGCCCCGCATCGACAAATTCAGCCAAACGCGCCGCTGTGTGGGGGGCCGCATCGGGGCGGCAGACGCCAAAATCGGTAAAACCTTCGGCCAGCGCTTTTTCGCGCAATCGCTCGCTCAGCGGTGCCGACACTAAAAATCCAGATCGGAATAATGGGGCGGTTGCGGGAATCCGGGCAATTGATCCGCCAGCAAAGATCGGAAAGCCGGGCGCGATTTGATCTTGGAATACCATTCCTTAACCAACTCGTTACGATTCCAATCCACGTCGGAAATGTAATCAAGGCAAGACAATTGCGCCGCTGCGGAAAAATCAGCCAGCGACATCCGATCCCCCGCCAGCCAGCGCCGACGATCCAGCAGCCAGCCCATATAATCAATATGGAACTTGATCTTGGCAGAGCCGGTTTTCACGTTCTTACTGTCAGGATAGCCGCGCCCCATGACCTTTTTGCTGACCCGTTCACCCAGCAGGTTCAGCGTGACTTCGCGATAGAATTTATCATCAAACCAAGCATTTAGACGGCGAACTTCAGCCCGCCTCTCTGCGCCTTGGGGCATCAAAGGCGGCTCTGGGCGTTTCTCTTCCAGATATTCACAAATGGCGGTGCTATCGGACAGGATGATCTTATCCGTACGCAAAACAGGCACTTGCCCGCCGGGGTTCATTCGCAGGAAATCGGCCCGCTCCTCCCAATAGCGTTCCTCGACGAGTTCCACTTCGAACTTCTTTTCTGCCATGACCAGACGGACTTTGCGGCAAAACGGGGAGAGGGGATAGTGATAGAGCTTGTACATAACTGCCAGACGTCAGAGTTGGGGGTGGGTCTATTTGAACCTAAGCGTAACAATTTTCAACCGCCCTTGAAACAATCAGCCCGACCATCGGCGTCAATTGTTTGGGCACCGGCCATTATTTGCCGCGTTCGTTTTTTCAAAAAAGAGGTCGGGTTGCTGGCAGAGCGCTTTTTCGGTGATGGCAGCACCGCTGCGATACGTGCAGCCTGTAAAAGTGATAATTTATCCGGTTCCACTTTGAAATAATGCCGCCCCGCCGCGGCCACGCCAAAGACACCTTCGTCCATTTCAGCGATGTTCAAATACACCTCGACAATGCGCTGCTTGGGCCAGATCAATTCGATCAACAAGGTGAACCACGCCTCCATCCCTTTGCGAACCCACGTGCGTCCCTGCCACAAAAACACGTTTTTCGCCACTTGCTGGCTGATCGTGCTGCCCCCGCGCAGGCGTTCATCATCGGCAAAAGCGGCTTTTATGCCTTCTATGTCAAAGCCGAAATGGGTGCAGAAATTGGCATCCTCTGCCGCCACAAATGCGGGCGCGACAAAAGGGGAGAACTCTTCGATCGGGGTCCAATCGCGGTTCACTTCGCCCAGACGCATCCGTTCGGCAACAAAATAATAGGTCAGATAGGGATTCGCGAACCGCAGCAGGACCACCATCAGAACGCTCAGAACCACCGCTGCGGCACTGATCAAAAACAGTTTTTTCAACACCCAGCGAATCCAGTAGCGCCACGCGCCACTGAATGTATCGGCTGCCTTGCCGACCTTCCCCTTGCTGCGCGGGGTTTTCAGCTTTTTGCGCAACTTTGCGGCGTCATCTTCGGCCATTCAAATTCCCTCTGGCCGCAGTTTCCGCCAAGGCATCGCCCAAATCAACAGCTACAAATGAAAAGAAGGCCGAAACTGCGGCCTTCTTTTTGAGTATGGGCTGGGGTTCAGCCCAGATCAGGCAGATTTTACGCCATCTTCTTCGCTTAATGGCGCAGGCATCCGGTTCAGCATCTCTTTCGGGCAAACCTGCACGAAATGCGCCAGTTCTTCGTCCCAACGCCGCAAAATATCGGCGGCTTTGGCGGAGCGGGTTTCTGCCAGATGCTCTTTCAGCAGGTCTTCAAGCTGGCTCACCCAATGATCCACAGTAACAGGCGCTGTCACCAAGGTTTCGCGGTTGATCAGATAATCCAACTGACCCTCTGGGTCATAGATATAGGCCATCCCGCCTGTCATCCCCGCCCCGAAGTTCGCACCAACTGACCCAAGGATCACGGCAACACCGCCAGTCATATATTCACAACCGTTGGTGCCGCAGCCCTCAATCACCACACTGGCACCCGAGTTGCGCACCGCAAACCGTTCTCCCGCACGGCCATTGGCAAACAGCCGCCCCGCAGTGGCACCGTATAGAACCGTGTTGCCGATAATGGTGTTTTCCGCCGCGACAATCGGTGAACCTAGCGGTGGACGCACAACAATCGTGCCCCCCGACAGACCCTTACCAACATAATCGTTGGCATCGCCCGACACTTCCAGCTTCAACCCCGGTGCCGCAAAGGCACCCAGTGACTGCCCCGCGCTGCCGGTCAATTTCACTGTCAAATGATCCGCTTGCAGGCTGTTATTCATCCCGAAACGTTTCACAATATGCGAAGACACCCGCGTGCCGATGGTCCGATGGGTGTTTTGCACCGCATAAGACAGCTGCATCTTTTCACCGTCTTTAAAGAACGGCTGCGCATCTTTCACAATCGACGCATCCAGCGTGTCAGGCACAACCTGACGGGGCTTGTCGCGGTTGTAAACGATGGTATGGGCGTTATCGATGCTGATCAGCAGCGGGTTCAGGTCAAGATCGTCCAGATGGGCGGACCCACGGGACACCTGCGCCAGCATATCGGCGCGACCGATCACCTCGTCCAAGGACCGCATGCCAAGTGATGCCAGAATCTCGCGCACTTCCTGCGCGTAGAAAGTGATCAGATTCACCACCTTATCGGCAGTTCCAGTGAACTTCTTGCGCAGGTCTTCGTCCTGAACACAAACCCCGACAGGGCAGGTATTGCTTTGGCACTGACGCACCATGATACAGCCCATAGCGATCAGTGCAGCCGTGCCGATGCCGTATTCTTCGGCCCCGAGCATCGCCGCGATCACAATGTCACGCCCTGTGCGCAAACCACCGTCGGTGCGCAGGGTCACACGTTCGCGCAGCTTGTTCATCGACAGAACCTGATGCGCCTCGCTTAGACCCATTTCCCACGGCAAACCCGCATATTTGATCGACGTCGCAGGAGAGGCCCCCGTGCCGCCGTTATGCCCTGAAATCAGGATCACATCGGCTTTGGCCTTGGCCACACCTGCCGCAATTGTCCCGACACCGCTGCTAGCAACCAGTTTCACGGTCACTTTAGCAATCGGGTTGATCTGCTTGAGATCATAGATCAATTGCGCCAGATCTTCGATCGAATAGATGTCATGGTGGGGCGGTGGGGAAATCAGCGTGACCCCTTGTGTTGAATGGCGCAAACGCGCGATCAGTTCCGTCACTTTGATGCCGGGCAACTGGCCACCTTCACCGGGTTTTGCACCCTGTGCGACCTTGATTTCCAGCTCTTCACATTGGTTCAGATATTCCGCAGTCACCCCGAAACGGCCTGACGCCACCTGTTTGATCTTGGCCGACGGGTTATCGCCGTTGGGTTCAGGCACAAAATGCGCCGGATCTTCGCCGCCTTCACCACTGTCGGATTTTGCACCGATGCGGTTCATGGCCACGTTCAGGGTTTTATGCGCCTCTGGCGACAGCGCGCCAAGGGACATGCCGGGAGTCACAAACCGCTTGCGGATGGATGTGATACTTTCCACCTCATCCACTGAAATCGGCTTAGCGGTAGAGTTGAAATCCAGCAAATCCCGCAGATGAATCGGCGGATTTGACTGCATTTTGCGGGAATACTGCTTCCACAGATCAAAGCTCGCCCGATCACAGGCCGCTTGTAGCATGTGCATGCTTTGCGCTTCCCAAGCGTGTTTTTCACCGCTGCGGCGCTCTTTGTAAAAGCCGCCGATGGGCAGAACATCCTGTTCACCCAGCCAGCCACGGGCGTGGACTTCGCGGATTTTCTTTTGAATGCCGAACAGGCCAATGCCCGAAATACGGCTGTGCATGCCTGGAAAGAATTCCGCAACCATAGCACGCGACAGGCCCACAGCTTCAAAGTTCAGACCACCGCGATAGCTGGAAATCACCGAGATCCCCATCTTCGCCATGATTTTAAGCAATCCCTGATTGATCGCCTCGCGGTAGCGTTCCATCGCCACATCAAGGGTGCAATCCAGCAGGCCGCGATCAATCCGGTCCGCCAGACTGTCTTGGGCCAGATAGGCGTTCACTGTGGTTGCGCCACAGCCCACCAGAACCGCAAAATAATGCGGGTCCATACATTCAGCCGACCGCACGTTGATCGAGCAAAAGGTCCGCAATCCCGCAGCCGTCAACCATGCATGCACGGCCGAGGTCGCCAGAATCATCGGAACCGGAATACGATCCGCATCCTGATGGCGATCAGTCAGAACCAGATGGCCCGCACCGGATCGAACGGCTTCTTCTGCTTCGGATCGCACACGGTGGATCGCATCGCGCAGGCCGTTGGGGTTGCTGCGTTCAAAGGTACAGTCGATCGCCGTCACATTCGCGCCCAGCATTTCCACCAAAGCTTCGAATTTGGCGTTGCTGACGAAGGGGCTTTCCTTCACCAGAATTTCCGTCTGCTCGTTGCTTTCATCCAGCACGTTGCCAAGGTTGCCGAACCGCGTTTTCAGGCTCATCACGCGGAATTCGCGCAAGGAATCGATCGGCGGGTTGGTCACCTGACTAAAGTTCTGGCGGAAAAAATGGCTCAGCGGGCGGTATTTATCGGACAAAACCGCGCTTGGTGTGTCATCCCCCATGGATGCGATGGATTCCTTACCGTCTTCGGCCATGGGATGCAAAATCACCTCAAGATCTTCGACGCTGAACCCTGCCGCGATCTGGCGTTTGCGCAAGTCAGACCCGCTGTACAGCGCCCGTTCCTTGATGGATTTGGTCGCCTCTTCCAGATCGGTGATAGAACCAACCCATTTGTTGAAAGGTTGGGCTGCTGCCAGTGAATCCTTCAGTTCAGCGTCATGCCAAACCTTGTTTTCCTGCATATCCACGCCCAGCATTTGCCCAGGGCCAAGCGCGCCTTTACGCACAATGATGGATTCATCCACGGGAACCATGCCCGCTTCAGAACCTGCAATCACCAGACCGTCATTTGTGATCACATAGCGCATAGGCCGCAATCCGTTGCGATCCAGTCCCGCCACAACCCAGCGCCCGTCGGTCATCGCCAGCGCCGCTGGGCCGTCCCACGGCTCCATCACCGAGTTGCAATAGGCGTACATGTCTTTCCACGCATCAGGCATTTCGTGGCTCAGATTGCTCCAGCTTTCGGGCACCAACATGGTTTTGGCCATCGGGGCAGAGCGCCCCGCACGGACCATTACCTCGAACACGGAATCAAGCGCGGCTGAATCCGAAGATCCGCCTGCGATGATCGGTTTGATGTCTTCAGCATGTTCGCCAAAGTTCTTGGATGCCATGCGAATTTCATGGGATTTCATCCAGTTGACGTTGCCTTTTAACGTGTTGATCTCACCGTTATGGGCCAACATACGGAACGGCTGTGCCAGCCACCACTGCGGGAAAGTGTTGGTCGAATACCGCTGGTGATAGATCGCAAAGGCACTTTCAAACCGTTCGTCTTGCAAATCGGGGTAGAACACTGCAACCTGTTCGGCCAGCATCATGCCTTTGTAAATCACAGAGCGGCAGGACAGGCTACAGATGTAGAAATCCCGCACGGCAGCTTTGGCCACAGCTTTTTCGATGCGGCGGCGGATCACGTACAGTTCCCGCTCGAACTGTTCTTCATCCACGCCTTTGTTGTTGGAAATCAGGATTTGTTCGATTTCAGGCCGCGTTGCGTTGGCTTTTTCCCCCAGACAGGCCACATCCACCGGCACATGGCGCCAGCCGTAGATGTAATAGCCCATCTTCAGGACTTCGCTTTCAACAATTGTACGGCAGGTTTCCTGCGCGCCAAAATCAGTGCGCGGCAAAAACACCTGCCCCACAGCCATCAGTTGATCCATGTTCGGTTCATGGCCTGTGCGGCGGATCTGGTCATAGAAAAACGGTTTCGGGATTTGCACATGGATGCCCGCGCCATCGCCGGTTTTACCATCCGCATCCACAGCGCCGCGGTGCCAGATCGCCTGCAACGCGGTGATCCCTGCAACAACCACGCGGCGGTTCGGCTTCCCGTCAACCGCCACAACCAAACCAACCCCGCAGGACGAGTGTTCATCGTCTTCGCGGTACAAACCCTTTTCGGCCATCATGGCCCGTTTTGCTTCTTCTTCGGCTACCCATTTTGCATCATACTGAGTCATGGTGGCTTTTCCTTTCAAAACCCCGAACTGTGTCAGGGCTGGATCGTATATCGTATTATTCGGATGCCAGCGGGTTTGACCGCGGCGTTCCAGTTTTACTCGGCAGCAATCACTGTTTTGGCGTTCAAATCCGACAGGATGCTTTGCGCCGCATCACGCCCGTCTGCGATGGCCCAAACGACCAAAGACGCCCCGCGCACAATGTCGCCTGCTGCATAAACACCGCTTAACGCTGTGCGTTTGCTAACGAAATCAGCCTTGACCGTACCCCAGCGGGTGACTTCCAATTCGGGCGTATCCCAAAGAGTCGGCAGGTCTTCAGGCTCAAACCCCAACGCCTTGATCACCAGATCGGCAGGCTCCAGATAATCGGCACCCGGAATTTCTTCGGGGGCTTGGCGGCCTGTAACATCAGGTGCGCCAAGGCGCATTTGTTGCACGTAGACGCCAGAAACAGTGTCTTCCCCTGCAAACCCTTTGGGGGCAGAGAGCCAGACAAACTCTACGCCTTCTTCTTCGGCATTCGCGGTCTCACGCAGGGAACCCGGCATGTTTTCACGGTCCCGACGGTACAGACATTTGACCGATGTGGCGCCCTGACGGATAGCTGTGCGGACACAGTCCATCGCGGTATCCCCGCCCCCGATGACAACTACATTCTTTCCCTCAGCCCACAATTCTCCGCTGTCAATTTCAGCGACTGTATCGCCAAAGTTTTCGCGGTTAGAGGCCGTAAGATAGTCTATAGCCTTAACAATTCCGTTCAGCCCGGCACCCGGCCCGCCCAGATCGCGGGACTTATAGACGCCCGTGCCGATCAGGATTGCATCATGGGTTTTCTGCAACTCGGCAAAGGAAATATCCTCACCTACATTGCAGTTTAACTTAAAGGTCACGCCGCCCTCGGCCAGTTGGGCATTGCGGCGTTGCACAATCTCTTTTTCCAGTTTGAAACCGGGGATGCCATAGGTCATCAACCCGCCAGAACGATCGTAGCGGTCGTAAATGGTCACCTGAACACCCGCACGGCGCAGCACATCTGCCGCCGCCAGCCCAGCTGGCCCCGCGCCGATGATGCCCACAGATTCAGTCCGTTCAGCATGAGGCTTGATCGGCTTCACCCAGCCGTTTTCCCAAGCCGTATCAGTGATGTATTTTTCCACCGATCCGATGGTGACCGTTCCGTGACCCGATTGCTCGATCACGCAATTTCCTTCGCACAGGCGGTCTTGCGGGCAGATACGGCCACAGATTTCAGGGAACTGGTTGGTCGCCTGACTGATTTCATAAGCTTCCTGCAAACGCCCCTCGGCGGTCAGTTTTAGCCAATCTGGTATATTATTGTGCAGCGGGCAGTGATCCTGACAGAAGGGCACGCCACATTGGGAACAGCGGCTTGACTGTTCAGCCGCTTTATCCGCAGCATACTGGCGATAGATCTCATCGAAATCCGAAGTCCGCAGGTTCGGCACACGCTTTTCGGGCATATCCCGTCCAACGGTTACAAATTTTAACATCTTTTGTTCGGCCATGGTCATACACCTGCAGTAACTACTCTTCAGAGCCTGCTTTCTAACCAATAAAATCGCACAGGCAAAGGGAAAATGTGAATATAGGTAAAACGCACTGACCTAATATCCGCACTTTCAGCACGTCGGGTAATTTCTCGCCCTAATTTGCGCCCAATAGGTCAGTATATATTACCTAAACTGTAATTTCACATTCCACACAACCGCGCCTACTGTCGCCCCAAAACGAATCACAAAGGCCGCGACATGCCCCTGCTTCACCTTCTTATCCTCGCGATTATCCAAGGCATAACCGAGTTTTTGCCCGTTTCCAGCTCGGGTCATCTGATCCTGTTGCCCAAATTGATGGGCGTCGCGGATCAGGGGCAGTTAATAGATGTCTCGGTCCACATCGGCACCCTTGGCGCGGTGATCCTGTTCTTCTGGGCTGATGCAAAATCCGCCTTCACAGGTCTGGCGCATCTGGTGGTCGGGCAGTTCAAAACACCCTCGGCGCGATTGGCCTTGCTGCTGATTATCGCAACCATTCCAGCGGTGCTGGTGGGGCTGGTGCTGAAACTGACCGGCCTGTCAGACATGATGCGCAATATTACCGTTATTGGCTGGACCATGCTGATCTTTGGGATCGTGCTGTATATCGCCGATCAAAAAGGCGCAGAGGTTAAGACACAATCAGATTGGTCCATGGGTGATGCGATTCAACTGGGGCTGTGGCAGGCTATCGCCTTGATCCCCGGCACATCGCGGTCCGGCATCGCGATCACTGGCGCACGCGCTATGGGGTATACCCGCCAAGACGGCACCAAAATTGCCATGTTGATGTCAATTCCCGTAATCATATCTTCGGCAATCTTGCTGGGCGTGGAAGCGGTATCCGAAGCAAATGCCGCTGGCCTGCGCGACGGCGCAATCGCCGCCGTCTTCAGCTTTCTTACGGCCCTGCTGGCCCTGTCGCTGATGATGCGCCTGTTGCGCAGCGTCAGCTTCACACCCTATGTGATATACCGCATCGCATTGGGCGTTATCCTGCTGGCAATCGCCTACAGTTAAAACCTGCTACGGTTAAAATTCGCTGCTGGTGGGCGCACCGCGCATGTGGCGCGCGCTTTCGGTCAATTCCGCATATTGGCCCGACGGGCGATAGCGATACAGGTATTGATCCACAACCGATGCCAAAGACGTGGCGGAAATCCCCAGATCAGCCAGTGTTTTCGCCCCGTCCGATACAACATTATCATGCCGCAGTTGTTTTACCTGATCCGCAGTTAAGATAGTGTTGGTAAAGATCCCCAGCGAAAGCGCCTGCGCCATATCCAGAGTTTTCCCCAGAATAGTACCTGCGAAAAACGGCTTGTTCACCACCAACCGACGCCGGCGGATAATCCCCAGAAGCCGTTTCACGAAACTGTTCAGGCTGCCCACCTCTGGCCCGCCAAGTTCATAGATCCCGCCTGCAGCCTGACCCAGAACCCCCTTACAAGCCGCCTGCGCCACATCATCTACATAGACGGGCTGGAACCGTGTATTGCCGCCAAACAATGGCAGCACGGGGGTAAATTGCGCCATCTGCGCAAAGCGGTTGAAGAACTGGTCTTCATTGCCGAAAATAACCGAAGGACGCAGAATCATCGCTGTGGGGAAAGCCGCCAAAACCGCTGCCTCGCCTTCGCCTTTGCTGCGCGCCGAATCACTGTCTGCATCCACATCCGCGCCCAAAGCGGAAATATGCACCAACCGCGCCACGCCAGCCGCAGCACAGGCCTGCGCAATCCGCGCCGCGCCGTCCACATTCAACGCCTCAAACGTCTGTTTGCCCTGCTCTTGCAGCGTAGACACACAGTTCACCACAGCATCAGACCCTGCCACAGCCGCGGCAACCGATGAGTCGTTGCGAATATTGGCTAAAATTGGTTCGACCTGCCCGACAACCCCGTAAGGACGCACAAAAACCGCCTCATTCGGACGCCGTACAGCCACCTGCACACGCCACCCCTCTTTCGCCATCCGCCGCGCGATATAACGACCGACGAATCCTGATCCACCAAAAATGGTGACGACTTTGGGCGATTGAGACATTTTTTTGCTCCGTAAAACATGCGTTTGCCCTGAAATAATGCGATGTTGCCCCACTCACAAGCACAATTCCTGCATTTAGATGTGAAACAGCCGTTGACACCCCCCCAACCCATCTTTAAATCGCCTCCTTACGTAATCTGTTGCCCAGATGGCGGAATTGGTAGACGCGCCAGCTTCAGGTGCTGGTGTCTGTATGGACGTGGAGGTTCGAGTCCTCTTCTGGGCACCATTACATCCCAACACCCCCCTAAAATCAAAGCATTAGGCGATATCGCGCGATGCGGTGTTCCGTTTAGAAATCTACCGCGCCCAAGGCCATGGCGGCAGCAGCCTTAACAGGGTCAACGACTCTGATTCCCAAGGCGTTTTGTAATTGTTCGCGGCGGGGGGAAAATCCGGCGCAGCCCAGAATCAAAGCGGTGGCGCCCATCTCGCGCAGCTCTTTGCCGCGCGACAGGGTTTGTTGGTATGCAGCATCGCAACTGCCAGCGTCTTCGGCTGATACGTTGTCCAGCGGCAACTCCCCTGCCAGTCGCGACTCGACCCCCATTTGACGGATGCGCAGGCGGTGGCGCGCTACGGACGCCGGTCCAAGCGCGATGATGCCGAACATGTCTGCTTGGGCCATGGCGGTCAGGATGCCCGCCTCCTGGATGCCGAACACGGGTTGGGATACCAATGTGCGGCACAGATCAACTCCGGGGTCGGAAAAACACGCCACCACAAAGGCCGAGGCATCGGGGCGGGCTTTCACCAGCTCTGCCACATTCAACGCGGCTTGGGCAGCGTGTTCCATTGTAGCGATTGTGGCGGGGCCGTGGCGGATATCGACGGTTTCAAAAACAGGGCCATTCGGGATTTGTAACGGGGCCACGGCTTTGGCGATTTCGGCAGTCACAGCGCCAGATGAATTGGGGTTTATCACCACAATCGGGCCCACTGCGGCGGGGTTTGGTCCTGTCATATCTTTGCTCCGAAATTCACCGTCACGTCCCGTTCCTTGACCAGATGACCCGCACCGCGCAAGTCCATCGGAGCGCGGGCGACGAACCTGCCTTGCCCCTTTTGGGCGTGTAACTGGCCCTTGTGTACGATCACAGCGCCACGGTTCAAAACCGTTTCAGGAACGCCGGTCAACTCCATGCCTTCGAACGGGGTGTAATCCATGTTGTCATGCTGGTCTGCAAGCGTGATCTTGCGGGTGGTTTCAGGGTCCCAAATGGCGATATCCGCATCCAGCCCGACCGCGATACTGCCCTTTTGGGTCATACCAAAAGTACGCGCGGCATTGCTGGCAGACAGGCCGACAAACTGCTGCAAACTGATGCGGCCTTTTACGACGCCTTCGGAAAACAGATAGGGCAGACGCGCGCCGATGCCGGGCATGCCGTTGCTGATTTTTGGATAGGCCACATCGCGGCCATTCAGGAATTTCCCTGTATCATCATAGCGATACGGCGCATGATCGGAACTGACGGATGTAAACGTACCCGATTGAACATGCCGCCACAGCGCATCCTGCGTGGCCGTATCGCGCAACGGTGGGGAACAAATATACTTTGCCCCCTCCATCCCCGGACGATCCAGATCATCCCGCGTCAGCGCCAGATATTGCGGGCAGGTTTCCGCAAACAGACGTGTGCCTGCCAGAATTTCCCGCTGCACAATGGCCGCCCCGCCTGCGGTGGACACATGCACGATGAACAGCGGCGCATCCACCAGTTTGGCCAGTGAAATGGCGCGGTTGATCGCCTCTTCCTCGGCCAGTTCGGGGCGGGAAATCGCGTGGTATTTGGGCGCAGTCAGCCCCGCATTAGCCAGCCGTTTGTTCATCCATTTGATCATGTCGTTGTTTTCGGCATGCACCATAGTGATGGCCCCATGCGCACGGGCCACGGTCAGGATATCCAGCATCCCGCCATCACCGATATTCATCATATCATAGGTCATAAACACCTTGAATGACGTAATCCCCCGCGCAAAGGCCCGTGGCAGTTGGTCGTTCAGAACCTCGGGGGTGGGGTCGGATATAATCAGGTGGTAGCTGTAATCCAGAACCGACTCTGCGGCGCGGGCGTCATAGGTGGAAATCACTTCGTCAATGGATTGACCACGGTGCTGCGCGGCAAAGGGAATGAACGAAGAATTCCCACCGAAAGCCGCAGAAATTGACCCGCTCAGATAGCCATCCGCCCCCATAACACCCGAGGAGCTTTCTTGGGCAATATGGGCGTGGGCTTCGATCCCGCCGGGCAAAACCAGCCTCCCGCCCGCGTCGATGCGCTGTGCCCCGCCTGCCAGCCGTTCGGCAATGGCGGTAATGCGGCCATCCGTGATGCCGATGTCTGCTTTGACGGTGTCGCTGGTTGTCACAACGGTGCCATCGTGAATAACTGTGTCAAACTGCATCGGGGTGTCCTTGTGTTTGGTCAGATAGGGCGCGGCCAGCGGATCAGGGCTGTTTCAGGTCTCGGGCGTCTTGGTAAGCGTACCATTTTGTCATCCAGCCCGCCACGCTGCGCGAAAATGGTTTGAACGGCACGCGGGCAAAGGGCAAATCGTCAAACGCGGTATCCGCATCCTTTTGCTGCAATATTTTGCGCGCCAGTTTCATGCCGAAATACAGGCTGCGCGTGACGCCAGACCCACAATAGCCCCCCGCCAGCCAGACCCCGTCTTCAAATCCGATATGGGGGCTGTGATCGGTGGTATAAGCCACATCGCCCGACCAGATATGGCTAAAGGCGACGCTTTCCAACTGGGGAAACACCCGATTAACAGAGGCGCTAAAGGCGCGGTGCTGGGTCGCAAGATCGCCGCCCGGTTTGCCGATCCGCCCGCCAAAGATGAACCTTTTGCCATCAGGGGTGGGACGGAACCACATGAATATGCGCCCCGATTCCCCCAGCGTGCGCCCTTTGGGGGACAGGCTGGCCATCACTTCGGCAGGCAGGGGTTCTGTGGCCACAGCGGCGGTGCGGATTTGCACAACACGGCGGTGCATGGCGGGGGTGCGGCCATCGGAATAGGCGTTGGTGGCCACGACCACTTCTTTGGCGTGGATATTGCCTTTGGGCGTTTCGAGTTCGGTACCGCTCACGTTCTGGCGCAGACCCGTGACAGGGCAATCTGTGACGATCTGAACGCCAGCGGCGATGGCCAGACGCGCCAGCGACAAGACCAGTTTGCGCGGATGAATGCCGCCATCCCGGTGATAAACCGCGCCGCCTTTATAAAAGTCGCTGCCAATTTCAGACCGTTGTTCAACCTGTGACACCATGTGATAGGGCAGCCCCAGATTGGTGTTCAACCACTGACATTCCCGCGCGGTACTTTCGTAATCCGCCGCCGTGCGTGCGCCGCGAAACCGTCCTGACATTTGCAAATCACAGTCGATGTTTTCCTGCTTCACAAAATCCTCAAAGTAATCCAGCGCCAACAGTCCTTCGCGCAGGATACCCAGTGTTTTTTCTTCGCCGTAGCGGGCCATCAGCCCTGCCGATCCCAGTTTGTGAAAGCTGGGGCCAGCCATACCGCCGTTGCGCGAGGAACAGCCCGCGCCGATCCCGCCTGCGTCAAACACAACCACCTGACGCCCCGCACGGGCAAGGTGCAGCGCCACCGACAGCCCCGTATACCCCGCCCCGATGACCGCAATATCCGTTCGTTTGGGCAGGGCAGCCTGTTCGGGTTCAAATGTCGGGATGGTTTCCCAATAAACTTGGTTCGAGGGCATGAAATCAGTCTCTTAAGGTCCAGTTGTCCCGCAGCCGTGCAGTGGGGAAACGTTCTTCTAATCCCAGTTCGCTGATCCGTTCAATGCTGGCATCAAACAGACTGCGCATGACGGGGATGCCGTCAGGGGCCAGCGCAACACCGCGCAGAATTTCGGCGCGGTTGGCGTAAGAATTAACCAGCTCGCGCAGGTCTTCGACAGCGGTTTTTTCAGAAATATCAACCCGCAGGTCCAGCGCGTCAATGCCGTGTTCGCCTGTGACCCGCACAGCGGCCGATCGCAGCGGGCCCTGGATTTCGCCGCCTGCATCACGGCCCGCTTCGAGCGCGCGCATCAGCCGTTCGCCAAGGGGCAGTTCGGGGTCTTTGACAAAAGCATCCGCCATGCTGCGGGTGACCTGATCGTTGGCCAGAATATTGCCCAGCGCTAGGCAATCCAGATCGCTGCTATGGGTGTAAATCGAATACATCCGCCGCCCGTGATACGCCGAGGCGCGGCCCTTGGCATCCAGCGCCCCAATCTGGCGCCATTCAATATCGGCAGAGGAGTTGCACACCGCCGAAACCGTATCCTGCGCGGTCTTACCCTCGGCCAACAGGGCAATGCCCAGATCGCCCAAGCGGCTGTCGGTGCGGTGTTGGGACAGCATCGCACCCTTGCCATGGGCCAGCCTGACACAACGCGCCCCCACGGCCAGATCAGAAGTGGTGATCGCGGCCCCAAAGGCGCCAGTGCGGGCACAGCGCCCAATAATCGAAAAAGTCACGGAAGGTCTCCAGTCGGGGTCAGCTAATGTCAGTTGCAGGAAGCGGGACGCCACGGTCCTCTTGGCCAAAGCGCTGCCACATGGCGTCGGTTGCTGCTTGTGCTTCCAGAACGGCGGCACGTTCGTCTATGGTGGTTAACTTGCGGTCCCGCATCAGGAATTTGCCATCAACCATCGTGTCGGTGACGGTTCCGGGGTGGCCGTAATGCACAAGGTTTGACACCGCCGAAACCCGTGGGGACAGCGCAGGGCTGAGCAGGTCAAACATGGCGAGATCGGCTTTCATTCCCACGGCGATACTGCCGATCCCTGAATGATCCAGCGCGCGCGCAGCGTTCAGTGTAGCATAGTTGAACACCTGTTGCGGTGTCGGGCTGACGGATCGTTGATAGGCCCCGCGGTGCAGGGTAAGACCCATTTTCATCGCGTGGAACATGTCTTCGGTCATATTATCGGTGCCCAGAACGATCTTGACCTTGTGATCGAGGATCGCTTTCATCGGCAGCGGATGTGGCCCCTTGGCCGACATGGACGACGGGCAATGGGCCAGCCATGTGCCGGTTTCCGCCAGTCGCGCTACATCGCTTTCGTTACAAAAGGTCCAATGCACCGCCAGCAGATCATCCCCAAGAAAGTTATTCCGGTCCAGATATTCGGTCGAGGTGCAACCGTGCAGGCTTTCGACCTGTTCCTTTTCGCTGATGATCTGGCTTAGATGCACCGTGCGGCGCAGACCATGCTGGCGGGCCAGATCAGTTAGCTGGCCCAGCATCCACGGGCTGCAATTATCTGGCGCATGGGCGGCGATCATCACACGGACACGGTCGTTTTCACTGCCATGAAAGCGGTCGATCAGGTCGCGGGTTCGGGTCAGGAAGGTTTCGCCAAAGTCGCGGTCAAAACGGTATTTGCCACTGCCGACCTCGGTGGTGACCGCATCAGCGCAGCTTTCGGCCAGCCACAGACGCATACCCGTTTCAATCATCGCAGGGGCATAATCCGCCACATGGCGCAGGGGGTCGACCATGGTAGTGGTGCCAGAGCGGATCGCCTCGGCGCAGGCAAGGCGGGCGATGGCGGCACGTTCTTTGGGTTCTAGCAGATAGGATGCTGGCACCATGTATTGATAGACTAGGTTGCCCTCAATGTCTTCGACTGTGCCGCGCAGCACCAGCAGAACCGCATGGGTGTGGGAATTTATCAGCCCCGGTGACACCAGCTTATCCGCCATGTCAATCGGTTCAAACCCATCAAAGTCGGTTCCCGACAGGGTTTCTGGCAGGGCAACGATTTTATCACCGTCGATTGCGATATGGCCAGCGCGGACCTCTGGCAGACCTGTTTCATGGGAAAAATAGCGGGTGTTTTTCAGCAGCTTGCGGGTCATGATCTGCGAAGGGCTCCGATAGCGGTGGCGACTAGGGTGATGACAACCAGCACGGTGGCAACGGCGGCGATGGTGGGATCGATGTTGTCTTGGATGCCCTCCCAGATCATTTTTGGCAGGGTGCTGACGCGCCGCACCGTGATGAACAACACGCCGACGATTTCATCAAAGCTGACGATAAAGGCAAAGATAAACCCTGTGGCGATACCGGGTTTGGCGGCGGGAACCACAACCGCCCAAACGGTTTGCAACACAGACGCCCCAAGGCTGCGGGCCGCGCGGGGGATGTTGCGATCCAGATTGGTCAGCGCGGCAAAGACCGAAATTGAAACATAGGGCAGCGCCAGCAGCGTATGGGCCAAAATCACCCCGAAATGCGTATCAATCAGACCCAACACCACCCAAAAGCGGTAAAAGCCCAAAGATTGCACCACTGGGGGCACCAGAATAGGCGTGATCAACACCCAGCGGGCAACGGATGACGCCCGATCCGACAGGAACCAGCAGCCGATGGCAAAGGCCGTGCCCAGAACCGTGGCACAGGTGGCCACAACCACACCGACCCAAACACTGGTCCATGTGGCGCCCAGCCATTTGGCATCGGTGAAATAATTCACGTAATGCTGGGTGGACAGCCCGTCTTTGGGCAGGCCGATATAGCTGGTATCGGTGAAGGAAATCGGGATCACCACCAGCAAAGGCAGGACCAGAAAGGCGATGATCAACCACGCACCTGTCTGAAAAAAGATTTGAAACGCGGAACGGGGCATTATTTACGCTCCAACAGGGCAGCACGCAGATTGACGAAGCGCGCGGCGATTAACAGGACAAGGGCAGTGGCGACCAACAAGCCGACCGATAGGGCAGACCCCAGCCCCCAGTTCAGGAACTCCTGAATTTGATAGGTGATGTATTCGGAAATCATCAACACGCGACCACCGCCCAGCAAGGCAGGCGTCACAAAGAACCCCAGCGACAGCACAAACACCAACAACGCGCCAGACATCACACCGGGCAGGGTTTGCGGGAAATAAACCTGCCGAAACGCGGTCCATTCACCCGCCCCCAGACTGCGGGCCGCCTGAACATAAGCCCCTGAAATACCGCGCATATTGGTCAGCATCGGAAGAATGGCAAAGGGCAGCATGACGTGGATCATCGCGATCAGCACGCCCAGTTCATTATGCATCAAACGCAGGGGCGAATCTATCACACCTGCCCCGCGCAATGCGTCATTCACGATCCCAGACCGGCCCAGCAAAACGATCCAGCTGAACGAGCGGATCAAAACCGAAACCCAAAACGGCAGGATCACCAGAACCACCATCAATGGGGTCAGGCGGGATGCGTAATTGCTGATGGCATAGGCCACAATATAGCCAAGGGTCAGACAGCCGATTGTGGTAATGGCAGCGACCCGAAAGGTGATGACAAAACTGGTTTTCACCGCACTTGAATTGGCCATAGCCACAAAATTATCGACGCCGGTTTGCGGCTCGGTAAAGGCGATCTTCCAGATGCCCAGAACGGGCACAATATAAAAGACCACCATGATCGCCAGAGCTGGAACAACCAGCATCCAATAGCTGACCTTTTCGTTGATACGTGGCATTGCGGCTCCCGAATAATCAAAAGGCGGGCCAGCATGGTGCAGGCCCGCCGTGGGTAGAATTAGTTGATCAAAGCATCAACATAGAGTTCTTCTGCGGCGATCTGGTTTTTGGCGTACCATTCATCGTTATACAGAATTTGGGTTGCCAGATTTTCAGGGCTGGACGGGTTCCAAGGGGCCAGTTCGGCCGGAACAAGGGCCGCCGCCGCAGGGTTGATCGGACCCGATCCGATCATTTCCAGCCATTTCACCTGCAGTTCGGGTTTTTGACCATGGGCAATGAATTTCATAGTCTCTTCGGTGCCTGCCGGATTGTTTTTCGGAACAACCCAGATGCCAGGGGCGATCACGCCGCCGTTAAAGCTGACGTTGAACGACTCTGCGTCCATTTGATCTTTCAGCAGATGGGCGCGGGTGGACCAGATGTTGCCGATGGCAACCTCTTCCTGCAAGAACAGGTTCTGGCTGTCACTGCCGGACCCCCAAACGATGATATTCTCGCGCAGTTCGCGGAATTTGGCGATTGCAGCTTTGATGCCGTCTTCGGTGCTCAGGGCGTCATAAACTTCGGCCAGCGGAACGCCGCGGGCTTGTGTGGCGCTTTCCAGCTGACCACGAACCGATTTGCGGAAGGTGCGCATGCCGGGGAAATCTTTGACGTTCCAGACATCTTCCCAAGATTGGGGCACATTTCCGCCCAACATTTTGGGGTTGGTTGCCAGAACATAGGAATAAACATAGTTGCCCACCCCGTTGTTATAGGCGGTGCCTTCCAGAACCTTGGCTTTATCGACGATGGAATAGTCGATGGGCTGGGTCATGCCCTGTTGTTCCAGAATGATCGCCGACCCTGCGCCACTGTCACACAGGTCCCAAACAACCGCGCCGCTTTCGACCATCGCGCGGATTTTCCCTGCGGACGGGCCAGAGCCGTCCACAATCACCGGAATGCCTGTTTCAGCCGTGTAAGTATCGCACAGAACCTCTTGCAGCACATCTTTGGCTGTGCCGCCCCAGTTCACGACGATGATCTCTTTTGCCTGTGCTGTCGCCTTGGATCCAAGCGCTGGCAGAACGCCCAAAGCGCCCATGGCCATAACAAAACCGCGCCGTGTCAGGCGGCCTTGTTTGTACCGTTCCACTGCAATTTCAGCAATGTCGCGTTTGGCTTCAAAATCTGTAGTATCAGTCATGATATATCTCCTTGTTGGTTGATGAGAGAGAGGATCTTCGCCCTCTTATTCGGGGGAAAGGATGACCGGTGCGTCCGGCTCCCAGCCGATACTGACGGCCAATCCTGCGACGGGGGTAATATCTGTTTTCCATGTGGGGCGGGACACCAGCATCTCGCCCAATGTAGGGTGGGTGACGATCACCTGACAGCGTTCACCCAGATAACTGACCTGCTTCACCGTGGCGGGCAGGAATTCCTGATCGGGCGCCCCAATGCGCAGCCGTTCAGGGCGTAAGGCCACTTTTATGCCCGACCCAGCCGAAGCGGGGGTTTCGGAAGTAATGTCAAAACTAACGTCTTTGGCGGCACAATGCAGCGTGTTGCCTGTCTGGCCATTCACGGTCAGGTCGATGAAATTCGACTTGCCCAGAAAATCCGCCACAAATGTATTGCGCGGGCTGTTATACAGCGTGTTCGGGTCGCCCTCTTGCTGGATACCGCCGTCTTTCAGAATGACAATCCGGTCCGACATGGACAGGGCTTCATCCTGATCGTGGGTCACGTAAATAAAGGTCACGCCAAGCTGTTGATGCAGGGCTTTCAATTCCCACTGCAAATCGGCCCGCAGTTTTTTATCGAGCGCAGACAGCGGTTCGTCCAGCAACAGAACCTGCGGGTTGAACGACATGGCCCGCGCCAGTGCGATCCGCTGCTGTTGCCCACCGGAAAGCTGCGAGGGCATGCGATCCGCAAACGCCCCCATCTGCACCATTTCCAAGGATTCGTTGACGCGCTTTTTGATATCATTCGCAGAATGCTTGCGGATTTTCAGGGGAAAACCGACGTTTTCACGCACTGTCATAGTGGGAAACAAGGCGTAGCCCTGGAACACCATGCCAAAATTACGATGCTCTGGCGGGTGGCGGGTAATATCCTCGGATCGCAATGTCAGGCTGCCAGTGTCCAGCCGGATAAATCCCGCAATCGCACTAAGCAGCGTGGTTTTACCGGACCCTGACGGGCCAAGCAAAGTCAGGAACTCACCTTCGGCAACATCAAGGTTCACTTGGTTCAACGCCCGTACGTCGCCATAGCTTTTGATTGCATTTTTAATCGAGAGGATAGGGTGACTCATCAGAAACAGGTGTCCATCTAGGAGAGGATGAAGACCGGATTTCTGGCCTCATTTCACATTTAAGGGAACATGAATGACCGCAATAATGAAATAAAAAAGACACCCTTATGTATATCTTGAGGTTATAGGCAAAACCCTAACTCTCGGCAGGTGGGCCATCGTTCTTCAGAAAGTCTGCCAGATACTTTTGGAACTGTATGGTCAGGTTGGATGTGGGGAACAACTTCGATGTAATGCCGTGCATTTTAAGCGGCAAAGACGGGTGCGTCGGGCGAATCGCAATGGTATCGGCCTGTGGTCCCATCAGGGCGAAACTATCTACCAACGCCACCCCCAGACCGTTGCGCACCATCTCCAAAGCGGTGGCTGTATGGCGGACTTCGCAAAAGAACTGACGCTCTAGACCATGTTCGGAAAAGACATTGTCGATGGCCTGCCCAAGCGGTGTGTTCGCCGCATAAGAGATGTGTTTGACGTGGTTCAGATCGGTGACGGAAATACGGTCCATCAGCGCCAATTCATGATCGGCGGGGCAGACACACATAAGCCGCCCTTCCCCCACTTCCCGAACATTTACCGCAGAATGCCGTGGTAAAGTGATGGAAAGCCCTAAATCCGCCCGCCCGCTGCCCAGCCGCCGGGTGATTTCATCGACGCTGCCAAGTTCAATCGACAACTGCAATTTCGGGCGTCTTTTGATGAAATGCCCCAGCACACGGGGCAGGATGCTGTGGCCGATCGACGGGGTGGCAACGATGCTAAGCCGGCCAATGGTTCCGCCGCGCAGCTCGTCTATGATATTGTCGATCCGCTTTTGCTGCATGAAAAGGTGCTGGGCTTCCTGCGCAATATGGATCGCTTCTTTGGTCGGGACCAGACGGCCATGTTTGCGCTTGAACAGAGCGAATCCCACGGTGTCTTCGGTGTGACGGATCATGTTGCTGACAGCCGGTTGACTGACGGCCAGCAACTCTGCGGCGCGGGCGGTTGTGCCCACTTCGATCACAGTGGACAAGACTTCTAGCTGGCGCGCGCTGATCATGACTATAAGTTCCGATTATTCTTGGGGGTCATTATTTTATTTCACACTGATGCGGTGGAAGTCTAGCAAAGATACCAAAGCAGGTCTCAGGAGGATTGTATGAGTAGAAAAGAGGTTTTTGCGGTCGCGCAAATGGGGCCGGTACATCTGGCGGACACGCGGGCGCAGGTTGTGGCCCGTCTGATCGAGATGTTGAAAGAAGCGCATGGGCGCGGTGCCAAATGGGTGACCTTCCCCGAACTGGCGCTGACCACCTTTTTTCCGCGCTACATTTACGACACCCCAGAAGACTACGATGTGTTCTTCGAAGAGGGCCTGCCCTCCCCCGCCATGGTGCCGCTGTTTGATCTGGCGAAAACGTTGGGGGTCGGATTTTACCTTGGCTATGCTGAAAAGATCACCGAAAACGGCGTGGTGCGACGGTTCAACACCTCGGTTCTGGTGGGTCCGGACGGGGCGATTTTAGGGAAATACCGTAAAATCCACCTGCCGGGCACCAAAGACCCGATTGGCGATCTGGAATTTGAACATCTGGAAAAACGTTATTTCGAAGTGGGCGATCTGGGCTTTCCAACGTTCGCAACACCGTCAGGCCGGTTCGGGATGTGCATCTGTAATGACAGACGCTGGCCGGAAACCTTTCGCGTGATGGCCCTGCGCGGGGCCGAGGTTTTCATGCTGGGCTACAACACCCCCACCCGCAACATTCACCACCCCGAAGCCGCCCATCTGCGGGAATTCCACAACCGCCTAAGCCTTGAAGCCGCCGCGTATCAGAACGGCGCTTGGGTTATGGCCGCAGCCAAAGGCGGGTCCGAAGACGGGTTCGCCATGATCGGCGGCTCTGCCATTGTCGCCCCAACAGGTGAGGTGGTTGCCCGTGCGATTTCCGAAGACGACGAAGTGATTTCCCACAATTGCGACCTTGATTTGGGCGCTTACATCCGCCGCTCTGTGTTTGATTTTGCACGGCACAGACGGATTGAACATTACGGGCCGATCACGGAACAAACAGGTGTGGAGATTCCAGAATGACCTTTTCACTGGCAGGACGCGACCCTGAAACCGGCGATATCGGCTTTGCGGTCACCACGTCATCTGTCTGCGTTGGCGCGCGCGTTGGCGCAGTGACGCAAGGCTGCGTTGTATTTTCCCAAGCCCGCACCGACCCGCGCCTGCACCAAGTAGGCCTGCGCACATGGGACGCCACCAACGACGCGGAAAAGGCCCTTGCCGCGATGAAAGACGCAGCAACCGCAGTCCATTGGCGTCAGTTGGGCGTGTTCCCTGCAACAGGGCCAGCTTTGCACCACACGGGCGCATCCTGCATGGATGTGGCGGGCGGATTGGCAGGCGCAGACTGCCTAGCGCTGGGGAATTTTCTGGGCTCTGAACAGGTTTTACCGTCGATGGTTCATGGCTTTGAAACCGCAACAGGTGATCTTGCCTCCCGACTGATGGCAGGTCTGCTGGCCGGAGAAGCCGCAGGCAGCGAGCGTGATCCCCTGCAATCTGCGTCAATCGTGGTTCTGGGCGCTGAAAACCTGAAAGACGTGGACCTGCGGATAGACGCCTCTGCCCAGCCATTGCAAGATTTGCAGGCCATGCTGGTGGCCTGGCTGCCAAAAGCCGCCGCCTACCGCGTCCGCGCGCTGGACCCTGATGCGGCTGTATCCTCCAGCGGGATTGAACACACCTAGCCAATGGATCCGCGCTGGCCCTGAAATGATAATCCAGCGCGGCATTCCTAATAAGGGCCGTTGGTCCTTGGCTTGAATACCGCCGTTTCATCCAGAGACGCCCTTTTGGTGGGCTGCTTTTGGCCGATGGTCAGGTCAGGAAACGACCGTTGGCATTGTCGCTTCTGGAATAATCCTCTAACACTCCCCCCTGAACGCAGCATTGAAATTCAGGACGCATTTTGGCTATTTTTTTAATTGGCGGCTCTAACTCGTTGTTTAGCGATGGATGGGTCAACTACCTAAAGGGTCACATCGACTCTGAAATTCAAAACCTCTCTATTGGTGCGTCGACCTCGCTTGTGGCGATCTTTCGGTTCTTGTCCGAGGACGGCCCCGCCGCAGGGGATACTGTTATCTGGGAATACGCTCTGAATGAGGTAACCCACGAAACCAAAGGCTATCCAACAGAAACACTGCTGCGCAATCTGGAACGCCTGCTGCGGTTGTGCCGAGAACGCGGCTGCAAATTTGCCCCCGTAATCATGTGCCCAAAGGTGCAGGAACTGGCCGAGGTTAGAAGTGAATATTTCACACTGATACACCAGCTCTTTGACAGCTATGGCATTGAATATTTTGATGTTTCGTCAGAATACAGGGCATTGCACAATATTGAAAACATGCCTGCTGACCACTATTCCGACCGCGCGCATTACAATAAAGAAAACGTGGATTTGATGGAATTTTGCGCGGCTGGTTGTGGTCGTATCGTAAAAACTGCGCGGGTTCCCAAAGACATCCCCCCGCTGCGCACAGCCCAGACCACAATGCGCGTTGTGAACGATTTTTGCGATGAAACTTTTGGCAACAGACTTTTGCAGCTACCCGTTGCGACCTTACCCGTTGAGTTCAAAGCGGGGATTGCCGGTAAGCTGATTGGTGCCATTACACTGTGCTTCCCCGATGAAGACAGCGGCGTCTTGATGCGGGTAAAAAACCCCGATCAAGACAATCAACGGCTTAGATTTTCAACAATGCGGCGGCCTGATGTCAACAAGCCGATGGTGAAGGCCATTTGCCTTGAAAACATCCGCCACGGCGACTGGCAGGTCAGCGTGAACAGCGAGATCAACATGACCGCCGCCGAACGCCCCGGCTATTATTATGCAGAACCAGCCTTAAAGGCGAAGTTGAAAAATCCCAAAAAAGCCCCGAACACCAAAATCGCGGGATTGGTTGTCGAGGTGCCGATCGAATCGGTGGCTTAATCATGGGCTTCAGCACACCCCGTTAGGGCCACCTGATTTATCCACCCGTTTTATCAGACGGGTGGGTCCGGTGAATTTCGCCCATATCCAACAGGGGCGATGCGTCCAGATCAGAGGCGTTCAGCAGGCCCGCAACCCGTTCCAGCGCGGCGACGATCATGGCTTGCTCCCAGTCCTCTAGCGCCTCGAACTCTTTGACGTATTTCTGTTGCAGCGGGTCGGGCGCGCCTTCAACCGCTTTGCGGCCTTCCTCGGTCAGTACAATATTGGTCTGGCGCCGGTCTACGTCGGATCGTTGACGCTCAATCATCGACTTGGCCACCATGCGATCCAGCAAAGTCGAGATCGTGGCCGGACTAACCCCCATCTGCACTGAAATCTGCTTTGGCGTGACACTGCCCTGCCCCAAAACGATCTGTAGCAATCGGATTTGCACCGGCGTGAGCCCTGCAGTTTGGGCCAGTGTGCGGCCATAAAGCTCTGTGGCGCGCAAAATGCGGCGCAGGGCGATGAGGGAGGTGTCCGTTCTATCCACGCGCGCTCCTACGTCAGATACAGGCGCGAAACGTAACGGTTTGAAAACGGCTCTGCAAGGCAATCGACGCCAATATATAGTTAGCATAACTAATTTAGAGGCTGACTAAATGATCAAAAAATGGGAATTTTTACCGTATAAATCACCTAACTTACTGATTTTACAAACTATAATCACATAATAATTTAATTACCGAAGCTAATTGATTTCTCACATAAACTTCGTATATCTAACAACTTGAATGAAGCAGTAACCGAGGTACCCCGTCGTGGTCGATATCCATCAGATCAAGTCCCGTCGCAAAGACGTCCAGTTTCGCAAACCAGAGGCCGAAGACGGTGCCTCTATCTGGGAACTGATCGGTGCGTGCAAACCGCTCGACGAGAATTCCATGTATTGCAACCTGATCCAGTGCGATCATTTCCGCGATACCTGCATTCTGGCCGAATTGGACGGCGCACCTGTGGGGTGGATTTCCGGCTATGTCCTGCCCAGCGATGCAGAGTCCTTCTTTGTGTGGCAGGTCGCCGTGTCTGAAAAGGCGCGTGGGCTGGGGCTGGCAAAACGGATGCTGGAACAACTGCTGAAACGGGACGAATGCCAGGGTGTAACGCGGATGCAAACCACCATCACCAAAGACAATGATGCAAGTTGGGCGCTGTTCCGCAGCTTTGCCGATGCCCAAGACGCCGAACTGGACCATGAGGCCCATTTCGAGAGCGACACGCATTTTCAGGGCGAGCATGACACCGAACATATGGTGACTATCAGCTTGCCTGACTCCAGCGCTTTGGACGCCGCAGCCTAAATAGCCGCGCCCACGCTGGAATAAACCAGACCAAAAGGAAAATGATATGACGACTGATCTTTCAGCCGACACGACCATCTTTGAACGCCGCGAATCTCAGGTTCGCAGCTATTGCCGCTCTTTTGATGCGGTGTTTACACGGGCTACAGGTTCAACCCTGCAAGATGCAAAAGGCAACAGCTATACGGATTTTCTGTCCGGCTGTTCCTCGTTGAATTATGGTCATAACGACCCTGATATGAAGGCCGCGCTGATGGCGCATATTGCCGACGATGGCATTGCCCATGCGCTGGATATGTACACAGGTCCCAAGGCTGCGTTCCTTGAAACCTTTGAACGTCTGGTGCTGGCCCCGCGCGGCATGGACCATAAAATCATGATGACAGGCCCAACGGGGGCCAACGCGGTGGAAGCTGCGATCAAACTGGCACGTAAAGTAACAGGCCGCACCAATGTGATCGCCTTTACCAACGGCTTTCACGGCATGACTCTGGGCGCGCTGTCGCTGACTGGCAATGCAGGTAAACGCAATGGCGCGGGCGTGCCGCTGAACGGCGTGACCCATCTGCCGTTTGAAGGATCGCTTGGCAAAGACGTAGACACATTGGCGATGATCGAGACCCTACTAGACAATGACAGCAGCGGCATCGACGCCCCTGCGGCCTTTATCCTTGAACTGGTACAGGGCGAGGGTGGCTTGAACGCCGCTTCCCCTGCATGGGTCGAAGGCATCGCGCGGCTGGCGAAAAAGCACGGCGCAAAGCTGATTGTAGATGACATTCAGGCGGGCATCGGCCGCTCTGGCAGTTTCTTCAGCTTTGATGACATGGACGTGGAACCCGACATGATCACCATGGCGAAATCCCTGTCGGGCTTTGGCCTGCCGTTCGCGCTGACCCTGATCCGTCCCGAACTGGACGTGTGGAAACCTGCCGAGCATAATGGCACCTTCCGTGGCAACACCCATGCCTTTATCACCGCCAAAGTTGCATTGGAAAAATTCTGGGCCGATGACGGGTTTAAAACCGAAATCGCGGAAAAAGCCGCTGTGCTGAACGAACAATTGCAGCGCATTGCTGATATGGTTTCAGGCGCAAAGCTGAAAGGCCGTGGCATGATGCAGGGCGTTGACGTGGTCAGCGGTGATCTGGCCGCCGCAATCTGCGCCGAGGCATTCACCCGTGGCCTGATCATCGAAACATCGGGCGCCAAGGACGAGGTGGTCAAAGTTCTGGCCCCCCTGACCACGCCTATGGACCAATTCAAATCCGGACTACAGACCCTTGTAGACGCCGCCCGCGTCTGTCTTCAATCCGGAACCGAAACAAAATTTGCAGCGGAGTAAATCCAAATGATCGTACGCGACATTCAAGACCTGAAAAACACCGACAAAGACGTCAAAGATGCACAGTGGACTTCTGTGCGTCTGTTGCTGGCAGATGATAACATGGGATTTTCGTTCCATATCACCAACTTGGAAGCGGGTTCGGAACACACGTTCCACTATAAGAACCACTTTGAAAGTGTCTATTGCATGTCTGGCAAAGGCTCGATCACCGATCTGGCCACAGGCGAAACCCACGCGATCCGCCCGGGCGTGATGTATGCGCTCGACAAGCACGACAAACACACCCTGCGCGCCGAAGAAGAGCTGGTGATGGCATGCTGCTTTAACCCGCCCGTAACCGGCACCGAGGTTCACCGCGAAGACGGGTCTTACGCCCCAGCGGATTAACACGCGCCACGGGTGCCACACAGCCTGTTGCAAAGGGTCGCGCAATCAGCGCGGCCTTTTAGCGGGCAAAACACCAAATCAAAAAGGCGTTCCCGATGACAAGGGGGCGAAGTCTATGACACACCAAACCCATACCGTTGAAAAAATCGGCGGCACATCCATGTCCCGCTCTGCCGAACTGTTGAACTCTTTGTTTTTGCGGGACGGCAAAGACCCTTATAACCGGATTTTTGTTGTCTCGGCCTATGCTGGCATCACCAATCTGCTGTTAGAGCATAAGAAAACCGGCGATCCTGGTGTCTATGCGCGGTTTGCAAATGCCAGCACCGATCTGGGTTGGTCTGACGCTTTGAACAGTGTGTCTGACGCCATGACCACAGCTCACCGCAAAGTTCTGGACTCCAGCGGCGATCTGCGCGAGGCGGATGACTTTGTGCGCGACCGTATTGAGGGCGCACGATCCTGCCTGATCGACCTGCAACGCCTGTGTTCCTATGGCCATTTCCGGCTGAGCCAGCACATGGGGATCATCCGCGAATTGCTGTCGGGCTTGGGCGAAAGCCATTCTGCCTTTGTGACCACATTGCTGCTGCGCCGTGCAGGCGTAAACGCACGATTTGTGGATCTGGGCGGTTGGCGCGATGAACGGGTGCTGACACTGGAAGAGCGCATTTCAGAAGGCATGCGCGATGTGGATGTCACCACTGAACTGCCCATCGTCACCGGCTATGCACAATGTTCCGAAGGTTTGATGTCGCTTTATGATCGCGGCTATTCCGAAGTCACCTTCAGCCGTATCGCCGCACAAACAGGCGCAGCCGAAGCGATTATCCACAAGGAATTCCATCTGTCCTCGGCGGATCCGAAACGGGTCGGGCTGGAAAATGTGCGCAAGCTGGGTCACACCAACTATGACGTGGCCGATCAACTGTCGAATATGGGGATGGAGGCGATCCACCCCTCGGCGGCAAAGACCCTGCGCCAGTCGTCCATTCCGCTGCGGGTGACGAATGCGTTTGAACCGGCTGATCCTGGTACGTTGATTGATGATTCCACATCGCAAACTCCGCGGGTGGAAATCGTCACCGCTCTGGATGTGTTCGCCCTAGAGGTTTTCGAGCAGGATATGGTTGGGGTCAAAGGCTATGACGCCACCATCCTGCAAGCCCTGACACGGCACCGCGTCAGTATCGTTGCCAAATCATCCAATGCCAATGCGATCACCCATTACGTGGATTCATCCCTGAAACACGTCAAACGGGTCGAAAACGATCTGGTGGCCGAATACCCCACCGCCGCAATTACCGCGCGCGCCCTGTCTGTTGTGGCCGCCATTGGCCGCGATCTTGGCGGGCTTAGCGCCTTGGGCCGTGGGCTGGCGGCACTGGATGCAGCAGGCATCACCCCTGTGGCCGTGCAACAAGGCCCGCGCAACGTGGACATTCAATTTGTCACCACCCGCGAAGACGCGGATGCCGCCGTCAAGGTTCTGCACGAAAGCCTGATCGAACAGGACAGCGTGGCAAAAACCAAAACCAGCAGTGATGCCAAGTCATCAGAACCCCGACTGGTGGCCTAATCCCAAACACCGCAGCGTTTTTCAGGCGCTGCGGCCTTGGCCTGTTGAATAACACAGTTGGCCCGCAAAAAAGCCCCACTCTGCCGCAGGTTCAAGTTAGCGCTTGATCTCT
Source organism: Roseobacter sp. N2S (assembly GCF_031454055.1). Taxonomy (NCBI): domain Bacteria; kingdom Pseudomonadati; phylum Pseudomonadota; class Alphaproteobacteria; order Rhodobacterales; family Roseobacteraceae; genus Roseobacter; species Roseobacter sp. N2S. The sequence goes on from NZ_JAVDQB010000001.1 coordinate 242,479, forward strand.
GCAACGATCATTTCCCATTATGGCCAAAGCTTTCGTTCTGGAATGGCTGAAATAGTGTTCAAATGGCAGAATAAATATGATTGAAAAACTGGTCTTTCACATCGGCGATCCGAAAAACGGATCAAGTTCCATTCAAAGTGTCTTAGCCGAAAGATTATGGACCTGTGAAAGCCGTACGCTGGCACCGCCCCCCCAAAAAAACGCCGTGTCTTTGGCCAATTCCCTGAAAGCAGACAGCACAGAACAGCTTCGCGCGAATTTATTTGGCGAGGTGGCACAATGGGCCGCCCAATCAGACGCAAATTACGGGGTAATTTCATCAGAGTTCTTTTCCCGAATGGACCCGTCAAAGCTGCAAAAGGCGCTAAAGGAATATCTGCCCGACCACGTCGAAACCGCGCGGACTATCGTTTATGTCCGTCCCTACGCCGAACGGTTTGTGTCCACCTATGCCCAAAGGGTGAAAGCCGGTGCTTTTAACGAGGGGCTGCCGCAACTTTTGCAGCTGATGAAAAAAGGTAAAACCTTGAAATATTACCCGCTGTTTTCCGAATGGCGGGCAGTGTTTGGTGATAATTTCACCCTGCGCCCGTTTCTGCGCAGCGCCATGAAAAACGAAGACGTTGTGGCAGATTTTTTCCATCACGTTCTGGAAGGCGCGCCTTTCACCCTGCAAAAGCCCGAACTGGCCAATCAGGCGCTTTACGTCAAAGAACTGGCGGGGATGCGGGCGTTTCAATCGGTTCTGATCAAACAGGACATCCCGCGCAACCTGCGGGCTGTAGTGGGGGGGATCATCGGTCGCGCCATCGCGCAAAGACCGGACCGCAGCGGCACCAAACTGGCGTTGGACAGGGCAACAGCCCAGGATTTGGCAGACAGCTTTGCCAAAGACGCCGCCAAGATTGACGCTGCATTTTTTGACGACCCCTTGTTTCAACCGGCCTTGGATGCAGCCGTTGAAAACGCCTTAGCTGATCCGCAATCCACCCAGCCCAAAGACCACTTTCCCCCCGACACCATCAAAGAAATCCGCGCCTTGGCGCAGCAGGTTTCTGCGCAGATCAAGGAAAACCCGAAGATGTGGCGCACCACCAGTAAGATGATGCGAGGCACAATCGACCAGGAAACCTTTGCCGCAGAGCAGGACGCCAGCCCCCCCACAGACAAAACCGCCGCAGACTATGCCGCAGAGGTGGCCCGCCTGATCGCATAGTCTTTAGGTCATCTGACAAAGACACCTAAGCACGCAAGGGACCACCTGTCCCCTGCGCGCTTAGGCAAAATCAAATCCGCTTAGCGCCCCAGCCCAAGGGATTTCAGATAGGCCACAGACGGCAGGATGCCCGTCTTGTCGCGCAGTTCCAAAATCAGCCGCGGGTTGCTGGTGAATTCGCCCAGCGCACGGAACACGGCAGCCCAGCGGATGGTTCCTTCGCCAATCGCCCAGTGACGATCCGCATAGCCGTCAGCATCTTGCAGGTGGATATGTTCCAACTGGTTGGCCGCGCGGCGTACATAGTAATCCACAGGCGGCGCGCCATTGGTGCCATGGGCGTAATGGGCGTGACCTGTATCAATCGACACTGCCATGGCGGAGGAATTGAAACTTGTCGCCAATGCACAGCGGATATCGGGGTCCATGTCTTCGATGTTTTCGATCACCATGGTGACGCCGCAATCCTCGGCCCGTTTTACCACATCATCCATCGTGTCATGGCAGTTTTCCAACAGACGGTCATAGTCCATCCGCTTCGGGCCATTGTCCAGATTGTTATAGCTCCATGTGGAATAGGGGCTGTGGATCACCATCTGGGTCGCACCCAGATATTCAGCTACTTCAATGCCTTGCAGGTGTTTACGCTTGTTCATTTCGCGCATTTCCGTGTCAGGACTGGCGATATTCAACCCCCAGAACGGGCCATGAATGCCCAGCCGCCCTGTGTAGCCCGTCAACAGGCTGCGGGTTTTATCGGCCACCGATTTCCAATCGCCATTCAGCAGATCGCAATCGAAAAAATCCTGCACCTCAAGATCGCGGTTTTCTTCGAGGATAAAATCCTGAAGGGTTTCCAGTGTGGCGGTCGTCATTGCTGCGCCCAAAAGCGGGAGATCAGTCATTGTCTTTTCCTTGGTTGTAGAGGGAGTGGAACGGGTTACTGTGCGGCCTCGGCCGGAACAGGGTTTTGGCTTAATTCGGTAAGCAACTGGCGCAGTTCATCGGTGCCGTGGACTACATGATCAGCCCCAGCACGGCGCAATGTTCCAGCGTGATCCGCGCGGTGATCGGACGGGCCTACAAAACCGATAGACAAAACCCCCGCCGCACGGGCACAACCGATGCCGTGGATATTGTCATCCACAAACACCGCTCGATCCGCCGAAACGCCCATCTGCGCCAGACAATGTAGCGCCAGATCGGGGGCGGGTTTGGCCTTAATCACATGATCGGCGCTGTAAATATGCGGTCCGAACAAGGCTGCCAGAGGGGTGCGGCCAAGGCTTGCCTCCAGCCGCAGCAAGCTACTGTTTGATGCAACGCAGATTTTTGTAGTAAGGTTTTTCAACAGCGGTTCGATCCCCGCAACGGGCTGCACGCCTTTGGCGAAAAGTGCCCCAAGACGTTGATCCGCATCGGCCAGAACAGCGTCAACCGCCAGACCAAGCGCCTTGATCAAGGCACCGGTCTGCACCCGACCAGACCCTGAAAACATTTCTTCTGCCGTCTGCTGGGTCATCGGATGACCCGCCGCTGAAATCGCCTCTGCCAAAGCTTGCGCGCCTAGGGGTTCACTGTCGATCAACACGCCGTCGCAGTCAAAGATCACCAGATCAATACGTGTCATGCCGCCACCTGCCCTGCCTGAAGTTCTTGGGCCAGTTTCGGGTTGTCACTGGTCATAAAACCCGGTCCACGGGATAGCCAACGGGTGATTAAATCTTGGTCGTTCACCGTCCAGACACATAGCTGTTCCAACGGCAACAACTGCGTGATGCGATCATACTCGGCTTCAAACAATTCATGCTGCACCGAAACAAAGCTAACCAAATCACGCACCGTTTCAAAGAACGCCTCAATACCACCCTGCCGGTCTACCCAGACCCTGTTAACAGAAACCATAAGATCAAATTCAGGCGCTGCCGCTTTAAGTTTGCGCAAAACATTCACGTCGAAACTGTGCAAGGTTGTGCGGGATGCCAGCCCCTTTTCGCGCAGCAGCTCAACGGTTTTTTCAATCATTTCAGGATCGTAAAGCCCGTTTTCATCCGCCTTGAATTCCGGCAGCAGTTGCAACCCTGACACGGGGGCAAGGATGTCCAGAACCTCTGACAATACAGGCACGCCTTCGTCTATCTCCCCATCGGGGCCGATCAAACGTACATCATGGCGGCTGGTATCATTCAATACGCACGCGGGGCCTGTGCCTGTTGTGGTGCGGTCGAGCGTGGCGTCGTGGATCACCAGCAATTCACCATTCGCGCCCAGATGCAGGTCAAATTCCACCGCGCCCACATTTAGATCCCGCGTATTGCGAAACCCCTGAAGTGAATTTTCAGCCCAGAGATTTCGCGCCCCCCGATGGGCGATTATTTTAGTCATATCAGTTGTCCTAGTTTAACGGATTGTCGGGTCTAACTTGTCGCGCAGCCAGTCCCCGACCAGCGAAATCGACAGGGTTGTCATCATGATTACAAAGGCAGGGGCCAGCATGATCCATGGCGCACGGGTCAGATATTCACGGCCAAACCCCACCATATTCCCCAATGAACTTTCAGGCGGTTGCACCCCAAGCCCCAGAAACGACAGCCCGCTTTCCATCAGGATGATTTCGGGAAAGGTCAGCGTCATAGACACGATCAGGGTTGAGGCCACATTGGGCAGGATATGGCGCAGATAAACCCGTGACGGTTTCGCCCCCAGCTGCACCACAGCCGAGGCATAGCCCTGCGCACCTGCTGAAATCGCCAACCCGCGTGAAATACGCGCGTAGCGTTCCCAGCCGTAAAACCCCATCAACCCGACCAGCAGAGTCAGCGAAGACCCGAAAAACGCCAACACCGCCAAGGACAGGATCAGAAACGGCAGCGCCGCCTGAAAATCTGCCAGCACAAGGATCAGATGTTCCAGCGTGCCGCGAAACTGCGCCGCCAGAAACCCAAGCGTGGTGCCAAACACCGCCGACAAAAGCGTCGCGCCAAAGGCGATCACCAGCGACACGCGGATCGACTGGATCAGGCGGGACAGCACATCGCGGCCCAACTCGTCCGTGCCCAGCAGATGGCCTTGGGTCAGTGGGCCGGACAGGCGGGCAGACAGGTCCATCTGGGTGATCTCATAGGGGCGGATCACATCGGCAAACAGCGCCGTCAGCGCCATTAAAGCCAGCCATGCCAGCCCGAAGGTCACCAAAAGCGGCGCTTTAAACCTGATCCGGCTGATAAACCGCGGCGCCATTTGGGTATTGGTTGCTTGAACAGTCATAATCTTTCCTTAATGGGCAGCAGCTTTGGACCGCAGGCGTGGGTCCAGCAGGCCATAGGCAAAATCAACGCATAGATTGGCCACCACCATGGCCGTTGCGATCACCAGCAGCAGGCATTGCACCACCGCCAGATCGCGGTTCGACACAGACACAATCAACAGCCGCCCGATGCCGGGCCATGAAAAGATACTTTCCACCACAACCGCCCCTGCAATAAGCGATCCGACCATAAAGCCAACGATGGTCACAATCGGAACCGAGGCATTGGGCAGCGCATGTTTCCACACCACATCGCGCCAGCTAAGACCCTTGGCCATGGCAGTGCGGATATAGGGCTGGCCTAGAACCTCGATCATGGCGGAACGGGAAAACCGCGCCAGAATACCAATGCCACCCACAGACATAGTGGCAATCGGCAGGATCGCGTGACGCCAACTGTCTTGGCCTCCCGATGGCAACCAGCCCAACGTCACCGCAAAGACCAACACCAGCAGCAGCCCCATCACAAAGGACGGAATGGTAAAGCCGAAAATCGACAGCATAATCACCCCGCGATCCGCAATGGACTGGCGGTGTAGCGCGGCAAAAACCCCCGCAGGAATGCCAATACCAAGCTGGATCAACAGCGTTGGAACTGTCAGCGCCAGCGTGGCGGGAATACGTTCCAGCACCAGATTGATCGCGGATGACCGATCCCGCATAGAAATCCCAAAATCCAGTTGCGCGATGGATTTTAGATAGGCGAAATACTGTTTCCAGATCGGGTCATCCAAACCCCATTCAGCGCGAAAAGCCGCCACACTATCGGTAGGCGCATCCGGCCCCAGCATGATTGATGCAGGGTCGCCCGAAAGGCGCAGCACAATAAAGGCGAATGTCATCACCAGCACAATCGTCAGCGCCGCGCGGAACAGGCGGGTAACAAGGAAACTTAACATAGGCTGGCCTTTTTGGTCTTAACGATCGGCGTCATGCGGCCAATCCTTTTGAAACAGAGGACAAATGACAGGCAGAACTGCGCCCCGCAGCGACGGGTTCCAACAGGGGAACCGCGCTTGCACAGGCCGCCACAGCAGACCCGCAGCGAGGATGAAAGGCACAGCCTGTTGGGCGCAGCGCCGGATTTGGCGGCTCCCCTTTTAGCAGGATACGTCCCTCTAGCGCCTTGCCTGGCACGGGAACCGAAGACACCAGCGCTTGGCTATAGGGATGCTGGGGGCTGGCGAAAATCTGATCGGAGCTGGCCTCTTCGACGATCCGTCCCAGATACATCACCGCCACGCGGTCACAGATATTGCGCACCACTTTCAGATCATGGCTGATGAACACCATGGCAATGCCGTGGCTGTCTTGAAGATCACGCAGCAGGTTCACCACTTGGGCCTGAATGGATACATCCAGCGCCGACACAGGTTCATCACAGACCAGCAATCGGGGCGATGTGGCAAGCGCACGTGCGATCACCACCCGCTGACGCTGCCCGCCGGACAATTCATGGGGATAACGATCCCCCTGATCCCGCCGCAACCCGACCTGTACCATCAAATCTGCAACCCGTTCCTTCAGTTCTGCGCCTTTGGCAAGGCCATGAATTTCCAAGGGTTCTCCGATCTGATCGGCAATGGTCAGGCGGCGATCAAGGGCGGCCAAAGGGTCTTGGTAGATCAGTTGCATCTGTGCGCGAAGGGTGCGCCAAGAAGGGCTTTGTAGGGGCGGCATTGGTTGGCTGTCAAAAGTAACATGGCCTTCTGTCGGGGGATCAATCCCCAGCAGCATCCGCCCAAGAGTAGACTTTCCCGACCCGCTTTCCCCAACGATTCCAAGGGTCTCTCCCGGGGCGACGGTCAGGTCAACACCGTCCACCGCCCGCACGGGTGTAGCGCGTTTGAACAGGCTTTTCTGCCCTTCGTAACAGCGCACAAGACCCTTTGCATTGATCAGCGCGGTCATGCCGGAACCATTTCAGGGGATACATCCGCCACATCGCCGCTGCCAATCACAGGATAGCAACAAGCCAGTTGGCGCCCGTCTTTTTGCGGCTTTAAGGGCGGGCGGGCACTGTTGCAAAAGGCGCTTGCTTTGGCGCAGCGCGGGGCAAAAGCGCAACCCGTTGGCATATGGCGTGGGTCAGGCACGGTGCCGTTAATCGGGATCAACCGATTGCGCGCCCCGTCCAGTCGCGGGATCGCATCAAACAGGCCGCGGGTATAGGGATGGCGCGGATGGGCGAACATCTGGTCGATGCCGCCGCTTTCCACAATATTGCCTGCATACATCACGTGTATATCGTCGCAAATCGCGCCCACAGCGCCCAGATCATGACTGATGAACACCATCGCCATGCCGGTTTCCCGCCGCAACATACCCAGCAGGTCCAGAATTTGCGCCTGAATGGTGGCATCCAGCGCCGTGGTCGGTTCATCCGCGATCAACAGATCGGGTTCGCCCGCCAGTGCCATGGCAATCATCACCCGCTGGCATTGACCGCCTGAAAATTCATGGGGGTAAAGATCCACCCGCCGCCCTGCATCGGGAATACCAACCATATCCAGCAAGCGAATAGCCTCTGCCCGCCCCGCACGACGATCCAAACCACGGTGCAAAGCAAGACTTTCGCCGATCTGGCGTCCCACAGTGCGCACAGGATTAAGCGACGACGAAGGGTCTTGGAAAATCATTGCGATCTTCCCGCCGCGCACAGATTCAACCGATGCGCGTTGGGTGCCGATCAACTGCTGGCCATCAACAACCACAGACCCTGATACGCTGGCTTTCCCCGGCAACAGGCCAAGGGCTGCCAGCCATGTGACGGATTTTCCGCAACCGGATTCCCCCACAAGACCCACAGCTGCACCACGGTCCACATCAAGATCAATGCCGTGCAAAACCTGCACGCCGTCAAACGAGACTTTCAAGTCTCGGATAGAAACAAAAGTCATATCAGGCTCCAACAAAAACAGATGGCGCAGCGAATGGACCGCTGCGCCTTTGGGTTTGGATCGGGATTAGGACGCGCGCCAGTTTTCAGCGCGGAAGTCCATGGCAAAGGCAGGGGCTGCCTTCCAGTTCAACTCGGATTTCATGCCGGTGAACACACAGTTCTGGTGCAGCACTTGGAAAGCCGGATCTTCACGCTCGGAGATTTCCAACATGCGGGCAAAGGCCTTTTTGCGGGCCGGACGATCCACCGACTTTTGCATAAAGTTGGACAGTTCGTTCATTTCAGTGTTCGACCATTCGCCGCGCTGTTGTTGCAGACCGTTCGGGCCGTGCTGCGCAACAATCGAAGACACCGGATCGTTGAATGTGGCCGAGTTGGACCAATCACGGATACCGCGTGTTTCATTGTCTTCCAGCACCTGGCCCCAGTTTTCGACCATCTGGATTTCAACGTTCAGGCCCGCCTGTTTCCACATTTCAACCATGATCTGCGCATTGGAGACCTGATTGATGTAATAGTTGTTCAGCACACGGAACGGGATCGCATCGCCTTTGTAGCCGGACTGTTTCACCAGATCGCGGGCCATGGCCAGATCAAATTCAGGGGCCGTCCAGCCCTTGATGAACATATCGTCGTAGAATTCAAATTGCAGACCGGCAGGAACCTTGGTTTGGCCGTCCCACAGGGCTTTGACGATCAGGTCGCGGTCGATGGAATGGGTCATGGCGCGGCGGATCATCGGGTTTTCCAGCACGGGGTGAACCTTGTCGAACACCTGAATGCGGTGGTTCAAAATGGTCGAACCCTGCACTTCCAGACCCGCAGTATTGCGCACGGCGTCCAGTTGATCCGGTGGCAGGTCACAGGCGAAATCATATTCGCCAGACATCAGACCGTTCACGCGGCTGGCCACCTCGGGTACTTCGAGGAAGCGGATTTTGGCAAGCGGTGGACGGCCACCCCAATATTCATCATGGGCCACCAGAGTCAGCGATACATCGGGGCGATATTCTTCGACGCGGTAAGCACCGGTGGTCACAGGCGCATTGGCCCATTCAGCGTAATTCGCGGATTCATCCCACGCACGACGGCTGGCGATTTGGGACCCGAAAGCGATCAGGCGGCCTTCCAAAGTCACATCAGGCGATGCGTTGTGGAACCGCACTGTGTACTTATCAACCGCTTCAACACCGCGCAGGGCTGGCCACAAACGACGACCCACACCCGGAACGCCCGCTGGCAGTTCTTTGTCGGTCTTAGGCTGGAAGTTTTCAGCATAAAGCGTTGCGCCACCATCTGGCTGCGTGCCTGCAAACACCCGCTCGTCCGAGAATGAGAACACAACATCGTCGGCGGTCATTTCATCGCCGTTGTGGAACTTCACGCCCTGACGCAGTTTCAGTTCAAGGGTCTTGTCGTCCAGACGTTTCCATTCTGTCGCCAAGCCCGGAACACCGCCTTGATCGCCCATCCAGTTGCGGTTGATCAGACCTTCCCACAGGTTCGGAAAGAACACCCGCTCGCCCACGTTGGACTGTTCATTCCAAACATCCAGCGTGTTGTTATTGGTGATCTTTTGAACAGCCACAGTGATGGTGCGGCGGTTGGTCTGGGCAGACCCCATGCGTGGCAGGATCAGGGAACCAGCAGCGGCCCCCATTAGGCCTAGCGCGTGACGGCGTTGAATGAGCATTGACGTTTTCCTTCTGAAGAATGTGGCACATCACGATTGAGTGCGTCGGTTTTCAAAAGGGGTATCGTCCGGGGATGTGACAACTGTGCGAAGCTAAGGTGAAGTTTTGATTTCACAGTCGCAGGACGACGAGGGCGCCGTTTTTAGTGTCTTTGCGCCCTTGTAATAGGTGTCGAAACAGGCACGCCCGTGCCTAGGGAAGCTTGCTCATCCGCACATGGCGCAGGAATGCGGTTGCCGCTGGCGATAAAGTACGGCCTGATCGACGGACCAGACCAATCCGCCGCCGCGCGCCGAAATCCCCAATGGTGCGGATCACCAGATGATCACAGCGCAACACCGCCAGCGTCAGCTTTGGCAGCGCCGTAATACCCAGCCCCGCTGATACCAGCGCCCCTGCCGTGGCCAGATGGGCCACCTCAAAACGGGGGCTTAACACATGGCCGAACCGCAGACAGGTGCCGTCGATCAATTCGCGTACACTGGTGCCGGGGGCCATGGCGATAAACGGCATCGACACAAGTTCAGCCCAGCCATAATCGCGATCCTGTGCCAAGGGCCCATCAGGCAGGCCCAGCGCCACGAACTCATCCTCCATCAACGGCTGAAACGCCAGTCGCGACCGCACTGACACCGTGCCAGCGGTAAAACCGATGTCTGCCTCGCCGGTTTCCACCGCATCCAGCACGCTGCCCGATAAGGCGTCGATGATCCGCAGGTCGATGTCAGGATGTTCGGAGGTAAAGCTGCGCAGAATTTCAGGCAGCAGGCTTGCGGTGATCGACGGCAGACCCGCAATGGTTAACAGACCCCGGCGCGCCGATTGATGGGCGTCGAATTCGATCATGCCGTCATCCACAGTGTTGATCATCCGCTGGGCAATACGGGCAAACGCACGGCCAGAGTCGGTGATTTCCATATTACGGGTATCGCGATCAAACAGCCGCGTCTGCAATCGCGATTCCAGCGCGGTGATCTGGCGGGACAAGGCGGATGGTGACAGGCCCAGCGCATCCGCGGCGGCGCGAAAAGACGCCTCTTTGGTCAGCGCCAGCACCGCCTGAAAATCGGCAATCGTGGGTTTGTTGCGTTTCATGCACTAATTATCGCAATATTTGCACTTCTTGCAATAGACAGCTTTTGCCATATTAAACGCAGAGGACCTGACAGCAATTCACAGGTGTGTTTTGCGCAGGACGACATTGGGAGGATACCATGAAACATACATTCCGCGCTCTTTTGGGCGCTACCATTCTGGCAAGCACAGCCTTTAACGCACAGGCCCAAGACCTGCTGATCGGGTCAACATCGGCCTCGTCCAGCCACTACGGTTATTTCGTGGCTGTGGGCCAGTTGATCAACGAAAACGCCGAAGGCGTGAAAGCCACCGTGGTGGAAACCGGCGCAACGATGGACAACATCCGCCGCATGTCGCGCAACCAGATCGACCTTGGCCTTGTGACCACAAACGTTGCACAGCACGCCAATGCAGGCAGCAATGAATTTGAAGGCAACGCCCAAGACCTGCGCCTGTTGTGGGTCTATACAGGTGCGCCGCAAAACGTGGTTCTGCGCAATGATGCGAATGTAGACAGCCTGGAAGGGCTGGCATCGGTGAAGTTCAATCCCGGCATCAAAGGCTCGGCCACAGAATCCACCACAGAAGCCGTGTTCAAGACCCTTGGTCTGACGGCGGATTATGTGCGCGGGTCCACCACGGACATCGTAAATTCCATCAAAGACAACCGCGTTGCGGGCTATGTGAAATCAGGTTCCGGCAACAAGCTGGACGGGTCCACAATGGATATCGCAACCGCGACAGACATCGGGATTTTGGGCCTAAGCGCCGAGCAAGCCGATAAACTGCGCGCTGAAATGCCCGATATTTCCGTCGTGGATATCCCCGCAGGCGCGGCAGACGGCATCCCCGCCTATACCACATGGAGCTTTGGCGTCGGCGTTGCGGCCCCAGCATCAATGGATGACGAAACCGCCTATAAAATCGTCAGCGCCATCATGGCAGACACATCCGCCCAAGCCAACGCAATGGCCAGCCTGAAAGGCGCAAGCCTTGCCGATATGACCCTGCAATTTGGCACCATCCCGCTGCACCCCGGTGCCGTGCGCTGGTTCGAAGAACAAGGCATAGAGCTGCCTGCAAAACTTCTTCCGGCTGCGAAATAAGCCGATGACACTGGAACGCGTACAAAAAGGGCTGGCCATTCTTGTCGGGATGTTCGTCTTTTACACCGCCGCAAGCGGCCCCTTCGAAGGCCTGATCCAAAGAGCCTTGTTTCTGGCGCTGGTTGCTGCCCTTGGATATGCGCTGTTCCCCTTGGGCGCCGGGAAACCCTGGCGTCCGGTCGGGCTGATCGTTGATCTGGCCCTGACGGCAACCACCCTTGCCGCCTGTGGCTATGTGGTCTGGAACTATGACCAGATCATGACCACCCTGCCTTGGGCCACCACATTGGATAAGGCGCTGACCGCTGGTCTGGTGCTGGCTGTTCTGGAACTGGGCCGCCGCACGGTCGGGCTGATCTTTCCGCTGCTGGTGATGATCGGCGTTGGCTATGCGCTGTTTGGCAATATGCTGCCCGGCCCGTTGCATCACCGCGGTTTTGACAGTGCGTTTGTCACTGAAACCATCTTTCTGGGCGACCTTGGCATCTGGGGCATGTTGACGGGCGTCGCCGCCACCGTCATCGCCGCTTTCGTGCTGTTCGGCGCGCTGTTGCTGCACACAGGCGGCGGGCAGGCGTTTATGGATCTGGCCATGCGCCTTGGCGGTCGCCAACCGGGTGGAGCCGCAAAAATCGCCACAATCGCCAGCGGTCTGTTTGGCATGATTTCAGGCTCGGCTGTGGCCAATGTGGCCACCACGGGCAACTTTACCATCCCGATGATGATCCGTCTGGGCTATCCCCGCCCCTTTGCCGCCGCGGTTGAAGCCGTTGCCTCTACGGGCGGGCAAATTGCGCCGCCGATCATGGGGGCGGCTGCCTTTGTGATGGCTGAAATCCTTGGCATTCCTTACATGACCATCATCCTTGGCGCAATTATTCCCGCCGTTCTGTTCTATCTGTCGGTCTTTATGACGGTGCATTTCGTCGCCGTGCGCCGCAATCTGGCCGTTGTCCCCGAAGCAGACTTGCCTGCGTGGAAAACCATCATCGCCCCCCGCCGTACCCTGCCGATCCTTGCCGCCCTTACGGGGCTTGGCATCGGCATCTGGCTGGGGCGTTCTATTTCTACGGCGGCATTTTACGGCGTCGTCGGCCTGTTGATCGCTTTTGTCGCCACCCAATTTGGCCAACTGTCACCGCGCAAAATGATCGGTAAAATCATCGACGGGCTAGAGGACGCAGGCAAAGGCATGGTCATCATCGGTGTCCTTTTGGCTGGCGCACAAGTGCTGGTGTCGATGATCAACCTGACAGGGATCGGCGTCACCTTGTCCTCCTTGATCGTGACCATGGCAGGGGATTCCGTGCCGTTTGTCGCGCTGATTGTGGGCGGTGTTTGCCTGATCATGGGCATGGGCCTGCCCACCACCGCTGCCTATGTTCTGGTCGCCGCAGTGCTGGCCCCCGCCATGACCGCCGTGGGTGTAGACCCGCTGGCCGCCCATTTGTTCGTGTTTTACTTTGCCACCATCTCCGTCATCACGCCGCCCGTCTGCGTCGCTGTATTTGTCGGGGCGGGCATCGCCAAAACCAACTGGCTGCCCGCCGCCGGAGAGGCCGTGCGTCTGGGCGCTGTCACCTATGTGGTGCCCTTCCTGTTCCTGCTGAACCCGGGCATGACCCTGCAAGGCAGTTGGTTTGACGCAGTCGAGGCTATCGCCGCAGGCTTTGCCCTTGTGATCGCCATTCCCGCGCTGCTGGCAGGCGTGCAACTGACCCGCTCTCGGATGCTGGATGTCGGGATATTATTTGCAGTCATCGCCATCGCAATCTGGCCCCACCCCGCAACGCCCTTTATCGCTTTGGCCATCCTGGCAGGGGTCTATGTTCTGGGCGCGGCCCAGCGAAAGGAACTGGCATGACCTGTCTTCGTATCGGCGCGGGTGCCGGATTTTCAGGCGATCGCATCGCCCCCGCTATTGAACTGGCAGAACACGGCAATCTGGATTTTCTGGTGTTTGAATGTCTGGCTGAACGCACCATCGCACTGGCCCAACAAGCGCGCCTGAAAGACCCTACCGCTGGGTTTGACCCCATGCTGGAGCGCCGCATGCGGGCGGTGCTGCCGATCACCGCAAAAAACGGCACGCGGATTGTGTCAAACATGGGCGCTGCCAATCCACAGGCCGCCGCAAGGCTGGTCCGCAAGATTTGCAGCGAACTGGGGCTGGGCCACCTGAAAATCGCCGCTGTCACTGGTGATGATGTTCTGGCTGGCATCGGCCCTTTTCACTTGGATGAAACAGGCGGCACTGCGACAGCCCTAGGGGATCAACTGGTTTCGGCCAACGCCTATATCGGCATTACCCCGATTGTGGCCGCGCTAGACGCGGGGGCGGATGTTGTCATCTGCGGACGCGCATCTGATCCGGCGCTGTTTCTTGCACCTTTGGTGCATCATTTCGGCTGGGCGATGGATGACTGGACCCGTTTGGGCCGTGGCACGCTGGTGGGCCATTTGCTGGAATGTTCAGCCCAGATCACCGGCGGATATTTCGCTGATCCGGGCTTGAAAGATGTCCCAAACCTGCCCCGCATCGGCTTCCCCTTGGCCGAGGTTTCAGCCGATGGAAACGCAGTGATTACTAAAGTAGAAGGCAGCGGCGGGTGCGTCACACGGGCCACCTGTATCGAACAAATGCTCTATGAAATCCACAACCCAGCCGAATACATTCAGCCCGATGTGGTTGCGGATTTTTCCAAAGTTACCCTGACAGAAACCGCCCCAAATCGTGTAGCCGTTTCAGGCGCAGACGGACATGCGGCAACGGGTTTTCTAAAAATTTCAGTAGGATACCGCGATGGCTGGAAGGCTGATGGCCAAATAACCTATGCAGGCAAAAACTGTGTAGCACGGGCTGAACTTGCCGCAAAACTGGTACAAGACCGCCTGATGGATGCGGGCATCCCCCTGCTGGAAAGCCGCCATGATCTGATCGGATACAACTCTGTCCCCCGCGCAGCGACAGCCAGCGAACCGGCATCCCCTCATGAGGTCCGATTGCGTTTCGCCGCCCGCTGCAAAACAGCCGCCATCGCCCAAAGCGTCACCGAAGAAGTGGAAAGCCTGTACCTGTGCGGCCCCGCAGGCGGCGGCGGCGTTACCCGATCCGTCACCGAGGTGATCGCCATCGCCTCAACCCTTTTGCCCGCCAAAAACGTCAAAACCGGCTTTGAAATTCTGGAGACACAAAATGCAATTGCATGACATCGCCCATGGCCGTACGGGCGATAAAGGCGACACATCCAACATCTCTGTCATCGCCTACAAACCCGAGCATTGGGCGCGTTTGGAGCGGGATCTAACCGCCGAAAAAGTCGCCGCTCATTTCGGCCCCGCTTTTGCAGGCGAAATCACCCGCTATGTTCTGCCCCAGCTTCAGGCGCTGAATTTCGTGCTGAAAGGCGCGCTGAAAGGCGGGGTTACACGGTCGCTGGTGCTGGATGCCCACGGAAAATGTCTGGCCTCTGTCCTGCTGGAAATGGACCTATAATCCGCCGCTAATCCGCGGCTGTGCCAATATCGTCGCGGGCCACGGCCACAGATTTTGTGATGCCGTAGCAGGTCATGCCTTGATGCAGGCCCAGCGCGTCGCAAGAACGCCGCGTGATGCGGGCCAGCATGTTTTGACCACCCACATTGATCGACACCATAACCCCCGGCCCGTCGCCCATACGCAGTTCGGTGATCGTGCCTTCCAAAATATTCAGCGCGGAAATATGGTCGGGTTTGCGGGTCGCCAGCACCACATCCTGCGCCGCAATCCTGACCCTGATATGCGCGCCAACAGCGGCGTGGATACGGGGCAGGTACAAACGGCCCTCGCCAATGGCCAGTTCGGTTAAACCATCATCGTGATGGGCCAGCACCTCTGTGCGCAGCAGCGCCCCCGCCCCGCGCACCCCAAGTGTTGAAGACACAGACGGGTCGCCCAAAACATCGGGCGCGGGACCACTGCGGATCAGTTTGCCGTCGTTCAGAACCACAATCGTGGTGGCCAGCCGCGCGATTTCGGCAATGTTATGGCTGACATAGATGATCGGGATGTCCGTTTCGTCGCGCAGGCGTTCCAGATAGGGCAGGATTTCCAGTTTGCGCGGCTCATCCAGCGCGGCAAGAGGTTCATCCATCAACAACAGATCCGGCGCAGACAGCAAAGCCCGCCCGATGGCAACGCGCTGCTTTTCGCCCCCTGACAGATCAGCAGGACGGCGCGGCAACAAAGGCGCAATGCCCAGCAGATCCACCACATGATCGAAATCCGCCCCCGCCCGCTGTTTGCCCGAAAACCACGCCCCGTAGCGCAGGTTTTGCTGCACGTTCAGATGGGGAAACAGGCGGCCTTCTTGAAAAACATAACCGATGCGCCGCTTGCTAGGGGGCACCCAATGGCGCGTCGCACTGTCAAACAGAACCTGCCCGTTGACTGAAACCCGCCCCGCCTGCGGGCGCAACAGCCCCGCAATGGCATTCACCAGCGTGGTCTTGCCCGAACCAGAGCGCCCGAACAGCGCCGTCACACCCGACGGCGCATCAAAATCCACGTCCAGATCAAACGCGGGGAAGCGGTGTTTTATGGCGACAGACAGGCTCATGCGCCTTTGATCCTGCGTGAAACACGGGCCGCCAGAATTTCTGACAGCACCAACGCGGACATGGCCACAATGATCGAAACGACGACCAACCGCAGGGCCGAGCCTTCGCCGTCCGGCACTTGCAAAAACGCATAAATCGCCGAGGGCAGTGTCTGTGTTTGCCCCGGAATATTGGACACAAAGGTTATCGTCGCCCCGAATTCCCCCATTGCCTTGGCAAAAGCAAGGATCGTGCCCACGATAATCCCGGGCAGGATCAACGGCAGGGTGACGGTGGCAAAAATCCACACAGGGGACGCCCCAAGGGTGGCCGCCGCCTGTTCCAGTTTCGGGTCCACCGCTTCAATCGACAGACGAATGGCGCGCACCATCAGCGGAAACCCCATCACCGCCGCCGCCAGTGCAGCCCCCGTCCAGCGAAAGGCGAATATGATACCAAGATCAGCCAGAAACCCGCCGAGCGGGGCTTTGGTGCCAAGGGTCAACAGCAGCAGATAACCCGTCACCACAGGGGGCAGGATCAGCGGCAGATGCACCACACCGTTCAGCAACTGCTTACCCGCAAACTGCCAGCGGGCCAGCGCATAGGCCACAAACACCCCAAACGGCAGGCTGAACAGCGTCGCCCAAAAAGACACCCGCAGCGACAGGGCGACCGCGCTCCATTCTTGGGGGCTTAACCACTCCATGTGGATGCTCTATTTTCCAAGGACAACGAACCCTTGTTGTTCAAACGCAGACCGTGCGGGGGCGCTGCGCAAAAAGGTCAGGAATGACGCTGTCAGCGGGTTGGTGCTGTCAGCAATCGCTGCGGCGGGATAGATGATCGGCGGGTGGCTGTCGGCGGGGAAGGTGCCAATCACCGATACCCGCTGGTCCGCCACCGCATCCGTGGCATAGACGATGCCAAAGGGGGCCTCACCTGTGGAAACAAAGGCCAGCGCCGCGCGCACATTATCGCCCTGCGCAACCTGATCCGCGACCCCCTCCCACAGGCCAAGATGGGTCAGCGCCGCCTTGCCGTAAATCCCCGCAGGCACCGCATCCACCAGCGCCATGGCCAGATGACCGCCCCCCAACAGACCCGCCAGATCAAGGTTCGGGGTGATTTCAACTGCGGGCGCATCCGCGCCATGCGCGATAAGGACAATCGCGTTTCCAAGCAAATCAAACCGCGTATCCGCCGCGATCAACCCGTCTGTATCAAGGCGATCCATCCAATTGGTATTGGCCGAAATAAACACATCCGCAGGCGCGCCCTGCTGGATTTGTCGCGCCAAGGCCGAACTGCCCGCAAGCGACACCAAAGCCCTGTGGCCAGTTTCTTTAGCCCATTCTTCAGCAACTACATCCATAGCGTTTTTCATGCTGGCAGCGGCAAACACCGTGATGTCATCCGCAGTCGCCTGCACCGGCGCCAGAACAGGGACCAAAGCCAGAACGCAGGCTATTGTCTTGGGGACAATGCCACGTGACAAACCGCAGGAAAACCGGTGGAACATCTGGAGCAGCGCCATGTGGTGTCCTTTATTTGCCATACGCACAGATAGAATTATCCCACGGCGTTGGGGGGTTCAACCGCTTCATTCACCCCCCATCATCACGAAATACGTGTCCTTTCGCAACACAAACACCCCCCGCAAGCCTGCGAAATTATTTGCATAGATCGGAAATACCCACATACTGGGCTGCAATTCAGATCAGGCCCATTTCAGGACCGCAAAAGACTATTTTAGGCACACCGTTTTTTAGGGAGGAACGCAGATGACCGGCTTTAGCAATAGCACCAAACGGATTTTCGCCAGCGGGTCTGATTTTGTCGATGGAATTCTAACAACCGCCGCTTGGGCCGATGCCACGATTTATTACGCGTTTTCAGTGTCTGCGGCGGCCTATAACTACTCCCAACTGGGGGATTTACCCGCAAATTTCAACACCATGACGGATAAGATGAAAACCGCCGCCCATGCAGTTTTAAGCGCCGATATCGGGCCAAAAGCCAGCGCCGGTTTTTCATTTGAGGGACTGACCCTGCAAGACGTGGAATCGCGCGGCGACCAGAACAGCCAGTTTGCCGAAATCCGCTTGGCCGAGACCAGCTCAAGCGACTCCCCGACTGCCCGCGTTGCGGATTTTCCGCAGAACAACGGCACGTTTGATATCGACGACAATGGGGATGTCTGGTTTGGAACCGTCGAAAATTACCGAGATGCACAGGCGGGGAATTTCGGCTGGATTAACTTTTACCACGAGATCGGCCACGCCTTGGGGCTGGCCCACGGGCACACAACTTTTGATGACGGGTTGACGCGCAAGTTGCCGGACGATTTTGATTCCATGGAATATTCCGTGATGACCTATCGTTCCTATGTGGGCCATGATGGAAACAACTATCAGAATGAACAATGGGGCTATGCGCAGTCCTTTATGATGGCGGATATTGCGGCTTTGCAATATGTATACGGCGCTGATTTCACAACGAACTCTGGAAATACCACCTATAAATGGGATCCCACGACGGGCGAAACCTTGGTGAATGGTGCAGCAGGGATTTCACCGGGCGCGAACCGGATTTTTGCGACGATCTGGGACGGAAACGGCAATGATACCTACGACCTTAGCGCCTATCGCGACGATGTGACGGTTGACCTGACACCGGGCAGTTATTCGGTTTTTGGTGACGCCCAATTGGCAAAGCTGGGAAATGACACTTTCGCCCGTGGTAATATATTTAACGCCCTTTTGTATTTTGAAGACACACGATCCCTGATTGAAAACGCTATAGGCGGCACGGGCGACGATTGGCTGATCGGCAACAGCGCCCGCAACAAACTGACGGGAAATGGCGGCCATGACACGCTGCAATCCTCGGATGGGAATGACCAGTTGTTCGGCGGATTTGGCAATGACACCCTATTTGGTGAATCCGGCAATGACGGGCTGTTTGGTGGCGCCGGTAAAGACGTCATGATCGGCGGCTTTGGCAATGACGCCATGCGCGGCGCTGATGGCAACGACAAACTTTACGGCAACAGCGGCAATGACGTGCTGAACGGCGGTAAAAACGCCGATAAAATATTCGGCGCGGTCGGCAAAGACACGCTGTTTGGCGGCGATGGCACCGATAAACTGCTGGGTGGGGGCGGCGTCGACAGGCTTGACGGAGGCAAAGGCAACGACATCCTGACTGGCGGCAAAGGCGCGGATGTTTTTGTCTATAACGGAAACCAGAACCAAGGCCACGACACCATCAAAGGCTTTCAGAACGGCAAGGATATAATTGAAATATCAGGGAAAATTCAATTCCGTGACTTGGATATTTCCCGCAAAGGTGGCGATACAATCATCACATGGCAGGACAGCAGGATTGATCTGGACGGGATCACGGGCCAGATAGACAGGGGGGACTTTGATTTCGTCTGACTTAAAAATCCGCTCACAGGCGTGTTCCCGCTACACATCTTTAATCCTTTGTAGATTATCCCTATTATCTGTAAGGGGCGTCATGCGCTGCACTTGGGATAAGGGAAACCTATGACAAATTATCTGCACCAAGGCGATTTGCCTGACGATCTGGATCTGGGTCCGGTTGTGGCAATCGACTGCGAAACGATGGGGCTGCACCCGCATCGAGACAGACTGTGTCTGGTGCAATTGTCAGCGGGTGACGGAAACGCCCATCTGGTGCAAATCGCACAAGACCAGACCGAGGCGCCGAACCTCTGCCGCCTTCTGGCCAATCCCGACCAGCTAAAGCTGTTCCACTATGGCCGCTTTGACATTGCTGCGATGGAAAACCGCTTTGGCACCCGTGCGGCCCCCGTCTATTGCACCAAAATCGCGTCCAAACTGATCCGCACATACACTGATCGCCACGGGTTGCGGAACCTGACGCAGGAATTGCTGGGCGTGGATATTTCCAAGCAACAACAAAGCTCTGACTGGGGCGCGGAAAAGCTGACCAAGGCGCAGATCGACTATGCCGCGTCTGATGTGTTGTACCTGCACCGCATCAAATCCGCGTTGGATATTCGTCTGGCCCGCGAAGGCCGCACAGAAATCGCGCAGGCTTGCTTTGATTTCCTGCCTCACCGCGGTGCGCTCGACCTGATGGGTTGGCCCGAAACCGATATATTTGCGCATTAAAGTGGACAGTCAGGAACCCACAGTTGGCATTGCAGAACGGGACGGCTACTCGCGGCTGATCACCATTCTGAAATGGGCCTTTCCCATCGTCGCGATCCTGCTGACGGCCAGTATTTTTGTGCTGTCCAACACCAGCAAGCTGCGCGAAGGGCTGATTATTGCGGATGCCACGCTGGCGGAATTGGCCATCGGGCAAAAAATCACCAATCCACATTTTTCAGGTGTCACAAAATCAGGCGATGCCTTTTCGATTTCGGCGGAATGGGCGCTGCCCGATGGCCCCAAACCCGACAATATCGAACTCAGCAAACCCCACACCACCATCAGTTTCAAAAACGGCAACACCATGCGCACCAACGCAGGCACCGGCGCGCTGAACCTGATGACCTCTGAGGCAGAACTGTCCGGCAACGTGGATTTGCACACAACAAACGGCTATCAGGCCAGCAGTTCGAACGTGCAGATCAACTTTGAAACCGGCAATGTGTTCAGCGCAGGCCCCGTGCGTGCAGAAGGCCCGTTCGGGTCGATTCAATCAGGCACTATGACGCTGAAACAGGATCTGGATGTGAATCCGGCGGGCAATGCTGTTCTTATGTTTAACAACGGCGTTAAACTGCTATATAAACCGGACGATGGATAGGATTGGGGGCTTTATGCGACAACTGAATATGTGCCTTTTGGCGGTTACCCTGATCCTGAATACAGCACCCGCTTTGGCGCAGGGAACGGGCATCGCCCTAAGCCCTATAACCATTGACGCCAGCCAACCCGTTGAAATCACTGCCGATAACCTGACGGTTGAGCAAAATTCAAACTCTGCCACCTTTGAAGGCAACGCCCGCGCGGTACAGGGAAACCTGATCTTTTCCGCCCAAAAAATCCTTGTTCTTTACAATGCCGCCCAAAGCGCGATTGAACGGATTGAGGCCACCAAAGACGTGATGTTCACCAACGGCACCGAAATCGCCGAAGCGCAGAACGGCACCTATAATGTGGGCAGCAGCACGGTCAATCTGGCGGGTGATGTGGTGCTGGTGCAAGGCTCCAACGCGATTTCAGGCGATGCGCTGAAACTGGATTTGAAATCCAATCGCGGCACCATGAGCGGCAACGTAAAATCTGTGTTTGTGCCCAAGTCCGATCAATGACCCAATCCCCATTGCAAGATCCGCAGCCCAAGGGCCTGTCTGTTGTTGGCCTGAGCAAAGCCTTTAAAAAGCGCAAAGTCCTGACGGATGTATCCATGCGCCTGAACCGCGGCGAAGTGGTTGCCCTGTTGGGACCGAACGGCGCGGGCAAGACCACCAGTTTTTATTCTATCGCGGGCCTGATCGCAGCGGATGCCGGCACCGTTACCATCGACGGGCGCGACGTGACCAACCTGCCCATGTACCGCCGCGCCCGCATGGGCCTGGGCTACTTACCGCAGGAAGCCAGCATCTTTCGCGGCATGACGGTGGAACAAAACATCGCCTCGGTGGTGGAATTATGGGAACCAGAAAAGGCCACACGCCGCCAGCGCACCGAACAGTTGATGGAAGAGTTTTCCATCACCCACCTGCGCGACAGCCCCGCCGTGGCCCTGTCAGGTGGCGAACGCCGCCGCGTTGAAATAGCCCGCTGTCTGGCAGGTAATCCCAATTACGTGCTGCTGGACGAACCCTTTGCCGGCGTTGATCCAATTGCTGTGGGCGACATCCGAACCTTGGTTGCCCAGTTGAAAAACCGCGACATCGGCGTGCTGATCACCGACCACAATGTGCGTGAAACGCTCGAAATTATCGACCGCGCTTATATTTTGTACAGCGGTTCGGTTCTGATGTCGGGCACCCCCGACGAAGTGGTACAAAGCAAAGAAGTGCGCCGCGTTTATCTGGGTGAAGAGTTTCGAATCTAAACTGCGCCTTCAGCACAGCAAACATCCCATTCGCCCGCACTTGCCCGAATAAGTGGTTAAGACAGCGTTAAGCATTCCCCAGAATTCCACCTGCTTTAATCCGCTTATTGCAAAACTTCTTACAATTTTGTGACGCATAAAAGTTGCAAGACGCCTCGGTTCACACTACCTTTAACCTATGATCGTCCCACCAATTCTGGCGCATATCCCTCAGTACCGCAGCTTTGCCGCAGTCTGACCCGTTGTGCTGTGCGCATTGCACAGGTCGATCAACCGGGTGGCCGTCACCCGGCCAGAGCATTGCTCTGTAATCTCTTGAAAGGAACTTTTCATGCGGTATCAAATCAGCGGAAAACAAATCGATATTGGTGATTCACTACAGGTGCACGTCAAACAAGAACTAAGTGCAATTGTAGATAAATACGCCGAGCGTCCCACCGAGGCGATTATCACGTTTTCCAAAGACAGACATGAATTTGTCTGCGAATCATCTGTCCATCTGTCAACTGGCCTCACTGTGAATGCCAAGGCACATGCGACCGAAATCTACGATTCTTTCGATGCCTGTGGCGAAAAAATGGAAAAACAGCTGCGAAGATACAAGCGAAGGCTGAAAGACCACCACTCCCACCGCGCGACACCGGTTGAAACATTTGGCGCGCCGTCGTATATCCTCGCGCAGGAAGACATCGGAGATGATGCCGCTGAACCGGAAACGCTTCAGCCAATTATCGTTGCCGAAACACAGACCAAGATCAAATCCTTGTCCGTCGGCGAGGCCGTCATGCAGATGGAACTGGCCGGCGAAAACGTTTTGGTATTCCAGAACGAAGGGCAAAAACGGGTGAACGTGGTCTACAAGCGTGCCGATGGTAACATTGGCTGGATAGACCCGGACTAACATCCGACAAAGCAGAGCAGGGCATAAGATGAAAATGGCGGAAATATTGGACGTGAAGGCTGTGCGCTATGCAGCTGGCGCTTCCAGTAAAAAACGACTTCTTCAAGATATCTCGGAACAGGCTGAAACCGTTTACAAGGTGAAAGCGGATGAGGTGTTTTCTGCTCTGCAAGCCCGCGAGAACCTGGGCACAACCGGCGTGGGGCGTGGCGTGGCCATTCCGCACGCCCGCTTTGAAACGCTGGATAAAATCGTCGGGCTGTTTTTCCGTCTGGAAAAGCCGGTGAACTTTGACAGTCTTGACCGTCAGCCCGTGGATCTGATCTTTACGCTTCTGGCGCCATCCAATGACAGCCCTGAACACCTAAAGGCGCTGGCTTTGGTGTCGCGTACGCTGCGCAGTCAGGAAAACTGCACCAAGCTGCGGGCCAATAATGAACAGCAAACGATCTATTCGATCCTGACAGAGCTGACCACGTCCAAAGCCGCCTAGCAGGTTTGATCCCCGCCAATGGCAGGGATCAGCCCCAATCCCCAAACCCGAACATCTGATAGTCCCGCGCATAGACGTCCCGCGCGCGGGTCTCCATTTCTTCGGTGTAGATTTCGGCCAGATCATAACAATAGGCGGTCTGCGCCGATTTGGGCAGAGGCTGCGGGTCCAATCCCATATCCTGCTCAATCCGCGCCAATTCCTCGGCCAGTGTTTCATACCGGATCAACACATCCGCAAAGGCCAGACGATTGTAGCCCTGCAAAATAGAATTCTGCGAGGCCCAAGACTGATCCACCCGCGCCCGCGTCTGCCCCTGCAAGTTGCCTTTCAGAAACTGCAAAAACCCCAAAAATGCGCGGCCGTGGGCCTCGGCGGAATAACCGGAGTTTTCCAGCACCGTGCGGTTCGGCTCTTTGGTGGATCGCTTGTCGGGCAGACTGACGCCGTAGTGGTTTTCCAGCGCGGTACGAATCCACGGGAACATCTTGTCGTCAGAACAGAAAATATGGTCATAAAACGCCTGATACGCCCGTTCCAGCGGGTGACGGATCACGGTGAAAGACCGCCGCACAGGGGTTTCAGCCAGCCAGGCGTTCAGGGTCTTTTGGGTCATTTCACGCTGCACCGCTTTGGCGCTGGTTTGATGGGCGGTCAACCAATCGGCCACCTCTGGCAACTCGCCCCGCTCCATCGGCATGAACAGCAAAGGCACATCAGACCCCGCTACAAAGTTCTTTGACCCAGGGTTGCGCACAGGTTCCAGCACCGGAACCGCATCGGTGTCCAGCAGATCCAGCTGGCGCAATTGGTCAATCATCTCGGCGTAGTTTTCGACCTTGTCTTTCAGCCCTTCCGGGTTCTGACGCACGATCTTGTCGCCCAGCTGCTTTAGCTGCTCATCGGCCCCCAAAAACCGCGCCAAACCATTGTAGATATCCACGTCATTCAGATCATCAAAACCCAGCTGATAAGCCGTCTGTCCGGTCTTTTGCAGGGTTGCTTTAATCTGTGACAGATAGGTCTGAAGCCGCGTCAGATAGGCTTTGAATTCCAGAAAATCGAACCGCACCTTGGCCAGTTTACGCTTGCTGACATCGGTCAATTTCCACTGATCGGTGGCCTTGGCGATGGCATGAGAAACGAAACTGTCCAGCGGATTGCGCGTCAGAACGATCTTGGCACAGTGCGGGTCATTCAACACGTGATCCAGCGCGCGGTGATCGTGATCGGAAAACAGACGGAACCCCGGCAGTGTGTCGGTTTCCTTGGCCACCATCCGGTTGATCAGCTTTTGCGGCTTCACTTCCCGTTCCGTCATACTCACCCCAAAAGCATCCGAGACATTGGGAAAGCCGATAAAATGCGGATTAAAAAGTTCTCCGTGACAGGAAAACCCGTCGTACAACTGGATATTCTGCTCAAACAGGTTCGACCCCGTGCGCATATTCGCCAGCAACACAAAATATTTGAAAGAACCTGCCATCTATTTCACCACATACGGCTTTTCATAGGCCGTGTCTTGTTTTTTACTTTTGGGTCGCGCCTGATATTCATATTCAATCTTCAAGCCGTGATTGCGCAGCTTTCGGGCCAGATTATCCAGCCCTTCTACATTTTCCCGCTCTGGCATAAGTTTCAATGAATGATTTTCGCCCCGTGGAATATGAGCGATTGCCTGCTCTAGCGCTTTGGCAGGTTCGCGCACCGCAAATTCCAGCGCGATGGTCTGCAAGTGCGCCACAGCCTTTGGCTTGGCAAACTCTTGCAAGAACTTCTGCTCAATCCGATGAAACCGTTTTGCATTCACCACCTGATTTTCAAAACTGGCGGGGCGATTCAACAGGTTCAGCAACCACGCATGGCGGATCAAAACGATATGCGCCATCGGATCATGGGCCAGCGTATTCAAGATTTTAGGGCTGTCTCTGAAATCATATAAGAGACACTGATGCTGATCCCGGTGGGGCCACAAAAGATTGGCCAGATAGCCCTTGGGGTTGCGATTGCGGATCACCGGTTCGGCTGGCAGATTCCCTGCAAATTCATCGGCTTGCTGGCGGTTGGCTACATGACTACGGGCAAAAACACTGTCATAGGCCAGCGCATCTGTTGATTCATGAACCCACTGGGGGAAGTGTTGGTAAAGCCCCTTAAACCCCACAAAAACCGTGTAAGGTGTCTGCGAAACGCCCGTCCGTTCGGCGCGATCATAGGGGAAACGTCCCTGAAAAAACCGTCCCGTGCCCCCCTCACAGCGCTGCTTGTCAGCCGCCTCAAACTTGGCATCAAACTCCTTCGGTTTGGCCTGCGACATGGATTGATTGGCGCGCTTCGGGTCCAGCAGCGTGTCATACAGCCGATCCGCACCGACCCACATTTTGCGTGCCCAAAAACAATCGGATTGGGTTAATTCTTTCAGGTGGTCATCGTAAAACACAAAGGGTTTTCCAAGGTAGTCAAACTTGGAAAACGTCAGGGACCGCGACGCGATCGACTTGGAATGCAGCCGTGCAAGGGTCTGGAAATAGCTTTCATCCGGTATCCACGACCAGTTGAAATAGGCGTCATAATAGGGCCGTTTCGGGTCATTAATGATCGCACGGAGGGTCTTGGCCGTCAGGCACCACCACTGCGACCCGATATGAGGCACAAGCGGGTCAGGAATTTTTCGTTTAATCCGCAATCGCCGCTGTAACGCCACCAGCCGGTCAAAGGACCGGCGCTGCCTGCGCCATGAAAACGGGAAATAAAGCGTAAACCGTTCCTCGTTCAAACCGTCCTTTACCCAGAAATTATTTTCAACCGACACGGATTCAATATAATCGGTCTTGCTGTTCCGCTCTAGAAAGCGGCGCAATTGTTTCACGGGGCGGATCGGCAGGCAGGATCCGCTGATCAGCAAGACGTTGGTCACATCCTCAAATGTTTTCAGCAGCCTTTCTGAGGTATCCAATGTGGCTTGCACCAACGAAAACTCCCCCCACTCGCAAGCGGTCCGCTTTGAAAACACAATATTTTCAACACCTTCCAGATCATTTTGAAAGGCTTCAAATTCAGACGGCTCGACCTTTTTGTCGATATGGATCGCCACGGCACAGTCCTGCTGGGACAAATGACGCACCATTTGGGCGACGCGGTACAGGTCGGTATGGGCAAGAATAACGAATCCGATGCGCATGATCAGACCCAATTCCCACGAGACATCAGCCCCAAATTTTCCAACTGTTGCCAGTTTTCATAGGCGCTGGAATGTTCGGTCCACAGCTTCAAATCACCGTCCATTTGCTTCAAATAGGTCCGGTATTCCCGACTGGCCGCATAATGCTGTTTGCGCTTCATTTCTTCTTCGGCTTTTTCCGAAAACGTGTTCATAAACTTGGTATGCAGCAGCACGCCGCAGGGTTTCTGCCCGCCCCATTCATCATAAACCAGATTCAAACCGCGCGGCAAAAGCGTATGGGTTGAGCTGACAAAAACATAACCTTTGGACCATTTCACCAAAGGCGTTTTGTTCAATGCAGGGGCAAAAGCGGGCTTATCACGGAAAAAACTGCGCATCCGTGGCCCGCCTTGTATCCACAAATTCCCGTATTTTTTGTTCCGTTCGGTGAAGTAATTGGACGCATCGAAATATGGTGCTGTTTTCACCGGATCACGCCCCTCGCGGATGCGGGCATGCTGAATTTTGCCCTGCGGGTACATGTCTAACAGCATGGTTCCAAAAGATTTAATCGAACTGGCATCCAGCCAATCCGTCAAAGCCCGCAATGACCGCGTATCGCAAAACGGATAGACCAGCAGTTCGTCCACATCCACCACCAGAACCCAGTGGCCATTGGCATATTTGCTTTTCAGCCCGTTCAGCCAGTCCACCCCGAATTTGGACCGTTTGTAAGAGGCCGTGGTTGTCCAAATCGACACATCAGGCTGATCCGCCAGATACTCCCGCCCGCCGTCTGTGCTGTCATTATCTACGAAGAAAAAGTGGTTAACGCCTAGATCGCGATAGTATTTCAGGAAGTATGCCAGCCGCGGTTTTTCGTTGCGCAGGGTGGAAAAAATCAGAATGTCGCGCGGACTAATTTGCCCGGTTCGATCAAACACACAAGTCAATTCGCGGCGTTTCCGCAAAGCGCGAATACGTCTGCGCCGACGCTCTACGCGCAATCTGTAGCGGCTCCACAAGCCCATTGAATTACTACTCGTTTACATTCTGCCTATCTTCAGTATGCCCGAAAACGTGGCAAAAGTGTGAATGCCATCTTGGGATTTCTACTGGAAAATCAGTTATTTCGCGTGTAAACGGCGATTCCATCGTCCTATTTGCAACACTCTGGACAGATTGTGCCCAGCGCGCAGGATCGTCATTCGGCAGATAGGTTGCCGCACCGCCAAGAATTTCGTGAAACACTGGCAGGTCGGAACAGATCACCGGAACGCCCAATTGCGCCGCTTCCAGCGCGGGCAAACCAAAACCTTCGGCAAAACTCGGGAACAAAAGGGCGGCGCTGTTGGCGATCAGGCTGGCCAGCGCTTCATCGCCAAGATCTGCGTGTTCAAAAATGTGTTTTCCCATCAAAGGCGATGTGTCCAGAAAGTCAAAAACCTGTTGATTGTTCCAACCGCGCTTGCCCACAACATGCAGTTTTGGCATCTGCTCGGCTGGCAGACCAACGGCCAGTTTTTCCCATGCCTGAAACAGGGTTTCGTGGTTTTTTCTAGGCTCGATTGTGCCCAGAACCACAAAGGATTTTAGATCAATTTCAGGGGGCGATTTCGGGGCCATGGGTTCCACGCCCAGATGGGCCACGATGGTTTGCGCAGTCGATTCCCATTCTGAAAAATACACCCGCACACGTGCCTGCGTGTCTGCGGAATTGCAGATCACCCGATCCGCATTTTTTGCCACCGCCATCATACGGCGGCGGAACTGATCGGGGATGCCTGCTTTGGTAAATTGCGGGTAATCCAGCGGGATCATATCGTGAATCATAACGCTGATTTTTGTACAACCCGCAGCGCGAAGGGCGCTAAGCACCGGCTCTGTCAGATTACTGTGACCCACATTCACATATTCGGTTTGCGACAGATCCATTTGCGCCAAAAGCAGCAGCATATCCTTGTTGGAATGCACCGCCGCAGACCGAAAATACTGACGGGCCATACGTTGCGCGCGGGGCAGTTTCAGGCGAAAGAAATCCGCCCGCCCCAAGCGCCCCAATACCTGCCCCTGCTCAAGCTGGTTGATCGCCGCCACAACACTACGAACCGGAAGCAGAATGAAATCCTGCCCCAGTTTCGCCAGCGCAAGACTGCTTGAATCAAGCCGCGCGACCTCTGTAATGTATTCGATTTCCACACGGTCTATGCCCGTAGGGTGCCCACGCCCAATCCGAGAGATAAACCGTGTAATATCAATAAGAAACCGCCCCACGTTCAAGGCCCAGATACAGCAAAGCCGAGGCGGTTCAGGCCCCGGCTTTGACGCATTTCAATGCAGGTTCTTATTGTGCAGCGCGGCGGCATTCGACCGTCTCTATCAGGTATTCAAGGAACTCTGTTCCCAAATCACCACGGGCTAGACCAAAGGCGACAGTTGCTTGCAGGAAGCCAGCTTTGGAACCGCAATCATAACGAGTGCCTTCAAAGCGGAAGCCAAAGACGTTGTCGGAATTGCTAATCTCTTTAGCAATCGCGTCAGTGAGCTGGATTTCACCCCCCGCGCCCCGTTCCTGCGTTTCCAGATTCCGCATAATTTCCGGCGTCAGAATATAGCGCCCAATCACAGCCAGGTTAGACGGCGCATCTTCGGGTTCCGGCTTTTCAACCATACCTTTGACCGACACTAGCGCACCCATATCCTCTTTAATATCCAGCAACCCGTAGGCCGAGGCTTTGCTTGGTGCCACTTCCATAGCCGCAACGATATTGCCGCCGGTCTGTTGGTAGGCATCGACCATTTGCGCCAAAACGGGGCGTTCTGAAGCGATCACATCATCGGTCAGGATCACGGCAAAAGGTTCGTCACCGATCAAACGACGGGCACACCACACCGCATGGCCCAGGCCCAATGCCTCGCGTTGGCGGATATAGGCGATTTCACCGCTGTCCATGGTGGATTTCATCAGCGTATCAAGCAGTTTGACTTTGTTCTTGGCCCGCAATGCCTGTTCCAGCTGCGGCGCACTGTCAAAGTAATCCTCAAGCGCGCCTTTACCGCGCGAGGTCACAAAAATAAACTCTTCAATACCCGCCTCTCGGGCCTCGTCGATGGCGTATTGGATCAGCGGCTTATCGACCAAACACAAGATTTCTTTTGGAATACTTTTTGTGGCTGGCAGGAACCGTGTCCCGAGACCAGCAACCGGAAAAATCGCTTTTGTTATCTTTTTAGTCACAGTCTGTCCCTTTTGACTTATCTGCTGTACGTTTAGCATCACTAGCTACTTTGAGTAAATCTTGGTTAATTTTTGCTTGGCCATTTTGGTTTTAATATGGCCAAATTTCGAAACAATTTAAGCATTAAAATTTCCGTTAACCTAAAATTCCCATAGAATCTGCCCATCTCTCTATGGGTCCGGCGGGCGAAAGTCCAGTTTTGAACAGGCGAATCCCTGCGGCTTGATTTGCCAAACACCCCGCCAGTTTGCACCCAAAACCCCCGCCCGTCAAAAAAGCGCTTGTGAAAAAGCGCGCTGTGGGAAAACCGAAACAGAACCACGGGCCGGTCATCGCGGGACAATTCGATTGCCTTGCGAAGCATTTTGCGGCCAAGCAGCAGGCTTCCTACGATTGCTGTACCCGTTGGTAATGGGTTATGTTTCAAAGGGTTAAAGCCCCGTTTGATCGGGGTGGCTGGTTCAGCCACCCCCTTCAGTGGCGCGGTATCAAACCCGTCGTGAAGGGTCTTCATCAGTGCGGAAACCTGATTTGGCTCAATGCGCCCTTCGACCATCAGGCGGATCAGGCGGTGTTTTTGATCGGCAAAAAAACGCCGCTTTACAGGCTTGAAAGATTGCCCAGCGCAGTGTTTTTCCAAAAACCGCCGCTTGCTGGCGCCGATTTCAAAAAGGGACTTGGGCACGCGAGATGCCGACCGCAAGGCGCTTTGTTCAAACCCGTGATGGACCTGTGCCGCGGGCACAAAAGCCGCCGCATACCCCGCTTGGGCGAGCCTGAGGCACACATCGGTTTCATCCAGAAAGAACCGGAACCCCGCATCAAACCCGCCGATTTCAGTCAGGCACGACCGGCGAAAGGCGCAATTTGTGCCCTGAAGTTTGGCGAATTTTGACCCGTCGTAAGCGATCTTCGTAAAAGGTGCTTTTTCATCAACAGCCAGCGGAAAATCTTCGCCCGAACTGTCACACAACAGCGCTTTCCATTGAAAGCTAAAGCCATTTCGCCCGCGCACAAAACCACCCGCACTTGCCACTGTTGGGTCTGCGAAAGGCGGGACCAAATCGGTCAGCCAATTCGGATCAGGCACCGCATCATCATCACAAAAAGCAACGATTTCGCCCTGCGCATGGGCCAAACCGATGTTGCGGGCGGCTGAAATATTCGGCTCGTCAAAAGACAGGTGCAGCATGTTCTGCGCATAGGGAATATCCGCCAGAAACGCCCCGTCCGGCGCGTCTGACACGATTATGACTTCAAAGTTTTGATAGGATTGAAACCGCAGCGATGCCGCGACCCGCAAAAGCGCTGTTTGCCGCTGTCGGCTGACGATGATCAGACTGACAGAGGGCAGATCGGTCATTCCAGACCCAAATGCACCAGAATTTTTTCAACGCGGGGGACGTCCTCGGGGTTGTTCAATTCCCAGAACTCTTGGCCAGGGTTTTCAACCTCTACGCACTGCACGGTCAAACCGTTTTCCATAAAGCGCAATTGTTCCAAACCTTCCAGTTTTTCCAGCGGGCCTTCGGGCAGGGCCGCATAGTCGCGCAAGGATGCGGGGCGATAGGCGTAGACCCCCACATGGTGATAGACAGGCACATCAAGTGTTGGGGCGAAGGGGATGACTTCTTTGGAAAAATAAAGCGCCCGTTTGTTTTTGTCGAAGACGACCGTGGTCCCGCCAACGCGGTCATTCTTGCGGTCTTCTTTGAAGCTGGCCAAAGCATCGGTGGAACAGCGCAGGATCGGGGTGGCCACATGGGCGGTGGGCGCGGATTGCAGGCCCTCGACCAGTTTTTCCACGAACCACGGCGGGGTCAGCGGGGCGTCGCCTTGCAGGTTGGCAACGATGTCAAAGCCATCCCCCAATTGCGCAATCACCTCGGCACAGCGTTCAGTGCCGTTTCGTGCGGCGGATGAGGTCATTACCACTTCGGCACCAAAGGCTTGCGCGGCGTCTTTGATGCGGTCGTCGTCGGTGGCAACCACCACGCGGTCCACGCCCTGTACCTTCATCGCGGCATCCCAACTGCGCCGGATCAGGCTTTTGGCCACGCCCGTCGCCCCGCGCAATTCTACCAGCGGTTTCCCGGGATAGCGGGTCGAGGCATATCGGGCGGGAATGACGATCAGCGTGGACATGGATCAGGCCTTTTGCAGCGTTATTCCAGGAGCATAGGCGATAAAATACGGGTTTTCAAAGATTGGTTTGCCGTAGGTCAGCGGTTCATGAGTGTCAAAACGCACAACATGCCCACCGGCCCCCATCAGAACAGCCTGACCGGCAGCAGTGTCCCATTCCATGGTGCGGCCAACGCGGGGATACAGATCGGCTTCGCCTGTGGCCACCAGACAGAACTTCAGCGAGGACCCCGCACTGCGGCTGTCAGCAACGTTGTATTTCGCGATGTAATCTTTGGTTTCTTCTGTCAGGTGTGATTTCGAGGCCACAACAATCAACGCGGATTCATCGGGTTTTGACACGGACATCGGTTTCATTTCGCCCACAACATCTGCTTTGTGATCACCCATTTCTTCAAACGAGACACCCTCCGCATCGGTCAGAAACAACCGCTTTTTGGCAGGGGCATAGACAACGCCCATGGTCGGGATGCCTTTTTCCACATAGGCGATGTTCACAGTGAAATCGCCGCGACGCTTGATGAATTCTTTGGTGCCATCCAGCGGATCAACGATAAAAAACGTGTCTGACGATTCCGAATGGGTGTCAGATTGTTCTTCGGTCACAATCGCCGCATCCGGGAATGCAGCGCGCAGACCCGCAAAAATATGGGCATCAGCGGTTTCATCTGCCAGCGTTACAGGGCTTTCGTCAGACTTGGATTTCACCTGAAAATCGTCGGTGCCATAAATCTCCATGATTTTTTCACCTGCTTCGATTGCAAGTTTACGAATGACTGAAGAAATTTCCGATTTGTTCATGATAATGCCCCTATGATGCCGCCAATACAGCGATTTCTTGCGAATTTAATTCCGAAGCCTTATGGTCCGATCAACGAAAAACAGCAAGCAGTGTTTAAAACTCGCAACTCTTAGGCAGTCTGAATGAGCGTCGTTCAAAATTCTTCGTTTTCACGGGTCGCCATGGGTGGCTTTGAGTTTTTTACTCTGGTGTATCACACCACAGTGCGTGAAGTGCGTAAATCCAACGGCAATGCTGTTCAGGCCCTGCTGATGGAGGTTTTGCAGGCCGCGATGGTCGTGATCTTCTTTTATGTGATGATCACTTTTCTGGGCCTGCGCGGCGTCGCTGTGCGCGGCAGTTTTATCTTATACGTGCTGACGGGTGTGTTTTTATACATGACCCACAACAAAGCGATCAGCGCGGTTAGTGGCGGCGGGCCGGTAAACCCGATGCTGCAACATGCGCCTGTGACCACCTTTATGATGATCGTATCTGGGGCTCTGGCCTCGCTCTACGTTCAGATTCTGGCGGTTCTGGTGATCACTTTTGTGGCCAATGTGCTGATCGAACCCTTCACGGTTTACAATCTCAGACGGGTTGCCCTGTGCTTTTTCGTAGCTTGGTTTTCGGGCGTTGCCATTGGTATTATCTTCCTGTCGCTGCGCCCTTTTGCGCCCTCTACCATTAAAATTATCGAACAAATTTACAAACGGGCCAATATGATTTTCAGTGGCAAGATGTTTCTGGCCAACAAACTGCCCAGCAGCACGCTGGTGTTTTTCACGTGGAACCCGCTGTTTCACACCATCGACCAATCCCGTGGGGCGGCATTTGTGAATTACACTGCCCATCACACAACATTGGATTACGCGATTTACCTGTCTTTGGTGCTGATCTGTGTGGGCATGATGCTGGAACACTTTAGCCGGAATACCGTGTCCGAAAGCTGGAGTAGGCGGCAGTAGTTAATCCACAACCCGCAAAGTCAGGTTGATCCGACCGTTGTTGCGCAGCAAAGCCGAACTGCCAAACCGGATGCGGTCAATCCCGTGATACGCCAGCCGCGCAGAACCGCCCATCACACAAACATCCCCCGAGGACAGCCAGATGCTTTCGGTTTTATCCTTGCGCTCCGTGCCGCCAATGCGAAACAGACCTTCATCCCCCAGCGAAACAGACACCACCGGAAAGCTGAAATCCTGCTCGTCATTATCCTGATGCAGCCCCATCCGCGCTTTTTCGGTGTAATGGTTAATCAGACAGCAATCCGGCGCGCGGGCACAATCGGTAACAGCCGACCAGATACGCATCACGGATTGGGGGATCGCAGGCCAGGGCGTGCCATTGGGATGTTTGCGTTCATACCGATAGCCCGAGCGATCGGAATACCAGCCATACCGCCCCGCCGAAGACATGCCCACCGACATGGGTTTTCCCCAAGCTGTAATGGGCGAAAATAGCGGGGCTTGCTTGATGACCCCACGAATATCATCCAGAATCACACCCTGTTCAGCAGGCGATAAAAGGGATTTATAAATCAAAAATCCCCGCAGATTGAGCGGTTTCACAGGGTCCATACCCGCTTTCTATTATGCACAGCAGCCACAGCCAAGAAAACAAACGGGACTTGACCAATTTTCCGCACCGACACGCTTGCAGACAGGCTTTCACACACCTATATACCGTCAATGCTAAGCCGCCCCTGCTGTTAGGGGCCGACAAAATGGGATGGAACCAAGGCGCCGAATGCGGGCCAGGTTCCATAATCGCCGCAAGAAAGGAAGTCTGATGGCTAAAGTAATTGGTATTGATTTGGGGACCACAAACTCCTGCGTTGCAATCATGGATGGTTCGCAACCGAAAGTCGTGGAAAACGCCGAAGGCGCACGCACCACTCCTTCGATCGTCGGTTTCACCGATGACGAACGTCTGGTCGGTCAGGCCGCCAAACGGCAGGCCGTAACAAACCCGGAAAACACTCTGTTCGCGATCAAACGTCTGATCGGTCGTTCCGTAAACGATCCTGCGATCAAAAAAGATGCAAAACACCTGCCCTACAGCATTGTAGACGGCGGTAATGGCGACGCATGGGTCGAAGTGAAGGGTGAAAAATACTCTCCTTCCCAAGTGTCCGCCTTTATCCTTGGTAAAATGAAAGAAACCGCCGAGAGCTATCTTGGTGAATCCGTAACCGAAGCGGTTATCACGGTTCCGGCCTACTTTAACGATGCCCAACGTCAGGCCACCAAAGACGCTGGTAAAATCGCCGGTCTGGATGTTCTGCGGATCATCAACGAACCTACAGCGGCTGCGCTGGCTTACGGTCTGGACAAAGAGGGTGGCAAAACCATCGCTGTTTATGACCTTGGCGGCGGTACATTCGACGTTTCTGTTCTGGAAATCGACGAAGGCCTGTTCGAAGTGAAATCCACAAACGGCGACACAGCCCTTGGTGGTGAAGACTTTGACATGCGCATCGTTGAATACCTTGCGGCTGAGTTCAAAAAAGAAAACGGCGTTGATCTGACCAAAGACAAAATGGCGCTGCAACGGCTGAAAGAAGCTGCTGAAAAAGCCAAGATCGAACTGTCGTCTTCTTCGCAAACCGAAATCAACCAACCGTTTATTTCGATGGACAGCAAATCCGGCCAGCCTTTGCACATGGTTATGAAACTGACCCGTGCGAAACTGGAATCACTGGTTGCCGATCTGATCAAACGTACAATGAAACCCTGTCAGGACGCGTTGAAAGATGCTGGCCTGTCCAAAGACGACATTGACGAAATCGTTCTGGTTGGCGGTATGTCCCGTATGCCAAAAGTAATCGAAGAAGTGACTAAATTCTTCGGTAAAGAGCCTCATAAAGGTGTGAACCCTGACGAAGTTGTGGCGCTTGGCGCGGCAATTCAGGCGGGTGTTCTGCAAGGCGACGTGAAAGACGTTGTTCTGCTGGACGTGACGCCTCTGTCGTTGGGGATCGAAACTTTGGGCGGCGTGTTCACCCGTTTGATCGACCGCAACACAACGATCCCGACGAAAAAGTCGCAAATCTTCTCAACTGCTGAGGATAACCAGAACGCTGTAACCATCCGCGTGTTCCAAGGGGAACGCGAAATGGCCGCAGACAATAAAATTCTGGGCCAGTTCAATCTGGAAAACATCCCGCCAGCGCCACGGGGTCTGCCACAGATCGAAGTGACCTTTGATATTGATGCCAACGGTATCGTGTCCGTGTCTGCCAAAGACAAAGGCACCAACAAAGAGCATAAGATCACCATTCAGGCATCCGGTGGTCTGTCTGATGACGACATCGAAAAAATGGTTCGTGACGCGGAAGAAAACGCCGAAGCGGATAAAGAGCGTAAAGAACTGGTCGAAGCGAAGAACCAAGCTGAAAGCTTGATTCACAGCACTGAAAAATCGGTAGAAGAGCACGGCGATAAAGTGGATCCATCCACCATCGAAGTGATCGAACTGTCGATCAAAGCGCTGAAAGAAACGCTGGAAACCGAGAATGCCTCCTCTATTCAGGCGCGTGCGCAGGATCTGACCGAAGCAGCCATGAAACTCGGCGAAGCTATCTACAAGGCGCAAGCCGAAGAGAACGGCCCGTCCGGTGATTCAGATGGCGGTTACGGCAACGAAGACGAACCAAAGCCGGTAGATGATGACATTGTCGACGCAGATTTCGAAGATCTGGGTAAAAAAGACCGTTAATTCATAAACCGAAAGCCAAACGTGCGGCTGAGGGCAATCGCCCTCGGCCCTCGTTAACGCGGAGGCGACATGGCAAAGCGTGATTACTACGACCTGCTGGGTGTTTCCAAAGGCGCGTCCGAACAAGAATTGAAAAAGGCCTATCGTAAAAAAGCGATGGAGCTGCACCCGGACCGCAATAAAGACGACCCCGACGCAGAAGCACAATTCAAAGAAGTTAACGAAGCCTATGACGTTCTGAAAGACGGCGATAAAAAAGCCGCCTACGATCGCTACGGCCACGCCGCTTTTGAAGGTGGCATGGGGGCCAGCGCAGGACGCGGTGGTGGTTTCCATCCGGGCGGCGGCGCTGATTTCGGCTCGGCCTTTTCCGATGTGTTCGACGATCTTTTCGGCGATTTCATGGGCGGCGGTGGACGACGCGGCGGTGGACAGCGGGCAACCCGCGGGTCTGACCTGCGCTACAACCTGAACATCTCTCTCGAAGAAGCCTTCACCGGCAAGCAGCAAAACGTTTCTGTAACCAGTTCGGTTGCCTGTGACACCTGCGAAGGGTCCGGCGCCGAAGGCGGTGCAGAACCATCCACCTGCCCAACCTGTTCGGGCATGGGCAAAGTCCGCGCGCAACAAGGGTTCTTTACCGTTGAACGCACCTGCCCGACCTGTTCGGGACGGGGCCAGATCATAACCAACCCGTGCAATTCCTGTTCCGGCTCTGGCCGTCAACAACGGGAACGTTCGCTTGGGGTGAATATTCCGGCTGGCGTTGAAACCGGCACCCGCATTCGCCTAGCTGGCGAGGGTGAAGCCGGGATGCGCGGTGGACCAACCGGCGATCTCTACATCTTTATCGAAGTGTCGGATCACCCGATCTTTGAGCGGGAAGGATCAAACCTGTTCTGTCGCGTCCCCGTCAGCATGACGACCGCGACCTTGGGCGGTGAAATCGAAGTGCCAACCATCGACGGCGGCAAATCGCGGGTCAAAGTACCTGCGGGGTCGCAATCGTCCAAACAGATGCGGCTGAAAGGCAAAGGCATGCCTGCGCTGCGCTCTAACCTGTCGGGCGATCTGTTTTTGGAACTGGCTGTGGAAACTCCGGTGAATCTGACATCAAAACAGAAAGAATTGCTGCGGGAATTTGAAAAACTGTCCGAAGACAACAGCCCAGAGAGCACTAATTTCTTTGGCAAAGTCAAAACGTTTTGGGATGGAATGAAGGGCTAACACCCTAATATAAAACGATAAAATAATATTTAAGCGGTCCAAATCATCCATTTGGGCCGCTTTTTTTATGCTCTCTCGTCGCGCTGAGCCTTTCTGGTCGACCTACGGGGCACTGATCGACACCACAGCGCACCCCCAAGGCTGCCCATTTCCCCTTTTCCTTATTCGCCCCCTTCGGTATCTTCGCCAAAATCGAAGTGGGAGAGCAGGACCGTGGCAACGGAAGCTGGCGCAGTTACGCCGATGATGGCGCAATTTCTGGAAATTAAATCTGAATATCCAGATGCCCTGCTGTTCTATCGCATGGGCGATTTCTATGAGATGTTTTTTGACGATGCGGTGATGGCATCCGAAGCGCTGGACATTGCCCTGACCAAACGGGGCAAACATCAGGGGCAGGACATCCCCATGTGCGGCGTTCCGGTGCATGCTTCTGAAAACTATCTGTTAACCCTGATCCGCAAAGGGTTTCGGGTTGGCGTTTGTGAACAACTTGAAAATCCCGCCGAAGCGAAAAAGCGCGGCAATAAATCTGTGGTGAAACGGGGTGTGGTCCGGCTGGTCACGCCGGGCACGTTGACCGAAGACAGTTTGTTGAACGCCCGCCAGCATAATTATCTATGCGCCTTTGCCAGCATCCGCGATGCTTCGGCTGTGGCATGGGTGGATGTTTCAACCGGTGACTTTCACGTGCAATCCTGCCCGAGTGTTGGTCTATCGCCCTTACTCGCCCGTCTTGCCCCGCGCGAGGTTTTGGTGGGCGACAGTCCTGACAGTTGGTTGCGTGAAACAATTGAAGAAACCGGCGCGGCGGTGACGGAATTATCGCGGGCCAGTTTTGACAGCACTGCTGCGGTGGATCGGCTGCAAGCCCTGTTTGCCGTGAAATCACTGGATGCTTTTGGCACATTCGCCCGCGCCGAACTGGCTGCAATGGGTGCAATTGTGGATTACTTGCACATCACGCAAAAGGGTAAACTGCCCCTGCTAAAGCCGCCCGTTGCTGAATCCTCTGACACTTCCATGCGGATTGATGCGGCCACGCGGCGCAATCTGGAACTGACCCGCACTATCAGCGGTGATCGTGCTGGGGCGTTACTGTCGGTGATTGATCGCACGATCACAGGCTCTGGCGCGCGGCTGCTGGAAACGCGGCTGAACAACCCTTCACGGCATTTGGCAACAGTCCGCAAGCGGCTGGATGCTGTTTCATATTTCGTTGAAAACCAACAGGTTAAGAACGATCTACGCAGCACATTACGCAAAACCCCTGACATGGATCGCGCCTTAACACGGTTATCCTTGGACCGCGCAGGCCCCCGCGATGTGGCTGCCATTCGCGATGGTTTGACCGCAGCGCAGACGATTTTTGCGCTGATTGAGGGGCAGGATAGCCCCGAGTTGATCAGCGAAGCACGGCATTCCTTGGCGGGCCATGAGGATATCATCACATATCTGAATGATCGCTTGGTCGCAGAGCCCCCCCTGCAAGCGCGGGACGGTGGGTTCACGGCGCAAGGCTATCGCACTGATCTGGATGAGGCCCGCACCCTGCGCGATGAGGGGCGCAAAGTGGTGCTGGGATTGCAAAAAAACTATGCCGATCAGGCAGAGGTTTCAGCATTAAAGATCAAACATAACAACGTCTTGGGGTATTTCATAGAAACCCCTGCAACCCATGCTGCCAAGATGCTCGCCGCGCCCCTGTCGGACACGTTTATCCACCGTCAAACCACGGCAAATGCGGTGCGGTTTACCACGCTGGAACTTTCGGAACTGGAAACCAAAATCCTGAACGCTGGTGGGCGGGCGCTGGAAATCGAACAGGAAGTCTACGCCGAGTTGTCATCGACAATTGTTTCACGTGGCGCAGAAATCGGACAGGCAGCCAAAGCAATTGCCGAATTGGACTTGCAATCCGCCCTGGCGGAGCTGTCCATAACCGAGGATTGGACCCGTCCAGCGGTATCGGACGATCGCAGCTTTAAAATTCTGGGTGGACGCCATCCTGTGGTCGATGCCGCCCTGCGTAAACAGGCCAGCGGCAGTTTTGTGGCCAATGATTGTGACCTGACCGACGGGCAAGATACCAAACGTCTGTGGCTTCTGA
Source organism: Roseobacter sp. N2S (assembly GCF_031454055.1). NCBI lineage: Bacteria > Pseudomonadati > Pseudomonadota > Alphaproteobacteria > Rhodobacterales > Roseobacteraceae > Roseobacter > Roseobacter sp. N2S. Next base: position 282,204 of record NZ_JAVDQB010000001.1, read on the forward strand.
CAGGCCCGAACATGGCGGGTAAATCCACGTTTCTACGACAAAACGCGCTGATCGCTATTCTGGCGCAAATGGGGTCTTTTGTTCCGGCAACATCAGCGCAAATCGGGCTTGTTTCACAGTTGTTTTCCCGTGTGGGCGCGTCAGATGATCTGGCGCGGGGGCGTTCTACGTTTATGGTCGAAATGGTTGAAACCGCAGCAATTCTGAACCAGGCGGATCAAAATGCACTGGTTATTCTGGATGAAATCGGGCGCGGCACGGCCACCTATGACGGCCTGTCCATTGCTTGGGCCACGCTGGAACATCTGCACGAAGGCAACCAGTGTCGTGCACTGTTTGCCACGCATTATCATGAACTTACCCAGCTGTCTTCAAAGCTGGATCACCTGTTGAATGCCACCATTGCCGTGCGCGAATGGGAAGGCGACATCATCTTTCTGCATGAGGTCAAACAAGGCGCCGCAGATCGCAGCTACGGGGTGCAGGTGGCCCAACTGGCTGGGCTACCTGCCAGTGTGGTTGAACGGGCCCGTGTGGTGCTTGAGGCGCTTGAAAAGGGCGACCGCGAGGACGGGAATAAAGCCAAAACCCTGTTCGAGGATCTACCGTTGTTTGCAATCACCCCGCAAGCACCGCCGCCCCCCGTGAAACAGTCAAAGGTCGAGGATTTACTGGCAGAGGTTTTGCCAGATGACCTGTCCCCGAAACAGGCGCTTGCCCTGATTTACCAGCTTAAAGAAACGCTTGGGTCATAGACCCGGGCCATCCGCCCCCGGCTTCAGGTCTTGTGCAAAACACAGGCGGTTGCCGTGAGGGTCAGCAGTTTCCAGCTCTTTGCAGTGGTAAAAGCTGTCTTCGGGGCCGCGCAGAACCTTAACCCCGCGCCCGAGGATTTGATCGGTAAAAGCGTCAATATCTTCGACATAGACATAGGCCGCCCAGTCATCGCCCGACCCAACCCGATCAGAAGCTGCCAGCCCGAGGGTCACGCCCCCAAGCTGAACAATTGCAAAATTCGGTGTGCCGTCGTCGTTTTTCCACTGACCTGCCAGTTCAAACCCCAGCTTGGCTGTGTAAAACGCCACGGCTGCCGCCAAATCACTGGCAGGCAGAATTGGCATCGCGCGCACACCTTGTTTCATGGGATCAGTTCCCGCCGCCAGAAGACACGCCCACCTGTGCAGGGCGCAGCAGACGATCTGCGATCATAAAGCCTTCGTTCATGACTTGCAGGATGTGACCTGCCTGAACGTCGGGGAACGGGGCTTCGAACATGGCTTGGTGCAGGTTCGGATCGAACTTATCGCCCACGGCAGGGGAAATAGGCACGATTTTGTGGCTGGCAAAGGCCGACAACAATTCGCGCTGGGTCAATTCGATCCCGTCGATCAGACCTTTGTTAGCCTCACGCTGTTCTTCGGTGATGGTTTCCAACGCCCGTTTCATATTGTCATTCACCGACAACAAATCCCGCGCCAGTTTTTGCCCGCCATATTGTTCCGCGTCGCGGCGATCCCGTTCGGCACGTTTGCGCATGTTTTCGGTATCCGCAAGCGAGCGCATCAAACGGTCTTTCAACTGCGCAATTTCGGCCTGCAGCAGTTCAATCGGATCAACCTCTTCTGGTTCTTCGGTCAGGTCGATCTCTTCGATTTCTTCCTCGTCGATTTTGTCCAGCGGAAACTCGTCCTCATCCAGGAAGCGATCCAACGATACATTTAAATCTTCGTGTTTTTTAGCCATGCTCTTCGCCATTCAGTTTCTGTTCGACATCATGCGGCTGACAAGTTGTGCCGTGTAGTCAACGATTGGGACAATCTTACCATAATTTAGCCGCGTTGGCCCGATCACACCGACCGCACCAATGACCTTTCGATCAGCGTTCATATAGGGTGAAACCACAAGACTCGACCCCGAAAGTGAAAAAAGTTTGTTCTCTGAGCCAATAAAAATGCGGACACCTTCGCCTTGTTCGGTCAGGTCCAGAAATTGGGCGATATCTTGCTTGCGTTCCAGATCATCGAACAGGCTTTTGATCCGATCAAGGTCGCCCTCGTTTGATGTATCGCCCAGCAGATTCGAACGCCCGCGCACGATCAGGCGATCCGGCCCGCCGTTGCTTTCATCAGCCCAAACCGCAACCCCCGCCTGAATCAGCTTTTGCGCCAATGTGTCCAACTCTTGACGGCGGTGGGTTATTTCCTTCTCTACCACGGATTTCAAATCGCTAACCGTGTGCCCTGCCAAAACCGCATTCAGGAAATTTGCCGCCTCGCGCATGGCCGACGGGGTTTGACCCAGAGGCGGGGTAAAGATGCGGTTTTCCACCTGACCGTCGGCCATCACCAGAACCACCAACGCCTTATCCGGTGACAGGGACACGAATTCGATATGTTTGATCGGCGCTTCGGTTTTGGGGGCCAAAACGACACTTGCGCTGTGGGTTAGACCCGAAAGCAAAGACCCTGCCCGATCGAGCGCAGTGGTCAAATCCTCGGACTCGCGGTGCATCGAAGCATCAATGGTACGCCGCTCATCCGTGGACAGATCGCCCACCTCCAGCAGCCCATCCACAAACAGGCGCAGCCCCACATGGGTGGGAATACGACCCGCAGACACATGCGGGCTGTTCAACAGACCCAGAAATTCCAGATCCTGCATCACGTTGCGGATCGTTGCAGCAGACACAGGTTCGGCCATACTGCGGGTTAAGGTGCGCGACCCCACAGGCTCGCCCGTTTCCAGATAGGATTCAACAAGCAAGCGGAACACTTCGCGGCTGCGCGCGTTCAGGATATCAAGGGGATGCGAAACAGGGTTTGTCACGGTACAGGTCCAGTTTATCGGAGCAGACTATAGGTAGGAACTCTGTCCCGCTTGGTCAATCGGGGTTTGCGCCCTATGTCTGAAACAGATATTACCGCGCCAAACGCAAAAGGACTATAGACATGCGCCCATCCGGCAGAACCACAGACACAATGCGCGATATCGTCATTGAAACCAACGTCACAAAACACGCCGAGGGCTCTTGCCTGATCAAATGCGGCGACACCCATGTGCTGTGCACAGCGTCCCTTGAAGGGCGCGTGCCGCCTTGGATCAAAGGTTCTGGCTTGGGCTGGGTCACTGCGGAATACGGCATGCTGCCCCGCGCCACAACAACCCGCAACCGTCGCGAAGCCACCGCTGGCAAGCAATCAGGCCGCACACAGGAAATTCAACGATTGATCGGGCGTTCCTTGCGCGCAGGCGTCGACCGTGTTGCCTTGGGTGAACGCCAAATCACCATCGACTGTGACGTTATCCAAGCCGATGGTGGCACCCGTTGCGCATCCATCACTGGCGGCTGGATCGCACTGCGTCTGGCTGTAAACAAGCTGCTGAAAGCAGGCGACATCAAAGAAGACCCGCTGACAGACCACGTTGCCGCGATTTCCTGTGGCATCTACGCTGGCCAGCCCGTGCTTGATCTGGACTACGCCGAAGACAGCGAAGCCGGAACAGACGCCAATTTTGTCATGACCGGCGCAGGTGGTTTGATCGAAATCCAAAGCTCTGCCGAAGGCGCAACCTTCAGCCGCGATGAATTCAATTCCCTGCTGGATCTGGCGGAAAAAGGCGTTGGTGAATTGGTTGCCGCGCAAAAAGCCGCGATTGCCTGATCTGATGCGCAAACTGGTAGAAAAGAAAATTGTCCTCGCGTCTCATAACGCGGGGAAATTGCGCGAAATCGCGGTAATGCTGGAACCTTACGGCATTGAGGTGGTTTCTGCTGGCGATCTGGGGCTGACCGAACCCGAAGAAACCGAAACCACATTCGCTGGCAACGCGCGGATCAAAGCACATTTTGCTGCGCAAGCCGCTGGCCTACCTGCCCTATCGGATGACAGCGGCATTCAGGTGGATGCTTTGGATAAGCAACCAGGCGTGTACACCGCGGATTGGGCCGAAACCCCGAACGGTCGTGATTTCCCCATGGCGATGACAAAAGTCTGGACCCTGCTGGAAGAAAAGCAAGCTGCCGAGCCCCGCACCGCCCGCTTTTGCGCAACGCTGTGCATCGCCTGGCCTGACGGTCACGACGAGGTGGTAGAAGGCACCGTTGAGGGCTGCATTTCATGGCCCATGCGCGGCGATCAGGGCTTCGGGTTTGACCCGATTTTTGTCCCCGATGGCCACACTGAAACTTTTGGCGAAATGGATCCGGCGCAAAAACACGCCATGAGCCACCGCGCCGTTGCTTTTAAAAAGCTGAAAGCAGGATGCCTTGACGGCTGAAGACTGGAAAACTGCCGGCTTCGGCGTCTATGTCCACTGGCCGTTTTGCGCCGCAAAATGCCCCTACTGCGATTTCAATTCCCATGTGCGCCAAGCGGTTGATCAAGCCGCTTGGGCCAAAGCCTTTGTGGCTGAAATTGAAAGCACAGCGGCAAGAACCCCAACCCGCACCGTAGACACAATTTTCTTTGGCGGCGGCACACCGAGCCTTATGTTGCCTGAAACAGTAGACACTATTTTGCAGGCTATTGCGCAGAATTGGACTCTTTCCCCGAATGCAGAAATTACCCTAGAAGCAAACCCTACCTCGGTTGAGGCGGGTCGGTTTAGGGGCTTTGCAGAGGCAGGCGTCAATCGAATCTCTATGGGGATTCAAGCGATGAACGATACAGACCTGCGTGCCTTGGGTCGGATGCACAGCGTTGCAGAAGCCAGACAAGCGTTTGATATCGCCAAGAAAAACTTTAACAACGTCAGCTTTGACCTGATCTATGCCCGTCAGAACCAAACGCTGGAGGATTGGCGTGCGGAATTGACCCAAGCCATCGACATGGCCGTCGATCACCTATCACTGTACCAACTAACAATCGAACAAGGCACCCGCTTTGGCGATCTTTTCGCCCGCAATCGTTTACGTGGGTTGCCGAACGATGATCTATCCGCTGACCTCTACGATCTGACCCAAGACATCTGTGGGCAAAAAGGTTTGAGCGCCTACGAGGTGTCAAATCACGCCCGCGCGGGTTCAGAATGTAAACACAATCTTATCTATTGGCGCTACGGCGATTACGCTGGTATTGGCCCCGGCGCCCATGGTCGCCTTACACTGGATGGACACCGCGTTGCAACGGACACGCCACTACAACCCGAAGGCTGGTTGGCAGCAGTTCAGACCGAAGGTTCCGCCAGCCGCGATGCAGAAAGAATTTCCGCAACAGATCAAGCCGCAGAATATGTGATGATGTCACTACGTTTGGCTGAAGGATGCGATTTGGAGCGTGCAGATAGGATTTCAAAGAATCGCGTTGATTTGGGCGCGATGAATTCCTTGATAGCAGACGGCTTCTTAATCCAAACAGGACCGAACCTACAAACAACCACACGCGGTAAGATGGTTCTGAACGCCATTCTCGGAAAACTTCTCGCGCAAGGACACAACTGATGCGCAGCCTATGGTTTGTATTTGGTCTCCTAAGCGTCGCCGCAGGACTTATCGGCGTGGTGCTTCCCCTATTGCCGACAGTTCCATTTCTGCTGCTCGCCGCATTCTGCTTTGCCCGCTCTTCCGATCGCGCGTACAAATGGCTGGTTAATCATCCCCGCTTCGGCCCACCGATTAAAGACTGGCAAGAAAACGGGGCAATTCGGATGCCTGCAAAGATCGCTGCGACCGCCTGCATTCTGGCCAGCCCTGTTGTGACTTACCTGTTGGACGTCCCAACTTGGGCTTTTGCCGCCCAAATTGTTGTTCTTTTCTGCGTGTTGATTTTTATCTGGAGCCGGCCGAGCGCGTAGCCGACAGCAACTGGCACAGCGCATCCAGATCATCAAAGGATTTGTATTTGATCGTAAGCGCGCCGCCTTCTGTACCCGCCTTATGGTCAATACTAACCGCCATCCCGATATTTGCTGTAAGATCGGCTTCTAACGAAATGGTATCACTGTCTTTATCAACTTTAGGGGCCCGTGGTTTTGGCGGATTTTCACCCTTTTTCAGCAAGGCTTCTGTCTGGCGAACAGAAAGCCCTTTTTCAACAACCTGACGGGCCAAAGCCAAAGCATTTTCCGCTGGAACAAGTGCCCGCGCGTGCCCAGCCGTCAACCGACCATCCACCAGCATGTCTTGAACACCACTTGGCAAATTCAACAAACGCATAGAGTTCGCCAGATAACTGCGGCTTTTACCCAATGCCTCTGACAGTTTTTCCTGCGTGTGGCCAAATTTTTCCATCAGTTGATGATAGCCATAAGCCTCGTCCACTGGATTAAGGTCGGCCCGTTGGATGTTCTCAATAATAGCAATTTCCAGAACTTCCAGATCATCCATCTCGCGGATGACAACAGGAACCTCGTCAACTTTGGCAGTCTGAGCGGCGCGCCAACGGCGTTCACCGGCGACAATTTGAAATTCCCCATCCAAATTCGGATCAGGGCGCACAATCAACGGCTGGATAATACCTTTGGCCAAAATAGATTTGGCCAGATCTCGCAGCTCTACGTGATCAAAAGTACGGCGCGGCTGGTCGGGGTTGGCGTGAACTTTGGTAATCGGAACCATCCGCTCGCTGCTGCGCGGTCCATCCGGAGTGACTTCTTGCACAGCGGTTGGTTCATTAATATCCGCCATAAGGGCTGAAAGCCCGCGGCCCAATCCCCGTTTTTCGTTTTTCTTAACCATTTTTCGTCTCCCACCCTTTAAGTCGCTTCAGCAACACGTCGGTTTTCCCGCCGCAGAAATTCTGCTGCAAGCTTCTGATAGGCAATGCTGCCTCTGCTTTTGTGATCGTATAGAATTGCCGGCATACCGAAAGACGGCGCCTCAGAAAGCCGCACATTGCGGGGGACCACGGTTTTGTAAACCAAATCCCCCAGATTTTCCCGAACGTCCTGTTCAACTTGCAATGACAAATTATTACGCCCGTCGAACATGGTAAGAACAATGCCTTCAATTTTCAGGATAGCGTTCAGGCTTTGACGGACCTCACGAATGGTCAGCATCAACTGCGAAAGCCCTTCCAAAGCAAAAAACTCAGCTTGCAACGGAACAATAACCGATTGGCTGGCAGCCAGAGCATTCAACGTCAACAGGTTTAGCGAAGGGGGGCAATCTATTAGAACGTAATCAAATTCATCCTCGAAGGTACTTAACTCTTCCAACGCACCACGCAAGCGCAATACACGACGTTGATCATCCACCAGTTCAACATCAGCCGAACTTAGATCAACAGAGGACGGCATCAAAAACAGATTTGGAACGTTCGTTCGGATGATTGCTTCGTTAATCGGGGTCTGATCCACCAAAACGTCATACATCGTCATGCTACGCTTCGACGGATCAATACCCAAACCGGTGGAGGCATTCCCCTGCGGATCAAGATCCATCAAAAGCACACGTTTTCCAACGGCAGCCAGTGCTGTGCCTAGATTGATCGCGGTGGTCGTTTTGCCTACGCCGCCTTTTTGGTTGGCGATGGAGAGAATTTTTGCTGGCTTTAAACCACTGTTATCCGACACGCTCGATATCCCTGACCCGTAAAACTGTTCCGTTTCCATCGGTTTCGCTGGCGAATTGCTCCGCTTCGAATTTCCAAAACCGACTCGCCTCTGCAAGTTCACTTTGGCAATTTTGGCCTTTCAAATAAAGGCATATTCCTCCTTTTTTCAGTAAGGGGGCGGAAAATGACAAAAGCTCCGTCGTCGATGCCAATGCGCGTGCGGAAATTATATCCGCTTGCAAATCAGCGGCGTCTTCGATGCGTTTGGTGTGAACTACCGTATTTGCCTGTGTTTCACGTGAAACATTCCTAAGGAAAGCAGACTTACGCGCATCACTTTCAACAAAATGGAACTTCGCATCAGGGTATTCAGCTGACGCAATTATCGCTAAAACCATACCAGGAAATCCAGCACCTGATCCAAGGTCAATCCAGCTTTTGAACTCAGTCCGGTATTTCCACAATTGTAGGCTATCTGCGAAATGTCGAACAGGCGCGCTCTTCAAAGTTGATTTACTTACCAAATTAATGGCTGGATTCCACTTTTTCAGCAAAGCTTCGTAAATCGCCAATTTCTCGGTTGTTTCACGTGAAACATCAAATTGTTTGCATACCCCAGCCAGGGTGATATCTGAGGCAATCATGCTGATATTACGGATTTAAACTGCTTAATCCGCCCTAACAACAGTGTTAGTGCCGCCGGAGTCATTCCGTCGATACGCCCCGCCTGCCCCAAAGTTTCCGGGCGCGTTGCATTCAACTTATTCTGCAACTCCTTTGAAAGTCCCGAGATTCCCTCAAAACTGAACTCTACGGGAATTTTCAAATTTTCATCTTTCCGAACCGCTGTAACATCCGAAGCCTGTCGCTGAATATAGTTTGCGTACATCGCGTCATTTTCAACTTGTTGGGCAATTGCGGGTTCAAACGAGGGTAAATCCGACCAAAGGGTGGAAAGCGTTGATAGCGTGACGTCTTTGTAGGAAAGCAGCTCTAAACCATTCCGGCGCACACCATCTTGGTTAATTTTAACACCGGCTTTTGCGACCTCATTCGGTGTAGCCGTGCGGGCCGCCAATCCATTACGTGCAGCAGACAACGCGTTCATTTTCTTATCAAATGCCACAGAACGCTCGGTTCCGACACAGCCAAACTCTCGCCCCTTTTCTGTCAGGCGCTGATCAGCATTATCCGCCCGCAAAGACAGGCGATATTCAGCCCGTGACGTGAACATCCGATACGGTTCGGTTACTCCGCGCGTTGTGAGGTCATCAATCATAACGCCGATATAGCTGTCAGATCGGCTAAACAGAATTGCATCACCCCCGTTCGATGCACGAGCCGCATTCAAGCCTGCAACGAGCCCCTGAGCAGCGGCTTCCTCATACCCTGTTGTTCCGTTAATCTGTCCTGCAAGATACAGCCCCGGAACATCACGCAACTGCAAGCTGCTGTCGAGCGCACGGGGATCCACGTAATCATATTCAATTGCATACCCGGGTTGAAGAATTTTCACATTCTCAAGCCCGGCGATTGACGTCACATAGGCTTCCTGGACATCCACAGGCAGAGAGGTCGAAATCCCGTTCGGATAGATTGTCGGATCGTTCAGGCCTTCTGGCTCCAGAAAAATCTGGTGGCTGTCTTTTTCCCCGAACCGGACAATTTTATCTTCGATAGAGGGGCAATAGCGCGGCCCTACCCCATCAATATGACCACCATACATTGCTGATCTTGAAAGGTTTTTCTCAATAATCTCATGCGTGCGGGTATTGGTATGTGTAATACCGCAAGAAACTTGGCGCGCCACAGCACGATCAGACAAAAAGGAAAACAGGCTTGGCACATCGTCAGCGGGTTGGGATTCTAGCCCTTCCCAATTGATTGTGCGGCCGTCCAACCGTGGAGGTGTACCAGTTTTCAGGCGACCCATCGGAAGACTAAAGCTGTCCATGCGATCAGCCAGCGCGATAGAAGGTTTATCCCCCATTCGCCCGCCTGGTTTGGATACATCGCCAATGTGGATGACCCCACGCAGGAAAGTTCCAGTTGTCAGAATAACAGCGGCGGCAGAAACATGTGCGCCATCGGCTAAAACAACACCCGAGACCGTATTTCCAGCCATTAAAAAATCGGTCACTTCCGATTCGATTACGCTTAACCCATTCCGATCTACAAATTCACGTTGCATTGCTTGACGATAGAGCGCGCGGTCGGCTTGGGCTCGGGGCCCTTGAACGGCGGGGCCTTTACGGCGATTAAGCAAACGGAATTGAATTCCGGCCTGATCTGCAACCCGTCCCATCACTCCGTCAAGCGCGTCTATTTCGCGAACCAGATGACCTTTTCCAAGTCCGCCAATGGCCGGATTACAAGACATTTCGCCAATCTTATCAAAGCTGTGCGTTACCAGTGCGGTGCGCGCACCCATGCGCCACGCAGCCTGGGCTGCCTCTGCTCCTGCATGGCCGCCTCCAATAACTACAACGTCGAAGTCGTTATGTTTCACGTGAAACATTCCTGCTGCTAGCGCCTATTTCCCTAAACAGAAACTGGCGAAAATTTCATCTAATAGGTCTTCTACACCAACGCGGCCAATAATGGAATTCATCGCGTGTAATGCTGCGTGTAATTCCATGGCGATTAATTCGCTTTCACCGCCGATCTGGATCAGCTGTTCCGCTGCATCCATATAGCCTGTCGCCGCCTGCATCGCAATACGGTGGCGTTGTCGCACTGCCGATTGTGTGATGGCTACACGGGCATCCAGAACAGTGGTGACATGCTGAATCATCATATCCATCCCTGCTCCGGTTTTTCCGGATACACCCCCAACTTGCGCCGTATCGGACTTTCCGCGGAGCACCAGATCTTCGGCTTTCACGTCAATTCCAAAGCCGTCTGTTTCCCCGTCCTCTGTCAGGAAAATACGAATATCAGCCATATCTGCCCGCCGCCTTGCGAGGTCAACGCCCATCGCTTCAATTGTGTCACTGGTTTCGCGAAGCCCCGCAGTATCCAGAATTGTCACGGGAATTCCGTCCAGGTTCATCCGCACTTCGATCACATCGCGGGTTGTTCCTGCGATTTCTGATGTGATCGCTGCTTGTCGCCCAGCCAGTGCGTTGAGCAAAGTGGATTTGCCTATGTTCGGTGGGCCGACAATAGCGACCTCGAATCCATCACGTACCCGTTCGGCGACGAAACTGCCGGCGATTTCTTTTTCCAGATCAGCGAAAACCCCGGCGATCAACTCCGATACTTCAGGGGTGACATCAACGGGAATATCTTCGTCAGCGAAGTCGATTGTAGCCTCTACCAATGCTGCCGCACGAATCAGGTCGGCGCGCCAACCTTCTACCTTTTGGGTTAACCCCCCATCCATCAGTGCAAAGGCTTGGCGTCTTTGGGCTTCTGTTTCCGCCTCGATCAGATCGCTCAGGCCTTCAACCTGACTAAGATCCAGACATTCATTTTCAAGGGCGCGGCGGGTGAATTCGCCGGGGTCTGCCAGTCGCGCACCAGCATCGGCCAATGCCTCTTGAACTGCTTCAACAACGGCAGGGCTGCCGTGGCATTGAAATTCAACAACGGATTCACCAGTAAAGCTGGCACCGTGATCAAAAGTTACGACAAAGGCCTGATCCAGTACCACGCCTTCGCTGTTACGTAACAGACGCAAACCGCGACTAGGGGGTAAATCCCGGCAGAGTATTCGTGCGACGTCAAAAGCTGTATCGCCAGAAATGCGGAAAACAGAAACGCCTGCTTTTCCCCGCGCAGTGGCGAGCGCAAATATTGTGTCTGACATAAGTAACCTATTGATTGAAAAGGCTAATTGATCTGATTTAGCCAACTGTATCAAAAAATCCCGCCTTCAACCAGAAAGATGCTGGTCAAGGACGGGATTTCTAAACAGAAACGCCTAAATGAAGGTCAACGACCTTAGGTGTTCATAGAATCAAAGAATTCCGCGTTCGATTTGGTTTGGCGCATTTTACCAAGCAGGAACTCGATCGCATCTGTGGTCCCCATCGGATTCAGAATGCGGCGCAGAACGAAGGTTTTTGTAAGGTCGGCTTTTTCCACCAACAATTCCTCTTTCCGCGTGCCGGATTTTTGAATGTCGATGGCCGGATAAACCCGCTTGTCAGAGATTTTGCGATCCAGAACCAGCTCACTATTACCGGTGCCTTTAAACTCTTCAAAGATCACCTCATCCATGCGCGAACCTGTGTCGATCAGCGCCGTTGCGATGATGGTCAAAGAACCACCCTCTTCGATGTTACGGGCAGCCCCGAAGAAGCGCTTGGGGCGCTGCAGGGCGTTGGCATCCACACCACCGGTCAGAACCTTACCAGAGGAGGGTACAACCGTGTTAAAGGCCCGTCCAAGGCGTGTGATGCTGTCCAGCAGGATCACAACGTCGCGTTTGTGCTCGACCAGACGCTTTGCCTTTTCAATCACCATTTCAGACACGGCAACGTGGCGTGTTGCGGGTTCGTCAAAGGTAGAGGATACAACCTCACCCTTAACAGAACGTTGCATGTCGGTCACCTCTTCCGGACGTTCGTCGATCAGCAGAACGATCAGATAACATTCCGGGTGATTTTTTTCGATACTTGCAGCTATATTCTGCAAAATCATAGTCTTACCAGTACGCGGCGGGGCTACGATCAAGGACCGTTGACCCTTACCGATCGGCGCAACCAGATCAATCACCCGTGAGGTTTTGTCTTTCATCGTCGGGTCCGACATTTCCAAATTCAGCCGCTCATCAGGATAAAGCGGCGTCAGGTTGTCAAAGTGAACCTTATGTTTCGCGTTTTCTGGATCGCTAAAGTTGATCGTGCTCACTTTGGTCAGCGCGAAATAGCGTTCGGATTCATCTGGCGCTTTGATCACGCCTTCAACGGTATCGCCTGTGCGCAGCGAGTGTTTGCGGATCTGGTCGGGGCTGACATAGATGTCTTCCGGACCAGGCAGGTAGTTGGATTCTGGCGAGCGTAGAAAGCCAAAGCCGTCTTGCATCAGTTCCAGAACACCATCGCCTGAAATCTCGGCGCCGTCTTCGGCCATTTCTTTAAGAATGGCGAACATCATGTCGCCCTTACGCATGGTGGATGCGTTTTCGATTTCCAACTCTTCCGCTTGTTTCAGCAGATTGGCCGGGCTCATGGCTTTCAATTCTGCCAGCGAAAGTTTTTCTTCTTCTTCCATCGGAAATATCCTTTTACGCAAGCCGATCCGGCACGCGTCTATTTTTTCAGTCTATGGGGTTGCAGCCTATCAGTGGTTGGGGAAACCAGGCTGTTTTTTTGCCTTCTATGGTAAAACCCCTACCCTGTCAATTTCGCTTAGAAGGGGCGAACCACGATCATCGTTACAATTATAATCATTAGCACCGTGGGCAGTTCATTCATTAACCGATACGATCTGGCACTGCGGGTGTTTGCATCAGCGGCAAAATCCTTGCGCCGTTTTCCCAGCCAGTGATGATACTGTGTCATTCCCAAAACCATAGCGGCTTTGACCCAAGGATAAAACGAACTCCAATCCACAATTCCGGGTGTAAAGGCCAGCATCAGCCCGAAAACCCAAGTCGCAATCATCGCGGGGTTCATAATCATCCGCAAAAGCCGCACTTCCATGCCTTTGAAGACCTCACTGGTTTCAGACCCAACCGGCCCGTGTTCCACGTGATTTACAAACAACCGAGGTAAATACAGCAGGCCCGCCATCCAGCTGATTACAGACAGAATATGCAATGTTTTGACCCATGGGTAAAGCGTGGCGAGCAGATCGGACATATTCTTTCCTTAACCGGTTTTTAGGATTTTCTTGGCAAACTGGTTTTACACACGGGTTCAATACACACTCAATAAATATAAAAGATTAAAAGAAGTTGATTGAGTAGTAGGGAGCGGCAAAATCTGTGGATTATTTTCTTATGAACATATTTGCGTCTTATTTCCGACACATTTAAAACTCTGGCTAAAAGCGGTAACAGCATGTGGGTAGCCGTCTGAAATCGCTGTTTTATAGGGGTTAAACGCAAAACCTGCCTGTGGATAAAACTGTGCACGAAAAACGCCCGCTTGGTTCTATTCACAAATTAGACGCGTTCATGTTGTTCTTTTACCCCTGTTCACAACTCGTGTATCTTTGGGGATAAATCCGTGGAATATCCACCGGCTGTGATCTGATGGGGATAACTGTGGGTAACTTTTACAAACTGAGGATAGTTTAACCCGATTCGCCCACAGGCTCTGGTTCAAGGTTATATTCTGCGATAGGCACAGAAATATGACAGTCACTTCGGTAAATTTCTTATGACACAGATTATCCTTGCCTCGGGTTCACAGATTCGCGCGCAGATGTTGCGGGATGCGGGGGTGGATTTCACCGTTCAGATCCCCCGCGTGGATGAACAAACGATTCTTCAGTCTTTATTGGCCGAAGGCGCGAAGCCCGGTGATATTGCCGACACATTGGCGGAATATAAGGCCCGGCGGATTGCGGATAAAAACCCGTCGGCTTTGGTGATTGCAGCGGATCAGGTTCTGACCTGCAATGGCATAGTCTATAGTAAGCCAAATTCCATGGCCGAAGCGCGGGATCATTTGAACGGGCTCAAAGGCCAAGGCCACCAGCTGCTGTCTGCGGTGGTTGTCTATGAAAACGCCAAGCCGGTCTGGCGGCATATCGGGCGTGCACAACTGACCATGCGGGATTTTTCGGACGGGTTTCTGGATGATTATCTGGCCAAATCCGGTGAGTCTATTCTGTCGAGCGTTGGATGCTATCAGTTGGAAAATACAGGCGTGACCTTGTTTTCCCGCGTTCAGGGCGATTATTTCACCATTCTGGGCTTGCCCCTGCTGGATGTTCTTGCCTTTCTGCGCACCAGAGGAGCCATCGCATCATGAAAAACCCCCGCATTCCCTTGGCCGCCGTGATCGGCTGGCCGATTGCCCACAGCAAATCTCCGCGTATTCACGGCTATTGGCTGTCGCAATTGGGGATTGCGGGTCATTATGTGCCGCTCGGCATTCCTGCGGATGATTTCGCGGATGCGATGGTCCAATTGCCGAAGCTGGGGTTTGTCGGGGCGAATGTAACGATTCCCCACAAAGAGCAGGCGCTGGAGCTGGCGACAGAAGTAACAGAGCGCGCGCAGATGATTGGCGCAGCCAACACGCTGACATTCCTACCAGAAGGCGGGTTTCTGGCGGATAACACGGACGGTATCGGCTTTATCAATAACCTGCGCCAAAAGGCACCTGATTGGCAGCCGAACGCAGGCGCTGCATTGGTTCTGGGCGCTGGCGGGGCCAGCCGTGCGGTGCTATGGTCTTTGCTGGATGCGGGGGTGCCGCAGATCCTGCTGGCCAATCGCACAAAGGCCCGTGCTGAACAGCTCTCGAATGAATTTGGCAATAAGATCAGTGTGATAGACTGGTCTGATATATCAGAGGCCACCAAACAAGTGTCTACAATCGTCAACACAACCTCGCTTGGGATGGACGGGCAACCGCCGTTGAACATCACCCTGACGTGTGCTGCTGGTACGTTGGTGACTGATCTGGTCTATGCCCCGATGATCACGCCGCTGCTGCAACAAGCCATCGACAAGGGTCTGCCTACAGTGGACGGTCTGGGCATGTTGCTGCATCAGGCGGCACCAGGGTTTCAATCGTGGTTTGGCAGCTGCCCTACTGTCGATGACGCCCTGCGACAGGTGGTACTGGCATGACAAAACGCCCCTTTATCCTTGGCCTGACCGGATCAATCGGAATGGGAAAATCCACCACGGCGAAATTGTTTGCGGATCAGGGCATTCCTGTCTGGGATGCGGATGCGACCGTGCACCAGCTTTATTCCGGTGACACCCCCGCCGTGCGCCAGATTGCAGCGATGATCCCAGCGGCGGTGGAAAACAACACCGTAAACCGCGACACGCTAAAGGCGGCAATCGCGGCGGATCAAAGCATTTTGCAAAAGCTGGAACAGATCGTGCAGCCGTTGATTGCCCAAAGCCGTGCGGATTTTGTGGATCAGGCCGCACAGAACGGCGATGACATTGTGATTATCGACCACCCTTTGTTGCTGGAAAGCCGGTCGGAGCGTTATTGTGATGCGGTTCTGGTGGTCAGCGTTGATGCCGCCGAACAACGCCGCCGCGTGTTGGAACGGGGCACGATGGATGAAAAAACGCTGGATATCATCCTTGCCAAACAAATGCCCGACGCCGAAAAACGCAAACGGGCGGATTATATTGTCGAAACGACAACGCTGGACGCGGCGCGTGTGCAAGTCCAGACTATAATAGACCAGATTAAGGACAGCTTTCATGCGTGAAATCGTGATGGATACGGAAACCACCGGACTCGACCCTAACACGGGCGACCGGATCGTTGAAATTGGCGGTGTGGAGCTGTGGAACCATCTGCCTACGGGCAAGACCTATCACCAGTATATCAACCCCCAGCGCGATATGCCCCAAGAGGCGTTTGATGTGCACGGGCTGTCCATTGATTTTCTGCGCGACAAACCTGTGTTTGCCAAAATTGCCCAGCAGTTTCTGGATTTTGTCGGGGATGCCAAACTGGTAATCCACAACGCTGCTTTTGATATGAAGTTCCTGAACGCAGAACTGGGCTGGCTGGATATGCCAAAACTGCCCTACTCCCAAGCGATTGACACGTTGGATATTGCGCGGCGTAAATTTCCGGGTGCGCAAAACTCGCTTGATGCGCTGTGTCGCCGGTTTGGGTTCACCACAGAACGGGAATTGCACGGCGCTTTGCTGGACAGTGAAATTCTGGCCGAAGTCTATCTGGAACTGATCGGCGGGCGTCAGCCCGATTTTGCACTGGGTGTGGTTGGCGGAACAGATTCTGAGCAGACCAATACAGGCAGCGGCTGGACGGTTCCGCCAAGGCCCAAAACGCTTCCGCCCCGGATAACCGAGGCGGAAAAAGACAACCATGATGCGTTTATCAAGACCCTTGGTCCTGATGCGAAATGGCTTAATTAGTCGGCGCTTCAGCCGCGGCCGCTTGCTGACGACGGGTCAGTTCAGCGCGATAAAGCTGCATGAAATCAATGTTGTCGATGTTCAGCGGCGGGAAACCACCGTCTGCTGTCACGTCCCGTGCGATGCGACGCACAAAGGGGAACATCATGCGCGGGCATTCGATCATCAGGAACGGATGAATCTGGTCTTCGGGGATGTTTTCGATGTGAAACAGACCCGCATAGTCGATTTCCAGCATAAACACGGCCTGTTCGCCTGATTTTGCACTGACGTTCAGTTTCAGCGCGACCTCATAGCCGTTTTCGCTTTTCTTGGCGGCATCCAGATTGACCTGAACATTCACTTCAGGTTTCAGATCCCCGCCCAGATTTTTCTGTGCTGCGATGTTTTCAAAAGAAAGATCGCGAATGTACTGGTTTACAATCTTCATTGCGACGGGCTTTGCTTCTTGTGCCGCGCCGTTGGTTTCTTCGGCCATGCCTTAACTCCCTATTCATAAATCCGGGTGGTGGTAGCAATTCTACCGCCTGACGACAACGGCAATACGCGCCTAATCGGGCTTTGTCCAACCAGAGTTTCCCCGTGTTTCAGGCTCGTCTTCGTCCAAAACCACAAAATCACCCTCAACCGCATCTGTATCGCGGGGACGTGTGTTGGTGGCATTGGTAAAGACTACGGTGCTGCTGTTCACAAACCGCGCTGCACCCCATTTGATCACAATCGCGCGCACAGGCGGAATCAGCAGCAACAGCCCCATGCTGTCGGTGAAGAACCCCGGCGTCAGCAGCAACATGCCCGCCACCAGAATCAGCGCACCATTCACAATCGGGTCCATCGGGCTTTGCCCCGTTTGCAGGTTATTTTGCAGCCGCGCCAAGGCAGCCATCCCCTGCAAACGCAAAAGATAGGTGCCGATCAACGCGGTCAAAACCACAATTAAAAGCGTCGGCCACAACCCCAGCCAGCCGCCGACCTTGATAAACAGGCCGATTTCGATAATCGGGATGGCAATAAACAGGATTAAAAGCGGCATCTGGCCTCACATTCTCTCTTTTCGCATTCGGTGGACTTGAACCCCACTGTGCCCTAAATAAGTGTGGCATGCGGTGAATTCCACCGTCTATGTAAAAATATGAAAGAGGTTCCATGAACTCCGCCCTAATTCAGTTGCTTGTTCTTGCGGCAATCGCCGTTTTCCTCGTGTTGCGATTGCGTAATGTTCTTGGAACACGTGACGGATACGAGCCTCCGGCAGAGCGGACGGGTCCAACCACAAAACCTGCCCGCGACTTTGAAGTGATCGAAGGCGGGCCAGATCCCGATATTGCCGATCACGTTGATCCCGATGGTCGCGCCGGTCAGGCCTTTGCTGCGATGAAACGGATTGAACCGGATTTTTCCGTGTCCGAATTCCAATCTGGTGCCCGCCAAGCCTATGAAATGATCCTGATGGCCTTTGAAGGCGACGATCTGGAAACGCTAAAGGGCTTCCTGTCTGCGGATGTCTACGAAAGTTTTGCCGAGGTCGTGACCGAACGCCAGGCTAAAGGTTTGAAAGTGCATGCTAATTTCATCGGTGTGCGCGATATGAAGCTGATGGATGCAATGTTTGATCCCGCCAATAACGAAGCCGAAATCACCATGAAATTCGTCGGTGAAATCACGTCTTGCGTGAAAGATTCCAGCGGCGAGGTGATTGAAGGCGATCCAAAGGTGATCAAACGTCAAAAAGAGGTTTGGACTTTCGGGCGAATTATGGGAAGTGACGATCCGAACTGGCAATTGGTTGCAACCGGAGAGTAACGATAAAACGGACGGCAGAATTTTTACGGGCTGCCGTTCTTGCAATCGGTGCGCTGACACAGACAGCACAGGCAGATACGATGACCGTTAAGGCCGTTTCCTTCGCAGATTTACCAGGCTGGGAAACGGACGACCACGCCGCCGCTTTGGCGGTGTTTGTGCAATCCTGCGACAAGATTCGCGAAAATTCACAAACGCGTGTGCAGGATTGGACCCAGCTTTGCGCATTTGCGCGAACCGCCGCTGAAACAAAAAATGACGCCCGCGCCTTTTTCGAGCTGTTTTTTCAACCCGTCCTGATCGAAGACGGCAGCCCGACCCTGTTTACAGGCTATTATGAACCCGAAATCATCGGCTCGCGGTTTCGCGCGGGCAAGTTTCAGCACCCTTTGTACAAACGTCCCCGCGAAATGAAGCTGGGCACGCCTTGGAAAACCCGCGCGGAAATTGAATCGGGCGCTTTGGCGGGACGCGGGTTGGAACTGGCGTGGCTGGCCGATCCGGTGGAGAATTTTTTCCTGCATGTTCAGGGCTCGGGTCGTATCAAGCTGAACGAAGGCGGATCCATGCGGGTGGGATTTGATGGCAAGAATGGCCAGCCTTATCGTTCTATCGGTAAAGAAATGGTACGCCTTGGGATTTTATCGGCCCATCGGGCATCAGCAGGGCGGATAAAGGCATGGGTGCGTAAAAACCCCAACGACGGGCGGCGGATATTGCAGCACAATCCGTCATTTGTGTTCTTTCGCGAACTGGCAGGGCTGGACCCCGACGCAGGCCCGCCTGGGGCCATGGGGGTTTCGGTAAGTACAGGGCGCACCATTGCGGTGGATGACGATTATACCCCCCTTGGCGCGCCTGTCTGGATCGACAAGAAAGGCCGCGATCCGATCCAACGCCTGATGGTGGCCCAAGACGTTGGTTCTGCGATTAAAGGCGCGCAACGGGCGGATGTTTATTATGGCTCTGGCGCAGAAGCGGGTCGCACCGCAGGCCGGATCAAGGACGCGGGGCGCATGTATACATTGCTGCCCCACGCCTCGGTCAAACGCCTTTTGCCAGAGGGTTAAGCCATGGCCCGAAAAAGACGCCGCGCCCTGACAGAAGATGAACAATCTTTGTGGAATAAAGTGATCACGCAGGTGGAATCCATCGAATCCATGCCACCACTTATCCTAAGCCCGCAAGCCAAACCAGCGAAGCGGCAGAAGCTGGACTCTTCATACGAAATCAAACCCTTCAAGCTGGGTGCGAAAGTCAAAGTCAAGCCGACAGCATCGCCCAAACCACCCTCTTTTGTGGATCGGCCGAACCAGACCTCGCCCAATATGGACAAGCGGAATTTCCAGCGGTTGTTAAAGGGACAGTTGGCCATTGATGCCACGCTGGATTTGCATGGTCTGACCGCAGAACAAGCAAGGATGCAGCTGCAAATCTTTGTGCAAAACGCCAATCGTCTGGGCAATCGGCTGATCCTTGTGATTACCGGCAAGGGCAATAAGAAATCGGTGGATGAATTCAACCGCCCGCGCAGTGGTATACTGCGCAGCGGGGTTCCGGAATGGCTAAAAACCGGCCCGCTGTCCGATATGGTGCTGCAAGTGACCCAAGCCCACGTGAAACACGGCGGTGGCGGGGCCTATTACGTCTATCTTAGGCGGCAACGGGGGCGGTAATATCCGCATAGACCCGTGATGTGACGAACCACGTCCAGCCGCAAACCGCAAACATATAGACTGCATAGGCGATCATCTGGTCGGGGAAGTTGATGCCGTAATCAATACCCCAGCCAGTAAACGCAGGCCCGATCGCCGATCCGAATACCATTAGTGCTGTGGCCAGCGCCTTGATCGACCCGATGCTGCGGGTGCCATAGATTTCGGGCCATAAAGACGCGCCAACTGTTGCATAAGCGCCGTTGCCCAAGCCAATGATCCCAAAGGCGAAAGCGGCGACGAACAGGCTGTCGCTAACGCCGAGAAGGACAAAACCCACTGCCATGGGGACAGGGGTGATTGCCAACAGGCGCACGCTGCCCCATCGGTCCACCGCCCAGCCGCCAAACAGCCCTGCGGTGATCAAAGTGGCGGTGAAAATCGGAAATAAGGCGACCAGTTCTACATGGCTCCAGCCTTTGACCTCGGCCAGATGGACCTGTTGGAAAAACAAAGCGGTGCCAAAGGTGCTGGACAGTGTGGCGATGGGAACCAAACCCCAAAACCGCCAGTCGCGCAGAACCTCGGCGCGGGTCCAATGGCGGGCAGACATGCCCGCAGCATGGGATTTTGCCGCGGCCTCTGAGGGTGTACGCTCATACCGCAGCAGCCATAGCAAGACAGGGATGCAAAGCACCAAAAACACCGCTGCTAACAACCATAAGGTCTGCCAGTTATACCGCAACATCAGTGCCACAAATACGACGGGCAGAACCGCCTGCCCCAGCGCAAATCCGATCCCAGCATAAGAAATTGCCTTGCCACGGGTGCGCACAAACCACCGCGCCATGGCCACAACCGCGATGTGTGACAACATCCCCTGCCCCGTAAAGCGCAGGCCAAACACCAGAAATGGCAGCAACCAAACGGCGGAAATCCGGCTCATCACTACGCTAAGGCACGCCAGCGCCAGAATGACCCCAACGGCCAGCGCCCTCACGCGGAAATGATCGGCAGAACTGCCCGCCCAGATCATCAGCATCCCCGAGGCCATGGTCCCCAGAAAGTAAATCCCGCCCCAATCCCCGTGGGACAGACCAAACGTCGCCTGAATTTCCCCCGCAAAAATCGAGATGAAATAGGTCTGGCCGAAACTGGACAAAAAGGTCAGCAAAACACCCGCCGCAAGCCAGCGGATATTGTCGCGTATGAATTGGAATGTGTTCATACGCGATCAAAATCAGGAATTTAACGAAAGGTCACGCGCTAAAGCACATACCTGCTGACATCTGAGCTGCGAGACAGCTCGCCCAAGTGCTCTTCGACATAGTCCGCATCAATCACGACTTTGCTGCCGCCTTGATCCGGTGCGGTGAAGCCCAGATCGTCGAACACCCGTTCAATGATCGTGTATAGCCGCCGCGCGCCGATGTTTTCCAACGAGGAATTCACCTCGGCTGCGATCTGTGCAATGGCTGCAATACCGCTTTCGTCAAAGGTGACTTCCACGTTTTCGGTTGCCATCAGGGCTGCATATTGCAGCGTCAGCGCATTGTCGGTTTCGGTCAGAATCCGCACAAAATCGGCTTCGGTAAGCGGGCGTAATTCCACGCGAATGGGCAAACGACCCTGCAATTCGGGCAGCAGATCGCTGGGTTTGGCGATGTGAAATGCACCCGAAGCGATGAACAGAATGTGGTCTGTTTTCACGGGGCCATGTTTGGTTGAAACCGTGGTGCCTTCGATCAAAGGCAGCAGATCGCGTTGCACACCTTCGCGGGATACATCGCCACCACGGGCATCGGCGCGGGCGCAGACTTTGTCGATCTCATCCAGAAACACGATGCCGTTTTCTTCAACAGCGGTCACTGCCTCGCGGGTGACGGATTCCTGATCTACCAACTTGTCGGCCTCTTCGTCGATCAGCACTTTATAGCTGTCAGACACGGTCATTTTCCGGCGCTGCGTGCGGCCGGAAAAGGCTTTGCCGAAAATATCGCCCAAATTCATCATGCCCATGTTGCCCCCGGGTTGCCCCGGAATATCCATCATTTGCATAGGGTTAGATGTGTCTGCCACATCCAGTTCGATTTCTTTATCGTCCAAAATGCCATCGCGCAGTTTCTTGCGAAACAACTCGCGGGTTTGTTCACGGCTGTCGGTTCCGGTCAGCGCATCCAGCACCCGTTCTTCTGCGGCGCTATGGGCGTTTGCTTTGACTTCTTCGCGTTTCAATTCGCGGATCATCACAATGGCGCTGTCCACCAGATCGCGCACGATCTGTTCCACATCGCGGCCCACATAGCCGACTTCGGTGAACTTTGTCGCCTCAACCTTTAGAAACGGTGCTTTCGCCAGCTTCGCCAAACGACGCGAGATTTCGGTTTTGCCGACGCCAGTGGGGCCGATCATCAGGATGTTTTTGGGATACACCTCGTCGCGCAGATCATCCGACAGGTGTTTGCGCCGCCAGCGGTTACGCAGCGCCACAGCCACAGCGCGTTTTGCATCTTTCTGCCCGATGATAAACCGGTCCAGTTCGCTTACGATTTCGCGAGGGGTCAAATCAGTCATTTACACGTCACCTTTTTTAATCTGCCACGGGGGCAATCTGTCCTTGCCCTTGAAATGGGGCAATATGTTCAGCAGCCAACACCGCAGTTTTTCCCAATTCGCGCCAAGCAATACCAGCCCCAATCCGATCAGCAGCACAACCAGCCCGAACTCGCCGTCCAGAACGGTAAACACCAGCGCAATCATGTAGCCGATGCCGGAAATCAGGAAGGACCGGCGGTCGATAATGATGGCAATGGCCGCCATAAAGACCAGAAACAGGAACAGCAACAGCGTAGCCCCGATGCCGCCATTGTCATAAAGCGTCAGCGCCACTGAATTGACGATCGCAGGGGCTGCCAGCACGTGCAGCCAGAACCCGTTGGCGGCACGGCGCGTTACACGGTGTGGGTCGCTCATGTCAAAGCGCAGGGCGACGAAAAAGGCGATCAAGCCAAGCGTGATGGTGATCAGGCTTTCTGTGGAACCTGTTGATAACAAAAAGATATCAAAAGGGGAATCCAGTGCGCTTCCGTTGCTTTGCGAAAGGGAAATCGCAGCACCGAAAAAGCCAAGACCAGTAAGGCACAAGGAAAACGGGATACGAAAGGCGAACCAATAAACGGCTGTAACCACAGCCGAGGCCCAGCAGGCCATAGACAGCGCTCCTGATGCCTCAAGCCTCAGTCCATTCGCAAGGCCATAGCCCATCTGAAAACCGCCCAAGGCGATGAAAATGCTCAGCAGGATGGACGGTGCAATCATCCGCCGCTCCACTGTAAAATACATCGTTAACGGCACAAGGACGACGATTTGCAAAAGGGCCAACAGTACAGCAGAAAATGAACCGTTATCCGCGTCAAAGATGCTTAATCCTGCAACTGTTGACCACCCTGCGTAGAGCACAGACAGACCAACAACGATGAATATCTCGTTGAATCCTTTGAACAATTCAAACGGTTCATCAATCTGCGCCCGCGCTTCGCGGTAGCCTTGGCGTTCATCCGAAAGCCGCGCGATGCTGGCGGCTTGTGCCTCGGTGATGACACCGGCACCAACCGCAGCGCGCAGGTCGTCGTCATTCACGCTCATTTGGAAATCTTTTCTACCGTCATGTTTCCATTGGTATAAACGCAAATTTCCGCAGCAATTTCCAAAGCCCGCCGTGCGATGTCTTCGGCGGTTTTATCACTGTCTGCCATGGCCCGCGCTGCCGCCAGTGCGAAATTCCCGCCAGACCCGATCGCAGCCACGTCATTTTCAGGTTCCAGCACATCGCCAGCCCCCGTAATCACAAACAAATCCGCGCCATCTGTTACAATCAACATGGCCTCCAGATTGCGCAGATACTTATCCATGCGCCAATCCTTCGCCAGTTCTACAGATGCCTTGGCCAACTGACCCGGCGAAGCCTCTAGTTTGGCCTCCAACCGCTCTAGCAGGGTAAAAGCATCCGCCGTAGACCCTGCAAAGCCACAGACCACGTCATGGCCACCGGGCGAAATCCGCCGCACCTTGCGTGCTGTGCCTTTGATAACTGTCTGTCCCAGCGAAACCTGTCCGTCACCTGCCAGAACAACCTCATTACCCTTACGCACGCCAACAATCGTTGTGCCGTGCCAGCCTGGAAATCTATCGTCGCTCATCTGTGTCTCCACCATCCTGCTTTTTGTTTGCCAAATATCCCCGCCGGAGGCATGGAACGCCAGCCAAAACGAAAAAGGGCGCAACTTTCGCGCGCCCTTTTCAAAAATCTTGTCCGGATCAATCCAGTTTGCGTTCGATCTCTTCGGTTTCAAAGATCTCGATCACATCGCCTTCGCGGATGTCTTCGTAGTTTTCAAAGGCCATACCGCATTCCTGACCACCCTGAACCTCTTTCACTTCGTCTTTGAAGCGTTTGAGAGTTTTCAGTTTTCCTTCGTGGATCACAACGTTGTCGCGCAGCAGGCGAACCCCTGCGGAGCGGCGTGCAACACCTTCGGTGACTTCACAACCAGCGATTTTGCCGGTGCCGGAAATCTTGAACACCTCTTTGATCGAGGCATACCCGATGAAGGTTTCCTTGATCTCGGCAGACAACAGACCGGATGCAGCGGCTTTCACGTCGTCAACCAGATCGTAGATGATGGAATAATAGCGGATTTCCACACCTTTCTGGTTGGCGCTGCTGCGTGCTGGCGCGTTGGCCCGCACGTTAAAGCCGATGATCGGAGCGCCGGATGCTTCGGCCAGTGTCACGTCGCTTTCGGTGATGGCGCCAACGCCCGAGTGCAAGACCCGTACGCGAACTTCGTCGTTGCCGACTTTTTCCATCGCCTGAACAATCGCTTCGGCAGAACCCTGAACGTCCGCTTTGACCAGAATTGGCAGTTCGGAAACATTTTCGTCTGCTTTGGCTTTGGCCAGCAACTGGTCCAGCGTGGCCCCCGCACCTGCGGCTGCTTTTTTGTCTTTGGCAGCTTTGCTCCGGTAGGTGGCAATTTCCCGTGCTTCTGATTCGCTGGAAACCACGTTCAGAACATCGCCCGCTTCCGGTGCGCCATTCAAACCCAGAACCTCAACAGGAACGGATGGGCCAGCTTCTTCGACGCGGTCGCCCTTGTCGTTGATCAAGGCACGCACCTTGCCCCATTGTTCGCCCACAACAAAGATGTCGCCGCGACGCAATGTGCCGTTTTGAACCAGAACAGTCGCAACAGGGCCGCGACCCACGTCCAGTTTCGCCTCGATCACAGCGCCTTCTGCGTTGCGGTTCGGGTTGGCTTTCAGTTCCAGCAATTCGGATTGCAGCGCAATCGCTTCGAGCAGTTTATCAAGCCCCTGTCCTTTCAGCGCAGACATTTCAACGTCCTGAACTTCACCGGACATGGCTTCAACCACAACTTCGTGGCGCAGCAATTCAGCACGTACCGCATCAGGGTCAGCGCCCGGTTTGTCCATCTTGTTGATGGCCACGATCATCGGCACTTTGGCCGCATGGGCGTGGTGGATCGCCTCGATGGTTTGGGGCATGACGCTGTCATCTGCGGCCACAACCAACACAACAATGTCGGTCACTTGCGCACCCCGTGCCCGCATCGACGTAAACGCCGCGTGGCCCGGTGTATCTAGGAAGGACAGCAACGTGCCGTCATCCGTAGTGATCTGATACGCACCAATGTGCTGGGTGATGCCGCCGGCTTCGCCAGACACAACGTTGGTTTTGCGGATCGCATCCAGAACCGAGGTTTTCCCGTGGTCAACGTGGCCCATGATGGTGATCACAGGCGCGCGTGGTTCGAGATCTTCTTCTTTGTCCTCGATAGTGACAATCGCTTCTTCAACGTCTGCATCAGACACGCGAACGATCTTGTGGCCAAATTCCTCGATGATCAGTTCCGCAGTATCCGCGTCGATCGTCTGGTTTTGCGTGGCCATAATACCGTTAGTCATCAAGGCCTTAACCACAGTAGCGGTTTTTTCCGCCATACGGTTTGCCAGTTCCTGAACGGTGATTGCTTCGGGCACCTGAACGTCGCGAATGATTTTTTCGCGTTCCTGGCTGCCGCCCATAGTTTTACGGCGTTCCCGTTCCTGGGCACGTTTCATCGCCGCCATGGAACGCTGACGTCCGCCTTCGCGGCCGGACAACGCCTGACTGATTGTCAGTTTGCCAGAGCTGCGGCGATCATCGCCACCTTTGCCACGGGCTGGTTTTTTCTCTTCTGCGCGGGCGGGCTGTTTGTCATCCCGTTTCACACCACCTTTGGCGGGTGTTTTTGCGGCGGCAGCTTCTACAGCTGCTGGATCAACCGCTGCGGGTTCCTGTTCAGCTTGTGCCGGTTTTTTGGCTTTAACTTCTGGCTTGGCCGGAGGATTCTTCGCGGCTTCTTCCGCTTCTTCCTTGGCGCGCAGCCGTTCAGCGCGCTCTTCTTCTTCGCGCTCTTTTTCTTCTTTTTCACGACGACGTTCGTCCCGCTCTGCCTCACGGCGTGCGGTTTCTTCGGCCTCTTTTGCAGCGCGTTCGGTTTCTTGCGCAGCGGCTGCCATCAGCGCCTTTTTGCGGCGCTCCATTTCCACGTCGGAAATGCCAGGTGCGTTGATACCGCCACCCGCTTTACCGCCGCCTGCACCGCCAGCCGCGCCCGATTTGGGCACAACAACGCGTTTGCGCTTCTTTTCGACCACAACCGATTTTGTTCGCCCATGGGAAAAACTCTGCCGAACCCGGCTTGTTGATGGCCGGCTACCGCCCAACCCCAATGGCTTTTTATCGTCGTCGCTCATTCGTCTTTAACCTTTCACCGCCGGATTATCCGGCTGCTTTGCCTCTGTTATGGCATCCCTGCCGCGTAGTCCGGCAAGCCTTGCAGCTTCGCGTTTGACCGATTTGGTCAAACCCCCGCCCACAAGCGCCGCATGTATCACATAGTCACGCCCAAAAGCCAAACCCAATTCGGAGGCTGTCAGGCAGGAAATATAGGTATTCTGGCCGCTTGGCGGGCGAAGCTTGCTCTTTTGAGGATCCGAGCCGTCTTTTGACTGCAGCAGAACCAAGGCAGCTTCGGAAATCAACGCGCCTTTGGTCTTTTCAAACCCACAAATAGCATTCCCACCCCTGCGGGCAAGGGAAATCAGGTCAATCAAACGTCGAACCATCAGCTGTTCCAGCATTTCCAACAGGCCATCCGGTATGGTGGCCTGGGTTTTTGCTGCCCGAGAGAACAGTTTCTTTTTAATCGCAAGGTCCAGTGCCGCGCGGTCCGCGCTGACCCAAATGCCCCGTCCAGGAAGGCGTTCCGCCAGATCAGGTGTGACCACCCCATCTGGCGAGAGGACAAACCGAAACATCCCTGTGCAGGGCTGAACCTCTCCCGTCGCTATACAGCGGCGGGTGGTTTCATCGGTTTGTGTCTTTCGTCCAGCGCGACCCAATGGCATATCCCGAAATCTGACGCATCAGACTTCGGACTCCTCGGTGGTTTCGGCGTCTTCACCGGTTTCTTCTTCGTCGCCAGCGGCATCCTCGGCCAATTGTTCTTCGGTGACCCAACCCAGCATCAGGCGGGCAGTCATGACCAATTCCTGTGCTTCCAACAGGCTGACGCCAAAGCTTTCAAGCAGACCGTCGTCTTTGACGCGCTTGCCATCAACAGTGGTATATCCACCGGCCAGTTCCCAGTCAGCGCAGGTTGCAAAATCTTCCAGCGTTTTCACGCCATCTTTGGCCAAAGCGACCATCATTTGCGGTGTCAGACCTTCAAAGTCGATCAGGGACTGTTCAACACCCAGTTCCTTGGCTTCTTCCAGCGCTTTTGCGTTCATCTCATCCAAGGATTCCCGCGCCCGTGCTTGCAATTCTTCGGCTGTGTCCTGATCGAAGCCTTCGATCGACAGCAGTTCGTCGATTTCGATGTAAGCGACTTCTTCCAGTGTGGCGAAACCTTCGGAGACCAGCAATTGGGCCACAACTTCGTCCACGTTCATGGTGTCCATGAACAGTTTGGAGCGCTCTTCGAACTCTTTCTGACGACGTTCTGATTCTTCGGCTTCGGTCATGATGTCGATGTCCAGACCGGTCAACTGGCTGGCAAGACGTACGTTTTGACCACGGCGGCCAATGGCCAATGACAGTTGATCGTCAGGAACAACAACTTCGATGCGTTCGGCTTCGTCGTCCAGAACAACTTTGGAAACTTCGGCAGGTTGCAGTGCGTTCACAAGGAAGGTCGGCGCATCGTCATTCCACGGAATGATGTCGATTTTTTCGCCTTGCAGTTCGTTCACAACGGCCTGAACACGGCTGCCGCGCATACCCACACAGGCACCAACCGGATCAATCGAATTGTCATAGGAAATGACACCGATTTTGGCGCGGGAACCCGGATCACGGGCAACTGCCTTGATCTCGATGATGCCGTCATAAATTTCGGGAACTTCCATTTTGAACAGTTCGGCCATGAATTCAGGGCAAGTGCGGCTCAGGAAGATTTGCGGGCCGCGCATTTCAGAGCGGACTTCTTTGATGAAGGCACGGATGCGGTCGCCGTTGCGGAACAATTCGCGGTTGATCAGTTGATCGCGCCGCAAAACAGCCTCGCCACGGCCCACATCGACGATGACGTTGCCGTATTCCACACGTTTGACCAGACCGTTGATGATTGTGCCTTCGCGGTCTTTGAATTCTTCGTACTGGCGTTCCCGTTCCGCTTCGCGGACTTTTTGCAGGATCACCTGTTTCGCGGACTGCGCGGCGATCCGACCAAAATCCATTGGCGGCAGATCGTCGATCACCCAGTCGCCCACTTCGGGGTTGTCCAGATGTGCGCCAGCTTCTTCGACGGTCATTTCGATGAAGTGGTTTTCCACTTCGGCCACGACTTCGCGCACGCGGGTCATTTCCAGTTCGCCGGTCTTACGATCGATCTTGGCGCGGATATCCAGTTCCGGACCATATTTCGACTTGGCGGCTTTGGCGTAGGATTCCTCCATCGCTTGCAGCACCAGATCGGGGTCGATCATCTTTTCGCGGGCAACCGCATCAGCGATTTGCAACAACTCCAAACGGTTCGCACTGGTAATGCTCATGACGCGTCCTCTTCGGTTTCAATATCGTCAAACTTGCTTTCGTCCAACCCACCGTCTTTGCGGGCTTTCAAACTTTCTGCAATCAGGGCGTCGCTGAGCACCAATTTGGCGTCAGACAGCCAATCGAATTGCAAACCGATGATGCCCTGCGGGATCTCGATCAACACTTCGCCGTCCTGTGTGCCGCGCAATTCGCCCTTAAAGCGGCGCTGGCCTTCGATCAATTCGTTGGTTTCGATTTTGGCTTCATAGCCGTCCCAAGCGTCGAAATCTTTCAGACGGGTCAGCGGGCGGTCGATGCCGGGGCTTGACACTTCAAGCGCGTAATCCCCGTCTATCGGGTCTTCTACGTCCAGAATGGCCGAGACTTCGGTGGAAATCTTGGCGCAATCATCAACCTCGATGCCGCCTTCAGGGCGATCCGCCATGATTTGCAGGATGGTCTGTTTGCCAGACATCAGGCGCAGGCGCACCAATTCATAGCCCAGATCTTCGATCACGGGCTGTACGATTTCTGCCAGTCGTTTGTCGATGGCCGCTTTCGCGATCAGATCAGACATGGGTTAGATCCCTTGGGCTAGAATGTTAGGCACAAAAAAACGGGCGCGCGGCCCGTCGAGAATTCCGATGGAAGTCTGGGGGTGGAGGCCAGTCTTACCGCTGTTGAGGTGGATATACGCTTGCGAATCACAAAAGGCAAGCCACGGATTCAGAAACTGCTGCGTCGGCGTGGGGGTGCTGGTTTCAGATGCATTCATGATCAGCCCCCGACGGATGGGTTCAGGGCCAAAAGCGATCCGTTCAGAACGGAGGCAAAAGCCACCCAAGCTGCATAAGGTACAAACAACAGCGCCGCAGGGCGGTCTGTGCGCCAAGTGCCGTATATAAAGGTGACGATCAGCGCCAGCATCAACAGGATTACCCCAAGTGCGAGATCCATCCGATGGGCCACAAAGAACAGGGGCGACCAGATAAAGTTCAGCAGCATCTGCGCGAACCATGCTTTCATCGGCAGGCCTGCGGGTTCAATCTGCCAGATGCGCCAGCCCGCAATGGCGATACACAGATACAGCAGGGTCCAGACAGGGGCGAAAATCCAGTTGGGCGGATTAAACGCGGGTTTCACCAGATCCGCATACCACGGGCCGGGGGCGGTCAGGATGCCGATGGCAATTCCGCCCGCCATAACGGCCAGCACAAACAGAATTAGGGATGTGGTGTTTTTGCGGATCGAAATCATCTGGCCCTCTGATGTCAGCGCCCCGAAGGGCGTCTGACGGATCAGATAGGCGCTTTCAGGTTTTCGTCAAACCGCATCTACATAGGTGCGCATTTCAAAGGCGCTGACCTCGGCTGCGAATTTGGCCATTTCCTGACGTTTTGCCAGTGCAAAGGACGTGATTAAAAGCGGGTCAAAGATTTCTGCGATCAGCGGGCTTTCCTCAAAGGCCTCAACCGCGCTTTCCCAGACTTTGGGCAATTGCGGCAGGTCCGGATCATAGCCATCGCCAGCGGTCGGGGCAGGGGGCATAACACCGCGATCCATCCCGCGCAGGGCTGCCCCCAGAATGGTGGCCAGCACCAGATAGGGGTTCGCATCCGCGCCGGACACCCGATGTTCAATCCGCCGCGCCGCATCTGGCCCGCCCGGAATACGCACCGCAACCGTGCGGTTTTCATAGCCCCAAGCCACCGCACCCGGTGCGTGGCTGTTCATGGCAAAGCGGCGAAAGGAATTCAGGTGCGGCGCAAAAATCGCCATGCTTTCGGGCATGGTGTCCAGCAGTCCTGCCACAGCATGCAGCAGCGTGTCAGAGCCTTCCTCGGTGCCATTGGCAAAGATATTGTTGCCGTCTTTGTCCAGAATGGAAAAATGCACATGCAGCCCGCTGCCAGAGCGATCGCCAAAAGGTTTCGCCATAAAGGTAGCCGAGCGTTCATGCCGACGGGCCACCGCCCGCACGATCCGTTTGAACATCATCGCATCATCTGCCGCGCGCAACGGGTCAGGCACATGGTTTAGGTTGATTTCAAACTGCCCTGTGCCGTTTTCCGAAATCGCCGCATCCGCAGGGACGCCTTGTTCCAGACATTGACGGTACACTTCGTTCAGGAAGGGTTCAAAATGATCCAGCTCATCCAGCGACACGGTAGCATAGCTTTCGGACACGCGGTCTGACATCTGGCTTGTGGCGAAATCGGATCCGGGGTCTGTGACGTAGAATTCAAGTTCTGTGGCCACAACAACCGTTAACCCGCGATCGGCGTATTCCTGAACCACCTGTGCGAGCGCCTGACGGGGATCGGCCAGAAACGGCGTGCCGTCTTCGTTTGCGAACATCAACTGCACAAAGGCGCTGGGCTCTTCGCCAAGGCTGGACAGGGTAACACCCCGTTCGGTGGGCAGGCACAGCCCGTCGCCATCGCCTGATTCAAACACCAGTTCATTGTCCAGAACATCATTGCCCCAGACATCTACCACGGCCAGTGAAACGGGCATCCGCAGGCTGCCGTCCAACACTTTTTCCAAACTGGAAATCGGCATCCGCTTGCCGCGTAGCTGACCGTTCAGGTCATAAGCTCCCGCCTGAACAGAGGTAATCTCGGGGTTGGCTGCAATCCAGTCAGACGCTGTTTTTGCCACACTCATTTTGCACTTTTAATCCTTTGGCTCTGGCATTTGCCCAGCTTTCAACCGGCGCAATCTGCAAATAGGTCAGGCGGTATACTATACGTTAAACTATAGACGTATAGCTGTGCGGCGCCTTGGACCTGTAAAAAACTCCTGAAAGGCGTGCTGTATGCGCCCGTTGGCGTCAACCGAAATATTGCGATCCCGACCGCTGCGGCATTTGCCTTTGCGTCAAGGGTTTCGCCCAATTGAGATAGGTTTTGCGGCAGAGCGATTTTTACGGCAATCCGCAAAGTTGAAATAATTTGACTAAAAAACAATTAGATAACATGGTGTTTCCCACCACAGGTTGATTGTTTCTTTGTGTCCATTGCCCCAACAATACCCAAATATGACCGTGGAATGTCCTTTTGTTTCCAAATTAGTGACGTAATTCACCGCCATACACAGCGACGTTGGGCAGTAATAATATTGAGGTAATGAGTAATGGACCGTTTAACTGAAATGGAAGCCTTTGCCAGTGTTGTTGATCTGGGTGGTTTCACCGATGCAGCCCGTAAGATGGGTTTGTCGAAATCAGCGATTTCCAAACATGTTTCCTCATTGGAAGCACGCCTTGGGGCGCGCCTGCTAAATCGAACCACACGCCGGGTCAGCCCGACGGAAATCGGGCTGGCTTACTATGATAAGGCCCGTCAGGTTCTGGATGACGCAGGTGAAGCCGATGCCATGGTGACCTCCATGCAATCCACGCCGCGCGGTTCTTTGCGGCTGTCTGCAACGACGGATTTCGGGGTGAACCATATTTCCAAAGCACTGGGCGCCTTCCTGAACCGCTATCCTGAAATCAACGTGAATATGGTTCTGTCCAACCGGAACGTAGATCTGTTGTCCGAAGGATTTGATCTGGCGATCCGCATCGGGGAAATGCAGGACAGTTCGCTGCGGGCCCGCAAACTTGCGGAAACCAATATGCGGGTGATCGGGTCTCCGAAATATTTCTATGATCATGGCATCCCGAAACGGATTGACGATCTGGCCCAGCATAAACTGCTGCATTTTTCCAACCAGTCGTCTGGGAATTCGTGGAAAATTACATCCGCATCGGGTGAAAAACGTTTGATCCGTGCGGGTGGCAGCCTGACCGTGAACGACGGGCAATCCCTGTTACAAGCAGCCGAGGCTGGACTTGGCATCGCCTATCTGCCCAGCTTTTTGTATCATGACGCTGTCGAAGACGGCCGTCTAAAGGCGGTTCTGCCGGAATTACCTGTGGAACAGCTTGGCATTCATGTGGTCTACCCCCCGGGTCTGTACACACAACCAAAACTGCGCGCCTTTATCGACTTTCTGGTCGAACACTTTAAGGGCAAGGGGCCTGAAAACTGGTAGGGTCGCAAACGGCCTGATCAGACCTGAATGATTATACGCTCAACGCGAAAAGACCGCCTCTACACGGCGGTTTTTTTGTCTGCCTTCTTCGGTTGCGTTATCTGCGCGGGGCGACAGAAAGCCTACGCCATGGGCGGACAACCGGTCGGGGTCAATATTGTGGTCACGGATCAAGGCGCGGCGCACTGCATCCGCCCGTTGGGTCGAAATCGTGATATTTCCCTGCAACGACCCTGACATATCCGAATGGCCGACCAGCAGAACTTTTAAGTCCGGCTCTGCGGTCAGTTTAACAGCCAATGCGGCCAGTGATTCTTGGGGGTCGGACCCGAGTTCGGTGCTGCCAGTGTCAAATTCCAACCCCTCCAGCACCATGGAAACGTCATTGGGGGCGGCGGTATTTCCGGTTTGACCCAAAGAGGCTTGTCCGGTTGTGGTTTGCGGATCGGGCGTGCCCAGTTCAGCGGCTCCCAAGCCCAGATCATCGGGGCTGTATTCGGTCATCTGCACATAGACCGACACCGGAGAGCGGCTGAGCAGGAAGGTTACATAGGCCGGGTTTTCCGAAACCGTCTGTTTGGCGCTGATAAACCGGTAATTGCGCAGGTCCACGCGCATCATCGGTTCATCCACCACATCAATGTTAAAGCGGAAATCAAAACCGCCGCATTCCTTGGCGACACAGAACATCAACGCGTCATAGCCTGCCCGTTCCAACTGGGTCAGGATGCCTGCCTGCACTTGGGCCACCGTGCTTTCGCCGCCCATCACCCAAACCGTGCGGCGGATGTTTTCGGGGGTTTCGACCTTGGGCACCACGCCGGATTCAAACGGGCCGACAGGCACCAAAGCGGGCAGGGTGTTTTCCACCCGTGAATAGGTGGCCTTGGCCCCCAGTGGTAATTGCAGCACAAATTCTGCCGCGCCACCCTGTTGGGGCAGCGTGCAGGTTAAGACAGACAAAAGAAAGGCGGCTGCTTTCATCGGAACGCGCTGTGATACTCCGCATTGGGTTCCATCGCCACGGCGGATGAAAACCGGTTGGACATGTTATAAAACGACGCAACCGCCGCCACATCCCAGATATCCGCATCCGACAACCCGGCATCGCGCAGGATCTGGCGGTCGGGTTCTTCGATTTTGGCGCTGGCCTCGGTCATTTTATAGGCGAAATCCAGCATGGCCCGTTCGCGCACAGACAGGGATGCGACGCGGTAATTCATCACCAAAGCCTCGCCCAGTTCGGGTTTGCCGCTCAGTTGCCGCACAGCCGCCCCGTGGGACACCAGACAATAGAAACATTTGTTATAAGAACTGACCACTACGGCGATCATTTCCCGTTCCAGCTTGCTCAGCCCGCTGTCGCCCAGCATCAGGTCGTTGTACATGCCGGTAAAGGCGTTCAGCTTATCCACGTTATGGGCATAGGATTGCAAAACATTGGGAATAAACCCCAGTTTTTCCACACAAATATCGAAATACCGTTGGGTTTCTGGCGGCAGGGGATCCATCTGCGGCAGGTTCAGGGCGGTCACAAGAGGTTTGGTCAAAGGCTTTACTCCGTCTAGGCTGTCAGAACACGATAGTGATACTGGCTGACTGTTTCCATGCCCATTTTACGATAGAGCGATTGCGCGCCACTATTGGCCTGTGTGGCCAGAACGCTGAACAGATCAGCGCCTTGGTGCAGCCCCCACCACGCGGCGGCCTGCATCATGCGCTGGGCCACACCGCGGCGGCGGGCGCTGGTCAGAACCTCTACGGCGTGGGCCATGCAGATGTTATGGGACGCGCCCGCGTAGGCCACCGCCGCAGGATGGGCATCAAGCCGCCCCATGATGTAGGTCTTGTCACAGGCCGCCCGTTCCATCACGTCGATCCGCCCTTGGCCGATGCCGCCTTCCGCCCAGATTTCCGCCAGAATGGGCATCGGGATCGTGGTAAAAATCGCGTCCAGCTTCGGGGCAAACCCGTCGGACATTGCCGCCGCATCCCCGACCAGCAAATCAACGGGGTCTTTGATCTGATAACCCCGATCCGCCA
Organism: Roseobacter sp. N2S; assembly: GCF_031454055.1. NCBI lineage: Bacteria > Pseudomonadati > Pseudomonadota > Alphaproteobacteria > Rhodobacterales > Roseobacteraceae > Roseobacter > Roseobacter sp. N2S. Next base: position 317,385 of record NZ_JAVDQB010000001.1, read on the forward strand.
GTTCGGCGTCCAGGTCCGTCTGATCGGGGCGGATCATGAACAGCTTATCCTGCCCCATAGCCAGCATCGCGGCTTCGGCTTGGGCGATATCGCCCTGGCCGGATGCGGCTGAAACCCGCTGCCCGCCGCCGCGACCTTCGCGTAGGGTCCAGCCGTCCAGTTCGGTTTTAGCATGTGCTGGCCAAGTGGCGTCTACTGCGGCAAACAGGTCTTGTTCTGTGGGTATCCGCATTATTCCACCCCAAAAGTCTGACGAATTTTCGCAGCCGCCTGCGCCACCAGCGCCGCATCCGCGCCGCGCACCACAAGGTTAGTGCCAAACCCCTGCGGCGTGTTAAACGGGTAAGACCCGATCGACAGCGTGGCAAATTCCGCTGCAATATCCCCAAGCGGCCCTGCGACCGCGCCTTCGGGTTGATCCACGCGGGTTGTTTCAGACACCACTGGCGTGCCGCTTTTCAGACTGGGCAGCAGGCTGTCCAACATTGCCTCAAATATCTTGGGCACCCCTGCCATCACATGTACGTTTTCCACTGAAAACCCCGGCGCTTTGGAAATCGAGTTGTCGATCAGGCGGGCCCCGTCCGGTATCCGCGCCATCCGCATCCGTGCTGCATTGATCGAGGCGCGCCCGTCGGGGTAATTGGTGGCCAGCGCATCCATCGCGTCTTCGCGCACATCAATGCCAATACCAAAGGCCGCCGCCACATTGTCAGCGGTAATATCATCATGGGTCGGCCCGATGCCGCCGCTGGTGAAAACATGGTCGAACTTGCCCCGCAACCCGTTCACCGCCGCAACGATTTCAGCAGCATCGTCAGACACCACGCGGACTTCTTTCAGGTCGATCCCCAGATCGGTCAGCCGCCCTGCAAGGTGATACATATTCGCATCCCGCGTGCGCCCTGACAGTATTTCATCACCAATCACCAACATTGCCGCAGTGGGGTTCGCCATATCGCTTGTCCTTGTGTTTTCATAGTTCTAGGCTTGGGCGATGAAGTTTTCCACCCCACTTTTACGCGCAACCCTGATCCGCCGCTACAAACGCTTTCTGGCGGATTGTGTGCTGGAGGACGGGCGCGAAATCACCGCCCATTGCGCCAATACGGGGGCGATGACGGGGCTGAACCACGCGGGCCAGATGATCTGGCTGGAACCCAATGATGACCCCAAACGCAAGCTGAACTACAGCTGGAAGTTTGTCGAACTACAGGGCGGTCATTTCGCTGGCATCGACACCAGCATCGCCAACAAACTGGTGGCTGAGGCGCTGCACGCCAAACGCATCGCCCCCGTGGCCGCCTATTCAGGTATCAAACCCGAGGCAAAATACGGCCAGAATTCCCGCATCGACTTTCTGCTGACAGGCGACGGCCTGCCAGACGCCTATATAGAGGTGAAGAACGTCACCCTGAAAGGGCCGGATGACTGGGCAGAATTCCCTGATACTGTCACAGCGCGGGGTACCAAACATTTGGGGGAATTGACGGAAATGGTCGCCCAAGGCCACCGCGCGATTATGCTGTACCTTGTGCAACGCACCGATTGCGCGCGGTTTCGTCTGGCCCATGAACTGGACCCTGCCTATGCCGCCGCCTATGCGACTGCGCGGGCGGCGGGCGTGGAAATGCTGTGCTATACTTGCGAAATTGCGCCGACAGGCATAAGCCTGACCAGCGCACTGCCTGTTTTACAAAAATAAACACGACCACTGGCAAAACGGCCCTAAATATCCTATCACGCCAGCCATTCACAGATCGGAGGTCCCCGTGGAAGGACGCCAAGCCCCAAGGCTCAATAAAGACGGTATCACCATTCATTCGAGCGAGGAATTCGAAGGAATGCGCCGCGCTGGCCGACTGGCCGCAGAAATCCTCGACATGATTGCGCCCCATGTGGTGCCGGGTGTGAAACTGGACGAGTTGGACCAGATTTGCCATGATTTCATGATCGCCAACGATTCAATTCCGGCGACGCTGGATTACAAAGGCTATCCGAAATCATCCTGTATTTCGGTGAACCATGTGGTCTGTCACGGTATTCCGGGGGGCAAGATCCCCATGTGGAAGAACGACAAACACAAACGCACCGATGATACGTTGTTTGACGGGGATATCCTGAACATTGACGTGACCTGCATTCTGGATGGCTGGTTTGGCGATAACTCACGAATGTATGTGGCAGGCACGGCGAAACCCTATGCGGATCGCCTGATCCAGGTCACCCATGACGCGCTGATGATCGGCATTGAGCAGGTCAAACCCGGCAATACCTTCGGGGATATTGGCGCTGCGATCCAACGCTACGTTGAAGCACAGGGTTGTTCCGTGGTGCGCGATTTCTGCGGTCACGGTCTGGGCCGTGTGTTCCATTCGCCACCAAACGTGCTGCATTATGGCCGCTGGGGCAGTGGCCCCGTGCTGGAAGAAGGCATGTTCTTTACCATCGAACCGATGGTCAATCTGGGCCGCCCCGAAACCAAGGTTCTGGCCGATGACTGGACCGCGATCACGCGGGATAAGAAACTGTCAGCGCAATTCGAACATTCGCTAGGGGTTACAGCCGACGGGGTGGAAATTTTCACCGAATCTCCCGCAGGTTTATTCTACCCGACCCAGCCCTGATTCATCACTGATTAACCATTCGCGTTCAGATTGGGCCTATGTCCCAGTCTAAACGCGCCTTTGGTGAACAGCCCCAATTAGATTTCACAGTGGTTGACCCCGCCGCCCCGTTTGACCGCGCCAGCCCCGAATTCAGCAAAGACCACCGCAAACGCCTGCGCGAAAGATTCATGCGCGCAGGGGCTGTGGGGTTAAATGAATACGAACTCCTCGAACTGATCCTGTTCCGCGCCATACCACGGCGCGATGTGAAACCATTGGCCAAACGGCTGATGGCACGGTTTGGCGATATCAACCGCGTGATCTCTGCCCGCCCCGCGCTACTGTTGGAAATTGACGGCGTGGGCGAAACCGTGGTGCAAGAGCTAAAGATTATTGAAGCTGCGGCCCATTCCTTGGCCCAGGCCAAGGTGCTGAACACCGATGTTCTGTCCAGTTGGTCTGCGCTGATGACCTATTGCAAAACCGCAATGGCGCACCGCGAAACCGAACAATTCCGCATCCTGTTTCTGGATCGTAAAAACGTGCTGATCGCCGATGAACCGCAACAACAAGGCACCGTCGATCACGTCCCCGTCTACCCGCGTGAGGTTGCAAAACGCGCGCTGGAACTGAATGCCAGTGCGCTGATCCTTGTGCATAATCACCCTTCGGGCAATCCCGAACCCTCACAAGCGGATATCGACATGACGCTTCTGGTGGAACAGGCATTGCAAGCTATTGGCGTCACTGTTCATGACCATGTGATTATCGGCGCTGAAACCGACAGCAGCTTTCGCGCTTTGGGATTGCTTTGATCCCCTCAGCGCTTCTTTTGAGCAGAAATACCTCGGGGGTACGGGGGCAGCGCCCCCGTTATTCAGATGATGTTATTCAGCAGGCGTTTGTGTCGGCGTTTCCGCCTGATCCTTCACCCAAACCTCGACACGCCGGTTGATCTGCGCATCCGCTGCAGTGTCTTCACAAACCAATGGTGACGCCTCGCCATAGCCGAGAATGCGGAAATCCACGTCCGCAAGCGATCCATCCGGTGCCGCCTTGATCAAAGCCGCTTTCACCGCATCCGCACGTTTTTCCGACAGGGATTTATTCTGCCGCGCGCGTCCATCCCCATCCGAAAACCCCATCAAATACACGATCTTATCCGCGTAATTTCCAAGGATCAGCCCCGCGGCCAAAGACTCGGCATTTTCACGGGATTGGGCATCAAGGCGGGTTGATCCTGCCTGAAACCGAAAGGTTGCTGACAGCCGTTTTGCGCCAGACATGATAGAGGTCATTTCACGCACATCGGCCAAAGGCACTTCTTTGCCGATGATCATCATGGAATTGGCCAGCCGCTGCCCTTGGGAATCCAGCCCGCGTGTGGCGATGCCCATATCGGCATAGCCCAGATCCGCGACCACAGCTTGGGCCTGCTCGCTGCGCAGGAATTCCAGAAACTCGCGTGCGAACAAAGGCAGGCGTTTGGCGGGGCGCGCCACAGACAACGCATAGGTCATCGGGTAAGACCCTGATTGCAGTGTGAAAACTTGCGCCGTGTTGTGCATTCCACAAGATCCGCGCAACCCCATGGCGTGGGCTGTGCGCAGGCTGGAAAACGGCAGAACCGCAATTCCGAAAGGATCATTCGCCACCACATCTGCCATATCTTTCATCCGCGCATGCTCTTGCACCATAACCCCTGCCGCAGGGGCCAGACCAAGCGCTGCCACATGGGCCTGAAAACCGCTATCGCCTGTGGACACATGCAGCGTAATGGTAGAATCCCCCGCGCCCAACTCTTTCCAGTTGGTGATTGTGCCAGCCAAAACCCCGCGCAACTGATCCATGGTGATGGCATCCACGGGATTTACATCGGATGTGGCAATCACGACGGCATCCAGCCCGATCACCTGCGTGTGGGACGGATCAGGGGAATCAAGGGTCGAAAACACCAGCGTATCCGTGCCATCCTTTAGCGCTGCATAGGGCGTATGGGTTGCGGGTGTGATCAATTGCACCTCGGCCAGGGGGCCAGCCGCTTCAGAGCTTACGATCATGGTTTGCGCCCCTTGTGCGCCAGTGGCAATTTCCACGTCACCACCTTGATAAAGCGCGAAGGCTTCGATCAGGGCTTGGGCTGCGGGGCCATCGCTGACCACGCTGAATGTTGCGGTTGTATCTTGGGCGGTGGGGCAGCCCGCGCCAGCACAGCTTACGGTGCGGGCATCCACAGTCAGAGGGCCGAATTGGGTATCGACCTTGTAAAACTCTCCGTCAAATTCCAGCAGCTTGCCTTCGACGGTCAAATCGCCTGATTTGGCGGATAAGATAACCTCTTGCGCCGCCAGCACTGTCGGACTCGCCAGAAAAAATGCCGCTAGAATCCATCGGCATAGCTGTGAACTGCTCATGAAGGCCCCCGTTGTTTACTTGCGGGCTACCTTCATGTCTTTCAGCGCGTTTTTCAACAGAAGACTGGATTGAAGCGTGCCACATTCGGGCAAACGCAGGGATAAGGTGTTGGTCGCAGCGCCGCTGTTCACCTGATGGGTGGCCGTTTTCACGTTCAGGGTTTTGCCACAGGCGGACTCGCCGCGCAGGGTTTCGATGCCAAAACTGACGATCTGGGCCTGTTCTGTGGCGCGCAAAGGCAGGGTATAGACTTGGGCCAATTCGGCATCTTTCAGGTCCGGGTTGCCCAGCACCGTCAAATACCCGCCACCATCCATACGCGAGGCAGCAAAATCGCGGGCGTTCAGGCGCCAGATGTGGCCCGTGTCACCGATCCGCGCACCGTTTTGAAAAGCGTGCAGGAAGGTGTCATTTTCGCCGTCCCAAGAAATACCAACCCGCTCCAGCGTGGACAGACCCGCAATATAGGCGCCCACAGTGGATTGTGTGCCATCTGCCAGTTCCACGTCAAACCGCGAAAATTCAGCAAATACCGGAACTTTCAGTTCCAGATGGCCAGTGGCGTCCAGTTGCTCTTTGAATTGCAGACCACCGTGGCGGATGGTGACGGCCACATTGGGATGGCAGGGCGCTGTCAGCTTCAGCTTGACCCGAGCGCCAAAAATCGGTGTCGCCCGCAGGTCAAGCGCGCAGCTGACCTGTGGTGTAAGCGGGATGCGCATGAAATCAGTGGTATCCGACGCGGTGGCAGGCACGCCGCGAGCGATTTTGGAAACCTCCGGGGCGGGGACCGTTGCAATGGCCCGCGTCAGAACGATGTCACGAAAATCGGCAGGTGTGGCCAGTTCAGGAGCACCGTCCAGCACCGCAATGGTGATCACGTCAGCACCCGCATCCGATTGTGTGCTGCGGGTAGCAGGCTCTACCGAAGCGAAAATCATCTGATCGACGGCGGGCGTTTGCGTCGCCTCGCGTGGCAGGATTTCTGGGGTGATGCGCGGCGGGGCGTCATAGGTCACAAGGGACGGGAAAATGTCGCTGGCGGTGGGAATTTGCGGCGCGGCCATGTTGGCGGCCACGGTCAGATTGGGCTGGTAGCCTGTGTCACCGTGATCGCCCAGCAGTAAACTTGCAGCGGCACCACCAATGGCCAGAACTGCGCCTGTCGCCAATGTAAGAAGTCTGTCGTTTAAAGCCATGATCGCCTCGATAAGTTTTGAACTTATCTAAAATTAGCGAACAATCTGGGCGGCTTTGAGCGATCAAAAGGGTAGTTTACGGGCTATTTTGCCCCATTCGATTCGCGGTTTCTGGTTTGGAATCTGGCGAATCTTTGGCGTTTGGCGGGATTCAGGGGGGTGGCGGGGCAAAATGACATTGTCCCGCCACAAACTGTCATATTCAGAGTTTTCCGTGACATTGTTTGAACTTGTTTCCGCTTCCACAAGGGCAAAGCGAATTGCGTCCGGGATTACCCCAGGTTGATTGATCGTTCTCATCAAACGCCACGGCGGACGCTGCTGATTCGATTTCCGCTTGGGGCGCAGCCGCTGCATCCGCCGGATGAGAGGCCATCGCCGCAGCTTGGGCAGCTTGCGCCGCCTGTGCTTCGGCCTGCATCTGGGCGATGATTTCGTTACGCTCTTCCTCGGTCATCATCCGCACATGGCCCAACTGGCTGGTGACACCCGCCCGCAGGCTTTCCAGCATGCCTTCGAACAGGGTGAAGGATTCTGTTTTATATTCATTCAACGGATCGCGCTGGGCATAGCCACGGAACCCGACGACAGAGCGCAGGTGTTCCAGTGTGACCAGATGTTCACGCCAGTTCTTGTCGATGGTTTGCAGCAGGATTTGCTTTTCGATGTTGCGGAATTGTTCGGCCCCGAAATCCACAACCTTTTTGGCCATGAATTTGTCGGCTTCCTTGCTGATCCGTTCCCGCAGGTCGGCATCATCAATGCCTTCCTCATTCGCCCATTCGATGATCGGCACGTCGATGCCAACATGTTCGATCACCTTGCCATACAGGCCCTCGGTGTCCCATTGATCGGGATAGGATTTGGCGGGAATACATTCGTCCACCAGATCGTCAATCACCTGATCGCGCATGTCTTTGACGGTTTCCGACAGATCGTCGGCTTCCATGATTTCAAAGCGTTGGCCAAAGATGGCCTTACGCTGGTCGTTCATCACATCGTCAAACTTCAGCAGTTGTTTGCGGATGTCAAAGTTGCGGCCTTCGACCTTGGCTTGGGCTTTCTCCAGCGATTTGTTCACCCAAGGGTGGATGATCGCCTCACCCTCGGACATGCCCAATGTGCCGAGCACTTTGTCCAGACGTTCAGAGCCGAAAATCCGCATCAGGTCGTCCTCAAGGGACAGGAAGAAGCTGGATTTGCCCGGATCACCCTGACGGCCAGAGCGCCCGCGCAGCTGGTTATCAATGCGGCGGCTTTCGTGCCGTTCGGTGGCCAGAACAAACAACCCGCCCGCGTCGAGCGCGGCTTGTTTGTCGGTGACGACCTCGGCTTCGATGCGGGTGCGGATTGCGACGGGATCAGCGTCGTCGCCAGCGGCTTCGATTGCTTGAAGGACGCGCATATCCACGTTGCCGCCCAGTTGGATGTCTGTGCCGCGGCCCGCCATATTGGTCGCAATTGTCACAGCGCCCGGTTTCCCCGCATCCGCCACAATTCCAGCTTCCTGTTCGTGGAAACGGGCGTTCAGCACGTTGTGGGGGATGCCCTCTGGCAGGTCCGCCAGTTTATCAATGGCATCCGCATCGGCGTTGAACTTGATCTTGTTTTCTTCTTTTTTCATCTCACCCGCGCGGGCGCGCAGATGGGCGGCGATCTGTTTCAGCAGCGCGTTGTCTTTCAGCAGGCTGGACAGATATTCGGATTTTTCGATGGAAGTCGTCCCCACCAGCGTGGGCTGGCCTTTGACATAGGCTTTGGCGATTTCCTCGACGATGGCCGTGTATTTTTCTTTGGCCGTGCGATAGATCGCATCGTGTTCGTCGATCCGCGCGATGGGTTTGTTGGTGGGAATTTCCACCACACCCAAGCCGTAGATTTCAGCGAATTCTTCAGCCTCGGTCAGGGCTGTACCGGTCATGCCAGCCAGTTTGTCATACAGGCGGAAATAGTTTTGAAAGGTGACAGAGGCCAGCGTGACGTTTTCAGGCTGGATACTTACGCCCTCTTTCGCTTCAATCGCCTGATGCAGGCCGTCGGACAGGCGACGGCCTTGCATCATGCGGCCGGTGAATTCGTCAATCAGCATCACATCGCCGTCTTTGACGATGTAATCTTTTTCCCGCTTGAACAGCACATGGGCGCGCAGGGCGTTGTTGACGTGGTGCACCAAAGTTGTGCTTTCCGGATCATAAAGGGACGTGCCCTCTTCCATCAGCCCTTGGGCGAGGAACTGTTGTTCCACGTATTCATTGCCCTCTTCGGTCAGAACAGCCGTGCGGGCTTTTTCGTCGATGGTGTAATGTTCTTCCACCAGGGACGGAATCAGTTGGTTCACTTTGATGTATAGATCAGAGCGGTCCTCTGAGGGACCAGAGATAATCAGCGGTGTCCGTGCTTCGTCGATCAGGATCGAGTCTACCTCATCCACAATCGCGAAAAAGTGATCGCGTTGGGCGATCTGGGACAGTTCCGATTTCATATTATCGCGCAGATAATCAAAGCCCAATTCATTATTGGTGGCATAGGTGACATCGGCGTTATAGGCGGCGATTTTTTCTGCTTCGGGCATGTTGGGAACAACAATCCCGGTGGTCATGCCTAGGAAGGAATAGACCTGATCCATCCATTCCGCATCGCGCCGCGCCAGATAATCATTCACAGTCACAACATGAACACCGCGCCCTGCCAGCGCGTTCAGATACACAGGCAGGGTGGCCATCAGCGTTTTACCTTCACCGGTTTTCATTTCTGAAATATTGCCCCGGTGCAGGAAAATACCGCCGATCAGCTGAACATCAAAGGGTCGCAGCCCCAAAGTGCGCTTTGCGGCCTCGCGTGCGTTGGCAAAAGCCTCTGGCAGCAGCGAATCCAGCGTTTCACCGCCTTTGAACCGTTCCTTGAATTCTTCGGTCTTTGCCTTGATCCCGTCATCACTGAGAGCAACGAAATCGGGCTCCAGTTCATTGATCTTGGCGACAATCGATTTCAGCGATTTGATCTTGCGATCATTCGGTGAACCGATGATTTTCTTCGTAATTGTGCCCAAGCCCAGCATACCTGCTCCGTATATTTTATACGCCGCACCCGTGGCGGCAAAAAACTGACGTGACTGTGAAAGAACGTGTCAAAGCCTGCCTTGTGGCGGGATCGCTGTCAGCGTAAAGGTGCTGCCACGCCGGAACGTCCTTGCATTCATGCCAGATTGGCATCTAAGCGGGTCTGTTGGCACTGTCAACGTTGCCCCCCAAATCAGGCAACACAATTACATTACGTGCCTGATGGAAAACAGGCCACTACAGGAGCAAGATCATGAAACTTTCACGTCTATTTGCCGCCTCATCCATTGCTGTGATGATGGCAACCGTAGCCCCTGCACAAGATGCGCCGACAGCTGACACCGTTCTGGCGACCGTCAACGGACAAGACATTACTGTGGGCCATGTGATCGCCCTGACCAAACGTCTGCCCGAGCAATACCAGCAATTGGACGACGAAAACCTGTACAAAGGCGTGTTGGACCAGTTGATCCAGCAAACAGCCCTGTCCACTGGTGTTGATGTGACGAAAAAGGCGATTGCGGTTGCCATTGAAAACGAAACACGCGCGCTGCTGGCCTCGGAAACGCTGACACAGATTGAAAACGATGCTGTGACAGATGAACTGGTTCAGGCCGAGTACGACGCAACAATCGGTGAAGCCCCTGCGACCACGGAATACAAAGCCTCGCACATCTTGGTAGAAACCGAAGAAGAAGCCAAAGAACTGGTTCAGCTTTTGAAAGATGGCGCAGATTTTGCGGAAACTGCGAAAGAGAAATCCACAGGCCCATCCGGTCCAAACGGTGGCGATCTGGGCTGGATGGCCAAGGGTCGCACGGTTCCTGAATTCGAAAACGCTATGATTGCGCTGGAAGCGGGTGAAATTTCCGACCCAGTGCAATCACAATTCGGCTGGCACATCATCAATCTGGTGGAAACCCGCGAGGCGCCGAAGCCTACATTGGATGAAGTCCGCGCTGAAATCGAAGACCAACTGAAAACCAAAGCGGTTGCCGCCTATATGGAAAACATCGAGTCCGAGGCAGATATCAAACGGGTTGAAATTGAAATTGATCCGTCCATTATCCGCAGCACAGACCTGTTGGATTAATTAACGCACCAAGGTGACACATGGCGAAATCTACGGCAAAGCTGAAACGTAAAGTCAGTAAGTTAAAGAAGAAAATCAAGGGATTGAAGGCAGATCTGCAAGACGGATCAACCACGTCATCAATCTCTCCTCTTGCGCCTGTTGGCGGGTTTCCGGCTTTGCCTGACATCGGCGGCGTGACCTTCGCCGCCGGTGCTGCGGGGGTAAAATACAAAAACCGCACCGATGTGATGCTGGCCCATATTGCGGCTGGCAGCGCGGTTGCTGGGGTGTTTACCCGCTCTTCTACACGATCCGCGCCTGTGCTGGATTGTCAGGCGAAACTGGCGGATTTGCAGAAAACCGATCTGGTTGCGGATGCGTTGGGGGTTGTTGTTAACTCTGGCAACTCCAATGCCTTTACCGGCCAAGTGGGGGCAAAATCGGTTGATTTTGTCTGCGCGGCGGCGGCTTCTGTTTTGAAAACAGACGCTAAAAATATTCTGACATCTTCAACCGGTGTGATCGGGCAACCGCTGCCCCACGACCGGATCGCCGATATTCTGGGTGAATTGTCGCAAAACCTGTCCCCGTCCAAAGGGGCAGATGCAGCAGCGGCGATTATGACCACGGATACCTTCCCCAAAGGCGTTGTGGCCTCGGTTGAACTGGACGGTAAGACGGTGAATATTTCCGGCTTTGCCAAAGGGTCTGGCATGATTGCGCCGGATATGGCGACTATGCTGGTCTATCTGTTCACCGATGCAGCGGTAACGTCATCGGCGTTTCAGGCGATGATTTCAGCCCATAACAAGACCACTTTCAACGCAATTACAGTGGACAGTGACACATCCACATCTGACACGCTGCTGGCTTTTGCCACAGGCGCGGCAGGCAATGTGCAGATCACCGATGCAGACAGTGTGCAGGGTCAAAAACTGGGCGCAGCGCTGCATGGTGTCATGCGTGATCTGGCCCATCTGGTGGTGAAAGACGGCGAAGGGGCTACAAAATTCATCGAGGTCGCGGTCACCGGGGCCGCTGACGATGCTTCGGCGCAGATCGTGGCGCTGGCCATCGCCAATTCCCCGCTGGTGAAAACCGCTGTGGCAGGCGAAGACCCGAACTGGGGCCGCGTTGTCATGGCGGTTGGCAAATCAGGTGAACCCGCCGACCGCGATAAAATTGCCATCCATTTTGGCGATATTCTGGTGGCGGAAAACGGCTGGGTGTCCCCTGCCTATACCGAACAACAAGGCGTGGATTACATGAAGCAGCAAGACCTGCGGATTGCCACGGATTTGGGCATCGGGTCGGGGTCTGCTACGGTTTGGACCTGCGACCTGACCCACGGATATATCACAATTAACGCTGATTACCGGTCATGAAGACCCTTTTGGTAAGTGCGGTCGCCCTGATCGACAAGGACGGCCGCGTGTTGCTGGCCCAACGCCCCGAAGGCAAATCGCTGGCAGGGTTGTGGGAATTTCCGGGCGGTAAGGTCGAAGCGGGGGAAACCCCCGAACTGGCCCTGATCCGAGAGTTAGAGGAAGAACTGGGCATCAACACATGGGCCAGTTGTCTGGCCCCGCTGACCTTTGCCAGCCACAGTTATGATGATTTTCACCTGCTGATGCCCCTGTTTGCCTGCCGCAAATGGGAAGGCATTCCTACGCCGCAGGAAAATCAGGTGCTGAAATGGGTTAAGCCCAACCACATGGGGGAATACCCTATGCCGCCCGCTGACATTCCCCTGATCGCCACGCTGCGCGACCTGTTATAACCAACCGCTGGTTTCCCGCTTGATGATTTCCGCCATCATTTCAATGTGATCGGGGCGGTCGTTCAGACAGGGAATATAAGTAAAGGTTTCGCCGCCAGCTTCGATAAAGGCGTCTTTGATTTCCTCGTTGATCTCTTCCAGTGTTTCCACACAGTCCGATGAAAACGCAGGCGCCATGATGGCGATGTTCTTTTTACCTTCGCGGGCCAGCCGCGCCACGTCTTCAACCGTGTAGGGCTGCAACCAGTCTTCGGGTCCAAATTTTGATTGAAAGGTCAGTTGGATTTTATCCGTGGACCAGCCCAATTCCTCGCGTAGCAGGCGCGTGGTTTTCTGGCAGTGGCAATGATAGGGGTCGCCCTCGGTCAGGTAACGCACAGGAACGCCGTGATAGGATGTGACCAGCACATCGGGTTCCACATCCAAGTTGGCGTAGGTTTCTTTCACGGTGGCGGCCAATGCTTTAATATAAAGCGGGTTTTCAAAATACGCTGGCACTGTACGAACCGAAGGCTGCCATTTGATTTTCATCAAAGCGCGGAAGGCGTGGTCGTTTGCGGTGGCTGTGGTAGGGGCGGAATACTGTGGATAAAGCGGGAAAAACACGATCCGGTCACAGCCTTTGGCCTGCATGTTTTCAATCACCGATTGGGTGGACGGATTACCGTACCGCATACAAAAATCCACCTCAACCTTATCGCCGTAAGTGTCTTTCAGGGTCTTTTCCAACGCCAGATACTGATCCCGCGTTGTGGTCAGCAGCGGGCTTTCGTTGCGTTCGTTGTTCCAGATGCTGCGATACGCCTCGCCTGATGAAAAGGGGCGTTTGGTCAGGATAATCAATTGCAACAAAGGCTGCCATTTCCACGGCGCATAGTCGATGACGCGGCGATCCGACAGGAATTCGCCCAGATAGCGGCGCATGGACCAGTAATCGGTGCCGTCCGGCGTGCCGAGGTTTGAAATAATCACCCCAACCTTTCCGAAACTTACGGGCGGATGATCGGCGGCGGCGTTGGCTGGCTTTTGTGCGGTCATGATGTCTCTTTCTAATCCTGTGCGCAGGTAACGCAAAGGCGGATGCGATCAAGTCTTTTTCGGCAGAGCGGGCAGTTCTGTCACACCCAGCGCATCGGCCAGACGGGTCTGTGCCGATCCGGGCCGCAAGGGTTTCTGCTGGGTTTCAGAGGGCGACCAGCCCGTTAGAAACGCCAGTTCGAAGGTGGCCATCATCCGACCGTCCTGTTGATAGTCTTGGGCGTAAATCTGCGCCATTCGGGTAAATATATCCCGACGCGACAGGGATTTTTCGCGGGCATTCATCACGTTGGTTTCCCCCATCGCCCGCAATTCGCGCATCAGGTGCCACGGGGTTTCATAAGCAACGCGCAGAGGTTCAATATCAGCAACGGGCAGCCCATAGCCCGCCCGTTGCAGCAGTGCCCCCAAAGCCCGCAGTTCCGCCATTGGTGCCACACGCGGGCTGATGCCGCCGCGCAGTTCGGATTCAGCCTTGGTCAGGGCGTGGCGCAATTCGTTCAGGGTTTCGCCCGCAAACATCACCGCAATCATCAGCCCGTCGGGGCGCAAGGCGCGGCGCATCTGGATCAACTGCCCCACGGGATCAGAGGCCCAGTGCAGCGACAGGCAATGCACGATCAGATCACAGCTTTCCGGTTCCAGATCGAGCACATCCGTATCGGGGATCAAACGGGCCTGTACACCGGTTTGTTGCGCCCAGTAATCGCCTTGCCAGCCAATAAAAACGGGGTCGGTAAACGTTCTGTTAACGTCTTTCAGCCTTTCTGAAACTTCAAAGGCTGCGAACTCATGCAGGAACAGCGCATCCTGTCCGCGCACACGGGCGCGGTGCTGGTGTAATGCTTGGGGATCGAACAAGGCAGGGGTGGGGTCCATCGGGCAATTCTCCTGTGGCAGACCTAACGCCGACGCCCCGAAAGGAAAAGCCCATCCTGCAGTTTGCACAGAAAATCACCCGTTTTGCCTATCCCGCGCGGTGTCTGGCCTGCGGGGAGGAAACGGGGGAGGATAATATGTTGTGCCAAACCTGCTGGCCCGAGGCGTATTTCATCGCGGGTAGCCTGTGCTACACTTGCGGCGTGCCCTTGCATGGCCCTGCCGAGGAAACGGATTTATGCGAATCCTGTTATGCCCACCCCGCGATCTGGGGGCGGGGCCGCGCGGTTGGCCTGTACGAAGGCCCGCTGCGGCGGATGGTTTTGTCGCTGAAACACGCAGATCGTCAGGACATCGCCCATCATATGGCCCGCTGGATGCTGGGGGTCGAGGATGGGATGATCACGTCGCAGACCTGTCTGATCCCCGTGCCGCTGCACTGGAGCAGGATGTTAAAGCGGCGGTTCAACCAATCGGTTCTGCTGGCCAATGCCATCGCGCGGGAACGACCAGTCAGGGTGATTCCAGACGGGTTGCAACGGGTGCGCGCCACCAAACAGCAAAAAGATATGACCCGCGCAGACCGGTTTGAAAACCAGCGGGCCGCGATCCGGCCCCATCCCAACCGCACCAAAATGATCAGGGGCAAGCCGATCCTGCTGATTGACGATGTGATGACCACGGGCGCGACCCTGTCCGCCTGCGCCGAGGCATGTTTTGCCGCAGGTGCCGCCTCTGTGAACGTTCTTGTTTTTGCGCGCGTTGCAAGGCTGGATTAACAGGCTATATATTGTGGCAAACAATATGGAATGCCATGATGCAAAAAGTTGAACTTTATACCACCCCGATCTGCGGATATTGCGCGGCGGCCAAGCGGCTGTTGAAATCCAAATCCGTGTCTTTCGCCGAAATTGACGTGATGTCGAACCCTGCCAAAAAGCCCGAAATGATCAAACGTGCCAATGGCGGGCGGACCGTGCCGCAAATCTTTATTGGCGGCAAACACATCGGCGGGTTTGATGATCTGAACCTGCTGAACCAACAGGGCAAGTTAGACGCGCTGCTGGCCGGATGACCCTGCGCGTTGGTCTGACCCAGCTGAATTGCGGCGATGATTCCGCTGCCAATCTGCCCCGAACACAGGGGCTGATTGCGCAGGCGGCAGATCAGGGCGCAACACTGGTCGCCACGCCAGAGGTTACAAATATCGTTTCGACCAGCCGCAGCCATCAAATCGACGTGTTGCACCACGAAACGGATGACCCGACCCTGCAGGCCCTGCGCGAGCAAGCCAAAGAACTGGGTATATGGCTGCTGATCGGGTCTCTTGCGCTGAAAACCGATGATCCCGACGGGCGCTTTGCTAACCGCAGCTTTCTGATTGATCCTAATGGTGCGATCACCGCCCGTTACGATAAAATCCATATGTTTGATGTGGTTGTCAGCGAAACTGAATCCTACCGCGAAAGTGCGGGCTATCGCCCCGGGCAAGCGGCTTGCCTTGCGCAGACGCCCTTTGGCGCGCTCGGCATGACCATCTGTTACGACATGCGGTTTCCCGCGCTTTATCGGGATTTGGCGCAGGCGGGGGCAGGGATTTTGACTGCTCCTTCGGCCTTTTCCCCTGTCACAGGGGCGGCCCATTGGCACAGCCTGCTGCGGGCACGGGCGATTGAAACCGGCAGTTTTGTCATTGCGCCCGCCCAGACCGGCGACCACGCCATTTCGCAGGGCAGAGCCAGATCCACCTATGGTCATTCGGTGGTCATAGACCCTTGGGGCACGGTTTTGCTGGACGCAGGCACGGACGTTGGCGCCTTTGTGGTTGATCTGGACCTGTCTTTGATCGAAACCACGCGCGGCAAAATCGCCTCCCTGACCCACGACCGCGCCTATGAAAAACCGCAGGCATGAGCGAGACACCTGACATCTCGCTTGCGATCGGGCTGCTATCCGAGGTTGTGGCCGCCGATCAACTGATCAAAGGCACCCTGTCGCGCAAACTGCCCAAAGGGATGGAAATGTCCCATTTTTCCGTGCTGAACCATCTTAGCAATTCGGGCGAAAAGACCCCCGCGCAACTGGCGCGAAATTTTCATCTGACCAAGGGCGCCATGACCAATACCCTGAAAAAGCTGGAGCTGGCGGGTTATATTCACATCCGCCCCGATTGGGACGATGCGCGGCGCAAACAAGTGTCGATCAGTAACGCAGGTCGCGTGGCGCGGGAACTAGCGCTGGAACAACTGGTGCCGGAATTTGAAAAAATCATCACCGCATTGGGTGACCAGAACATCCGTCAGACTCTGCCTGTGCTGCGGGCTTTCCGGCTTGCGCTTAGTTCTTAAGGCTGGCGGTCACATAGTTCACACTAAGATCCCGATCAGAAATCGACCAGTTCCACAGTAAGGGATTGAACACAAAACCCTTGCGATCCACAGGGGTCAAACCAGCGTTTTCGATCAGCTTGTACAGTTCATCAGGTGTGATGAATTTGGCCCAATCGTGCGTGCCTTTGGGCAGCCAGCGCATGATATGCTCTGCCCCGATAATCGCCATCATATAGCTTTTGGGATTCCGGTTCAGGGTCGAGCAAATCATGATCCCACCCGGTTTTAGCAACTGATGACAGGCGGTCAGATAGGCCAGCGGATCGGCTACATGCTCGACCACTTCCATGTTCAGAACCGCATCAAATTGTTCGCCCGCAGCGGCCAAATCCTCGGCTGTTGTGTGGCGATAGTCGATATCAAGCCCCATCTGCGCGGCATGGACCTGCGCCACCGGAATATTCCCCGCAGCAGCATCCGCCCCCACAACTGTTGCGCCAAGCCGTGCCATCGGTTCTGACAGCAATCCGCCACCACAACCGATATCCAGAATCCGCAACCCCTTCAGACTGTCGAGCGCCGCGCGATCCCGCCCGTATTCCGCCGTGATCTGATCCACAATATACCCCAGCCGACAGGGATTCAGCATATGCAGCGGTTTGAACTTGCCGTTTTCATCCCACCACTCTGCGGCCATTGCCTCAAATTTAGCAACTTCTGCGGTGTCGATTGTTGTTGCTGCTGCCATTGCGCTCGGGTCCTTGAACTGCCAAGGTTGGGGGGTCCAACCACCAGGTAATATAGACCAACCATGCGAAATTCCGAGAGCCAAATTGGCGCATCCCGCACGCTTTACCCTGTGATCCAGCCGTTTAACCATTTCGTGCTTAATGTGCCGGGGGATCACACGCTTTACGTCGAAGAATGTGGCAACCCCAATGGCATTCCTGTGGTGGTGCTGCATGGTGGTCCGGGCGGTGGATGCAGCCCGGGAATGCGGCGGTTTTTCCATCCTGATATCTACCGCGTTATCCTGTTTGATCAACGTGGCTGTGGGCGGTCTCGTCCCCATGCCAGCGTCGAACATAACACCACCTGGGATCTGGTCGCGGATATCGAACTGATCCGCGAAAAACTGGGCATCGAAAACTGGATTGTGTTTGGCGGATCATGGGGGGCGACGCTGGCGCTGCTGTATGCTGAAACCCACCCAACCCGTGTGAACCATCTGGTGTTGCGCGGTGTGTTCACCATGACACAGGCCGAATTACAGTGGTTCTATGGCGGCGGCGCCGCGGCGTTCTTCCCCGATGAATGGGATCACTTTGCAGGTCTGTTGCCGTATAATGAACGGGACGATGTGATCGGAAACTACGCCAAGCGCCTGTTTTCAAACAACGAAGACATCCAAGTCCGTTTTGCCCGCGCCTGGACCGAATGGGAAAGCGCGCTGGCCGCCCTTGAACAATCCCCCAATCGGGGCGTGGTGCCAGCCGCCTATGCGCTGGCCTTTGCCAAGATCGAAAACCATTATTTCAAAAACGCAGGCTTTCTGCGCGAAGATGACCAGATCATCAAAGACATCCACAAGATTGAACATATTCCGGGGTCTATTGTGCAGGGGCGCTATGATATGATCTGCCCGCCCCAAACCGCCTATCGCCTTCGGGATCACTGGCCTGCTGCGCGGCTGATCACTGTGCCCTCGGCTGGGCATTCCTTATCTGAACCGGGCATCACATCCGCGCTGATTACCATCATGGATGAACTGTCGTAATCAGCGTTTCAGGCGTTCTAACCCCAAGGCCAGCAATCCTGCTACCAGCCCCCAAAAGGCCGCGCCAATGCCAAAGGCGCTGACTCCTGATGCCGTAACCACAAAGGTTAACGCAGCGGCAAAACGATAGCGTTCCTCGGCAAATCCGGCAGTGGCGGCACCGATAAATGGCCCCAACAAAGCAACCCCCGCAACGGTGGCAATCAACGCGGGCGGGAAGCTGGCGAACATGCCAACCAATGACGCACCAAACAGCGCTAGAACCCCGTAACAGGCGGCATAAATCGGCCCCGTTAACCACCTTTTGTCGGGATCGGGATGGGTATCCGGCCCCGTACAAATCGACGCTGTAATCGCCGCAAGGTTGGACGTATGTGCGCCGAAAAATGCTGTCACCACTGATGCGATACCTGTTACGCCAAGGATCGAGCGGGACGGCGCGTGATAGCCAGCCGCCCGCAAAACCGCAAAGCCCGGCAGGTTCTGCGATGCCATCGTCACCAGATACAACGGCACCCCGACCCCCAACATCACGGCAAAATCAAACTCTGGCGTGACCCAAACCAGCCGCGAAACCTGTAAAGCGTCTACGGGTTGTAACAAGTCCAACCCAAACGCCAAGCCAATGCCCAAGGCCAAAACACCTAGCACCGCCCACATGGCCGAAAACAAGCGTAACACCAAAAAGGCAAAAATTAACGGTAACACCAACAGTGGAGTCACGGTGGCAAAATCAAAGATCGCAACCACAAATTGAAATAAAACGCCCGCCAGCATAGCGGACGCAATGGCCGCAGGAATCCGCTCGATCATATCCCCAACAACCCGAAACGCTGCGGTGATCAGGATCAAAACCGCTGCAACCAAAAACGCGCCGACGGCTGCTTCAAAATGAACCCCGCTGGTGGCCGCAATCAGCGCCGCACCCGGGGTGGACCATGCCGTAATCACCGGCATCTTATGACGCAAACTTAGAATCGCCGTCGTCGCCATCATGGAAATACACAGCGCCGCCACCCAAGACGCTGTCTGCGCCTGCGTCGCGCCAACCGCCTCTGTTGCGGCCAAAATCACGGCGAGCGAGCCACCAAATCCGACCAAAGCCGCAACTATTGCTGAAATGATAACCGAAGACCGCATACTGCCCCGCAAACTGGTTTTTCAGACAGCTTTAAGCGTTCGGGCAAGGCAGGAAAACCCCGCCTCGCTTCAATGTTTCTCAAATACTCAAATCAAAGCGCCGCCGCCAAACGAGACCCCTGATGGATCGCCCGTTTCGCATCCAGTTCCGCTGCAACATCCGCGCCGCCGATTACATGGCACGCAATGCCCTTGGCTTCCAAATCATCTGCTAGGGATCGGTTTGAAACCTGCCCCGCGCACATCACGATTGTATCCACTTCGATCAGTTTTGGTTTTTCTCGCGCCTCACCAAAACTGACGTGCAGCCCTTGATCGCTGATCCGCTCGTAATTCACACCAGCCAGCATTTCCACATTCTTCATGGCTAGCGCGGATCGGTGAATCCACCCTGTCGTCTTGCCTAACCCCTTACCAAGTTTGGATGATTTCCGCTGCAACAGGGTCACCTGACGGGCGGGGGCTTCGGGCTGTGCGCCTTCGGGGGCCAGTCCGCCGCGGGTGTCTTCGGGATCGCCCACACCCCATTCCCGCTTCCACAGGTCCAGATCCTCGGTCGGGCTGGTGCCTTGGTGGACCAGATATTCTGCCACATCAAAACCGATACCGCCCGCTCCGATCACGGCCACGCGCGGCCCGACGGCAACCTTGTTGCGCAGCACGTCGATATAGCTGACCACATTAGGCCCGTCCTGCCCGTCGATCTGGGGATCGCGCGGGGTGACGCCTGTGGCGATGATCACGTCATCAAAACCTTGCAGATCGTCGGCAGTGACAAATTTTCCCAAGTGAATCGAAATTTCCGCGTCAGAAACCGCTTGGGTGTAATAGTCTACCAGACCGAAAAATTCTTCTTTGCCAGGGACTTGTTTGGCCATGTTCAATTGCCCGCCCAGTGTGTCTGCGCTATCAAACAAAGACACTTTGTGCCCGCGCTGGGCGGCGACCAAGGCGGTGGACAATCCCGCAGGCCCGGCCCCGACAATTGCAATATTCTTGGCCTTGGCAGCGGGAGAATAGACCAGTTCCGTTTCCGAACAGGCCCGTGGATTCACCAGACAAGAGGTTAGTTTCATGGAAAACGTGTGATCCAGACAGGCCTGATTGCAGGCAATACAGGGCGCGATACTGGCGGCTTTGCCTGTGGCCGCTTTGTTCACAAAATCCGCATCTGCCAGAAACGGGCGGGCCATGCTGACCATGTCAGCGCAGCCTTCGGCCAGAACGGATTCAGCCACATCTGGGGTGTTGATGCGGTTGGATGTGATGATCGGGATGGAAACCGATCCCATCAGCTTTTTCGTCACCCAACTGAACGCACGGCGCGGCACGCTGGTGGCGATGGTGGGGATGCGGGCCTCGTGCCAGCCGATGCCGGTATTGATGATGGTGGCGCCTGCGGATTCAACCGCTTTGGCCAGTTGCACCACTTCTTCCCAAGTGGATCCGTTCGGGATCAGGTCGATCATCGACAGGCGGTAGATCAGGATGAAATCGCGCCCCACGGCTTCGCGGGTACGGCGCACCACCTCGACTGGCAGGCGCATGCGGTTTTCATAGCTGCCGCCCCATTCATCGGTGCGTTTGTTGGTGTGGGTGACCAAAAACTGGTTCAGGAAATAGCCCTCGGACCCCATGATTTCCACGCCGTCATAGCCCGCGGTTTGCGCATTTACCGCGCAGGCGACGATGTCGGCGATTTGTTTTTCAATGCCAGCGGCGTCCAGTTCGGCCGGTGGAAACGGCGAAATTGGTGATTTCACAGGCGACGGTGCCACAGCTTTCGGGGTGTAAGCATAGCGCCCCGCGTGCAGGATTTGCATGGCGATTTTTCCGCCTGCTTCATGGACGCGGTCCGTCACAACCTTATGATGTGCAATGTCTTTTTCAGAATACAGCCCCGATGCACCCGGCATCACGCCGCCTTCAACATTGGGCGCAATGCCGCCCGTGACCATCAGGGCAACGCCGCCCCGCGCCCGTTCTGCGTAATATTCCGCAACGCGGTTCCAATCGCCGGTTTCTTCCAGTCCTGTGTGCATTGACCCCATAAGGACGCGGTTGGGTAGGGTGGTGAAACCCAAGTCCAGAGGTGCGAGTAAATTCGGGTAGAGAGCCTGTGCCATTTGCCGTGAATCCATCTGTAGAATGTCGTTGGCACAGCTTAGCTTACGTGAACGTCAATTGTCACGTAAAACGCCACGTTAACAGGTAGAGGGGTTAGCCCATGGTTTCGATGCAATGGCGCCGGAAGGCCCGTTTTAACATGTCCAATTCGCCGCGCAGCAATTCAATTTCCGCCCGCAGGTCTTCTTCCAAGGGTTCGCCAGTGATTACCGAAAACCGGTCCAGGATTTCGGAATCCCCTGCCAGCACCAGCAGGAAAGTCTGCACGCCATCGGTCAGGAATTGTTTCGGGATTTCCGCCGTGACCTGCCAGTTATCGCCGTCATTGCCCACAGCTTCTACCTGAACAGCGCCGACGACCTCTCCTAAGTGGAGCATTTCCAGCGCGGGGGTCGGGTTGCCCTTACCGCGGGCGCGCATCAGGCCAATGTATTTGCCGCCGATGATTTGCTTTTTGTTCAGCAGGAATTTCTTTGCCATAAGGCCCCCTAGACCGCTAGATCGACGCGCGTGGACGGCGGATCATCGTCACATCACGGATGGTTACTTGGTTCATAGAGGGGCCTTCAAAAATCAGATCGACCCACATGCTGTCGCCCCGTTCTTCATTAAACTGGGTATAATACAGATCAAATTCCACCCAGAAACTACGTGCGCCGATGTCCAACTCGCGTACGATCTGTTCGGTGTTTGGCCCGTGACGGATGTTCAGACGGGCAAACATTTCCTGTGCCCGCTCGCTTTCCACAATCATATCAAGGCGCAACAAGTGGCTGCGTTTCAATCCTTGCAGGGATTCGGGGGGCATTTCGATGGCCAGTGACAGGAAAGAGCCGTCGAAATTGAAAACATCCATGCGCAATCCAAAAGGCGAAAAGTCTTCTTCATGGGTGTTGCGGACCTGACGAAAGGCCAGTTCGGACTGGGTGCAATCGTGAAAAATCGTCACCTCGTCGCCGATTTTCTGTTTGCTGGTCACGGCGGCCAGACCGGATGGGTACACTGGCCCCGCCCAGGCCTGCGGGCGATAGGCCCATTCCGTGCGCGGCGGTTTGCGGATCGCGTTGGACCCGATCACAGGCAGGGTCAGACGGGATACGGCCACATGGTTAATCGTATCCACCACACGCCGGATCTGGTTGGCCTTGCGCCGCAGATTGCGCAGTTCGGACAAGGGCATGTTGCGCGCATCTTCGCGTCCCCCGCTCCAGAAACGCAAGATTTGACGATGCCGGAATTCGGCCAGAATGTTACGCAATCTATCAAACATGCCGTTGTGTTACACTTCACCCGTGAGAGTTTAAAGGAGGTCACCTGTGGTGTTACCTAGATTAGTGCCAATTTGGAAACAATAAGTTGACGGCTGTGAAATTGGGCAAAAAAGCCGTCCCAGGCCGCTAATTCAAGGATTGAATGCGACGGGCGATTTCTTCCATTTGGGCGAAAATCAGACCGTCTGGCATCAGGCTGTCCACAAAGTTGATCACCGAAACTGTGACCAGCCGATCCGACACCACAAAGAAAACCCGCCATTGTTCGGCGGTGGTGTCAGGGATTACCGGCCCGTCGGCATCCCGCGTGTGGACAAAATAGATGCCTTTTTCTTCCATTGTGCCCAGCACTTTGACCCGATCCGCCTTGCCTTTGCGCCCAAGGGCCGCGCGGCCCTTTTCAGATTGGAAATAACCTTCCAGATCGTGGGAGGCGATGGCGGCCTGAATGCCGGGTTTTGCCAAAACATTGATTAAAACCAAACCTTTAGCCGTGCTTGTGTTCGACGTTGTATCGCAAGGCCCCATCACAACAAATGCACCCGTGGTAGAAGCCCCGCTTTGCGTGTTGTTGAAGCAATAGCCCGCAGCCTGCCCCAAAGTGACCGCCTGCCCCGCCACGGTGACGACTTTGGTGTCTTGTGCCACCTCTGACGCCGAGGCAGACAGGCCGAAATTATTCGCATCAACACAGCCACACAACAGGGCGGCTGTCAGGCAGGCAATGCCAAAACGCATCTGGCGCAAGCAGTTGATTGTCATGATGTCACCCTCTAAACCACAGGCATACAGCAGGATCGCTGACGGCACCGGCGGAGGAATACAGCAGATGCTGCCACAAATGAATGACAAATTTGACGCATTTATTGCGCCTGCCCGCGAACACAAAGGTGGTTTGCTGTTTCTTGGGGCCGTGCTGTTTTTGATGCTGGTCTATACGGAACTGACTTTTGGCATTGTGGGCCTGTTCGGACTAGGCCTGTCGGTGTTGGGCGGAACAGACGTAGCGCAGGGGTTATCCTCGGTTTCCACTAATATTTCGGACCCCGTCACACCGCAAAGCATGATTGTGCTGTTGGTGACTTTCGTCAGTATGCTGGCGGCGGTCTGGCTGACGGTTGGTCTGTTTCGCGGCCAATCCATTCGTACGCTTCTGGGGCCGGGGGCGGTGCTGCGGAATTTCTTGACCACTTGCGCCCTTATCGCGCCCGTTGTTGTTGTGTTCTTTGTGATTACGCTGGTCGGGACCAGTGCGACCCCCAATCTGTCGCTGTCCGAATGGGTTTTCTGGATGCTACCCGCCCTGCCGTTGTTGTTGCTACAGGTGTCTTCTGAAGAGCTGGTGTTTCGGGGATATCTGATGCAGGAACTGGCCTCGCGGTTTTCCTCCCGCTGGATCTGGATTTTTCTCCCTTCGGTGATCTTTGGCAGTTTGCATTTCGATCCCAGTAAATTTGGCGCAAATGGTTTCCTTGTGGTGGCGGCCACAACGCTGTTCGGGGTGATAGCGTCTGATCTGACGATCCGCACCGGCAACCTTGGCGCGGCGATCGGGCTGCACTTTATGAATAACTTTATGGCGATGATGCTGGTGTCACTGGATGGCACTATGAACGGGTTGTCCTTGTTCGTAACCGAAACACATGTGTCAGAACATTCTGAGGTACGGGGCTTTTTGCTGACGGACATCGGGTCCATCATCGTTTTATACGCGATCTACCTGCTGGTGATGCGCTGGTTGGAAAGACGCCGTAAACGCCAGTATGAATAGCGGTGATTGCAATCAGCGGCGCACAGACTTAAATATGGACAACAGGCAAATCAGGACCAACCCATGAACTGGATTTCGAACTACGTTCGCCCCAAGATCAATTCTTTGTTTTCGCGCCGCGAAGTGCCCGACAATCTGTGGACCAAATGCCCCGAGTGCGACACCATGTTGTTCCACCGAGAGCTGTCGGACAATCTGAACGTCTGCTCTAGCTGTGATCACCACATGCTGATTACGCCGCGGGACAGGTTTCATACGCTTTACGACGGAGGTTTGTTTACCGAGGTGAAAGTCCCCGTGCCAAACGCCGATCCGCTGGGGTTCAAAGACCAGAAACGCTATCCTGAACGGATGAAAACCGCGCTGAAACAGACCGGTGAAAAAGAGGCGATGTTGGTTGCCGAGGGTTTGATCGGCCGTACCGAGGTTGTGACTGCGGCACAGGACTTTTCCTTTATGGGCGGGTCGATGGGCATGTATGTGGGCAATGCGATTATTGCCGCGGCTGAACGGGCTGTAAAAAAGAAATGCCCGCTGATCCTGTTTTCCGCAGCAGGTGGCGCGCGGATGCAAGAAGGTATCTTATCCCTGATGCAGATGCCGCGCACCACTGTAGCGGTGCAAATGCTGAAAGAGGCGGGGCTGCCCTATATCGTGGTGCTGACCCATCCCACAACAGGCGGTGTGACGGCCAGTTACGCCATGCTGGGGGATGTGCAGATTGCCGAACCCAATGCGTTGATCTGTTTTGCAGGGCCGCGTGTGATTGAACAAACCATCCGTGAAAAACTGCCCGAAGGGTTCCAGCGCGCTGAATATTTGCTGGATCACGGGATGCTGGATCGGGTGACCCACCGCAAAGCCATGCGCGACGAATTGATCAGCATTGTGCGGATGCTGACCCGTCAAACGCCGCCTGTCGCGGCGGATCTGCCGGCCCCTGTGCCCGCTCCGAAAGAAGCTGCAACCACAGAGGTCGCGACCAAGTGACCTCTGCCCCATCCGAGCCTATTCACAGTGACATCGTACTTGAACGGTTGATGTCGCTGCATCCGAAAATTATCGACCTGACGCTGGATCGCATGACCCATCTGCTGGCCGCGCTGGGCCATCCCGAACGGCACCTGCCGCCTGTGATCCATATTGCAGGGACCAATGGCAAAGGTTCGACCCAAGCCATGTTGCGCGCAGGGTTGGAAGCCGAGGGAAACAGCGTTCACGCCTATACCTCGCCCCATCTGGCGCGGTTTCACGAACGGATTCGTGTGGCGGGTGAATTGATCAGCGAAGACGACTTGATCAAGACCCTTGAAGCCTGCGAAACCGCCAATGGCGAAACGCCAATTACCTATTTCGAAATAACCACTTGCGCTGCATTGCTTGCCTTTTCGCAAACTCCGGCGGATTACACCCTTTTAGAGGTGGGTTTGGGCGGGCGTTTGGACGCCACCAATGTGATCGACAAGCCGGAAATCTGTGTGATCACGCCGATTTCCATCGACCACGAGGCTTATCTAGGCGACACGCTGGCCAAGATTGCTTTTGAAAAAGCGGGCATTCTAAAGCGGAACACGTTTTGCGTGGTTGGCCCGCAACAGGACGAAGCCCTTGAAGTGATCGAGCGTCAGGCCGCCAAGGTCGGCGCGACGCTGAAAATCTATGGCCAGCACTGGCATGTCTGGGAAGAAAACGGCCGCCTGTTGTATCAGGATGAAAACGGTCTGTGGGATTTGCCGATGCCCGCGTTGATCGGGGCCCATCAGGTGCAAAATGCTGGGGCGGTCATCGCCACTCTGCGCAATCTGGGCAAATCCGAAGACGCCGCCATAGATGCCATGTTGAACGCAGAATGGCCTGCGCGGTTGCAGCAGTTGAAATTCGGCCCCCTGATTCAAGAAGCTGGCGCTTGCGAGGTTTGGCTGGACGGTGGCCACAACCCCGCCGCGGGCTCCGCTCTGGCCGAGGCATTGGCCCGCCTGCCAAACCGCCCGCTGCATATGATCACCGGCATGCTGAACACCAAAGACGTGACAGGCTATTTGCGCCCCTTGGCCCAAAGCGCGGTGTCTTTACACGGGGTGTCTATTCCCGGGGAATCCGCCACGCTGTCTGCACAAGAAACCGTTGATGCGGCGCTGTCTGTGGGGATGGATGCGCATGTGGCCGATAGCGTGTCAGCCGCCATTGCCGATATCACCGCCCGCGATCCCGCCGCGCGGATATTGATCTGCGGATCCCTGTATCTGGCAGGTCGGATTCTGCGCGACAACGGCTAGGGCCAATCACGCAAGTGCATTAAAAAAGGGGCGCAGATGCGCCCCGATTTTAGTCAATGCGGTCAGCAGATTAGATGCCTTCGTTGATCCAGCTTTGCAGCGCAGCCTTGGGTGCCGCGCCGGTTTTGTTGGATACGACCGCACCGTCTTTGAACAGGAACAGCGCTGGAATACCGCGCACGCCCAGTTGTGCAGGCGAACCAGGGTTTTCATCCACGTTCACTTTGACGATTTTCACTTTGCCGGCCAGCTCTTCTGACAGTTCTTCCAGTGACGGACCGATCTGTTTGCAAGGACCGCACCATTCAGCCCAAAAATCGACCACAACAGGCAGGTCGGAATTGGTGACTTCGGCTTCAAAAGTTGCGTCTGTTACAGCTACAGTTGCCATTTTCTTTCTCCATAAGGGGATTCTTCACGTTACCCGCAACCTAAGAAGCGCAGGCGTTGAGGTCAAGATGTGGTAGGTGATTGCAAGTAATTCATCACAATGTCGTGCGGCACCGCCATGATCTGGCGGTTTATCGTCCACAGCACCGCAACCTCTACGTCGTGGTTGGGATAGATTTGCACCAGTGCTGCGCGGTAGGCGGCAAGCTGGCGCAAGATGCCATCCGGGATGGTTTCTGGGCTGTCAGGAAGGGTTGCGTTGGTCTTGAAATCTATAGCCAAAACCCGATCTTTTGCCACGATCAGACGGTCGATAATCCCGTCAATCCGCTGCCCGTCCAATTCGGCGATTTCAGCAGAAACCCCGACTTCAGCCAGAACATCACTGGTAAAAATATGGGCCAAATCGGGATCATCCAACACAGCGCTTGCTTCGGCCAAAACGCGGGTGAATTCCCCGTCATCCAGCGGCGTGCAATCCCCAACCAGCAACTGCTGCGCCTTTGTATGGCGATTCGCTGGCGGCGTTTTAGCCAGATGTTCCAGCAATAAATGCACCTGCCGCCCCTTGCGCAGAGCCGTGTCCTTATCCGCACCATCCAAACCGCCAAAGACGATCTTTGCCCCGCCCAATTCAGACGGAGACAGCGTTGCGGGCGGCTTTTCAACCGTTGGCGCTTGGGTATTAGCCCAGTCGGGCAGGGATGGCAGATCCGCTGTCGCGGTTTGTTCTACTTTGACCGGATTTTCGAACCAGTTGTGATGCACCGTCAAGCAGGCACCTACCTGCGGGACGTCTTCGGTGGTGACGGGCATCCAGTCGCTTTGCTCCATCGCCTCGGCCACCAGATTGTACCAGCTTGCGCCCTCTTTCCCGCGATCCCCCGCACCGGCCACAACCAGCCATTGTTCCGCCCGCGTTAACGCTACATAAAGCAGCCGCATCCGTTCCTGATCGGCGAATTCCTTGGCGGCCTCTTTGGCGTCATTTTGAACGGCTGGGGCCAAATCTTCGGGCGATTTCCACAGAAAACCGCCTTCTTTCAAAGCCATAATCTGCGAGGAGTCACTGTTCCCCTTGCGTACTTCGGTGTCTGGCAGAATCACAATCGGCGCTTCAAGACCCTTGGACCCATGCACGGTCATCACACGGATTTGCCCCGCGCCACTGTCCATTTCCCGCTTGATTTCCACCTTGCCCGCTGCGAACCAGTTCAGGAACCCGGGCAGGCTCGGGGCCTCTAACTGTTCGTACCGCATGGCTTGGGACAGAAGTTCGTCGATCCCGTCCTCGGCCTCTGATCCCAGCCGCGCAAGGATGTTTTCACGACCCTTGTGCAGGGTTAAAATCCGCTCGATCAATTCATAGGGGCGCATGAAATCCGCCTGTTTCAGCACATCGCGTAGAATTGCCAGTTGCGCGGGATAGCGCGTTTCGGCGGCGCGCATGGCCTGCCACAAAGACTCTTTCTCGCGGGGTTGGGCGACGCGGAACAGGTCGTCTTCGGAAAAGCCGAGAAGGGGGGAGCGCAGTGCTTCGGCGAGGGAAAGATCATCCTCTGGCAGGTCGGCAAATTTCAATAGTGACAGCATATCGCGCACGGCCAGTTCTTGGCCCACGTCCAGCCTGTCGGCCCCTGCAACTGGCAGATCAAGAAGTTTCAGCTCCTTGATAATATTGTGGAAAATCGGTCGACGCCCCTGAACAAGGATCAAAAAGTCACTTGCCCGAACAGCCCGACCTTGGCCCGGTAGTTCCTGTTTACGATCCAGAATGTGTTTAATCCAGCCTGCAATCTTACGGGCCAGAACCGTCTGGGGATTGTCTGGCGCTGGGGTGTCCACGGGCTTGAACCAAGGGGTGTCATCCTTGGTTTTTTCGGTCTCTTCAAACGGCCATAAATCTACGCGCCCCGGCAATTCGGTTTTGAAAGGCCGGTGCAAGGCGCGTTTCAGGAAACCAGTTCCCGCAGGCCCGTCAAACACCTTATCCACTAGGCGCAAAATCGGATCGGAGGAGCGGAAGGAATAGGTTAACTCCACCTCCTCCAGCCGTTTTTCCACACTGTTCAGCCGTTCGGAAAACCGTTGGCGCATCACATCGAATTCGGCAGGGTCAGCCCCTTGGAAGGAATAGATCGACTGCTTTTCATCGCCCACCACAAACACCGTGCGATTGGTGTCTTTGCCCGCATCGCCTGCGGTGAATTCGTCGGTCAACAACTTGACCACGTCCCACTGGCTGGGGCTGGTGTCTTGGGCTTCGTCCACCAACACGTGATCAATGCCGCCGTCCAGTTTGTACAGCACCCACTCTGCCGCTTTTGACCCAGACAACAGCCGCCCCGCGCGGGCGATCAAATCGTCATAGTCCAGCCGCCCCGTTTGGGTTTTCAACAGGTCATAACGGTCCAGAAAGGCGGTGGAAAAGGCGGCCATCGCCTCGGCCCGTTCCAGTGCAAGATGGTTAACGTACAGCCAGTAAACCTCTTCTGTGCGTTCCATAATTTCATTCAGCGCCTCAACCAATTCGGGATGGGCTTCACGGGTCGGCTTTTGCGATGGTAACTTGTCGAGCTTAGCGGAATAGGGTCCTGCCTTGGCGGTTCCGCCATATAATAACAACCCGCCCGCCACTTTCAAAAACGCCTCGATGCTATTGGCGGTGGCCAGTTTTTCCAGTTTGGGCGCATCTGTCTTGGTGGTTTGCTCGGCTTGAATAACCCGCGCGGCTTCAAGCAAAACTTCGCGGCTGTCGCGATCCAGAACATGCCCCAACATGGCAGAGGTGTCTTCATCGTGGGCGGTCGGGAATAAGGCGCGCACAAGGTTAATATCAAGCGCTTTGCGTTTGGAGGCGATTTCCGCCAGCAAGGCATCAGGTTCCAAGCCAGACATGAAACGCGCCAGACGATCCACAGCCGTGACCCCCGTGCCATCGGCCAGTTCTTCGAGGATTTCAGCCCGCATCAATTTGGCTTGGCGGTCCTCTAGCACTTCAAACTGTGGCGATACGCCAGCTTCCAGCGGAAAGCGGCGCAAAAGTTTGTCACAAAAGGAATGGATGGTCTGGATTTTCAGCCCGCCCGGGGTTTCCAGCGCATTGGCAAACAGGGTTCGGGCCTTGCGCATGGCCACCGCGTCCAGCGCCATGCCTTCGCCCAATTCGGACAGGGCAGCACGCAAATCATCGTCGGGCATCATCGCCCATTCGCCCAACCGCTTGAACAGGCGGTTTTGCATTTCGGCAGCGGCGGCTTTGGTGTAGGTCAGGCACAGAATTTTCTGCGGTTGGGTGCCATTCAGCAGCAAGCGGGCCACACGGTCGGTCAGCACGCGGGTCTTGCCAGACCCCGCATTCGCCGCCACCCAAGTGGATGCCTCGGGATCAGCCGCACGCACCTGTGCAAGGGTCGCATCGTCCATCGGTTTCGGGGTCATCACAGATCCCCCCCGACTGGAATATCTACGGGCGCATCGCTTTCTTCCCATTCGCCTTTGCGGGAAAGGTGATCAAATTCATAGGCATAGCTCATTTGTTGCATCCGTGTTCGGGCGGGAAACCCTTTGGTGTCGGATTGATAGGATTGCACCAGTTCGACAAATTCCTGCCAGACCTGATCAATATCCGCAGGGGTTATTTCCAGATCAAGGGTCTTGCCCACCGTGTCCTGCGCCGATCCGCTAAGCCCGATATATTCCAGCGTGACAGCGGTGCCCCTGCCAATTTTTTCAAAGCCACCCACCGCGGCTATCGCGGCTTCAAGCTGAAGTTGTTTGTTGAAAAATTCGGTCTGCGGGCGCGTGGGCGGAGAGCCTGATTTATAGTCGTAGATCAGGAAATTTCCAGCCGCGTCGGTGTCAATCCGGTCAGCTTTGGCAACCAGTTCGAAATCCAGATTTTCGATTGCGCGCAGGCCTTTGATTTCCTGTTTTGGAGACCCGCCTTTTTTACGGCGTTTGGTTTCTTCTTCGACAAACCAACCTGCAATCCGCGCCAGTCGGGCCAACCAGATCCGTTGCATGGCGGGCCAAGGTACCTCGTTGCGCAGCACCTCTTCGGCAATGCGCAGCAGGGCGCTGCGCGCCTTTTCGGGCAGGGTATCAGGATAGGCGGTGACGAATTCTTCGACAACTTTATGCAGGGCAATGCCACGGATCAGCGCGTCAGGTTCACGCCCCAAAGGGTCCAGCTGTTTGAGATGCAAAATCTTTTGCGCATAGACGGCATAGGGATCGCGGATCAGCCGTTCGACCTGTGTCACAGACAGTTGTTTCAGCCGTTTATCGGCGGGCGGCACGGGGGCAGGGCGCGGCGCGGCAGGCAGTGTTTCGGCGGGGCGATCCATTTGGCGGGCCAGTTGGACCCAGTGATAGCCATTGGCAATAAGGGTCTTTACCGCCTCTTTTCCAGAGTCGCCAAGCCCGTTCATCAGGTTCAAAATCCGCACGATCCAACGGGACGCCACAGTGGGAGCATCCCCATCGCGCACTGAATGGCTAAGCACCAGTTCACGCGCGCCGCAGCCTTGTTGAAAGTCATGGGCGGACAGGCCGATCAGCCGTTCGGGGGGCGGCAGGCCGATCTGTTTGCGCATGGCGCGGTTCAGCCACGGATCGGGGCTTTCGACACCAGGCCAAATCGGGTCATTCAGCCCGCCAAGGATCACCACATCTGCGGTTTCAACGCGGGCCTCCAGCGTGCCCCAGATGGCGATGGTCGGGTGTGATGCGCGGGCTTCGCGGGCGGTTTCGCCGCCCAGAACGTTGGAAAATAACGCGCGGTAGTCGGAAACGGATAAGGGGCCAGCTGCATCTGCATCGGCTTGTAACTTTTTGAAAACCTGTGCAGATTTTTCACCGGTTTCCAGTTTCCACAATTCGTGTTCTGCGGTTGCTGACGGGCCAGCAGCTAGAGATTCAGCAGTGTGTAGATGCAGCGCCAGCATGTCGGCCAAGTCCCCACCTGCCATGGTTTCCAGCGGTGCAAAACACCGTTCGATCCAGTCGGCCCAAAGGCGGCGTTCGGGGTTTTTCGTGTCTTTATCCACCCAATCCCGCAGGGCGTCGAAATCTACAAAGGGTGCGCCGCCGCGCAGTTTTTTCTTTTCGTATTCGCGGGCAAAACGGCGGCTGTCCCCTGCGGAAATGCCGCTGTCTGTCAGCGGGTGTTTCAGCAGTGCAATCAGGTCCAGCGGGGTCAGACGTTGCCCCATACAATTGGCCACCAGTCGCAGAAAAATACCCGGAGGTGTCAGGTGCAGAGGCCGACCTGCACTGTCATCGGGCAGGATATTCCAACGGTGCAACACGGCTGTCACCCGCCGCGTCAAGGTGCGGTCAGGTGTGATTAGGACTGCGCGTTTGCCTTGTTCGGCGGCTTCGCGCAGACGCAGGGCCAACGCCATTGCCTCTTCTTTCGGGGTTTCAGCCTCTATCAGGGACCAACCTGTGATGGCATCCGTCAAATCGGGCGCAAGTTTCGGGCCTTCGTCAAGCCATTGATCGGTAAAAGGCGCGGGGCGCATGGCCAGTGAAATCAACGCGTTGCGGGCCGGGTTTGCGGGCGGGTGATCGGACCAATCGGCAATATCCGCCAGCGCGACGCCAGCCTGTTTACAAAAGCCCGCCAAGGCGGATTGCGGGTTGTCCACGGATACGTTTTCGCGGGTCAGCGCGTCCCAGTTTTCGTCAGTTAACGCACGATCAAGACCGGGAAGGACCACCGCCCCTTGGGGCAGGGCTGCCACCGCCCGCATGAACAGCGCAGTTTCGCCCCGCGATGCGGTCGATCCGATGGCAAGGATCGGATGGGTCGGCGGGGTTTCCGCCCATTTCGCGGCAAAAGCAAGCGCAGCGGCCCGTTGGCGATCTTGGGGATCGGTGGGGGTTTCTATGTCCCAATGCTGGGCCAGAATGTTCAGGAAATCCAATGACCGCTGCCAGTGGCCGGATTGATCATCCACAGAAATATCGGCGAGCGCTGAAAGCGGGACACCCTCGCCCTGCATTTCATCCATCACGGCAGCCAGTGATTGTGCCAGATCGAATTTGGCGGATTGCGGCGCGATTGACCCGTCTGCGGCCAGCAAACCGCCCACCAGTTGCGCTAGCGTAAGTTGGCGGCGCAGTTTGGACACGGGATCGGGCAGGGTGATCGGCAGATCGGGGTGGCTGGCGATATTGGTGATGACGCGGATTTTGGGCAACAGCAGCGCCCCGTCTGCGATCAGCAGCTCTTTCAAACGGCGGGCCATCCGCTGGGTGTTCACAAAAATCTCTGTCTGGCCCAGTTTTTCGGGGCCGAACCCTGCCAGCCGTGTTTGCAGGCCTGTCACAAAATTGCGCGAGAAATCACAGCCCACAGGAATGGCGAAAACACGGGGTTTGTCGGTTGGGTCAAACATCCGCTAAGGCCTTTTCTGCAGCGGTAATGCCTGCGGGGCGGCCCACATCAACCCATTTTCCATCGTAAACCAGCCCAAAGGCGCGACCCTCGGCGATCATTTGATCCCAGAGCAGGTTAAGCGAAAACGCGGTTTCTTTGATGGCGGCCAATCGGTCGGTTTTCAGGATTTGCACGCCCGTATAAACATAGGGTGCAGCTGGGTTTTTGCCCCTTCGGGACAGTTGGCCAGCCGAGTTACAAACGAAATCACCTGCGCCTTTATGTTCGATGGTGTTGGCAATGGGCACAAGGATCAGCAGCGCGTCCATTTTGGCGGGGTCCCAATGGGATAGCAGCGCAGGGATCGGGGAATCGCCCACAAAGACCGCATCAGAATTAAGCACGATTACAGGATCGGCCCCCAACAGCGGTAGGGCGTTTTTCAGGCCGCCGCCGGTTTCCAGAATGTCAG
Source organism: Roseobacter sp. N2S (assembly GCF_031454055.1). Classification (NCBI taxonomy): domain Bacteria; kingdom Pseudomonadati; phylum Pseudomonadota; class Alphaproteobacteria; order Rhodobacterales; family Roseobacteraceae; genus Roseobacter; species Roseobacter sp. N2S. Next base: position 351,381 of record NZ_JAVDQB010000001.1, read on the forward strand.
GGCTTTCGCGCAGGCAGGTCACATGGGGTGTATCGCGCAGATGGTTTTCCAGATGATCGGCCAGATAATGGGTGTTCACCACGATATTTTCGATGCCATCCAGCAGGTCTAAACTATGATTTATCAGCGGCTTACCTGCCACAGGCAACATGGGTTTGGGTGTGCGATCTGTCAGTGGGGCCATGCGGGTGCCAAAACCTGCGGCGAAGACCATTGCGGATTTGGGGGTCATGGTTGTGATCCTGCGATCCGCGCTTGAATTTCGGGTGTCGGTTCAGGAACGTGGCGGGCCGCCCAAGCTTGCAGGGGCTTTAAGGCAGGATCAGTGAGATCACGCTGCAAATGCGCCCAAACGCGGGGCATGTGTTTCAGGTAGGTGGGTTTACCATCGCGCACGCACAGGCGGGCGAAGATGCCGATGATTTTGATATTCCGCTGCATTCCCAGAACGTTATAGGCGGATCGAAAGGTGACAGGATCAACGCCAGATTGCGCCACATAATGGTCGAACATGGCGGTTTGCAAGGCAGGGCTGGTGTCGCGGCGGGCGTCTTCGAGCAGGGACACAAGATCATAGGCGGGGTGGCCCAGTAGCGCGTCTTGATAGTCTAGTTGCCCTACCCGTTTAATCCCGTCACGATCCGCCAACCACAGTAGGTTTTCGGAATGGTAATCCCGCAGGGCAACTGTGCTTTGTTCAAATTCTGCGCAAGCCTTTGTAATCATGCCGTTAAACTCGGAAATTAGTTCTGGCGAAGTGTCTTGCCCTGTGGCGGCAGGCAGATACCAATCCGTCAGCAACTGCGCCTCACGCAAGTAGGTGGCGGCATCATAGGGGGCGATATCGGTTGGGGCAGGCGCTTTGGCCAGTTGCACCAGAACATCCACGGCTGCGGTGTAAAGCGGGGTTTCCAGTGCTGCGTCCTTGGCACACAGCCGTGCATAAAGATCATCGCCAAAGTCTTCGAGCAGCAACAACCCCGCATCCGGATCAGAGGCCAGAATACGCGGAGCAGAGGCACCAGCATCCAGCAGCCAATGGGTCATTTTTACGAAAGGGCGGATATCCTCGCCTTTTTCAGGGGGGGCAATCATCAGCACCGCAGCGCCGCGCGTGGCATCTTGCAAGCGATCATAGCTGCGGTTTGACGCATCACCTGCCAGATTGGCGCGTTTGGCTTTGTCCCATCCGGCGTCTTTTAGGAAATGGGCGATCAGCTGGGAACGGTCGGTCAAATCAATAGCCTTAGGTCTTGGTTAAATAGGTGAGCAGCGGTGCCATATTGTCCCATTTGCTGTCAGTCCATTCAAGCGAAACCCGCCGTTGATCATCACCCAGAATATCAAACGTCAAAGACAGTGCCGTAACAGGGCGCAGCGGGCCAAGCCGTTCGGGCCATTCAATCAGGCAGATGCTGTCTTCGAACGCCTGATCCAGCCCCAATTCGTATAATTCATCCACCGAGGTCAGGCGATAAAGGTCCGCGTGCCAAATCTGCGTGTCATGCAGATCATAGACCTGTACCAGCGTAAATGTGGGCGAGGGAACATCTTCGAGCGCCCCGATTTCTTGCAGACGGGTCTGGATAAACATCCGCGCCAGTTCGGTTTTTCCAGCCCCCACAGGGCCAGACAACAGAACAGTATCGCCCGCCACCAAAGTCTCGGCGAGGATGTTGGCCAGAAAGCGGGTGTCGCGCAGGCTGGGCAGGTCAAAGGTGATTTTCATGGCGGGCCTGTGTGCAAAACTGGGCCCATGCATCCCCCAGCCACGGGCGAAATGCAACAGCGGATCAAAAAATCACCCCGCGTTGGCAAGCGGGGTGGATGTGGGGACTGTGCCGATCGGTCTGAATTCACAGAACACCCGCCCGTCAGCGATAGGCGAAACGGTCAGGCTAAGTTGTTGGCCCGAAACATGGGTGACTTGGGCCTGCCATTGGCTGCGTTCGTTCAGGTCGTGGACGAAGTTGCGGAAATCCCCCCAGACAGGCGTGGGCAGGCAGTTTTTCTGGAACAGGCGGCTGACATCATTCACTGTAGCGGGCGCAATAGCGTTGGAAAGAGTGCAATCCCACAATTCGTCAAAGGCGTCATTTGCGTAGGATAATTCGCCTGCTTGGTCGAAAATCGCAACGGCGTCTGACAGGCTTTCCAAGGCGGAATAAAGCTGGCGCAATTCGGCGCGATACTGGGCCTCAACCGCGGCAGATCGGGAAACATCTTCGAACAGCAAAGCCGCACCGCCTTGGGGATGGGGACGGCCCGTGACACGGTAGATCGCGCCCGTGGGCAGCACCCAGTCCACTTCGTATTTACCCGTGAACGCGCCGCTTTCCAGTTCGGCAAATTCATGGCGCAGGGTGGTGAAATCGCGGGGTTCGGGAATAGACCCGCTGTTGCGCAACCGATCCAGAAAAGACCGCATGCTAGGGCGCCGTGCCAGCCAGTCAGGGGCCAGCCCCAAAAGTGACGAGAGGGCGGGGTTGAACAGGGTCAAATCCCGCTCTTTGTCAAACACCGCCATGCCGATGGGCAGATGGGCAAAGGTAGAGGTCAGGGTCTGGATGAACCGTTTCAGTTCATTTTCAGTTTCGGTCAAAACAGTTGCGTCATGGGCGTAAAATATGGTTTTTGCGCCGTTTTTCTGGGTCTTGATCGAAAAGTTTGTCGGCCCCTCAGCGCGACCTTCTTTCAATTCAAACAGATCTTCGTCAGATCGTTTACCGTGTTGGGACAGTTTTCGAAATTCGCTAATCCCGGCAAAACCACGGTGCGGGCTGGACAGTTTGTCATGGCAAAAACTGTTGGCCCAAGCCACCTGCCCGCCCGATTCAATCCAGATTGCAAAAGGGGCGGAGTGGGCTATCGTCCCAAGCGCCCGCGTGGCGTGTTCGCGTTTTTTCGGGGAAAATCCATGCCGAGGAACAACCAAAGCCAGACAAGTTCCCAGCCCGAACAACAGAATGATAAGTATCATTGCAGAATGAAAGCTCATCTACGGGCCTTGCCTTTCCGACATCTGGTTAACGTCATGTTGACGAGACATCGGAAAGGTTAATTCAAGGTTAATTCCGCCTAAATATCAGCAGCAATCGGCCTGTTTGGCCCGACGATCGCGGCGCGGTCTACCTCTAGGTCGTCGCGGTTCCAGCGGACGTTTACGATGGCGCCGGTTGCGCCTTGCATGGCTTTCATCATGCCCGCCGCGCTGCCCATTGTGTACCCGTCAAGCGCTGCGTTGGTGAAGGTCAGCTCTGCGCCGGTGCGTTCCAGCATGGTTTTGGCGATGAACAGGCCAAGGCCCATGCCCTCGTATTCGGGGCGGCTGCTGCTGTGGCTGTCGGACGATTTGCGTTTGCTCAGGAACGGATCACCGATGCGGCCCAGCAGATCGGGCGGGTAGCCGCGCCCGTCGTCGCCCACCATCACGCGGATCGAGGTTTCGGTCCAGACAGTTTGCACCCAGACCGTGCTTTTGGCGAAATCCACCGCGTTTTGCACCAGATTGCGCACGCCGTGGATGAATTCAGGGTTGCGCAGGGCGTAGGGGATGTCTTCGAGCTTTGGGGTGTCGGGCGACCCGTTGGCCAGAAAATGGATCATTTTCCCCCTGTTTTCATGGGGTTCTGCGGCCTCTTGCACGATAGATGTCAGGGGGGCTTTTTTTAGCAACAGGTCGTCTTTGCCCGCCCGTCCCATATCGCGCAAAATATCGCGCAGGCGTTCGGCTTGGGACGAAATCAGCTCTGCGTCTTCGCGCAGTTCGGGGGAGTCGTGCAGTTCCTCGGCCAGCTCGGAAGCCACCAGTTTGATGGTGGCCAGCGGGGTTCCCATTTCATGGGCGGCGGCGGCAACCACCCCGCCAAGCAGGGTTAATTCATGTTCCCGCGCCAGCGCCATTTGGGTGGCGGCCAGAGCCTGGCTCATGGAAAATGTCTCGCTGGTGACGCGGCGCGCATAGCCGCCCAGAAACAGGATGCCAATGACCAAAGCCGCCCAATACCCCGCCACATACAATTGCGGCAGGGCGACGGTTTCACCTGTGACCATGCGCAAAGGCACATAGAAAAACGCCAAGGCGCTGATTGCCAGCAGGGCGATACCGCTGACCAGCAGGGTTGCGTTGACCCGCAATGCGGTGGCGGAAATGGTAACGGGGGCAAGGATCAGCAGGGCGAAAGGGTTGTTCAGGCCGCCGTTCAGATACAGCAGAAACACCAACTGGCCCAGATCGAACAGCAGTGTCAGTGTGGTTTCACCTTGGGACAGACGCTTGGTTTCAGGCAGGGTAAAGGTCGCGGCAAGGTTAAAGATCACCGAGGCGCCAATGGCGACAACGCTCAACCCCACTTGCAGGTCCAGTTCCAGCACATAATGGGCGACGGCAACAGCAACCGCCTGACCGAAAATTGCCAGCCAGCGCAGGTAGATCAAGGTGCGCAACCGGACCCATTCGCTGCGGGCAGAATTGTAAAATATCGTTTGGGTGGGGTCGGACATACGGGCGGCCTGTCTTTGTGCGGGGGTTGTGACGCTTTACCGTCTTTACGAATTTGGCACAGACGTCGTCTAAGGTGCAACATCTGACAGGTTCAAAGGATTCGCCCCATGACCAAAATGATTGCTTTGATTGCAAGTGCCGCCACGCTTGTGGGGTTGGCGGTGGCGCTGGCCTTTGTGATGCTGGCGCCCGCGCGCCAGTGCAGCACGGGCACTGTTGCTGGGGGAACAGCAGCAATTGGCGGGCCGTTCACGCTGGTCAATCATAAGGGCCAACAGGTCACAGATCGAGATGTGATCACAGGCCCGACGCTGGTTTATTTCGGCTTTACCTATTGCCCTGACGTCTGCCCGCTGGATCTGGCACGCAATGCCGAAGTGGTTGATATACTGGCGCAAAAGGGCATTGATCTGACCCCTGTGTTCATTTCTATCGACCCTGAACGGGACACGCCTATGGTGTTGGCGGATTATGTCAGCGTGATGCACCCCAAGATGATCGGCCTGACCGGCACAGCGGCGCAGGTCGATGTGGCCTCAAAGGCCTATAAAACCTATTACCGGAAAAATGGCGAGGGGGATGATTATGTGATGGACCACACCACATTTTCCTATCTTATGGGGCCAAATGGTATGTGGGAGTTTTTCCGCCGTGATGTCCCTGCCGAAGATATGGCCGAAACAATCGCCTGTTTTGTGGATCAAGCCTGATCGCGGGTTTGACCTGACTTCATGCACACTTTACAATAGTTCTAAGAAGTTACGAAGGGACAGACATGTCGCAAACTGAGATGCGGGAAATCGGCGCGGATAACTCGTTGATGATCCTTGACGACGATGAACCCTTTCGCCGCCGCTTGGCCCGCGCGATGGAAAAACGGGGCTTCAATCCCACAGCACTGGATTCCGTTGCGGCGGGGCGTGCCTTTTGCACTGCAACCCCGCCTGCCTATGCGGTGGTGGACCTGCGCCTCGAAGATGGCACGGGTCTGGATGTGGTCGAGGTGTTGCGCGCCAAACGGGCGGACGCCAAGATTGTTGTGCTGACAGGATACGGCGCCATTGCCACGGCGGTCGCTGCGGTGAAAATCGGTGCAACGGATTACCTGTCAAAACCAGCCGATGCCAAAGATGTCACCCATGCGCTGCTGGCGTTGCCCGGTGACAAGCCGCCGCCGCCGGAAAACCCCATGTCTGCGGATCGGGTGCGCTGGGAACATATCCAGCGGGTGTTTGAACTGTGTGACCGCAATGTTTCTGAAACCGCGCGCCGCCTGAACATGCACCGCCGCACCTTGCAGCGTATACTGGCGAAACGCAGCCCGAAGTAACGGGTTAGCTGGCTTGCAGGTATTGCAGGGTCACATTCGGGGCGATGGCGGATAACACGGCCTCGGTCGCGGAGCGTTGGCTGATTTTTGCGGCGGCCTCAACCAGCACTGCTGCGGTTATATCATAGGGTGTTTGGGGGGGCTGGCTCATGTTTAGCAGGGCCATAGCGGATTCCAGCGGGGAAAAGCTGGGGTTATAGGCCACGTTTTCGCCGTAGCGCCCAGTGTAGATTGTTCCGTCAGATTGCTGCACCGCCACGCCGCAAAAATTTGAGGTATACGGCGCATAGCTGGCGTTCGCTGCTGTCAAAGCCGCCTGTGCCAGTGGATCGCTGGATGCGATTTTCAGGCCGTGATCCACAGGTGTCATCAATCCGCCAGTCATGCCTAAATCCCAAGGTCCAAAGGACTCTGGCAGGTACGCGGCAAGCGGTTTTCTGGTGTAAGACAGGTCGGCGGGATCGGTTGCGGCCTTCATCAAAATAGTGAACCCCGCGTTGGCGGTGGCCAGTTCGTTCATAAACTGTCGGCAATAGCCACATGGGGCCGCGTTGACGGCCAGCGCTTGCAAGCCCGGTTCACCTTTTTGCCAAGCGTGATTGATCGCGGATTGCTCGCCGTGCACCGAAAAGCTAAGCGCGTGACCACTGAATTCCATATTCGAGCCAAGGTATAAATTACCCACAGATTGCCCCGCTGGCATCCCCAAAGCCACGGTCCCCACATGATAATTTGAAAGGGGCACCCGCGCAAAAGCGGCGGCGACAGGCAAAAGTCGGATCATCAATTCCCCGATATCAAGCCCGAGTGTATCCAGAATATGATGCACTGTTTGTGCCGGAATCATCGGCCCCTTGGACAGGATCGGGGCCATCAGATCCCGTAAATCTTGTGGGATGTCATCTGGGAAGGGAAAGTCGGTCATCGGATCGGTCCTTTTCAACGGGGATTCCCCTGTCTAACCTGAAATCAGGCGCTTTTGGCACCCTGCTTCAGCCATTTTCGCAAAACACGCAATCGCGCGCTGTCCCGTGCGGCGGGCCAGACCAGATAATAGCCCAGCTTTTCGGTTTCCAGTTCAAACAACAGGGTTAACTGGCCTGATTTCAACTCGCGCTCGATCAGGGATTTGGGTTGAACTGTTACACCCAACCCCGCCAGAACCCCCGATAAAACGATGCTGCTGGTGGACATCAAGGTCACATCCATCTTGTCCAGCGGCAGGCCTTCGTTTTCCAGAATGGCGCGGCGTTCCATCATGCTGTCTTCAAGCAGCCACGGCAGGTGTTCTGTGTCTTTCAAGGTCTGGATCGACAGGTTTTCCAGCAAATCGGGATGGGCGACCACACAAAACCCGCCATCGGTTAGCATATCCACCTCGGCGCCAGCCCAGTTTCCCTCGCCATAACGGATTGCCAGATCAAAAGGGCCGTGGGTCAGGTCGACCAGTTCGACGCTGGGATTGATGTTCAGCGCTATGTCAGGATGGGCCCGCCAGAATGACCCGATCCGTGGCATTAACCAGTTGGACGCAAAAGCGGGTGTGACCGAAATATTCAGCGGGCGGTCGTCATGCAATCGGCGCAGATCATCGACGCCAGCGGCGATTTCTTCAAACCCGGATTGCAGGCGGATCGACAGGGCATGGCCGCTGGGGGTCAGGGCCAGACCACGGCCTTGGCGGGTGACAAGCGGTTCGGAAAATTCCGACTCCAAAGCGCGCACATGCTGGGCGATGGCGGCGTGGGTCACGTTCAGTTCACGGGCGGCTTTGCTAAAGTTCAAATGCCGCGCCGTTGCTTCAAACGCCCGTAAAGCCGCCAGCGATGGGATGCTGCGCCAATCCATCAATATGTTAGCTGATCTATCATTTCAGAAATATTAGAGATTCGATTTGAAAAAGCAATCTTTCTAAAAAGGGGTAACAGAACCCGAAAAACCCCGAAAGGAAACGTCATGTTTAATTCTATTGCAGGCGCTTTGATGATCGCCACACGTCAAGAAAATAACCAGAAAGCGGAGCAATCCCATTTGCTAAGCGAGGCGTATCGCCACGAAGAACGCAAACGGCTGGAACTGGAACGCCAAGAGGCACAGGCCCGAATTTGGGCCAGACATCCTTGGCTAACCTTATAGATCAGATGTCTGTCAGGTCGGTAAAGACCTCCATAAACGCGCCCTTTGATTCCATCGGGGGGTGCGGACGCAGGCTGCGGTCAGGAATATCGTCAAACACTGGTTTGCCGAACAGCTTGTCGGCCTCTTCCTGTGAAAAACCTGCAATTTGCACGGCTTCCAGCCAAGCCGAAATCCGGTCGGCCCGTTTGATCTGCTTCTTGATCGCAGCGGGCAATTCTGGGGGCAGCCCGAACCGCAGATGGATCGCAGCGGTTAACCTTTTGTCCATGGCGGCGTAATCTGGCCCGATTGCAGCCTTTACCGGCGAAATCATATCCCCAATCACATATTCCGGTGCATCATGCAGCAAGGCCGCCAACTGCCATTTGCGATCTGCTTTAGGGTAGAGCCGGCGATAAAGTTCCAGCACAAACACCGAATGTTCTGCCACCGAATAGGGATAGTCCCCGTGGGTCTGCCCGTTCCAACGGGCCACAAAAGCGAGGCCATGGGCGATGTCCTCTATTTCAATGTCCAAAGGGGAGGGATCCAGCAGATCGAGCCGCCGCCCAGATAACATCCGTTGCCACGCACGTTGCGGTTTCATGGGGTCTCCTGCGGTTTGGAAGTCATATTTTCAGCTTTTTATGAAACATTTCAGCGAGTCGCGCGTTGGTGTCATGAAGGAGGCTACAATGAAACGCTTTTTTACCGTTCTGACAACCATTGCCCTGACAGCCACATCCGCGCAGGCCGCGACCTCTTGCATGGACTCCGAAGAAATGGAAGCCGCGCTGTTTGATTGGTATTCGGAAACCGCAGTAGGCCCGAAAGTCCACAGCGAAGACACGAATTTGCAGCTTTGGGCTTCAGAAGAAAACGGCACTTGGACCTTGGTCAGCTATTATGAAAGCGGTCAGTCCTGTGTGGTAGCCCAAGGGGAAAGCAATGCCTCCCAGCCGGATATATCCGATCAGACGGATCTCTATTCCATGATCATTGATCCGCGCAACAAATCGCTGTGAGTTGTTAAGTAATTTTGTTGCACGTTGAGCCTTTCGTTTTAAGGTGCTAATGCCCTTGGCAACAGTCTTGCTGAAAGGGTACATCATGGCGTCTGACTATATAGTTAAAGATATTTCACTGGCTGAATATGGCCGCAAAGAACTTGATATAGCAGAAACAGAAATGCCAGGGCTGATGTCCCTGCGCGAAGAATTCGGCGACAGCAAACCGCTGAAAGGGGCGCGGATTGTTGGGTCGTTGCATATGACGATCCAGACTGCGGTTCTGATCGAAACCCTGACAGCCCTTGGTGCCGATGTGCGCTGGGCGTCTTGCAACATCTTTTCCACCCAAGATCACGCGGCTGCGGCTATCGCGGCATCGGGTGTGCCAGTGTTTGCGATTAAGGGTCAAACCCTTACAGAACATTGGGATTATCTGGATAAGTCTTTCTTGTTCGAAGACGGCCCGAACCTGATCCTTGACGATGGCGGCGATGCAACGCTGTACATTCTGCTGGGCGCACGGATCGAAGGCGGCGAAGCTTTTGGTGCGCCAGGCTCTGAAGAAGAAGAAGCCATTCAGGCCCAAATCACCAAACGCATGGCGGCGTCCCCCGGTTGGTTCACAAAAATGCGCGAACAGATCGTTGGTGTATCCGAAGAAACCACAACAGGCGTTCACCGCTTGTATGAATTGCACAAAAACGGCGAACTGCCTTTCCCTGCGATTAATGTGAACGATTCGGTTACAAAGTCGAAATTCGACAATAAATACGGCTGTAAAGAATCGCTGGTCGACGGTATCCGCCGCGCAACTGACACAATGATGGCAGGTAAAACTGCTGTAGTTTGTGGCTACGGCGATGTTGGCAAAGGCTCGGCTGCGTCCCTGCAAGGGGCTGGCGCCCGTGTGAAAGTGACTGAAATCGACCCGATCTGCGCACTTCAGGCGGCAATGGACGGGTTCGAGGTAACCACACTCGAAGATTGCGTCAAAGACGCGGATATTTTTGTGACCACTACCGGCAACAAAGACATCATCCGCATCGAACACATGCGCGAAATGAAAGACATGGCGATCGTTGGTAACATCGGTCACTTTGATAATGAAATTCAGGTGGCCAACCTTGCCAACCTGAAAATGACCAACATCAAAGACCAAGTGGATATGTACGAAATGCCCTCTGGCAACCGTATGATCCTGCTGTCCCAAGGACGCCTTCTGAACCTTGGCAACGCCACGGGCCACCCGTCCTTTGTGATGTCTGCCTCCTTTACCAATCAGGTTCTGGCGCAGATCGAACTTTGGACAAAAGGCGATGAATACAAAAACGAAGTCTATATCCTGCCCAAACATCTGGATGAAAAAGTGGCGCGTCTGCATCTTGCAAAAATCGGCGTGAAACTGACGGAACTGTCCAAAGAGCAAGCCGACTATATCGGTGTTACAACCGAAGGTCCGTTCAAACCGGAACATTATCGCTATTAATCGGATCTTCCGATTTAGCATTCTGAACTGACACGAAAGCGACCGCCCCGGCGGTCGTTTTTTTGTGTTTAGGGTCTTGAAAAAGAACTGTCAGCCTGCGCTGTACGGTCGCGATTTGCGAGGGGCGGAATTTCACAGCCCCCCAGACCTGACCCGCCTATTTCCAAGGAATGTCAGATACCCCCTTTTTTTGCGTAGAAGCTTCCCCTAAGTTTCTCGAAAGAAAGGTCGCTGCACGCAGATTGGCTCTTTCTTTTTTACTTGGGACAACCCGGCACACGAAGGAGCTGAACATGGGAAAACGCGACGATTTGATTGCCAAATACGCGGACGATCTGAAAAATAAATGTGGTATGACACCGGATATGGACTTGCTGACCAAAGTCACCATCGGGTGTGGTCCGTCGATTTATGATGCGGATGCCGCGACTGTCGCTGCCAGCCAAGACGGGGAGCTGGAAACGGTTAAGAAGAACTTTTTGATCAAGAAACTGGGGTTGGCAGATGGTCCTGAACTGGATGCTGCACTTGCCAAAGCCATTGAAACTTATGGCAAATCAGAGCGGAACAAATACCGCGCTGTGATGTATTACATGCTGACCAAAGCTTTTGGTAAAGAATCTGTTTACGGCTGATTAGACACTAAAATCGGATTTCGGGCGCCCGATGTGGCGCCCTTTCTATGCGCAAAGGTCTTATTGGATGAAACACCGGGGCAGATTGGGACGCTGGATCGGTGGGTTGTTCCTGCCCGTGGTGGCGCTGGCTTTTGGTCTGGGCGTACTGATCTATCACCCGCAAACGCCGCTGCCGTCTGAATGGAATCCGACGACTCCGTTTGACCCCAAAGCGCCGATTACACGGATCACCGGATGGAAATTACTGCGCACAATTGCTGATCCCGCGCAGTGTGTGGCGGCTTTGAACCTGATTTCCAACCCGACCAGCCTGTTACCCGCCCGCGAACAGGATGATCAATGCCATATCCGAAATCGGGTGAAAATCTCGGCTATTTCGCAAGCATCACTGACGCCGGTTGAAACACGCTGTGGCATCGCCTTGCGGTTGGCTTTGTGGGAATATCACGGGCTGCAACCCGCAGCCCAAGCCCATTTTGGCAGTTCGATCCGCCGCATTCACCATTTTGGCAGCTATTCCTGCCGCCCCATTGCGGGGTCGTCGCGGATGAGCCAGCACGCCACTGCCAATGCGCTGGATATTTCGGGGTTTGATCTGGCGAACGGGCGTAAAATCCGCCTGCGCAGCGATTGGGATGGCGCAGCGGCAGACCAAGCATTTCTGCGTGCCGCCCGTGACAGCGCCTGCGACTGGTTTCGCATGGTGCTTAGCCCCGATTACAACGCCGCCCATCACGATCATTTCCATGTGGATCAGGGTCTGTGGATGGGTTGTCGTTAGGGTCTACAGCCCGCCCAAAGTGCAAATAATCTGCCATTCCTCGGCGGTTACAGGCTGCACGGACAGACGCGAGTTTTTGACCAAAATCATATCAGCCAGACGAGGGTCAGCTTTAACCATTTCTAAGCTAACGGGGGATTTCAACGGCTTAACCGCCTTTATGTCCACACAGTCCCAGCGCGGATCGTCGGTGCTGCTGTCAGGGTGGGCTAATGCGCAGACCTCAACAATACCCACAACCGCTTTTTCCTTGAGCGAGTGGTAGAAGAACCCGCGGTCGCCAATCGCCATGTCGCGCATGAAATTGCGGGCTTGGTAATTGCGCACGCCGTCCCATTCCTCGCCCAAATCGCCCTTGGCCACCTGCTGATCCCAGCCCCAAGTGTTCGGTTCCGATTTGAACAGCCAATAGTTCATAACACGCCTCCGCTTATGCTTCTGGTTTTAGGGGCCGCGACATTAAGGTGTGCAGCGCTTGTGCAATTTCTTGCCGTCCATCCAACACATCTGCAACCGCTTGTGCAATCGGCATTTCGACGTTTTGGCGGGCAGCCAGCGCCAGAACTGCCTGTGCTGTGGCGATGCCTTCAACCGTTTTGCCCGTGCCAAAGGCGCCTTCGCGGCCCAGTTTTTCGCCAAAGGCAAAGTTGCGGGATTGCAGCGATGTGCAGCTTAAAGCCAGATCGCCAAAGCCCGACAACCCCATCAGCGTTTCGGTTTTTGCCCCCATTGACGCGGCAAGTCGGGCCAGTTCGGCAAAGCCCCGTGTCATCAGGGCGGCCCGCGCGCTTTCACCCAGTCCCGCGCCCACAACCAGCCCGCAGGCGATGGCGTAGACGTTTTTCAACGCGCCCCCCAGCGCCACGCCCGTGGTGTCTTGCGTCAGATACAGCCGCAGGGTCTGGGATGACAGAACCCCTTGCAGCCAAGCACCTGTTTTTGGGTCATCACATCCCAGCGACAGGGCGGTGGGTTTTCCACGGGTCATTTCGCTGGCAAAGCCCGGCCCGGACAGTACGGCGATCGGTGTGTTTGGCAGGGATTCGGTAAGAATTTGTTGTTGTAACAGGCCCGTATCGCTTTCGATGCCTTTGGCACACAGCAAAACGGGGGCTTGTGTTGGCAGATCGGCACGGGCCAGAAAGCTGCGCAATTGTTGGGCGGGAAGTACCATCAAAATGATGTCTGATTGGGCCAGATCGCCCAGATCATTGGTCAGGTGCAAGCCTTCGGGCAGGGCCACATCTGGCAGGTATTTCGTGTTTTCGCCCTGCGCCTGCATGGCTGTAATTTGCGCAGGATCACGCCCCCATAGGGTCACGTTATTGCCGCCCAGACGCGCCACGCTGGCCAGTGCGGTGCCAAAAGCCCCCGCGCCGATCACACCAACCCGTGTCATGCTTTTGCCCCGCGTTTGCCGGACCCGAGCATGGGTGCAGCGGTTTTATCCAGTGGCCAGCGGGGGCGGGCGGACAGGCTCATGTCGTCGTGTTCGCCACTGGCAAAACGTTCCAGCCCCGCCCAAGCGATCATCGCGCCGTTGTCTGTGCAATATTTTAGCGGCGGGGCCAGAAAGCGAAATCCTTCCCGCTCGGCCACGTCTTGTAATGCGGCGCGGATCAGCGTGTTGGCCGCCACTCCGCCCGCGACGGCCAGAACAGGCGTTCCCACAGGTTTGCCAAAGGCAATACAGGCGCGGCGGGTTTTTTCGGCCAAAGTATCGGCCACAGCTTGTTGAAAGCTGGCACAAAGATCGGCGCGGTCTTGCACAGTCAGCCCGCCTTTTTCGGCCACCAACGTATCACGGGCGCGGCGCAGGGCGGTTTTCAGGCCAGAAAACGACATATCCAGATCGGGGCGGTCCAGCAACGGGCGGGGAAAGCGGAACCGTTTTGAATCGCCGCTTTTGGCCTCTTGCTCAATCAGGGGGCCACCCGGATAGCCAAGGCCCAGCAGCTTGGCGGTTTTATCAAACGCCTCGCCCGGGGCATCGTCGATGGTGCCGCCCATGCGGGTGAAACTATCGGGGCCGTAAACGCCGAGGAATTGGCAGTGGCCTCCCGATACCAGCAGCATCAGATAGGGATATTCCACGCCATCCGTCATGCGCGGGGTCAGGGCATGGCCTGCCAGATGGTTCACCCCCACGAGCGGTTTGCCTGACCCGATGGACAGACCCTTGGCGCACATCACGCCGCTGATTACGCCACCGATCAACCCCGGCCCTGCGGTGACGGCAATGGCATCCACGTCGGACAACCCCAACCCTGCCTGTTCCAACGCCTGTTCTACGCAAAGATCCAAGCGTTCTGCATGGGCGCGGGCTGCGATTTCAGGGACAACGCCGCCAAAGGCTGCATGTAAGGTTTCTTGGCCCCAGACAATGGATGACAGGACCTCGCCTTGACTATCACCCGTGCCGCGTACCACCGCAGCGGCGGTGTCGTCGCAACTGCTTTCCAGCCCTAAAACGGTGATACTCTGCGTGCGGTTCTGTGACATTGCCAATCCGTGCCTGACATGGTTTTGTTGTGTCGCAGGTAGCATTTGCGCCCCTCTACAGCAATGGTCACATGGTCCTTATGTCCGAACCCAGCCTATTGATGATCCGCCCACCCGCGCAAACGGATGACTTTTTGACAGCGTTTCGCGGTTCGACAGGCAAGACCCCGAAAGTGCTGGTCAGCCCCGTGCTGCGGATTGTGCCGTCAGAGGGTCCGGCTTTGCCTACGGACGGGACGCTGTTGTTGTTCACTTCGGTTAACGGTGTGGCGGCTTGGGCGGCGCGATCGTCCCAACGGGATATTCCAGCGCTGTGTGTGGGGGAAAACACCGCGCAGGCAGCGCGAACGTTGGGGTTTGCGGCGCAAAGTGCCGATGGCACGGGGGCAGATTTGTTAAAGCTGGCGCTGGACCGCGTGACCCCTGTGGATAAGATATATTATATCTCGGGGGAGGAAGCGGCCTTGGATCTTGCTGCGGGTTTGCGTGCGCAGGGATTTCAGGCACAGCGATTGGTGCTCTATGCCCAGCGTCAGGTTGATCTGACCGACGAGGCCCGTGCAGCCTTGGCACAGAACAGCGTAATAGTACCTGTGTTTTCGCCCAAAACAGCGGCGTATTTTAAGGCGCAAATTGAGGGGCTATCGCTGTTTGATTGCCACATCCTGTGCATCAGCGCCGCCGCTGCCGCCCCGTTTGCAGGGCTAAAACAGCCAAGCACGCGCGCCCCTGTGATTGCAGACTCCCCCACGCGGGCAGCGATGATCACCACTTTGGACCGTTTGTTGGGCCTTTGAACGGATAAAAGGTGATCTTGGTAGGCAATTTCATCGCAGTTTGCGCATTGGGCTTGAGACAGCGCCCCCAAGCCCCTAGTTTTAAGGGAAGGATTCCTCTTAGAACCAGAACAGGGCTTTCGGCACGTGGCAGATAAATCCAAAATCAAACCGGACATCGAAGACGCCGAAGTCGTTGACGGAAAACCGGTCAAAGATGATGCCGTCACAGACGGTGTTGCGAAAGATGTGGCAGATGTTGAAGCAGCTGCGCCAGCGGCTGCGGCGTCTGATCCGGAAGGCGTTGTTGACACTTTAGAGGGGGGCTTGGTCAAAGATGAGGTCGTGATCCTAAGCGAAGCGTCCGAAGATGACCCCATCGTTACGCCCGATCCTGAACCAGCCAGCGAATTTGCCGCCGATCCTAGTCCTGAAGCCATTGATGACAGTCCAGAGGATGAAGAGGACATCGGTTCGTCACTGTCCACCCGCGTTCTTCGCGGTTTGGCACTGATTTTTGTCGGCATCGTCATTGCCTTGTGGGGCGCACCAAAATTAGCGCCTCTGTTGCCTGCGGGCCTTGCGCCTGTGGCGGAATTTCTGATGCCGGGGCAGTCCGAAGCCAAGGCTGAAGTGGCAGCATTACGTGCGGAGATGGAGACTCAACTGGCCGCCCTGTCCAATGCGCCCCAAGACGGCGTGAACCAAGAAGCGGTCGACACTGCGATTGCTGCTTATGCAGACAGCCAAAAGGCGGAACTTGCAACAATTAAGGATAAATTAGCGGCAACAGACGGTGTTGAAATCGAATCCCGCATTGCAGCGCTTGAATCCCACATCGAAGGGGTGAACGCCGAACTGAAAGCCGTGGGCGAACGTCTGTCCATGCAGATAACCGAAAACGGCGCGGCCCTGTCCGAAGAAGCAGCGTCAAAACTGTCAGGCTATCAAGCTACGCTAGAGGGTTTGAAAGCCCAAGTCACCGATCTGGCCGCAAAAAACGGCGCGCTTAGCCAAAAGGTTGATGATGTGGCCAAAGCCTCGGCGCGGCGGGTTGAAGAAGCCCAGATTGAAGCCTCTCATCAGGTGGCCAATACCGCCACGAAAAAACTGCTGACCGATATTGCTGCGGCGCTGGACAGTGGCGCGCCTTTCCAAACCGCGCTGACAGGTCTGGTTGAGGTGGCCAATGTAGAAGCCCCCGCTGCCCTGAGTGCGATCGCAGATTCAGGCACCCCGTCCTGGACAACCCTGCGCAACGGGTTCTCGGATCAGGCTCATAAAGCTTTGCGTGCGGACACCACGGCCAACGCCAGCGAGGGCGTTGTCGGCAAGTTCAGCGCCTTTTTGAAAACGCAGGTGGGCACGCGATCTTTGGAACGTAAAGAGGGCGACAGCACTGATGCGATCCTGTCCCGCGTCGAGGATGACTTGGCAAACCGTCGCCTGTCTGCCGCGCTAAGCGAGGCAGACTCCTTGCCCGAAGCGCCGAAAACCGCCATTGCTGACTGGATTGCCAACCTATCCGCACTTAGCGCGGCGCAGACTGCGCTGGATGACCTGAACACCGCCCTTGGCGCAACCTGATAGAAAGCGCGACACATGCTGTGGTCCCTTATCCGTATTATCTTTTTCATCGCTTTAATCACGGCCGCTGCCTTTGCGGCCAGCTTCATGATCGAGGCTGGCGGTCAGGTGCATCTGTCCTTTAACGGGTCGGAATACACGTTTGAACCTTTGGTCGGTCTGTTGGGTTTGATGCTGGTGGTGCTTTGCATCTGGCTGGCGTTCAAGCTGCTGGGTCTGTTGATCGCGGTGTTCAAGTTTTTCAACGGCGACGAAACGGCCGTGTCGCGATATTTCACCCGCAACCGCGAACGCAAAGGCTTTGAGGCTTTGGCCGATGGCATGGTCGCGCTGGCCGCAGGCGAAGGCCGCATTGCTACGCAAAAGGCATCAAAAGCAGAACGATATCTGGATCGCCCCGAACTGACCCATCTGATCAACGCGCAGGCCGCTGAAATGTCGGGCGACACTAAGAAGGCGTTGAAATACTACAAGAATCTTCTGGAAAATGACCGTACCCGTTTTGTTGGTGTGCAAGGGATCATGAAACAGAAACTGGCGGAAGGCGATACAGACACTGCGCTGAAACTGGCCGAGAAAGCCTTTGCCCTGCGCCCTGCCCATGACGCCACACTGAACACGCTGTTTTCGCTGCAAACCGATAAACAGGAGTGGTCGGGCGCGCGCAAAACCATTGAAGCCAAGGTCAAAGCCAATACATTGCCCCGTGATGTAGGCCGTCGCCGCGATGCGGTTCTGTCGCTGGCCGATGCGCGGCGTTTGCTGGAAGCTGGCGAAATCCCCTCTGGTAAAGAGGCCGCTTTACAGGCCAACGCGCTGTCCCCCGATCTGGTGCCAGCGGCGGTTCTGGCGGCGGAAATGCATGTGCTGGACGGCACTAAAAAAGCGGCGGCCAAGGTTTTGAAAAAGGCTTGGGGGGCGACACCACACCCCGAATTGGCCAGTGCCTTTGCCGATATTGAACCGGACGAAGACGCGGCTGCCCGCCTGAAACGGTTCAACATGCTGCTGCGGATCAATGCCGACCACCCAGAAACCCGCATGTTACAGGCGGAACTGATGTTATCCGCCGAAGATTTCCCCGGTGCGCATCGTGCGCTGGGCGATCTGGTGGAAACCCATCCCACAGCGCGGTCTTTGGCGATTATGGCGGCGATTGCGCGGGGCGAAGGGGCCGAAGAAAAAGTCGTGCGCGGCTGGTTGTCCAAGGCCCTGTCTGCATCGCGCGGGCCCCAGTGGATTTGTTCGTCTTGCAATAAAATCCACGTTCAGTGGGCGCCGAAATGCGATAATTGCGGCAGCTTTGACGCGATGGATTGGAAAACACCGCCCCAAAGCGATGATCTGGCGGCCAATACCTCGGCGATGTTGCCATTGATGGCAGGGGCCTTGGAGGCGGACGGACCAGAGCCTAAGGCAGAAGAAACGCCAGAACCGCGCGATTGACCTGTTTGGCGTGGGTCGTCACCAGTGAATGACCCGCGCCGTCGATTTCAACAATCTGCGCGCTGCGGTTGATCCCGCGCAGGCGCATTGCGCAGTCGATCGGGATCACATCATCCGCTGTGCCAAACACCGCCAGAACCGGAACATCGCGATCCATCAGGGTGCGGTGTGTGGCTGTTTGATCTATGTAAATCACGTGGCGCAGACTGCTTAGTACCGCCGCGCCAAAACCCGCAAATCGGGTCTCACGGCATTGCAGCGCGATCATATCCGCATCAACACCTTCACGCGCACCAGCCCGTTTGCAGCCCCGCCGCAGGCTGATACCACCAAACAGAAACATGGCCAAATCACCGATCACGGGCCAGCGGGCAACCCAGTTGGGTTCGGATTTAAGCAAACCCGCAGGGGCCAGCAGGATCAGGCGGTTGATCCGGTCCCGCCGCAGGGCCCCGTAATGGGCGGCAATCCCGCCGCCCATGGAATAGCCGAGCAGATTAAACCCCGCAGGAACCGCCAGTTTTTCCAGCAGTTCGTCGATTTCCTGAACGTAGAAATCCATGTCATAGCTGGCGAAGGGTCTGTCGGAAAATCCGCGTCCAAAGTGATCAAAAGTCAGCACACGGTGCCCCGCCCCAGTCAGCGCAGA
Source organism: Roseobacter sp. N2S (assembly GCF_031454055.1). Taxonomy (NCBI): domain Bacteria; kingdom Pseudomonadati; phylum Pseudomonadota; class Alphaproteobacteria; order Rhodobacterales; family Roseobacteraceae; genus Roseobacter; species Roseobacter sp. N2S. The sequence goes on from NZ_JAVDQB010000001.1 coordinate 370,208, forward strand.
CAGTTGATCGCGCCACACAAAAGACGGCGTGGTCAACCCGTGAACCATCACCAGAACCGGCCCGTTTTCCGGCCCGTGCCATTGGTAATGCACAGTCCCCTTTGAAAGCTGCACAAACTGCCCCGATGCTGCCCGCCGTACCCTTGCGGACATGGGGCGGCGCAGGAACCAAACGACAACTACAAACAAGATAAACGCCAGAAAAACCCATACTGGCGTCACGGCAATCATGTGCCGCAAAAAGTTTGCTGGACGACTTGTTCCAGCGTTGGCGGGGTTTCAAATGCGGCGTGTTCAGGTTGCTGGTCAAAGGGTCTTGTAACCACGGACACCAGTGTTTCAAACGGGGAGAAATCGCCGTTTAACGCACTTTGAATAGCCTCTTCAACGCGATGATTTCTAGGGATAAACACAGGGTTGGCGGCTTTCATCGCTGGGATAAGTTCGGCACTGTGTAGGCCACGCCACTCTGCCAGCCAGACCTGCGCGGCCATAGGTTCGACAAACAGGGCGGTGAAGGCGTCTTCGGTGCCACCTTCGGCGATGCGGGTGAGTTCGGTAAAGAACAGCGTAAAATCACAGCCCTGATCGGTCATCAGCTTAAAGGTGGATTGCATGAAATCGGCGTTAACGGGGATGCCCAGTTTGGCGGCAATCCCTTGGTTCAACGCCGTGTTAAACACATCTGAAAACTGCTGGACTGCGCTCTCGGCCAGTTTCAGCGCCGCATCTTGGTCAGGGTGCAGGATCGGCATCATCGCCTCGGCCAGTCGGGACAGGTTCCAGACGCCGATATTTGGCTGGTTCACCCAAGCATACCGCCCGTTGCGATCAATCGAGCTGAAGACCGTATTGGGGTGGAATACATCCATAAAGGCACAGGGGCCGTAATCAATGGTCTCGCCCGCGATCTGCACGTTGTCGGTGTTCATTACCCCGTGGATAAATCCCAGACACATCCATTGGGCTATCAGTTTGGCCTGACGCTCGGTCACCGCTTTCAACAGGGCCAGCGCGGGGTTTTCTGCGCTCTTTGCCTCGGGGTAGTGGCGATCAATCACGTAATCGGCCAGCGTTTGCAGGTTCTCTGTCTGCTCGCGGGCAAAGAAATACTGAAAGGTGCCGACGCGCACATGGCTTTGGGCGACGCGGGTCAGGACCGCGCCGGGAAGGCGGGTTTCCCGTTGCACCCTTTCGCCGGTGGCAACTGCCGCCAGCGCGCGGGTGGTGGGCACACCTGCGGCGGCCATGAATTCACTGACGATATATTCGCGCAGCACAGGGCCGAGTGCCGCTTTGCCATCACCGTTGCGCGAAAAGGGCGTCGCGCCGGACCCTTTCAACTGGATATCGCGGCGGATGCCATCGGGCGCGATGATTTCGCCCAAAAGATGCGCCCGACCATCGCCAAGCTGTGGTGACCAGCCGCCGAATTGATGCCCTGCATAAGCCATTGCCAACGGTTCAGACCCGTCAGCCACCGCAGCCCCAGACAGCATGGCAATTCCGTCAGCCGAGGCCAACCAATCCGCATCCAGACCCAGTTCCACCGCCAATTCCCTGTTCAATTTGATCAGTTCGGGGGCGGGGGCTTTATCAGGGTCCGCGCGCATGAAAAAGCCGTCAGGCAAGCGGGCATAGCTGTTGTCAAAGGCGATGCGGGTCATAGCTGGCCGTATTCCGACAGGATATATTTTGCTGTCATCAAGTCCAGATGCGCCCCGCCGCCGTTTTTGAACAGGGTGATGTCGTCGTCGCTTTGACGGCCTGCGGTGCCTGCGACCAATTCGTGAAAATCGCCCAGAATATCGCCTTCGGTAATCACACCTGCGGCCAGCGGGATTTTCAATTCGCCGATGTGCCCAATAGTTGTGGCGCGGCTGTCTACAAAGATGCGGCTGCGGGTCAGGGCGGTGTCATCGGCCTCGCGCATGTCGGGGCGATAGGCACCGATCAGGTCGATGTGTTGGCCCGCCTGCAGCCAGTCGCCGCGCAGCACAGGCTCGGTTGACATGGTGGCACAAGACACGATGTCGGCTTGGGAAACCGCATCTTCAAGGCCCTCTACTGCGCTGATACTATGGGTTTTGGACAAGTCATCAGCCATACCCACAGCCTTGGAATGGGTGCGGTTCCAGACCAGAAAGCGGGCATCCGAAAAGGCGGTGGAATAGGCGTGTACCAGATTGTGCCCAACAGTGCCTGCGCCCACAATCAGGATCACCTTACTGTCGGGACGCGCCAGAAGTTTCGCGCCCAACAGACTGTCGCCCGCGGTTTTCCATTTGGTCACAAGGTGGAAATCAACCAAGGCTTCGAGCGTGCCGAATTCATCGTCAAACAGCATCACCCCGCCCTGAACCATCGGTTTTCCCTTGGCCACATTGGCAGGCACGATAGTGGCGGATTTCACCGCAACACCCAGCCCGTCGATCCATGCCGCGCGGCTGAGCAGCGTGTCGTCGCCGCGATAGGCGAACCCGTCGGCAATGCTGGCGGGGGCCAACCTATGCCCTGCGGCCAGTGCCTCTGTCAGGCCGTTCCAGGTCAGGCGGCTGTCCATTTCGTCAAACTCGATGAACGGTATTTTCATGTCAGTAATCCTTCGTGTTTTAGCCGATCCGCCCAGCCCGCAGGCCCGTCAAACAGATGCACATTCCAGCCCCGTGCAGCGGCGGCGTCCAGATTTTCCTGTCGGTCGTCTGCGAACAACAGGTGTTCGGGGGCGATGCCGCAGCGGTCCTCGACGATCTGATAGATTTGGGGTTCGGGTTTCACTTCTTTAAGATAGCCCGAAACATAGCTTTGGTCGAATTCGGACAGAAACGGATAGACGGTTTGGGCGTATTCAAAGCTTTCGATTCCGAAATTTGACAAGGCAAAAACCGGCGTGCCTTGGGCACGCAGGCGGCGCAGAATGGCCACAGACTGGTCAATCGCGGGGGAGGCCATGTCGATCCAGCGGTCATGCCACAGGCGGATCATATCGCGGTATTCGGGGTAGTCCTCGGCGCAGGCATAGACCGTATCCCGCCAGTTGTGGCCGCGATCCACCTGATCATTCATGCGGTGCAAGTCTATGGTTTCAAACATTTTCATGCGGTCCGCCACAGGCATGATCGTGTCGTAAAACCGTTCGGGCTGCCATTCGATCAGCACATTGCCAATGTCAAAGATGACGGCTTTGATGGTCATTCTGAAACCTCTCGCAAGGCAAAGCGGAGTTCCCGTTCCAATACGTCCAGGAACCGTGATCTATCGGCTTTGCTAAAGGGTTTGCCGCCGCCCTGACGGAACGGGTCAGCGGCGCGCAGGTCGGCCATCAGATCACGTGTGGCCAATCGGTTGCCGATGTTGGCCTTGGTGAACACCTCGCCGTTGTGCTGGATCACACGGGCGTCAGACTCTAGGCATTTCGCGGCGAGCGGGATGTCCCCTGTGATCACCACATCGCCCCGTTTGCAACGGTCTGCGATCCACATGTCAGCCACATCCGGCCCATCGTCCACCACCACGGTTTCCACCAGCGGATGGGGGTTGGGGCGGATGCCGCCGTTGGACACCACAAAGACCTTTACCTTGTGGCGGTCAGCCACGCGCAGGGTTTCATCCTTTACGGGGCAGGCGTCGGCGTCGATGTAGATGCTGCTCACTTTGCGGCCTTTGGTTTCTTCTTTTTCGGGGTGACTTTGTATTGTTCGGGGATTGGCATCCGGTTGAATGCATTCAGACCCGCGATTTTGTAAGCCTCGGCAAGTGTCGGGTAATTAAAGGTATTTTCGATGAAATAATCCACCGTACCTTTCAAATTCAGCACCGCTTGGGCGATGTGGATCAGTTCGGTTGCGCCTTCGCCCATGATTTGTACGCCCAGCAGGCGGCGGGTTTTAAGCGACACCAGCATTTTTAGCATGCCCTGTTCGATCCCCATGATATGCCCGCGCGAGGTTTCAGAAAACCGCGCCACGCCGATTTCATAGGGGATGCCCCGTTCCTGAACCTCTTCCTCGGACATGCCACAGGTGGACATTTCAGGCACGGAATAGATGCCATAGGGAAACCACGGTGATTGGGGCAAGGTCGGGGTGTTCAGCGCATGACAGGCCGCTACGCGACCCTGTTGCAGGCTGGTCGAAGCCAAGGAAGGAAAGCCGATCACATCGCCCGCCGCATAAATATGGGGCACATCGGTTTGATAAGTGTCACGGTCCACTTTAATTCGCCCGCGGTGGTCTGTTTCCAGCCCCACAGCTTTCAGGTTCAACGCTTTGGTTGACCCCATCCGACCCGCCGCAAACAACAGCATTTCGGCCCGCACATGGCGGCCGTTCTCCATTGAGATCTCAACAAACTCGCCTTTGTCTTCGACCAGATCAATTTTGGACCCCAGCCTGAGGTCGATGCCCATTTCCCTGATTTGATGAGTAAATTCGGCAATCAGGGTGCGGTCGATGAAATCAAGGAAACTGTCGCGCGGTTCTACCAAAGTGACATGCACGTCCAGTGACGCAAGGATCGTAGCGTATTCCACCCCGATCACGCCCGCGCCGACCACAATCAGGCTGCGCGGGATGCTGGGCAGTTTCAGAATTTCGTCGCTGTCAAAAATCGTGGTGCCGTTAAACGGGATGTAATCAGGGCGGAACGGGTGGGTTCCGGTGGAAATAACAAAGCTGTCAGAGGTGATTTCACTGATCTCGCCCGTGGGGTTTGTCACCTCTATTGTGGTGTCCGATATGAACCGCGCCACCCCTTCAAGGGTTTCGACGCGGTTGCGGGTGAACTGGTGTTCCAGAACATCCACTTCGTAGTCTAATGTCTTGTGCAGGCGGGTTAAAAGGTCTTCGGACTTGATGCCTTCTTGGGCGCGGTAGGACCGCCCGTAAAAGCTGCGTTCGCGCCAGCCGGACAGGTTCAGTGCGGTTTCGCGAAGGGTCTTGGATGGGATGGTCCCCGTGTGAACAGACACCCCGCCGACCCGTGTGTTGCGTTCGACCACCAGAACTTTGCGGTGCAGTTTTGCGGCCTGAATTGCGGCGGATTTCCCCGCTGGGCCACTGCCGATAACAACCAAATCATAGTGGCTCATGGGTTATACTCCGTATAGGGCGTCAGCGTGAAAGGCGATGTGATCTTCCATAAAGCTGGCCACAAAGAAATAGCTGTGGTCATAGCCTGCTTGCATGCGAAAAGTGCCTGCTTGGCGGCGGGCGGCCATGGCTTGGGACAGGGCTTCGGGTTTGAGCAGGTCCAGGAAGTTATCCGCGCCGCCCTGATCCACCAGAATATGCGAAGGGTGGCCCTTTTCGCGCATCATCAAGGTGGCGTCATGGGTGGCCCAGTCGGATTCATCCGCACCCAGATAGGCGGTCAGTTGTTTGCGCCCCCAATCCGAAGCAGTCGGGTTTGCGATCGGGGCAAAGGCCGATACGGATGCGTATTGTTCAGGCCGTGCCATGGCCAAAGTCAGCGCGCCGTGGCCCCCCATGGAATGACCTGTGATGCCTTGGGCGTCTTGTTGCAGGGGGAATTCGTTGAACAGCAGGGCGGGCAATTCATCGGCGATATAGTCGAACATGCGATAGTTTGGCGCCCAAGGGTCTTGGGTGGCGTTCACATAGAAACCCGCGCCTTTGCCCAGATCATAGGCGTCGTCATCGGCCACATCATCGCCGCGCGGGGATGTATCGGGGAAAACCACCGCAACGCCTTGTTCCGCCGCCCAGCGTTGTGCGCCTGCTTTGGTCATGGCGTTTTCATGGGTGCAGGTCAGGCCAGACAGATACCACAACACCGGAACCGGTTGCACTTGGGCTTGCGGGGGCATGTACAGCCCGAAGGTCATATGGCAGCCAAGGCTTTGGGATGTATGGGAATAGACCCCCTGAACGCCTTCAAAGCACCTGTTTTCCGATTGCATTTCCATGGCGGTTCTCCGTTATTTTCTTAAGGGGTAGCCGAGAATCCGACCCGCCTCAACAGATCAATCGCGCGAAAAGGGCTTTCGTGCTAGACTGGGGCCATTGAAAACAATGGATACACAGAAGGATAGTGCGAATGCCCAATACTTCCGAAATTGTGAAGACTGTTATCGAGGATCTGAAAGGCAAAAAAGCCAAAGGGAAAAAGCTGGAGGCCGCGCCGACCGAGACCAAATTCAAAAAGCTGCCCAGTGATCTGGCGAAAGCGATGAAAGAGTCGTTCAAAGGCGACTTTCGCAAAATCCAATTACATACGGGCGGCAATATTAAGGACGTCAGCAAGCAGTTGAAGGCAAAGGTGTTTACCATTGATCAGAATATGTATTTTGCAAAAACCGGTGACGCCAAGGATCTGGGCCTGATCGCCCATGAACTGACCCATGTGGTGCAGCAAAATGGCGGGGCGATGCCGAAAACCACCAAAGGCAAGGCACTGGTGTCTAAGTAAGCCCGCCGCCCAAAATCCAGCCCAACACCACCGATAAAGTGGCGACGCTGATCACGGTGGAAATGAGGATGGTAGAGGACACCCGCGCCGGTGCGACCCCGTAATGTTGCGCCAGAATATAGATGTTCCCCGCCGTGGGCATGGCCGCCGTTGCGATCATAATACCTGCGGCGAAAGGGTCTACTTTGAACACATAAAGCGCGAAAAACGCGACTGACAGCGGGTGCAGCAGCAGTTTTCCGGTGCTAAGCCAGATTGCCGTGCCGGGGCGTTCTGCCGACTGGCCCGCCAATGATGCCCCAATGGCAAACAGCGCACAAGGCGTGGCCGCAGAGCCTAAAATCCGCAGGAAATCATCCGCCGCCCGTGGCACGGGAAACCCGAGCGAGGACCAGACCAGCCCCAGCGCCATGGACATCACCATCGGGTTTTTCAGCAGACCAACACCCACACGGCGCAGCGCCCCTAGGGACACCGCCCCTTCGCGGGACGCAGTTATAACGATCACCGCCAGCGACCCGAAAACGATCAGATCAATCGCCAGAACGAACAGAACAGGGGCCGCAGCCACATCGCCCATCAAGGCGATCAGCATGGGCAGGGCCAGAAACCCGTTGTTGCCGATCACGGCGCATTGGGCCTCAATCGCGGCTTCGGCCCAGCCTGTGCCGCGCATGACCGCAACGATAGTAAACAGCAGGTAAACCGCGCCGCAGCCCGCCAGATAGGCAAGACCAAAGTTCAGGTCGAACACCTCGGTAATGGGCAGGGTACTGGAAAACCGCAACAGCATGGCGCTTAGGGCAAAGTAAAAGACAAACTTCGTCAGATAGACGGTCGCTTCTTTGCCGAAAAAACCTGTGACAGCCGCCAGATAGCCGATTGCAATCAAGCCGAAAAACGGCAGGGTTTGCAGGAAGATTTCTAACATGTCAGCATCTTATAAAACGGTCATAATCTGTGAAAGCGGCTTTTTGTGTTTGGCCACCTCGGGCACGGTGGCTGTGTCGCTGGGATGGCCCACTGCGATGATCATTGTGGGTTTTTCGGACGCAGGGCGTTCACACATATCGTTTAAAAACTTCATCGGATTGGGGGTGTGGGTCAGGCTGACCAGACCCGCGTGATGCAGTGCTGCCAAAAGGAACCCAGTCGCAATGCCAACACTTTCCGGCACATAGTAATTCTTAAACTTCTCACCGCTGTCGGACATCCCGTAGCGTTCGGCAAAGACCACAATCAGCCAAGGCGCATCGGTCAGATGGGGCTTGTGTTTGTCCGTGCCGATGGGCTCAAGGGCGGCCAGCCATTCGTCGCCAGCACCGCCTTCATAAAACGTGTCTTCCTCTGCCTCGGCAGCGGCACGCACGCGGGATTTCATTTCAGGGTTCCGGATCGCCACAAAATGCCAAGGCTGATGGTTCGCCCCGCTTGGCGCGGTGCCTGCGGCGGCGATACAATCCTCGATCACGCCTTGATCCACAGCGCGGTTGGAATAGTCGCGCACCGTGTGCCGTTTGCGCATGAAATTCATGAACGACAGAGCGTGAAAGCGGGTTTCTTCATCGGTGTAATCAAAACGGTCGGGCAGCGGGATCGGCGTGTATTTTGGGGGCGTGGTCATTTGGGTTTCGCGATCTCTTGGACAAAAACGGCATTGCCCCGTTTGGTGACTTTGAATTTGCTGATTTCGTCGATCAAATCCAACAGCCGTTTTTTGCCGAAGGATCGCGGGTCGAAATCGGGGTAGCGTTTGTTCAATTCTTGCACGATCTGGCTCAGATGCACCTCGCCGCTGTCATCGTTAATGGCACGCAAGGCAGTGCGGATACGGTTGTAGGCAAAGTTCAGGTCGGCTTTGTCCTTGGCTGTACTTGGGGCGGGGCTTTCGGGTTTGGGCAGCAGGTTTTCGATGTAAATGAACCGCTTGCAGGCCATTCTGAAAGCTTCGGGTGTTTTGCGTTCGCCGATGCCGTAGACATGCACGCCTTCTTCGCGGATACGGTGGGCCAGACGGGTGTAATCCCCGTCTGACGACACAATGAAGAACCCGTCGTACAGACCCGAATGCAATTGGTCGATGGCGTCAATCACCAGTGCGATGTCGCTGGCATTTTTGCCTGTTGTGGTGCTGGGCACATGTTGGGCCACGATGCCGAATTGCACCTGATTCTCCGACCAGCGGTTCATTCTGGGGCTGGAAAAATCCCCGTAAATGCGGCGCAGGCTGATTTCGCCAAAGCTGGCGATTTCTTCCAGAATGGCCTCGGCATGGGCCGCACTTACGTTATCGCCGTCAATAAAAACGGCGAGTCTGGGGACGTTGTCTTCTATCAAAATTCAATCACCGCACGGATTGATTTTCCTTCGTGCATCAATTCAAACCCGTGGTTGATGTCTTCAAGTTTCAGCTTGTGGGTGATCATCGGGTCAATTTCGATTTTGCCGTCCATGTACCAATCGACGATTTTCGGCACGTCCGTGCGCCCCGATGCGCCACCAAATGCGGTGCCGCGCCAGCTGCGGCCTGTGACCAGTTGGAAGGGCCGCGTTGAAATTTCAGCGCCCGCAGGAGCCACGCCGATGATGATGCTTTCGCCCCAGCCTTTGTGTGCCGCTTCCAATGCGGTGCGCATGACGTTTACATTGCCTGTTGCATCAAACGTGTAATCCGCGCCGCCGCCTGTCAGTTCAACCAGATGGGCCACCAGATCACCGTCAACTTTGGACGGGTTCACAAAGTCGGTCATGCCGAAATGGGTGGCCATTTCCACTTTACCGTCGTTCAGATCGACGCCAACGATCTGATCCGCACCCGCAAGCCGCAGCCCTTGGATCACGTTCAAACCGATGCCGCCCAGACCAAACACGATGGCAGTAGAGCCGATTTCAACCTTGGCTGTATTGATCACAGCGCCGATGCCTGTGGTCACGCCGCACCCGATGTAGCAGATTTTGTCAAACGGCGCGTCTTTGCGCACTTTTGCCAGCGCGATTTCCGGCACAACCGTGTGGTTGGCAAAGGTGGAACAGCCCATGTAGTGATGGATCGGCGTGCCGTCCAACATGGAAAACCGCGTGCTGCCATCGGGCAGCAGGCCTGCGCCTTGGGTGCTGCGGATCGACTGGCACAGGTTGGTTTTCGGGTTAAGGCAGTATTCGCATTCACGGCATTCCGGCGTGTACAGCGGGATCACGTGATCGCCCACTTCCAGACTGGTGACACCCTCGCCCACTTCGATGACCACGCCAGCCCCTTCGTGGCCCAGAATGGCGGGGAAGATGCCTTCGGGGTCGTCGCCCGAGCGGGTGAATTCGTCGGTGTGGCAAAGGCCCGTTGCCTTGATTTCGATCAGAACCTCGCCAGCTTTCGGGCCCTCTAGGTTCACTTCCATGATTTCAAGTGGTTTTCCTGCTGCAACAGCGACGGCGGCGCGGGTTCTCATTGGCTTACTCCGTGTATGGTCTTTTGTAGGCACAGTGCAAAATCTGACGCAGTTTGACAATTCAATTCCCCCCACCGCTAGGAGTTTCTTAACCAATCTTAATCAAAATCAGGGGATGAGTCGCTTCTTCCTGTTTTTGCTTCTTTCGGTTTTCTGTTTGGCCCTGCCAGTGCAGGCCGATCCGTTTCGCCTGTTCGGGCGCAGCTATGATCGTTCGCTTGCGGTCTATGGGTCTTTTATCGCGCCGCCCGGTGTAACGGAATCGCCCACGGAAAATGCCAAGTTCGAATTGTACATCAAACCGTCGATTACCCTGCGCAAACTGTCGGATAAAACCTCGCTTGTGGCCTATGCGATTGTGGCTTTTCTGGGGGATAGCGAAGGATTTTCCTATAATAACAAGGTGACTTTCGCGCTGGGTACTGAAATTCAATACCAGCTTAGCAAAGCGGTGCGCCTGTCATTTGGCAGCCAATGGAAAATGGAACGGGAGTTTTCTACGGGCATGTTGCGCAGCGCGTTTATCCTGACGGCGGATGCGTCGGTTTATAAAACCTGGAAGCCCGATTGGTTGCAACGGCGCCAGGGGGCTGAACTGGTGCTTAGCGGTTGGGCGAATTACCGCGGGCCTGGGTCATTGCACGCGTCCGAGCGGAAAAACGGGCAGTTGCAGGCATCGTTCAAGCTGGCGGTGGCACTGCCATATCGGGAAACAAAGCTGAAACTTGCCCCCTTTATTTCCGTGATGGCCAAGGCGGATCAATTGGGGCGCGTGTTCAATAATACATTTGAACCCGCCATCGGACTGGACCTGAAAATCCCGATTTCGGGCGGCGGTAGCATCGCCGTCGGGGCCAAAACCGCCCATCAAATCCGCCATGCCACAGGTACGGCAAAAACAGGAACCTCGGCTTATGTGACATGGTACAAACGGTTTTGAGCCGTATTTCGCCGCTATATGTGGTATTTGGTCGGGGGAAGACACGTTTATGGTGACACAGCAACAGTATGTGCCATAGTTTACGGTGCAGGGGGAGTGAATGGGAAAACTGGCAACCATTGATTTTGATCTGGCCATTCTGGGTGGCGGGCCTTTGGCCTGTGCAATTGCCCGCGATGCGGCTGGTCGCGGTCTGCGGGTGCTGCTGACCGCGCCCGAGGATTTGGGCGGCTCGGTTGAGCAGCATATCCTCGCCAACGGGCTTGCGCTTTTGTTTCCTGAACAGGGGGCAAGTGCCTTTGAAATGGATGTGATGCAGCGGGTTTGCCCGCAATTCGGGGCAGATCTAGAACCGTCACCGGCTAAGCCGTCACTGCTGCAACGGGTTTTGGGGGCAGCGCCAGCGCCTGCGGCCTATTCGCTAAGCGCGACAGCCGCCAGCCGGTTTGCCTTGCTAAATGCCCGCGACGCAGCGGATCGCGGCGCTGTAATGCTACCGCTGACCACTGTTGAAATTCGCGCGGTTGGGGCCAGCTGCTGGCAGCTTGAGATTGCGTCAAAAGCGGGGGGTGCATTGAAATCGGTCACGGCAAAAATCCTTGTGGATACTTTGCAGGATGAAACCGAGATGCAACCCAATCAGGCTGCGCGGATCGGGGTGTATGCCCAAGCGGGGTCAGGCCGTGGCGAGGCGCAAAAAACGGGTCAAAACGCCTGTTTTAGGGTCGAATCCGATGCGGGAACGGTTGCCATTGGGGTCTTGGCGGCAACAGCCCCTTCGGCGGATGATCTGGCTATCGCGGCGCTGGCTTTTGGAATTTCCGCTGCGCCCACTTGGATGTCTGACGCGCTACCAGTGCCGCTGCCGCCCAAACCGCTTGAAATTTCAAACTCCCCACCCCGTCTGGTGATCCGTGATGGCGCGGCGGGTGACTGGCGTAAACAGGCCGAAGATGTAGTGGCCGAAATGGCCCCCTTCGCCCGTATGATTGGCAAGCGGTGGACCGCTTTTGCCACGCTACCGGGCGGTGATTTCCAGCGGGAATTGCGTTCAAACCTGATTGGCGACTTGCGTGCGGCCTTTCCCCATATCCCCCCTGACCACCTAGAGCGGCTTTTTTCCCATTACGGCACCGATTGCGCCGAGATTTTGCATTCTTCGGGGGGCTTGGGTCATGATTTCGGCGCTGGCCTGTTTGAGGCTGAGGTCCGTTGGTTGTTGATACATGAATGGGCCAGAACCGCGCGGGATATTTTGTGGCGGCGCACGGGGTTGGGCATGCGGATGACCGCAGACCAGATGCGCGCGCTGGATCAGTGGATTTCCCAGAACGGCGGTGGTTTGCGGCAAGCCTGACTTTAAATAGCTGTTGTAACTTGCGCGGCAGAGCCTATTTTCAAAATATAGACACTTAAAGCATAAAAATAGGGGTATTTAATGCGGCTTGCACGTCTGTTTCCGGCGCTTCTTGCGATGACGGCCTTTGCGTTTCCAGCCTTTTCGCAGGTGAATGTTCCCATCGAAAATGACAATCTTCAACTGCCCGTGGATCAGGTGGAAGACAGCGACACCCGCACGAATGTTTTGGGTGCTTATGTGTCTGAACGAGGCGTGTTGGATTTGCGCAATGTGCAGTCGGATGATTTTTCGGGACTCGATGGATTGGACGATGTGCGCGATCTGATCCTTGACGGGTCTTCGATCACCGATCTGTCGCCTTTGGCCCGCATGAAGGGTGTCGAAATGATCAGCATGTCCGGCACGGATGTGGTGGACCTGTCACCTTTGGCAGGGCTCACATCCTTGCGGCATCTTTACCTGAACGGCACGCCTGTTACCGATTTGACGCCGCTGGCGAAGATGATCTGGCTTGAAGACATTGGCGCGGATGACACGTTGATTGAGGATTTATCACCGCTCAAACGCCTGATCAACCTGCGCCGGTTAAGCATTCAGGGCACTTTAGTGTCTGATCTTGGCCCGTTGAAAGACCACAAAAATATGAGCTGGCTTAATCTGGCGGACAGTCTGGTGACCGATATTTCAGTGCTGCGCCAGTTTGAGGTGATGCACGAACTGTCACTCGGCGGGACCATGATTGAGGATATTTCCCCTCTGTCAGAGCTGTTTGTGATGAAAATCCTGCGGCTGGATGGAACTTTTGTTCATGATATCAAGCCGCTGCAAGATCTGGATCTGTTGGTAGAATTGAATCTTGGCCTGACCTCGGTAGAGGATATTTCCCCTTTAGCCAGTCTGGATAACCTTCGGTTTCTCGACCTTAGCGCGACGGCGGTAGAGGATGTATCCCCCCTGTCCAATCTGGAAAAGCTGCGTGAAGTACGGTTGCAAGGCGCTGCTGTTACAGATTATTCGCCCCTTGCAACTCTGGCAGAGCGCGGGCTCAAAATTGGGCAATAAGACTCTATTTTCGTGGTTTTTCAGCCTGCGCAGTGTCTGGCGTCAATAAGGGCCGCAATAACGCCATGGGGTGGGCGCGCAGGGTCAGCCGCATGGACACATAGTCTTCGACCACGTTCTCGCCTTCGGTCATTTCGGGCAGGGTGACGGGTAATTCTTGCAGACCTTCACCGTCCAATTCTTGCGCAAACAGCGGCAGGGGTTCGGCACCTTTGACAGCCTTGGCCTGCCACAAAGACTCTCTCCGGCCGGTGCCCAAAGCGGCGAAAGCGTCAGCCTCGGCCAGAACTTCTAGCACATGGGGCGGGGTTCCGGCGCGGCGCCAGAGGTCTTCCACCTCGGTATAGCCGTTGCCCCGTGCGGAACAAATCCACATGGACTCTTCCTCGCGCATCTTTTTGATTTGCCGAAACCCCAGCCGCAGTGCCAATCCGCCGTGCCCGTCCGGTTCCATCACATTGTCCCAATAACTGGCGTTGACACAAACGGGCCGCACGCTGACCCCGTGTTCGCGCGCATCCCGCACGATTTGGGCAGGGGCGTAAAACCCCATGGGCTGGCTGTTCAACAAGGCACAGGCGAAAATCCCCGGGTGGTGGCATTTCAACCAAGCGCTGGCATAGACCAGCAGGGCAAAGCTGGCTGCGTGACTTTCGGGAAACCCGTAAGAGCCGAAGCCCTCAATCTGGCCAAAGCAACGGGCGGCGAAGTCTTCGTCATAGCCGTTTTTCGCCATGCCAGTCATGAAGAGATCGCGAAATTCAGACACATTGCCATGCTTTTTGAACGTGGCAAGCGAACGGCGCAAACGATCGGCCTGTTCCGGGGTGAACCCCGCGCCGATCATGGCAATTTGCATGGCTTGCTCCTGAAACAGCGGCACGCCAAGGGTCTTGCCCAGCACCTCACCCAAAGCATCCGATGGGAAAGAGACTTCCTCCAGCCCTTGTCTGCGGCGGATGAACGGATGCACCATATCGCCTTGGATCGGGCCGGGGCGGATGATCGCCACTTCGATCACCAGATCATAGAAATTGCGCGGCCGCATACGGGGCAGAAAATTCATCTGCGCACGGCTTTCCACCTGAAAAACCCCCAGACTGTCAGCCTTGCACAGCATGTCGTAGACCTGCGGGTCTTCGGCTGGCAGGGTGGCGAGCGCGTATTCGGTTCCGTGATGATTTTCAATAAGATCAAAGGCTTTGCGGATGCAGGTCAACATGCCAAGGGACAGAACATCCACTTTTAAAATCCCTAGCGCGTCGATATCATCCTTGTCCCAACAAATCACCGTGCGCCCTTCCATCGCGGCGTTTTCGATGGGGATCAGCGCGTCCAGACGGCCCTCGGTCATGATGAAACCGCCCACATGCTGGGATAAATGACGCGGAAAGCCGATGATCTGATCTACCAGATCAAGGGTCTGTTTCAGGCGCGGTTCATTCGGGTCCAGCCCCAATTCCCGCAGCTGTTGTTCGGGCATTCCGTTGCTGCCCCACCCCCACAATTGCGAAGCCAGCGCCGAGATCGTGTCCCCCGACAGCCCCATCACCCGCCCCACCTCGCGGATGGCGCGTTTGCCGCGGTAGTGGATCACCGTCGCGCACAACCCCGCGCGGTGGCGGCCGTAGCGTTCATAGATGTACTGGATCACTTCCTCGCGGCGTTCATGTTCGAAATCTACGTCGATGTCAGGGGGTTCATCGCGGGCTTCCGATACAAAACGTTCGAACACCATCGTGCCCACCTCGGGGGAAACCGAGGTGACACCAAGGGCATAGCAGGTCACCGAATTAGCCGCCGAGCCGCGCCCCTGACACAGGATGTCACGGGAGCGGGCGAAATCCACCAGATCGTTTACTGTCAGGAAATAGGGCGCATACCCTAGTTTACCGATCAGGGTCAGCTCATGGGTCAACATATTTGCGACGCGATCCGGCACCCCCTCGGGATAGCGCCATTTCAGGCCCGCGCGCGCCAACCGGTCCAGCCGCGCCTGTGGCGGTTCCCCGACAGAGATTTCAGAGGGGTATTCGTATTTCAGCTCGTCCAAGGAAAAACGGCAGCGCGCGGCGATGTCTGCGCTGCGGTGTACGGCATCCGTGTGGCCTGCAAAAATCCGCAACATACCCGCCTCGTCGCGCATATGTCGCTCGGCGTTGGACAGGGCCTTGTGCCCGATGTCATCAATCCGCAGGCCTTCGCGGATGCAGGTCAATACATCGGTCAGCCGCCGGCGTGAGCCGCGGTGCATCATTGGCGTGGCCGAGGCAACGGGGGGGAGGCCAAGCCGTTTTGCCAGTATCGCCAGCCGATCAAATCGCGCCCTGTCTTGCCCGTCATAACAAGGCGCCATCAGCAGGGATACGGCGGTTCCAAAGCGGCGCGTCAACTGTTCTGCCTGTTGCAACCATCCACCCGCGCCGCGCGGATAGGTGATGCTGGTGGGGAGAATGAGCATTTCCAGCCCGTCCCCCCATTCAAGAATATCCTCAAACGAAAGGGCGCATTCCCCCTTGCCTGCCCGCGCTTTGGCCTGTGTCAGCATTTGGCACAGATGCCCCCAAGCGGTGCGATCCTGCGGTAGGGCCACCAGTGAAAACCCATCGACGGTTTCCAGTCGGGCGGCTGGTACCAGACGGGGCACAAGCGCATCTTCGCCCGTTTCGCGCAGTTTGCGGGCGATTTCACGCAGTTCCACATGGGCGCGTACGACCCCCGCCACGGAGTTGCAATCGGCCAGTGCGATGGCAGGCATGGCGAATCCAAAGGCCTGGCGTGCGTATTCCTCGGCGTGGGAACCGCCGCTTAGGAAGGTGAAATTTGATGTGGTACACAGTTCGACGAAGGCCATTCTGTAATATATTCACGTTTTGTTCTTTTTGCGAGTCCTCATGAAGGGGTTTGAAGGGAAGAGTTTTCTGCGGGGCCGGTATTGGATATTTGACCCAAAAAGAGCGGTCAGGCGTCCCGTGGAGAACCGACGGAACGCCCTCTTTTTGGACGGTCATCGCCTTCCCAGGCTGTACCGCATAGTCACTTTCGGGCAGTTCAGTTAAAAAACCGTAAAGAGCCTCTTTTTGGGTCAAATATCCAATACCAAAGCTGTCAGAACTGTTCCATCTTTTGCAGGTCGGATGCGGAACATTTACCCCGTTTCAGGCAGGATTGCAGCAGGTCAAGGCGGCTTTGTGTGACAGAAGACACGTTGCCTTCGGGGCAGGCGCCTAAGTCTAGGACGGGGCCGTTGTCTGACTGGCGCAGGAACAAAAGCTGCTCTGTGCCGGCATCATTCGGGATGCCGCCGCACCAGTGGGCCACGCAGTGGGTTTTAAGGGTCAGGGCGCGGGTTTGTGGTTTACCTAAGCCGTTTAACCCCATGAAACGGCCTGAAAATTCGGCGGGCACGCTTCGGGGTTTGCCTTCTACATAAGGTGGAATTTTCCCTGTTATCCGCAGGGTCCCCACTGCAATATTATAGATGTCATCCGAGGCTTGGAACCGGTTAAAGGTTTCGGCCAGATTGGGGCGCATGCAGCTGAGCGCACCTGCCTGTGACGCAGACAGGCAGGCAGACAGGATCAGCGCAGCGCCAAGTTTCATCCTGTGAATTCTTTGAATTCGCGGATCACCCGTTCGTAGGTGTCCCGTTTGAAGGGGACGATTTTTTCCAGCAGTTCTTGGGGATTGATCCAGCACCATTCGCGGAATTCAGGCTCTGCGGTGGCGATATTGACCAGACTGTCATCGCCGGTAAAGCGCAGCAAAAACCACTTTTGTTTTTGGCCCCGAAAGCGGCCTTTCCACAGTTTTGGCACCAGCGCATGGGGCAGGTCGTAGGGAATCCAGTCTTCGGATTCGGCCAGAACTTCGATTGCGCTGGCAGGGATGCCGGTTTCTTCTTCCAGTTCCCGCAGGGCCGCATCGCGGGGCGCTTCGCCTTTTTCAACGCCGCCTTGGGGCATTTGCCAGGCATCTTTGAAATTATCCAGCCGTTGCCCCGCAAAGACATGGCCTTCGCGGTTTACGACCATCAGCCCGACGCAGGGACGGTAAGGAAGATCAGCTATGGCTTCGGGGGTCATTCGCTGTCTTTCTCTAGAACCGACAAGCCTTTCAACACATCCAGCGCATAGGCCAGCTGTGCATCCTGATTGCGCAGTTCTGCGGCTTTTTGGGCCACGTTGCGTTCTTCTTCCAGCTGTTTGCGCTGATCGTCTGTCAGGCTGTCATTGGTCAAAGAGCCGCGCAAATCGGCTTCAAACCGTTGCTGGCGGGCGTCTTCTTCGGCGGCTACTTCGATGGGGGGGCGTTGTTCCACAATGATGTCAGGGGAAACGCCCAGCGCCTGAATGGAACGGCCAGATGGGGTGTAATAGCGCGCTGTTGTCAGGCGCATGGCCCCGTCGCCTTGAAGTGGCATAATTGTCTGGACCGAGCCTTTGCCGAAGGACCGTGTGCCGATCACAACCGCGCGGTGGTGGTCTTGCAACGCGCCTGCCACAATTTCAGAGGCCGAGGCAGAGCCGCCGTTGATCAGAACCACAACCGGTTTACCTTGGGCCAGATCGCCGGGCTGGGCGTTGATCCGCTCGCTGTCTTGGGCGTTGCGCCCGCGGGTGGATACGATTTCGCCCTTTTCAAGGAAGGCATCGCTGACCAGAATTGCTTGGTTCAGCAGGCCGCCCGGGTTGTTGCGCAGGTCGATGACAAAGCCGCTGACCTTGTCGATGCCGCCCAGTTCGGTGACTTTCTCGTTCAGGCCTGCTTCGAGGTTGGCATAGGTCTGATCCGAGAATGTGGTGATTCGCAGCACCACGCTATCGCCTTCGACCCTTGCGCGGGAGGCTTTGACTTTGATGGTGTCGCGTACAATCGTAACGTCAAACGGATCGTCGGTGCCTTCGCGCACGATGGTGATCACGATTTCGCTGCCAATTGGCCCGCGCATCAGTTCAACCGCATCGTCCAGCGTCATGCCCAGCGTGCTGTCACCGTCCACTTGGGTGATGAAGTCGCCTGCTTGAATGCCCGCATTGGCGGCGGGGGTGTCGTCGATCGGGCTGACGACTTTTACAAAGCCGTTTTCTTGGGTCACTTCGATCCCAAGGCCGCCAAATTCACCCCGTGTTTGCACTTGCATGGAATCAAAGTCTTCGGGGGGCAGATAAGACGAATGTGGATCAAGCGAGGTTAACATCCCGTTGATGGCTGACCGGATCAGTTCCTGTTCGTCCACTTCTTCAACATAGGCAGAACGGATGCGTTCGAAAATATCGCCGAACAGATCGAGTTGTTCATATGTGGATTTTGTGCGCGCGGCTTCTTGGGCGATCAGGGGGCCTGTCAGTTGTGCGGTTATCACAATGCCTGCCAGTGTTCCGCCAATTGCGGCCAATGCAAGTTTCTTCATCAATCCATCCTACCTGTCGTTTATGGCAAACCAGACGCCAGGGTCTACGGGTTTGCCGTTATATCTCAGCTCCATATAGAGCGTTTCTTGCGCAATTGCGCCACCGCCATCTGAAGCTTCGATCAAAAATTCTTGTGCGCCTGTCTGATTTCCACCCAGCAAACCGATAGGGGCCATTTGATCGACCACTTGGCCGATTTCTCCATAAACCTGTTCCATACCAGCGATCACCAGTAAATAGCCTGCTTGGGGTTCCAGAATAATCACGTTTCCGTAATCCAGAAAGGCGCCTGCATATCGTATGGTGGCGGCAACAGGGGCGCTGACCAGCGCAAGGGGCCGTGCAGCAATCACAAGGCCCGGGCGTTTTAGCCCTGCGGCGTCCACCTCGTTAAAGCCACGCAGTAAGGTTCCGTCCACAGGCAGGCGCAGGGTGCCGCGCATCTTTTCAAAGGGAATGCTGACAGCGGTTTGCGGTTGGGGGGGCAGAACACCGATGCTGCCTGCAAACATTTCCAGTGACGTGGCCCCGTCGGCCAGTATCTGGGTCTTAACCGGATCATCGGTCAGGCGCTGGGGCAGGTCGGTGCGGTCTGAAATTGCCTGACTTAGGGCGACGCGGGCCTGTTGCACCCCTGCCAGCCCCAAACGCAGCTTTTGTTCGGCCGTGGTTTGCAGCTGGCGCAGGGCTTGTAATTCTTCAAGCTGGCTGCGCAATTCTTCGGCTTGGCGCTGTAGGGATGGCGTCACTTCGGACATCATCATGCCGGATCGTGCGGTGCCGACCGGCCCTGTGGGGTGGATCAGCAGCATGGGCGTGGTGGCCCGTTCCAGCGTTTGCAGAATACCCAGTAAACGGCTGAGCTGATCGCGGCGGTTTTCGAATTCCAGCCGGATCACCCTTTCGCGGATGGTCGCGCCCCGCAGCCCGTCGCGCATGGCGCTAAGACCGGATTCATAGGCGCGCACGGTGTCTGTCAGGGCTTTGACACGATCTTTGGCGCTTTCGGCTTCGGTCAGTTCTTTGGAAGCAGCGGTAAGGGCCTCGGCGGCAAGCTGGGCTTGGATCACGGGATCGTCTTTGGCAAAGACAGGCCCACAGCCAAGGGCTGCGACCAGAATCGCCCCTAAAAATTTGCGTCCTGCGCTCATGCTTCTAGCAAACTCTTGCCTGTCATTTCTGGTGGTTGGTCCAGTCCCATCAGCGCCAGTAAGGTGGGCGCCAGATCGGCCAGACGGCCCTGTGCGCGCAGTTTTGCGCCTTTTGGCCCGCCAATCAAGGCCACAGGTACGGGGTTGGTGGTATGAGCGGTATGTGGCCCGCCCGTCACGGGATCAATCATGGTTTCGCAATTGCCGTGATCTGCGCAAAGAACCATCGCCCCGCCCGCTGTATCCAGCGCGGCCAGAACCTGCCCCAATCCCGCATCTACAGCGGAACAAGCGGCCATGGCGGCCTGCAAATCCCCTGTATGGCCGACCATATCGGGGTTGGCGTAATTCACTACGATCAGGTGATATTTGCCTGATTGGATCGCGCCCACCAGATGCTCTGTCACCTCGGCTGATGACATTTCGGGTTGCAGATCATAGGTGGCAACCTTGGGGCTGGGCGCGAGATAGCGATCTTCGCCCGATGCGGGAATTTCCACGCCGCCGTTCAGGAAAAAGGTCACGTGGGGGTATTTTTCAGTCTCGGCAATGCGGAATTGGGACAGACCCTTTTGTGCGACCCAAGACCCGATGGTGTTCACGATGTCTTCTTCGGGGAAAATCACATCCACATAGGCACTGTGGGCCTTGGAGTATTGGGTAAAGCCGCTGACCAGTGCCAGTTCGGGCCGTGGGCCTGTAGCAAAACCGTTAAAATCGGGTTCTGCGATGGCGGCAAGGATTTCACGGGCGCGGTCGGCGCGAAAGTTCAGGCAGACCAGCACATCGCCGTCCACCATACCCATATAATCGCCAAGCACGGCGGGTTTGAAAAATTCATCGCTTATGTCATTGGCGTAATTGTCTGAAATCACCATGTCTGCGGTGTCAAAGGCAGGGCCAGTGCCGTTCACCATAGCCTCAAAGGCCATTGCAACACGGTCCCAGCGATTGTCACGATCAAGCGCGTAATAGCGCCCTGACACAGTTGCGATAAACGCGTTTTCTGGCAGCGCGGCTTGCAGGGTTTCCAGATATCCGCTGGCCGATTTCGGGGCCACATCGCGCCCGTCTGTAAACAGATGCAGCGCGACTTTGCGGCCTGCGTCCACCAGCACGTTCACCATGGCAATCATGTGATCCAGATGGCTGTGCACCCCACCATCCGACAGCACGCCGCACAGATGAACCGTGTTACTGCCCGCATTGATAATCCGCTGCACCGCGGGCTGGTCCGCCAGTTCGCCCCGTTTGATAATGCCGTTGATCTTGGCCAGATCCATTTCCACCACACGGCCCGCGCCGATGTTCATATGACCCACCTCGGAATTGCCCATCTGGCCTTCGGGCAGACCCACATCAGGGCCAAAGGTGGTTAACGTATCATGGGGGCAGTCCTGCATGATGCGGTCAAAATTGGGTGTAGGGGCCAGCGCGACAGCATTGCCATCGGTTTCGGGGCGCAACCCCCAACCGTCCAGAATACACAGTACAACGGGTTTGATCGGGGTCATCTGTTTGCCTCTGGTCGGGTTATTGCCTTGTGGTTGCAGATAGCGGTGATGGGGCCAGATGGCAAGTTTTCGTGATCTGCAAAGGGGAAATCACACGCGATGGTACGGCGCATTCCCCAGAATTGACGCCGCACGGTAAAGTTGTTCGCTTAACATCACGCGGGCCAACATATGGGGCCAGACCATTTTGCCGAACGACAGGGCAAAATCCGCCTCGGCGCGCAAATCAGGGGCCAGACCATCGGCCCCACCAATAAGAATCGCCAGATCTTGCGTGCCTGTGTCGCGCCACTGGGCCAGTTTATCGGAAAAATCGATCGAGCTGATGAGCTTGCCACGTTCATCCATAATCATGGTTAACGCGCCCTTGGGCGTGGCTTTGCGCAGTAAATCCGCCTCGGCGGCCATGCCGCCGCCCTTTTTATCCTCGACCTCGATAATGGAAACAGGCCCCAACCCAAGGGCGCGGCCTGTTTTTTCATATCGGTCCAGATAATCGGAAATCAGCGTCAGTTCAGGCCCTTTTCGCAAGCGCCCAACGGCTATAATATGAAGCCGCATCAATGGTTTAGCTCGCGTCGTCCGCCATGCCCTGCCACATTTTTTCCAACTGGTAGAAATCGCGCACTTCGGGGCGGAACAGATGCACAATCACATCGCCTGCGTCCAGCAAAACCCAATCCCCAGAGCTTTTGCCCTCGGTCCGGGTGATCACGCCCATAGTCTGCTTCAGGCGGTCCGTCATTTTTTCAGCCATAGCCACAACTTGACGGGTGGACCGGCCAGAGGCCACCACCATGTGATCTGCAACGGATGATTTTCCCGCCAGATCAATTGTCACGATGTCTTCGGCCTTATCGCTTTGCAGCGAGTTCAAGATCAGGTCCAGCATCGACATCGCTGGAATGTTTTCTTCTTTTTCAGCCGCTTGGGCCTCAACACGTTCAGTCAGAACGATGTCCTCCGAATATACGACGCCCACACTCGGGCGCTGAGATACCCTTAGGGTATCAGAGCAACCGAGCAGTCTCAAGGCAGAAGAGGGGGCGGGTGTTTAGGTGCGCACCAGCGTTTCGTATTCTTGCGCGATGCTGCGCGCCAATTCGCCGACTTCAAAGGTATGTTCGCCGATTTGTCCCACAGGGGTCACTTCGGCGGCGGTGCCTGTCAGCCAGCATTGTTCAAAGCCGTCCAGTTCCTCGGCCATGATGTGACGTTCAATCACTTCGATGCCGCGGTCTTTCAACAGGCCGATGACGGTTTGACGGGTCAATCCGTTCAAAAAGCAATCGGGTTTCGGGGTGTGGACTGCGCCGTCTTTGACAAAAAAGATGTTCGCGCCGGTGGCTTCGGCCACATAGCCGCGATAATCAAACATCATGGCGTCCGAACAGCCTTTGGCCTCGGCCTCGTGCTTGGCCATGGTGCAGATCATATACAGGCCTGCGGCTTTGGCGAAACACGGGATGGTTTCGGGCGACGGGCGTTTCCAGCGGGAAATATCCAGCTTTGCGCCTTTCATTTTGGCGTCCCCGTAATAGGCACCCCATTCCCAAACAGCGACAGCCATGCGTACAGGGTTATTGGCAGATGCCACGCCCATGTCATTGCCCGACCCGCGCCAGCACACAACGCGCACATAGGCGTCTTTCAGGCCGCTGGCTTCAAGCGCCTGATATTTCGCAGCTTCGATTTCATCGACAGTATAAGGGATCGGGATGTCCAATTCCTTACCAGAAAACAACAAACGGGCGGAATGTTCGCGGCTTTTGAAGATTTTACCGTTATAGGCCCGCTCGCCCTCGAATACGGATGAAGCATAGTGCAGGGCATGGGTTAAAATGTGCACATTGGCGTCGCGCCAAGGCACCATTTCCCCGTCCAGCCAGATAAAACCATCACGATCATCATAAGCGCCGGCCATTGTATTTCCTCCAGTAGAGCAGTCTGTTTGCATAAAGTTGCGTAATTGCGTCGAAATAAGACATAAAATTACGCCAAAGTCGAAATTTGCTATCATTTGATTCTTGGAAAGTCAACAAGACTGACATAAATTGGCAGACACCAGTAAATTTTGTGATCGGATGAAATATCAAATATGCAGGATCGTTTGCAACCGGGCGGGGAAAACCTGCTGTTTCTGACCGATGACCAGCTTTTGCAGGGGATCGAACTGCTGTTCTTTGCCTATCGGGGGTTTACCTCTGATCCAGACCGGATTTTGGAAAATTACACCTACGGGCGGGCGCATCATCGGGCGATCCACTTTATTCACCGCCGTCCCGGCACCACGGTGAACGCGCTTTTAGATATTCTGGGGGTGACCAAACAATCCCTGAACCGCGTGTTGCGCCAGTTGATCGAGGATGGTTTGGTGGACAGTAAAGTCGGTGTCAAAGACCGCCGTGAGCGGCATTTGCACCTGACACCATCGGGCGAGGCGATGGAAGCCGACCTGTCCGCCACCCAGCGCAAACGTCTGCGCAAAGCCTATAAAGAGGCGGGTCCAGACGCTGTGCAAGGATTTCGTAAGGTTCTGGAAAATATAATGGACCCGGAAATGCGCCAGCATGTTAAGAAGCTGGTAAAGGATTGATGTTACATGAATGAACTGCTGGCCGACGCCCATATTTTGATCGTTGACGATGACGAACGTATCCGCACCCTATTGCAGAAGTTTCTGTCGCGTAATGGCTATTGGGTGACGGCGGCACGGGATGCGGCCCATGCGCGGCGGTTGCTGGGCGGACTGGAATTCGACCTGATCGTGCTGGATGTGATGATGCCGGGGGAGGATGGTCTGACCCTGACCCGCAGTCTGCGCGAAACCCTGACCACGCCGATCCTGTTGCTGACCGCCAAAGGCGAAGCCAGCGAACGGATTCTCGGGCTAGAGGCGGGCGCGGATGATTATCTGTCCAAGCCGTTTGAACCCAAAGAACTGGTGCTGCGGATCAATGCGATTTTGCGCCGCGTGCCGGTGGAACAGCCCAGCGTCGAGGTGCCAAAGACCCTGCAACTGGGCCCTGTACGCTATGATGTGACCCGCGGAGAGCTGTGGGAAGGCGATGCCTTGATCCGCCTGACGGCCACCGAAAGCGCGTTGATGCGGATCTTTTCCGCCAGCCCCCATGCCCCGATCAGCCGCGGTAAACTGGTAGAGGATTTGGGCCGTGACGATGATCAATCCCAAGAGCGCGCGGTGGATGTGCAAATCACCCGTCTGCGCCGCAAGATTGAGGCCGATCCCAAATCCCCCCGCTATCTGCAAACCGTGCGCGGCGCGGGCTATATGCTGGCGCCCGACTGATATAACTATCTGACTCTTCAGCAAGCAAGAAAGACGTGCCATGACCACAGCTTTCCTGACCCACAGTGATTGTTTGCAGCACCATAATCCGCAGGGGCATCCTGAATCTGTGGCACGGTTGCAAGCGATTTTGGACCGGCTCGACACGCCTGAATTTGACGCTTTGATGCGGCTGGATGCGCCCCTTGGCACGGATGAACAGGTGTTGCTGGCCCACCCTGCCGCCCATCTGGCCGCGATGAAAGCGGCGGTTCCGGACGATGGATTCCACTTTATTGACGGGGATACGTCGCTGTCGACAGGCACGCTGCGCGCGGCGCTGCGCGGGGTTGGGGCCAATGTGAATGCGGTTGATCTGGTGATGTCTGGGCAAGCGAAAAACGCTTTCTGCGCCACGCGCCCGCCCGGTCATCACGCGGAAAAACAGACGGCGATGGGGTTTTGTTACTTTGGCAACGTGGTCATCGGCGCGCGCCATGCGCTGGATCATCACGGCTTGTCACGGGTGGCGATTGTGGATTTTGACGTGCATCACGGCAATGGCACACAAGATCTGGTTTGGGATGATGCCCGTATTCTGTTCGCCTCTAGCCATCAGATGCCACTGTACCCGGGGTCAGGCGCAATTTATGAAACCGGCGCCCATAACAACGTGGTGAATGCGCCGCTGGAACCCCATGCGGATGGGCGGATGTTGCGCCGTGTCTTTGAGCAGGAAATCATGCCCGCGCTGGACCGCCACCAGCCCGAAATGATCTTTATTTCCGCAGGGTTTGACGCCCATGCCCGCGACCCACTGGCCAATCTGAACTTTACCGAGGACGATTTCGCATGGGCCACCCGCAGCCTGTGTGATTTCGCGCAAGCCAACTGTCAGGGCCGTGTGGTCTCGACTTTGGAGGGTGGATATGATTTGCAGGCTTTGGCTGCTTCGGTTGCGGCCCATGTAAGCGTTTTGATGGAGCAAGGCTGATGGCTGATACACCCGTTTCCGAAATGAATTTTGAAACCGCAATGGCGGAGCTGGAAAAGGTCGTGGGCCAGTTGGAAAGCAGTCAGGTGGCGCTGGAAGACAGTATCAAACTGTATGATCGCGGTGCTGCGCTGAAAAAACATTGCGAAGTGAAGCTGAAAGAGGCGGAAGAAAAAATCGCCCAGATCACCCTTGGCGCGGATGGCAATCCTGCGGGTTTGAAAGCCTTTGAAGGCTAGTCCCAGTGGAAGAATTTACCCATAGACTGGCCCGCATAGCGGCTGCCACAGAACGGGCGCTGCGCGAGTCTTTGCCCCCTGTTGCCGTCAACCCGATTGCCGCGCCAATGCACCACGCGGCCCTGAACGGGGGTAAGCGGTTGCGCGCCTATCTGGCTGTGGAATCGGCAGCATTGTTCGGGATCGACGTGATTAACACAGCGGCGGCGATTGAATGTATGCACGCTTATTCGCTGGTCCATGACGACCTGCCTTGCATGGATGACGACGATCTGCGCCGCGGTAAACCCACTGTGCATGTGAAATGGGATCAGGCAACGGCTGTGCTGGCAGGCGATGCACTGCAAACGCTGGCGTTTGAAATTCTGGCCGATCCGTTAACCTCGGCTAATGCTGTGGTTCGGGTGAAATTGGTTGCGGATATGGCCCGTGCCGCTGGCGCATCGGGGATGGTTTTGGGGCAGGTGCAAGACATCGCCGCTGAAACCGCGACGGCCCCTTTGACGCTGGATCAGATCACCGCGTTGCAGGCCAATAAAACCGGTGCTTTGATCGAATGGTCCGCCTGTTCCGGCGCAACCTTGGCGCAAGAAGATGCAAAGCCATTGGCGGCGTTCTCAACCGCTCTCGGCCTTGCGTTTCAGATACAGGATGACGTGCTGGATGTGATCGGCGACGCGGCGGTGGCGGGCAAGCGGCTGCAAAAGGACGCAGAGGCGGGAAAAGCCACGTTTGTTTCCATTCTGGGGCTTGAAGCGGCGCAAACGAAGGCCAAATCCTTGGTGGAAGACGCCTGCGATGCCCTGTCGGTCTATGGCTCCAGTGCAGAGCCATTGCGACAAGTGGCCCAATTCGTCATAAGCCGCGACTTGTGATAAAACCACCCACAAGAAGGAACACCTTGTGAGCGATAGACCAAAGACCCCCCTGCTGGATCAAGTGAAAACCCCCGAGGACCTGAAGCGGTTTTCGGATGTGCAATTGCGTCAAGTGGCCGATGAACTGCGGGCAGAAACTATTTCGGCAGTGTCTGAAACGGGCGGGCATTTGGGCGCTGGGCTGGGTGTGGTTGAACTGACAACGGCAATTCATGCGGTGTTTGATACCCCCAAGGACCGGCTGATCTGGGATGTAAGCCACCAGTGCTACCCCCATAAAATCCTGACAGGACGGCGCGATCGGATTCGCACCCTGCGGCAGGAAAACGGCCTGTCAGGTTTCACCAAACGCAGCGAAAGCGCCTTTGATCCCTTTGGCGCGGCCCATAGTTCTACGTCAATTTCTGCGGCACTCGGGTTTTCTGTTGCCCGTGATCTGGGCGGCGCACCAGACCACGGTCTGGGCGATGCCATTGCGGTAATCGGTGACGGCGCCATGTCTGCTGGCATGGCCTATGAGGCGATGAACAACGCAGGCCATTTGAAAAAACGGCTGTTTGTGATCCTGAATGACAACGAAATGTCCATCGCGCCGCCTGTGGGGGCCATGTCGGCCTATCTGTCAAAGCTGTATGCGGGCGAACCGTTTCAGGAATTGAAATCCGCTGCCAAAAGCGCGATTTCCCTATTGCCTGAACCGTTTCAGGATGGCGCAAAACGGGCTAAGGATATGGTCAAACACATGACCGTTGGCGGTACCCTGTTCGAACAGCTTGGCTTTTCCTATCTGGGGCCGATTGACGGGCATGACATGGATCAATTGCTAAGCGTGCTGCGCACCGTCAAGCAACGGGCCACGGGGCCGATGCTGATTCATGTGATCACCAAAAAGGGCAAAGGCTATGGCCCTGCCGAAGATTCCGCTGATAAATATCACGGGGTCGCCAAATTTGATGTGGTCAGCGGCAAGCAGAAAAAAACACCGTCCAATGCGCCGAGTTATACATCTGTTTTCGCCCAAAGTCTGATGGCGGAAGCGGAAAAAGACAGCAAGATCGTCGCTGTGACCGCCGCCATGCCTGATGGCACAGGGCTTGATAAATTCGCCGCCCGTTTCGGATCGCGTTGTTTTGATGTGGGCATTGCCGAACAACATGCGGTGACTTTTTGTGCGGGCATGGCGGCAGGCGGGATGAAACCGTTTTGCGCGCTCTATTCCACATTTTTGCAGCGGGGCTATGACCAAGTGGTGCATGACGTGGCGATTCAGCGCCTGCCTGTGCGCTTTGCCATTGATCGCGCGGGACTGGTTGGCGCGGATGGTGCCACCCATGCGGGCAGTTTTGACATTGGATTTCTTACGAACTTGCCGGATTTTGTCGTCATGGCCGCTGCCGATGAAGCAGAGCTGGTGCATATGGTCGCCACCGCCGCCAGCATCAACGACCGCCCCAGCGCGTTCCGCTTTCCACGCGGGGAAGGCGTGGGCGTTGATCTGCCTGCTGTGGGAATTCCGCTGGAAATTGGCAAAGGCCGGATCATCCAACAGGGCAGCCGCGTGGCACTTTTGTCGTTCGGAACGCGCTTGCAGGAATGTGAACAGGCCGCGATTTTGCTGGCCCGTAAGGGGATTAACCCAACCATTGTGGATGCCCGTTTTGCCAAACCGCTGGACGAGGATTTGATCCGCGATCTGGTTGCCAACCACGAGGCGCTGATCACGATTGAAGAAGGCGCAATTGGCGGTTTTGGATCACACGTGGCCCAGTTTCTGGCCGAAGAGGGCGTGTTTGATCGGGGTTTGAAATTCCGTTCAATGGTGCTGCCCGATACGTTTATCGACCAGAGCAGCCCGTTGAAAATGTATGATGTGGCGGGAATGAACGCCCCCCAGATCGAAGCCAAAGTGCTGGATGTTCTGGGGATTGCGCAGATCGGTCAGGCGCGGGCCTGACCGGTTATTTTTCCAGCTTGGCCAGTCTTTCGCTGATTTCATCCAATTTCGCCACTACATCGTCGCGGTAGGCATCCGTCGCCTCGGCGTTTTCGGATTGATGGGCGTCTTGCATGGAATTCACGATCAAACCCACCAACAGGTTCACCACGGCAAAGGTTGTGACCATAATAAACGGCACAAAAAACATCCATGCATAGGGGTACAGCACCATAACAGGCCGCACGATGCCCATGGACCAACTTTCCAGCGTCATGATCTGGAACAGCGAATAGGCCGAGCGCCCTAAAGTTCCGAACCAATCGGGAAAGGCAGGGCCAAACAGTTTGGTGGCCATCACCGACCCGATGTAGAAAATAATCGCCATCAGCAAAAAGACTGATGCCATACCGGGAAGGGCGGAAACGAACCCTTCAACTACACGGCGCAGGCTAGGGGCAAAGGAAATGACCCGCAGCACCCGCAAGATTCGCAGGGCACGCAACACCGACAGACCGCCACTGCCCGGTGCCAGCGATACGCCGACCACCAGAAAATCAAAAATGTTCCAAGGCACCAGAAAGAAGCGCCAGCCATAGGCGATCAGCTTGGCGGCCAGTTCGATCACAAAAATCAACAGGCAGATGTTATCAATGACCCCCAACAGGCCACCGGACATCCGTTTTGCCGTTTCCGAAGTGTCCAACCCTAGCACAATTGCGTTGAGCACAATCACGGCCAGCACAAAGTTGCGCACTAAAGAAGATTCGACCCAACGGGTCAGGGTATCGCGAAAACCGCTGGTGCCGATTGGCTGTGTAGAACTGTCCATAGTGATTTTATAAGAACTCTGATGTTAGGGGGCTAGGGTTAAGGGCGGGTAAATTTAGCGACCAATTCACAATGGCTTGACCATAAAAACTGATCCACGACCTGCACCCATTCAAGTGTGTAGCCGCCGTCAATCAAAGTGCGGGCATCGCGGGCAAAGGTTGCTGGATTGCACGACACAAACGCCAGTGTTTTCACTTTGCTGTCAGCGATTTGTCTGGCTTGTTCTTTGGCGCCTGCGCGGGGCGGGTCCATCACAATGGCGTCAAAGTTTTTCAATTCGTCGGGCTGCAACGGGTTGCGAAACAGATCACGGGTGAGTGTTTTTAACCGTTTCAGGCCGATGGCTTGCCGCCAGCCTTTATCCATTGCATCCAACATGGGTTTGCTGGATTCCACGGCCAAAACCTCAGCTTGTTTGGCTAGCGGGATGGAAAACGTGCCACATCCCGCGAACAGATCGACGACCGCTTTGGATTTCCCGACGATTTCAGTCACAGCGGACAGCAAAGCAGCCTCGCCCTCGGCGGTGGCTTGCAAAAAGGCCCCATTGGGCGGGGTGACCAGACCGCCGCCAAAATCCTGTTGTGCGGGTTGGCGTTCCAATACGATGTCGCCATTCCAGAAAACCCGTGCGAATCCATGGTCATGGGTGATTTTCACCACCTCTTGCAGGCTGGTGGTATCCATCGGTTTAGCGTCGGTTAGATCCACATCAAGCCCGCCCAGACTGGTGGAAACAGACAGGCGCACGGTGCCTTTACGGGTGGTGGCAAGTTTGACAAGCGCCTTTAGCCCATCAAATCCAGCCAGAATATCGGGATGAATCAAACTGCAATGGTCGATCATCACCAGTTGTTCGGAACTGCGCGCGTGAAACCCCAGCATCGCGCCGGTTTTGGTGCGTCTGCCCGTAAACACCGCACGCCGCCGTGAATTGGCGGGAGAGGTCTGGGTCGGGCGAAACGCAGCTTCAATCCCTTGGCGTTTCAGGGCGGTGGACACAATGGATTGCTTCCAATCGGCCAGAAAATCGCCGCTGATATGCTGGGTCGCACAGCCGCCGCAGGTTTTGAAATGGCTGCACGGTGCTTTGACCCTGATCGGGGAGGGTTCAAGAATTTTCACGTTTTCCAGCCGGTCGCCGACCAGATCGCCGCTGACTTTTTCACCCGGCACAGTGAAGGCCGCAAAAATTTCAGCGCCGTCCAGTGTGCTGGTGCCGTCGCCCTGACTGCCGAGTGTTTCGATGATAAGTTCTGTCATACCGTTGCCTTATAGAAAAACGCCCCGCGCCGAAAGTGGCAGGGTGGGCGATTCGCATCTTGGTTAATCGCCCAATAGGTCAGCTTTGGTTTTTGTGAAACCTGAACCGATCCAATTTGCTTCAACTTCCCGTAATTTAATCCCGAGCGCCTTACCTTCATAGTCTGGCAGGTCTTTGGCGGTCACAGGACAGACCGCAGCGGCGCCCTGTTCGGCCAGTTGCAGGACCTTTGGATCAACCGCGGCGCCAAGGCTCGCCGATTGCACGAGTGCCAGATCAAGGGCGGTTGCAGCCCCGAACCTGTAGGCTGTTTCGCGAATCGATGCCGCAGCCTCATTGGCCAATTTGAATTTTTTGATCCTAGCGGCGTCTGCATTGCTGAGCCGCAAGGCGGATTTCAACTCCCGCCCGCCCAGAACCAGTAAACGACGAAGCCAGTCTTTGGGCAGACCAAGCTGACTTTCCAAATGGACCAACGGGCCAAGGGCACGCGCCGAACAGCCTGGAAGAATCTGGTTCAAAACGCCCGTCTGTTCCATGGTCGCAACAGCGATTTCGGGATGATCCGCTGACAAAAGTTTCCGCATCTCCGCCCCGATACGCTCTTTTGACAATTGGTCCAGACCGTCCAGATTTGCGGTTATGGCGGACAGGGCATCTGGGTCCAGCCCTTCGGTTTGATCACCGTACCAAGCGAAAAACCGGAAATACCGCAGGATGCGCAAATAGTCTTCTTTGATGCGGGTGTCGGCGTCCTCGATAAATCGCAGCCGCCGCGCCAGCAGGTCAGGCAGGCCGTTTAACGGGTCTGTCACCACGCCGTTTGCATCGGCGTAAAGCGCGTTCATAGTGAAATCCCGCCGCCGCGCATCGTCGTGAATATCGCTGGAAAACGCCACAACAGCGCGCCGCCCGTGGGTTTCAACGTCTTTGCGAAAACTGGTGACCTCAAAACTTTGCCCGTCGATAATCACGGTTATCGTGCCGTGATCAAGGCCTGTGGGCACCGTGCGAAACCCCTTGGCCTGCATCAGCGCATCCACGTCTTTTGGCCGTGCGGATGTGGCCACATCCAAATCAGACACAGGCGCATTTAGCAGCGCATTGCGGACGCAGCCGCCAACAAAATAGGCCGCAAACCCCTGTTCTGAAAGTGCCGATAGCACAGCTTGCGAGGCGTCAGCGCGTAGCCAGTCAGCGGTGATCTGCATTGGATTGCCCAAGTTTTTCCGCAAAAAGCCGTAGCATCCGCGCAGTCGCACCCCAGATATAATAAGGCCCGTAAGGGACCACATAATAGCGGCGCGGCTTGCCCATCCAGACACGGCCTTCGATGAAATAATTCGCAGGATCAAGGACATGTTCCAGCGGAACCTGAAAAACTTCGGCCACTTCACCCGGATCAGAGCGCGAGATGAAATCGGGCGAAACGGTCGCCACAATGGGGTGAACCTCAAAGCCGGTCACGGTTTTATGAGGCGGCAAGGTTCCGATCCGACGGGTCTGTTTGCGCAGCAGACCGATTTCTTCATAGGCTTCGCGAAAAGCGGCGTCTTCGATGCTGGCGTCGCTGGCATCCACTTTGCCGCCGGGGAAAGCAACTTGCCCGGGGTGGTGTTTCAGATGGGCAGCACGTTTTGTGAGGATCAGTTTGGGCCCGTCCGGTGACAAAAACAGCGGTACCAGAACTGCAGCGGGGCGAAATTTCCACGAGGGATCCGCCCCATCCTGATTGAGGTCGAAATCCGACGAGCCCAAGTGTGTGTCTGGCGCGGCTAAAGCGGATTCAATCCGCGCCAGATCATCAAATTCACCCGCGATATCCGCTTCAAGTGGCATCGGGCGCGTCTTTCCCCAAAGTCTCGGGCGGGAGTTCGTAATGGGCGCCGCAGAATTGGCAATCTGCGGTCACCATACCGTTGTCTGCCGTCATGGATTTGATGTCTTTAGCGGAATAAATTGACATGGTTTGGCGGACTTTATCCTCACCGCAGGTGCAGCCGAAAGCCATAGGTTGGGCGGGGAAAACACGTGGTTCTTCCTCGTGAAACAGCCGCCGTAGCAGTTGTTCTTGCCCTACATGCGGACCGATTAACTCCATTTCTTCAACGGTGTTGAGCAAGATCATCGCACGGTTCCAGTTTTCCTCATCGTCATCGTGCAACAGATCTTGGGGTTGCAGCAATCCACCCTCCCCTGATCCGCCATCTTTGGCAAAAGGCGAGGCCTTGGGCATATGTTGTAACATTACCCCGCCCGCGCGCCACTTCGGGCCGGCTGGCTGGCCAAGGTCCTGCGCCGCATATGTCACAAAACGGGTTGGCAATTGTTCGGATTGGGCGAAATAGGTTTCCGCACAAGCCGATAGCGACCCGCCCGTCAAAGGCGTGATTCCCTGATAGGGTTGGGTGCCGCTGCCCTGATCAATCAAAATCGCGAACATGCCGCTGCCCAGCAAGTCAAACGGAGCAAGGTCGCTGTTGGCCACAGCTTCGTCATCAAAGCTGGCGTAGGCCCGAATTTCGGCTGGCTCGGTCGGGCTTTTGGGGGCGAAATAATCGGTTGCGATTATCCGTAAAGGTCCGCTTCCACGGATTTGGATGGACAGTTTCCACCGCAGATCAATGGTTTGGCCGATCAAGGCGGTCAGCAGTGCGGCTTCTGCCACCAAGCCAGAGATGATGGGTGGATATTTATGCTGGCTGAGTATTCGATCGAGTGTTTGGTCCAGTCGCGCGACACGGCCGCGCACATCGGCGCGGTCCAGTTGGAATGGCAGGATGGTATCATCCCAGATTTCGTGGTCATTTTCTGTTTGCATGGTTCTTACCCTTGTTACCGCGAGGAAATAGTGCTGTTTTCGGATAAGTGCAAATGCGGTCCTGATTTTGGCTGTAATTACTTTGTTGGAGCGTGCATGAGAAGGTTTGGTGAACCCCGAAAAAAAGGTGTTTTATACAGGCAACGTCCGGGTGCTTATGGGGTGATCCTTCAAGGACAGGATCTGCTGCTAACCTTGCAAAATGCCGAGGTGCCAGAGTTGCAATTGCCAGGGGGCGGTATGGATCCGGGCGAGACTCCGACGCGGGCCTTGCACCGTGAAGTGTTTGAAGAAACCGGCTATCACATCACGGGCCTTCGTCGCATTGGGGCGTATCAGCGCTATACTTACATGCCTGAATATAGCCTTTGGGCGCGAAAAATCTGTCATATTTACCTTTGTCATCCAACACTGCGGATTGGCGATCCAACGGAACCTGAACATACGGCAATCTGGATGCCCGTTGTTGATGCAATCCAACACTTGTCCAACAGCGGCGATCGGCATTTTACGGAACAGTTGCTAAGGGATTTATTGTGACGGGTGCGGGGATTGCACGGCGTAGCCTGTGAATTCAAACATTATCGCCGAGACGTCATCTTCAAACGGTCGACCGTTTGCAAATTCCGTCAATTCCCAAATAAGATCGGCCATAAATTCAGGGCCGCTGCCATTACTGTGTTTGTCGAGAATGCGTGTTAAGCCCTCATCATCCAGTAAATCATCCTCAAAGTTCTGGCATTCGGTTAAGCCATCGGAGTATAGGAGCAACCTGTCCCCCGGAATGATTTTCAGCATAAAGGTTTCAAATTCCAAGTCAGGCATTAAGCCGATGGGTGGTCCCCCACTACCATAAAAAGTTACACCGCTTGAAGGATTGAAAACCACAGGATGGGGGTGACCGGCTTGAACCATTTCCACTTGCCCTGTGGTTAAATTTACATCGGCAAAAGCCAGTGTGAAATAATGCTCTGTGTCCAGCTCCTCCATCATTAGTTGGTTCAGGGTGGCAGCAATTTCCGAGGGCGTTCGCTGCCTGTATTGCCCCGACGTCAGGCGTTCAAAAGCTACGTTTTGCTCCTTGTTGTGCGAGCTTAAATAACCCGCCAACCGCGCCGTCAACAAAGCGGAAGACACGCCATGGCCTGATACATCTATTGAATAAAGCCCAAGGCGCGTTTCCGAAAAATTGAAAAACCCTACCAGATCGCCCCCAACGTGGCTGCTGGACTGAAAAAGAACCGATAAATCGCCGCTGGAAATCTGCTTGTGACGGATGGGAATCAGCGATTGTTGAAGCTTTTCTGCCTCTACTAGGTCCTTATTGATCCCCTCATACAACCCTTGCAATTCTTCTAATGCATTCGCCAGCGTTTCATTCTGATCAATCAGAGTCTTTTCCATATCCAGAACGCGGGTCCCTGCGCGAATACGTGCTTTTAATTCGGCTGAATTTACGGGCTTTGACAGGAAATCATCCGCGCCAATATCAAGCCCTTGGGCCACATCATTTTTTTCATTTTTGGATGTCAGCAGAATGAAATATCCGTATCTGCTTCGGTCTAGTTTTCGGAACTCCTTGCAGAATTCCAGACCGTCCATTTCTGGCATCATCCAGTCGCTTAACACCAAGTCGATGTCCTGTTTTTTGCAAATCTCGAGCGCCTCAAGTCCACTGGCGGCCTCAGTAACGTCAAAGCCCCATTTTTTGAGGTTTAGCGAGACAATTCTGCGCTGCAACGTACTGTCATCAACCACCAGAACCCGCAACTGTGTTGCCAGTTGCGTCTGTGTCAGAACTTGCGATGACTCTTCATATTTAACGGCGATGTCCACATCCCACCTTTTGGCTGGTTGAGCATCACCTTGCGTTAAACCTCTTAATTTTTGGTGAAGTATAAAGTGTAAAAATAATTGGCGCGGCTAACCAAATGTTCAGACTTTTACGATGTAGTTGCAGGTCAGTAGTGTACGTTTAAAAGGTGTTTTATGATAGACTGGGCGCAAGTCAAACAGCTGGAAGCGGATGTGGGATCAGAGGATCTGGCCGATGTTGTGACCCTTTTCCTGTCTGAAGTTGATGAGGCTGTCGAGGCGTTGCAATCCCTGCCCAAAGACTCTGCGCCAGAAGTGGCAGCAGCGCTACATTTTCTAAAAGGCAGTGCGTTTAACCTCGGGTTTCAAGAGTTCGGGGACTATTGCGCAACGGGCGAAACACAGGCTCATGGCGGCGACACTGAATCTGTGTCTTTTCAAGCAGTAGAACGTTTGTACTTGGCTTCAAAGTCGTTGTTTTTAGACGAATTATCCAGCCATTGTTCTGTGCAGTTGTAAGATGATGTTATTTTTCATCTCCCTCATCAGGGCTGCGTTAGCTCTAGAAACTGTTTTACAGTTGATACAAATTCTTTCGGCTTTTCTGCGTGCAGCCAATGACCTGCGTCTGGAATGGTTTCGACTGTCAAATTTGGAAACATTTTCGTCATCTTATTCAGACCAGACTCGGTCACATAGTCCGATGCACCGCCCCGAAGGGCTAAAACGGGCCGTTCAAAGTGACCTTCCAGGTCTGGAAATCCGATTATCTGATCCATATAGGTCGCCAAAACATCAAGGTTTAACACCCAGCGCGCTTTACCATCGTCAATCTCAAGACTCTGAGAAAAGAAGGAGGCCAGGGCAGCATCTCCTGTTGCTTCTTGCAGCCATTTTTGTGCCTCGGATTTGCGGGAAATATCATCCAAAGGCAGGTTTTTCATGATTGCAATTTTGTCGGATTGGCTGTGCGCATAAGTGACCGGCGCTATGTCGGCAATAATCAAACGATCTAACAGCTCTGGCGTGGTTGTAGCCAGCGTCATAGCGGCTTTTCCGCCCATAGAGTGCCCAATAACATCGGCCTTTCCGCCGTTTGATTTGATCACTTTGGCAAGATCTTCGGCCATGTCGTGGTAGCTGTTGGTGTCTTCCCAAAAGCTGTTGCCGTGATTTCGTAAATCCACAGAAACAACCCAGCGGTCTCTGGCAAAATTTCGGGCCAGACTGTGCCAATTTCGGGCCGAACCAAAGAGGCCGTGCACAATTAGCAGAGGCGTACCAGTCTCTTCACCAAAGCTGTAAGAATTAAGAAGCATTTTAACAGTTTTCCACTATTTTAGTCGGGGTGACAGAGGCGCCAAGGCTATGGTGCGGACACTATCTCCACTTGTCGAGGGCGAAAAAACCAAATAGACGCGAAAAAAACCACGGTTTTAAGGAGATACCCCGATGGCGGCACCGAAAAAAGTAGTTCTTGCATATTCTGGCGGGCTGGACACGTCGATCATCTTGAAATGGCTGCAAACGGAATACGGGTGTGAGGTTGTAACCTTTACCGCAGATCTGGGGCAGGGCGAGGAGTTGGATCCGGCCCGCAAAAAAGCCGAGTTGATGGGGATCAAACCTGAAAATATCTACATTGAAGATGTCCGCGAAGAATTTGTTCGTGATTTTGTGTTCCCGATGTTCCGGGCGAACGCAGTCTACGAAGGGCTTTACTTGCTCGGTACCTCTATCGCGCGGCCGTTGATTTCCAAGCGTTTGGTGGAAATTGCTGCTGAAACCGGCGCTGATGCGGTGGCCCACGGGGCGACCGGTAAAGGCAATGATCAGGTGCGTTTCGAATTGTCAGCCTATGCGCTGAACCCCGATATTAAGGTAATTGCGCCCTGGCGGGAATGGGACTTGTCCAGCCGGACCAAATTGCTGGCATTTGCAGAAGAAAACCAAATTCCGATTGCAAAGGATAAACGCGGGGAAGCACCGTTTTCGGTGGATGCAAACCTGCTGCATACTTCCTCAGAAGGCAAGGTTCTCGAAGATCCTGCGCAAGAAGCACCGGATTATGTGTACCAGCGCACGGTTAACCCCGAAGATGCGCCGGATGTGGCCGAATTCGTTGAAATCACCTATGAAAAAGGGGATCCGGTTGCATTGAACGGGGTAGCGAAAAGCCCTGCGGAAATGCTTACAGCTTTGAATGAACTTGGCGGAAAACATGGGGTTGGCCGGCTTGATCTTGTGGAAGGCCGCTATGTCGGGATGAAGTCCCGCGGTGTTTATGAAACCCCTGGCGGCACCATCATGATTGAGGCGCACCGCGGCATTGAATCCATTACTTTGGATCGCGGCGCGGCCCATCTTAAGGACGAGCTGATGCCAAAATACGCCGAGTTGATCTACAACGGCTATTGGTTCAGCCCAGAGCGGGAAATGTTGCAGGCCTTGATCGACCAAAGCCAGTCATTCGTGAATGGCGTTGTGCGTGTGAAGTTGTTCAAGGGCTCTGTGCAGACCGTTGCCCGCTGGTCGGATGACAGTCTCTACTCAGAACAGCACGTAACGTTTGAAGACGATGCAGGTGCTTATGACCAAGCCGATGCCGCAGGTTTCATCAAGATTAACGCACTCCGCCTAAGGTTGCTGGCAGCCCGAAACAAGCGCTAAATACGTTGCCAGATTGCCGCAATCTGGCAGCAAAATCCCTTTTTCCACGTCGCCATTGCGTTGACGTGAACGTGAAACATGCGTAGCTTCTGGCGCAGATGTAGCGGCGTAAGATCGCTAGATATACCAAGGGTGGAAATTTAAGCGGTATCTAGGGTTTTTCCCGCATCGTGGTCAATTTATAGATTTTCAAATTTACCGACCTTGATGTGACTGTGAAATCAACCGTTTTGTGTTTCGCCTTTGTTCGGGGTGGATAGCGGAGTTATGAGTTGTGAGTAACAAATACGAACAACCGTTGGATTATGACGGCCAAGGGCATAAATCTGACCCTGATGCGGGTGATCCGGCGGGGAAAAGGGTTTCCTCCGGTTTGATCCGGGCGGGTATTTTCGGGATAATCCTGTTTCTGGCGATTGTCGGCTTTTCGAGTGTCATAAATAAGTGGTTATTCCTGACGGATGGCGCGCAACCACTGCCCCAAACCGTAATGGAAAATTCACCTCGGCTTGCGGGAGAGTCGTCGTATAAAAAGCTGGAGCTGTCTTGGGCGGATACCAGAAAAACGCTTGAGCAAGAGTTTAAAACCAAACGAAACCTTCTGACGGTTGTGTCAAAAACCGAGACCGATATTACGACTGAAAAGCAAGGTGTGGTTCGGTTTGAAAATGCCGTAAGCTTGGCAGAGGCTGCGGTTTCTACCGCCCAGAAAGACCTAGCTGACATCAAAGCCAAAGTCGCAGAACTGGAACAAAACACCCCCGAAGACGCGTTTGAGCAGGCGCAATTGGCGGCATTGGCCGCGACACAAGACGCAACCGCCGTGCAAAAAAGTTTTGAGCGGGCTAAAGCCGAAAAAAAACGCACGGAAATTACGGTAGACCAACTGCGCCGTGCGGCAAAAGCAGCGGATGCAGCGTCTTCTGCGTCCCGGCTGGTGGTGAGTGCTGCGCAGGCGGCGGAACAGGCGGTTTCTGACAATCGGGATGTGATGTTGGGTGCGGATGATGCCGCCATGAGCAATCTGGAAAACAACTTTTTCAAAGGTGCGGCATCCCAAGCGGATAGTGTTGAAAAATCAGCGCGCGCTGCGGGGAAGGCTGTTCTGGTTGCTGAAGCGCGGCTTCAAAGTTTGAATAAAAAAGAGCGAGAGCTTCAAGAGCGATTTGCAGTGGCTAACAAAGAAGAAATCGTCGCTAAAGAGGTTTTGGCTTCGGTTGATAAACAGATCACAGCGCATTTGGAAAAGCTGTCCCTGGCGCAGAAACAGCGTGATACGGCGCAGGCGCGGTTGAAAGCTGTGGAACGTAAAGCCGAAGATCAGCAAGCCGCGCTGGAAAAACAATCCCAGTTGGTTGCGTCTTTGCAGGCGACATTAATGTCCGCGAAAACACAGGTTAAGAATTCTGAAAAGTCGCTAGAGAAGGTGCAGAAAAATTTCCAAGCTACTGAAAAAGAACTGAAAAAATTGCATCACGCGAAGTCAGCGAAAAATGCTGTTGTGATTGCGGGGCTTAATGCGAAACTGAACGACCAGTTGCGCCAGACGCTTAGCGGGGCGACGCCTGACCATCCGATTTTCGACCGTTTGGTGTTTTCGTCGACTAAATTATTTGAGCCAGGCTCGGCTGTCTTGGGTAAAGGCGGTAAGGATATTCTGGTGGAAATTGTGCCGGTTTTGGAGCAGGTCGCGGCAGAATTACCCGGAGAATCTGATTGGGTATTGCGGGTGGACGGCCACACCGACGCCCAGCCACTAAGCGGCAACGGGCGGTTCAGGGATAATTGGGAACTGTCGCAGGCGCGGGCCTTGTCTGTGGTGCGCTTTTTGGTGGCGGCAACCAGCCTGCAACCGAGTCAACTGTCAGCGAATGGATATGGCGAATTTCAACCGCTCACGGACGGGTCGTCAGAGGACGATCTGGCGAAGAATCGCAGGATTGAGCTGACGCTCGCCTCGCGGTGATTAGGGGTTGATTTTGTGCAGGGCGATCCGATTGTAAATGTCGAGCGCGCTGTGCAAGACAGGTTGCAGGTTTTCTGAAACCTCTGGCAAAGGCCCTTCGGCGCCTGCGAAACCTGTGCTGTTCCAGACAGCCCCGTACCAATGGGATGCCCAAACGCCGTCTTGCGGGTGGCCGCCTTTGGCCCATGACAGCATTTCTGGATGAAATGCCATGCCGATTTTATCACAAAGCAAGCGTAGCATTTTTTCGGGATTGGCGCGAATGTCCGCACTGTCGATGATGAGCGGCGCAGTGCCTGAATGGGCTGTAACCAAATTAATCAATTCCGCTTGTTGTTGAAAGCCGATGTCATCCAGCGTCGGATTGCCCCGTTTTTTGTCATATGAGGCCAGAACCCGCGCAGGGTGGCGGATCAGGAACACGTTTGTCATCTGGGTGATCCAACTGCGATCCACATTGGGTGTCATGTGCTGGGTCATGTGTTTTTGGTAAAACACTGGCCTGCCTTGGGGCCCCTGCGCGGTGCATTTGGCGATCACAGTCTTTGGATCTTGGTCGCCTGCCAACAGGATTTCAGCACCCATAGGATGATCCAGACCCGTTTCTTTCAGGTAGGCGGCATAAAAGGGTTCGTCCCATACCTCGCAGTCGGGGTGTTGGGCGAAGGAATACATCATCGCCGTAGACAGATTGCGTGGGCCGGACCACATGGCGATTTTTAACGGGGTCTTATCTAAGGTCACGAATATCACCGAGTTGTTAATTGTAAGTGAACGCCTGAAATCGGAGTAACAAAGGCACGAGAAAAGAGAAAGAACTGTTGGGGGGTGTTGGCGATGAAAATAATATTGCGGTTGGTTCTGTTGTCCTGTGTGGTGAATGCTGGCCTGCTGCGGCCGGTTCTAGCTGAGGATGCAATCTTCGCTGGCGGGTGTTTTTGGTGTGTGGAATCTGATTTTGAATCGGTTCCGGGGGTGCTGGATGCACAATCGGGCTATATCGGCGGCTCCGCAGCGCAGGCAGATTATAAGGCGGTATCCAAAGGGGGAACCGGCCATTATGAGGCGGTGTTAATCCGTTTTGATCCGGCAAAAATCAGCTATGGGGCGCTGTTGTATAAATTCTGGCGATCGGTTGATCCGTTGGATGCAGGCGGGCAGTTCTGCGATCGCGGTGACAGCTATCGCACGGCGGTTTTCACGACCAGTACCGCACAGGCAGAAACGGCGCGTAAATCCAAAGCGGCGGCAGAATCCGCGTTAGGCCAGCGGATTGTAACCCCGATTGTGCCCGCAAAAGCCTTTTACCCAGCCGAAGCCTTTCATCAGGACTATTACAAAAGCACACAGAAAACCCTTACGCGCTTTGGCTTGGTCAAACGCAAAGACGCCTATAAAAAATACCGCGTGGCCTGTGGGCGGGACGCACGGATTAAGGCACTTTGGGGCGGGCAGGCCCATGCCTTGCCCGCAAGTTAGATCAATACAGCATGTTTTGCGTGATAATGATGCGCAGGACCACAATTCCTAAAAATACAACGATCGGCGAGAAATCCATTCCGCCAGCTGTCGGTAAGAAACGGCGGATCGGTTCATAGACCGGTTCGAGCAGACGATTCAGGCCGAAATAGATTTGCGCAACGATTGGTTGGCGCAGGTTCAGCACTTGAAAGTTTACCAGCCAGCCGATCACGATATGGGCGATCAGAATCCACCATGCAACGTTCAGGATGGCGAGAAGGATAAGTCCGAGAGTGGTCATGTGTGTTCCTATTCTGCTTTGCCACAGACCTAGTGCCTGTGTGACACCAAAGCAAGATCGCGGTTCAGGGTTCTGCGTGCGGATTGCATCAAAGATGCGTTAACCCTTGCGTGCCTTGGGGGAAACGGGTTCTAATCGGTCAAATCGAATATTTAAGGAACAGCCCTTTGACCACGCAATCCAATAAGAAATCAGTCTGGGGCTGGTACTTTTACGACTGGGCCGCGCAGCCCTATCATACGTTGCTGATTACCTTTTTCTTTGCCCCGTATTTTACCGATTTTGTCGCTGTAAACAAAGAAGTCGGCACCGCATACTGGAGCCTGATGCTGACAGTCACAGGGATTTCCATTGCGTTGGCTGCCCCGGTTTTGGGCGCAATTTCAGATACTACAGGCCCGCGTAAGCCGTGGATTTTCCTGTTTTCAATCTTTTACATCGTGGGGGCCGCAGGCCTGTGGTTCGCCGTGCCTGACATGAGCAGCGTTTTCTGGATATTGATTTCCTTTTCCATCGGTTTGATCGGTGTTGAACTATCGCAGATATTTGTGAACGGAATCTTACCAACCTTGGGATCGCGCGAGGACCTTGGACGGATTTCTGGCAGCGGCTGGGCTTTTGGCTATCTGGGCGGATTTTTCGCGCTGATCCTGGCAATTCTGTTTGTGGTTGTCCTGTCCGAGGGGAAAACCATCATCGGCCAAGACCCGATCCTGGGGCTTGACCCTGCACTCGGCGAAGATAAACGCGCCTTGGGGCCTTTAACGGCACTGTGGTATTTTATCTTTGTGCTGCCGTTCTTTTTCTGGGTGCCAGATGTAGAGCGGCGCAAACGGGCGGCAGGGGCTGTTACACAAGCCTTGCGCGCCCTTGGCAATACCCTGCGCACCCTACCCCGTCAGCGCAGTTTTGCGGTCTATCTGGCGTCATCCATGTTTTACCGTGATGCGCTGAACGGGCTTTATTCCTTCGGCGGTATTTATGCGACCGGGGTGCTTGGCTGGGAAATCGGCCAGTTGGGGGTTTACGGCATTGTGTCTATCGCGGCGGGGGCGCTTTTCTGCTGGTTGGGCGGTTATTTGGACAAATGGATGGGGCCGAAATTTGTGGTCGTTCTGTCGATTTCCGTGCTGATCGGGGTTTGTGTGCTGATTGCAGGAACAGGCCGCGACGCGGTGTTCGGTGTTACGCTGGTCGAAGGATCAAACCTGCCGGACATCCTGTTCATGATTTGTGGCGCATCCATCGGTGCGGCGGGGGGCACGATTCAGGCGGCATCCCGCACGTTACTGGTGCATCAGGTCAAAGACGACCGCCTGACCGAGGCGTTTGGCTTATACGCCCTGTCCGGACGCGCTACCACTTTTATTGCGCCGATGTTTATTGGCATCGGTGTGCTGGTCACAGGCAGCCAGCGGTTTGGCATTTCCCTGCCAATCATAGTATTGTTCGCTATCGGCCTGATCTTGTTGAAATGGGTTGATACGTCAAAGGAGTAGGATAAATGCGGTTTTCTGTTGCAAGTGTTGTTGTGTCACTGGCCTGTGCTTTCGGGGTGCCCTTAGGGGCGCAATCGGCACGGGACGGGGCTGTTGTGGGGGCCGCGCAGGCGCAAACCCAAAACCAAAACCAGCCGCAGATCATCCGCAAAAGCAGCTCTGGTACAAAGGCGAACCAGTTGTTCGGGGCAAAGAAAACCGCCTCGCGGCATAAACCGGCGGCGATTGGCACCTATGCCAAGGGCTGTCTGGCAGGGGCGGAACAATTGCCCGAAAGCGGGCCTACATGGCAGGCAATGCGGCTTAGTCGGAACCGCCACTGGGCCCACCCTGAAATGATTGATTTCCTCAAAGACCTCAGCGCTTATGCCGCCACACAACCCGGTTGGGCAGGGCTGTATATGGGCGATATTTCCCAAGCCCGCGGTGGCCCGATGGTATCGAGCCATCAATCCCATCAGTTGGGTCTGGATGCGGATATCTGGCTTTATCGGGCAAGTCGCCTGAACCTTAGCCGGAACGAGCGGGAAAAGCTGTCGTCCACCAATGTGCGGTCCAGCGACCAGCGCAATGTGAACAGCAACTGGACCCAGCAGCACGCCAATATCCTGAAACATGCAGCCGAAGATTCTCGGGTGGATCGCATCTTTATCACGGCCCCTGCGAAAATCTGGATGTGCAACAACACCAAAGGCAATCGCAAGTGGTTGCAAAAAATCCGCCCGATTTATGGCCATAACACCCATTTCCATGTGCGTCTGAAATGCCCCAAAGGGCAAGCGGGCTGCGTGACGCAAACGCCGACAGTTTCACAGCTTTCCAAAGGGAAAGACGGTTGTGATGCTACGCTGAACTGGTGGGTGACGGATTATCTGAATCCACCCAAAGTAACCGCGCCGAAAAAGAAGAAGCCTGCCAAGAAACAGCCTCGGAAGCGGGGCGCGCGGGATTATACGATGGCTGACTTGCCCAAGGCTTGTACAACGGTTTTGCAAAGCAACTAGGCACTGGCAGCGCTGGGATCTGCTATAAACGTTACAGAAATCAAAAATACTTACCCAAAACGTAACATTAATTTGCGTTTTGGCGAAACCGTGTTAAATTACCTTCCAACAAACAGGAGTCTTCCTTTGTCTGACGCTTTCATTTGTGACGCTGTGCGCACCCCTATTGGCCGCTTTGGTGGCAGTCTTTCGACTGTTCGGGCCGATGATCTGGCTGCGCTGCCGATTGCAGCCTTGATGGCGCGTAATCCTTCGGTGGATTGGGCGGCTGTGGACGATGTGATCCTTGGCTGTGCCAATCAGGCGGGTGAGGATAACCGCAACGTGGCGCGGATGGCGGCCTTGCTGGCGAAACTGCCAGTGGATGTGCCCGGCTCTACGATCAACCGCCTGTGTGCGTCTGGTATGGATGCGATTGCGCTGGGCGCACGGGGGATCCGGTCTGGCGATATGGATTTGGTGATTGCAGGTGGGGTCGAAAGCATGACCCGCGCGCCTTTTGTGATGCCCAAAGCCACATCCGCCTTTTCCCGCGCCAATGAGGTGTTTGACACCACCATCGGCTGGCGCTTTGTGAACCCCAAGATGCATGCCGAACA
Organism: Roseobacter sp. N2S; assembly: GCF_031454055.1. Classification (NCBI taxonomy): domain Bacteria; kingdom Pseudomonadati; phylum Pseudomonadota; class Alphaproteobacteria; order Rhodobacterales; family Roseobacteraceae; genus Roseobacter; species Roseobacter sp. N2S. The sequence goes on from NZ_JAVDQB010000001.1 coordinate 415,091, forward strand.
TGGCACTGATAGCATGCCCCAGACCGGCGATAATGTAGCGGCGGATTATGGCGTGTCCCGCGCAGACCAAGACGCGATGGCCGCCCGCAGCCAAGCCCGCTGGGATGCAGCGGATCAGGCTGGGTTGTTTGCCGATGAAATCGTGCCGGTGACCATTCCCCAGCGCAAGGGCGACCCGATTACCTTTGCCAAAGACGAACATCCCCGCCCCGCCACCAGCGTGGAAAAGCTGGCAGGACTGCGCGGTATTAACGGCCCTGACCTAAGCGTGACGGCGGGCAATGCATCCGGTGTTAATGACGGGGCGGCGGCGGTTCTGCTGGCCTCTGACGCGGCTGTAAAGGCCCACGGGTTAACGCCGATTGCCCGTGTGGTTGGCGCGGCGGCAGCAGGTGTTTCGCCCCGTGTGATGGGCATTGGTCCTGTGCCTGCAGTGAACAAGCTGTTGGCCCGCACCGGCCTGACCATGGCCGACATGGATGTGATCGAATTGAACGAGGCTTTTGCCGCCCAAGGCATCGCTGTGCTGCGCGATTTGGGCGTTCCAGACGACAGCGACAAGGTAAATCCCAACGGCGGCGCCATCGCGATTGGCCATCCTTTGGGCATGAGCGGTGCCCGTTTGGTGGCCACGGCGGCTTATCAATTGAAACGCACAGGCGGGCGCTATGCGCTGTGCACCATGTGCGTGGGTGTGGGGCAGGGCTTTGCCCTGATTATCGAGCGGGTCTGACCCGTCGGGCTGATTTGCGGCGTAAAACGGAGAATACTAATGTATGCACAGATGGTAGAATCCACCGGAAAAACCGTGAAAACGGCAGCCGAAATGACGCCGCAGGAAGCGGCGTTTCAGGCGCGGATCGACGCAGGCGAAAAAATCGAGCCGAAAGACTGGATGCCCGACGCCTATCGCAAGAACCTGATCCGCCAGATCAGCCAGCACGCCCATTCCGAAATCGTTGGCCAGTTGCCCGAGGGCAACTGGATCACCCGCGCCCCAACGCTGGAACGCAAGGCGATCCTGTTGGCCAAGGTACAGGACGAAGCAGGTCACGGCCTGTACCTGTATTGCGCCGCAGAAACGCTGGGGATCAGCCGCGATGAAATGTACGACCAGTTGCATTCGGGGCGGGCGAAATATTCGTCGATCTTTAACTACCCCACGCTGACTTGGGCCGATATGGGCGCTGTGGGCTGGCTGGTGGACGGGGCGGCGATCATGAACCAAGTGCCGCTGCAACGGACCTCATTCGGGCCATATGCGCGGGCTATGGTTCGGGTCTGCAAGGAAGAAAGTTTCCACCAGCGGCAGGGCTTTGACATCATGATGAAGATGGCAAACGGCTCTGACGCGCAAAAACGTATGGCGCAGGATGCGCTGGATCGTTTTTGGTATCCCGCGCTGATGATGTTCGGCCCGTCCGACAAGGACAGCGTCCATTCCGCGCAGTCCATGGCTTGGCGGATCAAGATGAACAGCAACGACGAATTGCGCCAGAAGTTCGTCGATCAAACCGCTCCACAGGCGGATTATCTGGGGCTGACGGTGCCCGATGAAAACCTGAAGTGGAACGATGAAAAAGGCGGTTATGATTTTTCCCAACCTGATTGGGATGAATTCTATCAGGTGCTGAAAGGCAACGGCCCGTGTAACCGCGAACGGCTTGGCGCACGGGTCAAGGCCTGGGAAGACGGCGCTTGGGTGCGCGACGGTTTGATGGCCCATGCGGCGAAACAAGACACTCATTTGGCGGCGGAGTAAGCGATATGAGCAAGGAATTTCCACTGTGGGAAGTGTTTATTCGCGGCCAGCACGGCATGTCCCACCGTCACGTCGGCAGCCTGCACGCGCCAGACGCGGAAATGGCGATCAACAACGCCCGCGACGTCTATACGCGGCGCAATGAGGGCGTGTCGATCTGGGTGGTGAAAGCCATAGAAATCACCGCCAGCGCCCCCAGCGAAAAAGGCCCGTTGTTTGAACCTGCCAACGATAAAGTCTATCGCCACCCAACGTTTTTCGACATTCCCGAAGACGTAGGGCCCATGTGATGGACCAAGACCGCGCCTTATTCCAGTTCTTGTTGCGCATGGGGGACAGCACGCTGATCTTGGGTCATCGGGTGTCTGAATGGTGCGGCCACGGCCCGATGCTGGAAGAAGACATCGCAATGGCCAACATTGCGCTGGACCTGATTGGCCAGACGCAACTGTGGCTGGGGCTGGCGGGTGAGGTGGAAAACAAAGGCCGCAGTGCCGACGATCTGGCCTTTTTGCGGGATGCGTTTGATTTTCAAAACCTGCTGCTGGTCGAACGTCCCAATCAGGATTTCGCTCGTACTTTGATGCGGCAATTCTTGTTTGATGCTTGGCATAAGGGGATGCTGACAGGATTGACAGATTCCGCAGATGAGCGGGTAGCGGCAATTGCGCAGAAATCGTTGAAAGAGGTTAGCTATCATCTGGAACGGTCACGCGATTTGGTGGTGCGGCTGGGGGATGGCACAAAGGAAAGCCACCAACGGATGCAGGATGCGTTGGATATTCTGTGGCCCTACACAGGTGAAATGTTTGCAGGCGACGCTGTAGAGCAGGCTTTGACGGGTCTTGTTCCGGATCTGGCAACTCTGCGGCACGACTGGGATCACACCATCGGCGCGGCCTGTGCGCTGGGCAATCTGGCAATTCCCAAAGACGACTTTGCCCATCTGGGCGGTAAATCGGGACGCCACTCCGAACATCTGGGGTTTTTACTGGCAGAAATGCAGTTCTTACAGCGGGCCTATCCCGGGGCGACATGGTGATTGCCATGACACAGCTGCCAGATGTGGCGCAGATTTGGACGTGGTTGGGGGATGTGCCCGATCCCGAAATCCCCGTCATTTCCGTCACCGATCTGGGGATTGTGCGCGATGTGGCGCGGGACGGGGACGGGGTTGTTGTTACCGTGACACCTACCTATTCCGGCTGTCCTGCCACGGCGATAATCAGCATGGATATCCAGACCGCCTTGCGGGCCAAGGGGCTAGAAAACATCACAATAAAGACGCAACTCGCCCCGCCTTGGACAACCGATTGGCTGACCAAATCAGGGCGGGACAAGCTGCAAAAATACGGCATCGCACCGCCCACTGCTGCGGGCGGGCCGCAATCTTGCCCGCAATGTGGTTCAAAACAGACGGAAAAGATCAGCCAGTTCGGGTCTACCCCCTGTAAGGCCGCGTGGCGCTGCACATCCTGTCTGGAACCGTTTGATTATTTTAAGTGCATTTAGGGTCTGAATGATGGTGGATTTTCACGAACTAAAGGTCACCGATCTGCGCAAAACCACCCGTGATGCGGTGGTTGTCAGTCTGAAATCCAAGGACGGCACGGCGTTTGATTTCACCCAAGGCCAATACCTGACTTTTGCCAAAACCTTTGACGGTGTTGATCTGCGGCGGTCTTATTCCCTGTGTAACTCCCCGATTGATGGTGCCTTGCAAGTGGGGATCAAACGGGTTGATGGAGGCTGTTTTTCCACCTGGGCCAATACCGAAATGGCGGTTGGTGATACGCTGTTGGCCTTGCCACCTATGGGCAATTTCCATGTCCCGCTGAACGATCTGGCGCAGAAAAACTACATCCTGTTTGCGGTGGGATCAGGTATCACGCCGATCCTGTCCTTGATCAAAACCACGCTTCAAGCGGAACCGCTGTGCACAATGACGCTGGTCTATGCCAATAGAAACCTGAATTCCGTGATGTTCCGCGAAGAGCTGGAAGACCTGAAAAATTGCCACATGGGCCGGTTCAATACGGTGCATATTTTGAAACAGGATGCGCAGGATATTGACCTGTTCACGGGCCGTTTGGACGGGCAAAAATGTGACGATCTGTTTGCAGCTTGGGTGGATATCAAGACCATGGATCAGGCGTTTATCTGCGGGCCAGAGCCGATGATGCAGGAAATTTCCACTGCTTTGCAACGCCACGGTATGGCGAAGGAACGGATAAAATACGAATTATTCGCCAGCGCACAGCAGGGGCGGGTCAGTCGCAAAGTGATGGAAAAACTGGCCGCCGTTTCCGCGAAATCGGTGCAGGCGACAATCACCATCGACGGAACTGCGCGGGGGATCGAATTTCCGCTGGATGGCACAACCGTTTTACAAGCCGCAATCGACGCCAACCTAGGTGCGCCCTTTGCCTGCCGCGCGGGTGTGTGTTCCACCTGCCGCGCCAAAGTTCTGGAAGGAGAGGTTGAAATGCTGGCCAATCACGCCTTGGAGGATTACGAGGTCGCGCGCGGCTATATCCTGACCTGCCAATCCGTGCCTGTTTCCGAAAAATTGGTGCTAAACTACGACGAATAAGGGGTTATCTTCGGTCGATAACCCGCTGCGCCTTGCCCTCTGATCGCGGTGCAGACCCTGGATCGCCCACATTGATTTTGGCGGAAACCCCCACCACATCCTTGATCCGCCCCGCCAGCGCGCGGGCCAACTCTGCCCGATCCCCGCTAGAGTTTGCCAATTCAACGGTTATTGACATGGCATCCATCCGACCGTCTTTGAACAGTTCTATCTGATAGTGCGGCGCCAGCCCTTTGGTCGCCAAAAGCTGCTCTTCGATCTGGGTGGGGAACACGTTTACACCGCGCAAAATCATCATATCATCGCTGCGTCCCGTGATCTTTTCCATCCGCCGCATGGACCGCGCCGAACCGGGCAAAAGCCGCGTCAAATCCCGTGTGCGATAGCGGATGATCGGCAAAGCCTCTTTGGTCAGGGTGGTGAAAACCAACTCGCCCTCTTCGCCGTCGGCCACAGGCTCACCCGTGGTGGGATTGATGATTTCGGGGAAAAAGTGATCCTCCCAGATGTGCAAACCGTCTTTGGTTTCCACACATTCATTGGCGACCCCTGGTCCCATCACCTCGGATAATCCGTAAATATCAACGGCGTGCATATCAAAAGCGGTTTCAACCTCGGTGCGCATGGCGTTTGTCCAGGGTTCGGCCCCGAAAATCCCCACCTCAAGCGAGGTTTCGCGCGGATCAATGCCCTCGGCCTGAAACGCCTCCATGATGTTCAGCATATACGATGGCGTGACCATGATGGTGGTCGGTTTGAAATCCTGAATCAGGGTTAATTGCCGCGCAGTCATCCCGCCACCCACAGGAATGACGGTGCAGCCGAGTTTTTCTGCCCCGTAATGTGCACCCAACCCGCCGGTAAACAGCCCGTAACCATAGGCGATATGCACAATATCCCCCGCTTTTGTGCCGCTGGCCCGCATGGATCGCGCCACAAGATTTGCCCAATTGTCGATATCCCCCGCCGTATATCCCACCACGGTCGGCTTGCCCGTTGTTCCCGACGACGCATGCACCCGTGCCACCTGATTTTGCGGCACTGCGAACATGCCAAAGGGATAGTTGTCACGCAGATCGGATTTCACGGTGAAGGGGAATTTTGCCAGATCGGACAGGGTTTTCAGGTCATCGGGATGCACACCCGCATCATCAAAAGATTTGCGGTAAAACGGTACATTTTTATAGGCGTGGTTCAGGGTTTTGCGCATCCGCGTCAATTGCAATGCACTGATTTCATCGCGCGAGGCGATTTCGATCGGATCGAGATCCGCCCGCGCCGGTGTCAGGTCTTTCATGTTTCCTCCCTGTCAGGATGTTACTCCTGAAAATTCTGTCCCTTGATTGTGCGCGAACAACCGCGAAAGCTGGCGATGATGTCTCCCCCATCATTTTTCACCAGCACATCATAGATCCCACTGCGCCCGCTACGGCTGATTTCCTGTGCCTCGGCCGTAAGCAGATCGCCCAGTTTTCCCGCGGCCACATAAGAAATTGTGTTGTGCTGCGCGACAGTCGATTGATTGTAACTGTTGCAGGCAAATGCAAAGCAACTGTCCGCCAGCGTAAAGATAAACCCGCCGTGACAAATGCCGTGGCCGTTGCAGTGATTTTCGCTCACAGGCATCTGCATTTTTGCCACACCGGGGCCGACAGAAACCAGTGAAATCCCCAGAAACGCCGAGGCTTTATCATTGGCACCCATAGCCGCTGCGCTATATTCTGCACGCTGTTGTTCAGTGATACTCATTCAAGCTGATCCTACTGAAATTATTAAGAAAAACATTGCAATATAAAGGGTCGCAGGTCAAACTTTTCTGATGAATTTCACAGTTAAAAAACCGTTAAAAAGGGCCTTGATCAGACCCTTGTCCGGCCATTCGGGCGCATGTGAAAACATGGGGCCACTAAACGCGAAAGGATTCCTCCAATGACCTTGATCGAAGTGAATAGTTTTATCGGCGGGCAGTGGATTTCCCCTGCAAAAGACGCGACACAGATCAAAAGTGCGATCACGGGGCAACCCATCGCGTTGTGCGGTCATGGCGGACTGGACATGACCGCCGCCCGCGATTTTGCCGTGAACCAAGGCGGGCCTGCCCTGCGGGAGATGACCTTTCACGATCGCGCCTATAAGTTAAAGGATTTAGCCGCCTATCTGAGCGTGCGAAAACAAGAGTTGTACGAGCTGTCTTATGACACAGGTGGTACGCTTGCGGATCATAAGATCGACGTAGACGGGGGCATTGGAACGGTCTCTGTTTTTGCATCCAAAGGCCGACGGGACTTGCCGGATTCACAGGTCTATCTGGACGGCGAGGTTGAGCAGTTGTCGCGCAAAGGCAGCTTTCAAGGGGTGCATATTTACACGCCTTTACAAGGGGTTGCAGTACATATCAACGCGTTCAACTTTCCTGTTTGGGGGATGCTGGAAAAACTGGCACCGACCCTTTTGGCAGGTGTGCCCTGCATCGTGAAACCTGCCACGGCCACCAGTCAGGTTGCGGCGGCCTGTGTGCGGATGATCGTTGAAAGCGGGCTGTTTCCCGACGGGGCGGTGCAATTGATTTCAGGCTCTGCTGGGACTCTGCTGGATATTCTGGACTGTCAGGACGCGGTCAGTTTCACAGGGTCCGCCAACACTGCGCTTATGTTGCGCAGTACCCCTAATATCCTGCGAAATTCGGTGCGTTTTACCGCCGAACAAGACAGTTTAAATGCCTCGGTTCTGGGGCCGGATGCGGTGGTTGGATCGCCGGAATTTGACCTTTTTGTCAAAGAGGTTTTGACCGAAATGACCGTAAAAGCGGGGCAAAAATGTACGGCCATTCGACGGATTTTCGCCCCCGAAGCTGTTACACGCGATCTGTGTGATGCGCTGGCGGCGGCATTGGCGCAGGTCAAAGTGGGCGATCCCCGTTTGCCGGAAGTCGGCATGGGTGCTTTGGTGTCGGGCGCACAAAAGGCGGATGTCTTGGCGAAATCCGATCTTCTTGCGTCTGAATCCGAATTGGTTTTCGGCGACGGTCCTTTCACTCCGCTGGGTGTTGATCCTGATTTGGGGGCATTTATGGCGCCGCGATTGTATCACGCAACAGACGCCGACGCTGCCCGCCAGATCCATAAAACCGAGGCTTTTGGCCCTGTTTCCACGGTTCTGGGATACCGCGATACAAGTCATGCGGCGGCGTTGGTTAATCGGGGTGGCGGGTCTTTGGTGGCCTCGGTCTTTACGCATGATGCACAGTTTGCAGCAGAAATGGCTATAAAATCAGCCGCTTATCATGGGCGTTTGTATTTCAACAATCGCGACAGCATGGATGAAAGCACAGGCCACGGATCACCGCTGCCCCATATGGTGCATGGTGGCCCCGGACGTGCGGGCGGCGGCGAAGAACTGGGCGGCGTGCGCGGTGTGATGCATTACATGCAGCGCACGGCGGTTCAGGGCAGTCCGGAAATCCTGTCAGCGGTGGCACAAACATGGGTGCCGGGGGCGCCGAAACAGACCCTTGATCGCCACCCGTTTACCCTTGGTTTCAACGCCTTACAGCTTGGCGATACGCTGGAAACAGTCCCGCGCGTTGTGACGCTGGAAGACATCGAAACCTTCGCCCATTTCACAGGTGACACGTTTTACGCCCATATGGATGACACAGCCGCCCGCGCCAATCCGTTCTTTCCGGGGCGGGTGGCTCATGGCTATCTGCTTCTGTCCTTTGCGGCGGGGTTGTTTGTGCAGCCTGATCCGGGTCCGGTTTTGGCCAATACGGGTCTAAATGCGTTGCGGTTTCAAAAGCCCGTTAGTCCGGATGACAGCATCAAGGTGCAGCTTACGGTGCGCCACAAAACCCGCCGCAATCAAGACTACGGCGAGGTTCGTTGGCATGTTCTATTGATCAATCAGCACGGCGAACAAGTGGCCGAATATGAATTGATGACGATGAATGAATACTAAGCATTTACAGCGCGTTATTCGTGCGCTGTAAAGTAGTTTAGCGTTTGAAATCCTCAATGATAGACACGGCTTCGGCGGCGGTTTCTACAAAGTGGAACAGCTTGATATCATCGGCGGAAATTGTGCCAGCTTCGGCCAGAACCTCCCAGTTGATGATAGACCGCCAGAAGGCTTCACCAAACAACAACACAGGCATCCGTTCCATCCGGCCAGTCTGGATCAGCGTCAGGGTTTCGAACAATTCGTCCAGCGTGCCAAAGCCGCCCGGAAACACGGTGATCGCCTTGGCGCGCATCAGGAAATGGATTTTGCGTGTGGCGAAATAGTGAAAGTTAAAGCACAGATCAGGGGTGCAATATTCATTGGGCGCCTGTTCGTGGGGCAAAACGATGTTCAGCGACATGGACGCACCACCTGCATCGGCAGCGCCGCGGTTGCCTGCCTCCATCACGCCGGGTCCACCGCCTGTGACAATCACGTTTTCGCGGCCATAGCTTTCCATGCTTTTGATGGTCATCAGACGGGCGAATTCACGGGCTTGGTCATAGTATTTTGACAGCTCGGACAGGGTTTTGGTGCGGGCTTTATCCTTTTTAGCAGGTTCGGGGATTCTTGCGCCACCAAACATCACTACGGTGCTTTCGATGCCTTTTTCCGCCAGCACCAGTTCGGGTTTGAGCATTTCCAACTGGATTCGCGTGGCGCGCAATTCATCGCGGCACAGGAAATCATCATCGGCAAAGGCCAGCCGATAGGCCGGAGACCGCGTTTGCGGCGTGTCAGGCACGCCCGCTGCCTTGCGAATGTCATCTTCTGCGTTTGGAAATGTCTTTTGTTTTCTTGCCATTGATAAAGCCCTTTGGTTCTGTGGTTGCACCAGCATTGCCTGTCGTCTAGCGTTTTGCAACGTCCGTGTCAGGTCTGGAAATCGGGAAGAAAACATTATGAATTGGCAATCAGAAATTACCGCGGCCCATCAACGGGTGGCCGCCCATGTTGTGCGCACGCCAGTGCTGGATTTTAACGGCTTTGGTTTGGGTCATTCCATCGGCCTAAAGCTGGAGCAGATGCAACACACGGGCAGTTTCAAGGCACGCGGGGCGTTTAACACGCTGTTGTCGCTGGATGTTCCAAAGGCCGGGCTGGTTGCAGCATCTGGTGGGAATCACGGGGCGGCGGTGGCTTACGCGGCGCAAAAACTGGGGCATAAGGCCAAGATTTTTGTGCCCGAAATGGCAGGGCCAGCCAAGATCGCCCTGATCGAACGCTGTGGCGCTGATTTGCAAGTGGTCAGCGGTGTGTACGCCAATGCGCTGACTGCGGCGCAGGCCTATGAACAGGAAACAGGTGCCATGCAGGTGCATGCTTATGATGCGCCCGCCACTGTGGCAGGGCAGGGCACCGTGATGGCCGAATGGGAGGATCAGGGTCTTGACGCAGACACTGTCCTGATCGCCGTGGGCGGTGGCGGCTTGATCGCGGGGGCGATGGCTTGGTTGGGTAGGCGGCGCAAAATTGTGGCGGTAGAACCTGCGCTTGCCCCGACCCTGAATGAAGCTTTGGCGGCGGGTGAACCCACCCAAGTAGAGGTCAGCGGCGTTGCGGCCAATGCGCTGGGGGCAGGTAAAATCGGGCAGATTTGTTTCGATTTGGCCCAACAAACTCAGGTTCACAGTGTGGTAGTTCCCGATGATGCAATCACCGCCGCGCAGATCGCCCTGTGGAAAGAGACCCGCCAACTGGTGGAACCTGCAGGTGCAACTGCCCTGTCTGCGTTGATGTGCGGGGCTTATACTCCTGCAAAAGGTGAAAAGGTTGCGGTGCTTGTTTGTGGCGGCAACTTGTCCGACGATCCTTTTGGTTGATTGCGGTCCTTTGGGTGATTGTGCGAAGGGCGCTTAAACGGTATAGCGCCTTGGAACTTGAGACCAGCAAAACGGAAAATCCATATGTCAAACGCACAGCTTGAATCCGCAATCGAAGCCGCATGGGACGCGCGCGACGAAATTACGCCCGCCACAACAGGCGAAACCCGTGACGCAATTGAATCAACGCTGAACGCTTTGGATAGCGGTAAACTGCGTGTGGCTGAACGCCAAGACAACGGCGATTGGCATGTGAACCAATGGGCGAAAAAGGCGGTTCTGTTGGGCTTTCGCCTGAAAGACATGGAACAACAAGACGGCGGGCCGCAAGGGTCCAGCTGGTGGGATAAAGTTGACAGCAAATTCAAAGGCTGGGGCGATGACGAATGGAAACAGGCTGGTTTCCGTGCAGTTCCAAACTGCATCGTGCGTAAATCTGCCTATGTGGCACCCGGTGTTGTGCTGATGCCGTCTTTTGTGAACTTGGGCGCTTATGTGGACACAGGCACCATGGTTGACACTTGGGCCACCGTGGGCAGCTGTGCGCAGATCGGTAAAAACGTCCACCTGTCAGGCGGCGTTGGCATTGGCGGCGTATTGGAACCCATGCAGGCGGGACCGACCATTATTGAGGACAACTGTTTCATCGGTGCCCGTTCCGAAGTTGTTGAAGGCTGTATCATCCGCGAAGGGTCTGTTCTGGGGATGGGTGTTTTCATCGGCCAGTCCACCAAAATTCTGGACCGCGAAACCGGCGAAGTCATGTACGGCGAAGTGCCTTCCGGCTCGGTTGTTGTGTCTGGTTCCATGCCATCCAAAAACGGTGTGAACCTGTATTGCGCTGTGATTGTGAAACGGGTGGATGCGCAAACACGCTCCAAAACCTCTATCAACGAACTGCTGCGCGACTAAGCCATCGGTTAACAGAAACGGCGCACTGCCTGATGTGGTGCGCCAACAAAGGCAAGTCCTGTGGCAAAACCTGATTCCAAACAACAAGTCTTTACCCTGCTGGTCGAAGTGGGCCGCAGCGACGGCGATGGCCTGCCCAAAAACGCAACAGGTGCTGCCCTGATGTGTTTTGCCAGCGGCATAGACGAAGCCGAAGCCGTGCGCGAAACCGTGGCCATCCTGAAGCAGGCCGATATGGCACCGCTGGATGTATCGGGCTATGGCACCTTGGCCGAACGCCGCGCCGAGGGACATGACATCAACGAAGACGAAGAGGGCCTGATGCAACGGGCCTTGGATGAAAATTCGGTTATCGTCGCCCAAGTCACCCCGTTTTACGACTGATCCCCCCGATTTTCACCTTTCGGTGAACCCCCCGCGCTATTCGGTGGTATTTCGGTGCAAATTTACCGATAACGCTGGCAACACAATCAGCGACGGGGGCTTTCATGCTTACATTATTCTTCGATCTCGACGGGACGTTGATTGATCCCAAAGAGGGAATCACCCTCGCCATCCAGCACGCGCTGAAAGAAATGGGCATGACCGATATTCCCCATGCAGATGATCTGACATGGTGCATCGGCCCGCCTTTGTGGAACAGCTTTGACGTTCTGCTGGGGCCAGGTGCCGATCTGCAAGAGGCCGTGGACCATTACCGTAGCTTTTACACCGATGATGGCATGTATATGGCCGATGTTTATGACGGTGTGGGGGAAATGTTTGACGCGCTGCATCAGGTGGATGCAAAAATCTATGTGGCCACCAGCAAACCCCATATCTATGCGCAGGAAATCATCGAACATTTCGGCATTCATGCCCATGTGGAACGGCTGTTCGGCTCGGAACTGGACGGCACCAATGCGGATAAAACCGACCTGCTGAAATACGCGCTGGATGAAACCGGTGCGGAACCTGCGCAATCGGTGATGATCGGCGACCGGCGGTTCGACATCTTTGGCGCGCGCAACAATGACATCCCAAGTGTTGGCGCGTTGTGGGGCTACGGCGAACCCGATGAACTGCACCAGTCCGAAGCAGACGCATTGGCTGGCGCACCCGAGGAAGTTCCCGAAATTGTGTTTGATTTGCTCGGTTTAGATGCTGACTGACACCATAGCTTGTGACGTGCTGATTGTCGGCGGTGGCCCTGCGGGGCTGTCGGCGGCATCCCATCTTGGGGATGAAATTCACAGTATCGTCGTGCATCAGGACGCCGAAATCGGCCTGCCTGTGCGCACCAGCGGTGGCACATGGCAGCGCGATATGCGGGCGCTGGGCATTCCTGAAAACCTGTATCAGGTGATCGACCAGTTGGATTTCTTCTCGGATCATGCCGAGGCGCGGTTTGCGGTAAAAGACGACAAAATGGCAGTGATGGATGTGACAGGTGTTTATCAACATCTGGCCAGCCTGTCGGACGACAAACGCCGCGAATTGATGACAGGGGCCAAGTTTTTGGGCTGTGTTGAACAAGAAGACGGGCAGTTCCTGTCCGAAATCCGATCCCGAGAGCGGGGCACGTTTAGCATCCTGTCCCGTATGGTGATCGACGCTTCTGGCTGGCAGTCTGCGGTGCTGGAAAGCCTTGGTCTGGGGCAAAAGCCGGAACGTACCGGCGTGGGGATCGAATATGAATTCCCCCGTGGCGAATTTGCACAAAACCGCGCGGTTCTGTTTGTGGGGGCCACGGCGTTAACGGGATATGGCTGGATTTTCCCGACAGCCAACAACCGCTTGCGCTTGGGGGTTGGCGTGATCAATCCAGACACGGATTTAACACCCAGACAGGTAATGGATGCGTTTCAGGACGGTGGTTATGCAACCCGCTACGGCATTGAAATTCCTGAAGATTACGAAGTGAACGCGGGAATTATTCCTTCTGTGGCTTATGATCCTGAACTGGTGTTCGGCAATGTGGTGCGCACGGGCGATGCGGCCAATTTCGCCAGCCCAACCGTGGGTGAAGGCATCCGCATGGCGATCGCTTTCGGGCGGGTGCTGGGCCAGGAAGTCACGGCCCATCTGGACGGGGATGCCAAGGCATTGAAGCGCTATGAAACGGCTGCAAAGCGGGAATTTCAGCGGGATTATACCTTCGGGTTTATGATGAACCAGCGTATTGCAGGCTATACCCCGCAACGTTGGGATAAATCTGTACGCCGGCTTGCCCGCCTGTCAGAGCGCGAGATGACGGCGCTGGTGCGGTCGCGGTTCGGGTGGCAGACGATCTTGCGCACTGTCTGGTTAAGTTTGAAAGCCAAGATCACCGGATAAGGTGCTGATTTTTAGGCTCTATCTTGATTGCCTGATCCCACACAAAAAAAGGCCCTGCCACAAGGGCAGGGCTAGTCAGGCTTCGCGCTCGGGGGCGGCCCCGAACGTCGGCGGTAAACTTTTTATGCGCTTATTTACGCGGTCATTTCGGCGCGGATCTGTTCTCTGAGCAGGTCGATGGGCATGGTTTTGCCCTCTTTGCGAAAGCCCCAGTAAGTCCAACCGTTGCACGATGGCGCGCCTTCCAAAGCAGCACCAACTTGGTGGATCGACCCTTTGCAATCATTGCCGATCAGTGTGCCATCTGCGCGAACTTTGGCGGTGTGCCGTCCGTTCAACGCGTATAGCTTTTCGCCCGGATTCAGCATGCCCCGTTCGACCAACTGACCGAAAGGCACGCGCGGTGCAGCCCGTTTGGATGTAGAAACTTCCAGCGATTGATTGTCGAATTTACGAATGTCTGCGATCCGTTTCTCGGCAACGTCGCGGTAGGCGGCTTCCCGTTCGATGCCGATAAAGTTACGGCCCAGTTTTTTCGCAACAGCGCCCGTGGTGCCTGTGCCAAAGAACGGGTCCAGAACCACGTCACCCACATTGGTCGATCCGATTAACACGCGGTGCAACAAACTTTCGGGTTTTTGAGTCGGATGGGCTTTGTTGCCCTCGGCGTCTTTTAGACGCTCGTGTCCGTTACAAATTGGCAACACCCAGTCGGATCGCATCTGCACACCATCGTTCAAAGCCTTCAAAGCTTCGTAGTTGAAAGTGGGTTTGGATTTTTCCGATTTGGTCGCCCAGATCATAGTTTCATGGGCATTTGTCAGCCGCATGCCGCGAAAATTGGGCATCGGGTTGGATTTGCGCCAGACCACATCGTTCATGATCCAATAGCCGGCATCTTGCAAACAAGCACCCACGCGGAAGATATTGTGATAGGAACCGATCACCCAGATCGCCCCGTTCGGTTTCAGGATGCGGCGTGCGGCGCGCAGCCATTCGCGGGAAAAGTCATCATAGACCTTAAAGCTGGCGAACTGGTCCCAGTGGTCGTCAACTGCGTCCACTTTTGAATTGTCGGGGCGGTGCAATTCCCCTTTTAATTGAAGGTTGTAGGGGGGGTCTGCGAAGATCAGATCAACGGAATTCTCGGGAAGAGCGTCCATCGTTTCAATGCAATCACCAGACAAAATCTGGTTCAGCGGCAGGGAATCCCCGCCGTTGGTAGGTGTACTGTTCGTCATTTTACTGCCTCGTCATCGCGTGATTTTCACGTCGTTGTCCCTAGAATGAGTCATTCTGGATTCGAGGTCAATTTTATTCGATGGCAAGAATAAGACGTTTTTGAGGCAGCCTTATGAACACAATATGTTGTGTATTGGTTTAAAGGAACGCCGATGATGTTGTGTCACACCAAAGGCAGCCAATCCCTCCGAATGGGTCTTTGTTCCGTATCCCGCGTTGGTTTCCCAGCCGTAGCCAGGGAACTGTTGCGAAAGCGCCACCATTATCCGGTCCCGCGTCACTTTTGCCACAATGGAAGCCGCCGCAATCGACAGACAACGCCCGTCGCCTTTGATCAGGCATTCGGATGGGCAGGGCAGGTCGGGCGGCGTTTTGTTGCCGTCGATCAAGGCGAATTCGGGCGGGACAGACAGCGCACCAAGGGCGTTTTTCATCGCCAGTAACGAGGCCTGTAGGATATTGATCCGGTCGATGTCTTCCACGCTGACATGGGCGATGCCCACATCTGCTGTGGCAAGAATCTGGTCGAACAAAAGATCACGCCGTTTGGCGGACAGTTTTTTGGAATCGTTCAATCCCTCTGGAATGTTCAGCGGGTCCAGCACCACTGCGCAGGCGGTGACAGGGCCAGCCCAAGGGCCGCGCCCGACTTCATCAACCCCTGCAATTCGCAGGATGTTTCGCGATTGGCGCAGGGCGGGTTCAATTTCTGTATCTATCATATGCCGTAGGTGCCGTGCCTTGACCCCTATTGCAACCAAAACAAAACAGGCGACACTTGAACGTGCCGCCTGTTTTGTGAATGTCGCATTGTAGCCTGTTGATTTAGCGGCGGTAATGTCCGCCACGTGCAATCGGACGGTATTGGTTCACACAGGCCTGATTGTAGAACCGAACCCAGCCGCTGCGAGTCCATTTTTGGCGCAGACACTGTCTTGGGGGCACAGTCGCATGTTGTGGCGGGCGTACATAATGAACGCGGGGTTGGGGTCTTGGCTGAACATAGACGGGCCGTCTGTAGGTGTGGCTGGAACTGGATTTATTGCTATCATGGACGATAGCACCCAGAACACCCAAGGCCGCCAGACCGATCAGCAAACGGTCTCCGTCGTCACGGGCAAGAGCTGCGGGGGCGGTGAAAGGTGCCGCAACAAGGGCAAAAGCGAGAACACTGGTCAGGGTAAGTTTACGAAACATGGCGGTTTTCCTTTGATCGGGTTGTGCGGTGCGGGGGTGCATCGCGGCATGTCCCGAATGTGCGCCAAACCGCCGTGTCAGACAAAAACACCGCCGTGTTATGGGATAACAACGGGCAAATTTGCCTTTGATATTGTATTACCAGACAGGATTGCGCAGATATTTGCCTATGAAACACAGATTCAAAATTCGGATAGCGGCCCTGCTGCTGGCGTTTGTGGCCTCGGCGAATATCGCGGTGGCGCAGGACAGTTGTTATGCTGACTATAAAGCAAAGCGCTCTGCCTCGGGGTCGTTGCAGTTGCACTACGGTGTGATCCAGTTAAATGGCGGCGCCTGTCGCAATCCACAACGGGCCGCGCAGGCCGTTAGCCGCCGTATTGCATCGGATGGCTGGACATTGTTGCGGGTGGTCTCCACATTCGATCAACGCGGGCTGCAACAGAGACGGGGCAATGCCGGACAATTCTTCCTTAGATACTAACCCCAAGGCCAAGCCGCGTACGTTGTTGTCGCGATTAAAGCCGCGTAATGTTGTGGTGTCGGGATCGGTGCTGGTTCTGGTGCTGATCCTTGTCACGGCGGTTGTGCTGTTTATGGCGCTGCCGGATGCCAATGCGTTCAATGACCGTGTGGCGCGGATTTTTGCGGAAAACGATGCGCTGACCACCGGCGAGCAGATCAAACTGCTAGAGGTGTTGGCCCAATCCGGCACGGCTTTTGCAGATGTTCTGCAAAGTTATCGTCTGATTATTTTTATCCTGTTGCTGCTGGCCTCGGCCTTGTTGCTGTCTGCGCTTTACTTTTTGTTCACAAACTACGGCCTGTCCCGTCGTCTGGATGAGATCGAGCAATTCGGCATCCATATCACCAGTCTGATTGTCAGTCGGGATGAACGGGTGGTTTATATCAACAACATGGAATTCGAGCTGACCGAAAGCATCTGCGAAACCCTGTCTGTGTTGTGCGAGGCCCGTTTGGATGACGAGGTGGTGACCGGCGCAGAGCTGGAAGCGATGATTTCGGGCAAAAACGCCATTGATTGCGAAGAAGCCGCAGGGGCCACTCGCATCAAACGGCTGCGCGACCAGTTGGGCAATCAGATGGTATCCCATCTGTTGATCAAAAACATCAGCCGCAAGGGGTATATGCTATCCATTGATCGGGATGTGATCCGCATGCTGTAAAGCGTGGCGGTTCAGCTATTGGTCAGCGGCTTTTCAGACCGTTGGTTTTTTGTGCGCTAATGCACAGTTACGCCCTTGCCCATACGCTAAATTGCAACAAATTCGCTTTTATGAGAAGCTGTCGCCAGCACGCCGAATCCCATAGTTTTTCCCCGCGCGTCAGCTATTATAAGTTTACAAAGTTCAGGAGGTTTCATGTCATTTTCCTATAAGCATCTGTCCGCCGTGGTGCTGGCAACAGCGTCCTTTGGCGCACCGGTTTTTGCCCAAGATCTCGCCCAGGAAGTCGTCAACGAATATTTCGACGAGATGCGCGCCTCGGGGATGGCGGTCGCGCCGGGTGCGAAAGACGTGTCTGGAACAACAGTCGAATGGCGTGACGTGGTTATCGGCCTGCCCGACGCCAAAGGCAGCTATACGCTGGCCTTTATCAAGGCCGAGGAAATTGGCGGTGGTAAGGTTTCCATCAGCTATCCCGATGAGGTCATCATCAAGATCGACCCTGAAGGAGAACAGCCCAAGATGGATATGGTGCTGCGCACGGATGGGGTTGAACATATTGTGTCCGGCGTCAAAGGCGCACGTAATCACGATATGGCAGCGGATAAGTTGACGGTGATGATGTCATCGGCAGAGCCTGTGTTTTCGTTGAATATTGATGCCAGTGATATCGTGGGGCATCAAGTCAGCTCGGGTGCAGAGATGCTCCACTATAAGGGCGATTTTAAGGTGGCAGGTCTGGATGTGACCTATTCGCTTGATGACGGTAAGACGCAAATGTCTACCGTGGGAAATTACAGCGATCTGGCTGCAGATTTTGACATGGATGCCATCAGCAAGGAAACGCTGGGCCAGTTGTTTGACGGCACGCGCAATGTCTCGGTCAATTACACCATGGGGTCGGTTTCAGGCACCACGGATATGACAACGCCCGATATGGCGATGATTATCGACACCAAAGGGGGCAGCACGGTTGGCACGCTAACAGTGCAGGACGGCACCTTTGACATGGGCGGTACGGCACAGAACGTGGCCTATAACGCAAAGTTGAAGAACATGCCGATGCCGCCGTTTTCGGCGGAAATGGAAAATATGACCACCCATCTGAAGATGCCATTGAAAAAGGCCGATACGGCGATGCCGGCGCGGCTACAGTTGGGGTTTGACGGCTTGACGGTTTCTGACACGGTTTGGGGCATGTTTGATCCCACAGGCGCACTGCCCCGTGAAGCAGCTTTGCTGAACATTGATCTGACAGCACAAGTGAAATGGCTGATTGACGCGTTAAATGCGCCTGAGGCGAAATCCATGCCGATAGAGGTGGATAGCGTTGAAATTAATGATATTTCACTGGAACTGGCAGGGGCAAAACTGCATGGAACAGGGGCGGCTGATGTGAATAACGCCACCTTCCCACCGATGCCGGTGGGCGAGTTGAACCTTGATTTGAAAGGCGGCGTTGGTCTGTTGGATAAACTGGTGGCCCTTGGTTTGGTGCCACAGCAACAGGGTCAGATGGTCAAGATGATGTCTGGCATGTTCACGGTGCCGGGCGGCGATGGTGCGGATCATCTGATTTCCAAGATTGAAATGAAAGAAGGCGGTGCGATTCTGGCCAACGGTCAACGCATCCAATAACACCGATTTTCTAGGGTAAAACGAAACGGCAGGGTTTTGCAGCCCTGCCGTTTGTTCTAGAGATCACTAAAATTCTACAGGCGGAGCAGGCATGACAGGCAGATTGTCAGATTTGGCGGAACAAGTCCTTGAGGCAGCAAAGCGCGCAGGCGCAGATGCGGCGGATACGCTTGTGATGGACGGCACTTCTATTTCGATCGAGGTCCGTGCAGGGGCGTTGGAACACGCTGAACGATCCGAAGGGGTAGATCTGGGTTTGCGGGTTCTGTGCGGTGCTCGACAGGCTTGTGTGTCTATTTCCGATGACAGCGCCACCAGCATTGCCACAATGGCCGAACGGGCTGTTGCCATGGCACGCGAGGCCCCCGAAGACCCCACATGCGGTTTGGCAACGCCTGACCAATTGGCACAAAACTGGGATGTGGCAGCGCTTGATCTGTATGACGACAGTTCCGCCCCGTCCCCCGCTGATCTGGAACGGATGGCGCTGGAAGCCGAAGCCGCCGCACTGGCGGTTGACGGTGTGACACAGGCCCAGGGTGCAGGGTCCGGCTATAGCGAGACATCCTTGTTTCTGGCCACCAGCAACGGCTTTCGCGGAGGTTATCGACGCGGGTCTTATTCCACGTCTTGTGTAGCGATTTCTGGCGAAGGCCAAAAGATGGAGCGGGATTACCATGGAGAGGCCCGAAGCCATTACGCCGATTTGCCAGATGCGCGAAGCATTGGCCAATTGGCAGGGGAACGGGCCGTGGCGCGCTCGGGCGCAACCCGCCCGCCGACTGGCGCCTATCCGGTTCTGTTTGACGAACGCATTGCTGCATCGCTGATCGGGCATCTGGTGGGCGCGATCAACGGCACCGCCATTGTGCGCGGCGCCAGCTTTCTTAAGGATGCGCTGGGCCAACAGGTGTTGCCCAAAGGTCTGTCGCTGATCGAAAACCCGCACCGTCCACGGGTTGCAGGCAGCCGTCCGTTTGACGGTGAAGGTCTGCCGGTGAACCAGCGGGCGCTGGTTGAGGACGGTGTTTTGACGGGTTGGACCCTTGATCTGGCGACGGGGCGGAAACTGGGCATGGACAGCACAGGCAACGCCAGCCGCGGGGTGTCTGCACCGCCGTCGCCCTCGGTCGGGAATCTGGCGCTGACGCAGG
The DNA here is from genome assembly GCF_031454055.1 of Roseobacter sp. N2S. Lineage (NCBI taxonomy): Bacteria > Pseudomonadati > Pseudomonadota > Alphaproteobacteria > Rhodobacterales > Roseobacteraceae > Roseobacter > Roseobacter sp. N2S. The sequence goes on from NZ_JAVDQB010000001.1 coordinate 434,914, forward strand.
GTGATGCCAGCCGTGATGATCTGATTGCACAGATGGGAACGGGGTTGGTTATCACCTCGATGATCGGGTCAACGATCAATCCCAACACAGGGGATTATTCCCGTGGGGCATCTGGGTTTTGGGTGGAAAACGGTGTGATCACCGGACCTGTCAATGAATGCACTGTGGCGGGTAACCTGCGGGATATGTTGATGAATATAACGCCTGCCAATGATGGTCGCGCCCATCTTAGCCGCGTTGTGCCCAGTCTGTTGGTGGAAGGCCTGACCATTGCCGGCGCGTGATCTGGACCTGCTGCTGGATGTGGCGGGCGATGCGGGTGACATCGCGCTGAAGTATTTCCAGCAAGACCCTGAACATTGGGATAAAGCGGGAGAACAAGGCCCTGTGTCTGTGGCTGATCTGGAAATCAACCGGATGTTGGAAACCCGCTTGCAGGCGGCGCGGCCGGATTATGGCTGGTTGTCCGAAGAAAGCCCCGACGATCTGGCGCGGCTGGATTGTGCCAAAGTGTTTATTCTTGATCCCATCGACGGCACACGGTCGTTTATTGCGGGTCATGAAAACTTTGCCCATTCCCTTGCAGTGGCTGAAAACGGCGTTGTCACGGCTGCCGTGGTGCATATGCCCGCCAAAAAACTAACCTTTGCGGCCACGTTGGGCGGCGGTGCGACCCTGAATGGCAAACCGATCACGCCCAGTGCGGAAACCCGGATCGCGCTGGCCGAGGCTTTGGTGGCCAAGCCCACTATGGACGCCAAACACTGGCGCGGCGGCATCCCGCCGTTTCGCCGCAATTTTCGCGCCTCGCTGGCCTATCGCCTGTCGCTGGTGGCATGCGGCCGGTTTGATGCGATGATCACCTTTCGCCCTGCATGGGAATGGGATGTGGCGGCAGGGGATTTGATCTGCACCGAAGCCGGTGCAAGTGTCTTTGACACGCTGGGCGCGGTGCCGCATTATAATTCACGCGGCGCAAAAACCGCAGGAATAATCGCCTGCGCCCCGGGACTGCGCACTGACTTGCTTGCCCATGTGATCGGGTGATTGCAAGCCGGGGTGCAAAGGCTTAAATTCAAATCGAAAGACTATCCCGAGGATCGAACCCCGATCATTGCCTGCGTCACCGGATGCGGGTTTGCAGATGAACTCTGGCGGAGCCGAACATGCCGAGCAAAAGCTTTGGTGAAACCCTGATCAGAAGCGCCGCGCGCATCACAGAACCGCTGGTCCAGCACGAGTTGGCCCGTCGCGTTGCCCGTGGGGACGAGGATGCCAGCCGTGCGACGGAGCGCCAAGGCATAACCGAACTACCCCGCCCTGACGGGTTGGTAATCTGGTGTCATGTCAGTGACATGCAAGGCGCGCTTAATCTGATTGGGGTGATCGGCCATATCCATGCGGAAATGCCGGAAATCTCTTTTCTGGTGACCACCCGGTTTCGGATTCAAGACTTTGTCTTTGCCATGCGGATGCCTGAAAACACCATACATCAATACGCACCTTTGGATAAGCTGGCAGCAGTCGAGCGGTTCCTCGACCATTGGCGGCCCGATCTGTGCGTCTGGGCGGATGATCTGCTGATGCCGGTGCTCAATACCAATACCAACAAACGCGAAATCCCGTCTGTGCTGGCCGATTTGGGCAATGTGGCCAGCGCTGGCCCGCAATTCCGCTGGTTGCCGCGTATTTCCAAATCAGCGCTGCATAGTTTCAGCCAGATTCTAACCGCTGATGAACCCACCGCACAGGCCGTTCGCAGTTTCGGGGCTGAAGCCTCGGTCATGGGGCGGTTGTGCGAAGAGGCGCTTGCCTTACCCCATGACGAAGCCCGCCGCGCCCGTCTTTCACGGCAAATGGATGGCCGTCCGGTCTGGCTGGCGGCCAAGGTCGCACGGGCGGAAATCGGGCAGGTTCTGGCGGCCCATCGACTGGCCATGCGCACCACGCACCGCTTGATGTTGATCCTGCTGCCAGAGGTGGTTGCCGATGTGGCGCAGGTGCAAAAGGCCTGTGATGATGCGGGGTTTGTGTGGAAATGTAGCGATGATCTGGCGGATTTGCCGCCCCGCGTAGACGTGATAATCGCCCGTGGTCTGGATGGTCTGGGCCTGTGGTATCAACTGGCGGCAGTGTGTTTTCTGGGCGGGTCTTTGGTGGAACGGGGCGGGCATACCCCGCTTGAAGCTGCTGGATTGGGGTCGGCCATTATCCACGGCCCCCATGTGGATAATTACGCCGATAATTACCTGCGTCTGCGCGATGCGGGCGCCGCAATTGAGGTGGCCACCGTGCCGTCTTTGGCCGAGGCTGTGGGCGAGTTGATCGTGCCTGACCGTGCCGCAGAAATGGCCCACGCAGGCTGGCAGGTGTGTTCCGAAGGGGCAGACGCCACCGATGCGCTGGTCGAGGTGTTATGGGAAATGATCCCGATGGGGGCCTCTTCATGAGACCCCCCGCTTTTTGGTTCGCCCCACAAAATGCGCCCGGGATCTGGCCCCGTTTACTGGCTCCGCTGTCCTTGATATGGCAAGCGGCCAGCGCGCGACGCAACAGGCATGGCAAACATGCGCGCGTGTCGGTGCCGGTGATTTGTGTCGGGAATATCAACATTGGTGGCACTGGAAAAACCCCAACGGTGATCGCCCTGATGGCTTTGCTGTCAGAAATGGGAAAACGCCCCCATGTGGTGTCTAAAGGGTACGGCGGGCAGGCGGTTGGGCCATTGTTGGTGGATGAAGTGGATCACACCGCCAATGACGTGGGCGATGAACCGCTGCTGCTGGCAGCTTTTGGGCCGTGCTGGGTGGCCAAAGACAGGTTGGCTGGTGCGCGTGCGGCGATTGCGGCGGGGGCGGATGTTCTGATTCTGGACGACGGTATGCAGAACCCCGATCTGGTGAAGGATTTCACCATTGTTGTGGTGGATGCGGCGGTTGGTTTTGGCAACGGACGTGTGCTGCCCGCAGGCCCGCTGCGTCAAACCTTACACAGCGGTCTGGCGCAGGCGGATATGGTTTTGTCGATCGGGCCAGAGGCAGGCCAGCAGCATTTTGTGCAAAACTGGCCGGATTTAAAGGGTCTTCCCCATCTGCGCGCCGCCCTAGAGCCGTTGGAAACAGGTATGCTGTGGCATGATCTGCGGGCCTTTGCCTTTGCGGGGATCGGGCGGCCTGCCAAATTCTTTGACACGTTGCGCGGGACAGGGGCGCAGGTGGTGGCGACGCGGTCTTTTGATGACCACGAGACCCTTTCCGATGCGTTGTTAAAGCGGATGGAGTTGGAGGCCGAGGGTCTGGGCGCACAGATGGTCACCACGGAAAAAGACGCCGTGCGCTTGCCGAAATCTTATCGGCATAAGGTGATTACCCTGCCGGTGCGCTTGCAATTGGACGCACCAGAGGCTTTGGGCGAAATTATCGAAAACGTGGTTGCAGACCGGAGTTGATTGATCCGTTTTTGGCACAGCGTTTTTTGGATATTTGGACCAAAAAGAGCTGTGGATTAGTCTTCGAGATACATGAAGGTTGCGGTGGATAGGGCGGCGGGCTTTGGGCTGTTATCAGCGAAAAAGGCAATGCGACAGACAGCCAGTTTGCGCCCGTTGCTTTCGATATCTACCAACACTTTTGTATCGCCCATGGGCAGCGGGCGCAGGAAATTGGTGGACAGATCGACCGTAGTGCAATTGCGAAACCGCCCGTTTGCACCTGCCAGCGCGATGACGGTGGCGGTATCGGCGGCAGCGGCGATGGCTTGGCCGCAGATCAGGCCTGCACCGGGGCCACCGCGCAGGGCAAGATCGTCATTTGCGGGCAGGATGAAGCAGGCTTGCGTTGTACTGAACGACACAGGCGTCAGGTTTTGGGCCAGTACCCAAGGGGCAAAGGCGCTTTGCAGCAGGGCTTTGGCGTCGTCGATTGAAAAGGCGGTTTGCGTCATATCTTCCCCGTGGTGATCTGGCGTTTTCTGGGTATAATCACGACCATGGAACAGGATAGCGCACAGGGCAAGCAGGCAATCGACGCTTTGGTCGGGCTGGGTCATATGCGGGTCTGGTCGGTGATCATCACGATTTTCGGCGATGCTGTTGTGGGGCGCGGCGGTAAGGTTGCCGCGACTACATTGGCCGCTTTGACAGAGCAGATGGGCGTGAAACCCGAAGCTTTTCGGGTGGCGCTGTCTCGGTTGGCAAAGGACGGCTGGATTGAGCGCAGCAAAAGCGGGCGGCTGAGTTTCTATCGTTTGTCTGCGCAGGGTGTGGCAGAGTTTGGCCCTGCCACCACGCGGATCTATGCCCCGAAAGCTGGCACAGAGGCGGGCTGGCATCTGGTGGTCTTGCCAACGGCCGCGGGCGAGTCGTCTTGGGGTGATGCTGTCAGTTTGGGCGGGCGGTGTTACTTAAGCCCCCGTCCCGTTACCGACACCGAAGCGCTAAGCATGACAGGCCCTATCGGCAAGGTGCCAGATTGGGTGAAGGACCGCTTGGGAGCAGCTGATATTGCAGCGGATTATGCGGCTTTGCTGCAGGTGCTTAAACAGCATTCGGGGGCGGGTGTATCGGATTTGCAGGCTGCGGTTATGCGGGTCTTGCTGGTGCATCAATGGCGCCGTTTGGTTCTGCGTCACGCCGATTTGCCACCGCGGTTTTTCCCCGATGACTGGCAGGGAGAAGCCTGCCGCACCGAGGTTCATCGCCTGCGCGCCGAACTGGCCCCTGCCGCAGACAGCTGGTTTAACGCGCAAATCATTTAGGCGGTGTTTTACCAAGGTGTGACGTAGGAAAGAGGCTTGCGCTTTGGACTGCGGGGCGTAGCTTACGGCAAAACGGGATAGCAAAAGGATTACAGCGATGAACAGCCAAGTTGACCCAGATGGTTTGATGGAATTTTCAGTGGTTTTCACCGACCGCTCGCTCAACCACATGAGCAAGGCGTTCCAGCAGGTGATGCTGGATATTTCCGGCATGTTGAAAGACGTCTATAACGCTGATGGTGTGGCGATTGTACCTGGGGGTGGCACCTATGGGATGGAGGCTGTGGCCCGTCAGTTTGCTGCGGGCAAACGGGCGATGGTGATCCGTAACGGCTGGTTTTCCTATCGTTGGACGCAGATTTTTGAAGCAGGCGGCATTCCTGAATCCGAAACGGTGATGAAGGCACGCCCTGTGGCGAACACCCCTGCCGCCCCTTTTGCCCCAGCACCCATTGACGAAGTTGTCGCCAAGATCGCGTCAGACCAGCCTGATATTGTCTTTGCGCCCCATGTGGAGACCTCCAGCGGGATGATCCTGCCCGATGACTATATCAAAGCGGTGACGGAAGCTGTGCATGCTTACGGCGGGCTGTTTGTGCTCGATTGTATCGCGTCGGGCTGTTTGTGGGTGGATATGAAAGCCACGGGCGTGGATATTCTGATTTCTGCGCCACAAAAAGGCTGGAGCGCGTCGCCCTCGGCGGGGTTGGTGATGATGGGCGCGCGTGCGCTTGCCAAGATCGGTGAAACGCAAAGCAGCTCTTTCGCTTGTGATCTGGGCAAATGGCATTCGATCATGCAGGCCTATGAAAACGGCGGTCATGCCTATCACGCGACCATGCCCACAGACGCGCTGCGCTGTTTCCGCGACACAATGTTGGAAACCAAAAACTATGGATTTGACAAAGTGCGCGATGAACAACTGGCTTTGGGGACTGCGGTTCGCGCCCTGCTGGCGGAAAAAGGCATCGTCAGTGTTGCGGCTGACGGGTTCGGCGCGCCGGGGGTTGTGGTGTCTTACACCGACGATCCAGACATCCAGAACGGCAGTAAATTCGCCGCTCAAGGCATGCAAATCGCAGCGGGTGTGCCGTTGATGTGTGACGAACCTGCCGATTACAAATCCTTTCGTTTGGGGTTGTTCGGGTTAGACAAATTACACGATGTGGACGGGGCGGTTGCTAAGTTGCGCAAGGCATTGGATGCGGTTTTATGATCGCCCTAACCTGCGCCCCATCACAGATTAAAGGAGGAGCGATATGAGTGCTGTACACATAGATGTTCTGGACGGTATCGCCGTTGTCACCGTGGATAATCCACCCGTAAATGCGCTGGGCCACGCTGTGCGCAGTGGCATTGCGGATGCGGTGGCGCAGACGGATAAAGATGCCAGCGTTCAGGCGGTTGTGCTGATCGCTGCGGGGCGGACCTTTATGGCGGGGGCGGATATCAGCGAGTTTGGCAAACCCATGGCCGATCCGGGTCTGCCCGATGTGGTGTTACAGATCGAAGCCGCGCAAAAGCCTTGGGTCGCGGCGATCCATGGCACGGCGCTGGGCGGCGGGCTAGAGGTGGCGCTTGGCTGTCATTACCGCATTGTAGATGCCCGCGCGAAATTGGGCGTGCCTGAGGTGCATTTGGGCCTGATCCCGGGCGCAGGGGGCACGGTGCGATTGCCCCGTGTGGTGCCTGTGGCCAAGGCCGCGGAAATGGTTGCAACGGGCCGCCCGATTGGCGCGGCAGAGGCGTTGCAGGTTGGGTTGGCGGATCGCAAATCCGACGGGGATTTGCGGGCCGATGCCATTGCCTTTGCAACGGAAATCGCCGGAAAACCATTGCCCGAGGCTTTGGTAAAACGCGCCCCTGTGGATGCCCCTGATGACGCCGCTTGGCACGAGATTGCTGGCAGTTTAGTGTCTAAAGCGCGGGGCCAAAACTCGGTCATACGTGCAGTGGACGCAGTGGGGGAGGCCGTGCGTTTGGACGGTGTCGCCGCGCTGGCGGTGGAACGGCAGGTTTTCACTGACCTGATGGCCGACCCGCAATCCGCCGCCCTGAGGCATATCTTTTTTGCGGAACGATCTGTAAGTAAAATCAACAGCTTGAAAGGTGTTGTTCCGCGCAAACTAGACCATGTGGGCGTTATTGGTGGCGGCACAATGGGCGCGGGTATCGCGGTTGCGCTGCTGTTGTCTGGCCTGCAAGTCACTATGATCGAGCGGGACGAAGATGCGCTTGCAACAGGACAGGGCCGCGTGGCCGATACCCTGATGGCCAGCGTGAAACGGGGTCTGATTTCCCCCGATAAACGAGAGGTTTTGCTGCAAGGTTTTATCGGTTCTACCAATTACGACGCGCTCGAAGATGTGGATTTGGTGATTGAAGCCGTGTTTGAAGACATGGGCGTCAAAAAGCAGGTTTTCGCTGCACTGGAATCCGCCACGCGCGCGGATGCGATCCTTGCGACGAATACGTCCTATCTGGATGTGAATGAAATTGCGGCCAGTGTTTCCGATCCGTCGCGGGTACTGGGACTACACTTTTTCTCGCCAGCCCATGTGATGAAATTGCTGGAAATCGTGCGTCCTGATCAGGTGGCCGATGATGTGCTGGCCACGGGTTTTGTGCTGGGCAAAATGCTGGGTAAAATCGCGGTGCCTGCGGGGGTCTGTGACGGGTTTATCGGCAATCGCATCCTGTCGGCCTATCGGCGTGAATGTGATTATATGGTCGAAGACGGTGCCACCCCGCAAGAGGTGGACACGGCGATGAAAGCCTATGGGTTTCCGATGGGGATTTTTGCCATGCAGGATATGGCGGGGCTGGATATCGGTTGGGCTGCGCGCAAGCGGCGTGCGCCGACCCGTGACCCCAAGGAACGCTATGTGGCCATCGCGGACCGGCTGTGTGAACTGGGGCGTTTTGGCCAGAAAACCGGCGATGGCTGGTATCACTATCCCGAAGGCGCGCGGCGGGGCGAACCAGATCCGCTGGTAAGCGAGATTATCGCTGACGAGGCTGCCAAGAACGGCATCAAACAGCGGGATTTCAGCGCCGAGGAAATCATGGATCGTATCTTGGGCGCTATGGTATCCGAAGGGCAGGCGATTCTGGACGAGGGCATTGCCGCCAGCGCAGCGGCAATTGATGTGGTGATGATCAACGGCTACGGCTTCCCCCGTTGGCGCGGTGGGCCGATGTTCGCAGCGCAGGCGGGCCAAAAGAATGGGTGAACCCGTTCATTCATCCCTTCAAACGGTGCGGTTTCAGCACTGCGATCCGGCGGGGATTGTGTTTTATCCCCGCTATTTCGAAATGCTGAACCTGACGGTTGAGCATTTCTTTGAACAGAAAATAGGACTGTCTTTCAACAGCTTGCCCAAAGAGTTGAATGTATCCGTGCCCACCGTTCACCTTGAGACTGATTTCGTTAAAGTGTCTTATCTTGAGGATCGTCTGGATTTTCAATTGCGGATTGAACGGATCGGGCGCAGCAGTTTGAACCTGTCGGTGATCAGCCTGTGTAACGGCGAAGAACGGTTAAAGGCAGCGATTACGCTGGTCTGTGTAAACTTTACCAGCAAACACGCCGTGCCTTGGCCGGACCTGCTGCGCAGCAAATTTGGAACCCTGATGGAGCAGTAAAATGACCCTGACACGGCGGCAGATGTTGGCACTGACGGGGGCGGGGATCGCCCTGCCGCAGGCTGCTGTGTCACAGGTGTTGCCAGCCTTTATTCCCACAGCCGTGATAGACGCTGCATTCGATATGACGCGGCGCAAAGGTATGATGGAAATGCTGGTGGCGCGCAAAGTGCGCACGGTGTTCCGCTATTACGCCTATAAGGATCAGCCCGAACGCAATCTGCCCCATAAAGTGCTGCGCAAACCCGAAGCTGACGCCCTGTGGGACGCGGGCATCAATATCGGTGCGGTGTTTCAATACAACAACGATAAACTGGAAAGTATCACGCCGGAACGGGGCAAGTCGGATGCCGAACACGCGCTGGACTATGCGCAGAATGTGATTGGCCAGCCCGCAGGATCGGCGATCTATTTCGGGGTGGATGGCAGCTGGAACGGGGCGGCACAACTGGCGGGTGTTATGGCCTATTTTCAGGCGGTGCGCAGCGCATTTCAGCGGGGCGGCGACCGCTACCGCGTCGGGGCTTACGGGTCTGGTCTGGTATTGGGGCGGTTGCTGGATGCGGGGCTTGTGGATCTGTCATGGCTGGCCCTGTCGCGGGGCTGGCCCGGCACGCGGCAGTTCTATAATTCAGAACGCTGGAACCTGTTCCAGTTTTCCCATCATCTGTGGTTTGGTAAAAATCAGGTGGATGGCAATGTGATCAACCCCGTGGCTGCGGATTTCGGGGATTTCGGTCGAAATTCAGTGGCCACACCGCAGGATTTTGGCACGTCTTTCCTGTTGAAAGACCAATTCTATTTTTCCAACCGGCGCAAGGCGGCGGTCTATGAGGCACCAGAGTCAGGGTCTAACGTGGTACAGACCCTGACCCTTGCCGATAATCCGATCATCTTGAAAAGCATCAAAAACTGGCATGCAGTTTCTTTGGACGGCACCGACCGGATCGCGGGCTATGTAGAGGCCGAGGTGCTTACGGATTCCGCGCAGATGCCGGAGTACAGGTGAGGTCAGGGCCTCCGGCGGGGATATTTGGGGAAAATGGACTTAGGTTTTGCGCAACAGTTCCGCCGTATGGGCGCCGAGTTTCGGGGCGGCGGTTTTTGTGGCGAGTTCCGAGCCGGAGAAGCGCATCGGTGATCGCACTGCGGGCAAGCCGTCCAGTTCGATTTGCATGCCACGGGACTGGATATGCGGGTCGTCGAACAGCTCTTTCAGGTTGTTGATCGGCCCTGCGGGAACTGTGTTTGCGTCACAGGCGGCCAGCAGGTCTGCTTTGGTGAATTTGACGGTTTCAACCTGTAGGATCGGCACCAAAACGTCGCGGTTCTGGACGCGCAGCGGGTTGGTGACATAGTCTTCCTGCGTGGCAAGATCATCGCGGTTCAGCACGGTGCAAAACCGCTGGTATTGGCCGTCATTTCCACAAGCGATAATCACGTGGCCGTCTGATGTTGGGAAGACCTGATAGGGGACGATATTGGGGTGGGCGTTGCCCGTCAGACCGGGTGCATTGCCAGAGGCCAGAAAGTTCCACGCCTGATTTGCGGTGACAGCGGTGGCCACATCCAGCAGCGACATGTCGATGTGCTGGCCTTTACCGGTTTTTTCGCGGTGGGCAAGGGCGGCCTGGATCGCGATAACGGAATACAAACCTGTGAACAGATCGGTGATGGCAATGCCACATTTTTGCGGCTCGCCGCCCATTTCACCAGTGACGGACATGATGCCTGACATGCCTTGCATCAGGAAATCATAGCCCGCGCGCGGGGCGTAGGGGCCGGTTTGGCCGAACCCCGTGACAGAGCAATAGACAAGGCGCGGATTGGCGGCTTCTAGGCTGTCATAATCCAGACCGTATTTCGCCAACCCCCCCACTTTGAAGTTTTCTATCAACACGTCAGCTTCTGCGATCAAACCCAACAGGTCTGCTTTGCCTTCGGGGGTGCGAAAATCCACCACAACCGATTTTTTGCCGCGATTGCAGGCGTGAAAATATCCCGCGGCCACATCGTCGCCGCGATCAATGAACGGGGGGCCCCATTTACGGGTGTCGTCCCCTTCGGGGGCCTCGATCTTTACGACCTCGGCACCCAGATCGGCAAGCGTTTGGCCGGCCCACGGGCCTGCTAGAATGCGGGCGAGTTCGACCACGCGCAGGCCGTGGAGCGGTGTATTTGTCATGGATTATTTGCCAAGTTCGGTTTCGATGATTTCTGCAAGCTCGGCATAGGGCAGGTTGCCATATTTGGTACCGTTCACCAAAATCGTCGGGGTGGAATTCACATCGTCTTGGGTCGAGGTTTCCTGAAAGCGGGCGACCATTGCTTCGGCTGTTTTCTGGTCGTTCATGCAGGTGTCTAGCTGTTCGTTCGACAAGCCGGCAACAAGGCCGATTTTGCGCATTGCCGCAACGATTTCAGCAGGTTCACCGGCGCGGGACCAATCGCCCTGACGGTCATACAGCATGTCAGCAATGCCAAAATATTTGGACGGATCACAACGGGCGATCATTGCGCCCCACAGGCCGAAGCGGTCAAAATAAACCTCGCGGTAGATAAAGTTGATCTTATCCGTGTCGATGTAATTGGCTTTCAACTGCGGATAGGTATTTGCGTGGAAATTCGCGCAATGGGGGCAGGTGAATGAGGCGTATTCCGTCACGGTGACTTTGGCCAGTTCGTTGCCAAGGCGCATTTCGGGAATGGTGATTGCGTCGTCTTGCGCAAAAGCAATGGACCCGGGAAGGGTGGTCGCGGCAAGTGTGGCCAGTGCGGTACGGCGGGTGATCATATCAAGAGCCTCTTGGGTTAGGATTTTGGTTTCGTGAGAATATTTTCGCCAAGGGCCGCAAGTGCGGCTTTCAGCCCGCCGTCTGACACGTCTGATACCGTGCGGGCAAGGGCGTCTTTGGCATCCGCAGAAAGCGGCGGTTTTTGGGGCGCGTCGTGGTGGAATTCGGCCTGTCCGTCAGCAAACCCCGTGGGCGAGGTCTGGGTGATATGGATACGGCTGATTGCAGCATAGCCATAAGTGGCATTTACGCGGTCTTTGATCTGGGGCAGTTGCATCTGCACCATCGGCGCATTGGCCCCCGTGGTCAGCAGGGTCAGCGTGGCCCCCATGCCTTGGCGGGTATAACCCACTTTGACCGGACGGGCGATTTTTGCGATGGCGCTGCCAGCGATTTCAGCCCAATGGGTCAGCAGACGGGTTTCCGAAAACCCCCGTTTTTCTGACGCGGTGCGGATTTGCGTGCTTAAAATACCGCCCGTTTGCAGGAACCCACGGCTTTTGCGCCGCGTAAAGGCGGATTTAGGCGTGTATTTCTGCGTTTTCATAGCGGCCATGGCTGTCTTAACCTTTGATTCAGGTTATCTTACGCAGGCAATGGGCGGATGCCAGCGAATTGGTGGTAAAGAGGCGATAAAACTTGTGTGAGAAACTGACACAACAGGCAGCAGATTTGCTGGATTGGTACGATGTGCATGCCCGCGATATGCCGTGGCGGGTTGCGCCGTCGGATGGGAAAAACGGGCACCGCCCCGATCCCTATCACATCTGGATGTCCGAGGTGATGTTGCAGCAGACCACTGTGGCGGCGGTGAAAGACTATTTCCGCAAATTTGTGACGCGCTGGGCCACAATCGATGATCTGGCCGCCGCGCAAGACGCGGATGTGATGGGGGCTTGGGCGGGGCTTGGGTATTACGCACGGGCGCGCAATCTGTTGAAATGTGCGCGTGTGGTTTCACAAGATTTCGGCGGTGTGTTTCCGGATACTTACGAGGCATTGCTAAAGCTGCCAGGTATCGGTCCCTATACAGCGGCGGCTGTGGCTTCTATTGCGTTTGATCGTCGTGCTGTGGTTCTGGATGGCAATGTGGAACGGGTTATGGCGCGGTATTACCGTGTTTTAGACCCTTTGCCCGCCTCAAAAGAGGCCCTTCGCGGGTTGGCAGACGGGTTGACGCCAGATCAGCGTTGCGGGGATTATGCGCAGGCGGTGATGGATTTGGGGGCGACGATTTGCACGCCCCGATCGCCAGCCTGCGGGATTTGCCCGTGGATGGCGGATTGTGCTGCGCGATTGGCAGGGGATGCGGCCAGCCTGCCGCGCAAGACCCCGAAGGCGGCGAAACCGATCCGGTTGGGCGTGGCCTATGTCGCGCAGCGTTCGGACGGAGCGGTTCTGTTAGAGCGCCGCCCTGATAAAGGGTTGCTTGGCGGCATGTTAGGTTGGCCTGGCAGTGTCTGGACTGAAGCTCCCCCTGTGGCAGCGCCCCCATTTGCCGCTGATTGGCAGACCCTCGGCGAGGTGCGCCACACTTTTACCCATTTCCACCTGCGCTTGCAGGTCTGTCTTGCCAAAGACGTGGATACGCGGCTGGATTTGGCGGCGCATAACGCGGAGTTCACGCCCCGCGCTGCCTTTTCCCCCGGCGATCTGCCCACAGTGATGCGCAAGGTCTGGGATTTGTGCCAATAGGGCTAAAACAGCATTGTCACTTCGCGGTTAACGGTGCTGCCGGACAGGGGATCCCCTAACAGGCTGCGTGCGATGCGGTGGCCGGAATGGACCGCGGCCTGAATTGTCGCGGGGGCTAAAGCATCCCCTGCAAGTGACAGGTTCTCAGCGCCAAGGGTCTGTTGGGCTTGCACATAAAGGCTATCCTCAGGCCTGCGTGCGCCGACAAATACCAGATTAGGGGCAAGCGAATAGGTCTCGCCGTTAAAGTTGTTTGTCAGCCCGTCACCATTCAGAACCGTGTTTATCCGCAAGGTAACATCCAACTCCCGCAGACGCGCCACAATCCGGTCCTGTTCCAGCGTTAGCGCCGTCCACGGGGCCAGCGTCGGCATGGGGGTGGCATAGGTCATCGGCAGACCAGCAGCGGCCAGCTTTTCGGCAACGGCGCTGGCCATATAGGAATGATCGTCGTCGTAAATTGTTACGGGGCCATCTGGCACTATGCCGTTCAGAATATCATCGACGCTATAGACCCTTACCTGCGCAGGTAAGCGCCGTGGAGTCTGGGCGCTGGCCCCTGTTCCGTCAACCAGCCAACTGGCCCCCGTAGCGATCACCACATGATCCGCGCCGAATTCGCCCAGATCCGAAACGGCCAGCGGGCTGTCTGTGTAAAGACTGGCATCCGCCGACTGGCCCAGTTGATAGGTGCGATAGTCGCGCACGCGGGACCATGCTGCCAGACTTGGTAAAGCGGATTCGCGGGTGACGCGGCCGCCCAAGACACTGCGGGACTCGGCTACAGTTACGGCATTCCCTGCACGCAGTAAGGTCCATGCACATTCCAAACCAGCAGGGCCGCTGCCCACAATCAAATAGGATTTGCGGCGTTTGACGATGGGCACGGTTTCTGGGTGCCAGTTGCGGCGGAATTCTTCGGCTATTGTCGGGTTTTGGGTGCAGCGCAGCGGCACGCCGTAGGAATCCATGCTGACGCAAACGTTGCAGCCAATACATTCGCGGATATCCTCAACACGGTTGTCGCGGATTTTGGCGGGAAGGAACGGATCAGCGATTGAGGGCCGCGCCCCGCCGATCAAATCCAGCCGTCCCTTGCGGATGTTGGAGACCATCGCATCGGGTGAGGTGAACCGCCCCACGCCCACAACGGGTTTGCTGGTGACGGATTTTACAAAGTCGGTGAAGGGCAGTTGATACCCTTCGTCAGCAAAACGCGAGGTCTGGCTGTCTGCGGGCCAGCCCGACAGGTTTACATCCCACAAATCGGGTAATTCGCCCAAGGCTTCGACCAGATCACGCCCTTCTGCATCGTGGTGCAATCCGTTTGGCTTGTCAGGTTCACAGACACTAAATCGCAGGGCTACGGCGCAGTCTCCGGCGGCGATTTCCAGCGTGTCTTCAAGGGTTTCGCGCAGCAGGCGGATGCGGTTTTCAAAACTGCCGCCATAGGCATCGGTGCGTTGGTTCATTCGCAGGGATACAAAATGGCTGAGCAGGGACAGGTCATGGGCGGCATAGACGTATAAAATGTCATAGCCCGCCTGTTTTGCCCGCCGTGCCGCAGCGCGGTGGCTGTCGCGAAAGGCTTTGATATCGGCCAAGTCCATCGCACGGGTCTGCATCGGAATTTCCGGTTTTAAGATCCGTCCTGAGGAGGGCGCAGGCACTGGCAGACCAGAATGAAAGTTCCGCGCCCGCGCCCCGCCATGGGCCAGTTCAATCCCGACCAACGCGCCGTGCCGCTTGATTGCCTCAACGTTTTTGATGTGGCGGGGGATGTCCGTGTCGTCCCACAGCCGATCCAGCGGGTGGTTCCCCATATCCGCATCGGGGGCTATTTCGGTCATCGGGTTGACCACCGTGCCCCAGCCGCCTTCGGCCTTCATGGCGCGAAGGGCAATTGATCCGTTGGGTTCATGCCAGCCGTGGCCCGTGGCATGGGGCACAGCGTAAAAGCGGTTGGGGGCGGTGACAGGGCCGATTTTTACCGGCTCGAACAGGATATCATAGGGGCTGGTCATTTGGCTGTAACGGTTCCGTCAGCCACCCACGTGTCAAAGATTTCTAGTGCCTTATCTGCGAAAGCGGCATCGTTAATATGGGCATCCACTTCGGAATAGCCAATGGGGGCCTTCATCACCTTACGCACTTCATCCGTAAAGGCGGCCAAACCTTCGGGGTCATGGGCTACATCGCCTTCTTTGTCCCATTCTTCAATGCCTTGCAGGGGCATGATAAAGTGAGCGGGTGTTGTGGATTGTGTCAAACGCGCGGCAACTTCGCGGGCGGATTCGCGGCGTTCTTCGGCGTTCAGCGCAGAAGATTTGATCAGGCGGTTGTGTTCATGAAACGGGCGGTCGCGGTAGCGTTCCGGTATGTCTTGCCAGCCTGCAAAATCAATTAGGTCGAAACACCCCGGCGCGATGATCTGCGGGATGCCGGCGCGCCCTGCGTTCAACATGCGCTGGCTGCCGCCATTGATCACTGATCCCGCCAGAAGATTGCCCAGTTCAGGCAAGGCGAAATCCATAACGCAGCAGAATTTACCTTGGGCGGCCAAGGATTCATAAGCCATGCCACCCATGCCCGTAGCGTGAAAAATTGCCACTTCGAACCCCCGTTGTTCCAACGCGGGTTTCAGCAGTTTCATGTATTTCAGGCAGGATGACCCAAGGGAGGTCATCCCCACAATCGGCCTGTCATCACTTGGCGGTTCCACGGCCCGCGCTGCGCCCAGAACCGCGCCTGCCGCTTGCGACAGTGAAGCTTTGCAGACCGAATTCAGGCCATAAAGCCCGCCCGCCCACAGGATCATCTGAATATCGGCGGACAGGCGTTCGGGCGGGATGATCGGGGAAAAAGACACGGTGGAGACTACATATTTTGGCACCCCCATCGGCAGCGCCTGACAGACATCCAGTGCCAGATCGGTGCCCATCGTGCCACCCAGAATGACCACACCGTCAAAGTTTCCATCGGCAAACAGCCGCGCGGCCAAGGTGGATGCGCCACGGGCCATGATCTGCATGGCGGTGTTTTCATCCCCAGACTCTATGGCGGCCTGAATGGAGTTGTCTGCGGCGCCTGCCACATCGTGTTTTGAATAATCACAAGGCGCGGAGGGATCGCCCAAGACACTTACATCCATAGTCAAAACGCCGCCGCCTTGGGAATTGATCCGCTCGGCCATATAATTCAATTCGTCGTCCTTGGTGTCATAGGTTCCGACGATCAGGATGGTTTTGTCAGACATGAGAAGCCTCGGATTCCAGCCAGTTTGCAACGATTTGCGTGGCGTTATTGATGTGATGGGTGTTACGCGAAGCCGCATTGGGGATTTCCATACGGGTTACGATCCAGCCTACATAGGTGCAGGCGCGCAAGGCGATGAACAGGGGCAAATGGGTGATGTTTATAGCGCGCTGCGATTGATAGCCGTCGATTAAGGCGGCTTGCAGTGCGGCGGTATTCGGCTCGTCCCTGATGCGGAAAATCGTGGTGGCCAGTTCGAACAGACGAAAGCCCGGGCCGCCGTCATCAAAATCAATCAAATGCAGATCAGCACCGTCGATCAGGATGTTCTCGCGCAGCAGATCAGCGTGGATCAGCCCGAAATCATGGTCACCTTCGCCAAGGGCCGCGCGGGCTTTGACGCGGAAGGTTTCAAACAGCTCTTTTTGCCCATGGGCCAGTGTCGGATTTTCCCAGAACCGCCCCCACAGCGGGGTCTCGCCCAGCAATCCGTCTGTATCCCAAGCGGGGCGCGTGAAATCCGCAGGCGGCGTCCAGTCATCCGAAACCCTGTGCAACCGCGCCATGGCCGCGCCTAGGGTCTGAAAACTGCCTTCGGGATCCGCCAGATCAAGAGGGGTGCCAAATGTGCCCAACTGCCGCCCGGGCAACCAGGTCAGCAGATCAAATTGCGCGTCTTCAACCCGTTGCAAATGTGCGCCGTCTTTTGCGGAAATGGGTTTGGGCACTGACAGGCCTGCCGATTGCACCGCAGCCATCCAAGCCAGTTCTGATTGCAGTTCCGCGTCGGTGCGATAGCCGCTGCGATGCTGGCGCAGGGCGAAAACGCCGCTGTTCGTGGTCACGCGGAACACGCGGTTTTCCCGTTCCGCCGCCAGTTCCAAGCCTGTAGGCGCAATGTCCCAACGCGCAATCGCCTGTTGTGCTAGCCCTAACGTCATGGCTGCACGTCGGTTAGCACTTGATCCAGCGTGTCGATCAGATGATCGGCGTTTTCGCGGGTGAATTGCAGGTTGGGGCGAATTTTCAGCGTGTTGTAATGAATGCCGATTTTATTCAGCAGGATACCCCGATTGCGCAATTCCTCGATCACACGCAGGATGTATTTTGTGGCGGGGGCTTTGGTGGTGCGGTCGGTCACCAGTTCCGCGCCAAAGAACATGCCGCGTCCGCGCACATCGCCTATAACTGCATGTTTTTCGGCTAGGTCTTGCATCCGCGCTTTGGCGTAAGCGCCCACATCGGCGGCTTGGGCCATCAGGTTTTCGTCGGCAATAACGTCCAGTACCGCCAATGCAGTGGCGCAGGAAACGGGATTGCCGCCAAAGGTGTTGAAATAGCGAAAGGCGGTTCGGAATTCGTGCATGATCGCGGCACTGGTCACCACACCCGCAATCGGGTGGCCGTTGCCCATTGGCTTGCCCAAAGTCACCACATCGGGTGTGATGCCCTGATATTGATGGCCCCACATATGGCTGCCAGTGCGCCCGAAACCGGGTTGTACCTCATCCGCGATCAAGATGCCGCCTGCGTCGTGGACGGCCTTTAGCGTGGCATCAAGGAAACCTGCGGGAAGGTCTGGAAAACCCTCATTTGCAAAGAATGGGTCGATCAGCAGTGCAGCGAACCCGTGTTCGGTTGCGTTCAGTTCCGCGATTTGGGCGCTGACCTGATCTGCAAAAGTTTGCGCCGGATCATCTGACGGCGGGCGGTAACTGTCGGGCGCGGGCACATGGCGAATGTGGCCGGATTTACCAAATTTTGACGGGTTGGTGGTAGAGAGCGCCGACACGGCAGTCGTGTTGCCGTGGTAGGTATGGTTTGTGACGATTATGCCGGTTTTACCCGTCACGGCTTCAGCCATGCGCAGGGCGACGTCGTTTGCCTCGGACCCTGTGCAGCATAGCAGCGCAGTGTTTAGCGGGGCGTTGAATGTTGCGGTCAGGCGCTCGGCGTAATCCAGAATACCTTCGTGCAGGTATCGTGTGTGGGTGTTCAGCGTGGACGCCTGATCGCACATGGCTTTGACCACTTTGGGGTGGCAATGGCCCACATGGGGGACGTTATTATAGCAATCGAGGTATTTTTTGCCGTCTGCATCCCAAACCCAAACGCCGTCGCCTTTCACCAGATGCACAGGATCGCTGTAGAAGGTAGACATATTTGGGCCAAGAACCGCATCGCGGCGGGCTAGAAGGGATTTGGTCAATGGGGTCACAGCTGAATCCATGCGGTTTTAAGGTTGGTGTATTTATCAAGCGCGTGCAGGGACTTATCCGATCCGTTTCCAGATTGTTTATGCCCTGTCAGCGGCACGGTATTGTCCGGCCCGCCGTAAGTGTTCACATGCACAACACCCGCATTGATCGCGCCGATCATGCGGTGGGCGCGGGACAGGTTGGCGGTCCAGACTCCTGCGGCAAGGCCAAGATCGCTGTCATTGGCCAATGCGACGGCGTGGTCTTCGCTGTCAAACGGGGTGACGGCAAGGACGGGACCGAACACCTCGTTTCGGAACACCGTGTTTGTGGGGGTGACGCCTGTCAGAATGGTCGGCGCCATATAGCTGCCGCCTGTCTGTTCCAAGATGCGTTTGCCGCCAGTGATACAGTCGGCACCATCCGAAATTGCGGCTTCGGTCAGACGCAGGTTGCCTGCCAGTTGGGTTTCAGAATTGACCGCGCCGATCTGGGTGGTCAGGTCCAGCGGGTCGCCCACTTTAAACGCCTCGGCGTGGGTTTTCAGTGCGGCGACGAAATCGTCGTGGATTGAACGCTCTACCAGCAGGCGCGACCCTGCGACACAGACTTGACCCGCATTGCGAAAAATACCTGCGGCAGAAACCGCGGCGGCTTTGTCCAGATCGGGGGCATCGGCAAAGACAACATTGGGGGATTTGCCGCCAAGTTCCAGATAGACCCGTTTCAGGTTCGACTGGGCCGATGCTTCCAGCAGTTTGCGCCCTGTCATGCCAGAGCCCGTAAAGGCCAGAACATCCACATCCATGGACCGCGCCAAAGCATCGCCCGCAACACGGCCATCGCCTGTGATGACGTTCAACACACCCGCAGGCAGACCCGCCCCCGCCGCGATTTCGGCCAGTCGCAACAGGGACAGCGATGCGGTTTCGGCGGGTTTTACGACGATGGAATTGCCAGCGGCCAAGGCAGGGGCAATCTTCCATGCGCCGATCATCAACGGGAAATTCCACGGGATGATCGCGCCGACCACACCGACAGGTTCATGGTGAACCAGCCCTAAGGTGCCAGGTGCTGTGGGGGCGATTTCGCCCGGGATTTTATCAACCGATTCAGCGTAATAGCGAAAGGTTGCGGCGGCAGAGCCTGCCTCGGCTTTATAGGCCATGCCAAATTCCGTGCCATTGTCGCGGATGCCAAGAACCGACAGGGCCAGCGCATCGGCTTCGATCGCATCGGCAATGGCGAACAGGGTTTTCTTGCGCGCGGCAGGGGCAAGACGGGACCAGCGGCCATCGGTGAATGCCGCGCGGGCAGATGCCACGGCAAGGTCCGCTTCGGCGGATGTGGCGTTGGCGATTGTGGTTAATGCACTGCCGTCAATGGGAGAGGTCACCGCCATAGGCTCTGCTGTGCCTGTAAGCTGTGCGCCGTCGATGAACAGGGCTTGCGGGGCAATGGTTTCACGCCGCAGCGCGTCGATATCAGCTTGTGTGGTCATGGTTTTTCCGTGGTTTTACGTTCGACCCACATGCGGCGGGCATGAGAGCCGAGCACCAGCAGGATCAAGAGGAACAGGATAAAGGCGATGGGGCGGTCGATCATATCGAAGGGGGTTTTGACCCGCATCATGGATGTGCGCAGTTTCGCCTCCATAATGCCACCAAGCACCATGCCAAGGATGATCGGCACAATCGGCAGGTGTAGGCGTTTCAGGATGAAACCCAGCACCCCGAAACAGGCGGCAATGGCGCAGTCGATGGTGGAATTGCGCAGGGAATAGACCCCGACAAAGGCCAGCGTCAGGATGATCACCCCCAGAAACCGCGTTGGGATCTGGATGATTTTCAACAGCAGGTTGGTGGAAAACAGCAGGAATATGATCACCATTACATTCAACACCAACAGGGCAATATAAAGCGCGACCACAAAATCCATCTGGTTCTGGAACAGTTGCGGGCCGGGCACCACGTTATGCACGTAAAATACCGAGAGCATCATGGCGGTCAGGGCCTCGCCCGGGATGCCAAGGGCCAGCAGGGGTATCATCGCGGCGGCGGGGACAGCGTTGTTCGAAGCCTCGGAGGCGATCAAACCTTCGGGCGATCCGTTGCCGAAAAGTTCGGGCGTTTTGGAACCGCGACGGGCTGCGGTGTAAGACATGAACTGCGCGGTAAATTCACCCACGCCCGGGATCATGCCCATCAAAACCCCAAAAGAAGCACTGACCGTGGCGACCCGTTTGTGGTTCAGTAACTCTTTGAACCCTTGGAATAATCCGCCTGAAACGGTCTCGGCGCGGGGGGCTTTGTCTTGGTCCACCAACAACAGGATCGCCTGTGAAATGGCGAACAGGCCCAGCACCACAACGATCAGGTCAATGCCGCCCGACAGCCAGCTTTGCCCAAAGGTGTAGCGTTTGGAGTATTGAATCGGTTCCAGCCCGATGGTATTCAGCCAGATGCCAAAACAGGCCAAAGCGCCCGCGATGAAAATCTGGCCACGGTGGGCAAGCACCACAAGGATGATACCCAAAAGCGAGGCGAGGAAGATTTCGCGGCTGCCGAAATTCGGGGCGATTGCGGCCAGTACGGGTGACAGGAAGATCAGGCAGAGAATAGCAAAAACACCGCCGAAAAAGCTGGCGGAATAAGCAAGCGAGAGGGCGCGGCGGCCTTCTCCGCGTTTGGTCATTGGATAGCCGTCATAGGTGGTCAGCGCGTTGACGGCGGTGCCCGGCGTGTTGATCAAAACGGCGGGAATTGCGCCGCCGTACATGGAACTACCGTAGATGCCCAGCAGGGCTGTCAGCCCCACAATCGGGTCCAGCGAAAACGTGGCGGGCAGCAGGATGGCGATGGCCACAGCCGCGCCGACCCCGGGAATCGCGCCGATAATCACACCTCCGACAGAACCGACGATCAGGGCGATCAGAACATCCCAGCGGGCAAGGATTTCGAGGCTTGAGAGGAAAAGATCCATGTTAGAAGTTCAATATCATAAAGCTGCGCATTCCGTCGGGCAGGTGCTCGTAGATCGCGCCGCCCGGGATTTTCACGCCAAGGATTGTTTTGAAGATCACCACAATCGCCAAACCCGATACGCCTGCGTAAAATAGGGTCGCGGGTTTGCGATACCCCATGCGCAGGGCCAAAAGGACGGTGAAAACGATGGTGCAAGGCAGATAGCCAATGCGCGGAACGGCGATGACGTAAATCATAAACCAGCCGACATATTCAAAGGCGCGTACCCAAATAGCAACTTCGGCCCCAAGACCGGATTTGGCGCGGTGACGCAGGGTGGTCAACAGGTGCAGACCTGTGAAAAGCACCATGCCAATCACCCCGACAGCGGGCCAAAAGGCCGGTTGTGCGAACAGTTTACCCTTGGCTGAAAACTTGGCCTGATCGCCAAGCTGGGTCAGCAAAAACAGCGCGGCTGCGAAAAACAAACCAACGAAAAGTATCTCGCCCGGTTTGGCTTTGGAAGGTTCAACACTCATCTGGGGGCCCTTTGTGTCTGGCAGAACCGGCCCGTGGGGGCCGATTCAGGTCTTTGTAGCAAAGGTTTATTCGACCATCCCGTTCAGGGTGGCCAGTTTGGCGCTGTCTGTCACAATCCGCGCGGCAGAGGTATCCGCATCCTGCCAATAAACCCCGGCGCCGGTTTCGGCTGCCAGTTTTTGCGCCCGCTCGGACATCATGGTTTTCTGGGCAACGGCGATGATTTTCTCACGCACGTCTTGGGGGGTGTCTTTGGTCACGAAAAGGCCGTTCCACAGGGAAATGCCCAGATCGGCGTTCACTTCGCCCATTGTTGGTGTGTCCGGGATCAGGCTGATCCGCTCATCCGTCATGGTGGCCAGAACAGTCACCTGGTCCAGACAGGGCAGGATCAGTTGCAGCGTTGTGTTGATCACATCCGCATCACCCGATGCCAGCGTGTTGCAATCAAGCGCGTCAAATGCGGCTTCGGACCCCCATTCAAACCCAGCGGTTTTGGCATAGGCCAAAGACACTTTGGTCGGGATCAAAGGCGCCCCGAAATGGCCGAGCGCAAGTTCGTTGGATTTGGCATATTCAGCCATCTCTGCAACGGTTTTGTAAGGTGCATCGCCTGATGTGGCCAAAACGAACGGGTAGGTCAGAAATATACCCAGCGGGTCGAATTTGGCGGGGGACAGTTCGTCGATGCCGATTTCATGGCCGATCAACGGCACGCCGATCACAAAGGAACCGATAGTATAGCCGTCAGCTGGAGCCATGGCCACGTCGATCGCACCCGGAAACGGGCCACCGCCGCCGCCCGGTTTGTTCACAACGGCTGCCGCAACGCCATATTCCTTTTGAAAATCCTCGGCAATCATGCGGGTCAACACGTCTTCCAGATCACCCGGAGGCCATGGCACGATGAAGTTAACGGGTTTTTCGGGGTATTCGGCCAGCGCTGGTGCAGCAAAACTGGCGGCCGTCAGAGCAGCAACGGCTGCTACGGTCAGAAATGGTTTCATTGGGGACTCCCTGTTGTCCGGTGTCACAAAGCCAATGGATCATTATTCAATCCATCGGTTGAAATAATGATTGCTTAAAAATGGGATCGGTGTCAAATAAAAACGGTGCAAATGCAACGAAAGGGCAGATTGTGAGTACGGTAGAAAATGCTTTGGAGGTATTGGACCTGTTCCACGAAGCCCGCCCGTCAGTTGGTCTTTCCGAAGCTGCGCGCCTGTTAAATCGCGACAAGGCGACGGTGCAACGGTATCTTTCCGCGCTGGAGGCGCAGGGGTTTCTGGAGCAAGATCCGCTCAGTCGCGTGTATCACCTCGGCCCGGCTGTGACCCGGCTGTCATCGGTGCGAAACCTGACCTATCCAATTGAAACTGCCGTAAAAAATGTGCTGTCCGATTTGGTGCAAAAAACCGGCGAAACCGCTCATCTGACCCATCATCAAAAGACAGGTCTGAGTGAGGTTGCGATTGTTGAAACCTCGCTGAAGGGCACGCGAGTCTATATTGATCCCGCCGAAATTTTGCCCTTTCACGCGACGGCCTCGGGTATAGCCTATCTAAGCCGCGTTGACGAAAAACAACTGCGGCGTCTGTTGGACCGCGCGTTCAAACAATTCACCGACACCACCCCGATTGCCCGCGAATCAGTGTTGGATCTGGTGACCAAAGCCCGCGAGATCGGCTATTCCCAGATGTTCGGAACCTTTGAAACAGATGTGGTCGGAATGGCTGCACCGGTGTTCAACATGGCAGATGAAGTTTGCGGCGCGGTGGCTGTTGCAACCCCTCGATCCCGATTTGACACGCAGGCGGGGGCAAATATTGCGGTTCATATGTGCGAAGCCGCACAGACAATTTCCAGAATTTATGGCGCACGGCGGATGCTGGCGTCCAAAGCGGCGGAGTAAGCCGAACTGAAAGGATCAAAGCTATGAAAGACGATAACTTCCTGAAGGAAAATAACGCCAAACACATGTGGCACCCGATGGCCCATCCAGGGGGGCAGCAGGCCAATCCTCCTGCGATTATCACGGGGGCTGCAGGTGTGCGGATCACTGATATTGACGGGCATGAAGCCATTGATGCTGTGGGCGGTCTTTGGAATGTGAACCTCGGTTATTCCTGCGATCCGGTGAAACAGGCGATTTCAGGCCAGTTGAACCAGTTGCCCTATTATTCGACCTTCGCCGGCACGTCCAATGATGCCGCGATTGAGCTGTCTTACATGCTGCGCGACTTTTTCACGCCCGAAGGCATGGGGCGCGCATTCTTTACCAGCGGCGGTTCGGATTCGGTGGAAACCAGCCTGCGACTGGCCCGCCAATACCATAAAATTCGCGGGGACAAGCAGCGCACAAAATTCCTGAGCCTGAAAAAAGGCTATCACGGCACCCATTTTGGCGGGGCATCGGTGAACGGCAACAACCGTTTCCGCACCGCCTATGAACCGTTGTTGCCGGGCTGTCGTCACCTGCCAGCGCCCTACACCTATCGCAATATGTTCAACGAAAGCGATCCTGCGAAACTGGCGCAACTGATTCTGCAAGCCGCCGAGGATGAGATCGCCTTTGAAGGCCCGAACACCATCGCCGCCTTTATCATGGAGCCGATCCTTGGCGCAGGCGGCATCATGGTGCCCCATGAAACCTTCATGCCGGGGATGCGTGAAATCTGTTCGCGTCACGGCATTCTGATGATCGCGGATGAGGTGATTACCGCCTTTGGCCGCACGGGCGATTGGTCCGGTTCACGCCATTGGGGGGTGCAGCCAGACATGATGTGTACCGCCAAGGCAATCACCAACGGCTATTACCCGTTTGGCGCCTGTATGATTGCCGAAGGCATGGCCGAAGTGTTTGAAAAAGCCGGGCCAGAAGGGTCTATCGGTCATGGCTACACCTATTCCGGCCATCCTGTTGGCGCGGCAGCGGCTGTTGCCTGTTTGAAAGAGACCCAGCGCCTGAACGTGGTGGAAAATGCAGCCGCGCGTGGCACGCAGATGTTTGAGGGCGTGACCCGCCTGAAGGAAAAACACAGCGTTATCGGGGATGTGCGTGGGGGGCATGGTTTGATGACGGCGATTGAATTTGTGTCGGATCAGGCCAGCAAAAAGCAGATGGACCCCAGTTTCGGGGCGCAAGTTGCCAAGGTTGCCTATGAACACGGGGCAATGTTGCGGGTGTCAGGCGCGAATATCCTGCTGTCTCCGCCGCTGATTATTTCGGAAGCGGATGTGGATGCGATCATCAACGCGATTGATGCGGGGGTTACTGCGGCAGGCTAACACCAACGGGCCACTTTTGACCCCATTGCCCTGCCGTTTGATTTGTTTGTCCCGGTTTTTCGTGCCAGATTGCGCAAAAAACCGGAGACATCCATGGCGGGTCACCCTATCCGAACCGATTTTCTAGCGGCGCTTCCGTTCTGGATCTCGCTTGCCTATCTGCCTGTGGTGGCTTTTGCGGGCTGGAATGGCGGGTGGTGGCTGTTGCTGACGCCGGTCTTTGGCTGGTGGGCCACGTCTTTGGTGGATTTCATCGGCGGGCTGCGCAGGGATAATCCAGACACAGAAACCAGCGATGAAAATCTGCGCTGGTACACGCTGATTACCCTGATTTGGCCATTTTTGCAGGTGGTCGTGGTGTTCGGCGCCTTGGCTTACGTCAGTTGGTCGGATCGGCTAAGCACCCGTGAAGGCTGGATCTTTATGGCCACAATCGGGATTGCCAGTGGCACCATCGGGATTAACTATGCCCATGAACTGATGCACCAGAAATCGCGGTTCGAGCGGTTTTTGGGCGATATGCTGATGACTATGGTGCTGTACGGCCATTTCCGCAGTGAACATCTGCTGGTGCACCACCGCTATGTGGGTACGCCGCGCGATCCTGTGACTGCACGCTACAACGAAGGCTTTCACCGTTTCTTTCGCCGGGTGTTGGTGTCTTGTGCGCGGTCTTCTTTTGCGGCGGAAAAGGCGATGTTGGCCCGCAAGGGGCTGGCGGCCAGCCACCTTAGCAATCCGTTCTGGAAATATGCAGCCTGGCAGTTCGGCTGGCTGGCGCTGGCGTTTCTGATTGGTGGTTGGGCGGGTGTTGGCCTGTTCTGTGCGCAGGCTTTGGTGGCGGTCTGGCAGTTGGAGCTGGTGAATTACGTGGAACATTACGGGCTGACACGGCGGTATTTGGGGGAGGGTAAGTATGAACACGTCCTGCCGCGCCATTCGTGGAATGCGGCGCATCGGTTAACCAATTACTTCCTGATCAATCTGCAACGGCATTCGGACCATCACTATAAACCGAACCGCCGTTTTCCGCTGTTACAGACCTATGATGCAGAGGAAGCCCCGCAACTGCCGTTCAGCTATCCGATCATGACCATATTGGCGATGATGCCTCCGTTCTGGCGGCGCTATATGAACCCCAAGGTGCGGGCGTGGCGGCGCAAGTATTATCCGGATGTGGAGGATTGGAAGCCTTACAATAAGGCGCTTAATCCGCTGCCGCGCTAGGGGTTTGGGGCGTTGGGATTAGGTATTTAGGCTCTGAAGAAACTGTGGGATTTGGCTATAAGACCCTGCGGGCGCATTTCGCTACGCCCGCAGGGGTTGGTTTAGGCTGCGCCTTAATTAACGTCGAATTCCAGCGGTTTAACCTGTTGGAACATGCCGGTAGCTTGCAGCTTGTCCAGAACAGAAGCAGGGGGCTGCGCGTCCAGATACAGCAATGCAATGGCGTTTGCGCCAGCTTCGGAACGGCCAAGGGTAAAGTTGGCGATGTTCACGTCGTTTTGGCCCAAGGTCTGGCCCAATGTGCCGATGATACCCGGCATATCGTCGTTTGTGGTATAAAGCATGTGACGGCCGATTTCCGCGTCGATGTTGATGCCTTTGATCTGGATGAACCGGGGTTTGCCATCCGAAAAGACCGTACCAGCAATGGAGCGGGTTTTCTTGGCGGTTTTCACGGTTAGTTTGATGTAGCTGTCAAACACGCCAGATTTTTCCTGCGTGGTTGTGGAGCACTGGATGCCCCGTTCAGCGGCAACAACCGGGGCGGAGACCATGTTCACCTCGGGGTTTTGCGCCTTCATCACGCCAGCAATCGCGGCAGAGGACAGGGCTTTGGTGTTCATTTCAGCCACTTTGCCATCATAAAGGATGTTCACGCTTTCGATGGCTTCTTCGGTCATCTGGCCGATGAAAGCCCCAAGGTGGGAGGCAAGCTGCACAAATGGCCCAAGGATCGGGGCTTCTTCGGCTGTAATAGAGGGCATGTTGATCGCGTTGGTCACAGCGCCGTTCAGCAAGTAATCTGAAATCTGCTCGGCCACTTGGATCGCCACGTTTTCCTGTGCTTCGCTGGTGGCCGCGCCAAGGTGGGGGGTGACAACCACGTTTGGCAGGTTAAACAGCGGGCTTTCAGTGGCGGGTTCTACTTCAAACACGTCGAAAGCCGCGCCTGCAACATGGCCGGACTTCAGCGCCTCGGCCAAAGCGTCTTCGTCCACCAGACCGCCACGGGCGCAGTTGATAATCCGCACACCTTTTTTCATTTTTGCGATGGCAGCCGCATCCAGCATACCTGCGGTTTTGTCGGTTTTTGGCACGTGCAGGGTGATGAAATCAGCGGCAGCGAGCAATTCGTCCAAGTCTACTTTTTTCACACCCAGATCGGCTGCGCGTTCTTCGGACAGGAAGGGGTCATAGGCGACAACCTTCATTTTCAGACCCAGCGCACGGCTGGCCACGATAGACCCGATGTTGCCGGACCCGATCAAGCCAAGGGTCTTGTTTGTCAGTTCAACGCCCATGAATTTGGACTTTTCCCATTTGCCTGCATGGGTAGAGGCAGAGGCCTCGGGGATTTGGCGGGCAACCGCGAACATCATGGCAATGGCGTGTTCGGCTGTGGTGATAGAGTTGCCAAACGGCGTGTTCATCACGATCACACCCTTGCGGGATGCGGCTTTCAGATCCACGTTGTCCACACCGATACCCGCACGGCCGATGACCTTTAGGTTGGTGGCATTTTCGAGGATTTTCTCGGTGACTTTGGTGGCAGAACGGATCGCAAGACCGTCGTATTCACCAATGCGTTTCATCAGTTCGACTTTGTCTTTGCCCAGATCCGGTTCGAAATCCACCTCGATGCCGTTGTCACGGAAGATTTGCACGGCAGTGGGGCTGAGTTTGTCTGAGACGAGTACTTTAGGGGCCATTTGGGGCGTTCCTTTTACAAAATGGGGCGGTGGCGGGCTGAAGGGCCCGCCGATTGTTTAGGGAGTTATTTAGGCAGCGATTTCAGCGTTGAACGCCCAATCGAGCCACGGCATCAGGGCCGCGATGTCGCTGGTTTCTACGGTTCCACCGCACCAGATGCGCAGGCCTGCAGGGGCGTCGCGATACGCGCCGATATCCAGTGCCACGCCTTCGGCTTCAAGCCGTTTTGCAACCGCTTTGGCAAAAGCCGCGCCATCCGTGATCCGGGCGTCGTTGAATTTCAAACAGACCGATGTGTTGGATAGGGTGGCGGGATCAACGGCAAGGAATTCGATCCAGTCGTTGGCGGCCACAAAGGTCGCGATTTCCGCCAGATTTGCGTCAGCGCGGGCCATCAGGCCAGCTTGACCGCCAACAGATTTGGCCCAATCCAGCGCAAACAGATAATCCTCGACACACAACATCGACGGGGTGTTGATCGTTGCACCGGTAAAGATACCGTCGATCAGTTTGCCGCCCTTGGTCATGCGAAAGATTTTTGGCAAAGGCCATGCAGGGGTGTATGTTTCCAACCGTTCCACAGCGCGTGGAGACAAAACGATCATGCCGTGAGCCGCTTCGCCGCCCAAAACTTTCTGCCAAGAGAATGTCGTAACATCCAGTTTGTCCCAAGGCAGGTCTTGGGCAAAGGCGGCGGAGGTTGCGTCGCAGATTGTCAGGCCCGCACGATCCGCCGGGATGAAATCACCGTTCGGGACGCGCACGCCGGATGTGGTGCCGTTCCATGTGAACACAACGTCATTGTCAAAGTTCACCGCAGCCAGATCAGGCAGCAGGCCGTAGTCGGCCTGATGGTGGGTGACGTCCAGTTTCAACTGTTTGGTCACGTCGGAAACCCAGCCTGCGCCGAAGCTTTCCCAGCTGAGCATGTCAACGCCACGTGCGCCAAGCAGGGACCAAAGTGCCATTTCAACAGCGCCAGTATCAGACGCCGGAACGATACCGATCTTATAATCGGCCGGAATTTCCAGAATGTCGCGGGTGGTCTCAATCGCCGCTTTCAGCTTGTCTTTGCCAACGGCTGCACGGTGTGAACGGCCTAAAGGCGCATCGTTCAACGCATCCAAAGACCATGTGGATGGTTTGGTGCAGGGGCCAGAGCTAAAACGGGGATTTTGCGGGCGTGTGCCCGGAGTTGATGTCGTCATCAGTGGTATCCTCACAGATATAAGCCTCTCGTTGGGGAGAGGTGTCCCACTGCTGCGTCTAGGGTAGAATTTTAAACGGTGCAACAGGAAACTCTGGTCTTTTTGACGTTTTTGGCGAATAAAGCGGCGCAAGCTGACCCTAGATCGAGTGTTCAAATGTACGTTGCTACCCTTATTTCCAAGCCCGAAGATGCACGTGTCACCCCTGAAATTGTGTCCTCGTTGAAGGCGCGATTAAACGGGTCTTCGGTGGACTGGCTGGCCGAAGGCATCGCTTGCGACATTTATTTTGACGCCGAGGCCACCGGATTTGACGTGTTCTGGCGCGGGTTGGAACGGATGCGAATCGACTTTTGTGTGCAGCGGGTTGCAGGGCGGCGCAAACAGGTGCTTTTGGCTGATATGGATAGCACGATGATCCAGCAGGAATGCATCGACGAACTGGCCGCGGAGGCAGGCGTGGGCGAACGTGTTGCAGGAATTACCGCGCGTGCAATGAACGGCGAACTGGATTTTGAAGCTGCCTTGAAAGAGCGGGTTAACCTGTTGAAAGACCTGCCTGTTTCAGTGATCGCAAAAGTTCTGGCGGAACGTATTACCCTGATGCCGGGCGGCGGTGAATTGGTTGCGACCATGCGGGCGAACGGGGCATATGCCGCGCTGGTGTCTGGCGGGTTTACCGATTTCACCTCTGCCATTGCGGCCAAACTGGGTTTCGATGAAAACCGCGCCAATACGCTGTTGCAGGCCGATGGCAAGTTGACGGGCGAACACGGGGTTCCTGTGCTGGGCAAACAGGCCAAGGTGGATGCGCTGAACGAAATCGTTGCCGCGCGGGGATTGACCGCTGCGGATGTGATTGCGGTCGGGGACGGGGCCAATGATCTGGGCATGCTGCATCTGGCGGGGTCTGGCGTTGCGCTTCATGCCAAACCCGTTGTGGCGGCCGAGGTGGATTTGCGGTTGAATTATGCCGATTTGACGGGTTTGTTGTATCTACAGGGCTATAAAGCTGCGGAGTTTGTGCAGGCTTAACACTGGCATCGCAAGGAGGCGTCATGCTGGAAGAGTTCGGAGAAAACATCTGGATTTCAGCAGGCGACACTGTTGCAGTGGCGGGCTTTCACTATCCGACCCGCATGGCCGTGATCCGTTTGGATGGCGGGGATTTGATGATTTGGTCGCCGGTAAAACTACAGGATGATCTGCGCGCGCAGGTGGATGCGCTGGGGACTGTGCGCCATATCGTGCCGCCAAATGCGCTGCACCATCTGTCAGTTGCCGAATGGGTCGCGGCCTATCCCCAAGCGAAACTTTATGCGCCCCCGGGTCTGCGTGCCAAACGCAAGGATTTGAAGTTCGACGAGGATTTAACCGATAGCCCCCAGCAGGCGTGGCAGGGAGAGGTGGATCAAACCATCGTCACAGGCAATTTGATCACCCATGAGGTGGTGTTTTTCCACCGTCACAGCGGCACGGTTCTGTTCACCGATTTGCTTCAGCAGTTTCCTGAAGGCTGGTACAGAGGCTGGCGCGGTGTGGTGGCCAAGCTGGACTTGATGGTTGCCCCAGAACCTGCGGTCCCGCGCAAGTTTCGTTTGGCCTTTGTGCGCCGCAAAGAGGCCCGTCAGGCGGTGGCGCGTATTCTGGACTGGCCGGCAAAGCGGGTGTTGATGGCCCATGGAACGCCCGTAACCGCAGACGCCAAAGCCTATTTGCAGCGGGCATTTCACTGGTTGACGGGCTGACGGGGATTGTTTCAAAAAATCGGGTTTTGTGAACTTTGCTGTGAAAAATCTTGACAGTAGGTCTGTATTCCTGACCTAAATAGTACAGGAGGACTTACCTATGCCCAAAACCGACTCTCCCCTTGACTGGGGCACCCGATACGCTGGGCGTATGGCGGGGATGAAAGCGTCTGAAATCCGCGAGTTGCTAAAGCTGTTGGATCAGCCGGATATCATTTCTTTTGCGGGCGGGATTCCCGACCCTGCACTGTTCCCCCAAGAGGAAATCGCCAATGTCTATGCGCAGATTTGCGGCGATCGTAAGGTGTTTGATGCGGCGTTCCAATATTCCGTATCCGAGGGCGATGCGGGGCTGCGGCGCTGGATCGTGGGCTATATGGCCAAAAGAGGTGTCACTTGTGACATGGATAACATTCTGATCACCTGCGGGTCGCAGCAAGGTTTGGAATTTCTGGGGCGTATGTTCCTAAGCGCGGGGGATACCGCGCTGGTCGAAGCCCCGACATATCTGGGGGCGCTCCAAGCGTTCAGCGCGATGGAACCTGTCTATGATACGCTGCCCACGGGGCAATCCAACCGCACTGTTGCGTCCTATCGCGACAATGCGGCGGCGGCAGGCGGGACAGCCAAATTCGCCTATCTGGTGCCTGATTTTGCCAACCCCACAGGCCGCACTTTAAGCGTGGCAGAGCGGGAAGAGCTGCTGTCTTTTGCGCGCGATCTGGATATCCCCGTGATCGAGGACAGCCCCTATGTTGCCTTGCGCTATGACGGTGTCGATGTTGCGATGATACAGGCCTTGGATTGCGCCGCCACAGGGTCGATTGAGGCGTCTCGCGTGATCAGTTTGGGGTCGTTTTCCAAGGTGTTTACTCCGGGTTTGCGGGTCGGTTGGATCTGTGCGCCCAAAGCTGTGATTGCAAAACTGACCCTGATGAAACAGGCCAGTGACCTTAGCAGCTCTGCGATCAATCAACGGGTGATTGCCACATTGGCAGAGGCGCGGTTTGACCGACAAGTGGCGCAGGGCGTGGAGCACTACCGTGTGAAACGCGATGCCATGCTGGCCGCTCTCGATACCCATATGCCTAAAGGGGTGCAGTGGACAAAGGCTGAGGGCGGCCTTTTTGTCTGGGTCACTTTGCCTGATCATCTGGATGCCACTGCCCTGTTGCAAGACGCCATTGAACAGGCCCGCGTCGCCTATGTGCCGGGCCACGCATTTTTTGCAGACGGCAGCGGGCGCAATACGCTGCGGCTTAGTTTCAGCCTGCCCTCTGTCCAGATGATCGAACAGGGCATCGCTAAACTTGGGGCTTTGGTGGCGCAGGCGTTATAGCCGCGTGGTCAGGTCGGCCGCCGCTGTGGCAGTGGTTCCACTCTTCTGGAATCATACGATGCACCATCTGGCCCTACAGTCGGTGGCGGGTTTGTCGCTTTAACTGAACCAAATCCAAAGGGTGCGATTTTATGTGCCTTTTCTGGTAGCGACACCGCCTATTGCGCGACAACTCAAGGAACCGCCCCATGAAAATGACCACCGAAGAAGCCTTTGTAAAAGTGCTGCAAATGCACGGGATCGAACATGCCTTCGGCATTATCGGTTCGGCTATGATGCCGATTTCCGATCTGTTCCCGCAGGCTGGCATCAAATTCTGGGACTGCGCCCATGAATGTAACGCAGGCATGATGTCTGACGGTTACACCCGCGCGTCTGGTAAAATGTCCATGATGGTTGCGCAAAACGGCCCGGGCATCACCAACTTTGTAACCCCAGTGAAAACCGCCTATTGGAACCACACACCGCTGCTGCTGGTCACGCCACAGGCTGCAAACAAAACAATCGGCCAAGGTGGTTTCCAGGAAGTCGAGCAGATGAAACTGTTCGAAGACATGGTGGCCTATCAAGAAGAAGTGCGCGATCCGTCACGGATTGCCGAGGTTCTGAACCGCGTGATCGAAAATGCCTTCCGCGCATCTGCCCCTGCACAGATCAACATTCCGCGCGATTACTGGACCCAAGTGGTTGATATCGAACTGCCCAAAATCGTCCGTCTTGAACGCCCTGCGGGTGGCGCTGACGCGCTGGGCGAGGCGGCGAAACTGTTGTCTTCGGCCAAATTCCCTGTGATCCTAAACGGTGCTGGCGTTATTCTGGCTGGTGCCATTGGTGACAGCGCCAAACTGGCCGAGGCATTGGACGCCCCTGTCTGTTCCGGCTACCAGCACAATGACGCATTTCCAGGGTCACACCCTTTGGCCGCTGGCCCGCTCGGCTATAACGGGTCCAAAGCCGCGATGGAGCTGATTTCACAAGCTGACGTGGTGCTGGCGCTGGGCACGCGGTTGAACCCGTTTTCCACATTGCCTGGCTATGGCATTGATTACTGGCCCAAAGACGCAGCGATCATTCAGGTTGATATCAATTCAGACCGCATCGGCCTGACCAAAGATGTGACCGTTGCGATTCAGGGCGATGCCAAGAAAGTTGCGCAGGAATTGCTGGCCCGTCTGTCAGATGGTGCAGGGGATACCAACCGCGCCGACCGCAAAGCAACCATCGCGAAAACCAAATCCGCTTGGGCGCAGGAACTGACCTCGATGGATCACGAAGACGACGATGTGGGCACCACATGGAATGAACGCGCCCGCGACCGTGAGCCAGCTAAAATGTCTCCGCGTATGGCATGGCGTGCAATCCAGTCAGCCCTGCCGAAAGAGGCGATTATTTCGTCTGACATTGGCAACAACTGCGCCATCGGCAATGCCTATCCTACCTTTGAAGATGGCCGTAAATATCTGGCGCCGGGTCTGTTTGGCCCCTGCGGCTATGGCTTCCCTGCGATTTGCGGCGCCAAAGTGGCCCAACCGAACGTGCCTGTTGTAGGGTTTGCTGGTGACGGTGCTTTCGGGATATCCATGAATGAAATGGTGTCTTGTGGGCGTGACGACTGGCCCCCGATCACCATGATCATTTTCCGCAACTACCAATGGGGCGCTGAAAAGCGCAACACAACCCTGTGGTTCGACGATAACTTTGTCGGCACAGAGCTGGACACCAACGTATCCTACGCCGCAATCGCGCAGGCCTGTGGTTTGGTTGGGGTGCAAGCCACGTCGATGGAAGACCTGACAGACAAGCTGGACGCCGCAATCAAGGCGCAGATGACCGAAGGCAAAACCACCTTTATCGAGGTGTTGCTGAACCAAGAACTGGGCGAACCCTTCCGCCGCGATGCGATGAAAAAACCGGTATCTGTGGCAGGCATCAGCAAAGACGACATGCGCCCACAAGCTGGCGCCTAAGTCAAAATCGACTTAATTATCAAGAAAGGGTCCCGTTTCGGGGCCCTTTTGCATTTGCAAAAGGGGCGGTTAGCTGCCCCAAATATCTGCACTTGCCAGATCGGCAGCGCTATAGCCCAATAAAATGATGGTGCTGTCCGCTGTCACCTCTAGCTGTACACCGCCGGAAAAATCCATGACAGCGCTGAAATCCGCCAGCGCGGTGATGCCTGGAATGGACAGCGTTTCCAGCAAGATATCAAAGTCCCGGATCGTGGTGGTATAGCTTTCAGTATCGAACAAAAACGTGTCGATCCCGGCGTTGCCCACCAACAGATTTCTGCCGCTGCCCCCGTTCAAAACGTCATCGCCGCCGCCGCCAAACAGTGTGTCATTGCCATTGCCACCCTGCAGGTCATCATGGCCGGTGCCGCCTTGCAGCATGTCATTGCCGCCGTCCCCAGCGATGTGATCGGATCCGCCGCCGCCCTGTACCAGATCTTTGCCCGCGCCCGCCGCAATCGTGTCATTGCCGCCTTCAGCATAAAGCAGGTCATTGCCCGCGCCGCCCAACAGGGAATCCGCCCCGCCCCCGCCGCGCAGCGTGTCATCCCCGCCGTTCCCGCCCAACAAGTCCCGTCCGCCAGCGCCTTTGATAAAGTCATTGCCGCCCCCGCCCGAGATCGCATCATGGCCCGATCCGCCGTTTATGGAATCCTTGCCTCCGTTGCCTTGAATAATGTCATTGCCCGCATCGCCTTCGATCCGGTCATTGCCGGTTTCGCCGTAAAGTGTGTCATGGCCGCGGCCCCCTGACAGGTAGTCCTTACCCGTGCCGCCTTTCAGCAGATCATCGCCATTCAAGCCGAAAATCCGGTCATTGCCGTCGAGCCCTGAAATACTGTCACTGAATTGCCCCATCTTGATCCGGTCATGACCTGCCAGAAATTCGGGCCAGGTCTGGGTCAGCAAGGTGTTCAAAGTCAGGTCCGGATGGGTGCCATTGGCGCTGGTGACAATACCGTCAATCAGAATGTTGATATCCCCCGAGGAAAACGACAAAATCCCGCGCACATCCAGTAAAGGCACATCCCCAAGGGCCGCGACCCCCAAAGGCGTTGTGCTGTTCGCCCCCGGATAAGACAGTTGCCACAAAACGCCGAAAAAGCCGTCAACAAGGTCTATATTGCCGGACGCATCGTTAAAGGAAAAGGACAGGTTGGTCGGCGAAATCACCGGAAACCCGTTGGTTAACGAGGGGAATAAATTCATTGCAGTGGTGCTGTTGGTGAAATCCAATTTGTAAGACATTGGGTACTCCTGTGGAAAAGAGTGACATGAAAAATGTGGTTTCAGCCTAAGTCCGGCGCAGATTCCTGTCAAATACGGTGTTTGGGGCTGAAATTTACGGAAAACCGCCGGAAATCCCCTTAAATCAGCCACACCATAAAGGTTTCCAGAACAGGCAATAAACGTCTTGTATCGCTGGCCTATTCCAAATAAACACGCCAACGGAGACGTGGCCGAGTGGTCGAAGGCGCTCCCCTGCTAAGGGAGTAACGTGCAAGCGTTCGAGGGTTCGAATCCCTTCGTCTCCGCCATCACCCCCCCCCAAAAAAACATCGCTTCGGCTTAGGGACATACGGCGGGGATTATTTAATTCAATGATCGCTTTGCGGCTTAGTTGTTTTTACTTCTGGTCCCTAGACCATCATTTATGCGCCTCTGACGAACTTAGGGTTTCTACTGGGCCGTTTGTCCATCGTTGATCGGTTTGCCGGTCGTTTCCCCTTGTTGCCGGTGTTTGATCTGATGGATTGGTTTGGGATTATGCGCTAAGGGTTGCTCCGGACAGGTAAGATCAAGCTGGGCGATAGGTTTATGAAATTGACACACCTCAGGGATATTGTCGCTGCGGCTGAATTGGGCAGTTTGCGGGCGGCGGCGCGGCATTTGGGGGTGTCTCAGCCCTCGATTACCCGCAGCATTCGCGAGGTGGAGCGGGAATTGGGGGTGCCGGTTTTTGAACGTCACCAGCAGGGTGTTCGCTTGACGGCCATCGGCAATGCCTTTTTGAAACGGGCGATTGCGGTGCAGTCCGAACTGCGCCGTGCCCGTGAAGAAATCGACCAGATGAATGGCCAGATGATTGGCGATGTGTCTGTGGCCATGTCTGGTGTGTCATCGCTGGCCTTGGTTCCGCGTGCGTTTCGCAGTTTTCATGCCAAATATCCAAAGGCCAATCTGAAGGTAGGCGAGGGGTTCTTTCACGCCGTAGAGCCACAGATTTTGAGCGGGCAGATAGATTTCTGTGTGGCCCCTTTCCGCGATGTCGCCAATGAATCCCGTTACATTGTTGAAAAACTGTTTGATCACAATTGGGTGGTGGTCGCGCGCAAAGGCCATCCGCTGGCCAAAAGCAAAAGCCTGACTGAATTGACGGATGCGGAATGGGTGCGCCCTACACTGTCTGATCGGGCGAATGAGGCTTATATTGCCAAGCCTTTTTTGTCCCAGGGGTTGATCCAGCCGAATGTGGTGCTGAACACGGCCTCGGCGACGACAACGCTGGTTGTGGTTGCCAGCAGCGATTTGTTGACGATTTTACCGCGCACTATGCTGGGCTCGCCGATTGATAGCGCGCTGTTTGATGTGCTCGATTTGGCGGAAACCATGCAGGGCACGCAGATCTGTCTGGTGCGCCGCAAAGACATGCCCTTGACGCCGCTGGCAGAGTATTTTGCCGATATGGTGAAACGGGCCGCGATCAGGTTTCAGTCCGAAATGCCTTGATAGATCGCTGCATTTTGAGTGATGCGTAAACTGTATCACACTCGGATAAATGCCATCTATTCAGTTCACCTTTCCCTGTGCAGAAATAGTCTCAGACGAAAAAACCGACACGCCCAGATGTAAACAATGGATCGGGCGGGCAATGGGAGAGACCACTATGACGCTGGACGCAACACGTTCTTTGCAAGACCTGATCGATGCAAATCCTGATCTGATCACCTATTTCAGAAACGAAACTCAAGCGCCGCACAGTCGCAACCGTCCGGGTCCATCGCCGGTGCCTGCTGAATTCACCAACTGGCGGGATGAACAGAAAGCATGGCGAGAAACGGCTGTGTTGTTTGACCAGTCCCACCATATGCCAGAGCTGTTTTTGAAAGGCCCTGATGCGCTGAAATTGCTGATGAAACTGGGGATCAACGGGTTTTCCACCTTTGGCCCCGGCAAGGCAAAACAATATATAGCCTGTAACCCACAGGGTCAGGTAATTGGTGAATCCGTTTTGCAATATCTGGCAGAAGACAGCTTTGAGCTGGTCTCGGGGATGCACCTGCAGGATTGGGTCCATTACAATGCGATCTGTGGGGATTATGATGTGACCGTGACGCGGGATTTGCAAACCTCGGCCAATACAGAAGGGCGTACGTTCTTTCGGTTTGGTATGGATGGCCCGAATGCAGAGACCATTTTCCAATCGGTTGTCGAAGGCGCGGCGCCTGACATCAAATTCTTCAACACCGCCAAAGTGCGCATCGCAGGCTGCGAGGTTATGGCCCTGCGCCACGGCATGGCAGGGCATAAAGGGGTGGAATTGTCCGGCCCTTATGCAGACGGCGACAAAGTTCGTGCAGCCTTGTTGGAAGCGGGGCGCGAACATGGGCTGAAACAGGCCGGGCGTCTGGCGTATTTCAGCACCCCAAGCGAGGGGGGCTGGTTGGCTTATCCGGTGCCTGCGGTCTATACCTCTCCGGAATTGCGCGGCTTTCGTGAATGGGTTTCGGCGGACTCTTGGGCTGGTAAGGCACAGTTAAGCGGCAGTTTCGTCGGGCAATCCATCGAGGATTATTACCTGACCCCCTATGACATGGGTCTTGGGCGTTTGGTCAAATTCGACCATGATTTCATTGGCCGCGAAGCCCTCGAAGCCTTGGCCGACGCGCCGCAGCGGCGCAAGGTTACGCTGGTGTGGAACAAGGCCGATGTGGCGACGATCCAAGGCTCTTTGTATCAGGCTGAAACGCCTTACAAATATCTGGAAATGCCGGTTGCGTCTTATGGGTTTCCACAGGCTGACGAGGTGTGTGATCAGAATGGCAATCTGGTGGGCATGTCCGGTTTCACCGGCTACAGCGGCAATGAAGCAGAACAACTGTCCATTGCGGTTGTTGATGCGGCCTATGCCGAAACCGGCACGCAAGTGACCATCGTTTGGGGGGAGCCAGACGGGGGAACCGCCAAGGCGCAGGTTGAAAAACACCGCCAATTCAAGGTGCGCGCAACTGTTGCGCAAGCGCCTTATGCTTTGGCCGTGCAGCAAATGAAACGCTCGGGCATCGGTAAAACCGCTGCCTGAGGTCAGCCCGCGTTGTCAACAACGGACGGGCCCCCAACCACTATCCTAAATTTTAATCCAGGGAGGAGTCTTAAATGAACAGGATTACAACAGCGGCCTTTGCCGCAGCAATGACACTGGGTGCCACATCTGTAGGTGCGCAAGTGATTACCCTATCCACCACAAATCCGGGTGGGCTGGCCCATTCAATCGGGTCTGCGGTTGCCAAATCGGTGACCCAGACCACAGACCTGCGCATGGTGGTTGTGCCTGCTGGCGGGTCTCCGATGCCAGCCGTCGCGGGGGGCGAGGCCGAATGTGGCATCAACGTCGCCTTTGATCTTGCCTATTTCGTCAACGGTACGGCCTATTATGAAAAAGACGGCGCTCATCCGTCCTTGCGCATGGTTGCTGCTGTGCTGCCTTCGCAACTGGCCATGTATGTGCGCAAGGATTCCGACATCAATTCGGTTGCCGATCTGAAAGGCAAACGGGTGCCAAGTGAATTGAACGCACAGCTTGCGATCGGGGCGGTTTATGAAACTTTCCTTGCGGTGGGTGGTCTGACACGGGATGACGTGACCTCCATCCCCGCACAAAGCATCGTTCAAGCCGCCGAGGATTTTTCAACGGGGCGCAATGATACATTTGCGTTTTCCATTGGCACTGCAAAAGTGCTTGAGGTGGACAGTTCCGTTGGCGGCCTAAAGGCGCTTCAGGCTGATGACACCGAAGAAACCCGTGCAATCATGAGCAAAAGCCTGCCGGGGGCCTATTTTTCCGTGGTAGAACCCAGCGCGAAAGCGCCCCAAATCGTAGAGCCGACCAACGTGATTACCTTTGATGTTATCATGTTCTGTAACGACACTGTTGCGGATGAAACTGTGGCCAAAATCACCAAAGCTGTGCATGACAACAAAGACATGCTGGCGGAAACCTATAAGGCGATGGCACGGTTTGAACCTGCAAACATGGCTCCGGAAATTCCCGGTGTGTCGTATCATCCGGGCGCGATCAGTGCCTATGATGCGCTTGGCATGACTGCGCCAAAAAACTAAATCTCCTGACCGGATGGCCCGCCTTTACGGGGCCATCCGGCACCTGCTGCCTTGCAGGCGGCACCCCCGCCCCCTGCGTACGGAGACCGTTTCCATGGAAAAAACCGATAGCACTCCCGAATCCGAATACCGCGCATCCCCAGCGATGTCCGTTCTGATCGCTTGCCTTGCCTCTGCCTTGCCAATTGGCACTATTGTCTGGGCCTTTGACCTGCTGCGCCGTGTGGGCGTGTTGATTTACCCCGAACAATTCGGCGCGGTGATGTTGGGTCTGGCCATCGCGCTGGTCTTTTTGCACACGCCCGCTGGGGCTGGCCGTGAACGTACCGGCCCTGTGCCGTGGTACGATATTGCGCTGGCTGCCCTTGGCCTTGCGGCCTGTGTGTTTGTGGCGCTGAAATTTCCTGAATTTTCGACCTCGTCTTTTAAATCGCCGCAAAGTCTGGCGGCGGGTTTTGTGTTGATCCCCTTGCTGCTAGAGGGCGCGCGGCGCACGGCGGGACTGCCGATCATGCTGGTGGCTACGGGGTTCCTGGTGCTGGGTCTGACGGCCTATATGTTGCCAGGGGAACTGATGGGGCGGCGGGTTTCTGTGAACAGCCTGACCTATTACCTGACGTGGAACACCAGTGCCATTCTGGGCACGCCGACGATGATTGTTGTGACGGTGGTTGTGGCCTTTGTTCTGTTCGGGCAGGGGTTGTTCCTGTCCGGCGGGTCGATGTTTTTCACCGATATTGCCATGGCCCTGATGGGGCGTTACCGCGGCGGCCAAGCCAAGATTGCGATCATTGCTTCGGCATTGTTTGGCACAATCTCGGGCAGTGTTGTGGCCAATGTGGTGTCTACAGGTGTGGTGACCATCCCGATGATGAAACGGGCCGGCTATCGCCCACATGTGGCCGCCGCGGTCGAGGCCGTGGCCTCTACGGGGGGGCAGTTGATGCCGCCTGTGATGGGGGTTGCCGCGTTTTTGATGGCGGAATTCTTGCAGGTGTCTTACGCCACCATCACCATTGCCGCGCTGATCCCTGCGGTTATCTATTTTGCCGCCCTGTTCATTCAGGTTGACCTAGAGGCCGCACGCCACGGCATCAAACGTGTTCCCGAAAGTGATATCCCGAAAACGGCCGATGTTCTAAAGGCAGGCTGGTTCATACCCATTCCGTTTATCATCCTGATCGCAGGGATTTTCTGGCTGAACTTCTCGCTTGATCTGGCGGCGATCTATGCGCTGGTGGCGGTGCTGGTCAGCGGTTTGGTCATCGGTTATCGGGGGCAACGGCTGAACACCAAAAGCCTGCTTGGGGTGTTTCGCACCACCGGCCTGGGGGTTCTTGATATCTTTATGATCGCGCCTTTGGCGGGGATTGTGATCGGGGTTTTGAACGTGACGGGGCTTAGCTTTTCACTGGCTTTGTCACTGGTTGCTTTGGCGGGTGGCAGTGTGATTGCACTGTTGTTGCTGACGGGCGGCGTCAGCATCGTGCTGGGCATGGGGATGCCAACCGTCGGGGTTTATATCCTGCTGGCGACCCTTGTGGCACCGGCTTTGATCGAAATCGGTCTTGATCCGCTGGCAGCGCATTTGTTCATCTTTTATTACGGGATGCTGTCGATGATCACCCCGCCTGTGGCCATCGGGGCCTTTGCGGCTGCGTCTATTAGTGGCTCCAGACCGATGCGCACCGGATTTGCAGCGGTTCGGTTTGGCTGGTCGGCCTTTGTGATCCCCTTCCTGTTTATCTTTTCGGATACGCTTTTGTTTCGCGGCGGTGTTGTGGAAACCGTCATTGACGTGGCCACCGCACTGATCGCTGTCTGGCTGATTGCGGCAGGATTCACAGGCTATTCGCTGCGTCTGATCCCGATCCTGCAACGGATTGCCTATGGGATTGCCGGGATCTGTTTGATCATTCCGGTAAATCTTTTTGGCGGTTCGCATATGCTGAACTTGCTAGGTTTGGCTCTGGGTGGCGGTCTGATTGTTCTAGACTGGACCAGACGGCGCGCAGGCCTGCCAGATACCGCCAGTGAAACGCCCCTCACACCCGAGGGGGCCTGACATCCCCGTCAGGCCCCCGCCCCCCTAAACACATAATGCCCAACTGCACGGGTAAGGACCAGATTGATGATTTCCTTTCTGAAACGCAAACCAGCTGTTGCGCTGGCGCCCCCTGCGATCCTGTCAAGATTTCTGGACGGCTGTTCGGTAGAAGTGATGCCAAAGACTTTGGCCAAACTGCCTGACATCGACGGGCTGTTCCCCAAAGGCACGCGGGTCTATATCGCGCATATAGCAGGCACGCCGATTGCGGATATGGTCGCCACTGCGAAACGTCTTCGGGATGCGGGCTATACCCCGATGCCCCATATTCCCGCCCGTTTGGTGCCCGACCAAAAGACGTTTGAACACTGGCTAAGTGCTTATGGAAATGAAGCAGGTGTTACACAAGCGTTGGTTCTAGCGGGCGGTGTGGCAGTGCCAGCGGGCGCATTCGACAGTTCGATGCAACTGTTGGACTCAGGGGCATTTGACCGTGCAGGCTTTACCCGATTGCATGTAGCTGGCCACCCTGAGGGCAATACAGATATCGACACAGATGGCGGCGATGAGCAGGTGATGCAGGCGCTGGCGTGGAAGCAGGCCCTGTCTGAACGAAGCGATGCGCAGATGGCAATTGTCACGCAATTCGTCTTTGACGCCGATCCTGTGGTGTCTTGGGCACGG
Source organism: Roseobacter sp. N2S (assembly GCF_031454055.1). Taxonomy (NCBI): domain Bacteria; kingdom Pseudomonadati; phylum Pseudomonadota; class Alphaproteobacteria; order Rhodobacterales; family Roseobacteraceae; genus Roseobacter; species Roseobacter sp. N2S. The sequence continues at coordinate 477,360 of NZ_JAVDQB010000001.1, forward strand.
CGCATTCAGGCGGCAGGAATCGACCTGCCGATCCATGTGGGGCTGGCGGGTCCGGCGAAACTGCAAACTTTGATAAAATATGCCATTGCCTGCGGCGTTGGGCCATCTATTGGTGTCTTGCGGAAACGGGCGGCTGATGTCACAAAACTGATGACGCCTTACGCGCCAACAGACCTTGCAACAGATTTAGCAGAGCACGCAACACACATACCCGGAATCCAACAAGCCCATCTGTTCCCACTTGGCGGCATTCCCGCCAGCGCAGAGTGGCTGTCCCATAACGCACCTCCCCCCCATGAAGGAAATTAATATGTCCCGCCATGTCCTTACCCTCTCTTGTAAGAACCGTATCGGTATTGTCGCCGCAGCAGCCCAAGCGCTTGCCGATGCGGATTGTAACATCGTAGACGCCCAGCAGTTCGATGACAGCACCACCGATAATTTTTTCATGCGGGTCGAATTTGACGGCGACGCAGGCGTTGCGGGTTTTGAAACCAGCTTTCAGGCCATCGCCACCCGTTTTGATATGGAATGGAGCCTGCGGGCTGCCAGCGAAAAACGTCGTGTTTTGATCATGGTGTCAAAGTTTGATCACTGTCTGGTAGACTTGCTGTATCGCGCCCGCATCGGAGAGTTGAACATCGAGGTTGTCGGCATCGTGTCGAACCACCCGCTGGAAGCAATCGGCCTGACCGAAGACCCTGCCATCCCGTTCCACCACCTGCCAGTCACCCGCGAAACCAAAGCCGCGCAAGAAGCGCAAATTCAGGCTTTGATCGAAGAAACTGGCGCTGAACTGGTGATCCTAGCCCGTTACATGCAGGTTCTGTCAGGCGAATTTTCTACCTATCTTTCGGGGCGCTGCATCAACATCCACCACAGCTTCCTGCCCGGGTTCAAGGGCGCGAAACCCTATCACCAAGCCCATGCTTTGGGCGCGAAAATGATTGGGGCAACGGCGCATTATGTGACAGGTGATCTGGATGAGGGCCCGATCATTTCCCAAGACGTAGAGCGGGTTTGCCATTCGGACACGCCAGAGGATTTGATCCGCATCGGGCGTGACATTGAGCGCCGCGTTCTGGCCCGTGCGGTCAGCAACCACCTTGAAGATCGCGTCTTGTTGAACGGCAACAGAACTGTCGTCTTCCGCCGCTAATCAAGGCACGGCAGCGCGGGTTCATCCCGTCTTGTTTTTGAGTAATCCTCATGTATGTTGCTAAAGTCAGCATACATGAGGATTCTATCAACATGCTATCACAGGATGTCGCCGCCTTTCGGGATTTCAACCGATTTCACACCCGTCTTGTGGGGGCTTTGAACGAACATTTACTCGCCTCGGATTACGCGCTGCCACAAGTGCGGGTCTTGTACGAAATCGCCACAGCCCCCCATGACACCCCCCCTTCCGCGCGGGATCTAGGGGCGGTCTTGCGAATGGATTCAGGCTATCTAAGCCGTTTGGTATCTGCATTGGCAGATGACGGGTTGATCAACCGTCTGCCGTCCAAAGACAATGCCAAGCGGTTGGCACTGACGCTGACGGATAAGGGGCAAACGGTCTATGCGGGCTTGAACGCCAATTCTGCCCAAGAAGCCGCTGCCCTATTGGACCCGTTATCGGATCCAGATCGCCGTGAATTGATCGGCGCAATGTCCAAAATCCGCCGCTTGCTGGATGATGCCCCCAAACCCGCCACCTTTATTCTGCGCGACCCTGAACCCGGCGATCTGGGCTGGATCATCTGCCAGCAGGCGCGCCTTTATACCAAAGAATACGGGTGGGATTGGACGTTCGAAGCCTTAGTGGCTGAAATCGTGGGACAATTCGTCAAAGAGTTTGATCCTGACAAGGAAAAATGCTGGGTCGCAGAACGGGAGGGCGAGATTATCGGGTCGGTTTTTCTGGTGAAACAGGACGGGGAAACCGCCAAATTACGTATGCTTTATGTAGAGTCTTCGGCGCGCGGGCTGGGTTTGGGTCGCCGCTTGGTTGAAGAATGTATTCGGTTCGCTCAAGCCAAAGGCTATCGGCGGATGGAGCTGTGGACCAACGATGTGCTGGTCGCCGCCCGCAAAATCTATCAGGCCACGGGGTTCGAGTTGTTAGAGGAAACCCCCCATCACAGCTTTGGTAAGGATTTGATCGGGCAGGTCTGGGGCCGCGATCTGTAACGGCGCGGCGCAAAAGCACGGCGCGGCGAAAGTGTTACCCCTGACCGGTCATATAAGACACCGTCAGGGGCAACTGGGGGGGGTTACAAATCAGGACAAGCCGCGCCGGTTTCGATCCATGCCAGTGTCAGCGCGCCAAAAATGTCCTGCGACCCGGGCGCGGGGGTGCGGCCCGTGCCAGGGGTCCAGGCCCATCCGACCAAAGGGTCTTCTGCGGTATGGTGTTGGACTTCGGCCAGAGTCTTGCCGCCGTTGCGTTCAGGGTCTTTCAACTGGGCGCAAATTTCGCCAAGGGTGCTGCCCTGCCACGCCATTGTTGCAGGGGCAAGATGCCAGTCGGGATTGCCCGGAATGCTGCGGGTGCCTTCGGGAAAGGTGACATTGGTGTCGCCGTGACAGGTGGAACATTCCAAGCCCGCAACACCATGCCCCGCAGGCCCGCGTGACACAGGCGGAACGTGCAACTGACCAAGGAATTGGGTCGGACTGTCGCCGCGCGGATGGCAATTCATACAGCGTGGGCTTTCAATGACTTTGCCCATTTCGGTGAACAACGCCTTGGAACGATCCTCGTCCTGCGTGATATGGTCAAAATCCGCAGGGCTGCGCAGATCGGGCGTAACAGTGTCCGCCAGGACGGGCCGCCCAAACGAGAGGAGCGCGACCGCGACCCAAAGGCCAAAGCTGTGTTTGGTGAAATCTTTCAGGCGGATGGTCATGCCAAAACCCCTTTGCTAAACGGTAAAACACGTAGGTTGGTCTGGGTCAGCGCGCGCCATGCGTTGGCAACGGCAGGGGCGACGGGCGGCACGCCCGGTTCCCCGACCCCCGTTGGATCAGCGGCGGATTTGACAATGGAGACCTCAACCTCTGGCATTTCAGACATACGCAAAGAGCGGAAACTGTCAAAGTTGCCTTGTTCCGGCCTGCCGCCTTTGCCGATGGTGACCTCGCCGTACAGGGCAGCGCCAAGGGCGAAACCGATGCCGCCTTCCATTTGGGCGCGGACCTGATCGGGGTTGATCGCAACACCGCAATCCACGGCGCACCAGATTTTATGCACCATTGGCAGGCCGTCTGGCCCCACTGAAACCTCGGCTATTTCGGCCACATAGCTGCGGAAACATTTGACCACAGCAACCCCTAAGGCGCGGTTGGGCTGGCTTTTAGCCCCTGCCCAATTGGCCATATCTGCCACCCGCAACAACACATTGCGCAACCGCGCGTTTTCATCCCCGATCAAGGCAATCCGCCCCGCAATCGGGTCTTGGCCGCCAAGCGCGAACAGATCGTCCAGAAAGGTTTCGACGGAATAACAGGTGTGACTGCTGCCCACCGAACGCCAGAAGTTTGACAAGACCCCGTTTTCCATCAGATGTAAGCCGATGTTTAGATTGGGAATATTATAAGGCATCCCGCGTGCGCCCTCGACTGCTGATCGGTCGATGCCGTCCCGTACAGCGCCGCCAAAGGCAGTGCCTTGCATGAAGGACTGGATGGCAATCACTTGATCCCAAGCGGTGATGTTGCCCTGTGCGTCGATGCCCCCGCGCAGGCGGTGCACGGACATGGGGCGATAGCGCCCGCCACGCAGATCGTTTTCACGGCTCCACAGGTGTTTGATCGGCCCTTTGCCCCATGCTTTTGCAGCCAAGGCCACTTCTTCGGCGAATTCGGCGTCGGGTGTGCCCAGCCGCCCGAAACTGCCCCCCGTAAGCATCGGATGCAGGTGGATTTTTTCCGGCGGCAGGCTAAGAACGGTTTCGATTTGTTGCTGGTCGCGGGTGACCAATTGGGTGCCCATCCAGATTTCCGCGGACTCGCTGTTGACCTCGGCCACAGCGCCCATGGGCTCCATCGGGGCGTGGGGCAGGAAGGGAAACTGATACTCTGCGGTGATCTGTTTGGTGGCGGTTTCCAGCGCGGCGGCGCCTTCGCCCCGCAGTTCAGCCTGTGCGCCCGGGGTCTGCGCCGCCTGCGCATAGGTTTGGAACATGTCTGCACTGTCGCGCAATTCGGCCTTGGTTGTATCCCAATCCACCTTCAGGGCCGCGACGCCTTTTTGGGCGGCATAGCGGGTTTTTGCGAAAACCGCGATGCCACGGGTCAGTTGATGCACCTCTAGGACGTCAGGTATTGCCAGCGTATCCGAGGAGTCCAGATCGGCAACAGTGGCCCCGAAAGCAGGGGGATGCAGGACTGCGCTTTGCACCATATCGGGGCGGACCAGATCAACGGTGTAAACGGTTTTGCCAGTGGATTTATCCAGCGCATCCACCCGCGTCACATCTGTGCCGATCAGTCGAAAGGTTTCAGGGTCTTTCAGCGGCGGGTCGATTGGCGCGGGCAATTGGGAAGCTGCCTGCGCAAAGGCGCCAAATCCTGATTTTCGGTTGCTGGGGCCATGGGCAATCACGCCGCGTTCCACGGTGATTTCGCTTTCGAGCACACCCCAAGCCTGTGCAGCGGCACTGACCAGCATAGCGCGTGCGGAGGCCCCTGCCTTGCGCATCTGGTAATAGCTGTTGGCCATAGAAGATGACCCCCCTGTGCCCTGCTGGCCCATGTTCAGGTTGGCATAAAGCGTCACATCCGCAGGGGACATTTCAACCTTCATCTGCGCCCAATCGGCGTCCAGCTCTTCGGCGGCAAGGGTGGCGAGACCAGTAAAAGTCCCTTGGCCAAATTCGATGTGTTTGGACAAAACGGTTACGCGGTCATCCGCACCAATGCGCAAAAAGGCGTTTGGCGTTGCGGGCACATCGCGCATTTCTTCGGGGCGCATCCGGCGCAGCGCCTGCCCCCGCGCCAGTGTGGGCAGGAACATCGAAATCACGAGTGCGCCACCAGTGGACGCCAGAAAAGAACGGCGGGAAATCGTGCGGGTCATATCAAGGGGTCCCTTTTGCGGCGGCTTGCGCGGCTTGGTGAATGGCTTTGCGAATGCGCACATAGGTTGCGCAACGGCAGATGTTGCCCGCCATTGCGCCGTCAATTTCAGCGTCCGTAGGGGTGGGGTTCAGGGCCAGCAAGCCAATTGCCGACATCACCTGACCGGACTGGCAATAGCCACATTGCGGCACATTGATATCGGCCCAAGCCTGCTGGACCGCATCGGCGATCTGGCCGTCCAGGCCCTCTATTGTGGTGACAGAGCGGTCTGCGACGCTTGCCACCGGGGCAACGCAGGCGCGGCGGTTTTTACCGTCTACATGCACAGTGCAGGCCCCGCATTGCGCCACGCCGCAGCCGTATTTAGTGCCCGTCAGCCCAAAATGATCGCGGATCGCCCAGAGCAAAGGCGTTTCAGGGTCGCCGTCAAAACTGACGGCTGCGCCGTTTAGGTCGAAATGGATAGCCAATGCGCGACTCCTTAAAATGATGATAAGCGCGCCGGTCCGAACCATTGGCTTGCTTTGCAGCCCCTAGGATAGCAGCGACCTGTCGCAAAGATGTGCCCGGATCAGGGAAAACTGTATCAAATTGTATCAGGCCTCGGCCCCGGCCGCCGATCCTGTGAAACTTTATTACACTTTTTGATGTGCATGGCGGGTGGCGGTGTACTATCCTTGGCCGACCCAAGCGCAAAGATTATCATGCCAGCCAAGCCCCATATTGTTGTCGTCGACGATCATCGCGACATCCGCGATCTTGTTGGTGCTTATCTGTCCCAGCACGATTTCCGCGTCAGTCTGGCGGACGGGGGGCCGACGCTGCGGGCGGTTCTGGAACAGGGGTCAGCGGATCTTATTGTGCTGGATATCATGATGCCGGATGAGGACGGTCTGGATATTTGCCGTAAAATTCGCGCGGAAACCCAAGTGCCGATCATCTTTCTGACTGCTTTGGCGGATGAAACCGACAGGATAATCGGGCTGGAACTGGGCGCGGATGACTATTTGGTTAAACCGTTCAATCCGCGCGAATTGCTGGCGCGGATCAGGGCGGTTTTGCGTCGCGTTAAGATGGTGCAGCAGGCAACGCCTGAAGCCAGCCACGCGGGGGTGGTGCAATTTGATCAGTGGACGCTAAACTTGGGACGGCGGGAACTGGAAAGCCGCGACGGGTTAAGCGTTGCGCTGAGCACTGCCGAATTCCGCCTGTTGCAGGTGTTCCTTGATCATCCACGGCGGGTTCTGACCCGCGAGGCATTGCTGGATCTGACCGTAGGGCGCACAGCCGATCCGTTTGACCGCAGCATTGACAATCAGGTCAGCCGCTTGCGCAAGAAAATCGAAACCGACCCGAAAAATCCGACCATCATTCAAACCCATTGGGGTGGCGGCTATAGTCTTGTGGCCGAGGTTGTGCCCAAATGACCGCGCGGTGGCGCAGAAGTCTGGGCGGGCAGGTTGTCAGCCTGATGTTGGTGGCGCTGATCATCGGTCAAAGCATCGGATTTGCCCTGTCCTGGAGCAGCCGTAAAAACGCTTTGAAAGAGGCCGCACAAAGCGAGTTTATCAGCCGCACAGCGACGCTCAGCAAAGTGGTTGCAGGCATGCCGGATGATCTGCGCCGCGATGTTCTGCTGGCCAGTGCCACCACCTATACGCGGTTCTGGACATCTGACACCGATCCCAAAGCCAAAGGGCGCGATTGGTATGTGGGGTCGCGGGCCTATCTGCTGGAACCCCTTTCTGACATCATTCATTACCGCTCGACCCCGGAGTCTCTGGCGCTGGATAAGGATCAGGACGCGTTCATCCAGACCAAGCCCTTTTTGGGATGGCAGCCGTTGCAGTCACCGCTGTGGATTTCTGGAACCCCTGCCAGTGTTCTGCCGTTTGAAAACCAGATCGGTCTGGGGCTTGTGATGCAGTTGCCGGATGGGGCGTGGCTGAACGCGGTTTTTTACAAGCGGCATCTGTCGGATACCGGCCTGATGCAGTCCTTACTAACGACCCTTATTACCGGGGTTGCCCTGTGTCTGATCGGGTTTTTTGCTGCCCAGCGCATTGCACGCCCCTTGCGGATGTTAACCACATCAGCCGAGTTGTTGGGCCGAGGAGAAACCCTTCCTGCGATGCCAGACAGCGGGCCGGATGATATTCGAAACCTGCAAATGGCCTTTAACACCATGCAAGACCGCCTGCACCGTTTCGTGGATGATCGCACGCGGATGCTGGCGGCGATTGGCCATGATCTGCGGACGCCGTTAACCACGTTAAGGCTGCGGGTTGAATTCATTAAAGACGCGGATTTGCGCCGTAAAATGACAGAAACGCTGGATGAAATGCAGCGGATGACAGAGGCAACTTTGGCTTTTGCCAAAGGCGAGGCCACCACAGAACCCACCCGCAACGTCGAACTGGGTGCCCTGTTAGAAAGCCTGTGTGACGATCTTTCCGAACTGGGGTTTGATGTGTCCTATGTGGACACGGGAAAATTCGGTTTTCGCTGTCGCCCGGACGCGCTGCGCCGTGCGGTGCGCAATCTGGTGGAAAATGCCGTGCGCTATGCCGGCAGTGCCACCGTAATCTTGAATGCCTCTGACCAGACAGTGACAATTCTGGTAGAAGACCACGGACCGGGCATTCCACAAACCGAGTCCGAGCGTGTGTTCTCGCCGTTTTACCGTTTGGAACAGTCCCGCAATCTGGAAACTGGCGGGGTCGGGCTTGGCCTGTCGATTGCGCGGGCAATTGCCAAACAACATGGCGGCGATGTGGTTCTATCTGCGAATAATCCGGGTTTGTGCGCGGCAATCGTGCTGCCGCGCGGCTGATTTAGGATTTTACCCTGTCCATCTTGGGATCATACAGCGGGGCGAGGGTTATTTTGGCGGGCACGCGCAGGGTCGCGACCTCTAGCTCATAGTCGCCCGCCATAACGTAGTCTTTGTCGATCACGCTATCGCTGCGTACATAGCCCATGCCGATGCTTTGCCCCAGCGTATGCCCGAACCCAGCCGAGGATAACCAGCCGCAGCTGACCCCGTTGCGATAGATGGTTTCGCGCCCTGACAGGATCACATCCCCGTCGCAGGTGAAGGTGGCCATGATCTTTTTGACGCCGCTCTCGCGCTGGGCCTGAACTGCCGCGCGGCCCCTGAACGGGATGTTGGATTTCAGCTTTACCGCCCAGCCAAGACCGGCTTCATCGGGGGTGTGATCCGGCCCGATGTCCGAACTCCATGCGCGGTAGCCTTTTTCCAGCCGCAGGGTTTCGATGGCGCGGTAGCCTGCGTTGCGCAGACCAAGGGGTGCGCCCGCCGCGTGCAGCGCCTGATAGACGGTCAATGCGTATTCCACGGGCAGATGCAATTCCCAGCCCAGTTCCCCCACATAGGTGATCCGCAGCGCCAGCACGGGGCAGCCCGCAATGCCGATTTTGCGGGACTGGCCAAAGGCAAAGCTGTCGTGGCTGATGTCATCACGGGTGCAAGCGGCGAGGATGTCGCGGGCTTTGGGGCCAAACAGGGACAGCACTGCGTTCGATGATGTCACATCCACCAGTTGCGCGTTCATATCTGCGGGAATGTTGCGGGCGATCCAGTCGAAATCATGGGTGGCATAGCCTGTGCCCGTGACGATGTAATATTCATCCTGCGCAATGCGCACGCAGGTTAGATCACATTCAATACCGCCCTTGTCGTTCAGCATCTGGGTGTAGATGATCGACCAAACAGGTTTGTCCACGCGGTTTGCGGCGATCCAGTTCAACGCGGCTTCGGCATCAGGCCCTTTGAGGATAAATTTCGCGAAGGATGTCTGGTCAAACAGCACCGCAGCTTCCCGTGCGGCCTTATGTTCGCGGGCCACGGCCTTGTGCCAGTTCGGGCGTTCAAAGGTGTAGATATCGCGGGCTTCCTCGCCGTCTTGGGCAAACCAGTTGGGGCGTTCCCAGCCCAGTTTTTCACCAAACACAGCCCCACCTGCCAGCAATGTGTCATAAAGCGGAGACCGGCGGCAGGGGCGGCCGCTGTCGTGTTCTTCAGACGGCCAGGCCATTGTGTAATGTTTGCCATATGCTTCCATTGTGCGGGTGCGCACCCAGTCTTCGTCGGCATGGGGGCGACCAAAGCGGCGGATATCTACAGGCCACATATCATAGGGCGGGGCGCCATTGGCCACCCATTCCGCCAGCGCCATGCCAGCGCCGCCGCCCGATGCGATGCCAAAGGCGTTGAACCCTGCGCCAATAAAAACATTGGTCATTTCGGGGGCTTCCCCAAGGATGAAATTGCCATCAGGGGTGAAACTTTCGGGGCCGTTGATCAGTTGTTTGATACCCGCCGTTTGCAAAGCAGGAACGCGGGGCAGGGCAAGGTCTACCAGTTGTTCGAAGTGATCGAAGTTCGATTCCAGCAGTTGGAAATCAAACGGATCGGGGATACCGTTCTTTGCCCAAGGGATGCCGTTCGGTTCATAACCGCCCATGACCAGCCCGCCAACCTCTTCCTTGTAATAGGTTAGGCGGTCGGGATCGCGCAGGGTGGGCAAGTTTGATGGCACGCCAAAGGGTTCGGTGACCATATACTGGTGTTCCACCGACACCAGCGGCACGGTGACACCGATGGTTTTGGCCAGTTCGCGGGTCCATTGACCACAACACAGCACCAGTTTTTCGCATATAACATCGCCCTGCGGGGTGCGCACGCCGATGATTTTACCCTTTTCCGTCAGGATTTCGGTCACGGGGGTATGTTCGACCAGTTTGGCGCCTTTGGCCCGTGCGCCTTTGGCAAGGGCTTGGGTAATATCGGCGGGGTTGGCTTGGCCGTCAGTGGGCAAAAACGCCGCGCCGACCACATCGCCGATGTCCATCAGGGGCCACAGATCTTGGGCCTCTTGCGGGGTCAATAGCTGCATATCCAACCCGAAACTATGGGCGGTGGTGGCCTGACGTTTCACCTCGGTCCAGCGTTCCGCGTTACAGGCCAGCCGCAGCCCGCCGTTCATTTTCCAACCCGTGGCCAGCCCTGTTTCAGCTTCCAGCGTGTTATACAGGTCGATCGAATAGCCCAGCAGCCGCGTGATATTGGCGTTAGATCGCAATTGCCCGACCAGCCCCGCGGCATGCCATGTGGACCCTGATGTCAGTTGTGCTTTTTCCAGAAGCAGAACCTCTTGGCCCATTTGCGCAAGGTGATAGGCAGTGGAGCAGCCGATGATGCCGCCACCGACGATGATGATTTTGGATGAGGACGGGAGTTTCATTTCGTGCCTTACGTGTTTGCAAAGTCTGACAAGGCTGCTGTTAGCCTGTCGAGGTTTTCGGAAGTGTATTGCGCATAGTCGAAATCCAGTTCTGAATGGATTTCCGATGTCATCGACCACAGGGTTTCGCGCATCAGTGACGCGCATTTCATCGCCTGATAGGGCCGCCAGTATTGGTCGGGCGCGGCGTTGAAATATTGCTCCAGCATGGCGCGCTCTTGGGGTTCGCTTAGACCGTTGTTGGATGCCAGCCCCGCCAGATCAAACAGGGGGGAATTATAACCGCCGTATTCCCAGTCGATCAGCCACAGACGGGTGCCGTCATCCAGAATATTGGCCGCCAGCAGGTCATTATGGCCGATCACCAGATCAACGGGGCCGGTAGCGAATTCTAGCCGTTTCACCTGTGCCAGCAGGTCGGGCAAAAGGGATTTATGGCGCGATCCAGACGCGTTAAGCCGTGTGATATAGGTGCGATTGACCTGATAGGGCCAAAAGGCCAGCACGGGTTGTGTTAACACCCTCCCTAATTCGTGATGAACGCGGGACATTAAATCTATGATGCGGGGCAGGTTCGCGGGGTTGGTCACATCCTGTTCGGTAAAGGTGGTTGCAGTCAGAAATTCCAACACCAGCACGCCGTGTTCATGGTGGATCACTTGCGGAGAAAACCCGGCCTGTGCTGCGGCCTGTGACAGGGCCAGTTCATTCCAGCGCATCACCCCGTGTTCGGGAATATCTGACCCTAACCGAACCACGTATTGTTTCCCCTCGTCTGTCACCGTCAGGTTCACATTGGTGATCCCGCCGCCCAGCAGTTTGATGTCTTTTGGGTTTTGAAAACAGCTTAGGCCTGCGGCCCGTGTGATGGCTTGTTCACTCATAGGCCCAACCTTTTGCGTTGTCCGTCTGCCAGGGCATTCACGATCCGGTCTGCGACGATGGCGATAAAGGCCACTGACAGGCCCGCGACAATGCCTTGGCCTGCGTTGGCTTTGGTCAGGGCGATATAGACTTCCTGCCCCAGATCCCGCGTGCCGACCAGTGCAGTGATAACCAGCATGGAAATCGCCAGCATGATGGTCTGGTTCAGCCCCAACAACAGTTGCGGCGTGGCCAGTGGCAGTTTGATCCGCCATAAAAGCTGGCGTTTGGTGCAGCCTGCCATGACACCGGCCTCGATCATCTGTTCGGGCACATCACGCAGGCCGTGGGCCGCATAGCGCACCGCAGGGGCCAGCGCGTATAACACTACCGCGATCATCGCGCTGAAATCGCCGACGCGGAACAGCATCACCACGGGGATCAGATAGACGAAACTCGGCAGGGTTTGCAGCGTGTCCATCAACCCGAGTATCACCCGCCCCGCATTGGGTTTTTCCGCCGCCCAGATGCCCAGCGGAATACCAATCACCGTGGCGATCAGAACGGACACACCGCACAGATAGATCGTCACCATCGCTTTGGGCCACAGCCCGCTGGCGGCGATAAAGCCCATCATCAAAGCGGCCATCAGGCCCAGCTTCCAGCCGCCAATGCGCCATGAAATCAGCCCCATGGCACAAATACCCCAAGCCCAAGGGATACCGCTAAAGAACTTCTTAACAGGCAGCAGCAAGCCTTGCAGGACCACCACTTTGATCGCTTCGAATGTGTCGTAGAAATTGATGTTGATCCATTTCATCGCATCCGCCCAGAACGGGCCTGTGGTCAGGGTCAGGCTGTCGGGGTAGGTTTGCAATGCGGGGATAATCATCCCCAAAACCAGATTGGCAAGGATCACCAAAGCTACGGTGCTGGCCCAAGGATGACGCTGTAGCAGATTGCCTGTGCGCTTTGGGCGCTGGCCGCGCGCGCCAAAGGCCTGACTGGCGCGATCCAGTGCGATGGCCATCACCACAATGGCCAAACCTGCCTCTATGCCGCCGCCAATATCCAGACGGCGCAGGGCTGCCAGAACGTCAAACCCAAGGCCCCCCGCGCCGATCATCGACGCGATAATCACCATGTTGAGCGACAACATGATCACTTGATTGACCCCCACCATCAACGTCGGCGTGGCAGAGGGCACCTGAACCTTCCACAAAATTTGCCGCCTTGTGCAGCCCGCCATGCGGCCCGCCTCAACGATTTCTTCGGGCACGGCGTGCAAGGCAAGGATGGTGATCCGCACCATTGGGGGCATGGCGTAGATCACGGTGGCCACCAGCGCGGCCACAGGGCCAAAGCCGAACAGGATCAGGATTGGCACCAGATAGGCAAAGACCGGAACGGTTTGCATCAGGTCCAGAACGGGTTGCAGCGCGCGGTTGACCCAGACAGAGCGAAACGCGGCGATCCCCAGAAACAGCCCGCCAATCGCGCCGATAGGCACCGCAATCAGGACCGAGGCTAGGGTGATCATCGCGCTGTGCCATTGGCCGAACACCGCCAGATACAGAAAACATCCGCCCACCAAAGCCGCCAGGCCCCAGTTGCGGGCGTAATGGCCAATGGCGATGACGCAGACCACCACCGCGACCCAGCCGAGCGACGGGGCTAGCAGAACGGCCGTGTCGCCGTAGCCTGTGGTAAAACCCTCGATCAGCAGGTTGCGCAGGATTTGATAGGGGGCCTCGATGATGGCGGCGATGCCACGGGTCAGGTCTTTGAAGGTGAAAAAGTAAAAATTGGCGCTTTCAACCAGCCAGTTCAAAAACCGGCTGATGTTGTCTTCTAACGGCAGTTCCCAGTGTTTGGGAAAGCGGATAATCCAGCGGGCATCAAAGGCTTTGTACAATTGGAACGACCATGTGGACAAAGCCCATGTGATGACAAACAACCCCAGCCAAAAGGCCCTGCCGGATGTAAGCAAACGTCCCATTCAGCGCCGCCCCACCAGCACGTCAATGACTGCGGCGCGGCTGATCTGGCCGATCACGGCCCCATCCTGTTCGACGCGGTGGGGCAGGTCTGACGCTTCGACCTGATCGCCGATGCTTTCGATCGTTGCGTTATGGACGACGGTGCCGGCAAAGCTGTCGCCTGACACCGGTTCAACCAGCGATCCCGCTGTGATCACTTTGGCGCGGTTCACGTGGCGGGTGAATTCGGCCACATATTGCGTGGCGGGGTTCAGCACCAGTTCTTCGGGTCGTGCCACCTGTTGGATCGCGCCGTCTTTCATCACGGCGATACGGTCGGCAAGGCGGATTGCTTCGTCGAAATCATGGGTGATAAAAACGATGGTTTTATGCAGCATATTTTGCAGCCGGATGAATTCATCCTGCATTTCACGGCGGATCAACGGGTCAAGCGCGGAAAACGGCTCGTCCAGAAACCACAGATCGGGTTCAACCGCCAAGGATCGCGCGATACCGACCCGTTGCTGTTGCCCGCCAGACAGTTCACGGGGGTAATAATCCTCGCGGCCTTTCAGACCGACCAGTTCCACCACTTCGCGGGCGCGTTTCAGGCGCGCCGATTTGCCAACCCCTTGTACATCCAGCGGAAAAGCGGCGTTTTCAAGCACGGTCAGATGGGGCAACAGGGCGAATTGCTGGAACACCATGCCCATTTTGGTGCGGCGGATGTTGATCAGTTCTTTGTCGGATTTGGTCAGCAGGTTTTCCCCTTCAAAGTGGATTTCCCCTGCGGTGGGTTCGACAAGTCGTGACAGACAGCGCACCAGCGTGGATTTGCCTGAACCCGACAGACCCATAATCACAAAAATCTCGCCCTGATAGATTTGCACATTGGCGGCCCGTACCGCGCCAATCAGCCCTGCTTTGCCCAAATCGCCTTTTTTAGGGCTCGGGTTTTTAGGTAAAAACGTTTCGGCATGGGGGCCGTAGAGCTTCCAGACATCGCGGCATTCTAGGATTACGGATCGGGTCATTCTGTCCTCAATAGGGCGTTACCCGGCGATGTGGCGCGGGCGGGCAGTATCGTGCAAGCGATGGGGGGAAGGGGAAGTCGGAGCGCGCCAAATTGTAGCGCACTCCGACAGGTTTAGCGGCTTACTTGACGATCCAGGCAGACCAGGTGTCTTTGTGATCTGTCATCCAAGCGGCCACGGTTTCATCCACGGATTTCCCGTTCAGGTCTACATCAGCTACCATAGCGCCCATGTCTTCGTTGCTGATTTTGAAGTTCTTGATGGCCTTTTCGGCATTTGGCCATTTGTCAGCCAGTCCTGCCCATGCGGCTTTCCAGATCGGACCCGAAGGTTTGCCACAGTCATAGGCCGCATTCGGGTTCACGCCGACGGAAGGGTCGTTGTAACATTCAGCGGAATAAGGCGGGAATTGCACATAGCTGCCTTTGAATTTCGCAGGTGCCCAATGGGGGGAATAAACCCACAGCATGATCGGATCTTCGCGCTGATAGGCGGCTTCCAGTTCGGCAAACAAGGCTGCATCGGTGCCCGCATGGACCACTTCGAAATCCAGACCCAGTGCCTCTACCCGTTCTTCGTCAAAGCCGCCCCATGTGACAGGGCCGCCCAGATACCGCCCCATGGGCGCGGTTTCCGGTGTGGAAAACGCATCGGCGCAGTCTTTCAGGGCTTCCCAGTTTGGCAGGCCGGGGCAGCGTTCTTCCATATAGGCGGGATACCACCATTCCTCGATGGCTTGCATGCCGGTTTCGCCCAGACTGACCACGTTGCCGGTGGCATAGGCCTCGTCCATTGCCTCGCGGGCGGTGGTTTCCCACAGTTCCATGGCCACATGCAGATCGCCGGTTTTCAGCCCTGCAAATTGCGCGATGTAATCGGCCTGTACGTATTCGACGTTATAGCCTGCTTCTTTCAGCACTTCGCCCATCAGGGTTGTGGTGATCAACTGTCCGGACCAGTCGTGCAGCGTCAATTTGATCGGATCAGTAGATTCTTGGGCCAGCGCGGGTGTGACCGCTAAAAATGCGGCGGCTGCCACGGATAAATACTTCATGGTTTAACTCCCTGATTGATAAGGCGTCCAAGTTTAAAGGTGGGTCGAAAGCCCTTGGATCACCGGTAATGATGCAACCATACAATAGGATTCGAAATCAATATCAACAAAAATCAACAAAATGTTTCAATTTATGTAGCTTTACGTCACAAATTGGGGAATACCGAGCAGTGAACCAGCCCTAACGCCTAAAGAAGGTGCAATGACAGATTTAGCAGACAGGCTGCGTATGGCCTTGGACATCACCAAAGATGCGGCGGCTGTGGCCATGTCCCACTTTCGCAACAGCCCTGATATTGCGACCAAATCGGATCAAAGCCCCGTGACCGTTGCCGATACCCAAACCGAGCAAGCAATCCGCGACGGGTTGGCCCGCGCCTTTCCGTCGGAAGCCATCTTTGGCGAGGAATTCGGACGCTCTGGTGATAGCCAAGACATCTGGATCATCGACCCGATTGACGGCACACGATCCTTTATCACGGGGCTGCCGCTTTTCGGCATGTTGCTGGGGTATCTGCAGGGCGGCCAGCCCCAGTTGGGCATCATCCGCATGCCCGCATTGAACGAGGTTTATGCAGGCGCAGTCGGGCAGGGCGCCCGTTGCAACGGCGCAGCGATTGCTGTGAGCGATTGCAAAACCCTGTCTACCGCTCGTCTGTTTGTGAACGAGGGCGACAAGCTGGCGGCCCATGAACCACAGGTATTTGCGCGTCTGATCCATTCGGGCGAGTTGCGCCGTATGGGTGCGGATTGCTATCCTCATGCGCTGGTGGCGCGGGGGCTGGTGGACGCCGTGGTGGACTATGATTTGCAACCCTATGATTACCTGCCCGTGTCTGCGGTGGTACAGGCGGCAGGTGGGGTTATGACCGATTGGCAGGGCAATCCCCTGACTATGGAGTCGGACGGACGTACCCTGACGGCGGCAACCCCGGAATTGCACGCAGAGTTACTGGCGCTGGTGAACGCTTAACCCTGTTTGACCGCCGCTACATGGTCCTGAAAGGCCGGGTCTTGCATCAGGGTCTTACACCGTTTGAACCGCTCCGAAGCATAGGCCCAGAAATCCTCGGCCGGATTGTCATCCGCGTGCTGGATCAGACCCCACAAGGTCCACAGCAGATCACACATGGCTTTGTAAATCACCATCCGTCCGGTTTCTGACGGGGTTGGTGCGCGGCCAAAATAGGCCTGCATCAATGCGGCGTCCTGTGCGGCTGTCATACCCGCCTCAACCGATAAATCCCCCAGATCCCAAAGGGGGTCATTCATGCCCGAATACTCCCAATCCACGATCCACATGATTTTGCCGTCATCCAGAAAATTTTCGCACAAAGGGTCACAGTGGCACGGCGCAAGGGGCAAATCCGCATCCGCCAGAACTTGTTTCACGGGCGCGGCAGCGGCAACCACTTCGGGATAGCCTTCGGGCAGATCCACGTCTTTGGTGGACAGGATTTTCAGGTAGTCGTCGATCATCGCAAACAGCTCGAAGCGGAATTGAAACACCTCGCCCGAGTTGTGCAATTTCGCCAGCGCCCGCCCCGCCCGCGCCGGTGCGCCTGCGCGGCTGGCGAATAAGGCAGGTGTCATGGTTTCGATGTTTGGCACCGTGCGGGAAATCATCAGGCCGGTTTCTGGGCGGGCATAAATCACCTCAGGCGACACGCCTGCGCGCGCCGCCGCCCGTGCGTTATGGGCCTCAACCGCGCGGTCGATGTAATCTTCGGTGCCATCGCCCGGGATGCGAACGATGACGGATGTATCGCCAATCTCAACACGGTGTACCAGATTGGTTAATCCGCCCAATCGGGTGATGCTGTTGGCTTTGGTGACATCGGCGAATTGGTTTGCTTCGCGCAGGGCGGTCAGGACGTTTTCGGCGTGTTCCGTCATCGGTGTGTTATCCTTTCAAAGCAGAGTTTTGCGGATCATAAAGCGGGCCGTCCACCTGTTGGATCGGGTGATGTTCGCCAAAGACCTCAAGCGTGAAATCGGTGGTGTCCCAGTGCTCTTTGGCCAGATAGCCGCGCAAGATTGTCTGCCCGACAGTCTGCCCGAACCCCACCGATGTTGCCAGCGATACAAGGGTTTCCCCCAGTAAAATCGCCTCCCCCCCTGTCAGCGGCAGGTTTTTGGGGGTGGTAAAGGTACACAGCTTGCGATCCAGTTGACCCGCTTTTTGGGCTTCCAGAACCGCGCGTCCGATAAAGTCTCCTTTGGATTTCAAATGGACCCGAAACCCCAGACCTGCCTCGATTGGGGTATAATCCGGCGTCACATCGCCCGACCAATAGACATAGCCCTTTTCCATCCGCAAACTGTCAATGGCGCGGTAGCCCACATTGGTAATGCCATGGGGCTGGCCCGCCTGCCACAGGGTGTCATAGACATGGGCGGCGAATTCGGTGGGGATGTGCAATTCATAGCCCAATTCGCCCACATACCCGATCCGCGCGGCGCGCACAGGGGCGGCGCCGATGATGATTTCGGCGGCGGTAGAAAACGGGATCGCGGCGTTGGACACATCGCTTTCGGATGCGGTGGCCAGCACATCGCGGGCCTTCGGGCCGACGATATTGATCACGGCGATACCGCTGGTAACCTCGATCAAATGAACCGATCCGTCGTTGGGTAGGTGGCGTTTGATCCAGTCGCTGTCATGTACGCCAAAGCCCGATCCTGTGACCATATAGAACTTGCCAGCTGCCAGACGGATAAAGGTCACGTCCGCTTCGGTGCCGCCTTTGGTGTTGCACATCTGGGTGTAGATGACCGACCCGATGGGCTTGTCCATATTGGACACACACAGGTGTTGCAGCAGGGCCAATGTGCCTGCGCCGATCAGCTCAAATTTGGCAAAGCTGGATTGGTCGATCAGGGCGACCCGTTCGCGCACGGCTTTATGTTCAAGTGCTGCAAATGTTTTCCAGCCGGGGTTCAGAAAATCGAGTTGGTCGACGGCAGGCACACCTTCAGGTGCAAACCAAAGTGGTCGTTCCCAGCCGTTTTTAGACCCGTAAACCGCGCCCTGATCTTTCAGCCGTTGATAAAGTGGGGACAGGCGCAACTGGCGGGCGGTTTCGTGTTCTTGGCCAGGATAGCGCATTTTGTAGTGATGGGCGTAATGTTCCACCGCGCGGGGATACATAAAGGCGCGGGTGCCGTGATGCGGCCCGAAGCGGCGCACATCCAGCGGCCATAGATCCAGCGAGGGCTGCCCGTCCACAACCCACTCCGCGATCATTTCCCCCGCACCGCCCCCCGCAGCGATGCCGTATAGAAACCCCGTGGCCAGCATCAGGTTTTTATAGTCGGGCTGCCATCCCATCACAAAATCCCCATCCGCAGAATAGGGGATCGGGCCGTTGATGACCTGACGGATGCCGACCTGATTTATCACGGGCGTGACCTTGCCCGCCAGTTCCGCCAAAGGCAGGAAACGGTCCAGATTTTCTGGCAGAAGCTGGCGGATAAATTTGCCGGGGATGCCTTGATCGCCAAAGGGTAAAGTACCCTCTTCATAGCCGCCCACAACCAAACGCCCGCCCACATCGGGCTTGTAATAGACCAGACGTTCAGGGTCCCGCAGGGTGGGATAATGGCCGATGTCACTGCCAGTGGATTCGGTGATGATATACTGGTGTTCCACGGCGCAGGCAGGAACCCTGATGCCCAGTTTCGCGGCGATTTCACGGCTCCACATGCCAGTGGCAAGGATGACAGTATCCGCCTCCCAACGCCCCTCGGTTGTTTCAACGGATGTGATCCGCCCGCCCGTGACGTTGAAATCCAGAACCTCCACGTTCTGGCGAATATCTGCACCTTGTTTGCGCGCAGCGCCTGCCACAGCCTGACACAGGGATGCGGGGTCTACATAGCCGTCTGACGGGATAAACGCCGCGCCTTCCAGCCCTTTTGCGTCGATCAGGGGGAACAGGTCTTTGGCTTCGGACGGGCTGATGATCTGCATGTCCAGATCGAAACTGCGGGCCATCGTGGCAAGGCGTTTTGCCTCAAGCATCCGTTCCTTGGTGGCGGCCAAACGCAGTGATCCGGTCTTTTTCCAATCAAATTGCAAGCCGTCCTCGTTTTGCAGACGGTCATACATTTCTACGGATTTCTTTAGCATCCGCGTGGTATTACGCGAGGATCGCAACTGCCCGACCAGACCCGCCGCGTGCCATGTGGCCCCTTCGGTCAGGCTGGCGCGTTCCAGCAGAACCACGTTTTTTTCGCCCATTCGGGTCAGGTGATACGCGATAGAGCATCCCAAAATACCCCCGCCAACAATAAGATGTTTCGCTGCCTGCTGTGCCATAATGCTGTCCGTAAGGTCATTTTCACCGCTCACACTACTTAAAATCAACAAAGTGACAATCATTTTGTTGATTTGTGTTGATATAAATCTCAAAATCAACACGGGCGGGCTGTTCCTCGCGGGAATTAGCGGTATAGGGTGGGGGAATGTCGAAATACGAAGCACATATTTTACACGCTGTTGATATGCGCGGCACAGTCTCTGTGGTAGAGCTGTCGCAGATGCTTGGCGTGTCGGATCAAACCATTCGCCGCGTGACCCAGCCTTTGGTTGAAGGCGGCAGATTAAGCAAGGTGCACGGCGCGCTGGTTTCCAACCGCATTGCCACCGACCCGCCGTTTCTGGCGCGGATGAACCTGAACCGTGACGCCAAGGTCAGTATCGCCAAACTGGCAGCCGAGATCATCGAGGATGGGGCCAGTATCGCGATTGATACGGGGTCTACATCCGGGTTCATCGCACAGGCGTTGCGGGCGCGTAAGCAGTTAACGGTGGTGACCAATTCTGCTTTTGTGGCCAGCACGCTGGCGATTATTCCGGGCAATAAAGTGTTCATGGCGGGCACCCAGTTGCGGGATCATGACGGGGCGGCGTTTGATCGGTCTGCCTTTGATGTGATTGAACGGATGCAGGTGGATTACGCCCTGTTGTCCGCATCCATGGTGGATGCGGTAAAGGGGTTCCTGGTGCATGAACAATGCGAAGTGGAAATCGCCACCGCCATGCTGAAAAACGCGGGTCGGGCGATTATGGCGGTGGATCATTCCAAGTTCACCCAACAAGACCGCAGGCCGGCTGTGCGCCAGCCTACGTTGAAATCAGGCGATATTGTCCTGACCGATCGCCGCCCCAGCCCCGAGTTTGACCGCCTGTTTACAGGGCTGGACCTTCGGATCGCTGCGGCGGCTTAACCGACAAAATACCTAACTTTTGACCCCAAGCGCCAGATTGCTAACCGCGGGCGGCTGGTCTGACAGGCGTTCGTTCTGGAGGCCTGCCTGCCGTTTGAATTCCAGCCGCGCAATCTGGTCGCGGTGAACTTCATCCGGACCATCAGCCAGCCGTAACAGGCGGGCGGTGGCATAGGCGGCGGCCAGTCCGAAATCATTGCTGGTGCCGCCACCGCCGAACAGTTGGATTGCCCAGTCGATCACCTGACAAGCCATATTGGGCACTGCAACCTTGATCATGGCGATTTCTGCCTTGGCCTCTTTGTTGCCAACAGTGTCCATCATATGGGCCGCGCGCAGGGTCAGCAGGCGGCATTGTTCGATCATGATGCGGGATTCTGCGATACGTTCGCGGGTGACCGATTGCTCGGATAGCAACTTGCCAAAGGCGGTGCGTTCGCCTGCACGGGCCACCATCTTTTCAAGGGTGCGTTCCGCCAGCCCGATCAGCCGCATGCAGTGGTGGATGCGGCCCGGGCCAAGCCGCCCTTGGGCGATTTCAAAACCGCAGCCTTCACCCAGCAGCATGTTTGATGCGGGCACGCGCACGTTTTCAAACACCACTTCGGAGGCGCGGTCCGGCATGCCGTAAAACCCGAACACGGGGATGGATCGTTTGACCGTGACGCCCGGGGTGTCTTTGGGGATCAGGATCATGGATTGCTGGCGATACGTGTCGGCGCTGGGGTCGGATTTGCCCATGAAGATGATGATCTTGCAGCGCGGGTCGGTGGCCCCTGTGGTGTACCATTTGTGGCCGTTGATCACATAGTCATCGCCGTCCCGCACAATTGCGCTTTCGATGTTGCGCGCATCAGATGATGCCACAGCGGGTTCGGTCATCGCGAAAGAGGACCGTATTTCGCCGTTCAACAGGGGTTCCAGCCACAGCTTTTTGTGCTCTTCTGTGCCGTAACGTTCCAGAACCTCCATGTTGCCCGTGTCAGGGGCGGAACAGTTGAACACCTCGGGGGCAAGATGGCTGCGGCCCATGATTTCGCACAGGCTGGCGTATTCCAGATTGTTCAGCCCCGCACCGCGATCCGAATTGGGCAGGAACAGGTTCCACAACCCGCTGTCCCGCGCGATGGCTTTCAATTCTTCTACAACGGGTTGCACAGCCCAAGGGCCAAGGTCTTCGGATTCCCGATAGTGGCGGGATTCATTGGGGTAGATGTGTGTGTCCATAAAGGCGCGCAGGCGGGTTTCAAGCTGTAAGGTTCTTTCGGATTTCTCGGGAATCATCAGTCTCTCGCTTATGTTCTTGGGTCTTTGGGGTCGTGCCGGGGGAAGCAGATTGACCCATTGAAAAAATCGACATAGTGACGTATTGTCAGACACTAATAACTACCATAGCCTCAGACGTGTGAAAAGCAGTATTCGCCCACACCTGACGCTGCGCAACCAAAGGAAAACACCATGACCCAAGCCTATATCGTAGACGCGCAGCGCACTGCTGGTGGACGCCGCAAGGGCGCGCTGGCAGGGTGGCACCCAGCAGATCTGGGCGCGGAAATCCTGAACGCGCTGGTGGATCGCACGGGGATTGATCCAGCGGCGATCGACGATGTGGTGATGGGCTGTGTCACCAAAGGCGGCGAGCAGGCGTTTAACGTGGGGCGTAATGCTGTGCTGGCGTCAAAACTACCCCAAACCGTGCCCGCAACCACCGTGGATCGGCAATGTGGCAGCTCGCAACAGGCGGTGCATTTTGCAGCGGCTATGGTGATGGCTGGTGTGCAGGATGTGGTGATTGCGGCAGGTGTCGAAAGCATGACACGGGTGCCGATGTTCGCAGACATGAGCAGCTTTGAAAAAGCAGGCATCGGGGCAAGCCCTGTAAGTGCGCGCATTGAGGACCGTTTCGGGGTAAAGAATTTCAGCCAGTTTGTGGGCGCGGAAATGATCGCGCAGAAGTACGGGTTTTCGCGGGACGATCTGGATGCTTATGCACTGGAAAGCCACCGCCGCGCGGCTGCTGCCACACAGGCTGGCGCGTTTGAGCGGGAAATCCTGCCACTGGCCATTGAAGGGGGTATGCACAGCCGCGATGAAGGCATCCGCGCTGATGCAACCCTGCAAAGCATTGGCGGTGTTGATCTTTTATCTGCCGACGGTGTGCTAAGCGCGGCCAATGCCAGCCAGATTTGTGACGGCGCATCTGGCGTTATGATCGTCAGTGAGCGGGCGTTAAAAGAGCATGGTCTTACCCCCATCGCGCGGATTGTGGATATGACGGTGACTGCGGGCGATCCGGTGATCATGCTGGAAGAACCCATTGAAGGCACCCGCCGCGCGCTGAATAAATCAGGTATGACGCTGGACCAGATCGACCTTTACGAGGTGAACGAGGCGTTTGCCCCGATCCCCCTTGCGTGGATGAAAGACCTTGGGGCCGACCCTGCGCGCACCAATGCAAATGGCGGTGCAATTGCGCTGGGCCATCCGCTGGGCGCCAGTGGCACGCGGTTGATGTCAACACTCATCCACGGGCTGCGGGCCAGCGGCAAACGCTATGGCTTGCAAACCATGTGTGAAGGCGGCGGCACCGCCAATGTCACCATACTGGAAGCGCTTTAAAAAGCCCTGCCCGTCTGTTCCATTTGGCGCGTGTCTTTCTCTCGTAAACAGAACCACATGCTGCTAAACAAATGGCAACGGCGGGCACACGTCGGTTAGGCCCTGAACAACGGCCCCCACAACGGAGATGAATATATGAGTTTGCGCGGACAGCATCTAAAGGTGAACTACGCTTATCGCCAGTTTGCCGATGAAATCGAAGCGCAAATCATGCAAGGCACCCTGAAACCTGGTGAACGCCTGCCCGGAGAGGTGGAATTGGCCCAGATGTTCGGCGTCACGCGGTCCACCGTGCGCGAAGGCTTGCGCCAGTTGGAAAGCGAAGGGCTGGTGCACCGCCCCTCGCCCCGCCGTCTGGAAGTAGCCTTGCCCCAAAGCGACAAACTGGCCACCCGCGCCAGCCGTGCCATGGTGCTGATGAACGTTACATTCCGTGAACTGTGGCAGGTGGCGCTGGAAACCGAGCCTTTGGCCGCTGAACTGGCAGCCCAAAAGGCGACGCCAGACACAATTGCCGCACTAGAAGACATCCACGCCCGTCTGATTGCAGCCAAACATGATGTGGCGGAAACCACGCGGCTGGACACACTGTTCCACACCCAAATCGCCGAGATGGGCGAAAACCGTGTCCTAAGCCTCGCCCGTGAACCGCTGGCGTTACTGCTGTATCAGGGGTTCTATCAGGTCACACCGAAAGTGCCCCAAGCGATTGACCGCCAGATCATCGCCCACGGCCATATTCTGGACGCGATCCGCGACAAAGACCCCGCCCGCGCCCGAGAATGGGCCCGCCGCCACATCGAAGACTTCTGGCGCGGCATCCAAATCGCAGGGCTACAGGACCAACCGTCGATTTCAAAAACCAATCGGTTGAAGTAGGGGCTAAGTGGCATTTTCGAGCCTCATCTTGAAGGCGTAATTCCGATTCATTGAAGCCAGTTTGAGGAAAAACCGACTTTGAATAAACCGCGGCTCATGTCCGCTTTACGGGACGTTTTCGCCGTTCACCGCGCCGTCAATTGTCAGGAAAACGGGAATCAGATGCGAACCGCCGAGATGACAACTGACGGAGCAGGGACAAAATAACCCTGTTCTTGCTTGGTGCCTTCAGTTCTTGTCCGCAACGCTAAATCACTTCGAATAGCATCTCGTTTTGAAGTGGGCTGTCGGCTAAGTAACGAAGCTGTCCGAACAGCACCTCCATCAAAAAGATCAAACAAAGCTTCGGGGCTTTGCAGACGCAATTCAGAGGCGATCTCAATCAACTTAACATCGGTGAAACCTGCACCTTCAACCATCGCTTTGGCCACTTCAAAGTCAACAAGTACGTGCGCATCGGGGCCTGCGGGTAGTGTAATCAATGGATCAGCCAAGCGCTCAACCGCGTCGAACAACCAACCGAACGAGCCGTTTGATCCTTTTCCATGCCAAATAGAAAACGCAATTTTCCCCCCTGTTTTCAATACTCTGGCAGCTTCAATCAACCCACGACGGGCATCGGGGAAATGTGGAACTCCAAACCCAATTGTCACGGCGTCGAAACTTTCGTTTGGGAACCCCGTTGCCATCGCATCACCCTGAACAAATGTGGCATTCGGGACAGAAGACTTTGCAAGCGAAATCATCGGTTCAGAGAAGTCCAACCCGGTTACTTTAGCGCCCCTTGTCACAAGTTCCTTGGCGACCACACCATGCCCTGTACACAGGTCAAGCACCTCAACATTCGGTTTGGCGCCAACCGACTCTGCCAGCTTTTCGGCCACAAGATGGGTCGCCATCTCGAAACCATCGGCATAACCTTTGGCAATGGACGGGTTACTCCAACCGTCACGTTCCATGTTCTCAAAATCACTTGTGCCTGTCATTTTCTCCTCCAATGAGGACAACCGTATATTCAATGCGTTCGGCGACAAAGAAAGAAAATGAAGGCGGTAAGTCGGAATGTCACCCCGCCCTTCACAACACTAGGCACAATCCTTTCCCCCAAAAAAACACCGACGGTGAGATATCTCACCGTCGGCTTGTTGCAACGAGGTAGGGATTCCTTTTGGCGTTCGGGGCGGGTTAATTCTTGTCAAACACGCCCTGATACTCCACCCGCAGGTCTTTCTTCAGGATTTTTCCACTGGCGTTTTTGGGCAATTGCTCGACGATTGCGATGTGTTTGGGGGATTTGAATCCTGCCAGTTTTTCGCGGCAATAGACCATCAGTTCATCCACCGTTACGCTTGATCCTGCCTTGGGGACGACGATGGCGGTCACGGCTTCGATCCATGTGGGGTGGGGGATGCCGAAGACGGCGACCTCGGCCACTTCGGGGTGGTGGAAAATCATTTCTTCGACTTCGCGGCTGGCCACGTTTTCACCGCCGGTTTTCACCATGTCCTTTTTGCGGTCCACTACATACAGATAGCCGTCTTCGTCAAAACGGCCCAAATCCCCACTGTGGAACCAGCCGTTTGCAAAGGCCTCTGCGGTTTTGGCGGTGTCTTTGTAATATTCAAGGATCAGATGCGGGCTGCGGTGGACGATTTCCCCGACCTCGCCAACTGCGACGGGCTGGTCGTTGTCATCCACAATGCGGGTTTCCACATTGATGGCAGGGCGTCCGGCAGACCCGAGTTTGCTTAGTTGTTCGCTGGGCTGCAGAATTGTGGCGATCGGGGCCATTTCGGTCTGCCCGTAGAAGTTCCACAGCTTGATATTGGGCAGTCGCTGCATCAGTTCTTCGATGATGGCGGTGGGCATGATGGCCGCGCCATAATAGCCCGCTTGCAGGCTGGAAAGGTCACGTTTGTCAAAGTCGGGATGGCGCAGCAGGGCGATCCAGACGGTGGGGGGGCAGAACAGTTTGGTCACGCCTTCGGCTTCGATTGCGGCCAGCATTTCGGCGGGGTCGGCCTTGTCATGCAGGATGCTGGTGGCACCAAGGTACAGGTCCGGGGATAAGAAGCAATCCAGTTGGGCGCAGTGGAACAGGGGCAGGCAGTGCAGGGACACCGCATCGCCTGTCATTTTGCCATCCACGATGCAGCTGACGTATTGCGCATAAAGCGCGCTAGAGGTCAGCAGCGCACCCTTGGGGCGGGATTCCGTGCCGCTGGTGTACATCATCTGGATCGGATCATCGGGGGCCACATCAACCCAGACATCGCTGTCGTCTGGATGATCCAGTAAGGTATCCACAGGCACCCAAGGGGCGGCGACTTCGACGCCTGCATGGGGGATGCAGAACCGCTGCATATCGGTCTTGCCAAGGGCCGCAAGGGCGATGTCAGCCGTGGCGCAAAGCGCGTCTTCGGCGGCAATGGCACAGGCGCCCGAATGGTCCAGGATATAGGCCACATCTTCGGCGTTCAGCATAAAGTTGACGGGTGTCGTCACCGCGCCAAGCCGTGCAAGGGCAAAGCGCAGAACCACAAAGGTGCGGTTGTTATGGCTAAGCAACGCGACGCGGTCGCCTTTGGTAATACCCTGTGCCGCCAAAGCGTTGGCGGCGCGGTTCACGGCGGTATTCAGGGCGCGAAACGTGTCTGACGCGCCGCGAAACACCAGCGCGATTTTATCAGGATCGCGTGCTGCGGATCTGTGCAGCAGATCCCCCAGTTGTTGACTGCGTGCGCGGCGCACAAGCGCCGTGTTTTCAGGTTTGGTTTCCATTTTATCCACCTTTGGTCAGATACCCGATTTTGGCCGGGTTTAAGATTTTGGATCGGGTCAGTTCAGCAGCTCGGGCAGTTTCAGCACCAGTATCGGGAAAGCAGACAGGACTGCCACAATGGCAAGGTCCATCACGATAAACCACATCACACCCCGGAAAATAACGGATGTTTTCACCAGATCGCCCACCACGCTTTTGATAACAAAAACATTCATCCCGATGGGTGGGGTGATCATTCCGATTTCCAGCAGTTTGGTCAGCACGATGCCGAACCACAGCAGGCTCCAGCCAGAGGCATCCACCACGGGCAGGATAATCGGCAAGGTCAGCAACATGGCCCCGATGGGTTCAAGGAACATGCCCATCAGCAGGTAGACCAGCACAATGCCAAACATCAGCAGAACCGGACTGGAAGCCATCGACATGATGCCAGAAGACAGGTAATCCCCCGCGCCGGACAGGGCCAGAAAACGGGTCAGCAGGCTGGCACCGATGGCGATGATCAGCAGGGAAGCCGTGGTCATGGTGGTTTCCCGCGCTGCTTGCAAAAAACGGCTGAGGGTTAACTCTCCACTGATAAAGGCCACCACACAGGCAAGGAATGCGCCAACGGCACCTGCCTCGGTCGGGGTGAAGACACCGCCGAACAGGCCACCAAAGATACCGATCATAATCAGGAAAATCGGCCATGTGTCTTTCAGCGCGATGATCCGTTCTTTCAGGCCGACTTTTTCATCCCGCTCAGGGGCAAGATCTGGGTTCAGTTTGACCCGGATCAGCACCACAAGGATATAGCCGATGGTGGTCAGAATACCTGCGCTGATGCCGCCCAGAAACAGCTTGGCAATGGAAACCTGCGCGATCACGCCGTATAGGATCAGGATGATCGAAGGCGGGATCAATGCGCCAATGGTGCCTGCAACCGCCACCGTGCCTGTGGCCAGCTCGGGGTGGTATTTGTGCTTCATCATTTCGGGAATGGCGATGCGGCCCATGGCGGCGGAACAGGCGATGGATGACCCTGACACAGCCGCAAAACCCGCCGACCCGAAGATCGCAGCAATGGCCAATCCGCCCGGTATGGCAGACAGCCAGATGCGCGCGGCGTTAAACATGCCTTTGGTCAGTTGGGTGTGATAGCTGATAAAGCCGAGGAACAGAAACATCGGGATTGAGCTGAGCACCCAGTTCGCGGTGAACTGATAGGGAATAACCCCAAGCGCACCCCAAGCCACCCGCGAGCCCATAAGGGACCACAGACCAACAAAAGATACCCCGATCAAAGACACGCCGATTGGAACGCGCAGGGCGATCAGGGCCATAAGGGTTCCAAGCCCAGTCAGGCCAATTGCAACATCAGTCATGAATTATCTCTGCATCTTCGATTGTTTCGTGAAGGCCGTTGCGGGTGTTAAAAACTTTGACCAGTATTTTATAGACTGCAACAAGGGCGAACAGCGCGGCGCCAATGGGGATCGCCCAATAGCTGGGCCAGATCGCGATCAGGCTGGACCCCTGTTCCATAGACGCGCCGGATTTGGTCTTTTTCATCGCTTCTATAAACCCGCTATAGGCCAGCAGGCCAAAAACCGCGACGGTCAGCGCGCCGGAAAAAACCGACAGCCAACCCTGAAGGGTGCGGGGCATCATATCGGTCAGAAACTCGACGGAAATATGGGCGTTTTTCTCTTCGGCCACGCCAAGGGCAATGAAAACCACAATGATCATGTAATAATGCCCGACAATCACAATTGTCCCCGTCAAAGGCGCGTTGAACACATATCTGCCAACCACATCTGCGGTGACATGCAGCATCATCAAAACGATGCTGATAGTCCCGAGCAACGACGCAATTCTTGTCAGTCCTGACAAGAATTTCCCAACATGAAGCATTGGTTTCCCCCTGAATTTTTTGTGTCGGGCGCCAGTGTTTCCACTGGCACCCATCCGGTCTTACTTGCCGTAGCTGTTGACGTCGATCTTGGAGTAGATCTCGTTCCAATACAGGTCGGTCAAGGCTGCAGATGTGTCAACATCAGCGGTCAGCTTTGTCCAGCGTCCCAGCAAGTCACGCAGCGTCGTTGCGGCTTCGTCGCCGTTTTTCAGACCGAAGCGTTCGGAATACACGCTTGCAACGGCTTTCACGTCGTTCGCAATGAATTCACGGTTCATGGCGATCAGGCTGTCAGATGCAGGGCCATATTCGATGCCACGATCCGGAGAAGCCTCTTTACCCGCGCGGGCTTCGTCAAGGTAAACCCAAGTCATTTCCGCGCCCAGTTTGGCACTGGCTTTCAGGATGGCAGATTTGCCATTGTCAGACAGGCCGTTCCAGCGGTCTTTGTTCATCATGGTTGGAACAGTGAATTGCGCACCTGGCAGGCCTGTGTACAGATATTTCACCGCGTCGATGAAGCTGAAGTTCACATAATCCGCAGTGTTTGACGCCGTACAATCCAGAACGCCTTGATTCAGCGCTTCAAAGGTTTCGTTCACTGACATAGACACAGGAACCGCGCCCATTGTTTCGGCCCAACGGGACCAGTAAGCACCCGCTGTACGAATACGCTTGCCCTTCAGGTCTTCGGGGGAATTCAGCGGTACAACACATTGCAGCGCATAAGATGTGGTCATGCCCGCACCCAGATAAACCTGATTTTGTGCAGCCGTTTCGACCATACAATCAGGGCAGTTCAGCATCACATATTCCGTCAGCGCACCGGCAAAAGCGGCAGAGCTGATGTCACTGGAAAACTCTTCCAATTCCACAAGCTGCGAAAATTCGGAAATCATGTTCAGATTTGGGAATTCCGCCGGGAAATATGGTGTCAGGATCGCTGCGGCATCGGCCAGACCGTCACGCACGCCTGCATTGCCTTCGGCAAAGCTGAGCAGGGACAAGGGGAAAACCCGCATTGTCAATTCGCCGCCGCTGTTCGCCTCGATGGCTTCGGCATAAGCTTCCAGAACCGCTGTGGGTTTGGAGTTTGGCGGCCAACCGCCTGCATAGCTGAGCTGATCCGCGTTTACTGCGGGGGCCAGAGCCAGCAGCGATGCGCCTGCTAGGATTGATTTGATTAAAGTACTCATGGTTTCTCCTCCTGTTGGTATTCCGAAAAACTGGAATGTCGAATTGAACGGTATTTAGGGTCTAAAGGGGGCCCGCGCGGCGCTTATTGCTGAAACCGCGGCGGGCGTTTTTCTTTGAAGGCGGCCAGACCTTCGGCAAAATCACGGGTCTCGCCCGCAGCTTTTTGCAACTGGCGTTCGGTGGCCAGCGCGGTTTGAAAATCACTGTCAGCCGCGCTCCATGCGGCTTTGCGGATCAGGCTGTAGCTTTGCGAAGGCCCCTGTGCCAGACGGGCGGCGATTTCAAATGCTACATCTTCTACCGCGTCATCTTCGGCCACGCGGGTGATCAAACCCCAGTCAAAGGCCTGCTGGGCAGGGATTTTTTCTGCCAATAACATCATTTCCATGGCGCGCACCCGCCCGACGGCTTTGGTAAGCAACCATGTGGCACCACCGTCGGGGATCAGGCCGATGCGGGCGAAAGCCTCTAGGAAATAGGCGGATTTGCCTGCCACGATTATGTCACAGGCCAGCGCGATGGACGCGCCCACCCCAGCGGCCGCGCCGCGCACAGCGGAAATCACCGGAACAGGCAGATCGCGGATCGCATTCATCAGCGGGTTGTATTCCGCTTCTAATGTTTGGCCCACGTCAAACCCTGTCATATCGTCCGGCATGGCCGCGTTCAGATTGGCCCCTGCGGAAAACGCCCGCTCGGTTCCAGCCAGAACAATGGCACGGGCGGTTTTGGATTCTGACAGCAGCAAGTTATGCAACAAAAGGGCCATATCCGGCGTAAGTGCGTTCATCGCGCCGGGGTCGTTCAGGCGCAGGGTGGTCACCCCGTCCTTGCGTTCTACTAAGATTTTATCCGTCATAATGTCTCCTCCCAGAACATCGGTTGTCAGGCCCAAGGGGGCTCGTTCCACCAAGGGAAAAACCCGGGCATATCGGTGCTGACACGGTCGGGGAATTCTGCGTTTCGTTTTTCAAAAAAGCTGGCGACGCCTTCGGAAGCGTCGGCCTGCGCGTTGCGGGCGGCCACAGCGCGGCTGTCAATCTGGTGGGCCATCATCGGATGGGGTGCGCCTGCCATTTGCCACAACATCTGACGGGTCATGGCGACAGAAACAGGTGCTGCATTTTGCACAATGTCTTTGGCGATTTCATAGGCGGCAGGCAGCAGGTCTTCGGGGGCGTGGATGGATCGGATCAATCCCGCCTCCAATGCTTCGTCGGCGCCGAAAACGCGGCCCGAAAAGCACCATTCCAGCGCTTTTGACATGCCTACAGCGCGGGACAGGAACCAGGACGAAGCGGCTTCGGGCACAATGCCGCGCCGTGCAAAGACAAAGCCGAATTTGGCATTTGTAGAGGCAAGACGGATATCCATAGGCAGTTGCATTGTGCTGCCGATTCCCACCGAGGGGCCGTTGACCGCCGCGATCACAGGTTTCAGGCATTGAAACAGACGCAGCGCCAGCATGCCGCCGGAATCGCGGTTTTGCGGGTTGGACCAAGAGGCGGCATCGGTGGATTTCGGATCAACCTCTGCAACCGAAAACGCCGCTGCATCATCCAGATCAGCACCGGCGCAGAATCCGCGGCCAGCACCTGTCACCACAATCGCGCGCACATTGTCATCAGCGTCTGCTTGATCCAGCGCAGTGATCATTTCCGCCATCATCGTATCGTTAAACGCATTCAGTTTTTCGGGACGGTTCAGCGTAAGGGTCATCACATTGTCTGCGATGTCGGTCTGAATGGTTTGAAAGCTCATCAGTCGGCCCTGCCCGCACAAAACCCGTTACCGCCGAACGGGCCAGAGCATAGGTCGACCAACCGGCACAGCGGACGATTCGGTGTTTTTATGCGGTAAGGCGGCGGGTTAAGGGGCATTGCGGCAATTCTTTATTAGTGTCTGACAATAATACACTGATGGGGTTTGCCTGAACTGTCAATATTATTGTCACCTGACGCTACGGAGCGGCGTAGCGGCGCATCTGATTTGCCTTTGATTACCGTGAATAATCAACGGCTCCCAGCCCAATTCAGCAGGTGATCCGTAGGGTCATTTTGCCCCGAACTGAAAAATGGTTGACCGACAGGTATAAGTGTTTATGTCCTAATGTCGGACACTAACGGCGCATTGCTCGCCAAAGCCCACGTCAGAACCAAACAAGAAAGAGCCCGATGGCGATTCAACCCGACTTTGATCCGCACCGACTCGAAACTCTGCTGGGGGAACCTGTGCAGCTTGCACCTGTGACCAGCGGCCAGTCCAATCCAACGTGGTTTGTGACCTGCGGCAACCGCGAGTTGGTGTTGCGCAAAAAACCAAGCGGCGTCACTGCCGCCAGCGCCCATGCGGTGGATCGCGAACATCGCGTCATGTCGGCCCTTGCAGACAGCGGCGTGCCCGTCCCCCGCATGGTGATGATGGAAGATGACGCTTCGGTTATCGGCACCCCGTTCTATCTGATGGAGCGTCTTTATGGGGATGTGTCGGATTCCAGCGCCTTGCCAGATGTAAAGGCAGCCGACAGGGGTGCGATTTATCTGGATGCAGCCCGCGTTCTGGCAGAGTTGCACCGTGTGGACTGGCAACAGGTCGGGCTTGGGGATTATGGCCGCCCGTCCGATTATTACACCCGTCAGGTGCGCCGCTGGTGCCGCCAGTGGGAGGCGGCAAAATCCAGCGCTCTCGATCCCCAGTACGCCGCGCGGATTGATGCGCTGGCCGCTTGGTTTGCCGCTAATATTCCTGCCGAAAGCCCCACAACTATCGTGCACGGGGACTTTCGTATCGGCAATGTGATGTACGGCCTGACCCCCGCAAGCATCGTCGGTGTGCTGGACTGGGAGTTGTCTACCTTGGGCGATCCGCTGTCCGATCTGTCCCATTGGTTGATGTTTTACGACCTGACTCCTGACCAGATGGGCGGGCTGGCAGGGCTGGATCTGGCGGCACTAGGGATTCCCTCGGCAGCGGCCTTTCTGGATCAATACCGCGCCAGTGGCGGCTGCACCGCGCCGTTAACCGTCTTTCACCGTGCCTTTGCCATGTTCCGTATGGCGGTGATCCTTGAAGGCATCACCGCGCGTGTTCAGTCAGGACAGGCGGCCCATGATGATGCCCGCGCAGTTGGGGCGCTGGCCCCCCAATTCGCCCGACTTGCCGAAACGCTGCTGGCCAGTGACACCGCCTTGCACCCTTAAAGGAACCGCTTATGAACTTTGAATACTCCCCCAAATCCCGCGAAATGCTGGCGAAACTTCAGGATTTCATGGATACCCATGTGCTGCCTGCCAACCACCGCTTTCATGAATTGGCCAACCAAGGCATCTATCCGCTTGAAGTGATCGAACCCCTGAAAGCCAAAGCCTTTGAAGCGGGATTGTGGAATCTGTTCACCCCAGAATTAGAAGATTCTGACCCCGGCACCCGCCTGACCAATCTGGAATACGCGCCCTTGGCCGAATGTATGGGCCGCGTCCCGTGGAGCCCTGAGGTGTTCAACTGCAACGCCCCTGACAGCGGCAATATGGAAATCCTCAAGCAATTCGGCACGCCCGCACAGAAAAAACGCTGGCTGGAGCCGTTGATGAAGGGGGAATTGCGGTCTGTTGTTGGATTGACGGAACCGGATGCGGCCTCGTCCGATCTGACCAATCTGGCGACGACCATCACGCGGGACGGCGATGAATATGTCATCAACGGGCGCAAGTGGTTTTCCACAGGGGCGAAACACCCCAACGCAAAACTGTGCATTGTTTTTGGTGTGTCCGACAGCGCGCCTGACGCCGATCCGCACCGCAAACATTCCTTCATTCTTGTACCGATGGACACCCCGGGGTTCGAAGTTGTACGCGACGTGGCGATCATGCATCACCACGCCCCCGAAGGCCACTGCGAGATCATGATGCGCGATGTGCGCGTGCCTGTTGACGCGATGTTGGGCGGTGAGGGCGACGGGTTTATGCTGGCACAGGCGCGGCTTGGGCCGGGGCGGATTCACCACTGTATGCGCACCATTGGCCAATGCGAACTGGCGTTGGAACTGTTGTGTGAACGGGCGCTGGAACGGCAAACCTTTGGCAAGCCAATCGCCGATAACGCCAATATTCAGGACTGGATTGCCCAGTCTCGGATGGAAATTGATGCCGCGCGGCTGTTGATGCTGCAAACCGCGTGGAAGATGGATCAAAACGGTGCCAAAGCCGCGCGGATTGACGTGTCAGCCATCAAAGTCATGGCCGCCCGTCTGCAAACCCAAGTGGTGGACCGCGCGATTCAGGTCTTTGGCGCGGCGGGGATCACGCCTGATACGCCGCTCAGTTATCTGTGGACTTGGGGCCGCGCCATGCGATTTCTGGATGGGCCGGATGAGGTGCACCTAAAGGTAATTGCCCGAAACGAGCTGAAGAAAGCCAAGGGCAGCATCGGCAAGAATTTGGCGCATTTTGTCCCGCCCCATATGGGAAAGTAACCTCCTGCGATTTGCACAGTTGAAACTTTCAGGCCCGGCTTTTAGCGTTCTAAGCTGGACCTGATCCTTTTAATCCTTAATCACGAATACAAGGCCAGACAGTCATGACAGCGGATTCCCTTCTTCGCACAGAGGTTCATTTCAACGATCGCATGCTGCACTGCTTTGCGGATCGTCCGAAATCGGTGATGGAAAAGGTGGACGGCATCATCGCCAAATACGGCGCGTCCGTTGCGGTTGTGGATGAAACCCAAAGCGTGACTTACGCTGACCTGTCGCAACGGGTGGATGCCTGTGCGCATCAGTTGCAAGCCCTTGGCCTGACTTGCGGCGACCGTGTGGGCCTGATCCTGGCCAACCGTCTGGAATTTGTGGTGTCCCTGTTGGCTGTCTGGCGCTTGGGGGCTGTCCCTGTGCCCATGAACATCCGCGAGGCTGCCCCCGAAACCGCGTTTATCCTGAACGATTGCAAGGCTGCGGGGATGATCTTTGATCCCGCCCATGAACGGGCGATTCCGTCTGAAACGGATGTCCCTGACCTGAAGTTTCGTCTTGAAGTCGGGCAAATTGAAACCGACCTGCCACAAGATACAGAATTCACCGCCCCGACGCTTGATCTGGCCGAGGATGACATGGCCTGCATCCTGTACACATCTGGCACCACAGGAAAACCCAAAGGCGCGATGCTGACCCATTTGGGGATCATCCATTCCATGCTGCACTATGAACACCACCTTGGTGTGGGGCCGAATGACGCCGCTTTACTGGTGGTTCCCGCCACCCATGTGACGGGTTTGATCGGCTTGGTGATGGTCAGTCTGGGCGCGGGTGCCAAGCTGGTGATGCTTGAAGATTTCAAAACCCGCGCGGTTCTGCAAGTGGCTGCCCGTGAAAAGGTCAGCTACACGATCATGGTGCCTGCCATGTACAACCTGTTGTTACTGCGCGAAGATTTGACCCAATTCGATCTGTCTGCATGGCGGGTCGGGGCCTATGGCGGTGCGATGATGCCTGTGGCGACCATCGAAAAGCTGGCCGATCTGTTACCTGATCTGCAACTGGCCAATGCGTATGGCGCGACTGAAACCACATCGCCTACAACGATCATGCCGCTGGGGGCGGATCAATCCTATTTCGATACAATAGGCAAACCCGTCGCCTGCGCCGAGGTGCGGATCATGAATGAGGATTTTGTCGAATGTGACACCGGAGAGGTGGGCGAAATCTGGATTCGCGGGCCGATGGTTGTGTCGGGGTATTTCAACCGCCCCGATGCCACAGCGTCCGAATTTGTGGCCGGGTTCTGGCGCTCAGGTGATATGGGCAGCATAGGCGCAGACGGGTTTATGCGGATTTTTGACCGCAAAAAAGACGTGGTCAATCGGGGCGGGTATAAGGTGTTCAGCTCTGAGGTGGAAAACATCCTGATGACCCATAACAACGTGGTCGAGGCCGCGATCATCGCCAAGCCTTGCCCTGTGCTCGGCGAAAGGGTGCATGCGGTTGTCTGCCTGAAAACCCCCAGCGCGGATGAGCCGGCCTTAAAGGCGCTGTGTTATGAAAAACTTAGCGATTACAAAGTGCCCGAAAGCTTTTCGTTTTCAGACACCCCGCTTCCCAGAAACGCCAATGGCAAGGTGCTAAAGCGCCAGTTGAAAGAGTTGTTTCTGTAAAGGTTACGGTAAATGAACCGAATTCCGTAAACTTGTTCTTTACAGCGCCTGTCAGTGTTCAATAGCGTGTTAACGCAAACCTGTGTAATACTCTGCGCAGTTGAATGGCGTTAATAGGCAAGGACCGGACACATGAATGCTTTAAAGCAAATCATTCTTTGTGCTGTGGCTGTTGTGGCTGCGGTTTATGTCTGGGCGACTTATGTGCCCTCGGCCGCGCCCTTTCTGGCGATGGTGGGGATTGAACAGACTGCCCCTGAAAAGCCCGCGCAGCAGGGCGGCGGGTTTAGTCGTGGGCCAACGCAGGTTGTCACTGCATTTGTTCAGGAAAAGGCCTTGGCTGATGTGATCAGCGCCATTGGCGACGGGCGCGCGCGCCATTCTATTGCGGTGCGGGCCAAGGCTGTGGGGTTGATCACCGAACTGTCCCTAGATGCGGGCGGTCATGTGGATGCAGGCACCGTGATCGCACGGCTAGAAGACGAGGCGGAATCCATCGCGCTGGAACAGGCGCGGGTCCGGCTGGAAGATGCCATAGCGGCGGCTGAACGCATTCAGCGGTTGGAAAACACTGGTGCCGTGACCGAGGTGCGTTTGCGCGAAACACAACTGTCCCTGCGTAATGCCGAACTGGCCCTGCGGCAGGCGCAATTCAACCTTGACCAGCGCCAGATCGAAACACCGATTTCTGGCTGGGTCGGGATTGTCGATATCGAAGTTGGCGACCGCGTCAGCGCGCAGGATATTTTGGTGACGATCACGGATCGGTCTTCCATTTTGATAGACTTTCGCGTGCCGGAACGGGTGATTGGTAAAATTGCCATCGGACAACCCTTTGAAGCGACGCCTTTGGGGCTGCGTAATACGGAATTGACTGGTGAAATCAGCGCCATAGACACGATAGTTGACCGCACCAGCCGCACCTTGCGGGTGCAGGGAACACTGGACAACGCGCAGGATTTTTTGCGTGCGGGTATGGCGTTTTCAGTCGGGTTGAACTTTCCGGGTGAGGTGCTGTTATCTATCGCGCCCCTGTCCTTGCAATGGTCCAGCGAAGGACCGTTTGTCTGGGTGGTGCGCGATGGCAAAGTCACCCGCGTTGCCGTCGAAATCCGACAGCGCAACAGTGACAGCGTGTTGGTGGACAGTGACGTGTTGAAGGCGGGGGATGAAATTGTCACCGAAGGCGTACAAACCCTGCGCGAGGGGGCCGAAGTGATCTTATCCCAAAAGGCAGCCGCAGCGGCCAAATCCGATAGAGATCACACATGACACCCGCTGAACCAGACAGCACACAGGGTGTTGGCGAGCCCGATGGATTGAAATCCGGTACGGCCCTTTTCGTACGCCGCCCGATCCTTGCTTTTGTGTTAAACGCGCTGATTGTTTTGGCAGGGCTGGCAGGGTTCTTTGGCGCAGAAATCCGCGAACTCCCCAATGTGGACCGCCCCGTGGTCACGGTAACTACCGAATTTTCAGGCGCCGCCCCTGAAACCGTCGATCAAGAGGTCACGGGCCGGATTGAAGGCGCTGTGGGGCGCGTGGCCGGGGTGCGTTCCATCTCCTCAAACTCGCGGTTCGGGCGCAGTCGGGTGACGTTGGAATTTGACGATAAGGTGAATATTGACATCGCCGCCACCGATGTGCGCGATGCGGTTGCGCGGATTTTGAACCAGCTGCCAGACACTGCCGAACAGCCGCAAATCGTTAAGGCGGATGCCAATGCGCAGGCGGTGATGCGGATCGCCGTGACCTCGGCGGGGCGCTCGCCACAAGATCTGACGCGGATCGTGCAGGACCGCGTTGAAGACCGCCTAATCTCGGTGGACGGGGTAGCGGATTTGCAAATCTACGGCGACCGCGAGCCTATTTTCCGCGTGGATATCGACCCTGTGGAACTGGCCAGTCGCGGCCTGACACTGGCGGATGTGCGCAATAATCTGGCGGATGTTGCTTACGATTCACCATCAGGCGATCTGGCGGGGGACAACCAATCCATCAATGTGCGCACCACGGCGACAGTGGCCACCACCCAAGCGTTTGAAGCTTTGGAAATCACCAAAGATGTGCTGCTGGGGGATGTGGCGCGGGTCACTTTGGGGCCAGCGCCGGGGGAAACCGTGCTGCGGGCCAACGGGCAGACCGGGCTTGGCATCGGGATCATTCGGCAAGCCACGTCAAACACGCTGGAAATTTCGCAAAACGTGCGGGCAGTGGTGGATGAACTCAGCCAGTCCTTGCCCGAAGACGTCAGCATTTTTGTCACCTCTGACGATGCGGTATTTATCGAAGGGTCGATCACTGAGGTGGTTAAAACCCTGCTGATGGCCGTGACGATTGTTGTGGTGGTGATCTTTATCTTCCTGCGGGATTTTCGCGCCACACTGATCCCCGCACTGACCCTGCCTGTGGCACTGATCGGGTCTTTGGCGGCGATTTATCTGGTGGGGTTTTCGATCAATATCCTGACCTTGCTGGCGCTGGTTCTGGCCACGGGGATGGTGGTGGATGACGCCATCGTGGTGCTGGAAAATATCGTGCGATTGCGCAGTCAAGGCATGGGGCCACGGGCGGCTGCGGTGCTGGGCACGCAGCAGGTGTTTTTTGCAGTGGTCACCACCACGGCGACGCTGGCGGCGGTGTTTATTCCGCTGTCGTTTTTGCCGGGTCAGGTAGGCGGGCTGTTCCGCGAATTCGGCTTTACCCTTGCGATTGCGGTGATGTTATCCTCGGTTGTGGCGCTAACGTTCTGCCCTGTTCTGGCCAGCCGTTTGTTGACCCGCAAATCCTATAACGCCAATGCCCGTGGGCCGATGATCTGGCTTGGGGATGTGCTGGCCCGCAGCTACGCCGCCACGTTGCGCGCGGTTTTGGCGGTGCCATTTGTGATCATTCTGCTGGCGGTCCTGTTCACCGCCACCGCCGCCTTTATGGCCGGTGGCATTCGTCA
The DNA here is from genome assembly GCF_031454055.1 of Roseobacter sp. N2S. Classification (NCBI taxonomy): domain Bacteria; kingdom Pseudomonadati; phylum Pseudomonadota; class Alphaproteobacteria; order Rhodobacterales; family Roseobacteraceae; genus Roseobacter; species Roseobacter sp. N2S. The sequence continues at coordinate 516,322 of NZ_JAVDQB010000001.1, forward strand.
GGAACTGACCCCGCGAGAAGACCGCGCGGTGGCTTTGTTGCGGGTGACCGCGTCCCAAGGGGTGTCGCTGGCCTATACTCAAAGCAAGATGCAACAGATCGAAGACGCCGTGGCCCCCCTGCGCGAAAGCGGTGAAATCACCAATGTGTTTTCCATCAGCGGCTTTGGCGCGGACAATCGCGGATTTATGGTGTTTACATTGGCGAAATGGGAAGACCGCAGCCGCAGCCAGCAGGAAATTGTGTCCCAAATCAACCGAGAATTGGGGAATATCGTCGGGGTGCGCGCCTTTGCGATTCAGCCCAACTCGCTGGGTATTCGCGGTGCGGGGCGCGGGCTGGCCTTTGCCATTACCGGCGATAATTACGGCCAGCTTGCCGATGTGGCCGAGGTGATGGTGGATCAAATGAACACCGTGCCCGGCATGGGCAAAGTGCAGCTGGAATATGAAACCACCCAGCCGCAATTATTCGTACAGATTGATCGTGCCCGCGCCTCTGATCTGGGGATTGATATCACTGGTCTGGGACAGGCGTTGCAGGCGGTGCTGGACGGGCGCAAGGTGGGGTCGGTCTTTATTGATGACACCAGTTATGACGTGCAAATGCTGTCCACCGCCGATCCGGTGAATGATCCGGGTGATCTGGAAAATATCTTTGTGCAGACGGGTGATGGACAGATGGTGCCTATGTCCAGTTTTGTCACTTTGGAAGAACGCGCCGTTGCCCCCGAACTGGACCGCGAAGGGCAAAAACGTTCGGTTGAAATCACGGCGGGTCTGTCACCGGAACTGTCCCTTGGCGATGCGCTGGCACAAGTGCAGGTGATCGGCGATGCGGTGCTGTCCGAACAAAACTACATCGTCCCTTTGGCCGAGGCCGCGACTTTGGATCAGACCAACTCCGGCCTGTTTGTGACCTTTGGGTTTGCCATTCTGGTGGTGTTTTTGGTGCTTTCGGCCCAGTTTGAAAGCTTTATTTCCGCTGTTGTGGTGATGTCCACCGTGCCAATCGGGTTGGCCTGTGCGGTGTTTGCCTTGCTGCTGACGGGGTTAAGTTTGAACGTCTACAGCCAGATCGGGTTGGTTATGTTGATCGGGATTATGGCCAAGAACGGGATTTTGATCGTGGAATTTGCCAACCAGCTGCGGGATCAGGGGCAGGATGTACACAGTGCGATTCTGGATGCCTCGACCGTGCGGCTGCGGCCTGTGATGATGACCATGACCTCTACCGTGATCGGTGGCGTGCCGCTGATCCTGTCGGCGGGTGCAGGGGCCGAAGCGCGCGAAGCATTGGGCTGGGTGATTGTTGGCGGGCTGGGTTTGGCCACGGCTTCAACCCTGTACCTGACCCCTGTGGCCTATCTGCTGCTGGCGCGCTTTTCGACCCCGAAAGCTGCCGAAGAAGCCCGTCTTCAGACCGAATTGCGAGAGGCGAGCGCTATTTAAGCACTCGCCACCGCTGGTTTTTTCTTTAGCCGACCCGCTCACCCTGACGCCAGACGCCTTTGACCGATGGCAAAGTTTCGCACAGACCAAACCGCAGCAAGTCAGCCCGTTTGCCAATGGCAATTTCGCCACGATCCGCCAGATCAACAGCGCGGGCGGGGTGATGGGTGACGGTGCGCAGGCCGGTGGCCATATTACCCTGTTCCAGCCCCAAGCGCACCGCGCCCATCAGCAACGATGATGGCGCGTAATCGGAACTGAGAATATCCAGAACGCCGTTTTCCACCAGTTCATGGGCGGAAACATTGCCCGAGTGACTGCCGCCGCGCAGCAGGTTCGGAGCCCCCATCATCACGCCGATTTTCGCGTCGTTACAGGCCTTTGCCGCCTCTAGTGTTGTGGGGAATTCCGCCACACGCACGCCTTTGCCAACCGACATATCCACATCCGACGCTGTGGTGTCATCATGGCTGGCCAGCACCGCGCCAAGATCCTTGCCGATCCGTGCGGCGCCTTCTTCGTGCAGGGCCCCGAATTTTTCGCGCACCGCATAAAGGGCCTCGCAATGGGCGGCAATTTCGGGGCTGGTCATGCCGTATTTGCCTTGCAGGTATTCTTCCAGTTTGGAAATATCGCGGAACTGGCGCTGCCCGGGCGTGTGGTCCATCAGGCTGACAATGCCGATGCGATCTGCGGCGCTGAATTCTTCCATTTCCTCGATCAGGGTTTCAGAACAAATCTCGGCGCGCAGGTGCAAAAAGTGGCTGATCCGCATGGCGCCCGCGCCCTGTAGTTCCAGAATGTTATTGGCCAGTTCGCGGGCGTATTTGCGATACTTCCCCCGATCGCGGCTGGCAGATGACCCGACCCGCAGCGCATCAAACACGGTTGTAATTCCGACGGAGGCCAGTTCCGCATCATGGGCAATCGCGGCTGCTTTGGTGGGCCATGCCACACCCGGGCGCGGCTGCATGTGGCGTTCCAGATTGTCGGTGTGCAATTCCACCAGACCCGGTGACAGGAAGTCTCCGTTAAAATCAATCGCACCGCTGGCGGCCGAAGCGCCGTGGTCAATCGCGGTAATCACGCCGTTTTCCAGCCGCAGCGATCCGGTGATCACCTCGTCTTTCAGGACGATTCGGGCATTGGAGAGGGTTAGTGCGGTCTGGCTTTGCGCCGCGCAGTCTGTGTCTTTCATAGTCTTACCACCGATAGATGTTGCGATTTTGGGCTTTATTGTCATGAGGGTGTAACATTTTCATGTCTAAACCTGCGTCAGCACTGAAGGAGCACACATCACTATGTATGAGCGATATGCCGTTTATTTCACGCCGCAGGCGGATCATTCTTTGGCGGCTTTCGGGGCCGCGTGGTTGGGTTGGGATGTGCGCACTGGCCAGCCCGTAGACCATCAAGTGGTTCACGGATTGCCCCTGTCGGTGCAGGAAATCACCGCAACGCCGCGCAAATACGGCTTGCACGGTACGTTGAAAGCGCCGTTTTTCCTGCACAGCGATTTCAGCTTTGGCGATCTGTTGCAGGGGGTGCGGGCCTATGCCCAAGCGCAGGAACCGGTTGAAATCGGGCCGCTGCATTTGCAAAGTATTGGCAGTTTTCTGGCATTGACGCCGACCACGCCAAACCCTGAATTCGCCGAGTTGGTGGCGGATTGTGTCATGGCGCTGGATCGGTTCCGCGCCCCGATGAGCACGCAGGAATTGCAACGCCGCCGTGCGTCGAACCTGTCGCCGCGACAGGATGAACTGCTGCGGCACTGGGGGTATCCCTATGTGTTTGATGAGTTCCGCTTTCATGTGACCCTGACCGGACGGCTGAGCGAGTTGCAACAGGTGAAAACCCGCGAAGTGCTTGATGTGTTGTTAGAAAACCATCTGCGGGCGCCGTTCGAACTGACTGAACTTGTTTTGTGCGGCCAGATGGAAAACGGTTGTTTCAAGGTCATAGAACGGGCTCCGCTGGGCGGGTAAACACATCCACCATTTGCTGCACTGCCGTGTCGAGTGGGCCGGAGTTTTCAATTTCAATCAGCCGTGCTGTGGTGGTGAATTCCAGATTGGCCCGTGCAAGGCGGGCTTCAATCTCTGTCGGGGTTTCTCGGCCTCGTTCACACAGACGCTGGCGCAGAATAGCAGGGTCCACTGTGATCGCAAGCACCAGCACGTCAGGGTATTTCGCGACGATTTGAGGCATCGCTGCGCGTGACCCGTTGAACACCACCGATTGCCCCGTGGCCAGTAGATCATCCAGCCGTTTGGGAATACCATAAGACGTGCCATGGGCTGTCCAGTGCAGGGCAAAAGCGCCTTGATCCAGCAGGGTTTCAAATTCAATGGCGCTAACGCCTTCGATGTCTTCGCCCCCTGCATCACTGCGCCGCGTGATGACCCGTCGCAGGCGGCAGATATCAGGGCAGCGCAGCAGGGCGGCGTTCAGCACTGTGTCTTTTCCGGCCCCGGACGGGCCGACCACTGTAAACAACCGTCCCGCCATCAGGCCGCCGCTTTCGGTGCAAATTCGATCACGTCGATTTCGCGGGTGCAAACCAGTTTGCGCGCGGCTTCGTCGTGGAAAATCCCCACAATGGCGGTGCCACGTTGTTTGGCGGTTTCGATCAGACCCAGCACGGTTTCGCGATTCAACCCGTCCAGACTGGCGGTCGGTTCATCCAGCAGCAGCGCGGGATAGTCATAGGCAAAGCCGCGCGCGATATTCACCCGCTGTTGTTCGCCGCCTGAAAAGGTCAGGGGCGAGAGATCCCACAACCGTTCGGGAATGCGCAGCAGCGACAGTAATTCACGGGCACGTTCAAGGGCCTGATCGCGGGGGGTGCCCACTTGCAAAAGCGGTTCGGCAACCACGTTCAGGGTTGGCACGCGGGGCACAACCCGCAGGAACTGGCTGACATAGCCAAGCGTGTGCTTGCGCATCTGCAAAATCTCGCGGGGTTCGGCCTGTGCCACATTCAAATCGCCGACACGGACCTCGCCGCCTTGGGTCAGATAATTGCCGTAGATCATTCGCATCAAGGTGGATTTGCCAGACCCGGATGCCCCCGTCAGCCCGACACATTCACCCGGTTGCACAGTCAGATTGCCATTGCCCATCACGGGGATCACAGTGCCGCCCTGATTGTGCAACACAAAAGATTTCGACGCATTTTTCACAGTAATCATGGTTACACCTGCAAGACTGAAGAGACGAGAAGTTGGCTATAGCTGTGTTGCGGATCATCGAGCACCTGATCCGTCAGGCCGGTTTCCACCACATGCCCGTCTTTCATCACCATCAGCCTATCGGCCAACAGACGCACAACCGCAAGGTCATGGGTGACGATAATCGCAGACAGTCCCAGATCCCGAACCAGCTCGCGGATCATGTCCAGCAGGCGGGCCTGAACAGACACATCAAGCCCCCCCGTGGGTTCGTCCATGAATACCAGCCGCGGGCCTGTCACCAGATTGCGGGCGATTTGCAGCCGTTGTTGCATCCCCCCCGAAAAGGCGGTGGGTCGGTCGTCGACGCGGTCTTCATTTATTTCGACGCGGCCCAGCCAGTCGGTGGCCTGTGCGCGAATATCGCCGTAATGCCGCGCCCCCACAGCCATCAATCGTTCGCCGACATTTCCGCCCGCACTGACGCCCATGCGCAGCCCGTCGCGGGCGTGCTGGTGTACAAAAGCCCAGTCGGTGCGCCCCAGCATCCGGCGTTCCGGTTCGGACATGGTAACAGTGTCTTTCAGCCCGTCGGTTTTGGTATCAAACAGCACCTTGCCCTGATCCGGTTCCAGATGCCCCGCCAGACAGTTCAGCAAGGTGGACTTGCCTGACCCGCTTTCCCCGACGATGCCCATGACTTCACCGGGGTACAGGTCAAAAGACACATCCTTGCAGCCGATCCGCTGGCCGTAGTTTTTCGACAGGTTTTGTACGTCTAACAAAGGGGTCATGCCGCATCCTTTCCAAATGGGGTGCCTTGTTCCCCGATGTGGCCCGCCTGACGGCGGCTTTCGCAGTAATCTGTGTCTGAGCAGACGAACATCCGCCCGCCGTCATCATCCACAATCACCTCATCCAAATAGGTGTGATCCGCTGCGCACAGGGCGCAGGCGCCATCTGCCTTGCTGGCCACAAACGGGTAATCGTCAAAATCTAGGCTCACGACCCGCGTGTAAGGCGGGATGGCGTAAATGCGTTGTTCACGGCCTGCGCCGAACAGTTGGATCGCGGCCATTTCCATCTTTGGGTTGTCAAAGCGCGGGATCGGAGAAGGGTCCATCACATAGCGTCCTTCCACTTTCACGGGATAGGCATAGGCGGTGGCGATCTGACCATGTTGGGAAATATCCTCGAACAGTTTGACGTGCATCAACCCGTATTCTTCCAGTGCGTGCATCTTACGGGTTTCGGTTTCGCGGGGTTCCAGAAAGCGCAGGGGTTCGGGGATCGGCACTTGATAGACCAGTATCTGGTCCTCTGTCAGCGGTTCCTCAGGGATGCGGTGGCGGGTCTGGATAACGCTTGCCTGTGTTGTGGCTTGGGTCACATTTATCGCGGCGGTCTTTTCAAAGAAGCGTCGGATCGACACGGCGTTGGTGGTGTCATCCGCGCCTTGGTCGATCACCTTTAATGTATCATCCGGCGTCAGACAGGCCGCCGTCACCTGAACGCCGCCCGTGCCCCAGCCATAAGGCATGGGCATTTCACGGCTGGCAAAGGGCACCTGATAGCCCGGTATTGCCAGACCTTTCAGGATCGCGCGGCGGATCATGCGTTTGGTCTGTTCGTCCAGATAGGCGAAGTTATAGTCGCTCATCTCACTGGTCCTTGTGTTTTGGCGGATCATGGTCATTCTGCCGCGATTTTTGTGTCAGCTTGTGCCGCAGTGGCGGCAGCGCGAATGGATCGGATCAGTTCCAGTTCGGATTGGAAATCCACGTAATGGGGCAGTTTGATGTGTTCCAGAAATCCGGTGGCTTGGATGTTGTCGGAATGGCTGAGCACGAATTCTTCGTCTTGTGCAGGCGCGCCAACGAAATCTTCGCCCAGTTCTTTCCAGCGCAGGGCGCGGTCCACCAAGGCCATGGAAATAGCTTTGCGTTCGCATTGGCCAAACACCAACCCATAGCCACGGGTGAATTGCGGCGGCTCGGTTTTAGAGCCGTTGAACTGGTTCACGGTTTCACATTCCGTCACCGTCAATTCACCGATTTCAATGGAAAAACCCAGTTCGGGGATGTCCAGTTCCACGTCAACCGTGCCAATGCGTAATTCGCCCACAAAGGCATGGTTGCGGGCGTATCCGCGTTGGGTGGAATAGGCGAGCCCCAGCAGGAAACCCTCATCCGCGCGGGTCAGGTTTTGCAGGCGCAAGGCGCGGTTGGCGGGCAGTTCCAAGGGTTCGCGCGTCAGATCGGGGGGTGTTTCATCTGTCGCTTCGGCGGTTTCGATCAGCCCGTCCTTGTTTAGAAACTCCATCACATGGGGTTTGCGTTCAACGGCCAGATCAGGATTGTCTTGCGTTGGTGCATCTAGCGTCCCGCCTTCGGCTGCCAGTTTGAAATCCAGCAGGCGGTGGGTGTAATCGAACGTCGGCCCAAGGATCTGCCCCCCCGGCACGTCCTTGAACGTGGCAGAGACACGGCGCTGGCATTGCATGGTGTCGGTTTCAATCGGGTGGGATGCACCGAAACGAGGCAGTGTGGTACGATAGGCGCGGATTAGAAAGATCGCTTCAATCAAATCCCCACGGGATTGTTTGATCGCCAATGCAGCCAGATCAGCGTCAAACAAAGACCCTTCGGACATGACCCGATCCACCGCCAAGGCCATTTGTTCGCGGATTTGCGCCAGCGACAGTTCCGCCACCGCAGGGTCGCCGCGACGCACATCGGCCAGCCAGTCATGGGCGGCATCAATGGCTTTTTCACCGCCTTTTACAGCTACATACATGGGGTCGACTCCAGTTTTGTGGTGCGGGGCAGGGCGGCGATTTGATCGCCAGCGGTAAAGAAGAAATCACAGCCTAGCGGGAAGAGTGCTGCGTTCAATCGCAAGGGTTCAATGGCGGGCAGGGACAGCGCGGCGCTGGTCTGAATGCCCGGTCCCGTCAGGGTGACGCCCGATTGGGTCAGCGCGGGCAGTTCAACGATCAACGTGGCGGCCCGATCAGGGTATTGATCGGTGCCAATGGCATATTGCGTCAGGGGCATCAGGTCTTCCCAAGCGCCTATGGCGAAATCGGCCTGCGCGGCGGGTACAATCGGTGCGCCTGTGTGAAAGGTCAGCCAGTCGCGGATGATTTTAGTGTCTAATTCCCCTGCCAGATGCAGCTTGGTTTCCGGGTCACACAGGGTCAGCAACAGGCTGCCCGCCGCTATGGACAGACCCTTGGGCGGCACCGCGCCGGTGACAGTTTCGATCACACCGGGGCGGGCCATCACGTTCATAATCGCGCGAAAGGCGGTGGCGGATTGGTGGGCGGCGTTGTCAAATCCGCCGGATAGGGCTGAAAGCTCCATCAGTCGTCTCCTCTGACCATGGTGAAAAAATCCACCTTTGTGGCATTTGCGCGGGCCTGTATGGCGGCCTGCTGTTGCGCGCGTTTCTGGCGTAGGGGTTGCAGAACGTCGCTGTCGATCTGGTCAGCCCTGTCGGTCTGCATCAAAGCATCCACCAAAGCGGCGTTGGTGGCATGGGTCTTGTCGCGCCCCTGAACATAGCCGTGGCCGACCACGCCATCTGGTAATCGAAGCGAGCAACGGGTCACCGTGATCTCGCCCATGTTAAATGCGCTTCCGGTGCCGCCCATGCGTCCGCGCACCATGACGCCGCCCACTTCGGGTTGGCGCAACCAGTCATAGCTGCGGGCTTCGGCCAGGTTTTCACACAGTTGGTTCACAGTGTTCGGGCAGGATTTTGCCAGCAGTCCCAACCAGTTTTTGCGTCTCGTTTGATCATCCATCTAGACAAATCCCCAAGGTGTCTACTATACTATACAACTAGACAAGTGTTAGACCGATTCCGGCCCTGTTGCCAGATGAATTTTGTGAAGGTTTTGTGACGTGGTGAAACAAGCAATCTGGAAAGACATCGCGGCGCGGATCACGGCTGATATTGCCAAAGGCCACCACAAAGCGGGGGAAAAGCTGCCCACCGAGGCCGCCTATGCCGCCCGTTTCGGGGTCAACCGGCACACCATCCGCCACGCGATTTCCGCGTTGGTAGAACAGGGGTTGGTCTATACCAAACGGGGGGCAGGGGCCTTTGTTGCGGCAGATCCCGTGCGCTATTCTGTGGGCAAGCGGGTGCGGTTTCACCAGTCTGTTGCGGAAGCGGGGCATGAAGGATCAAAGCAGTTCCTGTCCCTAACCACCCGCCCCGCAGATGCAGTCGAGGCTAAGGCGCTTGGCACCCGTAAAGGCGTTTTGGTGCATGTGGTCGAAGGGCTGGCGCGGGTGGATGACATGCCTGTGGCGCATTTTATTTCGGTCTTTCCTGCCGCGCGCTTTCCCGAAATGTTAAATCATCTACAATCGTTGAATTCCGTCACCAAGGCTTTTGCCGCCTGCGGGGTGCAGGATTACACCCGCCATGAAACGCGGCTGGCGGCGGTGAATGCCAATGCAACCTCGGCGTCTTTATTGAACCTGAAAGCGGGGGCCGCGCTGTTGCGCAGCACCAATATTGATGTGGACCTGACCGGCAAGCCGATCGAATTTGGCCGCACATGGTTTTCGGGCGGGCATATTGAACTGACCATTGACGGTTAGGCCTGTTCGTATTTTTCCAGAAACGCGGCGCCTTGCAGGCTGCGGAAATCTTCAAGGGCTGCAAATAGGGCCGCGTGATCCCAATCCCACCACGCCAGCGCCATCATCCGGTCTGCAATGTCACGGGGGAACCGTTCGCGCAGCGGAACGGCAGGCACGCCCGCGACGATCATATAAGGAGCCACATCTTTGGTTACGACGGCCCCTGCGGCCACAACAGCGCCGGTGCCGATTGTGACCTCTGGCATCACGCAGGCCTGTGCACCGATCCATGTATCATGGCCTAAAACCACCCGCCGCGCCGCGCGTTTTTCAAAGAAATCATCCCAGCGCGGTGTGTCACCCCAATAATCGTCAGAGCGGTACAACATGTGGTGCATAGAGGCCAATTCCATCGGATGTGCCGTTGGCCCGATCCGTGAAAACGCCGCGATATTGGCGAATTTGCCAACCTCTGCGTTGGCCACATCCGCGTAGCGATCCGTGTAGGAATAATCCCCGAAATCCGTGTTCAACAGGCGGGTGCCCTTGCCCAGTTCCGTATAGGCCCCAAGCGTGCAGTTAGACACTTCACAGTCGGGATGGATGAAAGGTTCGGCTTGGGTCAGTCGGGGCATTGCAGGGTCTTTCGGGTCTTGTTCATATGGGTTCAAGAGTCTTTGTTGCCGATCAGCTTACTGCGCAGCCAGCCTGATAGGGTGTCCATCATCATCACCATAATGATGATCAGAATGATATAATAAGTGACCTCTTCCCAGTCTTTGCCAGTGATGATCGCCTGCGTCAGCAACAGCCCGATCCCGCCGCCCACAATCGCCCCGATGATGGTGGCGCTGCGGGTGTTGGATTCGAAATAATACAGCACCTGACTGATGAAGACGGGGGTGATTTGCGGGATCACACCAAAGCGGTAACGCTGGATGGGTTTCGCCCCTGTGGAACGGATGCCCTCTATCTGTTTGTCATCCACATTTTCCAACGTTTCCGAGAACATCTTGCCGAAGGTGCCTGTGTCTGTCAGCAGGATCGCCAAAGCCCCTGTCAGTGGTCCCGGCCCAAAGGCGCGGGACAGGATGATGGTCCAGATCAGCCCGTCCACACCGCGCAGAAAGTCAAAAGCGCGGCGCATGGAAAACCGCGCGATCCAGTTTTTGGTGAAATTCTGCGCCGATAAAAACGCCAGCGGCAGTGCAATCAAAGCCGCCCCCGCTGTGCCCAGAAAGGCCATCAGAATGGTTTCAAAGATCGCCCAAGCCACATCGCCGTGACGCCACATGGCGTTGTTCCAGAACCCGTCCCACATGGCGGCGAAGTTGCCGGTTTCCGGCGACAGGCGCGGTGCAGAGGTGGCCAGATAAGCCAGTTGCGAGGCACTTTTGCCATAGAACGGGCTGTCGAGTGTGAAGAAAAACATCTCCCATCCGGTGAAATAGCGAAAGATTTCGGTCTTGGATTTGGTGACGGAAATACGCCCACCCTCAGTTGTGATGGCCACGCGGTTGCGTGAGGCAGAGATGAAATCAGGCACGTCGCTGGTGGGCAGTTCAAGGTCGATACCGCTGGTGCGCGTGGTGATCTTCACGGGGCCGTAGTTGGGGATGTCGTAAAAGACAGTCTTGCCTTTCAGTTCTACAATGCTGCCATCGCTGAGCGTGACAAAGGCGTCTGACCCATCGGCGCTGACCCAATCGGGGTAGGTGCCTTCGGGATAACGGCCCTTCTTTTCGCCCTCAATCGCGGCAGATAAATTGCCAGCACCCCGGTTCGATTTGGTGATATGGGTTTTGTAGGAATAGCTGTCAGCCACCAGTGTTTTGGCATTGGTCAGGCTGGCGCGTTCGCTTAACCCCATAATATCAAAGGAAAAGAAAATGTAGATCAGATAGAGCGCCACAGCCCCCAGCAGGGCGAAAGACAGGGTTGCCTTGCGATTGACCAGTCTTGCAGTGTCGGCCTTCAGGGTTGCGGTAGTCATTTTGATGTCCCCACCAGTTTGTTGCGCAGCAGGCTTGAAATTTGATCCACCGCGACAATGGCGAGGAAAAGCAGGATGAAAATGGCGGCGGCCTCGTCATACTTGCCCTGGCCCCAACTGATCGCATTGCGCAGGTCATAGCCAATGCCGCCAGCGCCCACGAACCCCAGAATGGCAGAGGCGCGGATGTTGATTTCAAAGCGCAGAAGGGCATAGCTGATAAAGTTGGGGGAAACTTGCGGGATCACACCCAGCCACATCCGTTGCAACCAGCCAGCGCCAACCGATGCCAGCCCTTCAACAGGTTTCAGATCGGCGTTTTCGGTGACTTCGGAAAATAGTTTGCCAAGGGCGCCCACTGTGTGAAAGGCGATGGCGATCATGGCAGGGACGGGGCCTCCGCCAAGCACAAAGATCAGCACCAGCGCGATGACGATTTCGGGGATCGCGCGCATGATGTCGGACATGCGGCGAAAGACAGGGATCATGCGGGGCCAACGGGCCAGTCCGCGTGTGGACAGCAGTGCCAATACCACGGCAATCAGCGCGCCAAACAGAGTGGCTGCGGCGGCGATGTTGATGGTTTCCATCAGGCTGGGGAAAAACGTCACCAGATGGGCGGGCAGCAGGGTGATTTTTTGGGCAGCCTCGGTGACCACCTCGGCGGGGAAGTCCAGAACATGGGGCAGGCCATTCCAGAACCCGCCGGCGTTTCGATCGTCGGCGGTGATAAACCCGCCGCAAAGCATGGCAACCAAAAGCACCAGCAACAGGCCACTATAGAGTCTTTTTCGGTGGGTTTGGGCCAAATAAGTGGCGCGGGTATCCAGTGCGGTGGGCGTCATGTGGTTTCCTGCAAAAATTGGCCGAGCGGAACAAAGTTCGGCTCGGCCAGATGCGGTTTGAAAAGGGATTTAGTTAGATTTCAACTGACGGGCTTTGATGATTACGTCATAGGCGTCATGGGTGATCGGAGCAAAGGCCTTGGCCTCGCCGTTGGCCACACCGTAGGCACATTCAGGGTCCATGGCGTGCAAAGAGGCAACCAAGCCTGTCATCTTAAGCTTAACATCTGCTGGCAGGGATTTGCGCAGAACAATCGGGCCTTCGGGGATGGTTTTGGACTGCCAGATTTTGACCATGTCGTTCATATCCACCAGACCTGCATCCACAGCTTTGCGCAGGGCACCGGAATTATAACCGTCTTCCCATTCGCCCAGACCATCGGCCCAAGTCACGCCTGCGTCGATGTCGCCATTGGCAACAGCAACGATTGTTTGCTCGTGACCGCCAGTGAATTTCACTTCACCAAAGTAATCCCCCGATTCCATCGACGCGCCAGTTGCAGCAGGGATTTCGATGGATGGGATCAGGAAGCCAGAGGTCGAGTTTGGATCGCCAAAGCCAAAGACTTTGCCTTTTACACCTTCCAAAGATGTGATGCCGCTGTCTTTGCGCGCAAAGCCGATAGAGTAATAGCCGTAGCCGCCATCTGCGTTGTATTTCACCAATACGGGTTCAACCGCTTCGGGATCGGACAGATAGGTTTTTGCATAGCCAGAAGCGCCGAGCCAAGCCATGTCGATGGTGCCGCCCAGCAGGCCCTGAATCACGCCGTTGTAATCGGCAGGGGCGAACAATTTGGTTTCCACACCTAGCAGGGCAGTGGTTTTGTCAGCCAGACATTGGTAGCTGTTCATACGGTCTTGGGCGTTTTCGCCGCCCAGAATTCCGATGCGGAATTCGGAAATGTCTTGGGCCTGTGCAGCACCGCACAACGCGGATGTCGCTAGGATCGCTGCGATCAGTTTTTTCATCGGTTTTCTCCAGTAGAAAAACCCGCCGGTATTGGCGGGTTCGGGTTGAATTGTCAGGCGATGGCCAGTTCCGGTATCCGGTGGTCTTCCAGCACATCGACGCTGGTGGATGTGGCGGCTTCGGAAAAAGAACTGTCCGCGCCGTAAATGTCGCGCGCAGCACTCAGGGTCAGTTCGTCACCTGTGCCGTCAAACACAACGCGGCCAGCGCGCATGCCGATGATCCGGTCGCAATAGCGCCGCGCGGTATCAAGGGTGTGCAGGTTGCAGATGACCAGTTTGCCGTCTTCGTCGTGAATGGATCGCAAGCTGTCCATCACGATCTGCGCATTCATCGGATCAAGGGATGCAATGGGTTCATCCGCCAGTACAATCTTGGGGTCTTGCATCAAGGCCCGAGCAATGGCCACACGCTGTTGTTGCCCGCCCGAGAGGGCCTGTGCGCGCTTAGAGGCGTGTTCAGAAATGCCCAGACGTTCCAGAATATCAATCGCATGATGGATGTCCTTTTCAGGATAAATGTTGAACATCGTGGCCAATGTATTGCGGCGGTTCAGCGTGCCGTGCAGGACGTTTGACACCACATCCATGCGAGGCACCAAATTGAACTGCTGGAAAATCATCGCGCACTCGGATTGCCATGCGCGTTTTTGTGCACCCTTTAACGCTGAAATATCGCGCCCCTGGAAAACGATCTTACCGCTTGTCGGATCGCTGAGGCGATTCAACATACGGAGCATGGTGGATTTCCCCGCACCCGAGGCGCCGATGATCCCGATGAACTGGCTGTCCTTTACGTCCAGATGGACATTGTCCACAGCGGTTGATGCTGCGAATTTTTTGGTCAGTCCTGATAGCTCTAATAACATGTGGTCACCCGTGTTCAGTCAAGGCGGGGAATAGGGGGGGTATGATTCAGAAGATTGTCAGTTTTCTAAAAGTTTTGTAAAATTTGCTTTTTCTATACAGGACTGGAATGGGGCGAACAGACATCTGTGCTGTGCCCTATTTGCTGTCTTGCACGCCGCTTTTTAAACCAGTGGTTTTTGTAAAGCGGCGACAACCCGCATTGGGTGCAGAGCCTGTGTTGACTTCTCCGACAGTTTTTGTCAGGTAATAGACACAGCCACCCCACCGCAGAATCATGCTGCGGAATCAACGGGCAGCCAGAACGGAACTGAAACAGGAAAGTAGGCTGTCTATGGCTGACCGTAAAACACTCAACGACCGACATCGCGTCCTGACTATGGCCGAAGCGTATTCTTTTGCCGGACAGGAACTGACGTTCAATATCGACTGGCTTCTCGATTTTTACCAATGCGACGAACGGATGACATCATGGGTATAGTACATAAAACAATCACCGCGGCGGATTTGCAACTGGACGCAAGCCAGTACATCAGCCCCGAAAACCGCACGCCGGTTCATATGGCCGCAAAACTGACGCAGGACGGGCCAACGGCGCATATCCGTCATCTGGATCAGATCTATACCCTGCGGATTACCCGTGCTGGCAAGTTGATCCTTACAAAATGACGGATCAAGAGCCACATCGCGGCGGCGCGCCTGTGGGCTATGTCTCGGAACTGGGCCCGATCGAGGCCGCAGCCGTGATTTATCTGCGCTTGTGGTGCAACAGCGCAGAAACCCAAGCCCGCGCTGTGCATGATTTTGAGGCCATGTTAGGCCCTGAATACGGCGGCGGCGTTGCTGCGGCGCTTGCCCAAATCTGCGAGGCCTGTGTCCAACACGGGCGTCGTCCGTTGATGCGCCACCATGTGGATTGCAAATGCCTTGGCGGAGATGAGGCCTGTTTCGCCAATTTCATTGCCGCTGCAGCAGACGGAGAGCGTGAGGACGCTTTCCTTTTTGCATCCAATATTGTGCGTCCCGATATTGCCATGTGTTTGGTAAATTCGGCACAAAGCTTTGGCCTCGGCCTAAGACAAATGGGGTTACAGCCACGTGCAACGCCCCAGACTTCACCCAAAACACTTCACTGAAAAGGAAGACACGACAATGATATCCCTTACACGAACGGCAAGCCTTTTGGCTGTTGCTGCTGGCCTTGGCACCGTAGCGCAGGCCGATGAAACAGCGACTAAAGCAGCTGTTATCGGCACTTATGCTGACATTGCACAGGCCACCTACGGGGATAGCTTGCAGACTGCAAAAGCACTGCAAGCCGCAGTTTCGACCTTGATCGCAAAGCCTTCAGCGGAGCATTTGCAAGCCGCCAAACACGCGTGGCTGGTGTCTCGGGTTCCGTACCAGCAAAGCGAAGTCTATCGTTTTGGCAATGCGATTGTGGATGACTGGGAAGGTAAAGTGAACGCCTGGCCCCTAGATGAGGGTCTTATCGACTATGTAGATGCCTCATATGGTGGGGCAACGGATGAAAACGCATCTGCTGCGCTGAATGTTATTGCCAACCCAAAGTTCCAATTGGGCGGTACCGAGGTTGACGCAACCAACATCACCCCGAGCCTGCTGGAAGAGACCCTGCAAGAAGCGGACGGTGTTGAGGCGAATGTGGCCACAGGTTATCACGCCATTGAATTTCTGCTCTGGGGGCAAGACCTGAACGGCACAAACCCGGGTGCTGGCAACCGTCCTTGGACCGATTACGCCAAAGGCGATGATTGCACAGGCGGCAACTGCGACCGTCGTGGCGCGTATTTGCAAGCGGCCACAGATCTGATGGTCAGTGATCTGGAATGGATCACAGCGCAATGGGCGACGGATGGCGACGCACGCACTTCCTTGCTTGCAGATGAAAACGCCGGCATTTCCGCAATGCTGACTGGCATGGGCTCTTTGTCTTATGGCGAACAAGCGGGCCAGCGCATGCGTCTTGGTCTGATGTTGAACGACCCCGAAGAAGAGCATGACTGCTTTTCCGACAACACACACAACAGCCACTATTACGATACGCTGGGCGTGCAGAATATCTATCTGGGTGAATATGTGCGCATAGATGGCACAGTGGTTGGTGGCGCGTCTTTGTCCGATCTGGTCAAAACCCAGAACGCCGATCTGGACGCCGAAATGCGCGGCAAACTGTCGACAACCATGATGGCAATGGGGCGGATCAAATCCGTGGCCGAGGCTGGATTTTCCTATGACCAGATGTTGGAACAAGGCAACGAAGCTGGCGAGGCTTTGGTTATGGGTGGCGTCAACGGTTTGATCGACCAAACCCGCACAATCGAGCGTGTGGTCACCGAATTGGGCCTGAACGACATCGCGTTTGAAGGTTCTGACAGCCTTGATAATCCGGGCGCTGTTTTCGAATAAACCCTGTAACGGATCGCCAGCAGCCGCCAGAAAATCCCGACACTTAATTGGAAATGAAATGAACAAATATTTGTCGGGCGCTGCATCAGCCAGTGCATTTTTTCTGGGCTGTGCAAGTACTGCACAGGCTGATGGCGATCCGCGTTTTATCTATGAAGCAGAACTTGAAATCGGTGTCGAACGCGTGTTTTCATCCGATGATCCATTGGGTGAAATCACCAACGCCTTTGCCACTGCCGAGGTCGCTGTTGAATATGCCGTAAGCGAAGTGATGTCGGTTTTCGCAGCCCTGACGCTGGAATCCATCACCGACCCGACAGATGACCGCGCGTTTGAAGATATGGGTCTTTATGTCAGCGATCTGGGTGTCAATCTGACCTTTGATCAACTTACCCTAACCTTTGGTAAATTCGCCCCCTCTTTCGGGTTGGCGTGGGATTTGGCGCCCGGGTATTTCGGAACCGCCTTTGCCGAAGACTATGAACTGTCAGAAATGATTGGTGTCGGCGCAACGTTTGCGCTGGGCGCAGGTACGGTATCGGCGGCTGTGTTTTACCAAGACGATTCCGCGCTCAGCCGGTCTTGGGGCACGGATCGGGGGCGCAATACTGTGGCCGCCGGTGGTGTGGGCAACACGGGCGAATTGAACAATGTCGCGCTGCACTACGCTTTGGAAACCGACGCTACAATATATAGCGCCAGTGCCAGCCTGTTGTCAGCAGGGCTTGGTGATGTCGAAGACCAGAAAGGTCTGACTTTCGGCGTGGTCCACGCGTTAAACGATCAAATTGTCCTGATCGGAGAACTCGCGGCTTTTGGCGGTTATGGCGGTACAACCGACAGTGCCAACTATTTGACTTTGGGCGGTGCCTATAGCCAAGGCGCTTTCACCTATTCAGCCGCCTACACCCGTCGCGACGTGTCCAGCGCGCCTGTCGATCATTTGATCGGTCTTGGGCTGGACTACACATTCGAAAATGATATCACCCTGTCATCGGGCTATGCCTATGCAAAAGAGGCCGGCGTCGGATCGCATAATCTGGGTCTGTCTGTCATCATTCCGTTTGGTGGGTAACACCCCTTTGGAATGGGCAGCAGCCATTTGTTGCCCATCCGGTTCTCAAGCCTCCGCCAGAGAGTAACTATATGACCTTTCGACATAATCCGTGGCATTTGTCCTGCCTCTCGCTTGTTGTTGCACTGTTTCCCGCGTTCGCTACGGCTGAAAGTTTCGATGACCGCCACCTGAATGTTGTGCCCCGCACCAAAGCCGAATCAAAACGGATTAAGGCGGTCACACAAGCCCCGACAGATTTTACCAAACCCCAGAAATTCGAAGAAAACGCCGCAGGCGCAGCAAGCGTTCGCGTGCGCCACAGCAGTGATGCGTTTTCGTCCATGTCAGGGAATATCAGTTTCGAAAAGGAACTGGATTTCAACGTGGGCAACGGTATTTTCACCAAACTTTGGGTGTCTTCGCCCAGTTCCACGCTGGCTTCTGACGGATTGGGGCCGCTTTACAATGCCCGCTCCTGCCAGCGGTGCCATCTGAAAGACGGACGCGGCCATCCGCCTGTAAATGATCAGGACAATGCGATTTCTTTCCTGATGCGCATTTCCATTCCCACACCGGAACGGGCCAGGTCAGACCTGGAAAGCTATCTCAGCAGCATCCCTGATCCGGTTTATGGGGGCCAGTTGCAGGACGAAGGCGTGGCGGGTCATCAGGCCGAGGTGAAGATCAAAGTCGCCTATTCCGAAACGGAAATCCCCTTGTCGGGCGGTGAAACCGCTTCGCTTCGGATGCCGACCTATAAACTGGAAGACCTTGGCTATGGTCCGATTGACCCCCGCGCGGTAACAAGCCCCCGTGTGGCGCCGCAAATGATCGGTCTTGGCCTGCTCGAAGCAATTCCCGCGCAGGATATTCTGGCAAAAGCAGACCCTGAAGATGCCGATGGTGATGGTATTTCGGGACGGCCGAACATCGTCTGGTCTGCACAATACAATCGACGGATGCTGGGCCGTTTCGGATTGAAGGCGGGCAAAGTCAGTGTGCATGAACAGGCCGCAGCCGCCTTTTTGGGCGACATCGGCATTTCCTCATCGCTGCATCCGGCACCTTTTGGGGATTGCACTGATGCGCAGGCCGCTTGCCGCACAGCACCCCACGGCGATAAAGACGAGCGTGTTTTTGAAATTGACGACGAAGCCCTTGATCTGGTGACGTTTTACAGCCGCAATCTGGGCGTCCCAAAGCGCCGCGATGTGGGCGATCCAACGGTGTTACGGGGTAAACAAGTGTTCTATGAATCAGGCTGCACCGCCTGTCACACGCCGTCTTTTGTGACCAATCGACTGGTTGATCAGCCTGAGCAAAGTTTCCAGTTAATCTGGCCCTACACCGATATGTTGCTGCACGACATGGGCGAAGGTCTGGCCGATTACGCCCCCGAATACAGTGCGGATGGGTATGAATGGCGCACCCCGCCGCTCTGGGGGATCGGCATGACCGAACAGGTCAGCGGTCACACCCTATTCCTGCACGACGGCCGCGCGCGATCCCTGCTAGAGGCCGTGCTGTGGCATGGCGGAGAAGCCGCTGCCGCCAAAACCAAAGTTGTCACCATGCCCCCCGCCGACAGGGCCGCCCTGATCCGTTTCCTAGAAAGTCTGTAACCATGAAAAAACTCCGCGCCTTTCCCTGTGCCTTTCTGTTTGCTCTGATCCTGCCCTTTGGGGTTGCAGCGGATACCGCGCTGGTGGACCGCATTGTCAGTGATCACATCATCCCGCGGTTTCAAAAGCTGGCAGACACGACGGAACAGCTGGCGCAAACAGCGGCGCAGACCTGTGATTTGACCAACGGCCAATTGCTGACGGATTATAACGCGGCTTTTGATGCTTGGGTCGGGGTTAGCCACATGCGGTTCGGCCCGACCGAGCAAGAAGACCGTGCCTTTGCACTGGCGTTCTGGCCCGATACGCGGGGCAAAACCCCCAAAGCCCTGCGCCAGATGATCTCCGAAGAAGACCCGATTGTGGGCGTTGATGGCGGCTATAAAGACGCCTCTATCGCGGTGCGCGGCTTTTATGCGATGGAATTCCTGCTGTATGACGGGCCGACACAGGCGTTGGGGCACCCGGATTATCAATGTGCCTTGTTACGGGCGATGACCAAAGATAGCGCCAGAATAAGCCGTGACATTCTGGATGACTGGCAGCCGGATTACGCCGCGTTGATGCTCTCGGCAGGGCAAAATACCCGCTATCAGACCGAAAAAGAAGTCCTGCAAGAGCTGTATAAAGCGGTTAACACGGGGTTTGAATTCACCAAAGACATCCGCCTTGGGCGCCCGCTTGGCACGTTTGACAAACCCCGTCCCAAACGGGCCGAGGCCCGCCGCGCGGGACGATCCCTGCGCAATGTGGAATTGGCCACCTATGGGCCACTGGAACTCGCCCGTCTGTTGGCCGGATCAAACCAAGGTCTTCAGGAACGCTATGACGTGCTCGAAGAATATTTCGCCAAAGCTGTGGCCAAAGCGGATGACCCTGTTTTTGCGGGCGTGGCTGACCCACAGCACCGCATTAAGGTCGAAATCATCCAGCAGTCAGTGGATCGTTTGATGGAATATACCCAAAGCGATCTTGGCCCGTATTTGGGCGTTTCCGAAGGCTTTAACGCATTAGACGGAGACTGATATGACCAGTCGCAGGCTGTTTCTGGCAGGATTGATGAGTGCAGGGCTAACCCCGACCACAACATGGGCCAGTGCGGGGGGGCCGTCTTTTCTGGCGGCTGCAAAAACTGATGGGGGCGATTATGTGTTATGCGGGCTTTCGGGGGCGGGGCTGATTGTGTTTCAAATCCCGCTGCCCGCACGCGGCCACGCCGCCGCCGCCCATCCCTACCGCGCGCAAGCGGTTGCTTTTGCCCGCAGGCCGGGTCGCTTTGCCCTGATCCTGAACTGCGCCACAGGCAATGTTAGCGCAGAATTGACCAGCCCCGCGGGGCGGCATTTCTATGGCCATGGGGTCTTTGACCCAGACGGGCGGTATTTGTTCACATCCGAGAATGATTTTGAATCCGCGCAGGGTGTGATCGGCGTTTGGGACAGTGCGCAGGACTATAAACGCATTGGTGAATTTGCCTCGGGCGGGGTTGGTCCCCATGACATCAAACTGCTGCCTTCTGGTAATCTGGTGGTGGCCAATGGCGGGATTGAAACCCATCCGGAAACCGGACGGGCCAAGCTGAATATTGCCATGATGGAACCCAATCTGACCTATCTGTCCCTGTCAGGTGATCTGCTAGAACAGGTGGAGTTGGGCGCTGATTTGCATAAGAATTCCATCCGTCATCTGGCAATTTCTGGCGATGGTTTGGTGGCCTTCGGGATGCAGTGGCAGGGCGACAAAGGGCAGGTGGTGCCGCTGATCGGAACCCATCAAATGGGACAAGATGCGGAAATTCTGGACCTTGGCGATGGCATTTACGACCAGATGAACGGCTATGTCGGCAGCATCGCAATCAGCGCGGATGGGGCCGAGGTCGCCGCCACCTCTCCGCGGGGCAGTGTTGTGGTGTCGGCGGATCTGGCGCGACGGGAGTTGATTAAGGTCACACCGCAGGCGGATGTCTGCGGAGTGGTGTTTGGCGGCGGCGGCATGGTTGTAACCACGGGCATGGGGCAGGTGATCGGCGGCTGGCTTGGCGGGCAGGAATCCTATCCAAACCTGCATTGGGACAATCATCTGGTGGGGTTGTAGCCGCTTACAGCCCTTTCAAAAACGCCGCCATAACCGCGATGGCCTGATCCATATCCGCGCTTTCTGCGTGTTCTTCAGGGGAATGGCTGATGCCATCTTTACAGCGCACAAACAGCATAGTGATCGGACACAAATCCGCCATCGCCGAGGCATCATGGGTCGCGCCTGACACCAAAACAGGCGCTGTAATTTTCACCCCCTCTGCGGCCTGTGACAAGGACGCTGCCAGATCGGGATCACAGGCGACTGCCGCTTGCTCATAGGTTTTGCTGAACTTTGCTGGGGTTCCCAGTTCCTGTGCCAAATCCTGCACAAAACCCTCGATGTTGGCAGCAAAAGACTGGCGCAGATCGTCTTTTTCGCTGCGGATTTCCAGCGTCAGGGTTACATCAGACGGGATCGCATTCACCACATTGGGTGCGCAGGTGATATGCCCGACAGTGGCGCGAATATCGGTTGCGGCAATGGCTGCGGCGTTGACATGGGCGATGATATGGGCGGCTGTTACCAGCGCGTCGTGGCGCATATCCATCGGAACGGTGCCCGCATGCCCTGTGGTGCCGGTGATGTGAATCGTATTGCGTTCAATTCCGCAAATTCCCGACACGATTCCGACGGCGGCATCAGCGGCCTGCAACACGGGGCCTTGTTCGATATGGGCTTCAAGATAGCCTAAAATCTCGTTGCCCGAACGTTTCAGGCTGGGCAAAGCCGCTGCATTTCCGCCTGCGCCGTTCAAGGCATCGGCAAGGGTGATGCCCTGCGCGTCCGTCATCGACAGAACCGCTGGGTTATAGCTGCCCGCCAAGGCCCGTGGCCCTAAAAGTGCCGTTGGAAAGCGTACACCCTCTTCATCGGCAAAGGCCAGAACCTCTACTGCGAAAGGCAGGGTCACGCCCTCCTCTTGCAGTTTTTGCAGGGCTAGACAGCCCAGAGCCACGCCCATGATCCCGTCATAGGCTCCGCCAGAGCGTACCGAATCCTGATGGGAACCGATCAGAAATGTGGGCGCATCTGCGTGTTCATCAAGGGGCCCGCCCAAACGCCCCACCAACGTACAGGCGGCGTCCAGATGAACGGTCATTCGCGCCTGTTCCATCCAGCCGGTGATGGTTTCAATCGCGGCCTTATGTTGCGGTGTGAACGGATAGCGTGTAACCCCTGCACCTGCTTCGGACAGTTGCGCGATGCTGTGCAGGCGGGTCTGGGCTTCTTGCCCCCAGTTTGTCATTCAACTCTCCGAACTATCATGATAAATGGAGGGCTACTCTTTTTGGGTATCATAATCTAGAAGAAAATCATGACATCTCGGAAATCAGAAACCGTCCCGACCAAAGCCAAAACAGGGGAGCCGCGCCGCAGCCGTCCTGTGCAGGTTGCCGATGCGATCAAGGATTGGGTGGTGTCCCAAGGGCTGCGCAAAGGGGCGCGTTTGCCCAGCGAAACCGAGATGATCGCCCGTTATGCCCGATCCAAAGGCACCATCCGCGAGGCGATGCGAATCCTGGAAGCACAGGGTCTGATTGAAACGCGCACTGGCCCGGGCGGCGGCAGTTTTGTCGGTGAAGTCTCGGTCGAGCGGGCGCGGGCGTTGTTGGGCAATTATTTTTATTTCAAGAACCTTAGCATCCGTGACATCTATCAAATCCGCCGTGCGTTGGAACCCGAATTGGTGGCGACTTTGGCGGGGCAACTGGCTGAACCTGCGCTGGTAGAATTGGAAACGCTGATTGATCAATACCCTGAACCCGCCGCGACGCCGGATGAAGAACGGGAACAGCACATTGCCTCGCTTAAATTCCATTCCAGATTGGCGGATCATGCAGACAATGAATTGCTGGGATTTCTGATCGGATTTATGGCGCAAATCCTGTCTGATCTGACAGTCTCTCGCCAGTTGTATAGCCCGCCCAATGTTGAACTTTGGCAGCGCGGGCGGGCCTATCAGATGGATCTGGTCAGGGCCTTGCGGGCCGGGGACGGTGGGCTGGCACGGCGCATTATGGCGGATCATATGGAAACCGCGCAGACCCTTATGGAAGGGCAGGAAGAACAGGTTTTAACGCGTTTTTTCGCCGAATAAGACTCTTGTTTCCGCACCACGGGCCTAACCCGTCGTGCCGTCCTGATACGGATCATCAAGGGTCGGGACCATTTTGATCCACGAATGATACGGTTCTGATCGGGAATGATCCAGCAGCGCGCCAAGGCTGGTCAAAGGGTCTGTTGCATAGTCGATGCGCAGCGTCAAAGGCGCGGCTGTGCGCGACACCACCAACAGCGCGGCAGACAGCAGGCCACGACTGTCACCGCCTGCGGATTGTCCTGCATTTAGTGCAGCCAACAAACGGTCTGGCATCGCGCCACTGGCGGCGTCATAGGCAGATAGGATCGTGGGCAACACGCGGGGATTGTCCAGCATATTGCCTGCAACCACCGCCTGCGTGCCGTGAACCGACGCCGCCACCTCTATGCTTTGCGCGCCCGTGAATGACGCCACATCGCCCCGTGGGGACACGGCGCTTAACTGGCGAAAGTCGCGTCCTTTATCCGCTTGTGTTACCGTTTCAACAGCCTGTTGCGCCGACTGTCCGTCTTTCATCAACGCCAGAACATCACTGCCCCAAAAGGTGCTTGGGGCGGTGCCTTGGGAGGCGGATAGCCCTGATTCTGCGTCCCCGCGCAGCACCCAGCCCCCTACACACAGGCTGCCTGTCGCGGCTGCCGCACCATAAATGCCTGCTTTTTGGTCATAAACCAGAATCGAGAACGTCATTTAGTCATCCTTGCACATAGGTCTTGTATTTATCATGAAAATTTGGCCTCATGCAATTAATCATGATAAATAATGACAGTCTTCAACGGAGAGGTAAACAGATATGACACTAATAGATTGGACAAGACGCAGCCTTTTGGTGGCGGGGGCGGCAGTGGCGCTGACCTTGAACATGACAGCACCCGTTGTGGCGCAAACCCCGCCGGGTGTTTTGATTGTGGGACAGATTGCCGAGCCTAAGGCGCTTGATCCGGCGGCGGTCACGGCAGTGAATGACTTTCGGATTTTGATGAATGTGTACGACGGGCTGGTGCGCTATAAAGGCGGCACTTTAGAAACCGAACCCGCGTTGGCCACAGGCTGGGACATCAGCGAAGACGGCACGGTTTATACGTTCCAACTGCGCGAAGGTGTGAAATTCCACGATGGCAGTGATTTCAACGCCGAAGCGGTAAAGTTCAACTTTGACCGCATGTTGAAAGAGGATCACCCCTATCACAACACCGGCCCCTTCCCGCTGTCCTTCTTCTTTTCAGCGGTGCAAAACGTCGAAGCGATCGACCCGCTGACAGTGAAGTTCACCCTGAACGCGCCTTATGCGCCGTTTCTGTCCAATCTTGCCTATCCGACAGGTCTGATCGTTTCGCCCGCTGCGGTGGAAAAATTTGGTGCGGAATTCGGGCGCAATCCGTCTGGCACAGGTCCGTTCAAATTCGCCGAATGGCGCAGCAATGAAGCCGTGGTGGTTGAGGCAAACCCAGATTATTGGGACGGCGCCACAGAGTTGCAAGCGGTTGTGTTCCGTCCGATCACTGACGCCAACACCCGCACTGCCGAAATGCTGGCAGGCGGTATCGACATGATGGTCGAGGTGCCCCCCGTTGCCCTGTCCAAATTTGAAGGCGATGCTTTTCATCTGGTGGAACAGGCAGGCCCCCACGTCTGGTTCCTGATCCTGAACGCCAAAGAAGGCCCGTTTGCGGATAAACGTGTGCGCCAGGCCGCCAATTACGCCATCAACAAAGAAGCTTTGGTGAATGACGTTCTGGAAGGCACCGCCGCCGTTGCGGCCGGGCCAACGCCGCCCGCCTTTGCCTGGGCCTATAACAAGACATTGCAGCCCTATGCCTATGACCCTGAAAAAGCCAAAGCGCTTTTGGCCGAGGCCGGTGCCGAAGGAGCCGAGCTGACCTTTTATGTAACCGAGGGCGGGTCTGGCATGTTGGACCCGATTGCCATGGGCACTGCCATTCAGGCAGATTTGCAGGCGGTCGGGCTGAAGGTTAAAATCGAAACCTATGAGTGGAACACCTTCCTTGGCCAGGTGAATCCGGGCCTAGAGGGTAAGGCGGATATGGCGGAAATGGCGTGGATGACCAACGACCCTGACACGCTGCCTTATCTGGCGCTGCGCACCGAAGCCTGGCCAGACAAAGGGGGCTTTAATTCAGGCTATTATTCCAATCCGAAAGTGGATGAACTGCTGGAATCCGCCCGTGCTGCGACGGATCAGGGCGAACGGGCCAAGCTGTATCAGGAAATGCAAACCATTGTGCAAGACGACGCGCCTTGGGTGTTTGTGGCAAACTGGAAGCAGAATGCTGTAACCAGCGACAAGGTTGAAAATTTTGCCCTGCAACCGTCGTTTTTCCTGCTGCTAAAAGACGTGGTAAAGAATTAACCAAACCAGCGGGCCGCGCAAACGGCCCGCTGATCTGGTCATAAGATCTAGGGTGGGACGCGATGCTTGGATATATCCTGAAACGGCTGGTGTCAGCGGTGCCCGTGTTGTTGGGTATCACTGTTATCGTGTTCCTGATTATGGCGATGATCCCGGGCGATCCCGCGACGGCGATCCTTGGGTCGTATGCGACGCCTGAAAATGTTGAAAAACTGAACCGCGATCTGGGGTTGGATAAGCCCTTGGTCGCGCAATATTTCATCTGGCTGGGCAATATGCTGCAAGGGGACTTCGGGCAAAGCTTTGCCCTGAACCGCCCCGTTCTGGACGAGGTTCTGGAACGGTTCAGCGCCACGCTGGTTCTGGCGGGAACGGCATTTGTGCTGTGTTCCTTGCTGGGGATTTTAGCAGGCGTAGTGTCTGCCGCGCGGCAATACGGGTTTGCGGATAAGGCGATTACTTTTGTTGTGCTACTGGGAATTTCCATCCCGTCGTTCTTTCTGGGGATGATGATGATCCTGCTGTTTGCGGTGCAACTGCGCTGGCTGCCTGTGTCTGGCATGTACGCGATTTACGGCGGTGGGGACCTACCTGATTTGCTGAACCATCTGGCCATGCCTGCCTTTGCACTGGCCGTAGTGGCCACGGGGGTGATTGCACGGCTGTCCCGCTCTGCCATGCTAGAGGTGCTGCGTCAGGATTTTATTCGTACCGCACGGGCCAAAGGCGTGGGCGAACGGGGGGTGATCTGGCGCCATGCCCTGCGGGCTGCCATGGTCAGTATCATTCCGGTATTGGGTATTCAGGCGGGCTTTGTGCTGTCAGGGGCGGTTTACATTGAGATGGTGTTCCAGTGGCCCGGCGTAGGGCGGATGCTGGTGGATGCCATTTTAAAGCGGGATATTTTGCTGGTGCAGGGCGGCGTGGTCTTTGTGGCGGCCTGTTATGTGATGTTCAACATCATTGTGGATGTGGCGCAAAGCCTGCTGGACCCGAGGATCAAGACATGACCGCTTTTCTGGCGCTGCTGGCCCGTAACAAACTGGCACTTTGGGGCGGCGTGGCACTGGCCGTCGTGGTGCTGCTGGCCCTTTTGACACCGATCCTGCCACTGGCTGATCCGGATGTGATCGACACGGCCAACCGTTTCAAACCAGCCTTTGGCGATGGTGGCTGGCTTGGCACCGATCATCTGGGGCGTGATCTGCTTAGCCGGTTGCTGTGGGGCACCCGCCTGTCCTTGGCGGTGGGATTTGCCGCAGCGATTGCGGCGGCGACATTGGGCGCGGGGATCGGGATCATTGCAGGATATTACGGCGGGCGCACGGATAATCTTATCATGCGCGGCGTGGATATGTTGATGGCCTTTCCCTATATCCTGCTGGCGCTGGCGATTGTGGCGGCCCTTGGCCCCGGCTTGATGAACGCGCTGATTGCGGTGGCGGCGGTGAATATCCCATTTTTCGCCCGCAACATTCGCGGCATTACGGCGGGGATAGCCCATAAGGAATTTGTCGATGCAGCGCGGCTGGCGGGTATGAAGGACGGGCGGATTATTCTGACGGAAATCCTGCCCAATGTTATTCCGGTGATTGTGATTGCCATGTCCACCACCATCGGCTGGATGATCCTTGAAACGGCGGGGCTGTCGTTTCTGGGGCTCGGCTCGCAACCGCCGCAGGCGGATTTGGGGTCTATGCTGGGCGAGGCGCGGTCGGCATTGATCACCAACCCGCATACATCAATTGTGCCGGGTGTGATGATCCTGATTATCGTGATGGCGATTAACCTTTTGGGGGACGGGGTACGCGATGCACTGGATCCACGGTTGAAATCAGGCGCGCTGACACGGCCCATGGCGGCAACGTTGGTGGATCGCACTGATGTGCCAAAGCCCGAGGACGATGGCGTGCTGGCCATGCAGGATTTAAAAACCGAATTCCGCCTGAAAAACCGTGTCTACAAAGCTGTGGGCGGCGTCAGCCTGTCTGTGCGCAAGGGCGAATGCCTGGGGATCATCGGCGAAAGTGGCTCTGGCAAATCTGTCACGGCGCTTAGCGTGATGGGGCTTGTGGCCTCTCCGCCCGGCGTGATCACGGGCGGGGCTGTGCGCTTTGAAGGCACGGATATTATCGGTGCCCCGTACGAGGATTTGCGCCAGTTGCGCGGCAACCGCGTGGCCTATATTTTCCAAGATCCGCTGGCCACGTTACATCCGTTGTACAAAGTCGGCGATCAGTTGATCGAGGCCATTTCCGCCCATCGTAAAATTTCTAAATCCGAGGGTCGCGCCAAGGCAATCGCGCTGTTGCAATCCGTGCGCATTCCCAATCCCGAAAGCCGGATAGACAGCTATCCCCATGAAATGTCAGGGGGAATGCGGCAGCGGGTGGGGATCGCTATGGCGCTGGCAAATGATCCTGATGTGATCATCGCGGATGAACCCACAACCGCACTGGATGTGACGGTGCAGGCGCAAATCTTGGCGCTGTTGAACGATCTGCGGCGCGAACGGGGGGTGGCGATTATCTTTATCACCCATGATTTCGGCGTTGTGGCGCAGCTTTGTGACCGTGTGGCGGTGATGTATGCGGGGCGGATCGTCGAAGAAGGCCCGACCGACGCGATCCTGACCGCACCCGCCCATCCCTATACCAAACGGCTGATCGACTGTGTACCGGAACTGGGCGGCGGGCGCCGCCGCTTGGCGGCAATTCCAGGCTTGCCGCCAATGGTGGACGATCTGCCTACGGGCTGTGCCTTTGCCGAACGCTGCGATAAATCCACGCCCGCATGCCGCGCTGGCGAGATTGCGTTTGATCGCAGCGGGCTGCGGGCGGTGCGGTGTATTCACCCTGAACCCCAAGGGGGTGCGCTATGACGACGGCTTTGAAACTGAACGACCTGTCCAAAACCTTTCTTGTGGGTAAATCCCTGTTGGGTGCGGCCAAAGGCAAGGTCCATGCGGTGCAATCCCTGACATTAACGGTAGAGCAGGGCGAAACACTTGGGATTGTCGGGGAATCCGGTTGCGGAAAATCCACATTGGCGCGGATGCTGGTGGGGCTTTTGCCTGCCTCCACTGGCAGCATCGAAATCGAAGGGGCCGCCCTTGATACCGCTGATCCTGCTCTGTTCGGGCGCAAAATCCAGTATGTGTTTCAAGACCCGATCAGCAGCTTGAACCCGCGTAAAACCATACGTCAGGTGATGGAAACGCCGCTTAAACAGTTGCATAAAATGCCAAAGGCGGCGCGGGACAAGCGGATCGCAGAAATTTTTGCTGCCGTGAACCTGCGCGAGTCGTTTCTGGACCGCTACCCCCATGAATTTTCCGGCGGTCAGGCCCAGCGGATCGGTATTGCCCGCGCCCTTGCCGCCGAGGCGCGAATCCTGATCCTTGATGAACCCGTGTCGGCCCTTGATGTATCGGTGCAGGCGCAGGTTTTGAACCTGTTGGCGGATTTGAAGGCGGAATTCGGGCTGACCTATCTGTTCATCAGCCATGACCTTGCGGTGGTTGAAGCAGTAAGTGACCGTGTTGCCGTGCTTTACTTCGGGGCGGTGGTCGAAGTAGGGCGCGCCACAGATATCTTCGCCAATCCGCGTCACCCCTATACCAAACTTTTGGCCGACAGCGCCCCTGTGGTTGGTCGCCCCCTTAGCGCACCCGAAGGGCGTGAAACCGAGTTGCCAAACCCGCTGGACCCGCCGATTGGCTGTGCCTTTCGTGCGCGCTGTGCCTATGCCACCGATATATGCGCCAGTAAGGTTCCGTCCCTATCAGATGCAGGTGACGGACCCCAAGTTGCCTGCTTCAACCCGTTGTAACCCGCATTGGGTTGTTGAAACTGGCATTTAGGCGCTTTGGCGCACCACAATTGCAGGTATTCCTTGGGTTAAAATCAACTTACGGGAGAAAAACTGCCATATTAATCACAAAATTGTTTAGCGTTGCCCGTGACTATGATATTTGCTGGCCAATCGGATGATAAGGCGTTTCTACTCTAAGTCGAAAGGCTGATAACAAGCCGAATAAATAAACGAGCAGGCGTTAAATGGTCCAGTTTCACCCCCGGCATAGACTCTTTTGCACGGCCAATTTGCGTATTGCACGCTGTGTGAGGACCATGCGCAGCAGTGCTGTTTTACGCGCTAAAATGCTGTTTTCGGGTTCTGTTCTGGCAGCTTTGGCTATGAC
Organism: Roseobacter sp. N2S; assembly: GCF_031454055.1. Lineage (NCBI taxonomy): Bacteria > Pseudomonadati > Pseudomonadota > Alphaproteobacteria > Rhodobacterales > Roseobacteraceae > Roseobacter > Roseobacter sp. N2S. The sequence continues at coordinate 546,081 of NZ_JAVDQB010000001.1, forward strand.
GGCTTCCCCAAGCGTTGCCCGTACATTTACCAGCGCGGACCATTCTGTTTTTGTCAAATTTGTGGATACCTACTATTGGTTCGTCGTGTCTGGCGGCATGCTTTTTCTGTCGTTGTTGTTCGCGTTAATCGCGGTCACCTTTCGCAACATCCATCTGCTGAAACACCGCCGCCATACGATCATCGAACAAGGCGCGGAACTGCAATTCCAGAAACTGGCGATGGATCACCACGCTATTGTCAGTATTTCCGACCACAACGGTATTATCACCTATGTGAATGATAATTTTAAGAAAGTGACCGGCTACACATCCGAAGAAGTCATCGGTCAGGACGTTAAGATCCTTTGGGCGGGCAAGATTCTGGACGACACCAGAGGCCATCTGCAATACGCCGTTGATCACAAAGAACCCTGGTCAGGTGAAATCCCAACCAAAAAGAAGAACGGTAATTTCTTTTGGGCGCAGGCCACTATGGTGCCGTTTTATGATGCCAACGGCACCTTTGTGAACACCACCTCTATTCGCACCGACATCACCGCCAATAAAATGGCCGAAGCCAAGCGGCAGTTAACCTCGTCTTTGGATTTGTTGCAGGATGAAGTTTCGATGTTCTGGCCTGATACGCTGCAATTCATCTATATGAACAAGGCGGCGCGGGAAACCAACAACTGGTCGGAACAGGGCTATCGTGCGAAAACCGTTCTGGATGCAAATATTCCCATTGATCGCAAACGCTTTCCCAGCCTGCTGAAATCGCTGAAATCCAGCAAAAGCGGGTTGGCAAGTTTTGAAATGCCCTCTGGGGATCGCGTACTGGATGTGACCCTGCAATATGTGACGCCCCCCAATGAAAACCCGCGTTATGTGTCGGTGATCCGCGATGTGACAGAGGCCTCCCGGTCCAAGCGGGAAGTGGCCAATATGCGTACCGTTCTGGATCTTGCAGAATATGAGGTGTTCATCATGAAGGAAGGGACGCTTGAATACACCTATCTGAACAAGGCCGCGCTGCGGTCTGTGGGCTGGAGAGAAAACGAATATCGCGGTAAATCGCCGTTGGATGATGACGAGAATTTCGATCGGGCGCGGTTTGAAAAACGAGTGGCGGCGCTGCGCTCGGGTGAAAAGAATGTGGTGACCTTTGAACGCAGAAGCCTGCACCGTCGCCCGACCGAAGTGACCATTCAAAAGCTGCGCATGAACGAGCAGGGCGATCATTTTGTGGCGATTGTGCGCGACATCACCGAACGGGCCACCGCCGAGCGGGAAATCCGCCGCTTTAAAACCGCGCTCGATCTGAGCACGGATGCGGTGCATATGTTCTGGCCGGAAACCCACCGCTATTTCTATGGTAACGAAGAAGCCCTGCGCCGGTCTGGCAACACCTTTGAGGAGTTTCTGGAACACGGCCCGATTGATACCAACCCCTCGCTGACCCGAGAGATATTTCAGAAGCGGCTGGATGAGTTGATCCTGGGCGACAGCCAATCCACGATTTATGAAACCGAACACTATTTGGCAGATGGCTCGATTCTGCCAGTTGAGGTGAACCTTCAATATATTGAACCCAAATACCACCGCCCGTATTTTCTGGCGACTGTCCGCGATCTGACCCTGTCAAAAGCTGCGGATAAGGCGAAGTCGGAATTTGTTGCGACGGTCAGCCATGAATTGCGTACGCCTTTAACCTCGATCAAAGGCTCGCTTGGTCTGGTGCGCACCGGAGCGATGGGCGTATTGCCGGACAAGCCCAAGGCGATGATCGAAATCGCCTATAACAACTGCGAACGTTTGGTGCGTTTGATCAACGATATTCTGGATATCGAAAAGATCGAAGCGGGCAAGATGGACTTTCAGTATGAACGGACCGAACTGATCGGTGTGCTGGATGACGCGCTGGAGGCCAATAAATCCTATGGCGAGGATTTGGGCATCACCTTTAATGCGATCCATTCAGGCGGTCCTGTCTATGCCAAGGCCGACGCGGGGCGCCTGTTGCAGGTTATGGCCAATCTGATGTCCAATGCAGCCAAATTTTCGCCCAGCGGAAATACGGTGGATATTCGTTTGGAAACCATCGGGCCAAAGGTGCGCATCACAGTATCTGACAAAGGCACCGGGATTCCCGAAGCCGCCCAATCCACCATCTTTGAAAAGTTCACCCAGGCGGATTCATCGGATGTGCGCAAAAAGGGCGGCACCGGTTTGGGGTTGAGCATTTCGAAGATGATTGTGGAAAACCACGGTGGGCGGCTGAATTTTCACAGTGTTCCCGATGAGGGGACTGATTTCTGGTTCGAGCTGGACCTGCTTGAAGAGGTTAAATCTAAGTCAGAACCCACTTTACGCCCCGCGTTGCCGCAAATTCTGGTCTGCGAGGATGATAAAGATGTCGCGCAAACCCTGAAAAATACTTTGGAATTCGAAGGTTTCGATGTGTCTATTTCCGCCACTGTGGGCAGTGCGCGCGAACGGCTGGAACATATGAATTTCGACGCCATGACGCTTGATATCGGCTTGCCGGACGAAGACGGGTTGAACCTGCTTTATGAATTACGCAACAGCCCGCAGCACGGCAATCTGCCCGTTGTCATTGTGACCGGCAGTCAGGTCCAGATCGATGATCCTGCTCCGACCAATCTGAAAGGTCTGTTCCGCAAGCCGCCAAACAGTCGGGAACTAATTTCGCTTTTACAATCGGTTGTCAGCAAAACCGGCGTAGATAAGCCGCGTATTCTGCATGTGGAAGACGATGCCAGCACGCGGGAAGTTGTGAAAAACATCGTGGCGGATTTGGCCGTGATTGACACAGCCGCCACCCTGACGGCGGCGCGGGCGCTGTTGGATAACGGGGTATATGACCTAATGTTGCTGGATTTGAACCTGCCAGACGGCAGTGGTCTGGACCTTTTGCGCAATATAAGGCAAGACACCTCCAAGACGCTGCCTATTATCGTGTTTTCGGGCGATGAAACAGCAGACTTACGGCATGAAAATGTCTCGTCTGTGTTGTTAAAATCAAGGGTTACAAACGAGAAAATCCTTGCAGAGATCATGGATACCATGAAAAACAAACTCACCTTCTCGTAAAACAAGTGACGTTATCATTGTGCTGAATAAAATACTCCACGTCGAAGACGATGCAGATATCCGCGAAATTGCGAAGATCGCTTTAGAAGTGATTGGCAACTTTGAAGTGAACCAATTCTCTTTGGGTCACGATGCAATTGCCGAAGCTGAAAATTTTGCGCCTGATCTGTTTTTGTTGGACGTGATGATGCCGGCCATTGGCGGGGAAGAAACCTTGCAAGGATTGCGCAAGATCCCCAGTCTGGAAACGGTTCCGGCGATTTTTATGACGGCCAAAGCCCATGATCGAGAGAAGCAGGCCTTGATGGAAGCTGGTGCTATTGCTGTGATTGTAAAGCCGTTTGATCCAACCACTTTGGCCGAAGAAATTCAGGCGATCTGGGATGAGTACTCAGCTTAAACGCGGTTGCTAACCTACAAAAATCTACCAGAAAACTGCTGCGGCTGGCCTGTGCAAAACAGGGTGGCGTTGCAGCTTCGGACACCCCTGATATCAGGGGTGCAGCGGTTTCAGGTATCCATCGCGCCTTGAATGAAATCAATCAGTTGCTCGACGCCTTCGCACATGACGGAGGTGTAGCCACCGGTTTGGATGGCATCTGCGATCTGTAATTCCAGAACTGCAGCATTTTGACCCAAGGCAGCAAAGCCAAGGGTGCCTGCCAGTCCGTGGATCTTATGCACAATGAAGCGCAACTCTTCCATATCCTCGGCAGTGCACTGCCCGTTGGACAGCTTTCCAGACAGAACGATCAACCGCTCTTTGCGTTCCGGCAGGCTGGCCACGAACTTCTCGCGGATTTCCCGAAGTTTATCTGACAGGCCCGCGCTCATTAGAAGCCCAATTCCATTTTAGAAACGTGCTTTGCTGAAGGATGCTTCAGACGGTTCCGGATTGTATTGATCTTTGAAGACCAGCCAGAGCTTGCAGGCCGGCGTTGCATGGATTGCGCCCGCAGTTCCACGGAATCAACCGCTTTCCACAAAGGTTCCAGCGTATTGGTCGGGTTAAAGAAGCCACATTTCACAGGTTGCCCCATGACCATACGCACATCCATTTTGGCGCCATTGTCATAGACCAGTTCCATATCCCGAATGCTCAGGGCGATTTCGGCAGGAAGATCGGTGAAGGAATCCGCAACCGCCTTATGGCAAATCGCCACAAAAACACCGTTGCCACGATAGGCGAGGAAAAACTCTGTACGGCGCAGGTTATCGGAAATGGCTTCTGCCACATCAACGATTGTATTGGTGAAGTCAGCGGCAGAGCTGTGCTGGTGGATGGTCGAAATATTTGCGATCTGGAAGGCAACTAGGCTGGACCCGAACAAGCCGCCGCGGGACAATTGCAGCAGATAGTTTTCAAAGGCCAGCTTGCCAATCACACCGGCCACGCCTTCGATCTGAACCTCATCCGCGACATGGATGGATTGAACGGTTTCAATCTGGTCGCGCAGGGCTTCAAGTGCGAAGTCTTTGTCTTCGACGGCATGTTGTTCCTTGATCAGGCGGGCGGCAAGTTTCACCCGTGTGCCCAGTTCCAGAACGTCGAACGGCTTGGTCACATAGTCCGACGCGCCAGCAGCAAAGGCGCGGTCGATGTATTGCCTGTCAGCCATCGCCGTGATCATCAGCACCGGTGTTGATCGGTAGGCCGGAATTTTACGAATTTTGTCACACAGTTGGATCCCGTCCATTTCGGGCATCTGGATGTCCAAAAGGAAGCAATCAAATCGTGTCGGGCTTTGTTCGATGGCCTTCAGGGCAGCAGCACCGGAATCCACCAACGTGATGTCCGGAAAGCCTGCGGCCGCAACCACCTCTTTCAAAAGCTCCAGGATGATTTCGTCATCATCAACCGCGAGTATCTTCATAGTCCCCACCAGTATATTCTTGTTCGCAAGGCGCCCATATTTTGATCCATCCACGGGACGCCTAGGATTAGTTTCATCTTCTGGTAGTATTCTGGAAAAATATGGCGCGTTTGTGGCGTGTAGTTGTTAAGTGTCAGAATATGTAAGGGAAAAACTGTGTCAGGGGCGGAAATCCGATGTAAATCTGTCACGTTTTGCCAGAATTGACTTTCCTCGGGAAACAAAGCCCACTGTTTTTTAACGATTAACTTGGGTTTGCGGGACAGTCGACGATAGAGAGCCCCTGTTTTCGTGGAATTGTTCGGTTTGTGTAGCCATAAGCTCAGAATCAGAGACTTCCCTAAACAATTCCACCCATTTTCGAATCATATCTGTTGATTTTCAGAGAGGTACACGGACCTTAGGTTGCCTTGATCAAAAGCGGATTTCTGCAAGAAAACGCCTGCCTGCGTTTCGCTGTAACAGGCGAGTTGTGGTTGGAAACGTGCTGGTTTGGAATTTCGGACTCAACCCGAGGGGATTCATCGTTGCGCTGTAGAGGGAAAGAAAAGCGCCCTACCGATTGTTTTTGTGTTCAAGCGATCCCTCTTAGGGGAGCATTGAGCGAGCGGGATCGGGGCAGAAAAACACCCGATTTGGTTGGAATCCCTAGACCCAATACAATTCCTGCACTAGGTTTAAATGGATTTCATCGCAATCCAGCCAACGATCTGGAGCGCGTTAACCAATCGGGAGTTACTATGAAAATCAACGCACTACTGACCGGAACCATTCTGTCCGGATTTCTTGCCGCATCTGCTGCTGTCGCTGGCGACGAACTGATTGTCTTTGATTGGTCCGGCTATGAGGATGAGGGCTTTTTCCAAGCCTATATTCAGAAACATGGCGGCCCACCGACCTTTGCTTTCTTTGGTGACGAAGAAGAAGCCTTCCAAAAACTGCGCTCCGGTTTCAAGGCCGATGTATCCCATCCGTGCAGCCAATCCGTGTCTAAATGGCACGAAGCCGGGCTGATTGAACCGCTCGACACCAGCAAGATTACCCGCTGGGATGAAGTGAACGATACAATGAAAGAGGCGTTCAAGGTTGGCGATGATTATTATCTGCTGCCTGCGGATTGGGGATCCACTGCGCTGACTTATCGTACTGATTTGGTAGATGAATCAGCGATGAACACACTCGAAGTATTCCGCGACCCGAAATACGCGGGCCGTATTTCGCTGCCAGACAATGTGGATGATGTATACGCACTGGCCTATCTGGCGACGGGCGTGACTGATTGGTCCAAGGCGACGGATGAAGATTTTGTAAAAGCCAACGCTTGGCTGCGCGAAGTTCACCAATACGTGCGGGCCTATTGGGCGGATGGTGCGGAATTGGGGCAGTTGATGACCAGCGGCGAGGTGATCGTGGCTTGGGCATGGAATGAAACCCCGACCACACTGGCCGCCGAAGAGGTCCCCGTTGCGGCGAACCGGTCCACCAAAGAAGGGTCTTCCACATGGTTCTGTGGCTATGTGAACCTGAAAGACGGACCAAATGACGAAGCCGCCATGTATGACTTTTTCAACGCATGGATGGAACCGGAGTCCACACAGTATATTGTGAACGAATGGGGCTATGGCAGCGGCAACCAAGCGCAGATGACTGCCCTTGGCGCAGAAGCACTGGATGGTGCGGGTCTGGGTGACGTGGAGGTGCCGGTTCTGGCGCAAATCCCGATGGATCAACAACTGCGCGAGAAGATGATCGCGGAATTTGAAAAGATTAAAGCAGGCTTCTAATCCTGTCAGAGATTACAAAAAGGGCGCTGGTTTCAGCGCCCTTTTTTATGCCCGATGGGGCGGGTTTATTTCAGCAGCAGCACGGATTCAGCGCCCCAGCCGACTCGTGCGCGGTCATCGCGGCCCAGCACTGTGCGCCCTGCGGTGTTACGCATGGAAATGGTGACGGGTTTGTCCACGCCGTCCAGCTTCACATCGTAGTAGGTCATATCGCCAAAGTAATAGACATCCGAAACCGTGCCTGCGGCCTCGCGCTCGGTGCGGGAGTTTTCGCCTGACAGGATGGTTAACATTTCAGGGCGCACGCCTGCGGTCACAGATGCATCAACACCGCCTGGGGCTTGCTCGGCGGGTACAGTAACCTGACCCAAGCCATTGATGTCACAATCGAAAGCGCCGTTTGCGCCTGCGGTATAAGACACATCCAGAAAGTTCATTACCCCGATAAACTCTGCAACTTTGCGATTGACCGGACGGCGGTACAATTCTTGGGGCGATGCCAGTTGCCCGATCCGCCCGTCAAACATCACCGCAATGCGGTCTGACATGGTCAGGGCTTCTTCTTGGTCGTGGGTGACAAGGATAAAGGTAATGCCAACCGCCCGTTGCAGGTGGCGCAGTTCGGATTGCATTTGTTCGCGCATCTTTTTGTCGAGCGCGGACAGGGGTTCATCCAGCAGCAGCACCTTTGGCTTTAACACCAGCGCACGGGCCAGTGCCACACGTTGCCGCTGGCCCCCTGACAGCGCATGAGAGGCGCGATCACCATAGCCAGCCAGTCCGACCATTTTAAGGGCAGATGCAACCTCGGTTGCGATCTGGTCTTTGGGCATTTTACGGGCCTTCAACCCGTAGGCTACGTTTTCGGCCACGGTCATATGGGGAAAGATCGCATAGCTTTGGAACACCATATTGGTCGGGCGTTTGTTGGCGGGGACATCCTCCATCGACTGTCCGGCGATTTCGACAGTGCCTTTGGAGACGTCTTCAAACCCTGCGATGGTACGCAAAAGCGTGGTCTTGCCGCAGCCTGAGGGGCCAAGGAGGGAGAAAAACTCGCCCTTTTGGATTTCGGCGTTCACGTCATAAAGCGCCTGAAAATCACCGTAGAATTTGTCGATGCCGGAAAGGCGGATGATCGGTTCGGTCATAGAAATCCTCCGGCATCTTCGATGCCTGTTTTACGTGCGCTGCGGCGGCGGAAATATTCGGCGGTGGCCAGCAAAGTCATCGACAGGACCAGCAGCACCGTACCAAGGGCCATAAGGCTTGGCAGTTTTTGCGGGAAGCGGAGTTGCCCCCAGATATAGACAGGCAGGGTCGGTTCGGTGCCCGCAAGGAAGAAGGCGATGATGAATTCATCCAGCGAAATGGTGAAGGATATCAACATCGACGACACAATACCGGGCAGCACCAGTGGCATGGTCACCAACCAGAAAGTGGCGAATTTGGTCTGGCCCAGATCGAAAGACGCTTCTTCAAGGCTTTGATCCAGATTCAGAAAGGCTGAAGACAGGATTGCCACACAAAACGGGGTGCAGATCAGCACATGGCCCAACACAATCGACCACAGCGACAGATCAAACCCCAATTGCAGGATCACCACCAGCAAGGACACACCGACGATGATTTCGGGCAGCACCAGCGGGATCATGATAAAGCCCATGACGCCCTTTTGCCCCGGAAATTTATACCGCGCAGACGCCCGCGCCGCCAAAGTGCCAAGGGTGGTGGCAATCACGGCGGTACTGAGAGCGATAATCAGGCTGTTCTTGGCCGACGCATGCAGCGCTTCGGTTTCCCACAAAACTGTGAACCAGTTGAAGGTAAAGCCTTTCAGCGGGAAGGCCACGATTGAACTGTCGTTAAACGCAAACACGGGCAACAGAAGGGCAGGCGCGTAAAGAAAGACCAGAAAGATCGCGATGTAGAATTTAAACCACTTGGACGGTTTCATTTTTGCCCCACCAGATATTTACGGTTCATCCAGACGAAGACCAAAGAAATCACGGATACAAGGAACATGGCCGACAAGGCCAATGCAGCCCCAAGGGGCGCGTTATTGGCCTTTTTGAACTGCAATTCGATCATGTTGGATATCATTAATCCGTTTGGCCCCCCCACAAGGCGGGGCGTCACATAATCCCCGATGGTGGGGATAAAGACGATCACCGTTGCCGCCACCACACCGGGCATGGCCAGTGGCAGGGTCACGCGGATAAAGCGGCGTAGCGGGCCATCACCCAGATCCTCGGCGGCCTCTAGTAGGGAACGGTCGATTTTTTCCAGTGCCACAAAGATCGGCAGGATGGCAAAAGGCACCCAAGCATGGGCAAGAGTCAGCACCACGGCGTTCTGGTTGTACAGGATAAAGGTCAGCGGTTGTTCGATCACCCCAAGCCCCAGCAGCGATCCGTTGATCACGCCATTATAGCCCAAAATCACCTTCCACAGAAAAATCCGCATCAGATAGCTGGTCCAAAACGGGATGGTGATCATAAAAATCCATAGCGGTTTACGCTTTTGGGGCACGTAGAAGCTGACGTAATAGGCCACCGGAAAGGCCAGCGCGATGGTCAGGGCTGTGACCAGCGCCGACAATTTCAACGAACGGGCCATCAGGGTCTGGTAAATCGGCTCGGACCACGCCTCGACATAGTTCTTCAGGGTGAAGGTTTTATCGAGATCCAGATAATCCTGCGTCCAAAAGCTGAGCGCGATAACCATGGCCAGTGGTGCTGCCAGCAGCAAAACAGCGTAGATGAATGTTGGACTGACAAGGAGAAGCCCCTGCGCGGCGTCCGACCTGCGCCATTTTGCAAATGTGGTCATCGGGATCCTTCCAGAAGTTCCGCGTTGCGCGCGGCCATTGTGCCAGCGGCGGGTTCCTTGGTGTCGTTCAAAACAGGCAGGAACTGCCGCAATTGATCGTGATAGGTTTTTAATCCGTATTCAAGGTCTGACAGGGTAATCCCGTCATAAGCCGATGATTTTGTTGCCTCGCATGACCAGATTGTCAGCATTTTGTCTTCTTGAATGGTGTCGCGGTCGATCCGCTGTGCCAAATAGCGGGCGGCGCGTAATTCGCGGCTTTCGTCGGGGTATTTGAACCCGCCGCCGCGCTGCCATGTTTCGGTCGCGGAAATCGGGATTTCCTGATAATAGATCATGCTGTCGGGGTATAATCCGATCACCACATTGGGGAACATGCCAATATACAGCCAGCATTTTTGGTGGCTTTCGGGCAGGTTGTCACGATGGGGCAGGAATTTGCGGTAGTTGCGCACGCTCCACAGCTTTGACGGGCCTTGGTTGAACGGCCCGACGGTGCGGGACGCGCCCTCGATGTAGGGTTCGTCGAAGTAATCCACGCCGTACAGATCATGCAGGCCGGGGTGGGCTTGGCGGACGTGATAGCCCTCATTGTCCACATCGCGGATGGATTTCCAGTTTACATCGGATTTTTCATAGACCCCGCCTTCATAAGACGGGACCATTGTGTCTGTGGCATAGGGGCGGATTTCATCCTCGAACCGTTTCATCACGGTGGCCACCGCTGGCTGGGGGCCTTTTTGAAAACGAATGAACACAAAGCCCATCCAGATTTCCATTTCCAGCGGCTTTAGCCCCCATTTTTCAGGGTCCATCGGTGGAAACGTATCTTTGTTGGCCACACCGCGCATGGACCCGTCCAGATTATAGGCCCAACCGTGATAGGGGCAGATCAACGCCTTATTGCACTGGCCCCGTTCATCGGCCACAACCCGTGATCCGCGGTGGCGGCACAGGTTGTGAAAGGCGCGAATTTCGAGGTCATGGCCTTTGATCACCAAAGCCCGTTCGTTGGCCACATCAAGGGTCACATACTGGCCGGGGTCGGCGACCTCGCTGATGTGGCAGACAAGTTGCCAGTGGGTGCGGAACAACATGTCCCGTTCAAGGGCCAACAGCTCGTCCGAAAAATACGCCCAGCCCGGCAGACCCGAGCGATCCCAGTCAGTTGGTATTTCAATTTTATGGTCGAGCATGTGATGCCTCTTTCCCTTGGTTTATGGAACTTTGGATTTGGATTCAGAGCAAGTTAAAAAACGTTACAAATGGCCTTCCTTGTGCAATTCGGCGGTGACAATGGTGATGGCCTTGCGCAGGGTTGTTACCAGAAAGTCCACGTCCTTGCGGGTCAGGGTCAGGGGCGGCGACATCACGTTCAAATGACCAATCGGGCGCACCAGCAGGCCCAGTCCCTCGGCCACATGGGAAATGCGTTTGCCGATGTTTACCTCATCTGGCAGCAGTTCTTTGGTGGCTTTGTTTTTGACGTTTTCCACACACATCATCATCTTGCGCCCGCGCACATTGCCAACGATTTCCAGATCGTTCAATCTGTGCAACTGCTGTTCAAAATAGGCCCCCACATCGGTGGCGTTTTGCATCAGCTTTTCGCGTTCCATGATTTCGATGTTTTTCAAAGCGGCAGCACAACAGACGGGATGCCCGCTGTAGGTGTACCCACTGGTGAACCAGCGGTTTTCATCGCCTTGGGAAATCACTTCGTGGATGCGATCCGAATAGATCATCGCACCCATGGGCAGGTAGCCCGAGGACAGGCCTTTGGCGGTGGTGATAATGTCAGGCACCACGCCGAATTCATCCTCAATGGCAAAGAAATGCCCCAAACGTCCGAAGGCGGTGACCACTTCATCAGCGACAAACAGGATGTCGTGCTTTTTGCAGACCTCCCAAATGCGTTTCAGATAGCCTTTTGGCGGCACCAGCACCCCGCCCGAGGCCTGAATAGGCTCGGCAAAAAACGCGCCAACCTTATCGGCCCCGATTTCGGCAATTTTCGCTTCAAACTCGGCAATCAACTGATCGGTGAACGCCTCTTCTGACAGACCGTCCTCTGCGCGGTAGTAATGGGGCGCGGAAATATGGTGGATGCCATCGCGCAGATACTGGAATTCGGTCACTTTGTCGGCAGCTTTGTTGCCGATGGACATGGTGACAAATGTGGACCCGTGATAGGCCTGATCCCGCGCGATAACATGAGTCTTTTCAGGCAAGCCCCGACAATAGTTGTAAAACCCGATCAGCCGGTAGGCACTGTCCACAGCCGTCGATCCGCCCGTGGTGAAATGCATCCGGTTCAGATCGCCCGGCGTCAGGCTGGCCAGCTTTTGCGCCAGCAACGCGCTGGGTCCGTTGGTCATATCCACAAAGGTGGACGAATAGGCCAGTTGTTCCACTTGTTCCGCAATGGCCTGTGCCATTTCCTTGCGACCAAGACCGATGTTGGTACACCACATCCCGCCCACAGCATCCAGATAGGTCTTGCCGTTGGCATCCGTCAGATAGCAGCCCTCGCCGCTTTCCACGACCATCGCGCCGTCCCGTTCAAAGCTGTCAAAATGCGCCCAAGGGTGCAGTAAGTGACGTTGGTCCAAGGCACGCAAATGGGCTTCTGCATCGTTCTGGCCTTTTTCGGTAAGCATGTGGTTTCCTTAATGGTTAAAGTCTAAAACAGGTTGTTATTTGGGCCTGTGCGCGGGTCAGCGCCCTTTCCAGACAGGATCGCGCCCCTCGGCAAAGGCTATTGCGCCTTCCAGTTGATCCTCGGAAGAATACAGCCGCGCCACTGAATCCAGCTGGCTGGTGGTGATCCGGTTCAGTGCATCCTGAAACTTGCTGTCCTCGGCATCGCGCACGATTTCCTTGATCGCAGCATAGACCAGCGGCGGGCCGGTTTCCAGCATCCGCGCCATTTCCCAGGCTTTGGCCATCAGATCACCCGCGGGGTGGATCTGGTTCACAAAACCCCAGCGGTGGGCCTCGGCCACGTCCAGCCAGCGACCTGTGAACAGCATTTCCATGGCCACGTGATAGGGAATGCGTTTGGGCAGTTTGATGCTGGCCGCATCCGCCACGGTGCCAGAGCGGATTTCAGGCAGGGCAAACGACGCATGTTCCGCCGCCAGAATAATATCCGCGGACAGGGCCAGTTCCAGCCCGCCACCACAGCAAATGCCGTTCACAGCGGCGATCACGGGTTTGTTCATGCCGCGCAATTCCTGCAATCCGCCGAAACCGCCAACACCGTAATCGCCGTCCACCGCATCGCCGTCGGCAGCGGCTTTCAGATCCCAGCCGGGGCAAAAGAATTTTTCACCAGCGCCGGTGATAATGGCCACGCGCAATTCGGGATCGTCGCGGAAATCGGCAAACACCTGCCCCATGATGCGGCTGGTGGCCAGATCAATGGCATTGGCTTTGGGGCGGTCCAGCGTCACTTGCAAAATGCCGCCTTCGCGGTGGGTTTTGATCGGGTTTGTCATGTCTCGGCCTTTGGGTTTAGGTCTGTTTTGGTCTGCGTCTGTCTGTGTCATCACTGCCTGCGCAACAAAGCATCCGCCGCGATGGCGTCCGTTGGGGTGCAGATCAAAGGATTGACCTCAACTTCTTCCAGGCCTTGGGCATTGGCAAGCACGTAGTTTTGAACCGCCTCGATTGCATCCAGAATGGCGGGCATATGGGCGGCTGGCCCGTTGCGATAGCCCCTTAGCAGGGCGCTGATTTTCAGGGTGCCAAGCGCGGTTTCGATTTGATCGCGCGGGGATGGGATCAGCAGGGATGCGGTATCCCCCAGCAATTCGGTCAGCGTCCCCCCCGCGCCAAGTGTCAGGACAAAGCCGTGGGCAGGGTCTTTGACCACGCCTACCAGCAGTTCTGCCACCGCACCTGTCACCATTTCCTCAACCAGAAAACGCTCGGTCGGCATGGCTTGGGCAGCATCTGCCACGGCTTGGGGGGAGGCAAGGTTCAAAACCACCGCGCCAGCTTCGGATTTATGGGCAATACCTTCGCCTTTTAACACAACCGGAAACCCGATGGCGCTGGCAAGATCTGCGGCTTGGCTTGGGGCAGCGGCTTGCGCCGATATCGGGATGCGCAATCCGTAGCCGTGCAATGCAGCTTTCGCATCAGCCTCGTTCACCGTCTGCGCGGGCGCTGTGGGCGTTGGCATTAAAACCGGCGTACTGGCAGGGGCCGTGAAACTGGCCGCCGCCGCCACTGCTTCAACCGCTTCTCGCAGGCCAAGCATGGGGACCACCCCTTTGGCAATCAACCGCGCAGCGATGGTTTCTGACAGGTTTTCAGGCAGCGTTGTGACCATGGCCACCACAGACCCGCTACGGGATTTGGCCAGACCGGCCGCGTCAATGGCGCAGTCCCAATCGGCATCCGAGCAGCGATCCGCGCGGGGGAAATCCACCACCAACAGGGTCAGCGCCAGATGGGGTTCCATCATCGCGGCCCAAGCCGTCGCCATGGCCTCTGTGTCGCGCCAGATGTAGGTGTGATAATCCAGCGGATTGGCCAGCGCCACCATCGGCCCAAGGGCGTTGCGCAGGTTGGTTTTTTGACTGTCGCTCAAAGGCGGAAAATTGACAGGCGTGCCAAAAGCGGTGTCAGCGGCAAGGCTGGCCTCGCCCCCTGAACAACTGATGGATGCGATCTTGGTTGATGCCAAAGGCCCTGCAAAATGCAACAGCTTCAGGGTTTCCAAAAACGTGGGTAGGCTGTCTACCCGCGCCATGTTCAACCGCTTCAAAAGGGCCGAGGCCCCGGCGTCATTCCCAGCCACAGACGCGGTATGGGATACGGTCGCGGCCTTGGCTTGATCTGATTTCCCAACCTTCAGCGCCACAATCGGCTTACCCAACCGCGCCGCGTCCTGCGCTAGGGATTCATAGGCGCGGATGTCGTTAAACCCTTCGATATGCAGGCCCAAAGCTGTGACACGGGGATCGGCCAGCAAATGCGCGCCAATTTCAGCCATGCCAGTCTGGGCCTGATTGCCCGCACAAACGATGGCGGCAATCGGCAGGCCGCGCTGCTGCATGGTGACGTTGATCGCCATGTTGGACGACTGCATGACAATCGCCACGCCACTGTCCACACCTGCGCCGCCGTGCTGGTCGGGCCATAAAACCGCCCTGTCCAGATAGTTGATCATGCCATAACAGTTCGGCCCGAGGATCGGCATATCTCCCGCCGCAGCCACCAATTGCGTCTGTAAATCCGACCCACTGCCGTCTTCCTGATCCGACTCGGAAAATCCCGAAGCGAAACAGATGGCACCGCCCGCCCCAACTGCGCGTAATTCGGCCACTACATTCAGTGTAGCATGACGGTTCACACCGATGAAACAAGCATCAGGCGGCTCTGGCAGATCAGCGATAGAGGCATAACTCGGCAATCCTGCCAGTGGTTTCTGCTTGGGGTGAACCGCGTAAATCGCCCCTGCAAACCCCATCTTCCGGGCCTGTTCCGCCACAGACACACACCACGCGCCGCCGCCGATGATGGCGATGGTTTTGGGCGAGAGTAATCGGTCTAACGTCATGAATTGCACTTTCGTTGCGCAAAGATTTTTGTGCCTGCGGCGCGGATATTTTCAGAAAGAAGAAGCAACGGTTTATTAAACAGAATCGGGTCTTCTAATCCCACGGTACAGGCGGGGACGCCGATGACCGTGGAAGGAGAAGGCCCTCTGTCTGTCTTAACCGACACAGAGGGCTGGACCACTTTCGCCCCGCTTCTTCTTTCTGAAAATATCCGCGCCGCAGGCATGTTCATTTAAGCCCCAAGGGCGCGTAATAATTCACGACTGATGATGTGGCGCTGGATTTCAGAGGTGCCATCCCAGATGCGTTCCACACGGGCATCGCGCCAGAAGCGTTCCAGCGGGTAGTCGTCCATCAAGCCCATGCCGCCGTGAATCTGGATTGCCGTGTCGGTCACGCGCCCCAGCATTTCTGATGCGTAAAGTTTCGCACTGGCGATTTCCCGGTTGGCGGGCAGGCCTTTGTCTAGCCGATCTGCCGCTGCAAGGGTCAGCAGGTCGGCGGCGTCGATTTCGGTGATCATATCGGCGATCTGAAAGCTGACCCCTTGGAATTTGCCGATGGGTTGGCCGAATTGTTCCCGTTCGGCGGCGTAGTTCAGGGCATAGTCAAACACGCGGCGGGCGCGGCCTACGGACATGGTAGCAACTGTGATCCGCGTGGCGTAAAGCCATTCGTTCATGACCGCAAAGCCGCCGTCCACCTCGCCCAGCACTTGGGCGTCTGGCAGGCGGCAGTCGTCGAATTCAAGGATCATGTTTTTGTAGCCACGGTGGCTGACCGATTTATAGCCGTCGCGGATGGTGAACCCCGGTGTGCCGCGATCCACCAGAAATGTGGTGATGCGTTTTTTGGGGCCTTTGGGGGTGTCGTCTTCGCCTGTGGCGATAAAGACGATGATGAAATCAGCGTGATCGGCGCCTGAAATGAAATGTTTGGTGCCGTTCACAACCCAGTCGCCGCCGTCGCGCACCGCAGAGCATTTCATGCCGCGCACGTCTGATCCAGCCCCCGGTTCGGTCATGGCCAGCGCGTCCATCCGTTCGCCGCGCATGGCGGGCATCAGGTAGCGTTCGCGTTGTTCTGCGTTACAGGCCATCAGAATGTTTTGCGGACGTCCGAAAAAGTGGTTGAGCGCCATAGACCCGCGCCCGAGTTCCCGTTCCACCAAAGCGAATTCCATGTGGTTCAGGCCTGCGCCGCCTACTTCTTCTGGGAAGTTGCAGCCGTAAAAGCCCAGATCAAGGGTCTTGCGTTTGATCTCGTCAGCGATTTCCTGTGGCACTTCGCCCGTGCGTTCGACCAGTTCCTCGTGGGGGTAAATCTCTTTTTCGACAAAGGAACGAACGGTTGAAACGATCATTTCCTGTTCTTCGGTCAGGCCGTATTGCATGGCAGAGTCCTTTAAGGGGGTCGGGTAAGGAGGTCGGGTAGGTGTGTTGGCCAAGTCTATTCCACTTGCTTTGGCTGATCTTGCTGAATTAGTGTTCGATCATGCCGTTTTGGAAAAAATCATCTGCACCGACCCTGCATGTTGGGGTTCTTCTGTTCGATCATTTCTCGAATCATTGCCTTGCCAATGCCATTGAACCGCTGCGTGCCGCCAACGATCTGACGGGGGAGCATCTGTTCGAGTGGCAGTTTTTGTCGCTGGATGGCAAGCCGGTTGTCAGTTCCAGCGGCTTGCAGATTGCGCCCCATGGGCGATTGGGAGGGCATCGGGGGGATATGGTTTTTGTGATGCCCAGCTATGCCTATCACAGCCATGCGGGGGCAGCGACACGAGCGGCTTTGCGCGCGGCGTCCCATCGCTACCGCGTTATGGCGGGGTTTGATACAGGGGCTTGGTTGATGGCGGCGGCGGGGCTGTTGGCGGGGCGACGGGCAACGATCCACTGGGACGAGTTGACCGCCTTTGCCGAGCGGTTTCAAGATGTGGAGGTCCTGCGTGAACGTTTTGTCATCGACGGGGATCGCATCACGTGCACGGGGGCTATGGCGGCGTTTGATCTGGTGATGACCCTGATTGCCGAGAAAAAAGGTGAAGCCTTGCGTCAGGATGTGGCGTCTTTGTTTATGTCTGACGCGCGGGCGCGGGGGATTTCGGGGCGGGCCAAGGATCGACTGGTGGCACAGGCGCTGGATCTGATGCAGGAACATGTGGAAACACCACTGCGGATTGGCGAACTGGCGCGGCGCATCGGGGTTTCGCAAAAGACGTTAGAGGCGCGGGTCAAAGCGGTTTTAGGGGCCACCCCCCAGCAGGTGTATCGCCGTCAGCGGATGATCGTGGCGCGCAATCTGGTCAGCGACACTGCGCTTGGCATTGCCGAAATCGCCGTGCGCTGTGGCTATCAAGACGCCACGGCGCTGACGCGGGCGTTTCAGGTGGAATTTGGCACCTCCCCCCGCGCCCTGCGGGGAGAGGTGCAGTGACTCATGTGGCGTAATTCGAGCCTTCGTCATCCAGAATCAGCTTCAGTTCCGCCAGATGGCGGTCGGCTTGTTCAGGATAGGCTTCAGTTTCTTGCGCGGTTTTTTCGGCGATTTCATCGGAAAGAACCCGCAACTCGCGGCCAGTTTGCAGGGCGCGGATAAAGGTTTCGGCGGATCGTTCGAAATAATACAGGCGGTTGAAGGTATCCGCCACTGTATCACCGATGATCATCACGCCGTGGTTGCCCATGATCATCACTTTGACCTTGGGGTCGGCAAACAATTGGGCGCAACGTTCGCCCTCGGCTTCAAAGGCAAGCCCGCCGTAATTGTCGTCGATCACATAGCGGTTAAAGAATGTGGCAGTGTTTTGGTCGATGGGCAGCAGGCGGCTGTCTTTCAGGCTGGCCAGAACCGTGGCGTGGACCGAATGGACGTGCATGGCGCAGCGGGCGTGGGGGCAGTGGCGGTGCAAGGCGCCGTGCAATCCCCAAGCGGTGGGGTCCGGAGCACCCGGTTTTGACAGAACATCGGGGTCATTGGCATCCAGCAGCAACAGATCGCTGGCTTTGATGCGGGCGAAATGCATCTGGTTGGGGTTCATCAGGAACTGTGTGGCGTCATCATTCACCGCAAATGAAAAATGGTTTGCCACCGCTTCGTGAAAGTTCAGACGCTCTGTCCAGCGAAAGGCCGCGGCAAGGTCTACGCGGGATTCCCAATGTTCCATATTGGCAGGGGAGAGGTTCTGGATGGTAGCAGTCATAGCAGGGTTCCTTGTGTTCCGTTTCGGCGGGGTGTTCGGTTCCGCGCAAGGTGGCGGGTTTGAACGGATAAGGCCAGCCCCGAGTTGCAGAAGCGAACGCCGGGCCGGTGCCATGAAAAAAGCCGGACCCTAAGGCCCGGCTTTCACTAGAACGCGGTGGTTCCAGATTTAGTTTTGCGCGAATTCGGGATAGGCTTCCATCCCCAGCTCGGACATGTCCAGACCGGTGATTTCGGCTTCTTTGGAAACGCGGATGCCCATTGTGGCCTTCAGGATGAACCAGACCACCGAAGAGGTCACGATGACAAAGACAGCTACAGTGATGATACCGTAGAGCTGTGCACCGATGGATGCGTCGCCGTTTGTGAAGACAACTGCGATGGTGCCCCAGATACCAGCAACCAAGTGCACAGGGATGGCGCCAACCACATCGTCGATGCGGAATTTGTCCAGCAGAGGCACTGTGAAGACGACGATGATACCACCGACAGCACCGATCAACGTTGCGGCACCAATGGAGGGTGTCAGAGGTTCAGCTGTGATGGCAACCAGACCGGCAAGTGCGCCGTTCAGGATCATGGTCAGGTCAGGTTTTTTGTACATGATTTGTGTCAGTGCCAGTGCGGCAACCACACCACCAGCAGCGGCTGCGTTGGTGTTCACAAAGATGCGGGAAACGTCTGCGATATCGCCAACAGTGCCCATCGCCAATTGCGAGCCACCGTTAAAGCCGAACCAACCCAGCCACAGGATGAATGTACCCAATGTAGCAAGTGTCAGGTTGGAGCCGAGCATAGGTGTTACACGGCCGTCTTTGTATTTGCCGATCCGTGGGCCAAGGATGATGGCGCCGGTCAGCGCAGCCCAGCCACCCACAGAGTGGACAACGGTGGAGCCAGCGAAGTCAAGGAAGCCAGCTTGGTCAAGGAAGCCTGCGCCCCATTTCCAAGATGCTTGGACTGGATAGATCAGGGATGTCAGCACGATTACAAAGATCAGGAAGGGCCATAGTTTGATCCGCTCAGCCAAAGCACCAGACACGATGGATGCTGTTGCAGCACAGAACATCAGCTGGAAGAAGAAGTCAGACCCGACAGAAGCGTAAGACAGGTCGGCATCCGCAGCGGCAAGACCAACAGGTTCAAGGCTGGTTGGGGAAAATGCGCCAAGAACGTTTGGAATGGCCCAAGCATCGCCCGGGTACATCAGGTTAAAGCCGATCAGGTAGTAGAAAATACAGGCCAGCCCGAACAGCGCCATGTTTTTTGTCAACTGCATGGCCACGTTTTTGGACCGTACAAGACCGGCTTCCAGCATGGCAAAACCAGCGGCCATAAAGAACACCAGAAAGCCGCCAACCAGAAACAACAGAGTGGTGAGGATAAAGTTAACTTCGGTGGGAACCGCAGTGGGGGCGGTCTCCTGTGCGAATACCGCCACGGGCAGTGCGGAAATGGCCGCTGCCAGCAAGGGGGTTTTAAGGGAATACTTCATAGTTTTGTCCTTGTTCATCATCATTGCAGGGCGATCAGATCGCGTCGTCGCCAGTTTCGCCGGTGCGCACGCGAACCGCCTGTTCTACGTCCAATACGAAGATTTTGCCGTCGCCGATTTTGCCGGTCTTCGCGCTTTCCTCGATGGCCGCAACCGCTTGCTCGGCCATGTCGGCGGTCACAACGATTTCCAGTTTCATCTTGGGCACGTAGTTAATGTCGTATTCTGCGCCGCGATAAATTTCTGTGTGGCCGGACTGAACGCCGTAGCCTTTGATTTCTGTAACCATCATCCCTTTGACGCCGATGTCTGTCAGCGCAGTGCGGACTTCCTCAAGCTTGAAAGGTTTGATTGTCGCTATGATAAGCTTCATGTGTCCCTCGTAGATTTCATACCAACCGGATCGCCCAGCCGTTGCCACCTATGAGGCCAGATGGGGGCAAGCTGACAAGTTTCTGGTTTTTCTGCGGCGCAGAAAAGTTGTGCTTTGCTTAAAATTTAATCAAAAGGGGCGAAATGGTGCAAATATATGCACAAAAGAATCTGGCAATCGTGCTTTCTAGGCACTCTACAAATCGGGTGGGAAATACTATCTTGTAAAAAACGACCTCAATCAGGCACGAGCAGTAATGGCAGACAATGGTAAGCGGCGCCCTCTCGTGGCGCCTAAGAAGGTATTCAAGACTCCAAAGGCAAAGCCTGCGAAAACGGCGGGGGTTGCCGCGAGTCTGGCAGCTAAAATGATTCCGGGATTTGGCGCGTCGAAAAAGCCAAAGAAAAAGCCGGCTGCGAAAAAGAAACCCAGCGGCAATATTCTGGTGCGGGCGCTGAAATGGTTTTTCGGCGGTATCTTGCGGATCATCTGGTGGGTGACCTTCCGCGTGGCTGTTGTGCTGACTTTGGTGATCGGCAGCTCTACCGCCTATTATTTCGCAAAACTGCCAGATGCGACGGCATTGATGGATGACCGTCAAAAAGGCTCGGTGACGCTCGAAGACGAAACCGGCAAGGTTTTTGCTTGGCGCGGCGATCAGTTTGGCGGTTTGGTACATGCGAAATCCGTAGCTCCGCAATTGCGCAACGCCGTGATCGCTACCGAGGATAAACGGTTTTACCGTCACTTTGGCTTGTCTCCGCGTGGCATTGTCGGCGCGATCCGCACCAACCTGCGCGAAGGGCGCCACCCGCTGAAGGGCCACGGGGGTTCCACGATCACCCAACAGGTGGCAAAGCGGGTTTTCTTTTCTGATATGGGCTCTATCGAGCGCAAGCTGAAAGAAGTGCCCATGTCACTGGCGATGGAGTTGAAATACACCAAAGACGAGATCATGACGATCTATATGAACCGCGCTTATTTGGGGGCGGGCAGTCACGGGTTTGAGGCCGCAAGCCAACGCTATTTCAGTAAATCCGCCGCCGAGGTCAGTGTGTCCGAGGCCGCGATGCTGGCAGGGTTGCTAAAAGCACCGTCGTCCAACGCGCCGACCCGTAACATCGGGCGCGCGCAGGACCGTGCGGATCTGATCATAGATTTGATGCAGGATCAGGGCTATTTGACTGCCGCACAAGCCGCAGATGCCCACGCCCATCCCGCGCAATTGTCCGAAGTGGCCAAAGCCCGCGCGGGCGGTTATTTCGCCGACTGGATCATGGAAAGCGGGCCGGAATTCATTCTGAAAGACAGCACCGAAGACATCGTTATCCAGACCACTTTTGACAAACGGGTACAAAAAGCAGCCGAAGACGCGATGAATTTTATCTTTGAAAATAAGGTAAAAGAGG
This sequence comes from Roseobacter sp. N2S, assembly GCF_031454055.1. Lineage (NCBI taxonomy): Bacteria > Pseudomonadati > Pseudomonadota > Alphaproteobacteria > Rhodobacterales > Roseobacteraceae > Roseobacter > Roseobacter sp. N2S. Next base: position 567,713 of record NZ_JAVDQB010000001.1, read on the forward strand.
GGTCCAAGGCGCAGGCTGCGATTATTGTTCTGTCCCCGGACGGGGCGGTGCGTGGTATGGTGGGGGGCAAAAAATCCGGCAATGCTGGCGGGTTTAACCGCGCCACACAGGCGATCCGCCAGACCGGTTCCTCGTTCAAGCCCTTTGTCTATGCCACTGCGCTAGAAGACGGCTGGCGCTGGGATACGCGGGTGGTGGATGAAAGTTTTACAATCAATGTGCCCGGCTCGGGGCCTTACACGCCCAAGAATTACACCAAGAATTTTCTGGGTGAGATTTCCATGACCACTGCCTTGGCCAAATCCATCAATACGGTGGCAGTTAAGGTCGCGGTGGCCGTTGGGCTAGAACGGGTTCGCGCCACGGCGCAAGGTTTTGGCATCAAGAACGAGCTGGCAAACGGCCCTGCCTTGGCGCTGGGCGCGTCAGAATCGAGCCTTTTGGAAATGACGGGCGCTTATGCGGGCATCCTTAATCAGGGCGTTATGGTGGAACCTTATGGCATCGAAAAACTGACCCTACAGGGCGACACCCAGCCGCTGTTCGCCAAGACCACCCAACCCGGTGAGCGGGTGATTTCCGAACGGGCCGCACGGCAGTTGATTTATATGATGAACCAAGTAGTCGAGCGCGGCTCTGGCGGTCGGGCGAAAATCAACGGCGTAGAGATCGCGGGTAAAACCGGCACCACACAAGGCGCACGGGATGCGTGGTTCATCGGGTTTGATTCCGATTATGTGATCGGTGTCTGGATGGGCTATGACGATAACTCTAAACTGTCAGGGGTGACAGGCAGTGGCCTGCCTGCTGAAATCTGGCACGAAACCATGACACGGGTTCTGGATGGTAAAATTCCGGCACCGCTGCCAATGGATATCCCCGCCCAGCAGGTCGAACAGCCAAGGGTTTCCGATGGCACGCAGCGCAACCCCAACGACAGTCTGCGCGACATTGCACGCAAGATCGAACAGGATGTGAAGCGGTTGGATAAAGAGGCCGAGAATGTTCTGGAGAAGGTGATCAACGGGATCTTCGGGAAGCGCAACAACTAGCGGAGTAGTGGTGCTGGTGGGCGGTGATCCCTGTGTGGGACACGCGCCGAGCGTACGCACATTAGCGGCTTGTCGTGAGCGGTTTGTCGTGTTCGGCAAGGCCCGCTCACCACTGACGCATTCTGGAACGGGCAGCACAATAGAACAGAAAAACGGCACAGGATTGTTTGATCCTGTGCCGTTTCAATCTGTCAGTTTCTGCGGCCTGTAGCTGTTGGTCCGCTTATCGGTTTAAGATGCGGTTTTCAGATGGGCGATCAGCTTGTCGATGTCACCGCCACGGCGATCCAGCATGGACCCGATTTCTTCGCGTTCCAGTTTCAACATCGAAATGCCTTCGATAATGATGTCGAACATTTTGTCCCGACCCGAAGCATCTGAAACCTGCCATTCCACAACAAAAGGCTTTTGCCCTTTAAAGGTCACATCGCTGGTCACAAGATAGCCCCGTTGGGTCTTGCGAGAGCGTTTCACTTCGATTGTGGCGCCGATAAATTCGCGGAACCGCTTGCCGTATTTGCGCGACACATAGCCTTGGAAGGCTTTGGAATAGGCGTTGATCTGTGCTGGCGTCGCACTGCGCCGCGCCACACCCAGTGACGAGGTCGCAATCACCGGAACATCGGCGTATTTCACAAAGATACCTTCAAAGTCCCGAAACAGCGATGCCTCGGATTTGCCCGAGTTGATCGAGCGGAAAATATCATTGGTCAGGGAATTGATCAGCTTTTCCGCATCCGCTTGGGACAGGGCAGCCGCTGGACCTGCCAGAAACAGGCCAGCCATCAGGCCAAGCAGGCCGCGACGGGTGAATAGGGATTTAATTCGCATAAGGATCCTCCAAATTGTCTAGATCAACAGTGCCGCCGATCGAGAACCTGCGGTTTTGCAGATAAATCGAGCGCGCAGTGGCATAGCTGTCTTCGGATTCGTATAAGATGCCATTGATCGCATCATCATATTCGTTGCGGTCACCAACCTTGTCCACGACATATAGCGGGAAAGTGACCTTGCGTGCGCTGGATGGCAAAAGATTGCCGACAGGGTCAAGAAAGAAGTCGACCACAATGCCGTAGGTCTCGCGCTCTGTGCGGGGGCCATAGATCGGCACTTCAAGGTAGCGGCCTTCGGGGACACCATAAACCGCAAGGGTTTTGCCGAAATCAGTGTCCACATCCTGCTTCATGCCGGCGGCGGTGGCGAAATCGAACAGACCGCCCAGACCAAAGACCGTGTTGGTGGCAAAACGGATGGTGTTGATTGTCACATCCTTAAAGTTCAGCTGTAAAGCACTGTTCACCACCTCGCCCGGGATGGCCAGATGGGATGCAAGATTGCTGATGGCGCGATCGGCCCGTAGGGGCACGGTCTTGCCATAGCCACGGGCAACAGGCGCCACAAGATTGCGATCCAGTGCTTTGTTGAAGTTATGCACCTTACGGTTCGCGGCCTCATCCGGATCATAGATACCCTGACTGGGCGGCGCAGCTGTGCAGGCTGTCACTAAGGCAAGGCTGAGGAGGGCAGTTAATTTACGGGGCAAGCAGATTTTCATATCGGATACGTCAACGCATTAAGGGCTGGTCAGTCGAGTTGACCTTTTAGGGCTATAGCAAAGGGCTGTACACCAACCGCGAAAAAAAACGGCGGCTTTGTGCCCTTTGAGCACTTAGTTTTTAATTAACCTGTGTCAATTGAACCATAATAGCACAAAACAAACTACTGTATGGGCCTGCTTTGATGTTTTTTTTACCTTTTATGCGTCTATAAGTGATTTGAAAATTGATTGGCACGAAAAGATTGGGATTTAACAATGGCCGGCGAAAAATTGCACTATCCAGTTGGGCTTGCGGAGTTGCGAGAGGTGCGCAGCCGCAGTCGCGGGTTATTTATTTCAGTAGGTTTTTTCAGTATTTTTGTGAACCTTTTGATGCTGACAGGCCCATTGTTCATGTTGCAGGTCTATGACCGCGTTCTTGGCAGCCGGTCCGAGGCAACGCTGGTCGCCCTTTCTGTTCTTGTTGCCGCCCTTTATGCCCTGTTCGGGGTGCTGGATTGGGCACGCGGGCGTGTTTTGGCCCGTGCAGGGGCGCAATTTCAGACTGATCTGGACGAACGGGTGTTCAAAGCCCTGCTGAAAGTGCCGTCGCAACCCGGCCGTGCGGATAAAGTGCAAAGCGGGTTGCGGGATTTGGAATCAGTGCAAAAGCTGATGACCTCGCCCGCGTTGTTCGCCATTTGTGATATGCCGTGGACGCCGATCTTTGCCTGTGCGATCTTTATGTTCCATCCGTTTCTGGGCTATCTGGCGCTGCTGGGCGGGGCCTTGTTGATTGTCACGACGATTATCAACCAGAAGGTCTCTAAAAAGGGCGTGATTGACGCGCAGGTTCAAAGCTCTCGGGCGGATAGTTTTGCGGATAATGTCCGCGATGACCGCGAGGTTGTTCAGGGTCTTGGCATGCGCGGCGCCGTGATGTCGCGCTGGCGCAAGACGCGGGATAAATCTCTTGCTTCCAATATCCGCTCTAGCGATGTGACGGGTGGTTTTTCGTCTTTTACCAAGGCCTTCCGCCTGTTTCTGCAATCCGCCATGCTGGCCCTTGGCGCCTATCTGGTGTTGCAAAATGAACTGACAGCGGGTGCGATGATTGCGGGTTCCATCCTGATGGGGCGTGCTTTGGCACCGATTGAAATGGCAATTGGCCAGTGGCCGCTGGTACAGCGGGCCAGCAGTGGTTGGTTCAACCTGTCCAAACTGTTGGAAATCGTGCCGGATGAAACTGTACGCACTGCCCTGCCGCGGCCCAAAGCCCTGCTTTCGGCGCAAAACCTGACGGCGGTTCCCCCCGGTGAATCCCAAGCCAGCCTGAAAATGGTCTCGTTTGAGGTGCAACCCGGCACGGCGCTTGGTGTGATCGGGCCCAGTGCGGCGGGCAAATCCTCGCTCGCGCGGGTGATCTGTGGCATCTGGCGGCCTGCCTCGGGGCGGATCAGGCTGGATGGGGCATCGCTGGACAATTATGATCCGGACGTTCTGGGCCAATACATCGGCTATCTGCCGCAAACTGTGACCCTGTTTGACGCAACCATCGCCGAAAACATCGCGCGGATGTCTGAAACGCCCGATGCGGCCGCTGTTGTGGCTGCTGCGAAAAAAGCCGGCGCCCATGAGATGATTCTGGAACAGCCCGAGGGGTATGATACCCCGATTGGCAACTTCGGCGGGCGTCTGTCTGGCGGGCAACGTCAACGACTGGGGCTGGCCCGCGCACTATACGGCGATCCGCTGATTCTGGTGCTGGACGAGCCGAATTCAAATCTTGATTCCGTCGGCTCCAATGCGTTGAACGACGCCATCCGCACTATGAAGGCCGAGGGAAAATCGGTCATCATCATGGCTCACCGCCCTGCGGCGATTGCGGAATGTGAAAACCTGCTGGTGCTGGAAAATGGTATGCGCAAAGCCTTTGGCCCGCGCGACGAAGTTTTGAAAGATCAGGTGCGTAACGTGGCGCAGATTACTGACGCGCTGCAAAAAGGACGGGCATCATGAGCATGCAACAACTTTCCATGGCAGGGGGGCCATCTGGCGCGGCCCCTGCACCGGCTCGGGCCAAGTGGTCAGCGGGGAAACCCATGTTCGCAGGCATGTTTGCCGTTGCGCTGTTGGTGGGTGTTCTGGGGGTTTGGGGCACATTGGCCACGATTTCCGGCGCAATTATTTCCAGCGGCATGATTCAGGTCGAAAGCTTTCGTCAGGTTGTCCAACACCCCCAAGGCGGTGTTGTGGGCGAAATTCTGGTGAAAGAAGGCGACAGGGTCGAAGCGGGCGATGTTATGATCCGGTTTGACGACACTTTGCTGAGTTCCGAATTGGCGACCGTGAACGGGCAGTTGAACGAAATCCTGTCCCGTCGGGCGCGGTTAGAGGCAGAGCGGGACAATGCTGATACATTGACCTTTGCCCCCGAATTGATCGAAGGCGCAAAAGAAAGCCCTGAAATTTTGGCCCTGATCCAAGGCCAGACACGCCTGTTCGAAGCCCGTCGTGAGTCTTTGGATAAACAGGTGGAGCAGTTGAACGAACGCAAGCAACAGATCCGGCTGCAAATCAAAGGGGTGCAGGCGCAGCTTGCATCCTCAGAGCGGCAGGTGGAACTGATTGGTCAAGAACTGGTCGATCAGCAGGGTCTGTTGGCCAAAGGTCTAGCCCAAGCCAGCCGCGTACTATCGCTGGAACGGGAAGCCGCACGGTTGAACGGCTCGATCGGGGAATTGGAAAGCTCGGCGGCGCGGGGCGGAGCCCAGATTGTTGAAACGGACATCCAGATTTTGCAGCTCAGCAGTCAACGCCGCGAAGATGCAATCACCACGCTGCGGGATTTGAGCTATTCTGAAATTGAAATGCAGGAGCGTAAGTTAAGCCTGCGTGAAACCCTAAGCCGCATGGACGTGCGCGCGCCCATGTCAGGGATCGTTCACGGGCTGACAGTACACGCCATCCGTTCGGTTGTACGTGCGGCAGATCCAATCCTCTATGTGGTGCCAACCGACAGCCCGCTGGTGATCACCACCAAGATTTCAGCGCTGCATGTGGATCAGGTTCATGTGGGGCAGGACGCAAGTTTGCGGTTTTCAACCTTTGACCAGCGCACCACGCCTGAAATATTTGGCAAAGTGGCCAAGGTGTCAGCAGATGTGTTTCAGGATGAAGTGACGGGGATGTCTTATTACTCGGCTGAAATCCTGCCCAATGATGGAGAGATGGCCCGTTTGGGCAGTGTAGAACTGTTACCGGGCATGCCGGTTGAGGCTTATATCAAGACCGAGGACCGCTCTCCGCTCAGCTATTTGACCAAACCTTTCACCGACTATTTCAACCGGGCATTCCGCGAGTAATCTATGCGGATAGCTTTGGCCGGTGGTTCGGGTGGCGGGCTGAGTATTTGGGGAACATTGAAGCTGGTTTGGTGATCTTTGTGGTTGCGGGGCGGCTGTGGTCTTGTAGCGTGGCGGGAACTGGTTTTGGAGAATGTTATGGTTGGAAGAATTGACGCGGTGCTTGCTGAGCTGGGGGAAACCTTGCCTGATGCCCCCGCCCCTGCGGCGAATTATGTGCCTTATGTGATTGTGGGCGATCTGGTGTTTGTATCGGGTCAAGTATCCAAAGGTACCGATGGTTTGATCTGTGGCAAGCTGGGCGACGATATGGACGTCGCAGCAGGGCAAGCGGCAGCAAAGGTCTGTGCGTTGAACCTGATTGCGCAAGTGAAAGCGGCTTGTGGTGGTGATTTGGATCGGGTGACACGGGTGGTCAAGCTGGGCGGATTTGTGAATTGCACGCCTGATTTTGGCGATCACCCTGCGGTGATCAACGGTGCATCTGATTTCATGGGCGCGGTTTTTGGCGATGCGGGGGCTCATGCGCGTGCGGCCGTCGGATCTTCGTCCCTGCCCTTTGGCGTGGCGGTTGAAATCGAAGGCATCTTCCAGATTTCGTGATGCTTGACGCTTTCCTGAAAACCCCGCTGGCCCATCGCACCCTGCATGATGTTCGTGCAGGGCGGCCTGAAAACTCGCTGATCGGCACCCGCGCGGCGATTGAGGCCGGTTATGGCATTGAGGTGGATTTGCAACTGTCGTCGGACGGGGTGCCGATGGTGTTCCACGACGATTATTTGCAGCGTCTGACCCGTCATTTTGGCCCGGTTCGCGAACATACCGCCGCTGAATTGGGGGCGATGCGCCTGACCCACGGGGACGAGTGTATCCCGACGTTTGCCGCCCTGTTGGATTTGGTGGCAGGCCGTGTGCCTGTGCTGGTGGAAATCAAGGATCAGGATGGCGCACTTGGCCCAAACACTGGTGACATGGAACAGGCGGCTTGTGATGTGTTGGCGGGCTATCAAGGGCCATTGGCGCTGATGTCCTTCAACCCCCATTCCATTGCCAAATGCGCCGAATTTGCACCGGATGTACCCCGTGGTCTGGTCACGGACCCGTTTTGGGCCGCTGACTGGCCTGATGTTCCTGCCGAACGCTTGGCGGAGCTTGCAAGGATTCCGGATTACGGGCGGATTGGTGCCACGTTCATTTCCCATAATGTGAAAGATTTGCACAGTCCTGTGGTTGCGGACCTTGTGGCGCAGGGCTGTAAACTGCTGTGTTGGACCGTGCGCAGCCCCGAAGTTGAGGCTGAAGCGCGCAAATTGGCGCAGAACATAACCTTTGAGGGGTATCTGGCTTGACGCTCAAGCCTGCACGCCCATGTGTTGCCTGACATGGAAAACGACACCGCAATAGATGACGCACAGATAGAAGTGACGGTCATCGGCAGTCTCGATCAGATCGAGGCCGCCGAATGGGATGCCTGCGCCTGCCCTGAAGGCGCTGAGGGGCGTCCGATTGACCCGTTCACCACCTATCGGTTTTTGCAGGCGTTGGAACGCAGCGGCTCGGTCGGAGAGGGCAGCGGCTGGACGCCCCGTCATATTCTGGCACGCCAGGGCGGCAAGCTGATCGGGGTGATGCCCTGTTATGCCAAGGGTCACAGTCAGGGCGAATACATCTTTGATTTCAACTGGGCCCACGCCTATGAAAACGCAGGCGGGGCCTATTATCCGAAACTTCAGGCAGCGGTGCCGTTTACGCCTGCTACGGGGCGGCGGTTTCTGACAGCGGTTGGGCATGACGAACAGGCGGTGGGCGCTTTGGTGCAGGGCGCTGTACAACTCGCCGCGCAAAATGAACTGTCCTCGCTGCACATTACCTTTTGCACCGAGGCCGAAGCCTTGGCAGGGGCTGCCATGGGCCTGCTGCACCGCACGGGCCAGCAGTTTCACTGGTTCAACGACGGCTATGTGGATTTCGACGGATTCCTTGGGGCGCTGTCTTCACGCAAACGTAAGAACATCCGCAAGGAACGCCGCACCGCGCAGGATTTCGGCGGCACGATCCACGCGTTTACGGGGGATCAAATCCTGCCCGAACATTGGGATGCGTTTTGGGCGTTTTATCAAGACACCGGCATGCGCAAATGGGGTTCGCCCTATCTGACGCGTGCGTTTTTTGACATTGCACAAGACACTCTGCGGGATGACATTCTGCTGGTGATGTGCGAACGGGACGGGCATTGGGTGGCTGGTGCCCTGAACTTTATCGGGCGCGACACGCTTTATGGGCGCTATTGGGGCTGTATGGAAGACCACCCCTGCCTGCATTTTGAGGTGTGCTATTATCAGGCCATCGACTATGCCATCGCCCACGGGATGCACCGTGTCGAGGCGGGGGCGCAAGGCCCCCATAAACTGGCGCGGGGGTATCTGCCCACAGCCGTCCATTCCCTGCACTGGATCGGAGATCCGGGGTTTCGCGATGCGGTGGCACGGTTTGTCGAAGCGGAACGGGATGCGGTGGACGAAGAAATCGAAGTGATGACGGCATATGGGCCGTTTCGCAAAGGGAAAGGCGAAGACGATGGCTGAGAAATTACAAAATGATGATGCGCTGGCAGAGTTGTTTGATGCAGGTTGGGCGCGGGTTGAAGGACGCGATGCGATCCTGAAAACCTTTAAGTTCAAGAACTTTATTGATGCTTTCGGGTTTATGACACGGGCCGCGATCTGGGCTGAAAAATGGAACCACCACCCGGAATGGTTCAATGTTTACAACCGGGTCGAGGTGACGTTAACCACCCATGATGTGGATGGCCTGTCTGATCTGGACGTAAAGCTGGCCCGTAAAATGAATGTTCTAGCAGGCTAATAAGGGGATAATAAGAATGACTATGGCTTGGATTTTCGCACTGGCAATTAATGTGCTTTACGCAGCAGCGATCCTGCTGGCGGCTGTTTGGTTGGGCGGCGTGTTGCAACGCTACATTGCCAGCTATTCAAAGAAACACGAAAAAATCGACGATATGCTGTTCTCGTTTCTGGGCAGCGTGGCGCGTTATGCGCTGCTGGCCTTTGCGGGCGTGTTTGTTCTGGCACGCTTTGGCATCCAAACAGCGTCTTTGGTGGCGGTTATCGGTGCCGCAGGTTTGGCAATCGGTCTGGCCCTGCAAGGCACGCTGGCCAACCTGGCCGCTGGCGTCATGCTGGTAGTGTTCCGCCCGTTTAAAATCGGTGACTTTGTGGAAATCGGTGGTTTTTCGGGCACTGTAAAAGACGTCAGCCTGTTCACTACCGAACTGGCCACCCCCGATAACGTACAGATCATCCTGCCCAACGGCGAGGTGTTCGGCACAGCGATCAAGAACTACTCGTTCCACACAACCCGCCGCGTGGATCTGGTGCTGGGTGTGTCTTACGGCAGCGACCTGAAAAAAGCCGAAGGCATCATCAACAAACTGGTCGCAGCGGATGACCGGATTAACGAACTGCCTGCGCCGTTTGTGAAGGTGACCAATCTGGGTGACAGCTCGGTTGATTTCACAATTCGGGCTTGGGTTGATGCGCCGGATTATTGGGACGTCAAATTCGCCCTGACCCGCGCTGCCAAAGATGCCTTTGACAAAGGCGGGATCGACATTCCCTTCCCGACCACCACCGTTGTGCGTGCCGAAGGCTAAACACTCGCACCGGCTTTTTGTTTGGGAAATATCCCCGCCGGAGGCACCGGAATCAAAAAGGCCCCGCCTGTTCGGCGGGGCCTTTTCGTATCAATCAGTGCGAAAGCTTACAGCGCTGCCAGCAAAGCCTCGCCGCCGGAAACTTCACAAACGCCGGGGTTTTCTTCTTCTTGCAAAGTGGTGATCTTGCCGTCTTCAACGATCATCGCATAGCGTTTGGACCGGTCGATCAACCCTACTGGGGCGGCAGTAAATGCGCGGCCCATGGCTTTGGTAAACGATCCGTCGCCGTCTGCCAGCATTTCGATGCCAGCGGCAGTTGCGCCGGTTTGCTCGCCCCAAGCTTGCATCACGAACACATCGTTCACGGACACACAGATAACCGAATCCACGCCTTTGGCTTTGAAATCGTCGATTGTGCGGATGAAGCTTGGCACATGGGCGGTAGAACATGTGCCGGTAAAGGCGCCTGGCAGCGCAAAGATCGCCAGTTTCTTGCCTGCGCCTTTTGCGTTTACATCTACCACTTCGGGGCCATCAGCGCCCATTTTTGCGAGTTTTGCTTCAGGAAGCGCGTCGCCTGTTCCGATAACCATTGAAGTTTCCTTTCGAGTTCGTTTTATCTTGACCCTGACTATAGTGCGGTGTCGCCAAGGTGCCAGCCCGATTTGGAGAATTGTCATGGGTCATGTTGTTGTTATCGGGGCTGGGCAAGCGGGCAGTTCTTGTGTGGCCAAACTGCGCAATTCGGGGTTTGACGGGAAAATCACCTTGATCGGTGCCGAAACCGCCCCGCCGTATCAACGCCCGCCCCTGTCCAAGGCCTATCTGCTGGGCGAAATGGAACTGGAACGTCTGTATCTGCGGCCCCTGTCGTTTTACCAAGATCAGAATATTACGATGATTCTGGGCGATCCTGTTCACAGTGTGGATGCCAGTTCCAAGACAGTGATTGTTGGTAAACAAGTGCTTACCTATGATGATCTGGTGCTTGCCACAGGATCGAACCCGCGTCGCCTGCCCGCCAGCATCGGTGGGGATTTGGGCGGGGTTTATGTGGTGCGCACCCTGAACGACGTGGATTCCATGGAACCGGAATTTACCGAAGACAAACGGGTCCTGATCATCGGCGGCGGCTATATCGGGCTGGAGGCCGCGGCTGTGGCTGCCAAAAAGGGCCTTAAGGTCACGCTGGTTGAAATGGCTGACCGCATCCTGCAACGGGTGGCTTGTCCTGAAACCTCGGATTTTTTCCGCAATCTGCACCAGTCCCACGGCGTTGAAATTGTCGAAGGTGTCGGGCTGGACCGTTTGACGGGCGACGGCCGCGTCAGCGGGGCTGTCCTGTCTGACGGGCGCGAAATAGAGGTGGATTTTGCCATCGTCGGTGTGGGCATTACCCCTTCGATAGAACTGGCCGAAATGGCGGGGTGTACCATCGAAAACGGCATCAGGACCGATGCGCAGGGGGCCACCTCGGTTGACGGTATCTGGGCTGCGGGTGACTGCGCCTCTTTCCCCTATCGCGGCGGGCGCATCCGTCTGGAAAGCGTACCAAATGCCATTGATCAGGCCGAACTGGTGGCGGAAAATATCATGGGGGCCGCCAAAGACTATGTGGCCAAGCCGTGGTTCTGGTCCGATCAATTTGATGTGAAATTGCAGATCGCAGGGCTGAACATCGGCTATGACAGCGTTGTCACCCGCGCGGGCGACAAAGCAGGCGATGCGTCTTTCTGGTACTATAAAGGCGATGAATTGCTGGCGGTGGACGCGGCCAACGAACCCCGCGCCTTTATGGTGGGCAAGCGCCTGATCGAAAGCGGCAAATCCCCTGCGAAAGAACGGGTTGGTGATCTGTCGGTGGAACTGAAATCCTTGCTGAAATGAGGATTATCTCGGGGCGTTTCAAAGGCACTGCGCTGGCTTCGGTTGGGAAGGGTGATGCGGGGGCGCATTTACGCCCAACCACGGATCGGGTGCGCGAAAGTATCTTTAACCTGCTGGTGAACGGCGGTTATGGCGATCCGATCCGCGATGCGCGGGTGCTTGATCTGTTCGCAGGTACAGGCGCGCTGGGGTTTGAGGCATTATCGCGGGGTGCGGCGTTTGCACAATTTGTCGATGACGGGGTAAAGGCGCAAAAACTGATCCGCGAAAACGCGGGAATCCTGCGGACTGACTCCGAAATCAAACTGTTTCGCCGTGATGCCCGCAAGCTCGGCCCATTGGACGGCGCGCCGTTTGATCTGATTTTTCTGGATCCGCCCTATGGCAAATCTATGGGGCAAAAAGCGCTGTCGGCGGCGCTGGCGGGTGGCTGGATTGCCCCGGGCGCATTGATCGTTTGGGAAGAAAACGCAGCGCAAGTCCCGCCCGAAGGGTTCGAGCAATTGGACATGCGCAAATACGGCGATACCTTTGTGCATATGCTGGCGCCTGCCTGATTTCAGGGTCGTTTAATAGGCGGCAGCGGCGCGGGCAGCTTGGTCGTAATGGCCTGACATCATCCGCAGCAATGCGGCCAGCCGGCTGATCTGATCGGGTTCTATCCCCAATTCATCCAGTGCGCCCAGCAGCAGTTTTTCGCGGGTTTCCGCATAGTCGCGACAGGCTTTTGCACCTGTCTCGGTTGCCTCAACCGTTTTTTCCTTGCCTTGTCGTCCTGCCCGCACCAACCCCGCTTTGGTCAGTTTCTTGATGGCATAATTCACCGTGTGGGTGTCTTCGATGTTCAGCACAAGACAGATGTCAGCCAGCGTTTTGGGCCGCTCGCGGTGATGGGCGGAATGCAAAACCTGTACTTCAAGCGGGGACAGATCAATGGTTCCAGCCGCTGCCATGCCGCGCACGGTCCAGCGCTGAAACGCGTTGCTGGCGATGGTCAGGCCAAATTCCAGCTCTGACAGTTCGGGGAAACTGCCTTGGGCAAGATGGGCAGAGGAAACAACGGGGCCGAGATTTTTCATAGAGCTATCCTGAGTTTTCGTTGACAAAATGTCAACAAAATGTTGATGTTTGAGCAACTCAAAGTGACGAGACTCAGATAAGGGATGGATTTACGATGACACAGGGCAAATGGGATTTCTGGATTGATCGCGGCGGCACTTTTACCGATCTGGTGGCGCGCAACCCTGACGGGGTCATCACGACCCATAAACTGCTGTCCGAAAACCCCGAGGCTTATCCCGATGCCGCCATCCAAGGCATCCGCGATTTTCTGCAAATCGGTCAAGGTGATCCTGTCCCGAACGAGCTGATCGCCACCGTCAAGATGGGCACCACGGTTGCCACCAATGCGCTGTTGGAACGTAAAGGCGATGCAACAGGCCTGTTGACTACCAAGGGTTTCCGCGATGCGCTGGCCATTGGCGATCAGGGGCGCAAGGATATTTTCGCCCAGAACATCATCAAGCCCGAATTGCTGTACACCAAAGTGGCCGAGGTGAACGAGCGTATCCGCGCAGATGGTACAGTTGAAACTGCCGCGCAGGATGATGATATCCGCGCCGCCCTGCAAACCATCTATGACAGCGGCATCCGTGCTGTGGCGATTGTGTTCATGCATGCCTATGCCTATCCACAGCATGAAATTCAGGCCGCAAAAATCGCGCAGGATGTGGGCTTTACCCAGGTTTCCACCAGCCATGAGGTTTCCCCCCTGATGAAATTTGTCGGGCGCGGCGATACCACTGTGGTCGATGCCTATCTGTCGCCAATCCTGCGCCGCTATGTGCAACAGGTGGCGGATGAGTTGGGACTGGATGAAACCAGCGACACGCGGTTGATGTTCATGATGTCCTCTGGCGGGTTGACGGCGGCGGATCGGTTTCAAGGGAAAGACGCCATTCTGTCAGGCCCTGCGGGGGGTGTTGTCGGGGCGGTTGAAACCTCGCGCCTTGCCGGATTTAACGAAATTATCGGCTTTGATATGGGTGGCACGTCAACGGATGTGTCCCATTATGCGGGCGATCTGGAACGGGCTTTTGACACCGAGGTTGCCGGCGTGCGGATGCGGGCACCGATGATGCGGATACACACGGTTGCGGCGGGCGGCGGGTCTATTCTGCACTATGAAAACAACCGCTATGTTGTGGGACCGGACAGTGCGGGTGCCAACCCCGGCCCTGCCTGTTACCGCCGTGGCGGGCCGCTGACGGTGACGGATGCCAACGTGATGGTCGGCAAGTTGCAGGCGCAGAATTTCCCTGCGATATTTGGCCCCAATCAGGACCAGCCGCTGGACGTGGATGTGGTGAAAGCCAAGTTCGAAGCGTTGACAACCCAGATCGACGACGGGCGCAGCGCCGAAGAAGTGGCCGCAGGGTTTCTGGCGATTGCGGTGGAAAACATGGCCAACGCAATCAAGAAAATTTCAGTCCAGCGCGGCTATGACGTAACCCCCTATGCGCTGACCTGTTTTGGCGGCGCAGGGGGGCAGCACGCCTGTTCCGTGGCCGATGCGTTGGGCATGAAGACCGTGCATGTGCATCCCCATTCAGGAATCCTCAGCGCCTATGGCATGGGGCTGGCGGATATTCGCAGCACGCGCACGGCGTCTATTGTTAAACCGATGTTGGCGGAAAATCTGGCGGGGGTAGAGGCCGAGGCCGACACGTTGGCGCAGGCCACGCAGGCCGAATTGTTAGATCAAGGGGTGATGGATGCACAGACCGTAAAACGGGTGCATTTGCGCTATGACGGAACAGATACACCGTTGCAGGCGCTGTTGGGTGATGTTTCCGCCATGAAAGCGGAATTTGAAGCGGCCCATAAATCCCAGTTCGGATTTGTCTATCCTGACAAGCAGATCGTGATTGAAGCGATTGAGGTTGAAAGCGCAGGCGGTGGTGCAGCCATTGACGAACCCGAACAGGCCGAGGTTGACGCACAAGCCACAAGCAGTGGTACAACGCGGCTGTTTTCTGGCACCGACTGGCATGAGGCAGGGGTGTACACTGACCGGGCCGCGCTGACAGCGGGGCAGGTTATTCCTGGCCCTGCGCTGATTGTGGAACCCCATCAGACCATCGTTGTGGAACCCGGTTGGGAAGGGCGGATCACCCGTCACGACCATATCGTTTTGAAGCGGATCGAAGCACTACCCTCTGCCCATGCCATCGGCACCACCGCCGATCCGGTGATGCTGGAGGTGTTCAACAACCTGTTCATGTCCATTGCCGAACAGATGGGGCTGACCCTGCAAAACACCGCCTATTCGGTGAACATTAAGGAACGGCTCGATTTTTCCTGTGCCGTGTTTGCAGCGGACGGCTCGCTTGTGGCCAATGCGCCCCATATGCCGGTGCATCTGGGGTCGATGGATCGCTCGGTCGAAAGCATCATTGCGCAGAACAAGGGTAAGATCCGCCCCGGCGATGTGTTCTGCCTGAACGCGCCCTATAACGGCGGCACGCACCTGCCAGACATCACCACAGTGACGCCAGTGTTTGACGATGCAGGGCAGGAAATCCTGTTCTACACAGCGTCGCGCGGGCATCATGCGGATGTGGGCGGCACTGCGCCGGGGTCAATGACGCCGCTCGCCACAAATGTGGATGAAGAGGGCGTCTTGTTTGATAACTTCCTGATCGTGGATCAGGGGGAATTCCGCGAAGACGCCTTGCTGCATCTGCTGACGGATCACAAATACCCCTGCCGCAATCCCTATCAGAATGTGGCCGACCTGAAGGCTCAGATTGCATCCGAACAGATGGGCGCGCGTGAATTGCGCAAGATGGTGAAACATTTTGGGCTGGATGTGGTGCAGGCCTATATGAAGCACGTTCAGGACAATGCCGAAGAAAGCGTGCGCCGTGTGATCGACGCGCTGCACGACAGCAGCTTTGAAACCCACACCGATCAGGGAGCGGTCATCAAGGTTGCGATTTCCGTGGATAAGGAAAAGCGCGAAGCCACGGTGGATTTCACGGGAACATCACCCCAGCAAGGCACCAACTTTAACGCGCCCGAACCTGTGACCCGTGCGGCGGTGCTGTATGCGTTTCGGGTGATGGTGCAAGGCAACATCCCGATGAATGCGGGCTGTTTGCGCCCCATTAACATCATCATACCCGATGATTGCATGCTGCGCCCGAAATATCCGGCCGCTGTGGTGGCGGGGAATGTGGAAACCTCGCAAGGGGTGACAAATACGCTGATGGCGGCTTTGGGTGTGATGTCCAACAGTCAGGGCACCATGAACAACCTGACCTTTGGGAATGACAAATACCAGTATTACGAAACCATCTGTTCGGGTGCGCCAGCGGGTGAAGGATATAACGGAACCGATGCGGTGCAGGTGCATATGACCAACAGCCGTATGACCGATCCCGAGATTCTGGAGTTCCGCTTCCCCGTGCATCTGGAAGAATTTGTCATCCGCGAGGGTACAGGGGGTAAAGGCAAATGGCACGGGGGCAGCGGCACGCGGCGCACGGTTCGCTTCCTTGAGGAAATGGAAATGGCGATCCTGTCGGGCAACCGTCAGAACCGCCCAAAGGGCATCAAAGGCGGTGAGGATGGCCTTAGCGGCAAGACCGAAGTGCGCCGTCAGGATGGCAGCATCGAAGTGCTGAACGGTTGTGATCAAACGATCCTGAAAGCAGGTGAGGCCGTCATTGTCACGACACCAACACCGGGCGGATATGGCGCTGTTTAGGCAGGGCTTGAAAAAATAATGAACGTAAAAAGGCGGCAGAGGTCGCCTTTTTCTTTGGAATTTGCACTACTCAACTTAAGCACCCAAACTCCCCGCGGTGGCGGGCTAAGCGCAAGATATTGCAAATTTTATTTTTGCTGCAATCGTGATTCTTTTCGATAAACCAACTGCTATATCGGGATGTCGGCGCGGGATTTGAACCCCTGCTCTCGTTTTCGTGATGGAACTGTTTGTGATCCACTGTGATCCGTGCCGCGTACCCTTCATACGGTGGTTGACGCAAAGTCACTGCGCTGCCCCGCCGCCAGATCGCCAATGGTCTGATGATATTTTTGGAGGGAACCAAATGAAATTCAAACGACACATTCTTACCAGTGGGCTGGTCGCGACTGCGCTGGCGGCTTCCGTCGGCATGGTCGGCGCATCTTCACACCGCGAAGCGCCAGCAATTACAAAAACGCCGAAAGTTGATGCGACGGATTTCTATATGTTCCGCTCTTACGAACGGGGCCGGAAGGGCTATGTCACCTTTATCGCCAACTACCAGCCGTTGCAGGCGCCCTACGGGGGCCCGAACTATTTCACTATGGACGAAGATGCGCTGTATGAAATTCACATCGACAACAATGGCGATGCCAAAGAAGACCTGACCTTTCAGTTCCGTTTTGACAACACACGGGTTAAGAACGGCAAGCATATTCGGGTGCCTGTTGGCGACAAAAAACTTGCAATTCCCCTGCGCGCCGCTGGCCCGATCAGTGCCGGTGACACTGGCAATTTGGGTGAAAACGAAGCCTATTCCCTGACACTGGTTCGCGGAGACCGCCGCACGGGCAAATCCCGCGTTCTGAAATCCACCTCTGGGTTGGACAGCTTTACCAAGCCTGTGGATAACATCGGAAAAAAGACCATTCCGGACTACGATGCCTATGCCAATCGTTATATCTATGATTTCAAAATTCCGGGCTGTAAAAAAGACGGTCGGGTGTTTGTCGGCCAGCGCGCCGAAGCCTTTGCTGTGAACTTGGGCGAAATCTTTGATCTTGTGAACCTTGTGCCACTGGACGGCGCATCCTTCCCCGGTGGGATTATGCAATCCCGTGACAATGACGATTTGGTGGGGAAAGCCAACGTGACATCGCTCGCGCTTGAGGTGCCGACAAATTGTGTGACCCAAGGCGACGAGACTGTAATCGGGGCTTGGACCACGGCCAGCATCAAACATGACAATAGATATGGCACAAGACAGGTTTCGCGCTTGTCTAACCCGCTGGTGAACGAAGTGGTGATCGGCCTGCCGGATAAAAACAAATTCAACCGCAGTTCGCCAACCGATGACGGTGCCTTTGCAAAATATGTGACCAATCCAACGCTGCCATTTTTGCTGGACGCCTTGTTCCGCGATGCGGTTGGTGCAGACGACAATATCGCGCCGTCGAACTTTCCACGCCAAGACTTTGTGACAGCGTTTCTGACGGGCTTTCCTGGGTTCAATCAACCCGCGGGTGTTGTCGGCTCTGAAATGATGCGTCTGAATACGGCTGTGCCACCGAGATTGCGGAACTTGCAGCATTCCTACGGTGTGGTTGCCGAAGATCTGGCGGGCTTTCCAAACGGTCGTCGCCCCGGTGATGACGTGGTGGATATTGCCCTGCGTGTGATGATGGGGGCCTTGTGTCATCCAGTGCCACTTGGAGCTGAACTGGGTGTTGACGGTGCGGTCGAGGACGAAGACAGCGACCTGATCAATCTGGGCCTGTGTGATCCAGAAGATGCGCCTGTTGGCAATGCGCCTTTCACCGATGGTGCGCCGATCAGTGCTGCTGAATTGCAAAACGTGTTCCCTTACCTGAACACACCTTTGGCTGGTTCTCCGAACTAAAGCTGACAGTTCAGACTATTGAAACATTAAAAACGCCCCGATTGTGTCGGGGCGTTTTGTCGTTTCTGAAAGCCGTTAGGGTAAGGGTTATCCCAGCCAGCCTTTCGGCGCAGGGGCAGAACCGCGAATGATCAGCGGGCCGTCGATTTTGATGTTCTCAGGGGCACAGCCTTCTGCGCCGATAGCCTCCATCATCACCTTAACGGTTTGCGCAACCATCTGGTTGGTGGGCTGGCGTACAGTGGTCAGGCTATAGGCGGCCCAAGCGGCAGGGGGGACATCATCATAGCTGACGACAATCACATCCCCCGGCACTGACAGGTGTAATTCGTGACGCAGCACATCCATCACTGCAAAGGCCATGTGATCATTGGCCACAAAAACCGCGTCGGGATGATGCGGCGCTGAAAACATGGCAAGCGCAGCGGCCCGTGCGGAATCTGTCTGGAAATTCCCGACGGTGCGGCTTTGAATTTCAAGTCCGGCCTCTTGCAGCCCGTCGCGAAAACCCGCCTCGCGGTCGCGCTGTGTTGAAGCGCCCTCCCAGCCTGCAATATAGCCGATGCGCTCAGGGTGGTGGGCGGCCAGAAACGCGGCCACTTTGCGCCCGCCTGCGTAGTTGTCAGCCGTGACACTGGTCAGATTATCGCCATCCTGCGAGCGGTTGAAAAACACCAGCGGAATGCCTGCCGCGCGGCACCGCCCCGCCAGATCAGACGATAAGGGAACCGAGGCCGCCACAATGCCATCTACCTGATAATCCAGAATTTCATCTACAACCTGTTCGATGTTTTCTGTGGTGTCCGAGGCCATAAATACCATCACATGATACCCCTGATCCTGCAGGGCATTTGACAGTTTTTCCAAGGCAACAGGGTAAAAGTAATTGTCGAGATAAGCCACCACCAAGCCGATAATCCGTGACCGCCCCGTGATCAGCGAGCGGGCAAGCACATTGGGGCGGTATCCCAGTTCATCGGCTGCCTTTTTCACCTTATCAATGGTTTTCTGGCTGGCCGAAGCCCCTTTGGTAAACACGCGGCTGACAGCGGATTGCGACACACCGGCGCGTTTTGCAACGTCTTGCGATGTAACCTTGTCGTTTGGCATGGGGCGGGCCTTTTATGAGTATTTGGGGAACATTGAAGCAGGCGGTTGGGGGTTAATCGGCGGTCCAGCCGCCATCCACCAACAAAGAGGTGCCCGTGATCAGGGCGGCGGCATCCGAGGCGAGGAATACGGTGGCGCCCATGATGTCTTCGACCTCTCCGATGCGACCGAGTTTGATTTTGTCTTCGATCCACGCCACCAGCTCGGGGCGTTTGAAGGTTTGCTCGGTGAGCGGCGTGCGGATGAAAGTGGGGCAGATGGTGTTGACGCGGATGCCGCTTGGTCCCCATTCAATGGCTTGGGCCTTGGTGTAGCCCTCGACTGCATGTTTTGATCCGCAATAGACCGCCCGCTCTTGCCCGCCCACATGGGCCATCTGGCTGGAGATCTGGATGATTGATCCGGGTTTTCCAGCCGCAACCAGACCCTTGGCCACGGCTTGGGCGATGAAATACGCGCCTTTGGCGTTAAGGTCGGTCATCGCGTCGAAATCGGACTCGGTGGTTTCAAGGGCCGGTGCGTGGCGGGCAAATCCGGCAGAGTTGACGAGGATGTCATAGGGGCCGGATTGGGCGACTTTACTTTGGGTGTCTGCGATGTCGGACACATCAAGGGAGAGCGTGTCAACGGCCCAGCCCTCGGCCCGCATTTTGGCGGCGGCGGCGGTCATGCGGTCAGTGTTGCGGGCGGCCAGCGTGACCGAAGCACCGTGTTCGGCCAGTGCAACCGCGCAGCCCAGCCCGATGCCCGATGTTCCCCCTGTCACAAGGGCGCGTTTGCCATCAAGGCGAAAAGAAGGGGTGCGGGGAAGGGTCATGTTTACAGTCCTTGGTCGAGTCTGTGGGCATTATACCACGAAGGGCGTGGCGGGTGTTTGTGGATATTGCAGGGCGCGAAATTTCGGAAAATCGGCGTAGCGCTTTTGGCGTTCGGGCAGGGGTTCGGGTGGTTCTGCGTGGGGGGCAACCAGTTTGCCGCGCGGGGCGATATAGCTGAGGATGCGTTTGTCGGGGTTTTCCCGCCACGTCAGGTTTAGCGCCGCCAGTTTCGGGAAATAATACTGTTCGTGATAGTTTAGGTGGTCGTGAATCCAATAGGCCAGATCGCGCCAGTCTCGGCCCTGATCGTATTGATCAGCGAACCACGGCACCACAATCGTCACGCAAGCGCCCATATTGCCTGCAGCGTCGCGCTGGTCCCACATACGTGAGGCGGCGTTCACAGCATTGCGCGAGCAGTTGAGGTTATTGTCATTGCCGTATTTGTTCAGCGTCGGCGATCGGTATCCTGCACGGATCGCAATGGGGCCAAAGGTTTCCACCAGCGGGTCCAACAGGTTTTGCGCCAGCGCGCAGCCAGCTGCGATCATCAAGTCAGGGTGATCGGGCACGTTGGGGATGCCGTGAAAAGCGCTGATTTCGGAAAACATGAAATCGCGCAGAAAGAAATACCGCGACAGGCGGGTGCGCCCCAAGGTTTCAAGGGACCACATGGATTTTGGCGCCTGTCGCATGATCATTGCTCCTATGGTTCGCGGTGGGGGGCGCCTTCACCGTAGGGGATGTTCAGACCGCCATAGCGCCTGACACGGATGTTACATTGTTCGGCGTGGCCGACAAAGCCTTCTAACATGCACAGCCGCGACCCGTATTCGCCGATGTAGGTTGCTGCGGCGTCTGTGGTGATTTTTTGGTAGCTGTGGGTTTTCAGGAATTTGCCAACCCACAGCCCGCCTGTGTAACGGCCCGCTTTCATGGTGGGCAGGGTGTGATTGGTGCCGATCACCTTATCCCCGTTTGACACATTGGTGCGCGGCCCCAAAAACAACGCGCCGTAGCAGGTCATGTTTTCCAAGAACCAGTCATCGCGGTCGGTCATCACCTGCACATGCTCGGAGGCGATGTCATCGGCGACGGCCAGCATTTCATCGTAGGTGTCACACAAGATCACCGCGCCGTAATCTTGCCAGGACACGCTTGCGGTATCGGCGGTGGGCAGGATTTTTAGTAAGCGGTCGATTTCGGACATGGTATCATTTGCCAGTTTGCGCGATGTGGTCAGCAGGATTGAAGGCGAGTTGTAGCCGTGTTCGGCCTGTCCCAGCAGATCGGTGGCGCAGAGTTCTCCGTCGACTGTATCGTCAGCGATGACCATGGTTTCGGTTGGGCCTGCAAACAGATCAATCCCGACGCGGCCAAACAACTGGCGTTTTGCTTCGGCGACAAAGGCGTTTCCGGGGCCAACCAGCATATGCACAGGGTCGATGGTTTCAGTTCCAAGGGCCATGGCCCCAACCGCCTGAATGCCGCCCATAACATAGATTTCATGGGCGCCGCCAAGGTGCATGGCGGCGATCACGGCGGCGTTCGGTTTGCCGTTGAACGGCGGGGTGCAGGCGATGATGCGTGGCACCCCCGCAACGCTGGCCGTGGCCACTGACATATGGGCGGAGGCCACCATAGGGAATTTCCCGCCCGGTACATAACAGCCCACCGATTGCACGGGGATTGTTTTATGGCCAAGGATCACACCCGGCATCGGTTCCACCTCTATGTCCAGCAGAGAGTCGCGCTGGGCTTGGGCGAAATTGCGCACGTTGGTTTGTGCGAAAGTGATGTCTGCCAGTTCCCTTTCGCTGAGTGACGCAATCAAGGCGTCGATTTCATCCTGTTCCAGCTTGAACGCAACAGGGGAATAATTATCGAATTTTTCCGAAAGCTCCCGCAGAGCGGCGTCGCCCCCCGTTTCGATCTGTTTCAGCGTGGATTCAACAATGGCGCGGGTTTTGGTGTCGTCGTCTGCCCGCTCTGCATCGGATTTGCCGCGTTTTAAATATGTAATTGCCATTATTTGGTCCTAACTAATGCGTTTCCCCAAGGTTAATCACCGCACAGAGCAGAGTGCAAGTGTCGTTTGCAAGCGTATGCAAAAATAATGAAAGAGAAAGCGGGCTGGTTTTCACCATCTTTTAGCTGTGCAATTACCCCTGCATTTTGCGGTGGACAGTTTTCCTGCCGCCCCGCACACTCGGCCAAAATCAATCAGACGGGAGACGGCAATGGCCGAGTTTACAGGACCAGAAATCTGCGCGAAATCAGCACGGGACGTGGTTGGCATGTTGAAACGCAAAGAGGTGTCGTCCAAAGAATTGCTGGACGCGGCCTACGCGCGGATTGATGCGGTGGGGCCTTCGATTAATGCCACTGTCACCCAATGCCGCGAACGCGCCTATGCGCAGGCTGAAACCGCTGGAAACGCAGATCAAAGCGACCCCGGTTGGCTGGGCGGGCTGCCTGTGGGCATCAAGGATCTGAACGAGGTTGGCGGTGTTGTTACCACTATGGGGTCAGTTGGGATGCGCGATTATGTATCCCCCGTCAGCAGCCCGTTGGTGGATATGATGGAAAAACGTGGTGCGGTGATAACAGGGAAAACCAACACGCCGGAATTTGGCGCGGGGGGCAATACCTTTAACGAAGTGTTCGGCTACACCCGCAACCCATGGGACACGCGCAAGAATGCAGGCGGGTCTTCGGGTGGGGCGGCGGCGTCTTTGGCGGCGGGGGAAACCTGGTTAAGTTCGGGGTCCGATCTGGCGGGATCGCTGCGCACTCCTGCGGGCTATTGCGGGGTTTGCGGGTTTCGCCCAACGCCCGGACGTGCGGGCGGCGGGCCGGGTCCGGCGGGGTTCCTGAACGAAGGTATCAACGGGCCGATGGCGCGGGATGTGGAAGATGTGGCGCTGTTTCTGGACGCGATGTCAGGGTTTGATCCACGGATGCCGATCAGCCTGCACGCCCCTGACGTGTCTTTTCAGGATGCGGTACAGCAGGAAAAGAAAAACATCCGCATCGCCTTTAGTCCTGATCAGGGCGGCTTTGCCCCTGTTGAACAGGAAATCCGTGATATTCTGGCAAGTGCGATGACCACGGCGCAGGGCGCGGGGATGGTTGTCGAAGAAGCCTGCCCCGAAACGCCCGCACTTTATGACAGTTACGTGGCCCTGCGCGGGATGCATTACGGGGCGGTGAACAATTTTGTGCCCGATGCGGTGAAGGCGCATTTCAAGCGAACCTTGCAGGAAAACATTGACGTAGGCGTGCGCCAGACCAGCCATGATATTTATCTGGCGCAGCGGGGACGGACCGAAGTCTATCATCAGATGCGGGAATTCTTGCAAGGTTTTGACGTGCTGGCGATCCCTGTTGTCGGGCTGGAGCCGACTTTGGTGGAACAGGAATATCCAACAGTGGTGGATGGTCAGGAGTTAACCGATTATGTGGAGTGGCTGCGGTTCTCTTTCCTTGCCACAACGGCGGCTTTGCCGGCTTTGGCCCTGCCTGCGGGGTTCACCAAATCAGGGATGCCTATCGGGATTCAGCTGGTCGGGCCACCCAAAGGCGATGCTTTGGTGTTGCAGGTTGGCTTGGCATTGGAGCGGGCTTTGAACCTGCCAAAGGGGCCGATTGATCCGAATGTTCTGCATTTGTGAGTATTTGGGGAACATTGAAACAGGAGGGTGCTTTGGACCCATCAGAGGCAGAGGCGCGTTTGGCATTTTTAGAGCGGGCGGAGGCGTTGAAAGATGTCTTCCGGTCCGGCTTTACGGGGGAGGGGCGGCCAGAGAGTACCGCCGCCCATACCTGGCGGTTGTGTCTGTGGGTTCTGGTGTTTGAGGATCAGTTGGACGGGCTTGATCTGGCGCGATTGTTAAAACTGGCGGTATTGCACGATCTGGGGGAGGCTGTGTCGGGGGATATTCCTGCGACCGCACAGCAGACCGATAAAGGGGCTGCGGAGCGAGCGGATTTTGTCAGCCTGTTGGGCGGGTTACCGTCAGATCAGGCAGCAGATTTTTTGCAGTTGTGGGATGAGTATGAAAATGCAGCCTCCCCCGAAGCGCGAGTGATTAAGGGGCTGGATAAGTTGGAAACGATTTTACAGCACACCCAAGGTAAAAACCCTGATGATTTTGATTACGGGTTCAATCTGGATTATGGGCAAAAATACATGGGGGGGCATCCATTGTTGGCAGTTTTGCGGCCGTTACTGGATGCAAAGACCCGTGCGCGGATGCCGGATTAGGCACCCGCTTTGGCTATTTATGATAGGGCTGGCCGATTGCGGCAGGGGGGCGTGGTTTGCCGATAAACCCTGCCAACAACAGCACCGTCAGCACATAGGGCATGGCCAACATCAATTGGGCGGGGACTTCTCCGATGAAGGGCAGCTCGACGCCTTCCAAGCGGGTTGTTGCGGCCTCTAGGAAGCCGAACATCAGGCAGGCGAAAAACGCGTTCAGCGGTTTCCAGTTGCCAAAGATCACCGCAGCCAGTGCGATGTAACCCTTGCCCGCAGACATTTCACGTACGAAATTGCCGCCTTGGCCGATGGATAGATAGGCCCCTGCGATGCCGCAGAGTGCGCCGCCGACGATCAGAGCGCGGTAGCGCAGCCATGTCACCGAGATACCAGCGGAATCAACAGCTTGGGGAACCTCGCCCACAGCGCGCAGGCGTAGACCAAATCGGGTGCGGTAGAGGATGAACGCGGTGAGCGGGACGGCCAGAAGGGCAACATAGACCAGCATGTTGTGGCCTGAAATCAATTGGCGGTAGATGCTGCCCAGCACGGGGATGTTGTCCATCATATCCACGCCCCACCATTCAATCGGGGTGAAGCGGTCACTGCGGGGCAGGGAGGGTGTTTGCCCGCCCCGTTTGAACAGGGCGATGCCAAGCACTATGGTTAAACCACTGGCGAGGATGTTGATCGCTACGCCAGACACCACCTGATCGCCTCTGTGGGTTATGCAGGCAAAGCCGTGGATCAGGGACATGAATATGCCTGCGAGCATAGCGCAGCCAAGGCCAAGCCAAGCAGAACCTGTAAGCGCGGCTATGGTCGCAGCGACGAAAGCGCCAGACAGCAGCTTACCTTCAAGTGAGATGTCAACAATGCCCGAGCGTTCAGAGAAAATACCCGCCATGGCGCAGAGCATCAAAGGGGTTGCGATGCGCAATGTGGCGTCAAAGGCGAGCAGCAGTTGGTACAGGAAATCAGCCATTCGCGGGCTCCTTCGGGGCGACAATCCTTGCGATCAAACGCGCCAGTGGCGGGTTGAACATATAGGCGAGCGCGCCGGAAAACAGGATGATCATGCCTTGGATCAGCAGCACCATTTCGCGGGTGATGGACTGGAATTCAAAGTCCAACTCTCCGCCGCCTTGGGTTAATGCGCCAAACAGCAATGCGGCCAGAAAGATACCGATGGGGTGGTTGCGGCCCATCAGGGCGACGGCGATGCCGGTGAACCCGTAGCCTGCGGTAAAGTTCAGCACCACCTTATGGTTAAAGCCGAGGATTTCATTGGTGGCCAATAGTCCTGCAAACCCCCCCGAAATCGCCAGTGTGATGATGATGGTGCGGGGCACGTTGATGCCCGCGTATTGGGCGGCTTCTTGGTTTTGACCGACAGCGCGGATGTTATAGCCCAGCCGCGTGTGCCAGACCAAAACATAGAACACAGCCATCGCACCAAGGGCGATCAGGAAAGCGGCATTCAGGGGTGTGCTGGCGATATCAAACCCCAGGGGCCGTAGCATATCGGCCATTTTCGGCAATAGGGTGCTGTCTGCCAGCTTTGCGGTTTGGGGGGATTGCTGGCCTGCTTCCAACAGAGGGCCTGCCAGCAGCCAGACCATCAGGGATGCGGCCAGAAAGTTGAACATTATTGTGGTGATCACGATATGGCTGCCCCGTTTGGCCTGTAGATAGCCCGGAATAATGCCCCACAACCCGCCTGCAATAAACGCGCCCAGCACGCAGATCGGGATCGCAAGCACAGCGGGCAGGTAAGCGCCAATCGCAAAAGATGCCAGCGCCGCGCCAAGCCCGCCCACATAGGCCTGACCTTCACCGCC
This sequence comes from Roseobacter sp. N2S, assembly GCF_031454055.1. Taxonomy (NCBI): domain Bacteria; kingdom Pseudomonadati; phylum Pseudomonadota; class Alphaproteobacteria; order Rhodobacterales; family Roseobacteraceae; genus Roseobacter; species Roseobacter sp. N2S. Next base: position 593,916 of record NZ_JAVDQB010000001.1, read on the forward strand.
GATGTTGAACATCATGCAGTGAAAGGCGATGCCGACTGCTAGGCCTGTGAAGATGTAATTGGTGGTGTAAAACAGTGTGTAGCCCAGCCCACCCGAATAGACGAAAGCGCCTTTGATCATGACGCCCATGGCCTCTATCGGGTTTTCGCCAATGGCCAGAACGATCAGCCCGCAGATAAAAAACGCGGCGAACAGGTTGATAACAGGCAGTAAAAACAGGTCAGCCCAGCGGGGAAGGGGTGGGGTTGGCGTGCTCATGCGGCGGCCTCTTGTCGTTGACCGGCCATCATCAGGCCAAGGGTTTGTCTGTCTGCGTCGGCACTGTTGATGATGCCAACGTTTTGCCCGTCACACAGCACCATGATGCGGTCCGACAGGGACATGATTTCATCCAGTTCAACCGATACCAGCAGGATTGCGCAGCCTGCATCGCGCAGTTCCAACAGTTGTTTGTGGATGAATTCGATCGCCCCCACATCGACGCCGCGGGTGGGTTGACCCACCAGAAGCACACCGGGGTTGGCGGAAAATTCCCGCGCGATGACGATTTTCTGTTGGTTGCCGCCGGAAAAATTCTTGGCGTTCAGGCGCGGATTGGACGGGCGCACATCGTAATGGGCCATCTTGTCTTCGCAGTTTTTCTGGATGGCTTTATAGTCAAACAGGGTGCCGCTGCCCGCAAGGTCTGTGTCGTGAAAGCCAAGGATCATGTTTTCGCGGGCTTCAAAATTCAGGATCAGCCCGTGGGTGTGGCGGTCTTCGGGGATGTGGCCTACGCCCAGATCGCGAATGATGCGGGGATTGGTTTGATCGGCAGCGGTGACTTTGGTGCCCAGAATGTTCAGGTTGCCTGTGGTCAGATGGCGCATACCTGCAAGGGTTTCCATCAACTGGGTTTGCCCGTTACCAGACACCCCCGCCACCCCGAGGATTTCCCCTGCGCGCACTTCAAAATTGATGTCTTCCAGTTCGACAACGCCCTGGCTGTTGGTATAGCCCAGATTGGTGGCGGAAAAACGCACCTCGGCTGGTGAGGCGGGCTTACGATCGACCTCTAGCAGAACCTCGCGGCCGACCATCAGTTCTGCCAGTTCTTGGGGCGAGGTTTCCGCCGTCTTGCGATGGCCGACCATTTCGCCCTGACGCATGATCGACACGGTGTCGGTGATATCCATGATTTCGGTCAGCTTATGGGTGATCAACAGGACGGAAACCCCGTCATCGCGCAGAACCTTCAGGATTTCAAACAGTTGGTCGGCTTCTTGCGGGGTCAGAACGCCTGTGGGTTCGTCCAGAATCAGCACTTTGGCGCCGCCCTTCAGGGCTTTGATGATCTCTACGCGCTGGCGTTGACCCACGTTCAGATCAGACACCAGCGCGTGTGGATTGACCTGCAGATTATAGGTCGAGGACAGGTTGGTCAGCCGTTCCAGCGCGGTGGCGCGGCCCTCGGTCAGGGTAAAGCCGCCCTCAGACCCAAGCATGACGTTTTCCAGTACGGTAAAGGTCGGGACCAACATAAAATGCTGATGCACCATGCCAATGCCGTGTTCAATCGCATCCGCCGAAGAGCGCACGTCGACCTGCGTGCCGCCAAAAGAAATAGTGCCGGTATCTGCGCGGTGCATCCCGTAGATGATGTTCATCAGCGTGGATTTCCCCGCGCCGTTTTCCCCGATGATGCCGTGAATCGATCCCGGCGCAACGGCCAGATCAATGTTTTTATTGGCCTGCACAAGGCCGAATGACTTGCTGACGTTTTTCAGTTCCAGCGCAGTGTTCATGTGCGTCCCTCACCCTGTTGAAGGCGTTTTGCCCGGGTCTTTTGCTGCCCGGCTTACGTTTTGGCTCTGGTCGCAGACCCAAAACGAAAACCTGTGAATATGCGATGGGGACAGCCGTCAAGCTGCCCCCGAAAGTGGTTAACGCCTGCTTACATTGTGCAGGTGTTGTCAGCGCGATAGTCGTGCACGACGATTTCACCGGAGGAAATTTTCGCAGAAGCCGCATCCAGCGCTGCCTTCATTTCCGGAGTGATCAGGTCGGCATTGTATTCGTCCAACGCCCAGCCAACGCCACCGTCAGCCACGCCCAGAACCCGAACGCCAGCTTCGAAATCGCCGGACATCGCGTCTTTCATGGTTTCATAGGCCGCAACATCCACGCGTTTCAGCATAGATGTCAAAACATTGCCCGGCGCCATGTAGTTCTGGTTGGAATCAACGCCGATTGCCAGTTTGCCAGCATCCGCAGCGGCTTGGATCACACCAACGCCAGTGCCGCCAGCGGCCTGAAAGATCACGTCTGCGCCACGGTCCATTTGGGCCTGTGTCAGTTCAGATCCTTTGGTCGGGTCATTCCATGCGGCAGGGGTTGTGCCGGTCATGTTTTGCAGAACTTTTGCATCGGCGTTTGTGGCGTGAACGCCTTGTTCAAAGCCACAAGCAAAGGCGCGGATCAGCGGGATGTCCATGCCGCCAACAAAGCCGACGGTGCCGGTTTTTGACGCCATAGCCGCCGCAACACCAACAAGGTACGACCCTTCTTGTTCTTTAAACGCGTATTGGCGCAGGTTCGGGTGGTCCAGCCATGACACGTCAATGATGGAAAATTCAACGTCAGGGTTGGCCGCTGCAACCGCGGAAATCGCGTCTGCTTGGGCAAAGCCTACACCCAGCACAACGGTTGCGCCGCGCTGAACCATTTTCTCCATGGCTTGTTGGCGCTGGGCTTCGTTGGTGACTTCGAATTCCATCACTTCAACGCCAGTTTCATCCTGAAACTTTTTGATGCCCGCATAAACGCCTTCGTTGAAGGATTTGTCGAATTTACCGCCCATATCGTAGATAACGGCAGGTTTGAAATCGCTGTGGCTTTCGGCAACGGCAAATGATGCCACTGCTGTAAACGCACCAGCAAGAACTGTTGTGAATACTTTTTTCATCAGAGTCTCCTTGTTGTCGGCACCACAAGTGTGCCTTGGTTATTCACGGCTTAATATGCGGGATTACCCCCGTTGGCCGATCTCTTTTAAACGTTCTTCCAGAAATTCGCCTGCGGTCTGGTGGTCCAGTTGCACATCGGGGCGCGGGTGCATGAACAGCGGCAGCGAGTAGCGGGATTTGTTTTCCTGTTTGGGCGGGTTTACCACGCGGTGGATCGTTGACGGGTAAAAGTTGCGCGAGGCCCGTTCCAGCATATCGCCCGCATTCACGTTGATATAGCCGGTGCCGCAGGGAATATCATGCCAGTTGCCATTCACATCCTGCGCCTGAAGACCGGGTTCCGATCCAGTCACCAGAAGGGTGATCAGGTTGATGTCACCGTGGGCAGCCGCGCGCACTTCGCCGGGTTGCACGTCTTCGGGCAGGGGCGGATAGTGCAGGACGCGCAACAGGTGGCTTTCGCTGTCTTTGATCATGTCCTGAAATGGCATGGAAAGCTGGTCTTTCACGTCTTCTGGCGTGACTTCATCCAGCCAACCCAGCAACATTTTACCCATGCCAACCATTTTGGTGTGGAAATTCTTGGTCACCGCTTCAACGCCTTCGGGCAGAGCGTTCTTTTGATAGACGTGGTAGAATTCTTTCAAATCCTTTTGGGCCGCACCTTTGGCGTTTTCGGATTTATACCCGAAATAGCCTGCAGGATCGCCCATATCCGTGGCATCCCCCAGTTTGGCGTCATCGGCAAAGTATTTCGGCCAGACGTCATACATGGCTTCGATTTCGGCCATGTCGATGTCGTGATCCTTGATCACGGCAAAGCCGGTTTCGCGCAGGGATTTGGCGAATTTTTCAGGGGCATCCGGATCGGACGGGCTGACGGCGAGTACGGCGAATTCTGTCATGGTACAGTCTCCTTTTAAAAGCCGGTTTCAATCATAGTTAAAAACCGTTGTTTCACACCATCAATGTCCACGCCCATGGGAACTTTGTGTTTGGGTCGGGAAGGATCGGCAGAGCGGATCGTCTGGCCAATGCGAGCGCCGTCCACGATAACCTCTAGCGCGTGGTTTTCAATGGTAAAATATTGGGGATCAGTGATGGCAATAACTGCCGTCGGGTCATGCATTTGCGACCCCAGAACCCCGTAGTGGGATTCGTAGAATTTAAAGTAATATTGCACCGCTTCGTTGAGAAAACCGCCCAAAACAGGGCTGGCTGCCGCGATACGGGCGAAATCTGGCGGGTGGCAGATCACTTGGGTGGTGACATCCAGCCCGACCATGGTGACAGGCCAACTGGCGGCAAAAACCGCGTCTGCGGCGTGGGGGTCGTTCCAGATATTGGCCTCGGCGTGGTCGGTGACATTGCCCCGATCCAAACCGCCGCCCATGATCACCACGTCCTTTACCTTATCCGCAATGGACGGGTCATGGCGCAGGGCCAATGCGATGTTGGTCAGCGGGCCAATCGGGCAAAGGGTGATTTCACCGGGGTTTTCATTGATCAGGCGGCAGATGAATTCATGGGCAGGTTCATCCACGGGCTGCGCGCTGATCGCTTGGGCTGGCATATCGCCAAAACCTTCGACGCCGTGCACGTAATCGGACACGGGGTTAGGCGTTTGCACCAGTGGTTTGTCGGCCCCTTTGGCCACAGGAATGGCTTGCTGCGCCCGTTCTGCCAGCACGATTGCATTGCGTGCCGCGATGTCTGATGTGACGTTGCCAAAAACGCTGGTCATGCCGATGATTTCAATGTCGGGGTGCAAGGCGGCATAAAGAATCGCCATTGCGTCGTCGATGCCAGGATCGGTGTCGATGATGATTTTATGGGTCATGAATGGTCTTTCAGAAATTCGAGAACCGTGTCGCGCATCGGAATTGCAGGGGCGGCGCCTGCGCGGGTCACTTGGATCGCAGAGGCTGCAGCGGCAAAACGCAGGGCCTTGGCGGGATCATTTGACAGGGTGAATTCGGCCATAAAAGCGCCCAGAAACGTATCGCCCGCGCCTGTGGTATCCACAGGGTCGACGGCGAAACTGGTCTGGCTGTAGCTGTCTGTGGCGGTGAAAAGATCAGCGCCTTTGCTGCCTTTGGTGACCAGCAGAAAGGGCAGGCCAAGGCTGCGGGGATCTTTGCCAAGGGCGGTTTGCAGGGCAGCAGCCTCGCCTTCATTCACGGCCAGAAGGTCGATGTGATCAAGCATCGGCACCGCATGATCCGCATCAAAAGGGGCGGCGGAATAGGCAACGCGCAGACCTTTGGCTTTGGCCGCTTTGGCCAGTTCGGGCACGGCATTGGTTTCATTCTGGCAGAGCACCCAGTCGCTCGCGGGGTCGGCTTTGGCAAGCACCGCGTCGAACTGGCTTCGGGTGAAGGCGTGGTTTGATCCGCCAAACAGCACAATCTGGTTTTCAGCTGCATCATCCACAAAAATCACCGCATGGCCTGTAGGGGTATCCACCGATTGCAGACCGTCCAGCGGCAGGCCGAAATCAGCAATCTGGTCGCGCAGCCAATCCCCGTCAGGACCAAGGCAACCGATGTGCAAGGTCTGTGCCCCCGCACGGTGGGCAGCGATAGATTGATTGATGCCCTTGCCCCCGAGGTATTTTTCAAAAGAGGCCGAGGCGAGGGTTTCCCCAGCGCTAGGCAGATGGGGCACGCGGTAGACCAGATCAAGATTTATGGAGCCGAAATTCAGGATCATGTGGAAGGTTTTTGCCGTTGGTGGATAAAGATAAAGAGCAACGCTAGCGGGTTTATCTTGGGTTCTCTAGTGTTATTTTTGGCTTTCTTGACCGAATGGACAAGTTTTTTGGGCGTGTTCTAGGGCAAATGCGCTCCGCGCGGGGATATTTGGGGAAAATGGAAAATGTGGCAGGTCAGGGTTTGGTCAGAATTTCCGAGACCTTGAGCGCGCGTATGTTAGAGCCGTCTACTTTCAGCTTTCCCGACATAAAGGCCATGGCGGGGTTTTGATCGCCGGACAGGATGTTGCGGAAGGTTTTTTCACTGGCGGTGAGGGTCACATCGGCGGGGCCGTCCCCTGCAACCGCACCCTGATCGGTGAGCAGGACGCTGCCCACATCAAGGATCACCAGTTTGGCGCTGCCGTGCAAAGTGCCGGTCACGCGAGGGGACAGATGGGTGATGAACTCTTGCAGGACTGCGGACATGAAAAAGCCTCCGGTGTGATGGCCGGAGGCTTAGCTTTCTGGTCCTGCCTGCGGCAAGGGTGCCGTGGCGGCAGCTTATTTGGTGATCATTTCCGGACCCATGATCAGATTGGGCAGGAAGGTGGAAATAATCGGGATGTAGGTGACCATAATCAGGAACACAAACAGGATCGCAAGGAACGGCAGGGCGGCGCGCACTACTGCCATCATCGGCATGCCCGCTACGCCTGATGTAACGAACAGGTTCAGACCAACGGGGGGGGTGATCATGCCGATTTCCATATTAACCACCATGATGATGCCCAGATGGATCGGATCAATGCCCAGTTCTATAGCGATGGGAAACACCAGCGGGGCCACGATGACCAGCAGGCCCGAGGGTTCCATAAACTGCCCGCCGATCAGCAGGATCACATTCACAACAATCAAGAAGGCAACGGGGCCAAGGCCCGCAGCCAGCATGGCTTTGGTGATTTGCTGGGGGATTTGTTCATCGGTCAGCACGTGTTTCAGGATCAGCGCGCAGGCGATGACAAACAGCAGGGTGACGGTCAGTTTGCCAGCATCAAACAGGGTATCAACCGTGTCTTTATGCCAGATCGCGGTAAAGATCGCTTGGGGCTTTTTCAGCAGCGATGTGTTGGATTGACCCTCGGCAGTGGCCAGTGGGCCCATGTCGCGGTAGACGAAACAGGCGATGAACCATGCGTAGATTGCGGCAACGGCTGCGGCCTCGGTCGGTGTGAAAATGCCGCCGTAGATGCCACCCAGGATGATGACGATCAGGAAAAGGCCCCAACCTGCTTCGCGGGCAGCTGACAGGCGTTCGGACCAAGGGGCGCGGTCGCCTTTGGGCAGACCTTTGACGCGGGCCATCACATAGATGCCGATCATCAGCATGGTGCCTGCCATCAGGCCGGGAATGACGCCTGCCAGAAACATGCGGCCGACTGATACTTCAACCGCGGCGGCGTAGACCACCATAACGATGGAGGGCGGGATCAGGATGCCAAGCGTACCTGCATTACAGATCACGCCCGCGGCGAATTCTTTGGTGTAGCCCACTTGCCGCATCCCCGCGATCACGATGGAGCCGATGGCGACCACAGTGGCAGGGGACGATCCCGACAGGGCGGCGAACATCATGCAGGCAAACACACCCGCGATGGCCAGACCGCCGTGAAAATGGCCGACGCAAGCGATGGAGAACCGGATGATCCGTCGCGCTACGCCACCTGTGGACATAAACGACGATGCAAGGATGAAAAACGGGATGGCCAACAGGGTGTAGTGGCCTTCAAACGCGTTAAACAGGGTTTGCGCAACAGAGGCGAGTGAACTGTCAGAGAACCACAACAAAAACAGCACCGACGAAAACCCGAGCGAGACTGCGATGGGTACACCGATCAGCAAAAGGCCGATCACCATGGCGAATAGAAGGACGACTTCCATGATTAATTATCCTTCACGTATTGGGCTGCGTCTTCGATTGAGTCTTCGGCTTCGTGGCTGACAATCAGCATGGTGATTTCGCCACGCCACAGTTTTAATCCGGCCTGACAAAAGCGGAACAACAGTAAGGCCATTGAAACCGGCAGGACCATATAGGGGATCAAACGGGGCAGTTTTTCGTATTCATCCCCGTCGTTAAAGATGTTTTCCATAAACCCGAGGATTGCAGGCATCGGCACGTCGTCGGTTTCATACCAGCCCTTGGGGCGGTAGTTTTCTTCAAATCCTGTGGGGAACCAGCGCCCTGTTGTGGCGGGCAGATTGGCGAAATTGGCCCAGTAATCCCAAGCGCCTTTCAACAGAAGAAAAGCAAAGATGATACAGACCGTGACGGATATCATCCCAAGGGTCTTGCGCGCCTGTGGGGATACGATGTTCAGCACTGCATCCACCCCAAGATGGGCGTTGATTTTCACGGCATATGATGCGCCCAACAGAACCAGCCAGCCGAACAGGAAGACGGTGAATTCCACGGCCCAAAGAATGTTTGAATTAAAGCCGTAGCGGGCGACGACATTGGCGAATGTCACGATGGTCATAAACCCGAGGATGGCCGCGATCAGCGTTTCCTCTATTCGGTCAGTCCAACTGGTTGCCTGTTTTGACATTTGCAAATCCCCCCGAAGTTTTGTTGATTTTCAAAGGGCGGGCCCCGTTAGGCCCGCCCGATTATAAGCGGTGATCCCGTTAGACGGGGATCAGTTGCTCATGGACATGTTGATCTTTTGGGCGGCTTCGATGTTGGACGCACCAACGTCGCCTTCAAATTTTGCCCAAACAGGTTTCATGGTTTCAACCCATGCCGCACGCTGTTCTGGTGACAGTTGGCGCACAACGCCGCCTGCATCAATCACGGCTTGTTTGGCCGCTTGGTTCACGGAATAGGCTTCGCCGTTGCGGGCTTCGGTAACTTCGTGAACGATGGTCATAAACTGGTCGCGCACGTCTGCATCCAGACCGTCCAGCCAGTCAACCGAGGCCACCAGCAGGTAGTCGATGATGCCGTGGTTGGTTTCTGTGATACCGTCCTGAACTTCAAAGAATTTCTTGCCGTAGATGTTGGACCAGGTGTTTTCCTGACCATCCACAACACCCGTTTGCAGGGCGCCATAAACTTCGGCAAATTTCATCTTTTGCGGGGAACCGCCAATGGCTTCCATTTGGGCAACCAGCACGTCGGATGATTGCACGCGGAATTTCAGACCGTTGGCATCTGTTGGCAGCAGCAAGGGTTTGTTTGCCGACATCTGTTTCATGCCATTGTGCCAGTAGGCCAGACCCTGCAGGCCGCGTTTTTGCATGGAATCCAGCATGCCCTGACCTGCGTCGGATGCTTGATAGGCGTTCACAGCTTTCATGTCGGTGAACATGAACGGCAGGTCATAGATGCGGAATTGTTTGGTGAATTTTTCGAACTTGGACAGCGAAGGCGCAGCCAGTTGAACGTCGCCCTGAAGCATGGCTTCCAGAACTTTGTTGTCGTCATACAGGGTCGAGTTCGGGAACACTTCGACACACATCTTGCCGTTCATTTCCTCGTTTACACGTTTTTCCAGCAAGGACGCTGCGATGCCTTTGGGGTGCTTGTCTGTGTTGGTGACGTGTGCGAATTTTACGACCACTTCGCCGTCTTCGCAGGATGCGGCGGCGATAGATGGTACAAATGCGACGGCTGCAATGCAGGCCGCTTTCAAGAGCGTTTTCATGGTTTCCTCCCAGTGGGTCACTTTTCGGACGGTTATCCGGCCAACTATAGGGGAGCGTAGTGCCAAACTTTGCGCAAAGGTTTATTTGCCTTGTTGAAAAATGCTTAAAATTTAGCAGGTTAAACAGCGTGTGATCCCGAAACTTCCGGTTTGTGCGGATTTTCGGACAAGTTGCCTTGCCATTCCCCGCCCTGCGCGGCCTATTGAAACAAAGGGATTCGCTGCCCTAAAACCCGCATCACAGGAGCCTGATCTGAAACGCTTTCTGCCCGCTTTAGGCTTTTGTGCTGCGGCTGTTTTTGTGGCTTTGGCGGTGTTTGTGCTGGCCTATCGTGCCAATCTGAACCAGCTGTCGCGCACAGGCGCGGTACAGTTGGATCAAGCCTCGGATCGGGTTCTGGCGCAGTTGGCCAGATTTCAACAACTGCCCAATTTGCTGGCGCGACATCCGGTTGTTGTGGGGGCAATGACAGGGACAATCCCGCCACAGCAGGTGCATGATTTTCTGGAAAGTACTGCGCTGACTGTGGGGGCCGAAGAAATTCTGGTGTTAAACCGTTTTGGCCGTGTGATTGCGGCCTCTGATCTAGAAGGGTCCGAAACCGCAGTGGGCCAGGACCTAAGCCAGACCGCTTATGTGCGGCGTGCGTTGACGGGCGGGCTGGGCGTGGATCATGCGTTTGAACCCCGCGACGGGGGGCGCGATTTCTTTTTCGCCCGTGGCGTGATTGACGGTATGGCCCCGCCTACGGGTGTAGTGGTGGTGCGCGCCGATGTGGAACAACTGGAATTCGAATGGGAAGTGGACGCCACGGTGGTGGCGTTTCTGGATGCGTTTAACGTGGTATTTCTGTCCAATCGCGTCGAATTGGTGCTGCGATCTGACGGGCAGGGGGCGATGCCGCTTTCGGCTGCGCGGGTCTATCCGCTGCCTGTAGTCCAGCCGTTTTATCCCTATAGTGAATCCTATTGGTTCGGTCATCGCCTGCAACGGTTTGGCAAAACCGATGTGATGCCGGAACGGGCGATGGTTCTGTCTGAATTCCTGCCCCGCCTTGATTTGACCACGCGGGTCTATCTGAACGTCAAGGATGCCGCCCAAAACGCGCGGGTTCTGGGGTATCTGGCGCTGGCGATTATGGGGCTGATTGGTGCAGGTTTGATCGCACTGGGACAACGCCGCCGCCGTCTGGCAGACCGCCTGATGGTAGAGGCCGCGGCCAATGCACGGCTGGAAGCACGGGTTGAAGAGCGCACCGCGCAATTGCAGCAGGCGCAGGATCAACTGGTGCAGGCAGGAAAATTAACCGCTCTTGGGCAGATGTCCGCAGGAATCAGCCATGAGGTGAACCAGCCCCTTGCCGCGATCCGTAACTTTGCCGCAAACGGGATCAAACTGATCGAACGGGATCGCATCCCCGAGGCACAAGACAATCTGACCCAGATCACCGAACAGGTGGATCGTATCAACCGGATCATAAAAAATCTGCGTGGCTTTGCGCGCAATGAATTCGAAGGGGTCGAACCCGTAGACCTGATCGCTGTGCTTTCTGATGCGGTGCGGCTGGCCGAAACCCGATTGCGCGCCGAAGGCGTGACGCTGAACCTGAGCGCGCCTAAAACAGCAGTAATGGTCGCGGGCGGGCCTGTACGCTTGCAACAGGTGATTGTTAATTTGATAACCAACGCCATTGACGCCATGTCTGGACAGCCCGAAAAAATCTTGTCGCTGAAAGTTGAGGAAAACACAGATGTGGTGCGCTTGCGGGTGGCGGATACTGGCAGCGGTCTGGCAGACCCTAGCCGTGTGTTTGAACCGTTTTACACCACCAAAGACGTCGGTGCCAGCAAGGGGTTGGGTCTGGGCCTGTCGATTTCCTACGGGATTATCGGCACGTTTGGCGGGTCTTTAAACTGCCGCAACCTTGACCCCGTCGGGGCAGAGTTTTGTGTGGAATTGCTGCGGACAAAGGCGGACAAATGACCAAACAAGTGTTGTTAATCGAAGACGATGACGCCCTGCGCGCATCATTGGCCCAGACGTTGGATCTGGAAGGCATCGACGTGATTTCCACCGCCCATTACGTGCAAGCCCGCCGCACTTTGCGGGCCAATTTTGCTGGCGTGGTGCTGACAGATATCCGCATGCCTGACAAAGACGGCTTTGACATTCTAGCGCTGGCCCAAAGCATTGACGCCGATCTGCCTGTGGTGATGCTGACGGGCGAAGGTGATGTGCCAATGGCGATACGCGCCATGAAAGAAGGTGCCTATGATTTTCTGGAGAAACCCTGCGATACATCCCATCTGATCGGCGTGTTGAGCCGCGCGCTGGAACACCGCGAACTGGTTTTGCACACGCGGCGGATGGAACATCGGATGCGGCGCAGTGATCCGGCCTCGGTCAATTTTCCTGGGGACAGCGCTGCCAGCCGTGACTTTCGCGATGCCTTGCGCCGCGCTGCGGACTCGGGGCGTCACATCCTGCTGATTGGTCCGGATGGGGCGGGGAAAAAACTGGCCGCCCACACGATTTTCGCCATGTCCGAGGGGCGCGGTGCCTTTGTTCTGGTGCGCACGCCTGAAATTGATCCCGCCAGCTTCAAGATTGAAACTGGCGCTGTGGATTTATCGGTGAAGAGGATGCATCTTGCCTCGCGGGTTCAGATCGATTGTGTGATGGATGCCGTGGACCAACAACCGGACGCACGGTTCATCGGGTCCAGCGAAAACGCGCTTCCCGATGTGGCGGACCACCTGAATTGTGTCACCGTTGCCGTGCCCGATCTGGCCGCCCGTCGCAGCGATATCGACGTGATATTTGAGGTGCTTTTGCGCCACGCGGTGCGCTATGCCAATACTGAAATGCCCGATATTCCACCGGATACGCTAGCCCAGATTAAGGCGCGGGACTGGCCTGGAAACCTTGCGGAATTGCGTGCTTTTGCAAATGGGTTTCTGGCGGAACAGCAGCGCGGCGGCGCGGTGGCGCAAACGCTGGCGGAACAGATGGACGGTTATGAACGTCTGGTTCTGGAAAATACCCTGCGCAGTTTTGATGGCAAAGCAGCGGTGGTGGCGGAACATTTGGGGCTGCCGCGCAAGACCCTGTATGATCGGCTGGCGCGTTACGGGTTGCGGCCCCGCGATTTTCAGTGACCCACGCAGATGTGAACAGCCGGTGGCGCTAAACGTTTTGTCCTGTGACAAAGTTTGAGTAAACCCGCAGAGGTGCCCGCAAAACCGGAGAGAGCCGATGAACAAACCCAGCGACCCAAGTCTTAGCCGCCGTCATCTGATGCTGTTTTCGATGTATGCCGCCGGTGTGTCATTGGCCATGCCAGGTGTTGCTGGGGCGGCGGGGCTGGTGGCAAAAGACCCTAAATCGGGCGTGGCGATCAAAGGTTATGACACTACCGCCTATTTCCAAAAGTCGGCGCCAACAAAAGGGACACCTGAAACAACGGTCGATTGGAACGATGCCACATGGCAGTTCGAAACAGAGGCTGAGGCCGCGCTGTTTTCCCAAACGCCAGAAGCCTTTGCCCCCCAGTTTGGCGGCTTTTGCACCCGTGCGATGTCCATGCGGATCAAAGTGCCCTCGGACCCGGAAGTCTGGCGGTTGCACAAAGGCAAGCTGTATCTTTTTGCACGGCCCGTCGGCGGAACCTATTTTGACAAAACCCCCGATGCGATGATCGCGGCTGCCCAAATTTTTTGGGATACTCTGACCTAACGGCGCGATTGGTTAAAAAGTTGGACCGAAAATCTGTTTCCCGATAGGATCGCGGAAATCTTGATGCCGTGTCGTCGTTTTTCGCTGCGGAATCATCCCTGAATGCGAAAACGAGCCGTGCCAATGACTCTCCCCTTTGCCCCGATTGACAACACAATCACCATCGACGCGCTGACCCGCGATCCCTACAGCATTTACAAGACCCTGCGGGCGCAGACCCCTGTGTTGCGGGTGAAATCGCTTGGACGGACCTTTCTGACCAAAGCGGCCGACACTAAAATGGTCAAGGATACGCCCGAAATCTTTAGCTCGAATGACCCGAATACGCCAATGGAACGGGCGTTTCGCGCCCACACGTTGATGCGAAAGGATGGCGCGGATCACGCCCGCGAGCGGGGGGCGATGGCGCCGACTTTCATGGCGAAACTGGTGCGCGATGTCTGGATGCCTTTGTATCAGGAAATTGCCGAAGAATATGTCAGCCAGTTGCCGCGCGGTGAAACGGTTGAGCTGTTCAGCGCTTTGGCAGGGCCGTTTTCTGCGCGATGTCTGGCCCATTTGTTGGGGATTCCCAAGGCCTCGGACGCCGAAATGCAACTGTGGTCACAAGCGCTGATTGACGGTGCTGGCAATTTTGGCTGGCGCGATGATCTGTTTGCCAAAAGTGATATGGTGAACGATCAGGTAGACGCCGAAATCGCCGCGATGAAGCCGCTGCACCTGTCCGAACAGGGGCCAAGTGCGCTGTCTGTGATGCTGAACGCGGAAAATCCGATTTCCTATAGCCAGATTATTTCAAACATAAAAATCGCCATTGGTGGTGGCATAAACGAGCCACGGGATTCCATGTTAACGGCGATTTACGGGCTGCTGATCAACCCCGAACAACGCGATCAGGTGTTGCGCGACGGGCTGTGGGATCAAACCTTTGACGAGTCGATCCGCTGGGTTGCGCCGATTCAGGTCAGTTCTCGACTGGTGATGCAGGATACGGATATTCGCGGGTTTGCCATTCCAAAAGGCGATGTGGTGATGACGATCCAAGCCTCGGCCAATCATGACGAAGACATTTACACGGATGGGCATTTGTTTGACGCCTTCAGGCCAAAAGCGCCCCATCAGGCTTTTGGCAACGGGCCGCATTTTTGTCAGGGCACCCATGTGGCGCGCCGGATGGTTGGGCAGATCCTGCTGCCTGTGTTGTTCGACCGGTTCCCAAATATGCACCTTGCCGACCCGGAAGCCGTTGAATTTACAGGATTTGGCTTTCGCGGGCCTGCCCGTCTGGATGTGGTTCTGTCCTAGCGTGTTGCGTATTGGAGTGTTCGTTGGGTACTGGTTGGAGTCGTTTTTCCAGCCCGCCTTTAAAGGCACCTGAAAAGTGATCGAACCTGATGCGGTGTTAAATCAATAATTTACGGTAACAACTACGCTGTCTGAATAAGTGCCGAAATAGGCGGATTGGTTGGCGGGGATGCGGCCATAGATTGTAAAGGCTTGGTTACTGCCGATGCCTGTTGAGTCTACATCGTTGGACAGGCTTTCACCCCAAGGGGCGGTACGGCTGGCATCCTGATATAACCCGTAACGCAATTCATGGCTGCCGTTTTTCATCCGCCGGTCGGTCGGGCCTGTGCCACCACCACTGCCTTGGGACAGGGTGACGGAATAATCCGTGCTATCTGTGCAGCGTACATTGACCGTGGCGTTTTGATCGACGGGGGCCAAAACTTGTGTGTTCAGATTGCCAAAGTTCATGGCAGTGACATCCAGTTCGCAACTGGGAACCACATCTGCGGAAACTGAAAAATCCGGAATGGGATTTTCGCTTCCTAAAATCGCACAGGACGCGACGCCATAGGTGATTGAGGCATCAGACACCCCCGAAAAAATCGAGGAATAGCTGCCAGTGTCAACAGCCACAGTGTTCGATGTAATGCTGGCGAAAATGGGAATGGTCCATGACACCGTGCCAACGCTAATTATAGACAGGTAATACTGTTGGTTCCACGTGCCATTGATCGGGCCGTTGCCATTGGGACGCAGCTCATAATTTAGTCTGTCGCCCGTGGCATTTACCAAATAGCGGGGGGAATTGCTGCCACTGCCCCCGCCACTGCCAGTGCCGATTTTGACACAAACGCCCACAGCAAGCCCAAGCAATCCGGTGCAAGTGATCGTGACAACGCCAGAGGTTTGGTTAACCGCTCCTGCGCGCACGGAAATGGACCCGAAGTTGATCGACGAAATTGTCGCGTTACAGTTGACCGCTTGGGCCGCGCTGGCCTGTAAAAAGAACCCCAAAACCAGCAGCAAGGCGCGTATGTAAGAGGGCAGGCTCATTTGCAAGTAAACGGCCCGAGAGATTGTTGAAACTCTCCGGTCTCGTGATAGGTGAAGCTAACCCTGCAAGACCCGTTTTCGGTTGTGATGTGCAGAGTGTTTGCGGATTTGACGTTTTCCACCCAGATCAGCCCGTCATACCCTACAAAGAATTCGGATCGGGTGCCGTTCAATTTGGCCACAGCCCCCGCAGGGATCGGTTTGCCGCGTGTATTTTGCACTGTCACAAGTACAGAATTTTCACTGTCGCTGCCAAATTTAACCAAACTACCGGACCGCCTTGCGGGGATCACCTCCATCGCAGAGGCGTTAAGAGTTACGTCATCGGGAAGGTCTTCCAGTTCAACCGAAACACGGTTCCGGCGATAGGCCGAAAGCCCCGTGACAAGTGCGCGCCCGAAGCGTCCGGTCTTGGTTACGGGGCGGTTTTGCAGGTTCACGTCCACATTCGGGGCCCCTACATCCACGATGGCAAAACTGTCATTGATGACATTGCCCGCCGCGATTTGTCCGCCTGCCAGAACCAGCGATCCTTCGGCAGAGACGCGCGCGAAACTTGATCTGCCGGATTGGTATAGCTCGGCACCCAGTTTGGCGTATCGAGACCTGTAAGATCCGCGCAATCCTGCAAATCGATTGGTGCCATTGTCGTCAATTTGCGCCTGATACCCGTAGTCGCCCACCCTGTCGCCCAAGGGGCGCGAAAGGGAAACTGCGGTGTTCAAGCTGCCTCTTGCATCTGTTGTTGCAGAAACCCGGCTTTGGACGGTTTTGCCAAGGGGGATAGCGAAGTTGACGGCAAGGCGGGTGGTGTCATCTTTTACATTGTGCGATCCAAACAGGCTGAACGAGGATTTTCGAAACCCCAAATTTCGGGCGTAAGATGCTGATATTATAAGATCTTCAGAGTTGGCCCTTTGCGATCGGACCAAGCTCAGTCCCAAATCCTGATCGGATTTGAAAAGCGGAATGCCAAGTGACAGAACTTCGTTTGCGGTGGGGAATTCCAACAAAGACGCGCCCGAGGTAATGACCCCCGCGCCCAGAAAATCCACCCCTGTGGCATAGGCTAAATCAGCGAATCCGGGTTCGGCACGCAGTATGTTTAACTGTACATCCACATCCTTAATGGTTGTGCGCAACGCGGTTTGGGCGAAGGCGGCGACGTTTTTTTTGTAGCGGCTTAGCCCGGCCGAAAAGCTGAATTCCGCAATGTTGAACGGGATTGTTGTAAAGCCGATCCCCCCAAGGATCAGATCGCTTTTACCCTCAACATGGGCTTCTAGGGTGATTTTTTCACTGAAGCCGTATTTGAGGCTGGCGGAATAGGCGGTGTCCGAGGCGTATTGATTGCTTTGTGTCCCATAATCCTCGCGCGGTTTTCCGATTTCCACCGAGAAATCCAAAGTGCCTTTTTTGAGAAGGTTTTGGGCGGCGAAAAAGGATACCTCTTGCAGGCGCTCATTGCCGTTTGCATCGCGGATGACAACAACAGCATCGCCGGAACCGGTAAAAAAGGGGATGTCTTCGAGTCGGAAACGGCCTTGGCCAACCCTGCCCGTATAGGCGCGGCTGTTTTCGATGAAAACGTCGACGGTTGACGGGACCGCCGCCGCGCCATCAAAGGAAAATAGTTGTTCGGTCACAATGTCCGAGCGGAGGCTGAAATCGCGACGAAACTGAATGCCACCCATGCGGATGGGTCTGCTCCATGAGACAGAAGAGGTTTGAAAATCACCAAAAGACAGGTTTACGGCGTGTTTTGTGTTGTTGAATTCAAGTTTGGTTTCCTGTCGGATAAAGTCGGTGTTTCCCAGTCCCCCGCTTGGTGTGTGGAAGAAACCGGTGCTGGAAAGGGCTGCGAAAGGGGTAAAGACCCAACCGCTGAGAGAGCCGGATAATCCGTTGAAATTTAAACCTGTTTGACCGTTTTTTGGACCGAAATTAGCGGTAAGCGCATAGTTTAAAACTGCGCCATAGCTGCGTTCGGGGGCGATCATTTCACTTTTATACCGGGCCGAGGTGACGCGGGGCAAAAGTGATTGATACGGCACTGATATATAAAGGGCCTGTGCTTGCAGATTATAGCGAAAGGTCAGGCCTTCGATTGTATCCAGATAGACGTTTTTTGACACACCAAGTGGGGGGCGAATGCCCACTTCTATCAATTCAGAGCGGGGAGACGAAAAGCGGTTGTCTGTGTGGTGGGTGAATTCTGCAATCAGTTGGGTACTGGCACGGTTGATCACCACCTCTAGGAAAAGCGGCGTGTCTTCGGGCGGCGCAATCAGTTCATAGGGATGTTCTGAAGCATCGATTTCTGCTGAAATTTCCAGATCGGTGCTGACAGCCTGTGCAAGAGCGGTGCCGCAGGTGACGCATATAACAGCGCTGCAATGGATCAGATTTCGCAGAATACCCATTTCGAGTGATTGGTCATCCTTTTGGGGGGGTCTTACGAGGAAAAGCACAGCGGCAAAGAATGCCGCACCTGTAGTTTGACGACCTGCCCGTTTGTTCTGCGATCTGGCAGGCGGTCAACTAATACCCTGTAGCATTCCCGTCTGCGCACAGCGCGTTTCTTGGTGCGCACGATACGCACTGTCAGTTCTTGTCGGGGTTTCAGTTTGGCCACTGGGGGGCTGACAACCACATCGCGGGTTGGTTTCAATTTGTTGGGGTCCTGTCCCTCTCTCCACGACATAACGCGCATTTGAAGCACGGCAGCGCCGCCGCCATCGGCCTTAACCGTCAAGCTGGTTTGTGAAGCACCAGTGGGCACTTCCAGTTTGGTGGGCGAGACCGCAAGCGACTGTGCGGCAACGATATTCGGCAAGAAAAGAAGCAATATCCCTGCAAGACTGTGTAAAATCAGTTTCATCTTTGGCCTGCTTTTTGAACCGGTTGGCCCGGTTCTAATAGTTTAAGGTAACCGTAATTGTGTCTGTATAAGCCCCGAGAGAATAAGAGCCGCTTGGGATCTGGCCGTATACGCTGAATTGTTGGGGCACGGCGGCTACCACATCAAAATCTGCGCCAAACTGGCCGTCGATCGCGACGGCAGTGACATGGCCTGAATCAGAATGGATGTTATAGGGGAGATAGGCCGAAACGCCGTCATACATGCGCCGTTGTCCGCTGGAAGCATTGGCACTGCCACCCATATCAAGGGAAAGTCCGGTTTTGACTGTGGTGCAGGACACTGTGATCACACCTGCGACGGTTTCGTCCGTAGTGGTAGAACTGTCGATGGTCCCGAAGGCAAGGCCCGGAGTTGCTGCGATGATGCAGGTATCTGCCACTGCGGCAGTTACCGTTAGAACAGCTGTTGTTGTGGCTGTAAGCCCCGGTGAGGCGCAGAGTACGAAGAGTAGACTGGCGGTGCTTAGTCTTTTGAAATTCGGTTTCATATGTTTTCCTTTACCGTCTAATCCTGATGCCATTGAGTTAACAAAAGGTTATTATTCGGTTAAATAAGGTGTCTATTGCCCCGCCTCGTTTAAGGAGTGGTTGGGAATTGATTTCGCGATTCGGGAAGAGACGGCTAAGGACGGCTGGTAGGATTTATGAAGTTAATAAATATATAAGTTATTGAAATATATTGAAAATAATGTGATTCCACAGCGATTTCTAAAGCGGTGATCCCTTTGTCTGAAAAGTAAAAAATCTTTTCCTAGGGCAGTAGAAAATAATAATCTGTAAACTTGAGTATATTCGCTGGGCGCGGGCGGCAACCATCACCTTGCAGAACTCATCGGCGCGATGCTCCGTTCTGAGTTGAAGTGCGCAAAAAATCCGCAATTTTTGAGTAATTAGTAATTATTCCCAAATTGGCGGAAGTCTTGTTGCGCAGGCTGTCGTTCCAAAGTGTTTAATGCGGGGAGACAGTTCACAAAATCAAAAAGGCCTGACAATCGCTTGTCAGACCTTTTGAATTTTGGTGAGCCCTGATGGGTTCGAACCATCGACCTACTGATTAAAAGTCAGTTGCTCTACCAACTGAGCTAAGGGCCCTCACTGTGGGGGCGTATTAAGGGGGCTGGGGGGTGTGGTCAAGGGAGAAAATTCGAAATAATGACACGTCTGGAATGATCGGGCCGAAAGGGCTATATGGCGGGTATGAATATGATGGACTCACAGACAAACGGGTTGCCGTTTTTAAAGATGCACGGGTTGGGCAATGATTTCGTCGTTCTCGATGCGCGTAAGACGGAATCACCCATGACAGCAGACATGGCGCGGGCTATCGGGCACCGCTATTTCGGCGTGGGATTCGATCAGTTGGTGGTTTTAACGACCAGCGACGGGGCGGATGTGGATATCGAGTTCTGGAATACGGATGGGTCCACCGCGGGCGCCTGCGGCAATGCAACGCGCTGCGTGGCGCGGTTGATCATGGATGAAACCGGCAAATCCGAACTGACCCTGCGCACGGAGCGGGGGCTTTTGTCTGCTGTTGAGGCGGGCAATGGGCTGGTCAGCGTTAATATGGGTATGCCGCAGCTGGATTGGCAGGATGTGCCGCTGGCCCATGCGGTTGACCTGAACGCCCTGCCAATTGACGGCGCACCTGGTGCGGCTGGCATGGGCAACCCCCATTGCGTGTTTGTGGTGGAGGACGTGGAATCGCTGGATCTGCCGAAACTGGGGCCGATCTATGAACATCACGCGCTGTTTCCTGAACGCACCAATGTGGAATTCATTCAAATACTGGATCGCAACACCATTCGCATGCGTGTGTGGGAGCGGGGCGGTTTGTTAACGCTGGCCTGTGGATCAGGGGCCTGTGCCTCTGCGGTTGTGGCCCATCGCAAGGGTCTGACAGAGCGCAAGGTGACGATCCATCTGGATGGCGGCGATCTGGGGATAGACTGGCGCGACGATGGGGTTTGGATGACAGGACCGACGCAGCTGGTGTTTTCCGGTATGTTGTCCCGTGATTTTCTGGATACAATAAAATGACCACCCCCCCAGTTTTTGCCACTTTCGGCTGTCGGTTGAACACTTATGAAACCGAGGCGATGAAAGAACTGACGGCCGCTGGCGGTTTGGAAAACGCAGTTGTGGTAAACACCTGCGCTGTAACCGCCGAAGCCGTGCGCCAGTCCAAGCAATCCATCCGCAAGCTGCGTCGCGAACACCCCGATGCGCGGATCATCGTAACAGGCTGCGCCGCGCAAACCGAACCCGCCACCTATTCCGCCATGGCCGAGGTTGATCTGGTTCTGGGCAATACCGAAAAAATGCAGGCGGAAACCTGGCAAAAGCTGGGGAAAGGTGCTGATTTCATCGGTGAAACCGAAGGTGTGCTGGTGGATGACATTATGTCCGTCAAACAGACCGCTGGCCATCTGATTGACGGATTCGGTACCCGCAGCCGCGCCTATGTTCAGGTGCAAAACGGTTGTGACCACCGCTGTACTTTTTGCATTATCCCCTATGGTCGCGGCAATTCCCGCTCGGTTCCTGCAGGAGTGGTGGTGGAACAGATCAAACGTCTGGTAGCTACGGGATATAACGAGGTGGTTTTGACGGGCGTTGATATCACCAGTTGGGGCGATGACCTGCCGGGGAACCCTCCGCTGGGGGATTTGGTGCAGCGCATCCTGAAACTTGTGCCTGACCTGCCGCGCTTGCGGATATCCAGCATTGATTCGGTCGAGGCCGATGGTGCTTTGGTCGATGCCATTGCCGATGAACGCCGCTTGATGCCCCATTTGCATCTGTCTTTGCAGGCGGGCGACAATATGATCCTGAAACGGATGAAACGCCGCCACTTGCGCGACGATGCCATCGCGTTTTGTCAGGATATGCGCAAGGCCCGCCCTGATATTGTGTATGGCGCGGATATTATCGCAGGTTTCCCCACCGAAACCGAAGAGATGTTCGAAAACTCGCTAAAGCTGGTCGAAGACTGCGGCCTGACGTGGCTGCATGTATTTCCGTTTTCGCCCCGCCAAGGCACCCCCGCCGCGCGGATGCCGCAGCTGGAAAAATCTGTGATCAAAGCGCGGGCCAAACGGTTGCGCGCAGCAGGTGTGCTGCGGGTGGACAGCCATCTGGCGGCGCAGCTGGGCAAGCAACATTCCGTGTTGATGGAAAACCCCCGTATGGGCCGCACCGAAGGTTTTACCGAGGTGATGTTTGCATCGGATCAACCCGAGGGCCAGATTGTTTCGACCCTGATCAGCGGCATTGACGGATCAAAACTGACCGCTGCGTAATTATGGTTAGGGCGTGCCTGCCATAGGGGTGCGTTCGCCAAGGGCATACCGGGCCACATCCACCACATCAAAGGCCAAAGACACCAGCAAGGTGGCGACGATCATGAACAGGATGCGCCATGGCCATTTTGTAACCTCTGGGCGGCGCATCTGGGCGATCAGATAAACCACCAGCGGCCCCCAAAGAATAATATGGGGTAGTCCCAGCAGTTTGACGTATCCAAGTTTGGTATACATCCAGTTGATGCTTATTCCCGCAATGATCCCAGCGGCCAACGTCAGCAGCGCGGCCACGCGGGTGGGGCGCCAGATCAACAGTGCCAGTGGCAGAATAAAAGCGCCAAACAACAGGCAGTTCAGCCACAATCCAACCCATGTGGGTTGCAGGGCAATAGCTTCGGCAAAACTCATGGCTTTGGTCCTTTCGCAGGTTGCCCAACTATAAGGCGGCTTGACGATCCGGCAAGCCCGCTATTTGTTGGGCAAAACCCGATGACATCCCCGATGCTGAACAGGAGTACTTTGTGCCGCCGATTTTTTATTCCTTCCGACGCTGCCCCTATGCCATGCGCGCACGCTTGGCGGTGGCGTCCAGCGGTCTGAACACCGAACTGCGTGAAATTGTTTTGCGGGACAAAGCGCCTGAATTCCTTGCGGCCTCGCCCAAGGGCACGGTGCCTGTGATGGTGGTGGACGGGGAAGTGATTGAAGAAAGCCTCGACGTGATGCGCTGGGCCTTGGGGCAAAACGACCCCGAAGGTTTATGCTATGCGGGGGAAGAGGCGGTGGATTTGGTGAAACGTTGCGAGACCGATTTCAAAGGTCATCTGGACCGCTTCAAATACGCCGTCCGTTATGAAGATGTGGACCCTGAACAGGAACGGGTGCTGGCGTCTGTCTTTTTGCGGGAGCTGGAGGGGCGGCTTGTGGATCAGGCCTATCTGTTCGGGGATCGCATCGGCTTTGGTGACATCGGCATCGCGCCTTTCGTGCGTCAGTTTGCCAATACGGATCGTGCGTGGTTTGACAGGCAAGACTGGCCAAACCTGATCCGCTGGCTCGATGATTTTGTGACCAGCCCGCGTTTCCTGTCGATCATGACGAAATACCCGAAATGGCAGCAGGGCGACGGGGTGACAGTTTTCCCGCCGCAGCCCTAGGCCTAACCACTTTAAAGGACTGTTCCAATGCATCCCAACCCAGTTTACCGCAAAGCGGAGCATGCGCAAAATTTGACCTTTGCACGGGCGCGGGGCTTTGGTGTTTTGGCTGTGAATGCGGACCAAGGTCCGCTGATCAGCCATATTCCGTTCCAATTGTCCGAAGATGGCACAGCACTTGAGGGCCATCTGGTGCGCTCTAACCCGATTCTGCGGGTATTGGGGGATGACGGCCCACAGCAAGCGGTGATCGCCGTCAGCGGGGCAGACAGCTATGTTTCGCCCGATTGGTACGGGGTGGTCGATCAGGTGCCCACTTGGAACTATGTAGCGGTGCATCTGCGCGGCACATTGCGGGTCTTACCCCAAGACGCGCTGGGCGGTGTGTTGGAACGTCTGTCAGAGGCGATGGAAACGCAACTGCTGCCCAAACCGCCTTGGACCATGGATAAGATGGGCGAGGGGGTTGCGCAAAAGATGATGCGGATGATTGTGCCGATTGCCTTGGATGTGGCCGAGGTGACGGGCACGTGGAAGTTAAGCCAGAACAAACCCGATGCTGTGCGGTTGGGCGCGGCAGACGGCGTGGCCGCGCACGGGATCGGCCAGGAATTGTCTACGCTTAGCCAATGGATGCGCGAACCACCCTGTTAACGCAGCTATTGTCACAAAGCACGAACAGCTTTGGTTGACGCCAGCCCAGAGGTGCGCAAGGTTCGATTTGCGCCGCAGGCACTGCGGCCGCGTGCGTTATCAAAACGCGGGTGGAAATCGGCGTGGCGGCTCAACAGTGGGGCTGCGCGCCCAAGGAAAGTTGTATGACATGAAATTGCATTGGGCCCCGGCAAGTCCTTTTGCGCGCAAATGTGTGGTTTGCGCGGCAGAGGCAGGTGTGGAACTGGAACTGTTTTTACGGGGCGGCACGCCGATTCTGACGGCGAACATGCCGTTGGAACAAAATCCGCTGGGTAAGATCCCTGCGCTGGAACGGGCAGACGGGCCTGCGATCTATGACAGCCGCGTTATCACGCGCTATCTGGACAGTATGGGCAACGGCGGCCTGTACCCTGACGCGCGGATTTGGGAAGTTCTGACCCTAGAGGCCACGGCCGACGGGATCATGGATGCCGCCATTATGATGGTCTACGAGGGTCGCGTGCGTCCCGAAGCGATCCAATACCCTGATTGGGTCGAAGCCCAATGGGCCAAGATCACCCGTTCTCTCGACGCGCTAGAGGCCCGTTGGATGAGCCATCTGTCAGGGCCGTTGGATGCGGCGCAGATCGCCGTGGGCTGTGCGCTGGCCTATCTGGATTTCCGCCTTGGCGCGCGGAACTGGCGCGAAGGCCATGCCGTACTGGCCGCATGGGAAGCTGAATTTGCCAAGCGTGAAACCATGGTTGCCAGCATGCCGAAAGACGCCTGATCCTGTATTCAGGGGCAGACACGGCCCCCGAAAGAAAGACGGCAACACAACAAAAAAGGGCGGGGAAATCCCCGCCCTTTTTCTGTCGATTTGGTGCCGATCAGGCTGTTTTGTCTTTACGTTTGATCGGAGCCCAGAGTTTCTTATTTGTCAGGTACAGCAGGAAGGCCAGCAACCCGAGGAAGAACAGAGACACAAAACCAAGCCATTTACGGGCCATCATTTTGGGTTCCGCTGCCCACATCAGGAAGGCTGCAACGTCTTCACCCATGTGGTGAATGTCGTTTTGGTGACCATCTGCATATTCTACACGACCGTCTTCCAGTGGCGGTGCCATTGAAATCCAGCCGCCCGGAAAGGCGCTGTTGGCATAAAGGGTCACGCCAGCTTGGGTTTTTTCTTCGCCGGTGTAGCCGTTCAGGATCGCCACGATGTATTCAGGACCGCCGATGCCGTACAGCAGTTGGTTGATCCCCAGACCGGATGGTCCGTGGAAGCCGGCGCGGGCTTTGGCCATCAGGCTAAGGTCCGGTGCGCCAACAGCAGTGTTTGCGGGGAACTTGTCAGATGGTTTCGCCGGACGGGTGTCGTCCAGTTCTGCATCATACACATCGTAGTTCGCCGCATAGGCTTTGACCTGATCTTCTGAATAATCCGGTCCACCTTCGTCCCCCAAGGTGCGGAAGGCAACCTGACGCAGACCGTGACAGGCGGCACACACTTCGGTGTAGACCTGTAGGCCCCGTTGCAACTGGTTCTGATCGAACGACCCGAATGGTCCGTCAAACGAGAACGGGATGTTCTCGATGTGGCCACCTTCGCCGCCAGCGGCAAATGCTGCGCCGCTGGACAGGCCAAATGCGACAGCGATGGAAAGAAGTATCTTTTTCATTTTGTCTCTCCTTAGCTCTCTTATTCGGCCGCAGACGCTTTGGCGTCTTTTGGCGGGTAATGGGCATCGAAATCGGCTTCGATGGTTTCAGGTTGTGGCAGTGGTTTTTCCAGAACGCCCAGCAATGGCAGAATGATCAGGAAATACGCGAACCAGTAGATGGCACCGATCAGCGAGATCAGCGGTACCAATCCTTCGGCAGGCTGCGAACCGCACCACATCAGGATCATGAAATCCAGACCCAAAATCCAGAACCACCATTTGAACGACGGGCGATAGCGGCCGGACCGAACGCTTGATGTGTCTGTCCAGGGCACAATCGCCATTACTGCGATAGAGCCGAACATGGCCAACACGCCGAGGAATTTCGCATCCAGGAACCAGATGTCAAAGGTGATCGCCCGCAGGATCGCATAGAACGGCAGGTAGTACCATTCGGGTACGATGTGCGCAGGTGTGGAAAGCGGGTTTGCCTCGATGTAGTTGTCAGGGTGGCCAAGGTAGTTTGGCATAAATCCGACAACCGCCATAAAGATCGCAAGGATCAGAACCAGCGCGAACATGTCCTTGATCACAAAGTAGGGCCAGAACGGAACGGTGTCCTTTTCAGCGTCTGCTTTGGATGTGCGGCGCACTTCAACACCTGTGGGGTTGTTGTTGCCTGTTGTGTGGAACGCCCAGATGTGGACGATAACCAGACCGGCAATCACAAACGGCAGCAGGTAGTGCAGCGAGAAGAACCGGTTGAGCGTGGCGTTGTCTAC
This sequence comes from Roseobacter sp. N2S, assembly GCF_031454055.1. NCBI lineage: Bacteria > Pseudomonadati > Pseudomonadota > Alphaproteobacteria > Rhodobacterales > Roseobacteraceae > Roseobacter > Roseobacter sp. N2S. The sequence goes on from NZ_JAVDQB010000001.1 coordinate 619,805, forward strand.
AGCAGGCCCGCCTAGCAACCAGGTTTGCAGGATCTCACCAATGCCCGGGATCGCGCCGAACAGACCGGTGATCACTGTGGCACCCCAGAAGGACATTTGACCCCAAGGCAGAACATAACCCAGGAAACCAGTCGCCATCATCAGCAGATAGATCAACATACCGATGATCCATGTGATTTCACGAGGCGCTTTGTAAGAACCGTAGTACAGGCCACGGAAGATGTGGGCATAAACAGCAATAAAGAACAGGGACGCGCCGTTTGCGTGCATATAACGCAGCGCCCAGCCACCGTTCACATCGCGCATGATGTGTTCAACACTGTCAAACGCCATGTCAACGTGCGGGGTATAATGCATCACCAGAACGATACCGGTGACAATTTGCAACGCCAGACAGAATGTCAGGATAATGCCCCAGATCCACATCCAGTTCAGGTTCTTTGGAGTGGGAAGCATAAGTGTGTCATACAGCAAGCCAACAACAGGCAGGCGTGAATGAAGCCATTTTTCGATGCCGGTCTTCGGCTCGTAATGATCGTGTGGAATTCCAGCCATGATCTTTTCTCCTTAACCGAGCTTCAGCGTGGTGCCGTCAAGAACGGCGATTGGCACAGGCAGGTTTTCTGGTGCTGGACCTTTGCGAATACGGCCAGCCGTATCGTAGTGGGACCCGTGACACGGGCAGAACCAGCCGCCAAAGTCACCCGCGTCGCCCAAAGGCACACAGCCAAGGTGCGTACACACACCCATCATCACCAGCCATTCGCCGTCTTCATCCAGCGTGCGGTTCTGGTCTTCGGCGTCCAGGCCGGGCTTGTTGGCGTTGCGATCGCTTGTATCGCGCAACTCATCCATGGAGACGGCCCGACCGGCTTCGATCTCTTCGGGGGTCCGTCGGCGGATAAAGACCGGTTTACCGCGCCATTTGACGGTAATCTGTGTACCGGGTTGAACATCGGCTATATCTACCTCGATAGATGCCAACGCTTGTACGTCGGCGCTTGGGTTCATTTGATTGATCAACGGCCAAACCGCGGCACCGGCGGTTACCGCGCCTGTTGTTGCCGTTGCAACATACAGAAAATCGCGGCGAGTGCCTGCGGGTTCATCAGCATGAGACACGTGCTTTTCTCCTTGCCAGGCCCGACTGTCCGGCGGGCTTGTTAACTGGGTCTGTCCAAAAGGGATTCCAGACAGTCTTGGCGGGTATTACACATAGGTTTAGTCTTCGTCTAGCGGACTTTAGGCCGCAGACTGCGACTTATGGGCTGTGTGTTGGCTCAGGCAACATTTTTTTCGCAGTGTTGCAGGGATCGTACGCTTTGGGGGGAAAGATATCCCAGAAGGACCGCGCAGGCGTTCTGGCGCGCGCGATTTTACGCGACGAGTCGAAGGGGCAGCAGACCGGATTCGGTCAGGAATGTGCGGGCCTAACGGATGTCAGGCCCGCAAGCGGCGTGCCTTTACAGGCAGGCGTTGAACAAAGCAGTTACATTTTCTTTGGTCAGGGTGACAGGATTGCCACCACAGCTTGGGTCTTGCAGCGCCGAGGCCACAAGCGCGTCGATGTCCGGGTCTTTTACTCCCAGTTCCGTCAGATTGGCTGGAATCCCCAGATAGGCGTTCAATTCACCCACATAGGCATAAAATCCGTCAAACCCGCCTTCGATACCCAGATAGGCAGCGGCATGGGCCAGACGCTCTTCGACTACGGGGCGGTTTAACAGCAACACCTGTTGCATAACCACCGCATTGGTTGTGCCGTGGTGGGTGTGATGCACTGCGCCGATCGGGTGGGACATGGCGTGAATCGCGCCAAGGCCTTTTTGAAAGGCTGTCGCCCCCATGGCCGCCGCAGACATCATATGGGCGCGGGCCTCGATGTTGGAGCCGTCTTTATAGGCGATGGGCAGGTTCTCTTTGACCAGCCGCATGCCTTCCAGCGCCATGCCTTGGGACATGGGGTGGTAATGGGGCGAACAAAATGCCTCTAGGCAGTGTGCAAAAGCATCCATGCCAGTGCCTGCGGTGATCATCGGCGGCATGCCCACGGTCAGCTCGGGATCGCAAATTACCACTGTTGGCAGGAATTTAGGATGGAAGATGATCTTTTTCTCGTGGGTCACGCTGTTGGTGATCACGGAAGCACGGCCCACTTCGGAGCCGGTGCCAGCGGTTGTCGGCACAGCCACAATCGGCGCGATGGCATCTGCGTCGGCGCGGGTCCACCAATCGCCAATGTCTTCAAAATCCCAGAGCGGACGGGTTTGACCGGCCATAAACGCCACCAGCTTGCCCAGATCCAGCCCCGAGCCGCCACCAAAGGCGATCACACCGTCATGGCCCCCGTCGCGGTACATTTTGATACCTGCTTCGGCGTTGATTTCGGTCGGGTTCGGGTCCACATCGGCGAACATGGCACGGCCCAGACCAGCGGCTTCCAGCAGATCAAGCGTGGATTGGGTGATGGGCAGGTAGGACAGGCCCTTGTCGGTCACCAACAAGGGCTTTTTGATACCGGCAACAGCGCAGGCATCGGCGATTTCAGCGATTCGGCCAGCGCCGAAACGGATAGCGGTCGGATAGGACCAATTTGCAGTCAGAGACATTGGCTCAGGCCTTTTTCAGATGGTAGGATTTTGGTCGGGTCAGGTTGTGGTAGCCGATCACAGACAAGCCACCGCCGCGCCCAGTATCTTTGCAGCCCGTCCAGCACAAGCCGGGATCGAGGTAATCTGCGCGGTTCATGAACACGGTGCCGGTTTCGATCTGATCCGCAATGGATTCAGCGCGTGCTGTGTCCTGAGTCCACAGGGATGCGGTCAGGCCAAAGCTGCTGTCATTCATCAGGGCAATTGCTTCGGCGTCGTCCTTGACCGACATGATGCCGACCACGGGGCCAAAGCTTTCGTCCTGCATGACGCGCATGTCATGGGTCACATTGGTCAGGATTTGCGGCATCAGATAGGCGCCACCGTCCTGTGGGAAGTCTGCGGGGTCGATGTGCGCCTTCGCACCGGCGGCAATGGCTTCGGCGGTTTGGGCACGGACTTCATCCGCGAACCGCACATGGGCCATGGGCCCAAGGGTGGTTTCAGAGTCTAGCGGATTGCCCAGCTTGTAGCCCTTCACAATCGCTACGGCTTTTTCAACAAAGGCGTCGAACAGGGACTCGTGTACGTAAATCCGTTCAATGCCACAGCAGCACTGGCCCGAATTGAACATCGCACCGTCAATCAGCGTATCAATGGCAGCGTCCAGATTGGCGTCTTCCATCACATAGCCCGGGTCTTTGCCGCCCAGTTCCAGACCGATGCCCGTAAACGTGCCCGCCGCCGCCTGTTCCATCGCCTTGCCGCCGCCCACTGAACCCGTGAAATTCACAAAGCCAAAGGCGCGATCCGCGATTAGATCAGACGTGGTTTGGTGATCCAGAAACACGTTCTGGAATACATCCGCTGGGATGCCAACGGAATGGAAAGCCTTCGCCATACGTTCGCCCACCAGCGGGGTTTGGGAGGCGTGTTTCAGCATCACCGCATTGCCTGCGATCAGGGCAGGGGCCACGGTGTTGATTGCGGTCATGTAGGGGTAGTTCCACGGCGCAACCACCAGAACCAACCCGTGGGGCACCCGTTTGATCACGCGGCGGAAGGCGTCGGAATCTTCCACTTCGATCGGGGCGAGTGCTTCTTGGGCAATGCTGGCCATATAGCTGGCCCGCTCGTTAAACCCGCCGAATTCACCGCCATAGCGTACCGGACGACCCATTTGCCACGCGATTTCGGGAACGATTTCATCGTTCATCGCGCCCACAGCGGCAACGCCTGCTTCCACCAGTGCGATACGGTCTGCCAAGGGGCGTGCGGCCCATTCTGCCTGTGCGGATTTCGCCCGTTGCACTGCTGAGTCCGCTTCGGCGCGGGTCAGGGTTTCCCGTTCGGCATAGACCGACCCGTCAATCGGTGAGATACATTTGATAGTCATGGATTAAGCCCTTTCAAAGCCGCGTGCGATTTCCCAATCGGTTACAACACGGTCGAATTCTTCTTGTTCCCATTCCGCAGCGCGGGTGTAGTGATCGACAACATCGTCCCCCATTACCTCGCGCAGGAAGGTTGATTTGCGCAGCAGCTCTGTGGCGTCGCGCAGGGTTTGAGGGATGTCGGCGGCCTTGGCGTCTTCATAGACATCGCCTTTTGTGGGGGCGGCCAGTTCCATTTTATCTTCAATCCCTTTGATGCCAGCGGCCAGCATGGCGGCCTGTGCCAGATAGGGGTTCAGGTCGGACCCGCCGATGCGACATTCCACGCGGATGCCTTTGGTGCCGTCGCCGCACAGACGGAAGCCTGCGGTGCGGTTGTCGACGGACCAGACGGTTTTGGTCGGCGCGAAAGTGCCTTTGGCAAAACGTTTATAGCTGTTCACATAAGGCGCAAGGAAATAGGTGTAATCCGGCGCATAGGCGATCAGACCGGCCATATAATGGCCCATCATTTCTGACATGCCCAGATCTTTGTCCTTGTCAAAGAAGGCCGCTTCGCCGTCTTTCCACAGGGATTGATGCACGTGCGAAGAAGACCCCACACGGTCCTTATGCCATTTAGGCAGGAAAGTCGCGGCATGGCCGTTCTGCCATGCAATTTCCTTGATCGCGTGTTTGGCGATGGAGTGGTAATCGGCACAATCAAGGGCTGGAGAATAGCGGATGTTCAGCTCTTCTTGTCCTGCCTCGGCCTCGCCTTTGGAATTTTCAATGGGCAGGCCCGCCGCGAACAGATGGTTGCGGATCGGGCGCATGATGCCCTCTTCCTTGGTGGTCTGGAAGATGTGGTAATCTTCGTTATAGCCGCTGATCGGTTTGAGGGTGCGGAACCCGTCCTTGCGCAGCTCGTCCAGCGTGTTTTCGAACAGAAAGAATTCCAGCTCGGTCGCCATCATCGCATCAAAGCCCAGCTCTTTCAGGCGGGCGATTTGTTTTTTCAGCATTGCACGGGGGGAATGGGATACAGGAGCGCCGTGGTGATCCAGAATATCGCAAAGCACCATTGCGGTGCCCTCCAGCCAAGGCACATGGCGGATGGTGTCCAGATCGGGCTTCATCACGTAATCGCCGTACCCGCTTTGCCAACTGGTAGAGGCATAACCCTCGGGTGTGGCCATTTCCAGATCGGTGGCCAACAGGTAGTTGCAGCAGTGGGTTTCCTTGTAGGAATTTTCCACAAAATTGACTGCGTGGAATCGCTTGCCCATCAGGCGGCCTTGCATATCCACAAAACAGACAAGAACGGTATCAACGGTTCCGTCTGATACGCGGGATTTGAGGTCATCAAAACTTAGGGTCGCAGGCATGGTGTTTCCACTTTCAAATGGGACCGAGGGCGGCAGGACGCCGCCCTCGAAAGAAGATTTGGCTCAGGATCAGGTGTAGCGGTAGGGGCGGCCCGCTTTAACCATGTCGGCGTTGTATTTCTTGATGATATCCACAACGCGGCGTTTGGTATCGGATTCGGCTGCGATCTCTTCCCAGAAATCCTGTGCCGCGGCTTCAACCGTTGCCCATTCCGCGTCCGGAATTGAGGTCAATTCCATTTTCGGACCGTTGACACGCAGGTCTGCTTCGCCACCCCAGTACCACCACTGACGATAGTAGTGGGATTGGTCACAACATACACGGAACAAGGCTTGCAGGTCTTCTGGCAGTTCGTTCCAGCGATCCATATTGGCAAAGAACGACCCCGCCCAAGCGCCTGAAATGTTGTTGGTCAGGAAGTAGTTGGTCACATCAGCCCAGCCTACTGTGTAATCCTCGGTGATGCCCGACCATGCGATCCCGTCGAGTTCGCCTGTCTGAACAGCAACTTCGATATCTTCCCATGGCAGGTTCACTGGAACCACGCCGAACTGGGACATAAAGCGGCCCGCTGTCGGGAAGGTGAAGATGCGCTTGCCTTTGAGGTCTTCAAGACTGCGGATCGGGTCTTTGGTGGCAAAGTGGCACGGATCCCAAGCGCCTGCGGAAATGTGCTTCACGCCGACTTTGGAATATTCTTCGTCCCAGATTTCGTTCAGGCCATATTGGTTGAACAATACAGGCACATCCAGCGAGTAGCGGCTGGCAAACGGAAAGTAGCCACCAAACACGGTCACTTCGGTCGGGGAGGCCATAGAGTCATCATCGGATTGCACCGCGTCGATGGTGCCGCGCTGCATGGCTTGGAACAACTCGCCTGTTGGGACCAATTGGTCTGCAAAGAACAGTTCGATCTGCATGCGGTCGCCTGCGATCTTGTTGAACATTTCAATGGCAGGCACGATCACATGCTCGGCCAATGCAGCACCGGCATAGGTCTGCATCCGCCATTTGATGGTGCTTTGCGCCAGTGCGGGCGATGCCAGAGCCGCCGCAGGTGCAACGGCGGCACCCTGAATAAATTTACGTCTTGTTGTCATGTTTTCTCTCCTTTTGGGTGGGTGAGGCCGTTTGGCACGGCTCTTTGGGTTAGTTGTAAACGAAATTTGGCAGCCATGTGGCAATTTGCGGGAATACCATCACCAGCACCAAAGCCAGAATCATCACCAGAACAAACGGGGTGATCGACGCGTAAATATCACGGATCGAGATTTCAGGCGGGGCCATGGCGCGCATCAGGAACAGGTTATAGCCAAAGGGCGGCGTCATATAGGCGATCTGCGTGGTGATCGTGTACAAGATTCCGTACCAGATCAGATCAAAGCCCAACTCGCCCACCAGCGGCACGTACAGCGGTGCAACGATGACCAGCATGGCTGTGTCATCCAGAAACGTCCCCATCAGGATAAAGCTAAGCTGCATCAGGATCAGGATCATCCACGGGCTGAGGTTCAGTTTCTCGGTAAAGACGCTTTCAATGGCTTTGACCGCGCCCAGACCGTCAAACACGGCGCCAAAGGCGAGGGCGGCAAGGATGATCCACATGAACATACAAGTGATGCCAAGGGTATTGCGGACCGAGTTTTCAAAAACTTCGCGGGTCATGCGCCCCTTTAGAACAGCCGCCGCAAATGCTGCCAGCGCGCCAATGGCTGAACTTTCCACCAGTGATGTCCAGCCGTTCACAAACGGCACCATCATCACCGCAAAAATCCCGATGGGCAGCACACCGGCCCAAAGCAGTTTCAGCTTTTCATCGCGGGGCATATCCCGTTCGGATTGATCCAGAATAGGCCCCAAAGCAGGGTTCATTCGACAACGGATCACGATATAGGCGATGAACATCCCCGCCATCATCAGCCCCGGCACAACCCCCGCCAGCCACAACTGGCCCACAGGTTGCCGCGCGATCATGGCGTAAAGCACCAGCACCACCGAAGGGGGCACCAGAATCCCCAGCGATGATCCCGCTTGGATCACCCCCGTAACCATCCTTTTGTCATATCCCCGCTTTAACAATTCAGGCAGCGCAATGGTGGACCCGATGGCCATACCTGCCACTGACAGGCCGTTCATGGCGGAAATCAGCACCATCAGGCCAATGGTCCCGATGGCCAGCCCGCCGCGCAATCCGCCCATCCAGACGTGGAACATTCTGTACAGATCATCGGCGATTTTAGATTCCGACAGCACATAGCCCATGAAGATAAACATCGGTAACGTCAGCAGCGGATACCATTTCATCAGCTTCATACTGGCCGAAAACCCGATATCAAACCCGCCTTTGTCCCCCCACAGCAGCAAAGCCGCGACCACGGCGATAAAGCCGATGGCGCCAAACACCCGTTGGCCCGTCAACAGCATCAGCATCATGGATGAGAACATCAATGTGGCGATTAATTCATAGGACATCAGATTTCTTCGCCTCTTAGCCGCAGCACGTCTTTCAACAGCTCGGATACGCATTGCAGTAACATCAGGGTCAGTCCCAATATCATGATGGATTTGATCGGCCACAAATAAGGGCGCCAGGCCGAAGAGGATCGTTCCGCGCGGCCAACTTCCTCGGCCCCTGTGACAAGTCCACCCAAGAAGGAGAACGGCTCGCTCCCCCAATATCCGAGGGAATAGGCCGTAGAACTGACTGCGCCGTAGATCATCACGGCCAGATAAAAGATCAAAAACAGCACGGTGATCAGGTCGGTCCAAGCCTTGCGCCGCAATGACCATTCCCCATAGAGCAGATCCATCCGCACGTTTGATCCCAATTGGATCGAATACGGCCCGCCCAGAATATAATAGGCCACCATACAGAATTGCGCCATTTCCAGTGTCCACAGCGAGGGCAGGAAAAACGTTTTGCTGATCGAGGACCACAGCAAAATGCCCATCAGTGCAAAGATACCGTACATCATGACGCGGCCAATCCGGTAATTCACCGCATCTACCGCGCGAATATATCCGTAAGCCAACCCGTTCATGCCATCTGTCCCTTTTGATCCAGCTCCAGTACCGCCGCTTCCAGCCAGTCGCCGATAATGGCAGCAATATCGGCCTGTTGCCGTTCCGTTGCAATCAGATCGTTTCGGATTTCCAGCATCACATTGGCAAAGCCTTGGGCAATTGCATGCTCTTTTAAAGTGTGGGTGACACCGTCTTCGGGCCCGTAAGGCGCATTGCGCCGCACGTCCAAGGGGCTGCCATTGGCGGCGTTTAACATGGCATCGGCCAGTCGCGTATCATTGTCATGTAAAATCCCGATTTCCACGGGGCGGTGGGTGCCATGATAGATCGGGGTAAAGCTGTGCACGGTCACTAGGATCGGCTGGTGCGTCGCCTGCATGGTGTCCCGCACCGCCGCTAGAAACGGTTGGTAATAGCGCGCAGTGCGTTGATCCCGCGCGGCGGTATCTAGGGCTACATTGCCCGGCACGACGATAACCTCAGAGCGTTCGGGCATAGCGTCGGGCGCGCTGGGCGGGCGGTTGCAGTCATAAACCAGACGCGAAACCTGGCTTGCCACCAATTTTGCATCCAGCCGTTGTGCCAGAATTTCCGCCACAGCCAAAGCGCCCGGATCCCAAGCGGCATGGCTTAGGCGGTCAGCTTCTGCCAGACCCAGATGGTTCAAATCGTCGGGAATAAAAGACGAGGCATGTTCACAGACCAGCACCACAGCACTGCCACCATTCCCATTCAACACCCGCACCACAGTTGGATCGTCTTTGGCCGTCATAACAAATTTATCTTCCCTGTTTGTGCTAAACCTCTTGCGCAAAACGGATTCTGTCAACAGAATTGTGTAACGAAAAACAACAGAACGCGTTACGGTGTAATATTAGTCGTCAAAAAGGGTCAGCATGCCTGAAAGCCAGCCAACAATCTCGGATCGTATTCAACGAGAGTTCGACTCTCTGACACGGGCAGAGCGGCAGTTGGCCCATTCGATCCTTGAAAACTATCCCGCCTCTGGCTTGGGGCCGCTGGCCACTTTGGCTAAAGATGCAAATGTGTCTGCCCCGACGGTGGCGCGGATGGTGCATAAGCTGGGCTTCAAAGGCTATCCCGAATTCCAGACCGAACTGCGCGAGGAACTAAAGGCCAAGGCGAAAAGCCCCATCGCCAAACATGACACCTGGGCCGAGGGTGCGCCGTCAGGCCATGTGTTGAACCGTTTTACCGACGCGGTGATCGACAACATCCGCCACACGCTGGGCCAGATCGACCCCGATGATTTTGACGCCGCCTGCGGGTTAATCGCTGATCCAACCCGCGCGCTTTATATTGTGGGCGGTCGGATAACCCACACGATGGCGGAGTATCTGTTCCTGCACGCCCAAGTGATCCGCGCCGATGTCACCCACATCCAGTCCACATCCAACGCATGGCCCCATTACCTGCTGGACGTGAAACAGGGTGATGTCTTTGTCATCTTTGACAACCGCCGCTATGAAAACAACACGCTAAAACTGGCGGAGATGGCCCATGCCAAAGGGGCCAAAATTATCCTGTTCACCGATCAATGGCGTTCACCCGTGCATACATTGGCGGATATGTGTTTCAGCAGCCGGATCGTGGTGCCCTCGGCCTGGGATTCCGCCGCGACCACATTGTTGCTGATCGAAACGGTGATTGCCGCGATCCAAGACCGCAATTGGACCGAAACCAAAGATCGGATGGAACGGCTGGAAGACATGTTCGACCAAACCAAATTATTCCGCAAATTCACCTGATGAACCTGTTTAATCAAAGCGGGAAATAACGCCGATGGTACATTTCGTCCTCTTCCATTCGTCCCGATTTTCCCCTATCGCACAGGCATGAGACTTGCCGCCTATCAACCCGATATCGCCCCCAATCTGGGCGCCATGATCCGCTTGTCGGCCTGTTTCGGCGTGCCCTTGGACATTATCGAACCCTGCGGCTTTCCCCTGTCGATTAAGTCTCTGAAACGATCGGCGATGGATTATGCAGATATTGCGGATTTGACACGGCATGACAGCTGGACCAGCTTTGCCAGCGCACCCCGTTCGGGCCGCATTGTTTTAATGACCACACGGGCGGAGCAATCCCTGTGGGATTTCGAATTCCAGCAGGGTGACACCATCCTGATGGGCCGCGAAAGTGCGGGCGTCCCCCAAACGGTGCATGATTTTGTAGATGCGGGGGTAAAACTGCCTATGTTCGGTCAGGCGCGCAGTCTGAACGTGGCCATGAGCGCTGGCATGGCCGTCAGCGAGGCGTTACGCCAAACACACAAAGGATCAAAGCTATGATGTGGGTGTATCTGATACTGGCGATCGCCGCCGAAGTGGTGGGGACATTGTCGCTTAAAGCGTCGGATGGGTTAAGTAAGTGGTCTTATGTGGGGCTAACAGTGGTCAGCTATGCGGTTTCGTTTTATTTTCTGGCTATTGTGCTGCGCAGCTTCCCAGTGGGCCTTGCCTATGCGGTCTGGTCCGGTGCTGGTGTGGCCGTAGTCACAGTGGCAGGTGCGTTGCTGTTTGGCGACCGGATCGACACCGCAGGATTTATTGGTATCTCGATGATCGTTCTTGGCGTTCTGGTGATCAATATATTCTCAAATTCGGTCCCCCATTAGGCCGTAAATTAATTGGCCGAAACCGGCTCTCAAAGTGAATTGGAAGGAAAAGAAAATTACTATCGACTGGAGCAGTCTTATTCGTGAGTTTATCACGCTTTTTGTGTCTATCGACCCGGTTGGCACGATCCCTGTGTTCCTGTTTGCAGCGTCCCGCGTTCCGTCCAATCTGCACCGGTTGCTGGCGATCCGCGCTGTTGGTATCGCGGGACTGGTGCTGCTGGCGTTTCTGGCGGGCGGGCAGGTGTTGATGGAAAGCCTCGGCTTGCGTCTTGGCGCATTCGAAGTGGCCGGCGGAATCATTCTGTTCCTGTTCGCGCTGACAATGATCTTTGGCGAATCCAAATCCGAAGCCGAAATTGCAGCCTTCAAAGGTGACCCCCTTGCAGGCGCGGTCTTCCCGCTGGCCATGCCCTCTATTGCCTCGCCAGGCGCGATGCTGGCGGTGGTGGTGCTGACAGATAACCACAGCCAATCCGTTTCAGAACAGGCCATTACGGCGGGGATGCTGGTGGTCGTATTGGTGTTCACGCTTGTGTTGTTACTGGCTGCGTCATGGATCCACCGCTTTATCGGCAACACCGGGGCCAGTGTAATCAGCCGGGTGATGGGCATCATTCTTGCCACCATCGCCGTGGATGCGGTCGTCGGCGGGTTCGAAGGTTTAGGCCTGCTGAACGTCACTTCGTAGCCCGATCTTTTTTGGCGCGGCAGGGGGCATTCTGCCCCCAAACCCCCTGAGGATATTTGTCCCAAAAAGAGCCTTTTTGTTTTTCAAATATCCCCGCCGGAGGCCTGTTACATTTGCGCCAAACGCGGGACTTCGCTGTTTGGAACGGGCCTAGGCCCCTGCTTTGTACAACCGCGCAGCCTGAACCAATCCGTCGAACAGTTTTTGCTGGCTGGCATCTTGATGGGCCGAGACTTCGGGGTGCCATTGAACGCCGATGAAATAGGGGTGTTTTGGGTCTTCAAGGGCCTCGATGATGCCATCAGGGGCGGTTGCAACTACCCTTAGGTCTGCGGCAACGATGCGCACTGCTTGGTGGTGGCCGGAATAGGTTGCGACTTGGGTGGTTTCCATGACTTTTGCCAGTATGGAGCCGCTGTCTACAGCCACAGGCTGCACGGTCCAGCAGCCTTTATCATCGCGGTGGATGTCGGTGGCTTGAATGTCTGGGATATGTTGGTGCAGATCGCCACCAAGCCCCACGTTCAAAAGTTGCATGCCACGGCAAATGAACAGAGCAGGGATAGAGCCCTCGGCCCTGACCAACTGAAGCAGGGCCAGTTCGGTGGCATCCCGCTCGGCGGATGGCTGCAGCTGCTGCGGGTGGTTTACCTCTCCGTTGTAGTGCTGCGGGGCGATATCGGTGCCGCCGGTAAAGATAAACCCGTCCACAAGGTCCAACCAGTCTGCGATATTGGGTTCACCCGGGGCCAACTGCACAGGCAACCCTCCTGCACGGCGCACGGCATCGGTGTAAAACGCAGGACTGGAGTAATAGTCATCGTAGTGGAAATTATCCACGGCCACGTCCCTGCGCCCATAAGTTAAAATGCCGATTACGGGTCGCGTTTGTGTCATTGGGAAAGCGCCTTGGTTGTCGTGCTGGATCGCCGCCAAAGACCCCGCTATGCGGGACGTGTCAAGTTCCAAGATAGGCGCGTAGAACCGCGGGTGGGTCGGCCATCAGGGTTTTGGTGTCTTGGGGGGCGTGGGCCTCTCCATCAGCGATCAGGACGGTTTGATCGCTGATCCATAGGGCGTCTTCGGGTTGGTGTGTGACCATTAGCAGGGTGGCATTGGCTGCATCCACAATTTCGGCCACCAGATCCAACATTTCGTGTTTCAGCGCGGGGCCGAGGGCCGCAAAAGGTTCATCCAGCAGCAGGATCGGCTTATCGCGCAGCAAGGCCCGCGCGATGGCCACACGTTGCTGCTGACCGCCTGACAGTTGCGCGGGGTGTTTATCGCCCTGACCGTCCAGCCCGACACGGGCCAGTGCCTCGGCCACGATCTGGTGTTCGTTGGCCGACAGGCGCAGGTTCGGACGCAGCCCCAGCCCGATGTTTTGCGCCACGCTCAGGTGGGGGAACAGGTTATGATCCTGAAACAACAGCGTGACAGGGCGTTTGGCGGGGATGGTCTGGCTGATGTCGTCGCCATTCCACAAGATGCGCCCTGTTGTCGGGGCGATGAACCCTGCCAGTGCAGACAGCAGCGTGGATTTCCCGCCGCCCGATGGGCCGAGCAGGGCGATCTTATGGCCCTCTTCGATTTGTAAATCGGCGCGCAGGGTGAATTCGCCCTGTGTCAGGGTCAGGTTATCGAATGTGATGGTCAAGGCGACCTCCGCGATCAAAGGTCCAGAACAGGGCGAGGGATGAGGCCACCAGCAGCAGGGCGGTTCCCGCAGCGGCCTCCATCTGGTAGGCGGCCATCAGACGGTACATGGTCAGGGGCAGTGTGGCAAAATCAGGCGGCGCAAACAGCGTAACCACGCCAAGATCCCCCATGCTGAGCGCCGCCGACAGCCCTGCGGCAAAACCGGCGGCCCGTTTGATACGGGGCCAGATGGCGATGCGGAACAAGGTGAACCCCGTCATGCCTAGGGAGGCACCAAGGCGGCCGTAGTGATCCTCGGCGCGGTGCAGGGCGGGCAGGATGATGCGCAGGGCAAATGGCAGGGACATGGTGGCGTTGACGGCAATGGTGATGGGCAGCGCCAGTTTGAACGGGTCGATCACAGGGTTCAGCAGAATGAACAACCCTGTGCCAATCACAAAGGGTGATGCTGCAAGCGCTAGAAACCCGATAGATTCCAGCAGGGCGGCGGTTTTGCGGCGGCGGGACAGTTCGGTGATGAAAGCCGCCAGCGCCAGTGCCATTGCAGTTGCAATCAGCGCGGCGGGAATTGCGATGGTCAGGGAATTCAGCAGGGCGGGCCAGACTTGGCGGGGCAGGGACAAGAGCGGTGGCAGGCCGCGCAGAATGACAGAGATCAGCGGTGAAAACAGGAACAGCGCGACGGCGACCAGAAGGGCGGTGTCGATCAGGCGGGTGTAGCGTTCTGTGCCATCCCAGCGGGCGGGCGGGTGATCCAGCCCCAGTGAAAACGCGGTGGGGCGGGCGATGGTCAGTGTGGCAGCAGCCGTGGCGGTACACAGGGCAAATTGGATGATCGACAGCAGGGCAGCTTTGGACAGGTCGAAATCAAACCGCAACGCCTGATAGATCGCCAGTTCCACTGTGGTGGCTTTTGGCCCGCCCCCAAGGGACAGGGCCACGGCAAAGCTGGTGATGCACAGCAGGAAAATCAGCAGGAATGCCCCGGGAATTGCAGCGCGCAGCATGGGGCGTTCCAGCTGGCGATTCACATCGCGGGTGGTGAACCCCAGTTCAGCCGCAAGGCGGAAATGTTCGGAGGGGATCGACATCCAGCCTTGCAGGATTAACCGCGTGGCCAGCGGCAGGTTGAAAAACACATGGGCTAGCACGACGCCGCTAAAGCCATAGATGTTCAGGGGTTGCAGCCCAAAGGCGGTAAGCCCGTCTGAAATCAAACCGGACCGACCCCAGATGGAAATGATCCCCAAAACAGCTACAATGGCGGGCAGGATAAACGGCGCGCCGAGCAGGGCGACCATGACCTGCCGCCCGCGAAATTTCCGCCGCGCCAAAGCCCGCGCCGTGGGGATTGCGATGGCGACGCTGACGCTGGCAGACACAAGGGCCTGAACTATGGTAAAGCGGATCGCGGCCCAATCGGCGGGGGACAGCCCCCGTTGAAAGGTCGCTTGCGACCAGACCGCCAAGACGGTGCCAAGGGTCAGCACCAGCAGCACAGCAAGGGCCGCGCTGCCAGTTATGGCTTTGAACACAGACACCCCGGCAGGGCGCATGGGTGTTACTTGCTGAGTGCGGTCAGCCATTCGGCCAAGGCTTCTTCACGGATATTTTCGGCGTCCACATCAGATACTATCAAACTGTCCACAGGGGTTATCAGGGTGTTGAACCCCTCTGGCAGGCCATCTGCCGGAAATTTTGCAGGGTACATCCAGTTGGTTGTGGGAATAATAGACTGAAACGCATCCGAGGTCATGAAGGCCAGAAAGGCATCGGCCAATTCCGGCTGGTCGGTCGCTGCCAGTTTGCCTGCTACCTCGATCTGCATGTAATGGCCTTCCTCAAAGGATGCCGCGGATTTGGTGTCATCGCCCTCGGCGACGATGTGATAGGCGGGGGAGGTGGTATAGCTTAACACCATGTCTGCCTCACCCTCTAGGAACATACCGTAGGCCTCGGACCAGCCTTTGGTGACGGTCAGGATGCGCGGGGACAGGGCTTCCCATATTTGATCGGCTTTGTTGGGGTAGGCGGTTTTGACCCACATCAACAGACCCAGACCGGGGGTCGAGGAACGCGGGTCCTGGATCACGATTTTCAGGTTGTCGTCGGCCTCGATCAACTCCTTGAAGCTGCCAGGAACGTTTTCCAGTTTGGTGTTGTCATAGACAAAGGCGAAATAGCCCCAGTCGTAGGGGGCGAAAGTGTCGTCGGTCCAGTCCACCGGAACATCCAGACCCGAAGGCGGGGGCGAGAGTTTGGCGAACAGACCCGTGGCCTTGGCCCGCGCGGTGATGTTGGTGTCCAGCCCCAACACGATATCCGCCTCAGTGCGCGCCCCTTCAAGTTGAAGACGTGACAACAAGGACGCACCGTCCCCCGCGTTCACCAGTTGCAAATCGCAATTGCAGGTTTCCTCAAACGCTTTTTCCACCAGCGGGCCAGGCCCCCATTCGGTGACAAAGCTGTCATAGGTGTAAACGGTAAGAACGGGTTTATCCTGTGCAAGGCCAGCAGTGGCAGCAACAGACAGGCCCGCAGCGAGTATCAGAGATTTCATATCATCAAATCCTATGTGCTACAGACGGGTGGCAGGTTTGGGAGTGATGTCCGCACCTTCCCTCCGCCGGTTTGATCCGGTTCAGGTTCGACGGGTCACGCGAATGCGTATCTCAGGCCACAGAACAGGCCTCCCCGAGGTAGGCAGAGGTGTAGCAGTGCAGGGCTAAATTGCAAGTGAATCCGTGGGTTTGCCCTTTATTCCGACAGGGTATGGTCCCTACAAAATCAAATTTGAGACAAATTTTTGACCAATTGTCTGAATATCCCTTTCCCTAAGTTGAGCAGCTTTTAGAGCATGAGGAATGTAGCAATGGCTTTGAATTATGAGTTTGATGTATTTTCAGTAACTGCCGATAAAAGACCATCCGCTCCTGTTATGCGCGAGATGCTGACTGAGCTTGATCTTAAGATGGAAAACAAGATCGCACGGTTCCGCAGCCATGCCACAGTCGAAGCATTACAGGCTGCCGACCGCCGCGTGCGCGGCATCTTTCGCACCGCTGGTTTTGAAGTAGACCCAAGTGTGCGCAACCCCAAAGACAAGCTGTTCGTAGACCAAGAAGCCCATGCCGTGTTTCTGGTGCGTGTAACCGACGGGATCGAAAAAACCTTCTCTGAAAAAGAGTTGGATAACGATGATATTCTAGCCCTGCCATCCATTGATGCTGCCTACGACGAATGCATCGAGCCGGATGGCGCCTTTGTGGTGCTGGACTGGCTGAATGACACCATTGCCATGCATGAAATGGCGGATGGGGACATTGGCGAAGACGACGAATTTGACGATGATGTCGATGACCTGGAACTTTCGCAAGAAGTCGCGGCGGAACCCGTTGCAGCCCCGGAAGAAGCGGCTAGCGTGCAGGCCGAGCCCGACGTGCTTGCCCTGTCCCCTGCTGATGCCACGGTTCGCCGCGGTGTTGCGGGCGAAATCCGCAAATACAAACTTTTGTCAGACCCAGCAGAGGCAAAATCGCCAGCCGAGGTCCGTGACACCCCCGAGACTTTTGATCTGGGCGTTCTGGAAACCGAAATGGCCGATGTTATGGCTAAAGAGTCCGATGCACCCCAAGCAGAGGTTGCGGCAGAAACCGTTGAAGCGACAAAACCTGCCGCACCTGCCACTCGCTTTACAATCATCCCCAGCGCCTTTGTCGCAAAAGCTGATGATGATGAAGCCGCTGACACTGAAATCATGGATGGTTTCGCAGAATCCGATCTGGGTCTGGCCTTGATGGCAGACAACCACGAACTAGAGGTTCCACAAGAGCAGATCGACCAAACCTGTGACGAGCGGAACGAAACGGATGTGCTGGAAGTCCAAGCCAGAGCGATTGAAAAACCCGCCGCGCCCGCGTTGCACTTTGAAGATGGCGCGCGGCGTCCTCGTAAACCTGTCTCAGCACGCCGCGTTCGGGTTCTGGATCTGGAACAGATTGAAGCCGCCAAAGACTCGCAAAATGACGCGCACACAGATGACGCCATCACGGCACTGGTCCCCCATGCCGCACAGATTGCCCCCCGTGGCATGTCGTTTCTGGCTCGGCTGAATTCGCCTGCAATGGGCGTTTTGGCTGGGGTGGTGTTTTCCGGCGCAGGTATTTTGGCGATTTCCCAAGTGCTCGCATAAGAAGAAATGCGTTGGGCTTTCGGGGCTAACGCGCAGCCTGCCGTCAAAATCTAGGCCATGGTTTGGGGCCACAAGCCGCGTTCAGCCAGCTTTAGCGAAGCGAAACACCATAAATGGGGTTTTCTAGGGGGCGGGGTTGAACTATCAGGCTTTCACAAGGAGAAAGCCCATGTCGATCAATTCCTTTGGCCGTTTGTTTACTGTGACCACTTGGGGCGAAAGCCATGGGCCTGCTTTGGGCGCGACAGTGGACGGGTGCCCTCCGGGGGTGCCGCTGGATGCTGGGATGCTGCAACACTGGCTGGACCTGCGTAAACCCGGACAGAATAAATACACCACACAGAGGCGGGAAGCGGATGAAGTGGAAATCCTGTCGGGCGTGTTTGAAGGTGTCACAACCGGCACACCGATCCAGTTGATGATCCGTAACACAGATCAACGCAGCAAAGATTACTCTGACATCATGGAAAAATTCCGCCCCGGTCATGCGGATATCACCTATTGGCAAAAATACGGCATCCGCGATTATCGCGGTGGCGGGCGGTCCAGCGCACGGGAAACTGCGGCGCGTGTGGCCGCAGGCGGCGTGGCACGTGAAGCGTTGAAAATGCTGGTGCCCGATCTGGAAATCATCGGCTGTATGGTGCAGATGGGCCCCCATAAAATCAACCGCGAGGCTTGGGACTGGGATCAGATCAACCAGAACCCGTTCTGGACCCCAGATGCTGGTGCGGCGCAGGATTGGGCGGCTTATTTGGATGAATTGCGCAAATCGGGCAATTCTGTTGGCGCTGTGATCGAGGTTGTGGCCAAAGGCGCGCCGGCTGGGCTGGGTGCGCCGGTTTATGGCAAGATCGACACGGATATTGCCACAGCGATGATGTCGATCAACGCGGTCAAAGGCGTCGAGATCGGCGCTGGCATGGGTGCTGCGGAACTGACAGGCGAAGACAACGCAGACGAGATTTTCATGGGCAACGACGGCAAGCCTGTCTATTCGTCCAATCACGCTGGTGGTGTTCTGGGCGGTATTTCCACAGGTCAGGATTTGGTCTGTCGTTTTGCGGTCAAACCCACGTCCTCGATCCTGAAGCCCCGCCAGACCATCACCAAAACGGGGCAATCTGCCGAAATTATCACCAAGGGTCGTCATGATCCTTGCGTTGGTATTCGCGCGGTTCCTGTGGGCGAGGCGATGATGGCCTGTGTGCTGCTGGACCACGTTTTACTGCACCGCGGGCAGATCGGCGAAAATCGCGGCAAAATCGGTTAAGTCGGGGTTCGCCCGAAAAACCGTTGATTTATTGCAACACTGGCGGTGTTTACGCCGCGTAATTGGGCGATCTTTGGCTTAACTTGACCATTTGGTCGAGAAATTACTTGTGACTTTGGAAACGATCCTTACATAGCCGCTCAACAATGTTCAGCGGATCGCTCGCGTTTCGGTTGTGCAAATAGCCAAACCCAAATACCTATTTTTTTCAGTTATGGAGGCCACAAGCCTGCTATGGATTACACTTCTATTTTTCAGTATATGGCGGATCGCCATATCGAAGGGCATGACATTATCATGGCGCGGAATTTTAAGTTTCCGCTGCCGATTTTCATTAAGGATCGCGTGTCTTTGGTCCCTTCCGAAGAAAAGTTTTGCAATATTCTGGCGGAATTTCGCGCCACGTTGGAACTGGCGGGCGCTGTCAGCGTCGAGGTGAAGCAAGTCGATGCACAGCACCAAAAAGGCGAAGGTGTGAGCATTTCAATCGTGAAGCGCTTCTTTAACCCGCAGGGTGTGAATGTGTGCACCACCCATGTGACCTATTTTGGTAAGGTCATTGCGAATAAACCGACTTTCCACATGGTCGAATGTACCGAGTTCACGTCAATGAACATGGAAGAACCCGTGATGGATTGCCAGAACGCATAGAATACTCGGACGGTCTAGGCGCCGGTTCGGGCGCTGGTGCGTGACGATTGTACCGCCAGAATACCTGCCATCACGACGGCAACCCCGATTACATCTGTTAGACTCAGGCTTTCACCCAAAATGACCGAGGCGATGGCCACGCCGAAAAACGGGTTCAGAAAGTGAAACGTACTGGCACGGGTGGCGCCAATCCGTTCCACTAGTAGAAACCAGATGATTGTGGCGACGATGCCAGGCATGATGACGGTATATAAAAACGCCCCCAGCAGCGATCCGGTCCACGTAAAACTGTGGTCTTCCAGCAGCATAGCCGGAACCGCCAGTGCGGCACTGCCGATCAGCATTTGCAGGCCGACGACCATCAGCACGTTGCCTTTGGACGATGTGGCCCGCACCGCTAGGGTGGCAATCGCCAGCGCAGTCACACCGACCAGACACAGCAGCACGCCGATCAGATCCACGCCGCCCGACAGCCGCGCGCCCATAATCAGGGCCACACCTGCAAAGCCGATCCCAAGGCCCGTCCAGCCCAACCAGCCCACACGCTCGCCGCGAATGGCAGAGGCAAATCCGACAATCAGCGGCACGGCCGATGCGATGATCGAGGCGAGGGAGGCCTCTATCCTTTGCATCGCCGTAAAAAACAGACCCAGATACAGCGCGTTCTGGCACACACCGAAAATGGCCACGGCCCGCCAGTTTTTACGGTCCAGCCGAATCCGCTGGCCCATCAGGTAGGCGATGGTAATGGCGATCAGACCTGCCAGTAAAAACCGCAAAGCAGAGATGGTTAATGGCGGCGCCTGCAACACAATGATCCGCGCCGAGGTAAAGGCACTGGACCAGATCAAGGCGAAAAACAGCCCCATGAAAATTGCTTTGATATCCAATGGGGCAGTCCTTTAAGTGATACGGCTGTTCGCCGTCATTCCTGCCTGAGGATTATGGGAATGAAAAGGACCCGCCGTGTATTTTGATAGATAGGGTACACCGCTGATCGCGTCAGCCCCAGTCGTAAAACACAAAATCGTCGATGGTAACATCTTGGCGGTCTTGGATCGCGGCGAATTTCACCCATTCGGTATTGTCATAATACCGCAAGGTGCCAAAATCCCGCCGATAGGAAAATTCGTGGGTTTCTATCGTGTCAAAGACCGTTGTGATTTCAAGCGTAAAACGCAACGCCTCGGCGTCGTCTTTTTCGACGACAACAGTGGTATCATCGAGGGATTTTAGGTGATCCCTTGGGTTATCTGTGTCTAGAACATAGCCGAAAGTGAAATCCAAAGCGATTTTATCAATGCCGGTTTTGAAAGAATAGACCCTCGAAAAATAATCAATGTTCGACCCATGAGCCAGCACAAATATGTCAGAGCCTTGCCCGCCGCGCATATAGGCAGTGCCTTCACCCATTACTTTCTTGCTGCCAGTGAACAGGATATCATCGCCCGTGCCGCCGTACAGATAATCCTGCCAGCCCGCTGTCTGCCCGCCTGCGCCAGTGATGATATCATCACCCGCGCCGCCGCGAATAAAGTCGGCCTTGTTGTCGTAACTGCCGATAATAACGTCGTCGCCCCCGTGGCCATTTATCGTAAGGTCTTTGGTGCGGGAGTTTGTGCTGTCCAACCATTCGATATGGTCATCAAACTTTCCACCGTGCAGTTTGGTAACAGAGCGCGCGCCGATGTTTAGGCTGAAGGCCTCAAAATCGGTAAAGCTGGCATTGGCGATGGTCATTTCGCCTGTATTGGCATCGCGAAAATCCAGAACCTTTTCAGAGGTCAGTTGCAAGCCGACCTGATTGGTGTTCAGGAACAGACGGTCCCAGCCCTTGCCGCCATCCACATGCAGGCTGCGGTCTTCCCAGTGGTGACCTTCAGGGCCGAACGTGTCGCCAAACGTGATGTTTGCCTGATCTGCGCCGCGCCCCAAAAAGACCCGATCCACATCACCTTCATCGCTGTTGGTCAGCAGACGGGCATTGGTGAAAAAATCCCCCTGTGCGCCGCCATAATAGTCCGTCGATCCAAAGGTGTCATAAAAGACATCCGTCCCGCCCTGACCTTTCAGCTCGTTGGCCCGACCGTAGGTGTCATCCATTGCGGTGCCGCTGCTTAGGAATACATCCGCGCCGCGCCCGCCATAGATATCCGCAGTGTCCCCGCTGAACATATCCGCCTTTGCGCCGCCGATTACTTTGAAAATCGGGCGGTCCATATAGCTGTAAATATAGCTGTTTATGCCAAAGTCATTTTCACGGCTGGAGGACAGCTCTATGCTGGGTTGATCCGGGTCGGCAGCAATGTCTTTGCCGTTCAGATAGTGGTATCCGTAATCGCCCACAGCCATGGGTATCTCTCTCAAATAAAAGGGTTTCTTTGGAGTAATAGCCTAATCTGAAAGCCGCGTTCAAACAACAAAAAAGGCCACCTGTGATCAGGCGGCCTTTTGAAAAAATACGGGTGCGGGATCAGGCGTTGATCACGTCTTTCAGGGCTTTCGCGATGGTCACTTTTGCAACGCGGTCAGCTTCTTTTTGCATCTGTTCGCCAGTTGCAGGGTTGCGAACCATACGCTCTGGACGGGCGCGGCATGCGAATTTGCCAAGACCCGGGATCGTTGCTGCGCCACCGGCTGCAACTTCTTTGGTGATCACGGCAGCCAGGGCTTCCAGAAATTCGTTTGCGGTTTTTTTGTCGGATTCAGTTGCGTCGGCCAATGCGGCAACGAGCTGAGTTTTGGTCATAGGTTTTTGCGTCACGTGACTGCTCCTCAATGTTCTTATGACATGCCCACGATTGGGGCCCCTAGTGGGTGTCCTGCGGCATTTAACAAGATATTGAGGTGCAGCACAATGATAGAGAGCCCTGAAAAAGCTAAAAAATGCCTATTTTTATGGGTATTTCGCGTTTTCTGAGGATGGCAGCAGGCAAGGTCGAAAATATCCGCTGCACAGGCGGCGGAACAATGGGCGGAACTGGGCAACAGATTGCGTTTGATTTTCTTACGCTGTCATCCCTGCTATAAAAAGGCGGTCTCGTCAAAGCTGCGCAGCTTGCGGGAATGCAGCCGTTCCAGTGGCATGTCGCGCAGGGATTCCATGGCACGAATACCGATTAGCAGGTGGCGCGTCACCTGAGTGCGATAAAATTCGGATGCCATTCCGGGCAGTTTCAATTCGCCGTGCAGGGGTTTGTCAGATACGCAGAGCAACGTGCCGTAGGGGACGCGAAAGCGAAAGCCATTGGCGGCGATTGTGGCGCTTTCCATGTCCAGTGCGATGGCGCGGGATTGGGACAGACGCTGCACGGGGCCGGATTGCTCGCGCAACTCCCAGTTGCGGTTGTCTACGCTGGCCACAGTGCCGGTGCGCATGATGCGTTTCAGGGCGTAGCCTTCTAATTCGGTCACATCCGCAACCGCTTGTTCCAGCGCAATCTGGATTTCCGCGAGAGCAGGAACCGGCACCCAAAGCGGCAGGTCGTTGTCCAGCACACTGTCTTCGCGCACATAGGCATGGGCCAGCACATAATCCCCAAGGCTTTGGGAATTGCGCAGACCTGCACAATGGCCCAGCATCAGCCAAGCATGGGGGCGCAGCACCGCAATGTGATCGGTGGCGGTTTTGGCATTGGATGGACCCACGCCGATATTGACCAGCGTAATCCCAGACCCATCGGCCCGTTTCAGATGATACGTGGGCATTTGGGGTTGGCGATAGGTGGTTTCCACATGAGGGTTTTCAGCCGTCGCAATAGAATTGCCCGAAGCGACAAAAGACGTGTAACCGCTTTTGGGATCCTGGATTGCCTGCATGCCAAAGGCGACAAATTCATCCATGTAAAACCCGTAGTTGGTAAACAGGATATGGTTCTGAAAATGTTCAGGGTCAGTTGCCGTGTAATGGGCCAGCCGCGCCAGTGAATAATCAATCCGCTGGGCGGTAAACGGGGCCAGCGGGCGGATGCCATCAGGGCCGGGTTCTGCATCGCCGTTGGCGATGTCATCATTGGTGGTTTTCAAATCCGGCACATCAAAAATGTCCCGCAAGGGTCGGGCATCGGCGCGGACTTTTCCTTCGGCCAGACGCAGTTCATCTGTCAGGGCGAAATGCAGCGGGATCGGCACATCGGATATGGAAACCGTAACCGGCACCTGATGGTTTTCCAGTAGCAGTTCAATTTGTTGAAGCAGATAGTTGCGGAATAATTTCGGGCGGGTCAGCGTGGTGGTATAGGTGCCCGGCTCCCCCACATGGCCAAACGACAGGCGGCTGTCCACTTGGGTATAGGTTGATGTGGTGATCGAAAGCTGTGGGTAATAGGCGCGGTAATGGCCTTGGGGTGGGGTGCCAGAGTGGTATTCGGCAAACCGCGCGCATAAGAAATCAGTGGCGGTGCTGTACAGGTTTTCAATGGCATCAACCGCTTCAGAGGCCGAGAGATAGCTGCGCGGAGCAGGGGTATCTGGCTCGATCAGGTTGGTCAGAATGGGCGTCGGAGTATGCATTTCGGCTCGTTTCGGTTTTAATCTGGTGGCGCCCCACAGGGGCGGCGAAAAAGGGGTTAATCTACAAAAAGCGGTGTCATTTCAAACTTTACCACATCTACCAACCCAAGGTCTGAAATCCGCAGTTCGGGAATAACCACAAGGGCCAGCAGGGAATGTTGCATATAGGCGTTGTTCAGGGTGCAGCCGCAGTCCGCCATGGCCGCGACCATCTGATCGGCGGCTTTGGCCACCTCCTGTGCGGGCATATCAGACATAAGCCCTGCGATCGGCAGTTCAACCATCGCCAGTTCCTTGCCGTCTTTAAACACACAGATACCGCCGCCCACTTCGCCCAAGCGGTTCGCCGCCAGCGCCATATTGGCGCGATCCGTACCGACAACAATCATATGGTGACTGTCATGGGCCACGGTCGAGGCCATGGCCATTTTGCCCGAATAGTTAAAGCCAGACACAAAACCGTTGGTCACATCCCCCGTGGCGCGGTGGCGTTCCACCAGCGCGATTTGGCACACATCCTGCGCCGGATCACCCGCAACTTGGCCGTCAATCACGTCCAGCTCGGCCGTTAGGGCTTTGGTCGGGGCTTGGTTTTCCACCACGCCAATCACCCGCGCCGTGACGGTGTTTGCATCCTCGGGAGCATCAACGGCGAAGTCATCCGCGCCAAGGGATTTGCCCAGATGCACGGTCTGGCGGGTATCAGCAGGCCAGTCATAAGCGGTGGGCGCCGTGGTGTTCACACCGTTTTCCGCAACGATTTCCCCCCGTGCCATCACCAGTTCGATGGGCAGGGTCGTCAAGTCAGAGGTCAGGATAATATCTGCACGCCGCCCCGGTGTGACCGACCCTATATCCCGTTCCAGCCCGAAATGGGTGGCGGTGTTGATCGTCGCCATTTGCAGGGCAATCAGCGGGTCGCAGCCACAGGCTATCGCATGGCGCACCACGCGGTTCATATGGCCGTCATTGACCAGCGTGCCCGAATGGCTGTCATCGGTGCACAGAATAAAGTTGCGCGGGTCCAGCCCCTTTTCCGTCACCGCCGTAATCTGCGTTTCCACATCATACCATGCCGACCCCAGCCGCATCATGGACCGCATGCCCTGACGCACACGGGCGATGGCATCGGCCTCGCAGGTGCCTTCATGGTCATCGGCAGGACCACCCGCCACATAAGCCGCAAAATTCGGCCCCAGATCGGGTGAGGCATAATGCCCGCCCACGGTTTTCCCCGCCCGCTGTGTGGCGGCGATCTCGCCCAGCATCTTGGGGTCTCCGTGGATCACACCCGGAAAGTTCATCATCTCACCCAGACCGATGATATTGGGCCAGCTCATCGCCTCGGTCACGTCTTCGGGGCCAAGTTCGGTGCCTGTGGTTTCCAGACCCGGTGCCGAAGGCGCGCAAGAGGGCATCTGCACAAAGACGTTGATCGGCTGGGCCAAGGCTTCATCGTGCATATGGCGCACGCCCTTCATGCCCAGCACATTGGCCACTTCGTGCGGGTCAACAAACATGGTGGTTGTGCCATGGGGAATCACCGCCTCGGCAAAGCGGGAAACTGTTAGCATGCCGCTTTCGATATGCATGTGGCCATCACATAGACCCGGCATGATGTATCGGCCGTTGGCCTGAATGATCCGAGTGTCTTCGCCGATACAATGGCTGGCATCCGGTCCGCAAAAGGCAATCCGCCCGTGGCGAATGGCGATGTCATGGTCTGGCAACAATTCGCGGGTGTGCACATTTACCCAGATGCCCCCTTTGATCACCGTATCCGCAGGTTCGCGTCCTGCGGCTGTAGCGATAAGATGGGGGGCGACGTCGGGCCAAGAGGGGAAGGTTGTTTTCATGACCAAGTGTTTCACCGCCCGCGCTTTGGTTCAAGTAGAATTTGACCATATGGTCATGTTTCGCAAAGGTTTGCCGGATTTTTGAATAACGGACTGGGAATCCCGCCGCTGGAATCGAGGGCGTTGCCCCCGCCGCCAAGGGCGACTCCCCTAGGGTAGTTGACCAAAAAGAGGCACGAATCACGCTGGCTCAGGGGCGGTGCATAAAGTTTTAGGTAACTGTTTCGGGCTGGAAAGGATTTGGTAGGGGTTTTGTGAAAATCTCGGGGCAATGGGGGTCGGATCAAAGGGCCGCAATCAGTGAAACGGGAATCTAAAAGACATGGAAATTGAAGCCAAAGTGGTATCGGGAATTACAGTCGTGAAACTTTGTGACAAACGGTTGGATGCGGCGCAGGCGGTGCGTTTCAAGGAAAGCGTGCGTGAATTATCAGACGCGGGCGCGGATCACATCTTGCTGGATTTGAGCGAAATTCACTTTATGGACAGTTCTGGCCTGGGTGCCATTGTCACTGTGATGAAACAGATGGGGCGCGAAAAGACGTTGGAACTGGCAGGGCTTTCATCAACCGTCGCAAAGGTTTTTGCGCTAACACGGATGGACAAAATCATTGGAATCTATCCGAATGTTGATGCAGCACTGGCACAAGAGGTGAAGGCCGCGGGATGACAGAACCGGAAAAAACTCCGCTGCGGGCGTCTCATAGCTATGAATTACGCCTGCAGTTGGCAATAAAAAGTGTTCAATCCGAAGTTAGCAATGTTCTGTGCGCAATCACAAAATGGCTTGAAAGTCATAAGGTAGAGCCCGCAACAGTCTGTGATCTTGAACTGGTTATGGCAGAGGCGCTGAACAATGTGGTCGAGCATGCCTACCTCTATGCAGAAGACGGGGAAATCGACATTCTGGTCACCCTGCGTCCCGCTGAATTAAAGGTTTTGATCACAGATAGCGGGCGGAAATTTGATGGTCCGCCTGAATTTCGGGAGATGGACGTTGAAAACTTCTCGTTTGAAGAACTGCCCGAAGGTGGTTTTGGCTGGAACCTGATCCGATCACTGACCGATGTGATCGAATTCGAACACGCCGATAAGAAGAACCGCCTGACGTTGACGCGAAATTTACAAGATCCGGCAATGGCTGAATAAGAGAGCCGCTTATTTACGGTTTTTGTCAGGGATAGGGCCCTTCGAAGAACCACAGGGCCCGACCAGTGGTGCAGCAATCTTTCCATTCTGTGCAGCGGTGAATTGCGCAAACACACAGGCTCTGTCATTCTTAACCCAGTTTCATTTTTTTTCGGAGTTGGGTTATGGCATTTGGCAAAGCAATTGGGTTCGGATTAGCGGTTTTTGTCGCTGCATGGGCTGTAACCCCCCCCGTTAACGCGCAAACCCAGAAGCAGGTGATTCCCGAACGCCGCATTGAACTGTCTGAAAAAACGGATTTTTATGGCTCTGATATTCGTAATGTTTTTGACGTAACTTTTGACGATTGCGTTGCAGTATGTCTGGCCGACAAGGCCTGCCGCGCCTTTACCTATAACACCAAATCCTCTGCGTGTTTCCCGAAATCAGCCATTGGGGAACGTTCCGCTTTTGACGGGGCCACCTCGGTTGAGGTTTTTGATGTGCCGGCAACAGATCTGGAATACGCCCGCGCCCAAGCCGCCAAACTGGATTTTCTGCCCGAGGGGTTTTTAACCAACGCACGAAAGATCGCCGCGCGCAATGGCGCGTGGTATCCCACGAATGGCTGGACCTATGACCTGCTGCGCGAGGAAGCGCGCAAAGTCGAATCGGACAATCGTAAAATACGCGCTATAGAGCTGACATTAGCCGCGTTGAATGATTCTGATCGGGCCGAGGGTTGGATCGAAGCAGCGCGATTGGCCAATGACGCCAAGCCAAACACCAACGACGGCCGCAAACTGATCCGCGACATCAACACCGCTGCGGCGATCAACGGATTTTTGCGTGCCCGTTCAACAGCCGAGCAGGTGAACGCGCTACAGGAACTCGCGCGCGGATTAGAGGCGACCAAGAATGGCCGCCTGATGATCCCTACCCTGCGGTTGGCACAGGACATTACCCCGCGCAAAGACAGTGAGGATGCGTTGGACCGCGCGATAAATCTGTATGGTTTTCGTATTACGGACCACCGCGTTGATCACAATGCAGCCGTGCCCCGTGTCTGCGCTGAATTCACCGAAGAGCTTGCGAAAGGCACCGTGGAATACAGCGATTTCATTCGTTCTGACATCAACGGTCTGGTGGCCGAGGCGGAGGGGCGTCAATTGTGTATTGAGGGTATGAACCACGGTGAAACCCATCGCATTTCCTTTCGCCAAGGCCTGCCTGCGGCCAGCGGAGAGAGCCTTGCCAAAACCATAGACCTCGAAGTTTACATCCAGGATCGCGATCCCGCGGCGCGGTTTGCGGGCCGCAGCTATTTACTGCCCCAACGGGACGGCGCGACGGTGCCTTTGATCACGGTGAACTTGGATCAAGTGGATGTGAAAATCTACCGCGTTGGTGATCGTAACCTGTTGCGCAGCCTGCAAGAGGGGTTGTTTTCCAAGCCAATTTCCCGCTGGGACTTGGATTTTGTGTCAAATGACCTGGGTCAAGAGGTTTGGACCGGCACTGCAGATGTGTCCCGAGAGTTGAACCGCGAGGTCACAACGGCCCTGCCCATAGGCGATGCGTTAACCAAATTTGACGCCGGTGTTTATGCAATGACTGCGCGGGTTCCCGGCAAAGAACAGGACGAAGACACCGTCGCGACACAGTGGTTTATCGTGTCTGACATCGGGATCGCGTCCATGACGGGCAACGATGGACTGCATGTTTTTGCAAAATCCCTCCGCTCGGCTGGCGCGATTGACGGGGCTAAGGTGCGCTTGATTAGCAAATCCAATGAGGTTCTGGCAGAAGAGACAACAGATTCCCAAGGCCATGTGATGTTTTCCAGAGGTTTGGCGCTGGGCACTGGTGGCGCGTCCGCTGCTTTGGTGACGGTGGAAACGGCTGCGGGGGATTATGCGTTTCTGGATCAGGCGGCTGCGGAATATGACCTGTCTGATCGTGGCGTGGAAGGCCGCGATGCGCCGCCACCCATAGATGTATTTTTGGCTACGGATCGGGGGGCGTATCGCCCCGGAGAGGTGATCCACACCACGCTTTTGGCACGCGATCATAAAGTTGACGCGCTTCAAGGAGTGCCGATGACGATGGATCTGATCCGTCCGGACGGCGTGCGATATGCCCGCCAACTTGCGCAGGCGACAGGGGCTGGCGGGGCTGTAACCTCGTTTGATCTACCGCCAAATGCGGCGCGGGGGACGTGGAAACTGCGGGTCTATGCGGATCGCGATGCGCCCGCATTACTGGAACGGCGCCTGCTGGTTGAAGATTTTGTGCCAGAGATAATCGACTTTGATCTGGCACTGGATGATGGTCCTTTCAAAGTAACAGACAGGCCTGAATTGAACATTGATGCCCGCTATTTGTTCGGCGCGGTGGGCGCAAATCTGGCCATTGAAGGAGAGGTCAAACTGGCAGCGGCCCGCGAATTGGCAGGTTATCCGGATTTTGTTTTTGGCGCGGCGGACGATGTGTTCAGCACCCGCTATGAAACCATTTCAAATGCAGGCCAGACCGGGGCGGATGGCACTAAGGTGTTGAATCTGAACATGCCTTTTGTGGATGACGTGTCAAAGCCGCTGGAAATGACCGCCGTGATCCGTCTGCGCGATGGATCTGGCCGACCCGTGGAACGGCGCGTGTCTGCGCCGGTTTCGCCGGGGCGTGCTATGATCGGGATCAAGGCGATGTTCGATGGAAATCTTGCTGAAGGGTCAGAGGCAGGGTTCCAGATCATCGCGGTGGGCGCGGATGGGGCGCGTATTGCCATGCGGGATGTGCGTTGGGAAATCAACCGCCTGCACACTCGCTATCAGTGGTATCAGCAATACGGCAGTTGGAATTATGAACCCACCACGCGGCGTGAGCGGATTGCGGCTGGCAACGGGGAGATTGGGGCGCAAGCGGCGTTGAAGGTGGCCTCGGCTGTAGAATGGGGAGAATATGAACTGAAGCTGACCCATAAAGCCGTGCCTTTTGCCGCCAGCAGTCTGCGGTTCAATGCGGGGTGGTACGCCAGCGGCAACGGGGATGACACGCCAGACCTGCTGGACGTTGCGATGGATCAGGGCAGCTATGCGGTTGGCGATGCGGCCAAGCTGCGGATCAATGCGCGGTTTGACGGGGTGGCACAGGTCTCGGTTTTGTCGGATCGGTTAATTGAAACCCGATCGGTTCCGGTAAGCCAAGGCGCGAATGAAGTGTCGTTCGAGGTCACCGCTGATTGGGGGGCGGGGGCTTATGTCACGGCTTCGGTGTTGCGGCCGATGGATGGCGGGCAAAATCCGTCCCGCGCGCTGGGACTGGCGTTTGCCAAGGTTGATCCGGCTGAAAAACTGCTCAAGGCAGATTTTGTAAGCGAGTCCGAGGCGTCGCCGCGTGCTCCGCTGGATGTATCGCTGCAGATCGACGGGCTGGCGGCAGGGCAGACCGGATATGTCACCATCGCTGCTGTGGATGTGGGCGTTTTGAACCTGACGGGGTTCCAAACGCCGTCGCCCGATGATCATTATTTCGGTCAACGCAAACTGGGCGTGGAATTACGCGATGTTTATGGACGTTTGATCGACGGATCGGGTGCGGCCGGGCGTTTGCGCTCGGGCGGGGACAGTCAGGCGCAGGCAGGGATGCAAGGCCCACCGCCTGCCGAAGAGGTGTTGGCGCAATTTTCAGGTGTCTTGACGGCTGATAGAGATGGCATGGTGCATCACAGCTTTGACATGCCCGATTTTAACGGCACCGTGCGTTTGATGGCTGTGGTCTGGTCAGACACGGGTGTTGGCCATGCGGAACAAGACGTTCTGGTGCGTGATCCGGTGGTTTTGGCGGCTCATGCGCCACGTTTTTTGACGCCGGGTGACGAAAGTCGGGTGCGGCTGGAATTGACCCATGCCTTTGGTCCTACGGGTGATTTTGCGGTGACTTTATCCAGTACTCTGGGGCTGTCCCTTGGGGATGAAGGGACGCAGACAGTCGTGCTGGATCAAGGCGGGCGGGTTGTTCTGACCCTGCCGATCTTCGCAGATTCTGTGGGAACGCCACGGTTCGAGGTGTTGGTGAAAACCCCCGATGGTAAGGAACTGAGCAAGTCGATCAATGTTCCTGTACAATGGAACGATCCGGAAATTTCCCGTCAAACCCGTGTTACCCTGAACGCTGGGAACGCGCTAACGCTAGATGCAAATACGCTGGCGGGGCTGCATGAAGGTACGGTCCACGCCACGCTGGCGGTGGGGCCGCTGGCACGGTTCGATGCGCCTGGGTTGCTGACTGCGCTCAATCGCTACCCCTACGGCTGCACCGAACAGGTGACCAGCAAGGCGATGCCGTTGTTGTATTTCGATCAACTGTCCGAAGCATTGGGTTTGGGCGAAAAACAGCAGGTGAAAAAGCGTATTGATCAGGCAATTGCCCGTGTGTTGAGCAATCAGAGCAGTAACGGGGCGTTTGGTCTGTGGTATCCGGAATCAGGCGATCTATGGCTTGATAGTTATGTGTCTGATTTCCTAAGTCGTGCGCGGGCGCAGGGATATGATGTGCCTGATTTTGCCTTCGAACAGGCGCTTAGCAATCTGCGCAATCGGGTGAACTATGCAGCCGATTTCGAAAAAGGTGGCGAGGATGTGGCCTATGCGCTGATGGTTCTGGCCCGCGAGGGCTATGCCGCCATTGGCGATCTGCGCTATTATGCGGACACGCGATCAGGAGCGTTCGCCACCGCGCTGGCACAGGCGCAGCTTGGCACGGCGCTGGCCTCTTACGGCGATCAAAGCCGTGCGGACCGCATGTTCCGCCTTGCGGGGGCGCGGCTTGAAGCGGGCGAAGCCTCACAAAGCTGGCGGTCTGACTATGGGACGGGCCTGCGCGACCGTGCGGCGGTTCTTTCCCTTGCTGTGGATGCCGGTAGTGATGCCGTGGACCGCGTGGCATTGGCCGAACAAGTCAGCCGCGCCCCAGTGTCGCGACGGTCAACTCAGGAAAATATGTGGTCCTTGATGGCGGTTAAAGCATTGCTACAAAATGGCGGTGCTGACGGGATTACCCTGAATGGCGCCCCAATGGCAGCCCCGCTGGTGCGCAGTCTGGAAGAATCGGATTTGCGCGGGGGCACCACGGTGACAAACGGCGGAGCACAAGACACAATCGCGGTGGTATCGGTGTTTGGCGTGCCGTCTGAACCGGAACCTGCAGGGGGCAACGGCTATAGCATCGAGCGGATGTATTTCACCCCCGAAGGCGTGCCCGTGACACTGGAACAAGTGGCGCAGAACGCGCGGGTTGTGGCGGTGCTGAAGGTCACGCCTTTGCGCGATCAACAAGCCCGTTTGATGGTGAATGATCCGCTGCCTGCGGGATTGGAAATCGACAATCCCAACCTGATTTCAGGGGGTGATATCAAGGCGCTCGACTGGTTGGATTTGAACGCGAATGTGCAATCCAGTGAATTCCGCACGGATCGGTTTCTTGCGGCGGTGAATTGGTCGGGGCGCACGCCATTCCAACTGGCCTATATGGTGCGCGCCGTGTCGCCGGGGTCATTCCATCATCCCGCTGCCGTGGTCGAAGACATGTACCGTCCCGATTTCCGCGCCCGCACTGATGTGGGTCGCGTTGTGGTGACAGGCCCATAAATGCGCCGGCGTTTTGCCACTGTTGGGCTGGGCCTGATCGCAGCGGTTTTCGTTGCGCAATACGGTCTGCGGGATTGGGTGGCGCGCACAGTTCTGCCCGATCTTACCCCCGAAACCTCGGTGGTGGTAGAGGCGAACGACGGCCAGTTACTGCGCGCCTTTACCGTGGCAGACGGGCGCTGGCGGCTGCCTGTTGAGGTTTCCGAAGTCTCGCGTGCGTATCTGTCCCAGTTGATCGCCTTCGAAGACAAACGGTTTTACAGCCACAAAGGCGTAGATGGACTGGCGGCTCTTCGTGCGGTCGGGCAGGCGATTTGGAACGGCGGCGTGGTGTCTGGCGGGTCCACTCTGACCATGCAGGTGGCGCGCCTGCTGGAAGACAGCGGCACGGGATCATGGGGCGGCAAGCTGCGTCAGGTCCGCGTGGCTTGGGCCTTGGAACAGGTTGCCAGCAAAGACGAAATCCTGCGGCTGTATCTGCAATTAGCCCCATTTGGCGGGAACCTCGAAGGGGTGCGGGCCGCGTCGTTAAGTTATTTTCGCAAGGAACCTGCACGGCTGACCGATGCAGAATCCGCGCTGCTGGTGGCATTGCCCCAATCCCCCGAGGGGCGCCGCCCTGACCGTCATTTCAAACGGGCCAGCGCTGCGCGGGATCGTGTCTTGGCACGCGGGGTGAAGGCAGGTGTCTTATCGGCAGAGGCAGCTGTAGCGGCGCAGCGGGAAACCGTTCCATCGCGAAAGTATCCATTTGAATTCCTAGCCCCCCATCTGGCAGAACGTGTGGTGGCAGAAAACCCCCAAGCCCTGCGCCATCGGTTGACGCTGGATCGCGCGCTACAGGCCAAAGCCGAGGCTTTGTTGCGTGCTCATGTGCGTGGCAAACATGCGGCTTTGTCGGGGGCGGTCATGGTAATGGATCATCAGACTGGGGCGGTTCTGGCCTCTGTCGGGTCGCCTGATTATCTGGATGCGGGCCGGCAGGGATTTGTGGATATGACCCGCGCCCTACGCTCGCCCGGATCAACCTTGAAACCGCTGATTTACGGGTTGGCATTTGATGCGGGGAAAGCCCATCCGGAAACCGTGATTGATGATCGGCCCATCCGGTTTGGCAGTTATGCACCGCAGAATTTTGACAACCAGTTTCGCGGGCAGGTGCGGGTGCGCGAAGCCTTGCAAATGTCCTTGAACATTCCCGCTGTCAGCCTGCTGGATGCCGTCGGTCCCAGCGTTCTGATGGCCCGTATGCGCCGTGCGGGGGCTGATCCGGTGTTGCCGAATGAACGTCCTGCCGGGCTGGCCATCGGGCTTGGAGGGCTCGGGCTGCGCCTACAGGATTTGATGGTCATTTACGCCAGTATCGCGCGGGGCGGGCAGGCGATCCCGCTGGTTTGGCGGGCTGATGTGGCGGAAGAACCCGCCTCCCGTCCCCCTGTTCTAAGCCCTGTGGCAGCTTGGTATGTCGGTGACATGCTTTCGGATGTGCCCGCGCCCCCGACTGCGCCGCAACACGCTGTGGCGTATAAAACCGGCACGTCTTATGGGCATCGGGATGTTTGGGCAATTGGTTTTGACGGGCGACACACGGTCGGTGTTTGGATGGGGCGTGCGGACGGGGCGGCTATGCCCGGGCAATTGGGGGTCGGTCTGGCCGCGCCTTTGTTGTTTGACCTGTTCGCCGCAATTAAGCCTGCGCTTGACCCACTGCCTGCTCCGCCTGATGCAGCTTTGACCGTCAGTACGGATCAGCTGCCCGCGAGTTTGCAGCAGTTTCGCAGGCCAGGTGTGCTGGACGGACGGGATAAGCCTGAAATCACTTTCCCACCCGATGGTGCGCATATTGCGCTGGGGGGAGATCCCGTTTTAGTGGCTAAAGTAGATCGCGGTGTGCCGCCGTTTACATGGCTGGCCAATGGGGTGCCGGTTGAAGTAGGCAGCTTTGAACGGCAGGTAGAGTTGGATACCAAAGGCACGGGGCATTTGGCCTTGTCGGTGATTGATGCAACCGGTGTGTCACAAGCAGTGCGGGTGTTTATCGAGTGATTGGCGCAGTGGCTTTCGGGGCGCTGCCCCGGACCCCGGGATATTTATAAACAAAAAGAATCTGGCGTGTGGGTCGATCTGTTGGGCTGTTTTGCGCGACTTAGTGGGGCGCGAAACGGTCTGGGTGAAAGGCAGAGAGCAGGGGGTCACGTTGCCCTGTGGTGATTTCTGTTGTGACCAGTTCGCCCACGGCAGGGGCCAAAGTTGCACCAGAGTGCATGACCGTAAGGTAGAGGCCTTTTGTCGGGCTGCCGATGATGGGGAAGCCGTCTTTGGGGGTGGGACGCAGGCCGAGTGTGTGGTGGCTGAATTCCAGCGGGTGTTCGGATTTTAGGGTGTTTTTCAATCGTTCGAACAGGATTTCGGAGCCTTTGATCGGGTCGTCGTTAACTGCCCCGCCACCGAAATCTCCGCCTGCTGAAATGCTGCCGTCTGGCCATTGGGCCATGTGCAAATCCTCGGTTAGGATGGTGCGGGTGATCAGGCGTGGGGCGGGCTTTGTGTGGATCAACAAGCCTGCAGGGGCGGTGAGCGGCACGTCGAGATTTGCCGTTGCAGCAAGGGTTGCGGTTTCAGTGCCAGCGGCCAAGAGCGTGATATCGGCTGTGAGTGGGCCTTGATCGGTGTTTGCGCCAATGATGGCGTCACCCTTGCGGATGAGTGAGGTTGCGTGGGGTTTTATGAATTCTGCGCCAGTCTTTATCGCTTGGGTACGGAAGAATTTGGCGGCGTGGTGGGGGGCGACATGACCTTCGATATCACAGAGCAGGCCGCGTTCTGGAAGGGCCGCGAGGTTTGGTTCCAGACTTTGCAATTCCGCAGTGTCGGCCCATTGGAACGGGTAGCCCCAAGTGCTGTGCTCGGCGAAAACGGTGTCTAGGGGGATGCCGTAAAAGCTGGTGTAAAGTGTGCCGTTGCGGGTGTAGGGCAGGTCTGGGTGGGCGGCTTTGATGGCGTCCCAGCGGGTCATGGAAAACAGGCGCAGGTCGTAATAAAAGCGCGGGTTTTCATAGGTGGCGTTGGTCCAGCCCAAAGACACTGCACTGGCCGTTCCGCCTGTGTCTGACGGGTCGATCAGGGTGACCTTGCACCCTGCATTCGCCAGCCGCCATGCGAGTATGGAACCGATGATGCCCGCGCCGATGATCAGAATTTTCTGTGCCATTGTATTTGCCTTTTTGCCCAAGGGATGGGTGGCATGGATGGCGCTGAGGTGCAAATTATTTGTGGAGTTTGGGGCGCGGGCCGTGACCTGTTTTCAGCAAGTCTCGTTCGTAAGGGTCTGGCAGAAACTGTGCATAAAACGGATACGTTCGGCGGCGATTTCGCGGGCTTTAGGGGTGCACAGGGTTTGTGCGATGGGGAAGAGCTTGGTCTGGAAGTGATCAAGCGCGTAGGTGGATTCGTCAAGCGGGCGGTCGGTGGCCATAGGGTCCGTGGGATGAAACAGAGTGCGGCCCAACTGGCCAGATACAGCAAAGCAGCGGGCGATGCCGATAGCGCCAAGCGCGTCGAGCCGGTCGGCGTCTTGGAGCACTTGTGCTTCGAGGGATTCAGGCCGGATTTTGGCCGAAAAGCTGTGGGCGTGGATCGCGTGATGCACCTGTGGGATCAGCGCGTGGGGGTAGCGGGTGGTTTTCAGGAATTCAATGGCATAATTGGCCGATAGCAATGATGCTTCGGCCCGTTTGGGCGAAGATTTCGGCGGGTTTATGATGTCATGCAGCAAGGCGGCAGGGTGCAACACTTTGAGGTTTGCACCTTCGGCCGCAGCGATGGTCTGGCAGGATTGCCAAACCCGCTGGACATGGGGCAGGTCATGGGCGCTGTCCGTCTGCCCCGCCCAGACGCGGCGCAATTCGGACAGGTATAGCGTATCGGTGGCCGTGGCCACGGTTATACGATCCCGGCCACGATGGCGCGCAGGGTTTCGAGACCTTCGCCCTTGGCAGAGCTGGTTTGCACCAGTTCGGGGTAGGCCGCGGGGTATTTGCGGATTTCTGTAATGGTGCGTTCGGTCACTTTGGCCAGATCATCAGATTTCAATTTGTCGCATTTGGTCATAACAACCTGAAAGGTGACGGCTGATTTGGACAGCATTTCCATGATTTCCACATCGACCTTTTTGGGGCCGTGACGGGCATCAATCAGCAAAAACACACGGCGCAGGGACGGGCGGCCTGACAGGTAGGCTTTTAGCAGGCGTTGCCATTTTTCCACCACTGGCAGCGGCGCATTGGCATAACCATAGCCAGGAACATCGACCAGATAGTGATCTTCGCCCATGGTGAAGAAGTTGATTTCCTGTGTGCGCCCAGGGGTGTTTGACGTCCGTGCCAGTGCCTTGCGGCCTGTCAACGCGTTGATCAGAGAGGATTTCCCGACGTTGGAGCGGCCTGCAAAGCAAACCTCGATGCGGTCGGAGTCGGGCAGGCCGGACATGGCCACCACACCTTTCAGGAAATCGGTATTACCCGCGAACAGCAGACGGCCTTTTTCAAGCGCGTCGTGATCCGGTGTTTCGGCCAGTGTGAATTGCATGTCCATTACAGGAGTTCCAGCTTATCGCCGAGTTTTACGTCGCCGGTTTCTATGACTTCACCGTAGACGCCGAAGTCTTTGTGACCCCAACCCTCGGTTAGAATGTTTAACGTGTCCAGATCGCGCGCGCCTGTGTCGGGGTTTGCGGTGGTGGCCGGGCAACGTGTGATGCGTTCGCGGATTATCAGGCGGGCGGTGCCGATTTGGGCTTCGCGGCCGATCCAGTCAAATTCGGCCCAAGGGTCCAATCCGTCGATCCAGATATTGCCGCGCCAGCGCAGGGGGGAAACCTCTTGCCCTGCTTTATCGCTTAGCGCGCGCAATGAGGCGTGTGAGTTGATCGCGATTGACGGAAACGGCGTATCGGTCATGCCCCTATCTGGTGCGCGCACTACGCGATCTGATGCGGCGCGGTCTGCGGGCATGATCGGTTTTGTCCAAGCCACCA
Source organism: Roseobacter sp. N2S (assembly GCF_031454055.1). NCBI lineage: Bacteria > Pseudomonadati > Pseudomonadota > Alphaproteobacteria > Rhodobacterales > Roseobacteraceae > Roseobacter > Roseobacter sp. N2S. The sequence goes on from NZ_JAVDQB010000001.1 coordinate 657,465, forward strand.
GTTCGGCGGCTTGGTCAGGGATGTCGGGGTTGATCGTCAGGGTCGGAAGATCAGGATGGGTGAAGGTCAGGGTATTGGCCTGTTCATCCATCCTGACGCTGATCGCCATCAGACTTGGGGCTTTGGCCCCGCGAGAGAAGTTCACGCAATGGGCCCACTCTGGGGCCGCATCGTCAAACTTGCTCATCTCGTGGGCTACGGCCCAGACGCGATCCCATGGCATGGTTTTGCCAGCCGTCAGCGTAACCTCGGACAGAGCTTCGCGTCCGTGGGCTTTCACGGGGTGGCGATAAAGCTCTGTGACCGTGATCATTTTTCCACTGCTTTCTTGCGTTTAAGGCGGCCGCCTAGGATGTTGCCAAAGATATCGGGTTTAACCCCCTGAATCCGCATGATGGAATATTGCTGGATAAAGGTGATCGTGTTGTTGGCAACCCAGTATACCACCAGACCACTGGCAAAGCGGCCCAGCATGAACATGAATACCCAAGGCATCCACGCGAAAATCTGCGCTTGTGTTTTGTCTGTTGGGGCTGGGTTCAGCTTTTGTTGCAGCCACATGGTGATGCCCATCAGGATCGGGAACACCCCGATAGAGAGGATCGCCAGAAACGAAGTTGCATCTGGTGCAGGCCAAGGCAACAGGCCAAACAGGTTCAAAAGCGAGGTCGGGTCTGGTGCGGAAAGGTCTTTGATCCAGCCAAAGAACGGCGCGTGGCGCAATTCGATCGTCACAAAGATAACCTTATACAGCGAAAAGAAGATCGGGATCTGCAAGAGGATCGGCAAACACCCAGCGGCAGGGTTCACTTTTTTCTCTTTGTAGAGCTTCATCATTTCCTGCTGCATTTTCTGGCGGTCGTCGCCTGCACGCTCTTTCAGCTTTTCCATTTCCGGCTGTAGTTCTTTCATCCGCGCCATAGAGGAGTAGGATTTATAAGCCAGCGGGAACAGGATGGCCTTGATGATAAAGGTCAGGCCGATGATGGACCAACCCATGTTGCCGATTTGGGCGTTCAGCCAGTGCAGTACGCGGAAGATCGGTTTGGTCAGGAAAAAGAACAGGCCCCAGTCGATGGAATCAACGAATTGTTTGACGCCATTATCGTTTTGGTAATGGCTGATCGTGGCCCATTCTTTGGCCCCTGCAAACATGGATGACGTGGCCTCGGCTGTGGTGCCCGGAGCAACGGTCATAGTGGGTTGGCGCATATCTGTTTGGTAAACGTCATTGGCTGGTGTGTATTTCGCAACCGATGTGAAAGGCGAACCGGGTGTCGGGACCAGTGTGGTCATCCAGTATTTATCGGTAAAGCCGATCCAGCCGTCATGTTCGACTTTGATCTTATCCACATTGCCGCCTTCAGAAGGATCGGCCTCTTGATCGGGCATGTCGTCATAGTCTATTTCTTGAATCTCGCCGTCAGAGGCGCGAACCACGCCTTCGTGCAGGATGTAAAAGCCGATGGTGTCCGGCTCGCCTTCACGGGCAACGATGCCGTAGGGTTGAACCTTAATCGGCTCGGCTGTGGTGTTTTCAACAGTTTGAGTGATCGAGAACATATAGTTTTCGTCGATCCCGATGGTGCGATGAAAGATCAGACCCTTGCCGTTGTCCCATTTCAGGGTGACGGGGGTGGATTCTGTCAGAACCTCGCCTGATTCGACCTGCCACGGTGTATTAGCACCAGGAACATCAGCAAAATCCAGACCGCCTGCGGGGGCCCAACCATAAAGCGCATAGTATGCTTTGGGGCCACCTGCGGGGGATAGCAGGGTCTCTTTTACCGACGGGTCGTTTAGTTTCACGTTATACTTCAAAAGACGCAAATCATCGAACCTGCCGCCAACCAGTGACAGCGATCCTTCGACCTGAGCGGTCTTGATCTGGACGCGGGCTGTCTTGCCAAGCGCCACGGCGCGGCTGTCAGCGGGTTGTCCGTCAACCGTCGGAACCGCGGTGCCACCCTCTGCCGAGGGGGTGATCGCAACACCCTGCGCGGTTGTTTGCGTCGCCGTTGGCGCTGGGGGAACGGGGTCTTGCGGTGGGAAAAGAGCGAACCACCCAAGGATCACAAGCATACTAAGCCCGGTTGCAAGGATAAGATTCTTGTTTTGATCGTCCATGATCTGCCTTGAAAACGTTTGGAAATGTGTGAGGCGGTTCAATAGAAACGAGGGGCAAAGGTCAAGGGATAAGGGCCGGATTGATGCTTTTGGGCGCAGGGGTGGTTTGGCTTTGGTGTCACTTGGGGCTGCTTGTGCAGATTAATGTGGTGACAGAAGAACAGGTTAGGCCTGATTTCGGGGTGGTCGGGCTGTGATTTGCCGATGTCCGTGTAAAGTCAAGTTTTGGTGAAACGGTTCAGCTTATAGGGTTAAACAGGGCGCCGGGATTCGCAGGTGTGAAACGAATAGCACTCCCCGAAACAACGCATCTTAGGTTTCAGGTTAGACCGATGTGCGGGCCGCCAGTTTTTCGCGGGTCTCTTTGGTCTTCAGCGCCCCTGCCTCGGCGAAAATCCGTTCCAGTTCAACGCTGTCCATGGTTTTTTCCATATGGATTTTAGTGACAAAGGAAATGTTGCGTTCCGGTTCGGGCGGCGCGATGCGCAACACGGCAAGCGGGCCTTTGAATTCAGTGTCTTGAAAGGCGATTTCCGGAATCAGCGTCGCACCATAGCCCGCCGCAGCCAGTCCTGCCAGTGTTTGCAGGCTGCTGGCTCCGATCTGGTTCAGGGTCTCTTGGGTTGCATATTGGCAGAAACTTTTGGCCTGATCGCGCAGGCAATGGCCCTCGGACAGCAATAACAGCTTTAGCGGCGCTATATCGCTAAGCGCAATCTGGCAGTCTTTCAGACCCAGCGCATCGGCCTGTTTTGCCTGTATGGCCAGTAGGAAACGATCGGCAAACAGGTCGGTTTGTTGCAATTTATCCGATTGCACCTCGGTGGCGATGACACAGGCGTCCAGTTTGCCTTGGTCCAACTCGTCCAGCAGCTCATCTGTCGTGCCCTCGCGGATTTGCAGATCGAGTTGGGGCAAACGGCTTTGGATCAACGGAATGGCAGCGGGCAAAAGATAAGGCGCGACTGTGGGAATGACCCCAAGGGCAAAAGGGCCTTCAACCCCGCGCCGCAATTGTGCGCTGTCTTCAAGTGCCTGCACATCGGCCAGAATACGATTGGCACGATCCAGAATACGGTTGCCATAGGGGGTTGGGCGAAACGGGCGGGTGGTGCGGTCAATCAACGGCGCTTGCAGGATATCTTCGAGTTCTTGAATCTTAACCGATAAAGCGGGCTGCGAGACATTGGCCGCGTCCGCAGCGTGGCCGAAATGGCCGTGCTGGCACAGGGCGCGGAAATAGCTGAGGTGGCGAAGCGATATTTTCATAAGCCCCAGTTATCAAAAAGCTGGAGCTTTGCAAATTTGGATTATGACAGGATCGGTGGCTGGTCGCTGTCAGTGTTGTGCCCGGTACTTTGGGTTCCGTCGGTGCCGTCACGCATCAGGCCAGCGAAATCAAACAGTTTCGGGTCCAGCAAATGGCTTGGCCTTGCGTTCATCAGGCTGCGGAACATTACTTGGCGGCGGCCGGGGCTGTTCTTTTCCCAACCGTCCAGAATTTGTTTCACCTGCTGGCGCTGTAAGCCGTCCTGTGATCCGCACAGATCACACGGGATTATCGGGTAATTCATCGCGCTGGAAAACTTCTCGCAATCGGCCTCTGCTACAAAAGCCAGCGGGCGATAGACGAACAAATCGCCTTCCTCGTTCAACAGTTTGGGGGGCATGGTGGCCAACCGCCCGCCGTGGAACAGGTTCATCATAAAGGTTTCAAGAATATCGTCGCGGTGATGGCCCAGCACAATCGCAGTACAACCTTCTTCGCGGGCCACGCGGTACAGATTGCCGCGACGCAGGCGCGAACACATGGCGCAATAGGTGCGGCCTGCGGGAACCTTGTCTTTCACGATGGAATAGGTGTCTTGATATTCAATCCGGTTCGGCACGCCCATCTTTTCCAGAAATTCCGGCAAAACGGTGGCAGGAAAGTTCGGCTGCCCCTGATCCAGATTACAGGCGAGAATTTCTACAGGCAGCAACCCGCGCCATTGCAGTTCTGTCAGCGCGGCGAGCAGCGTGTAGCTGTCTTTGCCCCCCGACAGACAGACCAGCCATTTCGCGCCCCGTTCAACCATGCCGTATTGCTCTACGGCCTCACGGGTTTGGCGGATGATCCGTTTGCGCAGCTTTTTGTACTCGGTGGTCGAGGGTGCGCCGTAAAACAGGGGGTGAATGTCTGTGGGTGTGTCTAGCATGAGGCTGAGATAGCCAAAGCCGATATGAAAAACAAGCAGTGATCCAATAAGCTGGACGATCCGTATCACATACATAAGTCCCACCAAAGGGGCGGTGAAAGAAGAAAGCAGTGAAATGCCAAAGGTTCTGATTGGCCTGCGTGGATGGGTCCAAAAAATGTTGCGGTCCTATCAGGAGTCCGAAGAGCGGATGTTACCATAGTAGGGGGTATCCGGTTTCGGCTTTGGGGATCTGCGATAGGGCCTTGGCGGCAACGTCAGGGCCCGTTTCTTTGGGCGCTGTAACTATTCCGGCAAAACGTGCAAAAAATCACCGTTCGAATATAAAAACTCGCTAGGCTGATCCTTTTAAGGGGACGGTTATGTCAGACGTATCGGCTTTGGATATGAAGGTGCGCAAAGCCGTGTTAGAGGCTGATAAAGCCCTGCGCGCGCTGGCCAAAGAGGTTTCGCCCACCGCGTTCAACATCAAACTGGATAAGCTGGACAAAGGTAAAATTCTGGCCGCACGCAAGAAGGTTACAGCGTTTATGGGGAAATATACCCCGTTAACCCAACTGCAAGGGTCTGCTGTTTATGACAAACTGAACGCGCAAAGTCAGGCCTATGTGGACTGGATGGACGGGGTGATGGGCCGCTTGTTAAAGCTGGTTGTCGATCTGGATAAATCCGCGAAACTGGCGGGCAAAGACCCTGAAAAGAACCTTAAAATTCTGGTGGACACTTCCGTGCGCCAGTTCAAGAAGATGCGCAAGGCACCCCAGGGCGTGGGGACTTTGGTGAAGGAAATTCAAAAGGATTTCGGGCCGGATTCCCACGGGTTTACAGGTGTCTCGATCCTGCCCGCGCTAATCATGTTGTTCCTGATCTATGAAACAATCGCCACATGGTTCAAGCAGCGGCCCAAGCTGAAAGACTAAGGCCGCTGGCGGTTTTTGATTAGGCCGCGATGATATTGTGTTCGGGTCCGTAGGGGAATTTGGTAATATTTTCAGCACTATCTGCGCCAACCACCAGAATGTCATGCTCGCGGTAGCCCCCAGCGCCCGCCATGCCTTCGGGGATGGTTAACATGGGTTCCATAGACACAACCATGCCCTCGGTCAGAACTGTGTCGATGTCTTCGCGCAACTCAAGCCCCGCCTCGCGCCCATAATAATGAGACAAGACGCCAAAAGAATGGCCATAGCCAAACGATCGGTATTGCAGCAGGTCGCGGGCGGCGAACAGCTCGTTTATTTCGGCGCAAATGCCAGAACAAGTGGCGCCCGGTTTGATCAGGGACAGGCCCAGTTCATGGGCGTCCACATTGGCCTGCCACAGCTTTAGGGATGCGGCGTCCGGTTCCCCGATGAACAGGGTGCGTTCTAGCGCGGTGTAATAGGCGCTGATCATCGGGAAGGTGTTCAGGGACAGAATATCCCCCTTTTCCAGCTTGCGTGTGGTCACAGGATTATGCGCCCCGTCGGTGTTCAGGCCGGATTGAAACCAGACCCAACTGTCACGGATTTCAGAGTGCGGGAAGGCCCTTGCGATTTCCAGTTCCATCGCATCCCGCCCTGCCATGGCGATTTCGATTTCCGAGGCACCCAGTTTGATCGCGTCGCGAATAGCATAGCCTCCATGGTCGGCCACCCGTGCGCCTTCGCGGATCAGGGCAATTTCAGCGGGGGATTTGATCATCCGCTGCTGCATAGATGCGGGCGCGATGTCGGCCATGTGATCCACTTCAAAAAACGCGCGTAGCTTTTCCAATTGGGCCAGCGTCAGGTGATCACCTTCAATGCCGATGTGTGTGGCCCCCGCAGCACAGGTTTTCACCGCCCGCCAGTAATTATCCCGTTTCCAGTCGGTATAGACCAGATTTTCACAGGCCGAGCGCCGCGCAGGTTGGCCGCCGTCAATATTGGCCGAAACGGTGGTGGCGCGGTCTTGGGTGACGACACAGGCATAGGGGCGGCCAAACGAGCAATAGAGAAAACCCGAATAATAGGCGATTCCATGCATCGAGGTCAGGATCACCGCATCGAGGTTTTGCGCGGCCATAATGGCACGCAGCCCTGCAAGGCGGGCGTCATATTCCGATTGGGCAAACGGCAGCGGGGCCTTATCGCCATTGGCAAAGGTAAAGTGTTCGGGGCGGAGGATTGGGGAATGTTGGTTCATTAAGGTCTCCTTTGACAGGAGCCTGATTTGAACCCCTGCAACATGTTCCGGCGTTCAGAACAGGTTTGAGAAGCACACGCAGGTGTGTGAGGCGACGCCATCGCCCTTATCAGGGTCTTAGCAAAGCGGCATGGAAATGCAAAAGGAATTTTAGGGGCTGGGTTAGTCGGGCACGTTGTCGATACCAGATCCCCCCAGGGGGTGGCAGCGCGCAATGCGCCACGCGGCTAGCCAACTGCCTTTGATACCGCCGTGTTTTTCAAGGGCTTCCAGTGCATAGGCGGAACAGGTGGGTTGAAAGCGGCAGCCGTGGCCGACGTAAGACGAGAATGTCTTGCGGTAGGCGTGAACGGGCAGGGACAGGACGAAGGCAAGTGGGGTCATCTGCGGGAAATAGCACGCGGGGTGGTGTGCGACCAGTGTGTGTCAGGCTGGGGGTGGTGGTTGGATTGGATATTTGGACCAAAAAGAGCGGGTGGGGCGGAAAATCTGGGAGAACGTTGAATAAGGGGCGGCGTTATGGGGATACTTTGGTCAGGGCCCATCGCAGATCGCTAGTCATTTGGGTGAATTCGCGGGTGGCGGTCACGTCTTTGCGCCCGATCAGCACATAGTCCCATCCGGGTTGACCGTGGTCCGGCAGCGCAAGGCGTGCGATTTCGCGCAAGCGGCGCTTGGCGCGGTTGCGGGCCACCGCATTGCCAACTTTTTTGGAACAGGTGAACCCCACGTGAATAGTCGGGTCATCGTCGTGGCGATTCCGAGCCTGAAGCAGAAACGCTTTAGTGCCCTGACGCCGCTTATTGTTGCAGGCAAGGAACTGTTTGCGTGTCTTCATGTTTTGGACGGGTTTGGACACCGCGCAAACGGAAACCGCCGGTGGCGTTGCACCGGCAACCATTGGGGTGCCCTGTGTCGCCTCCGGCGGGTTCAAAACTGAAAACCGAAAGTCTTATGCAGACAGGTCTTTACGACCCTGTGCCCGACGACGGTTCAGAATCTTGCGGCCTGCTTTAGTGGCCATGCGCGAACGGAAGCCGTGGCGGCGTTTGCGAACGAGGTTGCTCGGCTGGAAAGTACGTTTCATTTCGGTTCTCCTGATCGGGTAGCCCAAATCCGGAAGATTCGAGGGCCAGTCTATTCGAGAGTTGGCTTCTAGGGGCTGCGGTTGGGTAAGTCAATTCGCTAGAGTCGAAAAAATCTGCAATAATTCGCGGCATTCGGCGCGACCCTGTTCGTCTTTATAAAGAATACTATCGAACAGGTCCAGAAACCTGAAACAATTGTTAACGCGCGATCAACCACCCGTGAGTGGGGTATCTTTGCGCAGGCGGTTCCCTCAAATAGGGCGCAGGATGTGAAATTGCCCTGTGAACGGGCCTAAGGACGGCTGATATTTATGAAATCCACCACTGTTGAAACGCGGCGTTTGTGGCCGATTCTCGGGATTGCGCTGGTCGCTATCATCGGCTTTTTCGCACTGCGCGATGTGCTGAGCTTTGACACATTGCGCGACAATCGCATGGCACTTATCGCGTGGCGGGATAGCAACTATATGCTGGCTGCCTTGGTTTTTACGGCGGTTTATGTGGCCGTTGTGGGGTTTTCCCTGCCCGGTGCCGCAGTGATGACGCTGGCGGGGGGCTTTCTGTTTGGCATTTTCCCCGGGGCATTATTCTGTGTGATTGGCGCTACATTGGGGGCGATGGCGATCTTTCTGGCGGCGAAAACGGGGCTGGGGGATGCGCTGCATGCCAAATTGACCGAACGCCCCGGTTTGATTCGCCGTATGGAGTCGGGTCTGCGCGAAAATGAGATCAGCTATCTGTTCCTGATGCGCTTGGTGCCTGCGATTCCATTCTTTCTGGCCAACCTAGCGCCTGCCTTTCTCGGCGTGGGTTTGCGCAATTTCGCCCTAACAACATTTTTTGGCATCATGCCGGGGTCGATTGTCTATACGTCGGTTGGCTCGGGGTTGGGGGCGGTCTTTGCCAGTGGCGATTCGCCTGATCTGGGGCTGATCTTCGAGCCGTGTATTCTGGGGCCGATTCTGGGGCTTTGTGCCTTGGCAGCGCTGCCGATTGTGCTGAAACGCTTTGTTAAGAAAAAGGATGTAGTGTGATGGGGGCGCAGGTTAAAAAACGGATCAAAACGGACCTTTGTATCCTTGGCGGCGGGTCGGGCGGGCTGTCGGTTGCGGCGGGCGCTGTGCAGATGGGCGCGGATGTGGTGCTGGTCGAAGGCTATAAAATGGGCGGCGACTGTTTGAACTATGGTTGCGTGCCGTCCAAGGCGCTGATTGCGGCGGGCAAACATGCCCATGCCATGACCACAGGGGCTGCTTTCGGGGTGAAACCCGTGGTGCCAGAGGTGGATTATGCCGCTGCCAAAGATCATGTTTCCCGCGTAATTGCAGGGATTGAACCCCATGACAGCGTGGCGCGGTTCGAAGGTTTGGGGGTGAAGGTCATCCAAGACTATGGCACCTTTATTTCCCCTACCGAGGTTCAGGCGGGCGATACACTTATCACCGCGCGGCGCTTTGTGATTGCCACGGGATCATCGCCTTTTGTGCCACCGGTTCCGGGGTTGGACAGCGTGCCCTATTTCACCAATGAATCGATATTTGATCTGCGGGATCGACCCGACCATCTGATTATTATCGGTGGCGGGCCGATCGGCATGGAGCTGGCGCAGGCGCACCGGCGGTTGGGCTGTTCGGTGACAGTGCTTGAGGGCGCAAAGGCGCTGGGTAAAGATGATCCTGAACTGGCAGCCATCGTGCTGGAGAACATCCGCGCCGAAGGGGTCGATGTGATTGAGGGGGCTTTGGCCAAGGCCGTGCGCAGTGTCGCGGGCGCCATCGAGGTAGAGACCGAGGAAGGCGCTGTGTTTAAAGGCACCCATCTTTTGATGGCCGTCGGTCGCAAGCCGAACGTGGAGCGTCTGGATCTGGAAGCGGCGGGCGTGGAACCTGTAAAGGGGGGCATAAAGGTGGATGCCAGTCTGAAAACCACCAACAAACGGGTCTACGCCATTGGCGATGTGGCCGCGGGGCTGCAATTCACCCATGTGGCGGGCTATCATGCGGGGGTGATCATTCGCTCTGCGCTGTTCGGATTGCCGTCAAAACAACGTAGGGATCACATCCCTTGGGCAACATATACCGACCCCGAACTGGCCCAAGTCGGCCTGACCGAGGCCGAGGCCCGCAAGACACATGGCGACAAGTTAGAAGTGGTGCGGTTCGATTTTGCCGAGAACGACCGGGCGCGGACAGAATTACAGACCCGCGGTCTGGTTAAGGTGATGGTGGTCAAAGGTCGCCCTGTGGGGGCATCGATTGCAGGGCCGCAGGCGGGGGAATTGATCCAGATTTGGGCGCTGGCCATCGCCAACAAGTTGAAAATGGGGGCCGTGGCAGCAATGGTGTCGCCCTATCCGACCCTTGGTGAGGTGAATAAACGGGTGGCTGGGGCCTATTTCACACCGCGCCTGTTTGACAACCCTTGGGTAAAGCGCGTTGTTCGGTTTGTGCAAAGGTTTTGATCTGATATTAAAACGCGTGCGTATCTACTATAGGGCGGCCGTAATGCGGGGCTCGGTACAGGGGACAGGATGTTTCTAAGGTCACTTTCTGGGCGGTTTTTGCTGCTGACGATTATTTTCGTCATGCTGGCCGAGATCCTGATCTTTGTCCCTTCGGTGGCGCGATTCCGGTTGGACTTTTTGCAAGAACGGTTGGAACGCTCGCAGATCGCGTCCCTATCGCTGTTGGCCACGACCAACGATATGGTCGAGCCGGAACTAGAGGCAGAATTGCTGGAAAACGCTGGGGTTTTGAACATCGTTTTGCGGCGCAACCAGATGCGGGAACTGATCCTAAGCTCTCCGATGACGGCAATGGTGGATCAGACCTATGATTTGCGCGATGCGTCGCCGCTGACCCTGATCAGTGATGCTTTTGCCACCATGTTGCGGCGCGAGGATCGGGTGATCCGTGTGATGGGCGCCCCTGTCAAAGGTGCGGGCCTGCTGATCGAGGCAGCCATGCAGGAACCCCCGTTGCGGGCGGCTTTGTGGGATTATGGCCTGCGGATTTTGACCCTCTCGGCGGTGATTTCCTTCATCACGGCTTGTCTGCTGTTTATCGCAGTGCGCCGTTTTATGGTGCGCCCGATGGAACGGCTGGTGCGCCAGATTAAAAATTACGGCGATGCACCCGAAGATTCCCGCAGGATCATTCAGCCCAAAGCCACCGTAACAGAGCTGTTTGAGGCAGAAACCGCACTGCAAAGCATGGAAATCCAGCTGAGCCAGTCCTTGCGCCAAAAGGAACGGCTGGCCGCATTGGGTGGGGCGGTTTCAAAAATCAGCCATGATCTGCGCAATATCCTGACGACTACACAATTGCTGGCGGACCGGATGGAACACAGCAACGACCCGAGCGTGCAAAAGATCGCGCCTAAGCTGCTGAACAGTCTGTCGCGTGCGGTGAACCTGTGCGAAAGCACGCTGGCTTTTGGCAAGGCCGAGGAAGCCGCCCCCAGCCTGCGTTCTTTTGCGATGGAGCATCTGTTAGAGGACGTGGTCGAGGCGGAAACTCTGGCGTTGAGTAACGGCGCGATTGAAATCGTCGCACTGCCTGCGGCTGGCATCCACGTGACCGCAGATGAGGATCAGATCTATCGTGTGGTCAGCAATCTGGTGCGCAATGCCCGTCAGGTTCTGGAATCCGCCAAAGGCGGGCGGATCGAACTTGAAGCGTCGGAACAAGACGATGGTTGGGTGATTTTGGTGCGCGACAACGGGCCGGGGTTGCCTGCGCGCGCGCTTGATAAAATATTCAAACCGTTTGAAGGAAATGTGCGCAAAGGCGGCACAGGGCTGGGCCTCGCCATATCATCCGAGCTGGTCACGGGGCATGGGGGCACCTTGAATTTAGCGGATAATTCCAGCGCGGGCGCGGTGTTCCGCATTTGGTTGCCTCGCGGCGATGTCTAGGGCTTCGGGGGCTTGATACGCCAGTTTATGTCGTATTTTAGGGTTTAACGCGCCCCACCCTATGTTAGCGCTGGCCCATGATAAGAGCGATTCGTGATAATTGGGCCCTGTTTGCAGGGATGATGATGCTGATGATGGCCAATGGGCTGTTGTCCACTTTGCTGTCCATTCGCGGCAGTGCCATCGGCTTTTCCGAAACGGTGATCGGGATCATGCAGGCGGGTTATCCTGTAGGGGCGCTTGCAGGTTGTGTGATTGCACCCCGTCTGGTGGAACGCGTCGGCCATGTGCGGGCGTTCGGGGCGCTGGCGTCATTGTGTTCGGTGGCAGCGGTAATGCATCTGGTCACCGATGATGCGATCAGCTGGACTGCGATGCGGATGCTGGCGGGATTTTGTTTCCCGGGCCTTTATGTAATTTCCGAAGGCTGGCTGAACGCCAAAGTGGATAATTCACAACGCGCAGCGGTGCTGTCGATCTATTTTGTGGTGCAAACCGGCGGCGCGGCTGCGGGGCAGGCACTGGTGGGGTTTGGCGGGTCCACCGTGCTGTTTGCTATCACATCCGTGCTGATTTCCCTCTCGTTGATCCCGCTATTATTGTCGGTGAAACCCGCGCCGGATTACGTGGTGCCCGAACGGTTGCCTTTCGCCAAATTGCTGGGAGTTTCGCCCACGGCGGTGCTTGGCGCGGCGCTGAACGGGGTGTCACAGGCGGGGTTTTATGTGGCACTGCCGCTTTATGGCTTGGCGCTTGGCAAATCCGTGGCCGAGGCGACTGCCTTGCTGGTTGTGGGCACCATATCAGGCGCGGCGGTGCAATTCCCTGTGGGCTGGCTGTCGGATCGGATTGACCGCAGGTTGGTGATGCTAGGCCTGTCCGTGCTGGCAACTTTTGCGGCACTTGCAGGGGCTGTCGGGGTGTTCTCTGGGGGCGAGGTGGTGCTGGTTGCCATCCTTGCCGCGACGGTTTTGCCGATTTACGGGCTTTGTGTTGCCCATTGTAATGACCAGTTGCGCCCCAGCCAGATCGTGCCTGCCAGCGGGACTTTGGTGCTGGTGTTGAACGCGGGCATTCTGATCGGGGCCTTTGGCGGGGCGTTCATTCTGGGGGTCGCTGGTCCTGCGGGGTTCATGTCAGGGTTGGCGGTGATTGCTGCGCTGACTGCTGCGGTGGCGCTGATCCGTCGCGTGCAAACCGATGCGCCCGAGGATACAGGCCACGCGCAGGCGATCAGCGCACAGGGCACCCAAATGGCCGCGATGTTGCACCCTGATGTGGATGACACCGCAGGCGACGACAGATAGGCGTCAACGATACCTCTTGTCGAAGAATATTCGAGAGGATGGATTATTTGTCGAAGATAGTTGCTAAGATGGTGGCTCTCGCGCCGAATTAACCAATTTAATTCCCCGCGATTTCGCGTAAGTTTTGCGCGATAGATTCGAAGGAAGACCGCTATGATCGAAACACCGTATTTGTTGTTCTTGGGCGATGCGCCCGATGGCCTGGCTGCGAAAGTTGCGCAAGGTATCAAAGACTGGCGCCCCGAGGCGTCTTTGGGCCAGTTCCGCATGGACGGCTGTAAGGCCGACATGGGCTTGCCCGACCTGACCATTGCCGAGGCCGTGGACGCAGGCTGTAAAACGCTGGTGATCGGCGTGGCCAATCGCGGCGGGATTATTTCTGCGGCGTGGAAAGAAGTGCTGGTCGAGGCGCTGAACGCAGGCATGGATATCGCCAGCGGTTTGCACAATTTGTTGCGCGCCGAACCTGAACTGGTGGCCGCTGCCAAAGCCAATGGGCGCACCCTGCATGATGTGCGGATTCCAACGGTGCAATATCCCATCGCAAACGGCAAAAAACGCACTGGCAAACGTTGCCTGGCAGTTGGCACCGATTGCTCGGTCGGTAAAATGTACACCGGCATCGCGATGGAGCGGGAAATGCTGGAACGGGGCATGAAAGCCACATTCCGTGCCACAGGCCAGACGGGTATCCTGATCACTGGCCACGGTGTGCCGCTGGATGCTGTGATTGCCGATTTCATGGCGGGTTCTGTTGAATATCTGACACCTGACAATGACGCAGACCATTGGGACCTGATCGAGGGCCAAGGCTCGCTGTTTCACGTGTCTTATTCCGGTGTGACAATGGCGCTGGTGCATGGCGGTCAGCCTGATGCGCTGATCCTGTGTCACGAACCTACTCGCACCCATATGCGCGGCCTGCCAGAATATCAGCAACCGAGCCTTGCAACTTTGCGCGATACGGCTTTGCCGCTGGCCCAAGTGGCCAATCCCGACTGTAAAGTTGTCGGTATTTCGGTGAACACGCAGCATATGTCCGAGGATGAGGCCAACGCCTATCTGGCGAAGGTTGAGGCCGAGATGGGCTTGCCAACGGTTGACCCTTTCCGCCATGGTGCGGCACGCTTGGTTGACGCGCTGGACGCTGCTTAATCACAGCACCGATTACTTGAACCCAATACCTGACGGCCCCGGGCTTGATCCGGGGCGGTCACCGAAAGGAACCCCCTGTGGAAATCACTGTAACCCCTGATATTTTCAAACTCGCGCAAGTCTTTACCATCGCGCGGGGATCGCGCACAGAAGCCAAGGTTCTGACAGTGCGGATTTCGGACAAAGGGGTGACAGGCTGGGGCGAATGTGTGCCCTATGCGCGCTACGGTGAAACGCTGGAAAGTGTGACAGATCAGATCAACGGCCTGTCAGGCGCATTTGATCGCGAGACTTTGCTGGATCTGCTGCCAGCAGGGGCGGCACGCAATGCGGTGGACTGTGCGCTGTGGGATTTGCAGGCAAAACAGGCCGGAAAACGGGTGTGGGAACTGGCAGGCCTGCCTGCGCCAAAGCCCGAAATCACCGCCTATACCCTGTCGCTGGACACCCCCGAAAAGATGCAGGTGCAAGCCGCTGAAAACGCTTTCCGCCCGCTGTTGAAAACCAAACTTGGTGGCGGCGAAGAAGATGTTGCGCGGATAGAAGCGGTGCGTCGCGGGGCCAAAGACGCCCGTATCATCGTGGATGCGAATGAAGGTTGGACGCCTGAATTGTATCAGACCCTCGCCCCTGTGCTGGTGCGTTTGGGCGTTGAAATGGTGGAGCAACCCCTGCCAGCAGGGGCGGATGATGCGTTGCTGGAACTGGAACGGGTGCTGCCGGTTTGTGCGGATGAAAGCTGTCACGATTCCGCCTCTTTGCCCCATCTGGCGGGGAAATATGACATGGCCAATATCAAGCTGGATAAAACCGGCGGCCTGACCGAGGCTTTGCGCCTGCGTGATGCGTCCTTGGCGGCCGGGTATAAGGTGATGGTGGGCTGTATGGTCGGCTCGTCGCTGGCGATGGCCCCTGCGACTTTGGTGGCCCAAGGCGCGGCTGTGACCGATTTGGACGGGCCGCTGTTGCTGGCGCAAGATCGCCCCGAACCGTTGTTCTTTGACGAGTTTGGCGTCCACGGACCCTCTGTCGGATTGTGGGGCTAAGGCCCGTGGGCTTGACAGTTAGGGTTGGAGTTCTGTCGGATGTGGCGGAACATGATCCCGAATTTTTGCCCGAAGTGGCGGGCGATTTTCTGGCGATCAATGATGTTTTGGCCGCCAAGAGCCTGTCGGCCCATGGCGAGCCAACCGATTGCGATGTTTGGTCAGCGCATTTTTTTGGCTACAGCGGGTTGCACGCCCTGCGCGAAGCGGCTGGCTTTGTGCATGCGGGTTTGGACATTCCGCGCAACCTGTTGCTGGATGGCAAAGACACCACCCAATCGGATGAACTGGTAAAAACCTTTCTGGAACATGTATCGGGCAAGGGTAATTTTACCCTTGTGGGGCGGGCTTTGCGCAGCATTTTCAAAACCAAGGAAAAGCCCAAACTGCCACCGTTTATCCATTTGATCGTACATTCCGACTGCGATGGATATTACGTGCCCGTAGCTTTTGAAACGCCTTTGGTGCCGAAGAAAACAACCGATGAAACTGCGCATCTATGGCCTTTGGGGTCGGTGATGCGGCTGGAAACCGAAATGAACGCCTTGGCAGATCATTTGCAGATACCAGTAGATCTGGCCCCTGATGACCCGTTGCTAATGGAACGGGTTGAATCCCCTGACCGCAACCCTTCTGCGCCCATATGGCACGCCCAACCCATCGCGGCGCACAGTTGCGTTGTTTTGCGTGCGGCCTGCGCCCGTTCACTTGCCACTGGTGCTGCGATACAATTTTGTTAGAACACGAAAGACGGGGCCACTCGCGGCCCCAAATGGAGAAAATATAATGCGCACTGTGTATCTGAACGGGGAATATCTGCCCGAAAACGAAGCCAAGGTTTCCATCTTTGACCGTGGGTTTTTGATGGCCGATGGTGTCTACGAAGTGACCTCGGTTCTGGACGGCAAGCTGCTGGAATTTGACGGGCATTTGAAACGGCTGGAGCGGTCTTTGTCCGAATTGGATATGGACAAGCCTGAAGGATTTGATGACCTGCTGGAAATTCACCGCGAGCTGGTAAAGCGCAATGATGTGGATCAGGGCGGCGTCTATTTGCAGATCACCCGTGGGGCTGCGGATCGGGATTTTGTATTCCCCAAAGACGCCAAGCCGACGCTGGTTCTGTTCACCCAGTCAAAGCCCTTGCTGGATACCCCTGCGGCGCAAAACGGGATCTCGGTAATTTTTGCCGATGACATTCGTTGGGGCCGTCGCGACATTAAAACCGTGCAGCTGTTGTATCCGTCCATGTGTAAAATGATGGCCAAAGCGGCGGGTGCGGATGATGCTTGGTTGGTGGAAGACGGGTTTATCACTGAAGGGTCGTCCAACAACGCCTATATCGTCAAAGGCAATAAGATCATCACACGCGGGTTGTCTTCGGATATTTTGCACGGGATCACGCGGGCGTCTTTGCTGAAATATGCTGCCGAAGCGCAGATGGAAATCGAAGAGCGTAACTTTACCCCCGATGAAGCCCGCGATGCGGATGAGGCGTTTATCTCCTCGGCCTCGACCTTTGTGATGCCTGTGGTCAAGGTGGATGGTGTAGAGATCGGCGAGGGTAAACCTGGAGCCGTGTCCAAGCGTCTGCGCGAGATTTACATTGATGAAAGCCGCAAGCGGGCGATCTGATCGCGCTGCGGGTGATTTCGATGTTTCTTTGAGTATTTGAGGAACATTGAAGACTGGGAAAATGGGAACAACCGTCTGTTTTGGCAGGCGGTTGTTTTGCTTTAGCCGTGGCTTTCTTTGAAGGCGGCTTGTTGGTCTGGCGTTGCTTCGGTCTGGTGTTTGGCTTTCCAGTCGTCAAAGGGCATGCCGTAAAAGACTTCGCGGGCTTGGGCTTTGTCCATTTGGATGCCCCGTTCATTTGCGGCCTCTTGGTACCAGCGGGACAGGCAGTTGCGGCAAAATCCTGCGAGATTCATCATGTCGATGTTTTGCGCATCGGGGCGGTCTTGCATCAGGTGCTGTTGCAGGCGGCGAAAGGCGGCGGCTTCGATTTCCAGTTTTGTTTGGGCGTCCATGTCAGATGTCCTTTGATGTGGTTGCCTTTGATATGGCTGATTCTAGATGCGGGGCAAGGTGTTCTGCCCAGTCCTGTTGGCCCTGAACGCTGGCGATCAGGTCTTGGCGCAGTTCAATCAATGTGTGCAGCAGACCGTTTTGCAAGGCGTGTTGGTCCATCGTGTCGCCTTGCAGGTAGCCCGTGTAAGGCACGTTATCGCCCGTGGTGAAGCGCGTGTCTTGGGCCAGTTCCGCAAGCAGTGGGTCGGACAGGCGGCGGTCATCGTTGGACAAGATGCCGATCTGCCACGGGCGGGGCGGGCGGCCGCGTAATTGGGGTGTAAAGCTGTGGACGGAAATCAGCACGGGGCGGTGTTTTTTGGCGACCAGTCGCGCCAGTTCGCTGTGATAGGGGCGGTGGCACAGGGCCATACGCTGTTCCAGATCGGTCGCATCTGCGTGGCGGTTGGCGGGGATCAGCGTGCCGTCATAGAGTCGCATCAACAGGGTGGGATCATCCGCACCCCGGTTCGGGTCAATCACCAGACGTGAAAAGTTGGAGCAGATCACCGGCGCATCCAGCAGCATCCCCAGATGGTTGGAAACCCCCGCAGCGCCAATATCATAGGCGATGTGGCGATCCATATCCGCCGCTGGCAGACCTAGATCGCCGTCTGCGATCTCTGCGGGCACCGTATTGGCGGCATGATCGCAGATTACGATCACATTCGCCCCGCGGTTTTCGCCGGTTGTTACAAAAGGATAATAAGTCATATACAGTTGCCCGATAATGTGCCCGATATTGGTTTGAATCGAGAAATACGCGGGCTGCGCCCAAAGTGCCAGAGCAGGATGGGCTTTTTCGATATGGATTTGGGGTGTGGATTTGAGCAGACATGGAATTTCAACCTGCTATAGAAGATGCGCAAAGAAAGAGGAAATATAATGCGACGGATGAGAAGCGTAAAGATTGTAGCAACATTGGGTCCGGCATCAGAGACCTATGACGTCATTCGGGCCTTGTTCGAGGCCGGGGCCGATGTGTTCCGTTTGAACATGAGCCATGGCTCGCATGAAGAAATTCGGGAAAAACACCAGACAATCCGCGATATCGAGCGGGATTTGGGCCGTCCGATCGGTATTTTGGCCGATTTGCAAGGGCCTAAGCTGCGCTGTGGTGTGTTTGCCAATAGTGACGGGGAAAATCTGGTTGAAGGCGCGTCCTTCCGCTTTGATCTGGATGAAACACCAGGGGATGCGACCCGTGTGTGTTTGCCCCATACCGAGATTTTTGAAGCCTTAGAGGTCGGATCGACCCTGTTGGTCAATGACGGAAAAATCAGCCTGAAGGTTACGGAATGTGGCGCGGATCATGCCACATGCGAAGTGACGGTGGGCGGGCAAATTTCCAACCGCAAGGGCGTGAACGTGCCTGATGTTGTGCTGCCTTTGGCAGCCCTGTCTGAAAAAGATCGCGCCGATCTGGAATTCGTTTGTGAATTGGGTGTGGATTGGTTGGCGCTGTCTTTTGTGCAGCGTCCCGAGGATGTGCTGGAAGCCCGTGAACTGGCGGCGGGGCGTGCCTCGTTGATATCCAAGATTGAAAAGCCGGCGGCTGTGAAGTCGTTTGAGCAGATTTTGGAAGTAAGTGACGGGATCATGGTGGCGCGGGGCGATCTGGGGGTTGAACTGCCTGTCAGTCAGGTGCCGCCGATCCAGAAACGTCTGGTACGGCGCTGTCGGTCTGTCGGTAAGCCGGTGATTGTGGCGACACAGATGATGGAAAGCATGATCACGGCACCGCTGCCGACCCGTGCCGAAGTGTCTGATGTGGCGGCTGCCATTTATGAAGGTGCGGATGCGGTGATGTTATCTGCTGAATCCGCGGCTGGGGCTTATCCGGTTGAAGCTGTGCGCACCATGAACAATGTGGCTGAAGAGGTTGAGTTGGATCCGACCTTCCGTCAAATCCTTGAAGCGTCGCGCACGGCGTCGCGGACCTCGGTCGCAGAGGCGATTACCGTGGCAGCCCGCGAGGTTGCGGAAACAACGGATATTAAAGCAATTTGTTGTTTCACCCATTCGGGCACCACAGCCATGTTGGCCGCCCGCGAGCGCCCTCAAGTGCCGATTCTGGCGCTGACACCGCTGGTTAATACCGCCCGCAAGTTGACGCTGGTTTGGGGGCTGCATTGCGTGCAAACCAGCGAAGTTGGCCGGTTTAAAATGGCCGTGGTCAGCGCGGCCCGTGCGGCGCGGAACTATGGGTTTGCCCAAGACACCGATATGATTGTGGTCACAGCGGGGGTTCCGTTTAACCAACCCGGATCCACAAATATCTTGCGTGTTGCGCCAGTTGAAGAAAAACTGATCTTTGGTAGCGAAGAAGACTAGGAACTGCGTGCATGCCTTATGATTATCAACTGGTAAGCGGCACGGTTCTGATTCTGTTAGGGCTGGTGGGCGTGACCAACGCGATGGTGGAAAAGCGGTCGCCGCTTTTCGGGATGATTGGAACCTTGGCGGGGATCGGGCTGGTTATTTGGGCCTGGTTTTTATCGGGTCAGACATTGACATCAAGTGACCTGACCAGCGCGGTTTATCGTATGCTGGCAGAGTGGAAATAGGGGCCTGTCCCATCGCACCGATCACTCTGTGACCTTTCTGACGGTCTTTGATGGTCGGTGCGCAAATTGATCGGTGCTTTGTGCTTGCAAAGCGGGCGGGCTGCCCCTAAAAGCCGACATTCACCGCGCGTCCGGCCGAAGGGCTGCCGAGTCGCGTGTCCGACCAACTTCTAGACTGGAGACGGAAATGCCCAAGATGAAGACCAAATCAAGCGCGAAGAAGCGCTTCAAAGTGACGGCCTCTGGCCGTGTTGTGGCGGCCCAAGCTGGCAAACGTCATGGTATGATCAAACGCTCACGCAAGTTTATCCGGAATGCACGCGGTACAAACGTACTGTGCAAAGCGGATGAGAATATCGTGAAATCATACATGCCATACGCGCGCTAAGGAGATCTGAACCATGTCACGTGTAAAAGGGGGCGCAGCGTCCCACGCCCGTCATCGTAAAGTCATTAAAGCGGCAAAAGGCTACTATGGCCGTCGTTCAACCGCTTTCCGCACAGCTACACAAGCTGTCGATAAAGCAAACCAATACGCAACACGCGACCGGAAGAACCGCAAACGGAATTTCCGTGCATTGTGGATCCAACGGATCAACGCGGCTGTGCGTGCCCATGACGAAGCTTTGACATATTCGAAGTTTATCAACGGCCTGTCGCTGGCTGGCATCGAAGTTGACCGTAAGGTTCTGGCTGATCTGGCCGTTCATGAACCAGATGCGTTTAACGCGATTGTTGACCAAGCCAAAGGTGCAATGGCCTAAATCGCCATTCGGTTTTGAGAATTCAAAAGCCCTGCACCGATGGTGTGGGGCTTTTTTGTTGGGCTGGGGGTTGGAATTGGGGCCACTGGCGGGGATATTTGGCGAAAATGGAAACCTGATGTCGGGTTGCAAAAGCGGCGTGATATGGTAGCCATGCGGCGAAAGTTTGAAGGATAAAGTCGATGGACGGTTTAGACGCTGTTAAGGCAAAATACCTTGGTGGAATCGCAGCGGCGACGGATGAATCCGCGCTGGAAGATTTGCGTTTGGCCGCTGTTGGCAAAAAGGGCGAAGTGTCCTTGAAGATGCGCGAATTGGGCAAGATGACCGCCGAGGAACGGCAGGTTGCGGGCCCCGCGCTGAACGCGCTGAAGACCGAGATCAACTCGGCTTTGGCGGCCAAGAAAGAGGCCTTGGAAGATGCCTCGCTGAATGAACGTTTGCAGGCGGAATGGATTGACGTGTCGCTGGCAGGGCGTCCACGGCGCGAAGGTACAATCCATCCGGTGTCACAAGTAAGCGAAGAAGTGATCGCGATTTTCGCCGATCTGGGATTTGCCGTGGCCGAAGGGCCGCAGATTGAAAGCGACTGGTATAACTTTGATGCGTTGAATATCGCGCCAGAGCATCCTTCGCGTCAAGAACATGACACGTTTTACATGAACCGCGGTGAGGGCGACGAGCGCCCTCCGCATGTGTTGCGCACGCACACCAGTCCTGTGCAAATCCGCCACATGGAAAAACACGGCGCGCCTTGTCGCATCATTGCGCCTGGCCGAGTTTACCGCGCCGACTATGACCAGACCCATACGCCGATGTTCCACCAGCTTGAAGGTCTGGCGATCGACAAAGATATCTCCATGGCCAACCTGAAATGGGTTCTGGAAGAATTCTTTGCAGCCTTCTTTGATCTGGACGGGATCAAAACCCGTTTTCGCGCGTCCCATTTTCCGTTCACCGAACCCTCTGCCGAGGTGGATATCCAGTGTTCCTGGGTCGATGGACAACTGCGCATCGGTGAAGGTGACGGCTGGATGGAAGTGCTGGGGTCCGGTATGGTGCATCCAAATGTGTTGAACGCGGCAGGGGTGAACCCTGACGACTGGCAAGGTTTTGCCTTTGGCATGGGCATCGACCGTCTGGCCATGCTGAAATACGGTATCCCCGATCTACGCGCGTTTTTTGACAGCGACCTGCGCTGGCTGCGCCACTACGGGTTTTCATGCCTTGACCAGCCCAGCATTCATGGCGGCGTGAACCGCTAAAGCCGCTTGGCACTTTTAATTTTGACCCGCTTTGGGATATTTGGGCGGGGCGCTGATATACGGACGATAGACCTATGAAATTCACACTGTCTTGGCTGAAACACCATCTGGACACAGATGCTTCGTTGGATGACATTCTTTACGCGCTGACCGATTTGGGGTTGGAAGTGGAAGATGTCGTGAACCCTCTGGACAAGCTGAAGGATTTCACGGTCGCTTTTGTCAAAGAGGCGGAAAAGCATCCGGATGCGGATAAATTGCGGGTCTGTCAGGTGGAAACCGACGACGGCATGCAGCAGATCATTTGCGGCGCGCCCAATGCGCGGGCGGGTATTAGGGTGGTTCTGTGTAAGCCGGGCATGTATGTGCCGGGGATTGATACGACCATTGGCGTTGGTAAAATCCGTGGCATCGAAAGCTTCGGGATGATGGCTTCGGAGCGAGAGTTGGAGCTGTCCGAAGAGCATGACGGTATTATCGAACTGACGGGAGAGCCTGCTGTCGGTTCGAAATTCGTGGATTGGCTGGCGGTGAATGCGCCTGAAAAGATTGACACGATGATTGAAATCGCGATCACCCCGAACCGCCCTGACGCGCTGGGCGTGCGGGGCATTGCGCGGGATTTGGCGGCGCGCGGGCTTGGTACGTTGAAACCTTGCCCGACCCCTGAAATCAAAGGCGGCTTTGCCAGCCCGATTTCCGTGTCCATCGACGGAGACACGCTTGCGGGCTGTCCGGTGTTTTATGGTCGCGTGATCAAAGGCGTGAAAAACGGCCCGTCCCCGGATTGGTTGAAATCCCTGCTCAAGGCTGTGGGCCTGCGTCCGATTTCCATGTTGGTGGATGTGACCAATTTTTTCACCATGGATCAGAACCGTCCGTTGCATGTTTTTGATGCGGATAAAGTGGCTGGAAACCTGCGGGTGCATCGCGCCCAAGGGGGCGAAACGATCATGGCGCTCGACGATAAGGAATATGCCTTTGACGCTGGGATGATGATGATTTCCGACGACAATGGCGCGGAAAGTATTGCGGGTATCATGGGCGGCGCGGTTACGGGGTGTACCGATGATACCGTGAATGTGTTTGTGGAAAGCGCCTATTGGACACCCAAAGAAATCGCTATTGCGGGCCGCAAGTTAAAGATCACATCGGATGCGCGCTTCCGTTTTGAACGGGGCGTAGACCCTGCGTTCACGCCGGATGGTGTGGATCATGCGGTGCAGATGATTTTGGATCACTGCGGGGGTGAAGCCTCTGAACTGGTGATTGCAGGGGCGGTGCCTGACGTGTCGCGCCAGTACAAGCTGGACACAGACCGCGTGCAGTCTTTGGTGGGGATGGAAATCCCTGCCGCGACCCAAGTGGCCACTTTGGAATCGCTGGGTTTTGTGGTGGAGGGCGATCAAGTCACCCCACCCACATGGCGCCCTGATGTTCTGGGCTCGGCCGATCTGGTGGAAGAAGTGGCGCGGATTGCGTCCCTGACCAAGCTGGAACCAAAACCTTTACGTCGCCTGAATGCAGGTGTTAGCAAATCTATCCTGACACCGATGCAAAAGCGGGAATCGACGGCGCGGCGCACGGTTGCGGCGCTGGGGTACAATGAATGTGTGACCTATTCCTTCGTGGATAAAGCCAGCGCCGAACTGTTCGGCGGTGGTTCGGATGCGGTGATGCTGGCCAATCCGATCAGCGCGGATCTTAGCCACATGCGCCCGTCTTTGCTGCCGGGGCTATTGGCCGCCGCAGCGCGCAATCAGGCCCGCGGCATCGCCGATATGGCCCTGTTCGAGGTCGGCCCTGTGTTTCACGGCGGCGAGCCTGAAGAGCAAGAGGTTCTGGCAACCGGCCTGCTGGTGGGGCACACTGGCCCGCGCGACCCTTACGGCGCGCGGCGTGCGGTGGATGCTTATGACGCCAAATCGGATGCCGAGGCTGTCTTGTCCGCCATCGGTGCGCCCGACAAGCTGATGGTGCTGCGCGGTGCAAATACGTGGTGGCACCCAGGGCGCTCGGGTAAGCTGTCGCTTGGGCCAAAGAACGTGCTGGCAGGCTTTGGAGAAATCCACCCCAAGGTGTTGAAAGCGATGGGCGTTAAAGGCCCCGCCGTGGCCTTTGCGGTTCATATTGCCAAGCCGCCGTTCCCAAAAAACAAATCCACCACGCGCACGGCTTTGAACTTCTCTGATCTGCAAGCGGTTGATCGGGATTTCGCCTTTGTTGTGGACGATAAGGTAGAGGCTTTGACCCTGCTGAATGCCGCCAAAGGCGCGGATAAGGCGCTGATTGTCGATGCGTCTGTGTTTGATCTGTTCAGCGGCGCCAAAGCGGAATCGCAAATGGGGGCGGGCAAGAAATCTGTGGCGATCACAGTGCGCTTGCAACCCAAAGACACAACCCTGACCGATAAAGACATCGAGGCTGTTTCCGCCAAGATTATCGAAAAGGTCAGCAAGGCCACAGGCGGCGTTCTGCGCGGCTAAACCTTGTTTTCATGTGATAAATTCCCGTCAAAGGCCTGAACTCATGTTCGGGCCTTTGTTTTATGGCGCGCCGTTAAAGTTGCGTTTCGCAAGATGGCTTCTAGGATCAAGGTGATTCTGGGAGGATGACATGGACTTTGATTACGTGATCGTGGGGGGCGGCTCTGCGGGCTGCGTCATGGCCAATCGGTTAAGCGCCGATCCAAAGGTTTCCGTTTGTTTGCTAGAGGCGGGGGGCGGGGGCAATAGCATTTTCATTCGTGCACCCGCGATGGTGGCGGCCACGATTTCAGGGCGGCCACCAATTCACAATTGGGCGCTGCACACAGAGCCGCAAAAAGAACTGAACTACCGTCGCGGATTTCAGCCCCGTGGCAAGGCGCTGGGCGGGTCAAGCGCGATCAACGCTATGTTATACGTGCGCGGGCATCACAAAGACTACGACGAATGGGCTGATCTGGGTTGCGAGGGGTGGGACTGGAACAGCGTCCTGCCCTATTTCCTGAAGGCCGAGGGCAACCAGCGTGGCGCGTCCGACCTGCATGGCGACAAAGGGCCATTGCAAGTGGGCGACCAGTCGGAGCCCCGCGCGATCACATCCGCATTTCTTGAAGCGGCAGAGGCGGCGCAGATTGTACGGAACGATGATTTCAACGGCCCAAGGCAAGAAGGCGTGGGCCTGTATCAAGTCACCCAGCACCATAGCGGAAAACAGCGGGGAGAGCGCTGCTCGGTCGCCTCCGCCTATCTGTTTCCGGTGATGAAGCGGCCCAATTTAACGGTGGTCACAGGGGCGCGGGCGCAGCGGGTTGTTTTCGAAAACGGACGGGCCACAGGGGTGGAATACGCCCGCCGTGGCATCCTGCAAGTCAAGGCACGACGCGAGGTTTTGCTGTGCGGTGGTGCGCTGCATTCCCCGCAATTGTTGATGCTGTCAGGCATTGGCCCCGTTAAAGAGCTCCGCGCTAACGGCATTGCCATTACCCACGAGTTGAACGGGGTCGGGCAGAACCTGCAAGACCATCTGGATTACATCGTCAGTCATCATTCCAAGCGGGATGACGTGATCGGGCTGAACCCTGCGGGGCTGGTGCGTCTGACCAAAGCCGCACTGCAATGGCGACGCGATGGCAGCGGCATGTTTGCCACCCCCTTTGCCGAGGGTGCTGGCTTTTTGCGCAGTGACCCGACGCTCGATCGCCCTGATTTGCAACTGCATTTTGTACCGGGGATCGTCGATAATCACATGCGCACGATCCATCTGCGGGACGGGTATTCCTGTCATGTCTGTGTGCTGCGCCCCAAAAGTCGTGGGCGGGTGGGGTTGCAGGACGGGCGGGCCAGTTCCGCCCCGTTGATTGACCCGAAGTACCTAAGCCATCCCGATGATCTGGCGGCGCTAAAAGCAGGCGCGCGATTGTTGGACCAAATCATGGAGTCCGCCCCTTTGGCTCCTTGGCGTGGTAAGCGGCTGTACGCCCATGACGGCAGCGATGCGGCGCTGGAGGCAGATATTCGAAACCGCGCGGATACGATCTATCATCCGGTGGGCACCTGCAAGATGGGGCAGGACGATCTGGCGGTTGTAGATCCCGAGTGCCGCGTGCAGGGTGTAACGGGGTTGCGGGTTGTGGATGCCTCGGTCATGCCGCGTCTGGTGGGGGGCAATACCAATGCGCCCACAGTGATGATTGCCGAAAAGATTGCGGCTGGCATGGTTGGTGTGATGGCTTAACTTGCCATAAAAGGGGCGCTATGGACGAAATTGAAACGGTTGTCGTGGGCGCGGGTGTCATTGGCTTGGCGGTGGCCCGACACTTGGCACGCGCGGGCCAAGAGGTGCTGGTGCTAGAGGCAGAGACCCGCATCGCACAGCACACATCTTCGCGCAACAGTCAGGTTATTCACGCGGGCATCTACTACCCGCAGGGGTCATGGCGGGCGCGGTTGTGTGTGGCGGGTAAGCGGATGCTCTATGACTATTGCGCAGACCGTCATGTGCCGTTCGAAAACACCCAAAAGCTGATTGTTGCAACCGATGCGTCCCAGCTGGCGAAACTGCCGCGATTGATGGAAAACGCGGCGGCCAACGGCGTGGGGGACCTGCACCAGATCAGCGCGGCAGCTGCGGCAGCGATGGAGCCTGCACTGGCCTGTCACGGCGCACTTCTGTCGCCGAGCACGGGGATCGTCGATGCCCCCGCCTTTATCCTGTCCCTGTTAGGAGAGGCCGAGTCCGCTGGCGCTTCTTTGGCGCTTGGGGCGCCGTTGGAACGGGTTTTCCCGACGGACAGCGGATTTATTTTGCATATTGGTGACGCTGACGGAACGCAGTTGAAATGCCGCAATCTGGTCAATGCGGCGGGGTTGGGGGCGTGGGATGTGGCGCGCGGGATCGCGGGGTTGCCTGCCACGGCCGTGCCGAACCAGTCTTACGCCAAGGGCAGTTGGTTTTCTGTTTCAGGGGCCGCGCCATTCCAGCGGTTGATCTATCCGGTTCCCGATGATGAAAGCCTTGGGGTGCATTACGTGCGCGATACGGGCGGCGGATTCCGGTTTGGCCCCGATTTGCGCTACCTTGATCCGCCACGTGTGGATTACAGTCTGGACGACAAACAGGCAGCGCGGTTTGAACAGAGCGTGCGGCGCTGGTGGCCGGATTTACCTGCGGGCGCGATGCGGCCTGACAGTTGTGGCATCAGACCACGCGTGCTGAACGACGGGGGGGTGCAATCGGATTTTGTGTTTTCCACTGCCGCCGATCACGGGATCAAAGGGCTAGTGCAATTGTTCGGGATGGAAAGTCCGGGGCTGACGGCATCCTTGGCCATTGCGCAGGTCGTGGCGGCGCAGTTGAACGGGGCTGGCCGCAGCTGAAACCGGATAATCCGGATGAAAACCCAAACCAAACAGCGGGTTTCCCATAAGTTAACCTTGTTTTTTCGCCTCTTTTTGCAAGATACTACACCCACGCCGACAAACGGCAGATTTTAAAACAGCATTTAGGGGGACACCATGCTGAAAGAATTTAAGGACTTCATTGCCAAAGGTAATGTGATGGATATGGCCGTTGGTATCATCATCGGTGCTGCATTTACCGCAATCGTGAAATCTATGGTCGATGACCTGATCAACCCGATCATCGGGCTGTTTATGGGCGGCGTAGATTTTACCAATAAATTCGTGGTTCTGAACGGCGACGGCACAGCTTATGCCAGTCTGGCCGATGCACGCGAGGCTGGGGCGGCAACCTTTGCTTATGGCTCTTTCATTATGGCTGTGATCAACTTTTTGATCATTGCCTTTGTGGTGTTCCAACTGGTGCGTGCTGTGAACAAAGCCAAAGAGGCGACCGCAAAAGAAGAGGCTGTGGTCGAAGAGGCGGTTGCTCCAGCAGGCCCAACCGAATTGGAAGTGCTTTTGGAAATCCGCGACTCGCTTGCCAAATCCTAAAAGCCTTGGCGCGTGAACGGAAAAACCCGCCTTTGCAGGCGGGTTTTTTATGTCTGCGGTCAGGGGGCGTTAGACTTTTAGCGCCATTTTGGGGGACATGACATCCATGCCAAGGGCTTTGCCCACAGCATAATAGGTCAGTTTGCCCGCGTGGGTGTTCAACCCGTTCAACAGGTTCTCATCGTCTTCGCAGGCTTGCCGCCAACCTTTGTTGGCCAGCGCCATCATGAAGGGCATGGTGGCATTGCCAAGCGCGATGGTGGATGTGCGGGCTACAGCGCCCGGCATATTGGCGACGCAGTAATGCACGATGCCGTCCACATCATAGATCGGTTCATCATGGGTGGTGGCCTTTGAGGTTTCAAAACACCCGCCTTGGTCAATGGCCACATCCACCAGCACCGACCCCGGTTTCATCAGGCCCAATTGGTCGCGGCTGATCAGCTTAGGCGCAGCAGCCCCCGGAATCAAAACCGCACCAATGACCATATCCATAGTCGGCAACAGATCAACCATCGCGCCTTTGTCAGAATATTGCGTGGTCAGGCGCCCCATAAACACATCGTCCAGATACGACAGCCGCGCGATAGAACGATCCAGCACCGTTACATTCGCGCCCATACCTACAGCCACACGGGCCGCCGCTGTGCCCACAACGCCACCCCCGACGATTGCGATATTGGCGGGGCGCACACCTGGAACACCGCCCAGCAGAACTCCGCTGCCGCCATTGGCTTTTTGCAAGGCCCATGATCCGGTTTGCGGTGCCAACCGGCCCGCAACCTCGGACATGGGGGCCAGCAGGGGCAGGCCGCCTTTGTTGTCGGTGACGGTTTCATAGGCGATGGCAGTGACGCCGCTGTCCAGCAGGTCTTTGGTCTGTTCGGGATCGGGCGCAAGATGCAGATAGGTGTACAGGATCTGCCCTTCGCGCAGTTGTTTGCGTTCAACGGGCTGGGGCTCTTTCACTTTGACGATCATTTCCGCGCGGGCAAAAATCTCTTCGGCAGTATCCACAATTTCTGCACCAACAGCCGCATAGGCGTCATCTGGAAACCCAGCGCCTGCACCTGCCATGGTCTGGACGATAACCGAATGCCCCCGTGCAATGGCTTCAAGTGCGGCAGAAGGGGTTACGCCGACACGATATTCCTGATTTTTGATTTCTTTAGGGCACCCGATTAACATGAAGAGATCCTTAGGTTGGCGGTTAGAGATGCCCAATTATTAAGCAAAAAATAAATTCGTTGAAATCAATCTCTTGTGTATTTCGGATGGTTTTTCGAATAATCCTCTAAGAAAGCCGCCATAAACAGAGAAGCCTTCGAATTTTATGAAACTTGATGAAATAGACCGTCGAATCCTGAATGCGCTGCAAAAGAGCGGACGCATGTCCAATTCAGAGCTGGCGGATAAGATCAATCTGTCGGCCTCGGCCTGTCATCGTCGTGTACAGCGGCTGGAAACGGACGGGGTGATCAAGAACTATGTGGCCATGCTGGACCCTCGTGCCGTGGGGCGGCGCACCACCGTTTTTGTAGAGATTTCGCTCAGCGGGCAGGCCGATGAAACTCTGGCTGCCTTTGAACGGGAAGTCGCCCGCGTACCTGATGTGCTGGAATGTCATTTGATGGCGGGAACGGCGGATTACCTGTTAAAGGTGGTTGCGGCGGACACGGATGATTACGCCCGTATTCATCGCCAGTATCTGGCGCGCTTGCCAGGGGTGGCGCAATTGCAGTCCAGTTTTGCCCTGCGCACCGTGTTCAAAACCACGGCGCTGCCGCTTTAGGCCAGCAGGTATTGCAGCGCGTAGAGCGTGACCAATCCGCTGAAAATCGTCGCAATCGCCGATTTGCGCCATGTGCCAACGGCAAAGGCCACAAGTGCTGCGATCAGGCGGGCGGGATCGGTATTGCCGCCCGTTGCAGATGGCCACAGGATCAGCGGTGCGATCAGGCCGGGCAGGATGGCCACAGCCGTGTAGCGCAGGTGGCGCAGCGCCCATTCGGGCAGTTCACGATCGCCAAGCAGGCCCAGAAAGGACCAGCGGATGAAGAACGTTCCTATGGCCAGACCGATGATGACAAGCCAGATTTGTGTCGGATCAACGGTCATTTCTTGCGCCGCTCCAGCCAGAGTTCCGCCTGTGCGCCCACCAGCATCGCGATGATTGCCGCGACGATCAGGCCAAGGGAAAACGGAATCCAGCTAAACGCCAGCGCACAAATAACCGAGGCCCCCGCCGCCAGAATATGGGGCAGGCTGCGCAGGGCTGGCGCTATAATGGCGAGAAAACAGATCGGCATCGCAAAATCGAGCGAGAATTCAGGCGGGATCGCCGCGCCAAAGGCCGCGCCGATAAAGGAAAACGTTACCCAGAAGGGGGTGATCGACAGGGCGGCACCGATAAAATACAGGAACCTGTCCCGCACACTCCAGTCCGGTTCAACAGGATAGCGGGTGCTGGCCAGACCAAAGGTCTGATCCATGTTGAAATAGGCCACCAACAGCTTCATCCCCGGCGAGGCTTTGCCAAGATAAGGCACCAGTGCCGCTGCATACATCGCCATTCGCAGGTTCACCGCAAGGGCTGTGACAATGACGATCAGGGTCGGGGCGTGGTCTTGCAGCAGGATCAGGGCGGTGAATTGCGCCGCTCCTGCGATCACCATCACGGTCATCGTCATGGTTTGCACCAGCGACATGCCCAGTTCGGTTGCGGCCACGCCGAAAAGCATGGCAAACGGCGCTGCAACCAAAATAAACGGGGCGCAGTCGCGATAGCCTGCCCAGAAGGCGGATTTGGATATGGTTTGTTTTGAAGTCATGATGTTACTGTGGGACCAGTAAGGGAGTTCCGCACAAGTGGCAAATGCTAGATGACTGAAATCAGTTCAAAATATTTGATAGGCCCCAGCACCGGTGGTGATGGGTTGACGCGGGTTGTGACGGGGCGCGATCACACGGGCGCTGTGCAGGATATTTCCGTGGTCGAGGAACGGCCCCTGACGATCTTTCTGAACGGTCAGGAAATTGTCACCGCTATGACCATTGGCGACTATCCCGAATATCTGGCGTTGGGGTTTTTGCGGAATCAGGGCATGTTGGCGCTGGACGAAACCGTTCTGGGTGTTGATTTCGACGAAGAACTGGAAACTGTCGTGGTGCGTACGGATGGCGGTACGGTTTACGAAGAAAAGCTGAAGAAAAAGACCCGCACCAGTGGGTGTGCGGTGGGTACAGTTTTTGGCGATATGATGGAGGGTCTGGATCAGGTGGTTTTGCCACAGGTGCAAGTGCGCACAAGCTGGCTTTACTCCCTTGCCCATCAGATCAACCAAACGCCAAGCCTGTATCTGGCGGCGGGGGCGATTCACGGGTCTGTCCTGTGCCAAGAAGACCGCCCGCTGGTCTATATGGAAGACGTGGGCCGCCACAATGCGGTGGATAAAATCGCGGGGTGGATGCTGTCTGAAAAGGCAACGGCGGGGGATAAGATTATGTACACCACGGGGCGTCTGACGTCGGAAATGGTGATAAAATGCGCGCTGATGGGGATTCCCGTTTTGGCGTCCCGCTCTGGCTTTACGGCTTGGGGGGTGGAAATCGCCCAAACGGTGGGGTTGACCCTGATCGGGCGGATGCGGGGCAAACGGTTTATGTGCCTTAGCGGTGCGGATCGGCTGATCTGGGATGCCGATCTGGATGCAGTGGCCGATGATACAGGAAAGCGAAGGTCCAAAGATGATTGAACCCGTAGGTGTGATCCTTGCTGGCGGCCTGTCGTCGCGCATGGGCGGTGGCGATAAGGGATTGTTGGCGCTGGGCGGAGTGTCACTTGTGGGCCGTGTGCGGGTGCGCCTTCAGCGGCAAGTGGGTTCTGTGATCCTGAACGCAAACGGCGATGCGGATCGCTTTGACGGGCTTGGCCTGCCGGTGGAACCTGACAGTATCGCAGGTTTTGCAGGACCTTTGGCAGGAGTTCTGGCAGGCATGGATTGGGCGGCGAATGCGGGGGCCAGCCATATCGTGACCGTGGCCGCGGATACGCCGTTTTTCCCGACCGATCTGGTAGAACGTTTGTTGGCATCGGGGGCTGATCTGGCAATGGCGGTGACGCCTGATCCAGAGCGGGGGCAGGCGCGGCATCCTACTTTCGGGCTGTGGCCTGTGGCTGCGCGTACGGAACTGCGGGCGGCGCTCAACGACGGTCTGCGCAAGGTGGTGCAATGGACCCAGCCGCGCGGCTGCGTGCATGTGGAGTTCGCCGCCAGCCCGTTTGACCCGTTTTTCAACGTCAATACCCCTGCGGATCTGGCCAAAGCCGAAGCCATGGTTGCGGAGTATGATCTGTGAAGGTTTTTGGCATAACCGGCTGGAAGAACACCGGAAAAACCGGCTTGATGGAACGTCTGGTCACCGATTTCACCGGGCGGGGGCTGACGGTTTCGACGGTGAAACACGCCCATCACACCTTTGACGTGGATCATGAGGGCCGCGACAGCTATCGCCACCGCGCAGCGGGTGCGCAAGAAGTGCTGCTGTGTTCAGGCAATCGCTGGGCCTTGATGCATGAATTGCGCGATGAATCAGAACCTCCGTTGACAGAGTTGTTGGCCAAGCTGACGCCTGTTGATCTGGTGCTGATCGAAGGGTTCAAAACCGAAAGTCACGCCAAGCTGGAATGCCACCGCGCGGAAACTGGCAAGCCTTTGCTGGCGCGGGACGATGCGTCTATCATGGCGGTTGCCAGCGATGTGGCGCTGGATTTGGACCGTCCTGTGCTGGGGTTGGATGACACCAAGGCTGTGGCGGCGTTTATTCTGGAAAAAGTGGGATTGTCATGAAGCCTCCTCCGCTGAAAGACGATTGTTTTGCCATGCCGGCTGGCGTGGATTGGACCCCTGTTGACAGTGCGCTGGCCCAGTTGCGAGCTCGTTTGCACAGCGTCACGGGGGCAGAGACCCTGCCGCTGGCACAGGCGGGCGGCAGGATTCTGGCGCAGGATGTGGTGGCCGCGCGCGCAAACCCGCCCTACGCAAATTCCGCAGTGGATGGTTACGGGTTTGCCTTTGAAACCTTGCCCGAAGGCGCGGTTTGCACCCTGCCTTTGGCCACAGGACGCTCTGCTGCTGGCGCGCCGTTTGACGGGGTTTTACCCGCAGGTCAGGCGCTTCGCATTCTGACGGGGGCGGCCCTGCCCGAAGGCGTGGACACGGTGGTTCTCGAAGAAGACTGCAGCGTTGAGGGCGATAAACTCGCCTTTCGGGCTGGCCTGAAACACCGCGCCAATACGCGCAATGCGGGCGAGGATTTGGGGGCTGGGGCAGGCGTGCTGGCGGCGGGGCATCGGCTGCGACCACAGGATTTGGCGCTGTTGGCCTCTGTCGGGGTGGCAGAGGTGTCTGTGCATCAAAAACTGCGGGTGGCGGTGTTCTCCACAGGCGATGAAGTCGTGGATATTAATGCTGGCAGTGCTGGGCCGTCGCAAATCTATGACGCCAATCGCCCGATGTTGTTGGACCTGATCCGCACTTGGGGATTTGAGGCCATTGATCTGGGGAAGGTGGCTGATGACGCGGAACTGGTCGCTGCGGCCTTGGATCAAGGCGCGGCATCGGCGGATGTGATCCTGACCAGCGGCGGGGCCTCGGCGGGGGATGAGGATCATGTTTCGGCGGTATTAGGCGCACAGGGTAATCTGCAAAACTGGCGGATTGCGATGAAGCCGGGGCGGCCTTTGGCGCTGGCGCTCTGGCAGGGTATTCCGGTGTTCGGTCTGCCAGGAAACCCTGTCGCCGCTTTGGTCTGTACCTTGGTTTTCGCCCGCCCTGCGCTGGGTGTGTTGGCGGGGGCGGGGTGGTCTGCACCACAAGGGTTTGAACTGCCTGCGGGGTTTCACAAACGCAAAAAAGCGGGTCGGCGCGAGTATTTGCGGGCGCGGGTGCGGGACGGTTTGGTTGAGGTGTTCCGCTCTGAGGGATCGGGGCGAATTTCGGGATTGAGCTGGGCCGAAGGGCTGGTCGAGCTTGGCGATGGCGCGCAGGAGATCGACCACGGGGATCGGGTGATGTTTTATCCCTATGGGGCTTTTGGGGTTTAAGCTGAAACGCCTGTTATTGGTGCGGCATCAGGGATTGGATATTTGAAAAAAAAAAGCCGATGGTTGGTTTGTGATTTGATTAGTCAAAAGATCCTGCAACGCGGCCCAGCAGCATGAAGGCGCGGGCGGTGCGGGTTTGGGACATTTCCAGCAGCTCGTTGTCTTCGGCGGACTCTTCGAATTCGATCAGGATCTGGTCGAATTTACGCAGGAAATGATGGGTGGCATCGCGAAAAACCGGATCGTTTTTCAGCCGTGTTTTGGCCAAAGTCAGGGCCGAGCGATCCCGAATGCCGCCAAGGGCTGAAACCGTCAGGCCTCGTTGGCCGTTGGCAAAACGGCGCCAGACTGCGGGCAGGGGTTTGTCTGGCGTAAGGTCATCCATGTAGATGCCGTCTTGGGACAGCAGGGTCAGCACGTCTTGGGAGGCTTGCAGCAGTTTGCCCAATTCCCGTTCTTCAAAGGCGCGGCGCAGCACGCGAAAGCCTTCGCGGTCGTCGGCGTTGTCGGGGAAATTCAGTGCCTTGATGAATTCGGTAACCGTGATCGGCATCCGCTCTGGCCCCGTGGGCGATTGCAGTGGCAGTGAGGTTTGACTGACGTCTTCGGGGGCGGCGTGTTTTTCAGCTAAGGCTGCCGCATCGCTGCGCGGGCTTGCCAGTTCAGAAGTTGAGGTCAGTGCTTTGGCGGTCAATTCATTGAGCCGCTTGTCTGTGTGCTGGGTCAGGGCCGCGATTTCGTTCAACTGCTCTTGCAGTTTTGTATTCAGGCTTTGGTCTGCTTCGGGTTTTTCCGAGATCACCGCTCTGATCTGATCCATCGAGTTGCGCAGCACATTGGTTTCCGCGCGCATTCCGCGCAGGGAGTTCGATACGTAGGCCACGGTCCAGATCACAATCACCGGAAAGAACATGGCGATGAAGGCGATCATCAGGGTCAGGATATTTGTGGTGATTTGTTCAAGTGCACCGGGCACCCCAAACACATAAAGCGTGCAGGCCAGCAGCCAGAAAATGCTAAGCGCCAGCGCGATCCGCGTTTCAGCGCCGCTGTTGGCTGGCACTGTTGGCGCAAGCGATGTATTTGCATTAGACATGTAACGGGCCTTTGTGACCTTAGATGAACTTAATGCTCACCACTTCGTAGTTCTTGGTGCCGCCTGGAGTGCGCACTTCGACACTGTCACCTTCCTCTTTTCCAATCAAGGCCCGCGCAATGGGGGACTTGATATTGAGCAGGTTTTTGTCGATATCAGCCTCGTTCTCGCCGACGATCTGATAGGTTTTCTCTTGTTCGGTGTCTTCGTCGTATAATTCGACAGTGGCCCCGAATTTGATCGAGCCTGACAGTTTTGTTACGTCGATCACATCGGCCAGACTGATCAAGCCTTCCAACTCTTTGACACGGCCTTCAATGTGGCTTTGCTGCTCGCGGGCGGCGTGGTATTCGGCGTTTTCCGACAAGTCACCATGTTCGCGTGCTTCCGCGATCGCTCTGATCACTGCAGGGCGTTCCACTGATTTCAGCTGTTTCAGCTCTACCTGTGCAGCATTATAGCCGCGCGGTGTCATCGGGATTTTTTCCATTAGGCCTGTCCACTCAACTTTTCCGAAAACTGACCTTAAAAGTGGATGCGGTTCTCTGCAAGGGGCCATTCGCCCCAGAGTGCGGCTGTTTTTTATGCAAAATTGCTGTGTTACGCGCCGTGACGGGGGAATTTATAAGGCTGAACGCATGGTAAGGCTTTCAATATTGCCCAACCGTTGCAATGTCAGTAGAACAACGCAGATGATTTTCCGCCAGATTAGGCGAGTTGAGGGGAGAAGTGACCATGTCCGATATTGAACGCGAGTCTATGCCGTATGATGTAGTAATTGTGGGGGCTGGGCCTGCGGGTCTGTCTGCTGCGATCCGTATCAAACAGCTTGACCCTGATCTGGACGTGGTTGTGCTGGAAAAAGGATCAGAGGTCGGGGCGCATATCCTGTCAGGCGCGGTTTTGGATCCTTGCGGTCTGGATGCGCTGATCCCGGATTGGAAAGAAAAAGGTGCGCCGATCAAAGTGCCTGTTAAGAAAGACAACTTTCTGGTGCTGGGCGAAGCCGGCAGCATGCGCATCCCGAATTTCCCGATGCCGCCATTGCTGAACAATCATGGCAATTACATTGTATCCATGGGCAACGTCTGTCGCTGGATGGCGGAACAGGCCGAAGAACTGGGGGTCGAGGTTTTCCCCGGCATGTCTTGTTCAGAACTGATTTACGGCGAAAACGGCGAAGTCAAAGGCGTAGTCGCAGGCGAATTCGGTTTGAACCCCGATGGCACGCAGGGGCCCAGCTATGAACCCGGCATGGAATTGCACGGTAAATATGTGTTGCTGTCCGAAGGCGTGCGCGGGTCACTGTCCAAACAGATCATCGAAAAATTCGATCTCGCCAAAGATTCAGAACCGCAGAAATTCGGTCTGGGCATGAAAGAAATCTGGGATATTGATCCGGCAAAACACAGCGAAGGCACTGTGACCCACACGATGGGTTGGCCTTTGGGCAGTGCTGCAGGCGGCGGGTCTTTCCTGTATCATGCAGAAAACAATCAGGTTTTCATCGGTTTCGTGGTGCATCTTAACTATAAGAACCCGCATCTGTTCCCCTACATGGAATTCCAGCGGTTCAAACAGCATCCTGAAATCAAAAAACTGCTGGAAGGCGGTAAACGTGTGGCCTACGGCGCGCGTGCCATTACCGAAGGCGGCTGGCAGTCGATCCCGAAAATGGTCTTCCCGGGGGGCGCGCTGTTGGGCTGTTCCGCAGGGTTGGTCAACGTGCCGCGGATCAAGGGCAATCACAACGCCATGCTGTCTGGCAAAGCCGCCGCCGAGGCTGCGGTTGCCGCGATTAAAGCGGGGCGTGAAGGCGACGAACTGACAGAGTATGAGACAGAGGTGCGCACAGGACCGATTGCCAAAGACTTGAAAAAAGTGCGCAACGTCAAACCGATCTGGTCAAAATACGGCCTGATTGCCTCGCTTGCGCTGGGTGGTTTGGACATGTGGGTCGCCAGTCTGACAGGGTGGAACCCGCTGGGCACTTGGAAGCACGGAAAATCGGATGCGCAAGCCACTGAAAAAGTTAGCAAACACAAGCCGATCGACTATCCAAAACCGGATGGGGTGATCAGCTTTGATCGTCTGACCAACGTCAGTTTCTCGGCGACGAACCACGCCGAAGACGAACCGTGCCATCTGCAATTGAAAGACCCGAGCATTCCGATTGCAGTGAACCTGCCGGAATTCGCGGAACCTGCGCAGCGCTATTGCCCTGCGGGTGTGTACGAAGTGTTGCGTGATGACGACGGGTCCAATCCTCGGTTCCAGATCAACGCGCAAAACTGTGTGCATTGTAAAACCTGCGACATCAAAGACCCCAGTCAGAATATCAACTGGGCGACGCCGCAAGGTGGCGAAGGTCCGAACTACCCGAATATGTAACATCCCAAAACCCCGGCCATGCGTCGGGGTTTTTGCTTGTAGATCGGCGGATTTCTACAGGTTGGGTGAAATTCCAACAAAGATGTGACCCCAAAGCGCAGGTCATTCATTGTCAAAACCGGGGTCTGGGGCTAGGTTTTGCTCAAAGCTGACAAAGATTGGATGAAACGTGGCAGGGTTTACCAAAAGTATCGCGGTTGTGATGGGGCTCGCCGTTGCGCTGGGCGCGACGACAGGGGGCGGTGCTCCGGTGCAGGCCCAAGGGCTGGCGGGGGCATATCTTGCAGGGAATCAGGCCAATCGGGACAATAACTACGAACAAGCTGCCCGTTTTTACACCGAAGCATTGGCCCGCGACCCAAGCAATCCCTACCTGTTGCAAAACGCGTTATTATCCTTTGTTGCCAAAGGGGATGTAGACCGCTCCATTGCGATTGCTCGCAAGATTCAAAGTGGCCAATTTGCCAGCCAGCTTGCCGATCTGGTAGTGATTGCCCAGGATATTCGCGACGGTGATTTTTCCGAAGCACAGACGGTTCTGACCGATAGCGCCGATATTTTCAGCCCGCTTTTGACCGGCCTTTTGTCCGGTTGGGTCGCGCTGGGCGACGGGCAAATGACCGTTGCTGCGGATCGTTTTGATTCGATGGACAACCCGCCTGCCATGCGGTTGTTCGGGCAATACCACAAAGCACTGGCGCTGGCCTCGGTTGGGGATTTCGCTACGGCGGATAAAATCCTGACAGGGGATGAAGACGGCAATCTGCGCCTGAATCGCGGCAGCCTGATTGCCCATGCCCAGATCATGACCCAGTTGGATCGCAAAGACGAGGCCTTGGCGCTGCTGGACAATGCGCTGCGGGGGACATCCGATCAGGGTGTGTCTGATTTACGGGACCGGATTGCGGCACAAGGTGTGGTGGATTACGATTTTATCACCGATGCATCCCAAGGTGCGGCCGAGGTGTTCTTGACCCTTGCCAGCGTGTTGGAGCGGGAACAGGACGAACGTTATGCGCTGGTTTATGCCCGTTTGGCGGAATATCTGCGCCCCGGTTACACCGAAGCGATTCTTCTAACAGCTGAAATTTTGCAAGACCAAGACCAGTTCGATCTGGCCACCCGCACCTATTCCCGTGTCAAACAGGACGACCCGATGTTCCTGAATGCCGAACTGGGACGGGCTGATGCGCTGGTGGATGCCGGTAAACACGATGCCGCGATTGAGGTTCTGCGCAACCTGACCCGCAGCTACGGTGACGTGCCACGGGTCTATATTTCACTAGGAGATGTGCTGCGCGGGCAAGAAGATTATGCCGAGGCGGCTGAGGCGTATAATACCGCCGTTGATATGATCCCCGAACCTGCGCCGAACCATTGGTTCTTGTTTTACGCGCGCGGCATCGCGAACGAACGGGAAGGCAGTTGGGAACAGGCCCAGAAAGACTTCCACAAAGCGCTAGAACTCAGTCCCGACCAGCCCCTTGTGCTGAACTATCTGGGGTATTCGCTGGTAGAGGCAAATGAACGGCTGGATGAAGCCCAGGACATGATCGAACGCGCTGTGACGGCCCGCCCAAATGACGGCTATATTACTGACAGCCTTGGCTGGGTTCTGTACCAAGTTGGCAAATACGAAGAAGCCCTTGCCCCGATGGAGCGGGCGGTGGAACTGGTGTCAAATGACGCGATCATCAATGACCATTTGGGCGATGTGTATTGGAAGGTGAACCGCAAGCGCGAGGCTGAATTCCAATGGCGTCGGGCTTTGTCGTTCAAGCCGGACGAAAAAGACGCGATACGGATTCGCCGGAAGCTGGAAAAAGGTCTGGATGCTGTTCTGGACGAGGAAAAGACCCGCGAAACCGCGTCCGGCAATGGCAATAATTAGGCAGGTCGCACGGGCAAAGATTAACCTTTGCCTGCATGTCACGGGGCAGCGTACTGACGGTTATCATCTGCTGGACAGCATCGTCGGTTTTGCCGAATACGGCGATGTACTGACCTTTGAACCTGCCGACTCTGTGTCCCTGTCCATCAGTGGACCATTCGGCGCGGGGCTTGGCGGGGCTGATGATAATCTGATCCTGAAAGCTGCCCGCTGCTTTGGAAAAACCGCAGGGCAGGGTGCTGCGATCCATCTGGAAAAGAACCTGCCTGTGGCATCGGGCATCGGCGGCGGCTCGGCGGATGCCGCAGCCACGTTGCACGGGCTTTCTGAACTGTGGGGCTTGCCGCTGCCCGATGCGGCTAAACAACTGACGCTGGGGGCGGATGTACCTGTCTGTGTGAGCGGAAAAACCGTCCGAATGCGCGGTATAGGCGAGGTGATTGACCCGCTGCCAAACCCGCCTGACTTGCCGATTGTTCTGATTAATCCAGGCGTATCTGTCGCAACGCCTGATGTGTTTAAGGCGCTGGCATGCAAAGATAATCCTGCGATTGATAACAATGACGCGGCGGATTGGGTCCGTTGGCTTATTACGCAACGCAACGACCTGCAAACCCCTGCAATCGCTAATGCGCCCGAAATTTCTCTGGTTCTGAATGCCTTGGCCGAAACCGGTGCGGTGTTGCACCGGATGTCCGGGTCAGGGGCCACTTGTTTTGGGATTTATGACAGTGATTTATCCGCCACGGCAGCGGCGGATAAAGTGATCGAATCTCACCCTGATTGGTGGGTTCAAACCACGCGGCTGACCACGTAATCGGACAGGTCCATCAACAGTTTGCGCAGTTCGCTTTCGGGCAAGGGTTGCAACGCGGCGCGGGCCTTGCCAGCCCAGTGCAGCGCGTCCTGACGGGTTTCTTCCA
This sequence comes from Roseobacter sp. N2S, assembly GCF_031454055.1. Lineage (NCBI taxonomy): Bacteria > Pseudomonadati > Pseudomonadota > Alphaproteobacteria > Rhodobacterales > Roseobacteraceae > Roseobacter > Roseobacter sp. N2S. Next base: position 697,480 of record NZ_JAVDQB010000001.1, read on the forward strand.
TAGCGTTGTGTTTGGCCAATAAGGCCATCGCCTGTTCCAGATCGCCGTCTTGCTGATCGCCTTTTTCGATGGTGCGTTTCCAGAAAGCGCGTTCGGTTTCATCGGCCTTGGCCACTGCCTTGATCACCGGAAGGGTTAATTTCCGCTCGCGGAAATCGTCACCGGTGTTCTTGCCCAAACTGGCCGATGCCCCGCCGTAGTCCAGCAGGTCATCTACAATCTGAAAGCTGATCCCAAGGGCATCCCCGTAGTCGTAGAGCGCCTGTGTGACGGTTTCATCGGCGTCTGCGATCACGCCGCCGACCTCGGTCGCCGCAGAAAACAGCGCCGCGGTTTTGCCACGCACCACTTGCAGATAGACAGCTTCATCCGTAGCCAGATTGCTGGCTGCGGTCAGTTGCAACACCTCGCCCTCGGCAATGGTGGCAGAAGCATTTGCCAGAATATCCAGCACCCGCAAATTGCCAGTTTCCACCATTAACTGAAACGAGCGGGAGAACAGGTAATCCCCCACCAGAACCGAAGATTTATTATCCCACAACAGGTTCGCCGTCGGCCGCCCGCGCCGCTTTGCGCTTTCGTCCACCACATCATCGTGCAGCAGCGTGGCGGTGTGGATGAATTCCACCGTGGCCGCCAAATGGATGTGATAGGGACCGTCATAGCCACACAACCGCGCTGCCGCCAAAGTCAGCATCGGGCGCAAACGTTTGCCGCCTGCCTCGACCAAATGGGCGGTGACTTCGGGAATCCGGGGCGCGTGTTTTGACGCCATCCGGTTGCGGATATGGTCGTTCACCAGCGCCATGTCATCGGCCAGCATTGCGGCCAATTGTTCATGTGGTTTAAGGGGGCTAATGTTGTTCACCGTTTATTCATTCCCTTTGGCTCGACATCCGATACCAATTGGCCGTATGCCTTTGGTATGAAAGAATTGTTGCGCACGAATGACCCGACTATTGTGGCCTTTACCCACGCATTGCTGCGTGCCGAGGATATAGAGTGCTTTGATCTCGACGTCCATATGAGCATATTAGAAGGCTCGATTGGTGTGATGCCAAGGCGTGTTATGGTCGCGGATGCACATTATTTCCGCGCTTGTGCCATTTTACGCGACAATGAAATTGAATTGCCGGATTGACGATGACCGACCGCGATGGGGCTACAACGCTTGACGGTTTTCTGGGCGGGCGTTTGCAGGTGCGCCAGCCGCAGGACGGCTATCGTGCGGCCACTGATCCCGTATTTCTGGCCGCATCTGTGATAGCAAAAGCGGGGGATCGTGTGCTGGAACTGGGGTGTGGCGTTGGCGTGGCCAGCCTGTGCCTTGGGGCGCGGCAGTCCGGATTGATGCAGATCGGGTTGGAGCTTCAGCCCGACTATGCAGCGCTGGCCCGTGAAAATGCAGCGCAAAATAACATTTCTTTTCATGTGGTCGAGGGGGACCTGACCCAGATGCCGATGGTGTTGAAAGAGCAGGCCTTTGATCATGTGATCGCCAACCCGCCATTTTTCACCCAAGGCAGTGTCAGCCAACCCGTTGATGACGGCAAGCGGCTTGCTCATGTGGATGGCACCGGAACAAGCGTCTGGATTGACGCGGGGCTACGGCGCCTGCGGGCCGGTGGGGTGTTCACTATGATCCATCTGAGTGACCACTTGGGTGAGATCTTGACCGGATTTTCCGGCCGCGCGGGGGATATTCAGGTGCTGCCGATTGCGGCGCGCAGTGGCAAACCTGCGAAACGGGTTCTGGTGCGCGCTCGCAAAGGCGCACGGGGGGCGCTGCAACTTTTAGCGCCATTTGTGGTACATTCCGGCAGCGAACATGTGCAAGGCTCCCCCGATTTTGCCCCTGATGCCGAATCCATTCTGCGCCACGGGGCGGCCTTGAACTGGGCCTGATTCGGCTGCGAAAAGGCGTTTAGTTGGGCCGCTCGCAAAATTGTGCGATAATTATTGAATAATGCGTTGGTTGGATTCTTGGGGACTCTGGCCAGCTATCGAGGCTGAAATGCTCGATATTTTGACTCAACCAATGATTGTTCTGTCGTTTTTGCCATTGGCGAGGCGCCGCTTTAATCAAACCCAACGAAACATTTTGATGACAGGATTGAAATCTTGTGCTGCAATGGACTTACGAAACCAAACGGAGGTGTACTATGAGCGTAAGTTCCCATATTTCTGAACTGAAAAGAAAACACGAAGAACTCTCTGAAAGAGTCAAAATGACTCAGCGCCGGCCCGGAGTGGATGCTCTGGAGATCGTAACCCTCAAAAAAGAAAAACTCCGCCTTAAAGAAGAAATTTCCCGACTGACGAATTAGTCGGGGTGAATAAAATAAGGGCCGCTTGATTAAGCGGCCCTTTCTGTATCCAGCGATCCGTCGCCGTTTAGGTCATGTATTGGCCGCCATTTGCGGTCATTGTTGAACCAGTTACAAATCCAGCCTCGTCCGAGGCTAAAAATGCCACGCAGCGTGCAATATCTTCGGGTTCGCCAAGGCGTCCAACGGGGATTGTTGCAATAATGCTGTCGCGTACTTTTTCAGGGACAGCCATTACCATGTCGGTGGCCACATAGCCGGGGCAAATCACGTTCACTGTGATGCCAGCGCGCGCACCTTCTTGTGCCAGTGCTTTGGTGAAACCGATGTCGCCCGCTTTGGCCGCGGAATAGTTGACCTGTGCAAACTGGCCTTTTTGGCCGTTGATGGAAGAAATGTTAATGATACGGCCGAATTTACGCTCGCGCATGCCATTCCACAGCGGATGGGTCATGTTGAACACGCCAGACAGGTTAGTGTCCATTACATCGGACCACTGTTCGCGGGTCATTTTATGGAACGGGGCGTCGCGGGTGATACCGGCGTTGTTTACCAGCACATCAATCGGGCCAAGTTCGGCTTCTACTTTGGCGATGCCCTCAACACAGCCATCATAGTCAGCCACAGACCATTTATAGGTTGGAATGCCTGTTTCGGCAGTAAAGGCAGCGGCGGCGTCTTCGTTCCCTGCGAAATTTGCCGCTACTGTGTAACCTTCAGCCTTTAGGTGTTTTGCAATTGCCGCGCCAATCCCACGGGACCCGCCCGTTACCAATGCAACTCGTGCCATATTGTCTCTCCCTGTTTATATTTTTTGGCCCCCACCGTTTGGGTGGGGCCGTAATGTTACGAACGTTCTACGCACATGGCAACGCCCATGCCGCCACCGATGCACAAGGTTGCCAAACCGCGCTTTACATCGCGGCGTTTCATTTCGAACAACAGTGTGTTCAGAACGCGACAGCCGGATGCGCCGATCGGGTGACCGATTGCGATTGCGCCGCCGTTTACGTTTACAATGGATGGGTCCCAGCCCATATCTTTGTTCACGGCACAGGCCTGCGCTGCAAATGCTTCGTTGGCTTCAACCAGATCAAGATCGGCAACGGTCCAGCCTGCTTTGTCCAATGCCTTGCGCGAGGCAAAGATCGGGCCGACACCCATGATTGATGGGTCCAGACCCGCTGTTGCATAAGAAACGATGCGGGCCAAAGGTTCGATCCCGCGGCGCTCAGCCTCGTCAGCAGACATCAGCAATGTGGCTGCAGCCCCATCATTCAGACCCGATGCATTCGCGGCGGTAACAGAGCCTTCGCGGTCAAAGGCAGGGCGCAGTTTCTGCATGGCTTCCATTGTGGCGCCGTGACGGATGTATTCGTCTGAGTCTACAATGATATCGCCCTTGCGATTTTTCACTGTGAAAGGTGTGATTTCATCGGCAAATTTGCCAGCTTTTTGCGCGGCTTCAGCCTTGTTTTGGGAGGCGACGGCAAATTCATCCTGCATGTCGCGGCTGATCTGCCATTTATTTGCAACGTTTTCAGCAGTTTGACCCATGTGATAGCCGTTGAAAGCGTCCCAAAGGCCGTCCTTGATCATGGAGTCGACAAATTGCATGTCGCCCATTTTTTGGCCTGGGCGCATGTTGGCAACATGGGGGGACAAAGACATGCTTTCTTGGCCACCAGCAATAACAATGCCTGCATCCCCAAGTTGAATGTGTTGCGCACCCAGCGCAACAGCGCGCAGGCCGGAACCACACACTTGATTGATGCCCCAAGCGGCTGCTTCTTGGGGCAGACCTGCGTTGATATGCGCTTGGCGTGCTGGGTTTTGACCTTGGCCAGCGGAAAGGACTTGGCCTAAAATGGTTTCAGACACATCAGCCGCATCAACACCGGACCGTTCCAAAACGGCTTTGATAACAGTAGCGCCCAGATCATGTGCCGGAGTATTGGCGAAACTTCCAAGGAAAGAGCCGACTGCGGTACGGGCGGCCGAAGCGATTACAACATTGGTCATGATTTAGTCCTTATACAAAGCGCATTGCGCAGGCCGGAAAATCGGGTCCTATGGCACAATCACGCGGTTGGTTCACCAGTGAATTTACCATTTCGTATAAAGCGGGTTGGGCATGAAGCAAGAGGAATGATGTCGCAATTTTCCTTATGATTGACGATTCCAGCCCAAACTGTGTAGATCAGTACGGTGCCAAAGGTGCCCTGCTAATGCTGCTTAAATATAGCCCTCGAGCGAAGTTTCGTCTTCTTTCCAGACTGGTACGGTTTCCGGACGCCCCAACAGATACCCTTGTAAACAGTCGATACCTGCCTCCTGCAGGTAGGATAATTCTTCTTTCTTTTCAACGCATTCCGCAACGGTGAACATATCAAACTGTTGGGCGATAGAGATGAGCGCCGCCGTTAATACTTGGTTATCCGCATCCTTGTGGATATTGCGGATGAATTGACCGTCGATTTTTACAATGTCGAACTGGAAGTCGCGAAAAAAGCGGAAAGCGGTATAGCCCGCGCCAAAGTCATCAAGGGCAAAAGAAATTCCACGTCGATGCAAATCCCCCATGAAAACATTGACGATATCTGGCATTAACATTGCCGAACTTTCAGTGATTTCAAGAATCAGCCGTTCGGCAATTGTTGGATCAAGGGCCAACCCGTGGTTCAATGTGTCCATCCAGCGGGGATAGCCGATGGAACGTGCTGACATGTTGATGGCCAGTCGCAGGCTAGGCTCTTCGGCAAGGGCCACAAGGCCGAGTTCCAGCGCCAGACAGTCGATCACCCGCCCGATTTCCATGGTTTCAACGACCTCAATGAACTCTTTTGCGGGAATGATCCTGCGCTTGTCATCAAGAATGCGAATGAGTCCTTCGTAATAGGCTGGGCGGGTCGGGTTTTTGCTGTGTACAATGGGCTGGTAAGCCAAAAGAACATTTTTCCGTTCAATTGCGGAGCGCACCATTTCAATGATTGAACTTTGCTGCGTGTTATCGTCCGAACTTACATAGCCACGCTCCTGGCTACGGCCCTGACCCCGGTGCGGTTTATTCAAATCTGGCCCGTTTAGATGTGTCACGCGGCAATCCTCCGAATCGTGTGAGTGTTGTGTCTATCATCAGGGTGAATATGCTAAGGCGAAGTTAAGGTTCCCATTTTGTTCCAAATTGTGTTAACTTTTCGGTAAATTGCTAAGGTTATGAAAGTAGGCGTAAATAATGGAAAAAACCCGATGTGACTGGTGTGGTTCTTTACCAATTTATGTAAATTATCACGATGAAGAGTGGGGCGTTCCGGAATATGACAGCCGCGCTTTGTGGGAAAAGTTGGTTCTCGACGGGTTTCAGGCAGGGCTAAGCTGGCTTACGATTCTTAAAAAGCGCGACGCGTTTCGCAGTGCTTTTGCAGAGTTTAATCCCGAAAAAGTTGCAGCCTTTACGCAAGCCGACGTACAGCGGTTGCTGGGTGATGCGGGGATTATCCGCCACCGCGGTAAGATTGAGGCGGCGATTTCCGGCGCTCAGGCGTGGATAAAGCTGGAAGAACGACAGGGTTTTGACGCGCTTATGTGGGATTACGTCGGGGGCCAGCCTTTGGTGAACCGGTTTGAAACCATGGCGCAGGTGCCGCCCTCTACGGAATTTTCCGAACGGATTTCGAAAGATTTAAAGAAACTGGGATTCAAATTTTGCGGCCCCACTATTGTATATGCCTGGATGGAGGCAACCGGCTTGATCAACGACCACCTGATAACCTGTCATCGCCACGAAGAGGTGGCGCGTTTGGCAAGGTGACGTTCCTGAAACCGCCACAGAAATTCGCGCAATTTTAGACACTCACAAAATTACCCTATTTTGGAAACCGTTCCTTAAGACCTTGAGCCGCAATAAGAAAGGGATGCGACTATTGGGGCTTTTGTGAACGTAAAATGGCAGATCACTACCTGAAAACCGAACTTGAACATGAGATGAGCGTGAACCCTGCCATGTGGCAGTTTGTGCAAGAAGCCTCTTTGGATGGCGTATGGTACTGGGATCTGGAACAACCGGACCAAGAGTGGATGAGCCCGGAGTTTTGGAAGCTGTTCGGGATAGATCCACGGGAGAAGACCCATAATCCGGCGGAATGGCAGGATATTATCAATCCGGACGACCTGAAACTTGCACTGATAAACTTTGAACAACATTGTGCGGATTCAAATCACCCCTACGATCAGGTTGTGCGCTATAAACATGTGGACGGCTCAACGATCTGGGTGCGCTGCCGTGGGCAGGCCATACGCGACGGCACTGGCAAGGCGATCCGCATGTTGGGGGTCCACAACGAAATAACCGCGGTGAAACGGCGCTATGAAACAGGTCGGGAATTGGCGGCTGCCAATAGTGAATTGCGCTCATTTGCTTATGCGGTCAGTCATGATTTGAAATCGCCGGTGAATACGGTCAGCATGTTGTTGGCTGAATTGTTAGAGAATGAACGTCATGCCCTTTCCAAAGATGGATTGGATCTGGTGGACTTGGCGGGAACCTCAATCAAGCGGATGCAGGTGCTGATTGAGGATTTGCTCAGCTACACAAGTGTCATCGGCGAGGTTGTGGAGTTCGAGCCTGTAGCGCTGGATGTTCTGGCACAGGATGTGCTGGATGATCTGCGCCAAGACATTGAAAACTCGGGTGCTGAGGTCGACGTAAGCAGCCTGCCAAAAGTCATCGCCCATAGAACGCAGATGCGATTGTTGCTGAAGAACCTGATCGGGAATGCGGTCAAATATGGAAAGAAAGAAGGCGGCAACAAGATAAAACTTTTCGCGACTGTGGTGGATGGGAATCAGGTGGAAATTAATGTGCAAGACAATGGCATCGGCATTGACGAAGCCGATTTTGACAAGGTCTTCGCGGTGTTTGGCCGGTTACATCGGTACGAAGAATATGACGGGGTTGGTTTAGGATTGGCGCTGTGCCGACGTATCGCCATGAACCACGGAGGGACGATTACCCTACAGTCAAAATCAGGCCAAGGGTCGTGCTTCGCGGTAAGATTGCCGCTGATGCAAAACTGAAGCCATTAACAGAGGAAGACACGATGACTTTTGAAGTACATAAGTTCATTCCCGAGGGTGAGACCCCCGCTATAACCAATTTGATGGTGGTGGATGACAATAAGGTGGATCAGATGATCTATCGCCGGATCATCAAACGTTCAGGGTTGGTGGGCACGGTTTACCAATTTTTATCCGCCGAAGAGGCGTTGAAACATTTGCGCCGCAAAGATCGCTCCTCGGTGGATGCGATTCTTCTGGATATTAATATGCCACGTATGGACGGGTTTGAATTTTTGTCAGCTGCCACGGATGAAATGGGTGACAGCTTTACCGCGATGGTGGTGATCATGTTGACCACCTCTCTGGACCCAAGCGATGAACATCGGGCGTCACAATATTCTGTGGTAAAGGAATATCTGAACAAACCCTTGGTTGTGCAGCATTTGTATGAAATATCCGAATACCTTGCTCGAAAAGCGCAATCCACTGCTGAACAGGGGTAAGGCCGAGATTTCCGCCTCTCCCCTGCGCCACATCCGTCTAACCCACTTGTTAAGACCCTTGTTTTTTTGACTCGATCAGGGTTCGAATGATCGCTTGGGCATCTTCACCAAACCAATCCGCATCACCCCGCAATCGGGCAATTTCCTGACCTTGCGGGTTCAGGATCATGGTCATGGGCAGACCCAGCACTGACATTTCGCGGGCCAGCTTTTGTTTTGGGTCGCGGTAAATCGCTATATTTTCCACCTCTGCTTTTTCAAAAAAGGCTTCGATCGCAGGCAAGGGATTATGCCCCGTTGCGATCGCCACTACCTGAAAATCGTCCCCGCCATAAGTTTTTTGCAACGCATCAAGCGTTGGCATTTCATGTCGACAGGGCGCACACCAAGTGGCCCAAAAATTCACCAGCAGGTATTTCCCTTGAAAATCCGAAAAAGAAAACGGCGCATCGGCTGCATCGACAAATCCGGTTTCCACCGCATCTGCAGGCGTTTCGGTGAAGGCCAGTTTCTTCATATCCCCCTGACGCATTTCGATCAGTGCCGCGATATCCGGCTCTGCGGCCAAGACAGGATTTGCGATTGTTGCACCAGCGGCGTATAGCACTGCGGCAGCGAGAGCTTTCTTCAGGGTCATATCAGGCCTTTTCACATCGGGTTAACTTCGGACGTATTCATCATGTCAGACAAAAAATCATCCTCCACGAAATCTTCTAATGCCATGTGGGGCGGGCGTTTTGCCAGCGGTCCGGATGCCATTATGGAGGCAATTAACGCCTCAATCGGTTTTGACAAGCGGATGGCCCGACAAGATATCGAAGGATCACGCGCCCACGCAGCAATGCTCGCCCAGCAGGGCATCATTACTGATAGTGATGCAAAGGCGATCAGGGAAGGCCTGCTCACGGTCTTGTCAGAAATTGAGGGCGGAAGTTTTGAATATTCTGCGGCGCTGGAAGACATTCACATGAATGTGGAATCCCGCCTGAAAGAAATCATTGGCGAACCAGCGGGGCGTTTGCACACAGGGCGCAGCCGGAATGATCAGGTTGCGACAGATTTCAAACTGTGGGTGCGTGACCAGCTGGATGCGGCCATCAGCGGATTGGACGCGTTGATTGCAGCGCTTTTGGATCAGGCCGAAGCAGGGGCAGATATTGTGATGCCCGGATTTACCCATTTACAAGTGGCCCAGCCGGTTACTTGGGGGCATCACATGATGGCCTATGTGGAAATGTTCGCCCGTGACAAAAGCCGGATGACGGATGCACGGGTGCGGATGAACGAATCTCCGCTGGGGGCTGCGGCGCTGGCGGGCACCTCATTCCCGATTGACCGTCACGCCACAGCAGAGGCGCTGGGTTTTGACCGGCCAAGCGCCAACAGTCTGGATGCGGTCAGTGATCGGGATTTCGCGCTGGAATTCCTGTCCTCTGCGTCGATCTGCGCCACACATCTTAGCCGTTTTGCCGAAGAACTGGTAATCTGGTCGTCGGCCCAATTCCGTTTTGTGATCCTGTCCGACCGGTTCTCGACAGGATCCAGCATCATGCCACAAAAGAAAAATCCCGACGCAGCAGAACTGATCCGCGCCAAAGTCGGTCGCATCAACGGCAGTCTTGTTGGTTTGCTGACGGTGATGAAGGGTCTACCACTGGCCTATTCCAAGGACATGCAGGAAGATAAGGAACAGGTGTTTGATGCCGCCGATAGCCTGATGCTGGCGCTGGCGGCGATGGCTGGCATGGTGGCGGATATGCGCCCAAACGCGCCAAGTCTGGAAGTGGCGGCGGCCAGCGGGTTTTCCACCGCCACCGATCTGGCTGACTGGCTGGTGCGTGCGCTGGGCATGCCGTTCCGCGATGCCCACCATGTTACTGGCGCTTTGGTGAAAATGGCCGAGGATCGGGGCTGCGATCTGCCCGATCTGTCACTGGCAGACATGCAATCGGTACACGGCGAGATTACACAGGACGTGTTTGGTGTGCTTGGGGTGCAGAATTCGGTGGCCAGCCGTGTCAGCTTTGGCGGCACAGCCCCGGATCAAGTGCGCAAGCAGATTGCTGCTTGGCGGGAAAGGATCGGGTGATGCGGGTTTTTATCATTTGTCTGTCTCTAGCTGTGGGCCTTTCGGCCTGCGGCATCAAAGATGACCCTTTGCCCGTCAGTGAAACCAGCGAATAGCGGGTTTCTGACCTGCGGAATTGGATGCCAGAATGTCCGGATTGCGTGTGATTTACCTGTTGTTGACTGTGGCGGGCACCATCCTGCCCATGCGGTATTTTCTGGCATGGTTCGGCGAAAACGGCTTTGATTTAATGGGCATGGTGGATGCTTGGCATGCGAATGCGGCCTCCTCCGGTCTGGTTTGGGATCTGACAGTTTCAGCGCTGGCGCTGGTGATCTGGATGCTGGCCGAGGTCTATCAGCGCAAGGATTATTGGGTGTTGGCCTTTTGTATTCCCGCGACCTTTTGTGTCGGAGTGAGTTGCGGCTTGCCGCTCTACCTGTTTTTGCGGGCACGGCCCGTTACGTGATTGACCCCACCCGATCTGCCCTGACGGATCGGGTCGAAGAAGGTATCTATCTCAAAAGAAGGGTGGTTCGGCGCTTGGATTCGGTTTAAGCGGATCAGGCTTTAAGTAAGGACTGCGCTATGGACCATTTTTTGTACCGCGACGGGGTATTGCACGCCGAAGACGTGCCGCTGACGGAAATTGCGGCGGCTGTTGGCACGCCATTCTACGTCTATTCCAGCGCGACGCTGGCCCGACATTTCACCGTATTTGATGAGGCGCTGGCGGGTATGCCCCATCTGGTTTGTTACGCGATGAAGGCCAATTCCAATCTGGCGGTTCTTAAGCTGTTGGGCGACATGGGCGCTGGGATGGATGTTGTGTCTGTCGGGGAATATTTGCGCGCCAAGGCTGCGGGTGTTCCAGGGGAGCGGATCGTCTTTTCCGGCGTGGGTAAAACCCGTGCCGAGATGGAGGTGGTTCTGGCAGGCGGTATTCGCCAGTTCAACGTAGAAAGCGAACCCGAACTGCATTTGCTGTCCAAAGTGGCCACTGAAATGGGTGTTGTGGTGCCGATCACCGTGCGGGTGAACCCCGATGTGGACGCGAAAACCCACCCCAAGATTGCCACGGGCATGTCCGAGAATAAGTTCGGGATTCCGATTGCGCGGGCCCGTGAAGTCTATGCACTGGCGGCGGGTTTGCCGGGGATCAAGGTTGTCGGCATTGATGTGCATATCGGTAGTCAGTTGGTTGATCTGATGCCCTACCGCGCGGCTTTTCAAAAAGTGGCTGAACTGACAGAACTTTTGCGCGCGGACGGGCATGAAATCTCGCGGCTGGATTTAGGCGGCGGTTTGGGGATTCCCTATGAGCGCAGCAATGCAGCGCCGCCTTTGCCGTTGGACTATGGGCAAGTGGTGCGTGAAACCGTGGGTCATCTGGGCTGTGAGATTGAAATCGAACCGGGCCGCCTGATAGCAGGCAACGCTGGCTTGATGGTGTCGTCGGTTATTTTCCGCAAATCTGGTGACGGGCGGGATTTCCTGATCGTGGATGCGGCGATGAACGATCTGATCCGCCCTGCCATGTATGACGCTTATCACGATATTGTCCCCGTCATCGAACCTGCTGCCGGTGCTGCATTGGCGCCCGTTGATATTGTCGGGCCGATTTGCGAATCGGGTGACACATTTACCAAACAACGGCAGATGCCCCATTTGGACGACGGGGACATGATCGCATTCCGTTCCGCAGGTGCCTATGGCGCGGTGATGTCATCCGAGTATAATTCGCGCCCGATGATCCCCGAAGTTCTGGTTCATGGCGATCAATATGCTGTCATTCGGCCACGTCCGACATTTGACGAAATGTTAAATCGGGATAAGCTACCAGAGTGGATGCAGGAGTAACCTTGCAGACCTGAACCGCGAAAGGCGGGTAAAGGCATTGGATGGCTGACTATGAAATCGACGTCAAGAAACTGACACGCAAGGCGATGCGTGCTTTGACATGGCGGCTGCGGTTGACCCGCGGCTCGCTTGCGGTTGAGCGGGTAATGACCCAGTTTTGGTTGTTGATAACATGGACGCTGGCGCTTTTGGCGATTGTTCGGCTGGGGCTGTTGATTGACATGCCGCAAGCTGTGGCAATCGCTGTTTTTGCGGTTGGGGCGCTGGTGTGGCTGTGGTTGTTTGCCCGTGGAATACGGCGATTTCGCTGGCCGACGGTTCTTGATGCCAAGGCGCGTTTGGATGCGGATATTCCCGGGAGGCCTTTACAGGCGCTTGATGATTCTCTGGCAATTGGCAGCGCGGATGCAGGTGCACGGTATCTTTGGGCGCGGCATTTGCAGAAAATGGCCGATCTGGCCCGCGGGTCGCAGGCGGCACGCCCCCATGTGCGGCTGGCACGGCGCGACCCTTGGGCCCTGCGCCTGATTGCGGTGTTTGTGTTTGGCGGCGCGGTGCTGTTCGGGCGGTCTGATCCCGTGCAATCCTTGGTGCAAAGCCTGACCGCTGACGGGCCTATTGTGGCCACAGGGCCAAGCTGGGAAGGCTGGGCCGAACCGCCTGCCTATACGGGAAAACCAGCGGTTTATCTGAACGACATTGCCAAAGGCGATACGCTGGAATTGCCCGAAGGCACGCGGATCACCTTGCGGATTTACGGTGCGACCGAAGGGGCGACATTAAGCGAAACCGTCACGGGCGGCACAGATCGCGATGGGAATGTCGCCATTGAAGCGGGCGAAAACGGCTTTGGCGAAACCACGCTGGAAGTGGTGAAATCGGGTAGCCTGTCCTTGGTGCCACCGCAGGGGCCTGACGCAGGCTGGGATATCGCGATGATCGCCGATGAAGACCCGCAGGTGGCCCTGACAGGGGAAATCACCCGCACAGTTCAAGGTGCGCTGCAAATGCCCTTTGAAGCACGGGATGATTACGGGGTTGAAGGCGGCTCGGTGAAGATAGAGCTGGCACTGGATGCTGTGGATCGCCGATACGGGCTGACGTTGGACCCTGAACCCCGTGATATGGTGTCTCTGGATTTGCCTTTGCCATTTACCCGCAAAACAGCCGCTTTTGAAGAAACATTAGTTGAGGATTTGGCCGAGCATCCTTGGGCTGGTCTGCCCGTGCGCATTGTGATGACGGTTGTGGATGAGTTGGGCCAGACGGGCACAGTTGTCCCTGAAATCGGCCCAATGCCTGGCAAGCGGTTTTTTGATACGATGGCAGCCGCAGTGGCTGAACAGCGGCGCGATCTGTTGTGGAACCGTGAAAACGCCAAGCGGATCACTATGGTTCTGAAAGCCATCACCTATCAGCCCGAAGTGGCGTTTGAACGGCGGGGGCAAAAGGCCTATTTGATCATCCGCACGGCGTTGCGGCGGATGGAATATAACGCGGGCGCCCCGCTGACGGACTCTGTGCGTGATGAAGTGGCTGAAATGCTGTGGAAAGCGGCGCTGCTGATTGAAGATGGCGATCTGGCCGATGCGCGCGAGCGGTTGAAACGTGCGCAAGAGCGTCTGTCCGAGGCGATGAAAAACGGCGCGACCCAAGATGAAATCCAGCAGTTGATGGATGAGTTGCGTCAGGCGACCAATGAATACATGCGTCAGTTGGCCGAAGAACAACGCAATGATTCAGACCAGCAACAGGCTGAAAACGGGCAAACCCGTGAGATGTCACAGGATCAGTTGCAACAGTTGATGGATCGCATTCAGGAGCTGATGGAGCAGGGGCGTATGGACGAAGCCCAGGCCCTGATGGAGCAGCTTCAGCAAATGATGGAGAACATGCGCGTCACCGAAAGCCAGAACGGGCAAGGCGGGCAAAACCAGCAAGCCATGGAAGGGCTGGGCGATACATTGCGCGAACAGCAGGATCTGGCGGATGACACCTACCGCGATCTACAAGAGCAGTTTGACCAGAACCGCCAGCAGCAAAATGAATCCCCTGATCCGCAACTGCCCGACGGCAACCAGCAGGGTGAAAATCAGGGCGAGGGCCAACCGCAAGATCGCGATGGACAAGGCCAGAGCCAGCAACAACGTCAAGGACAAGGCGGTCAAAGCCCCGGAATGACACCTGGTCAGTTGGCGGACCGCCAGCAGGCGCTGCGCCAAATGCTGGAGCAGCAGCGTCAGGGATTTGATCAAAACGGTGTTCAAGGGGGCGAAGAGCTGTCGGAAAGCCTGAACGAGGCCGAGCGTCAGATGGGCGAGGCCGAGCGAAATTTGCAAGAAGGCAATTCGGCGGATGCGCTGAACAATCAGGCGGATGCCATGGAATCCCTGCGCGAAGGCATGCGCCGTTTGGGTGAAGCTCAACGGCAGGCCCAGTCTGACCAAAGCGGGCAACAGGGAACTGAACCTGGTCAAGGCGAAGACGATGCCCGTGATCCATTGGGTCGCCCCTTGTCTGAAACAGGCCGCATCGGCACAAACGAACGTCTGGTTCCGACCGAGGAACAATACCGTCGGTCCCGTGAAGTGATGGATGAAATCCGCAAGCGGTCAGGCGACAGAACCCGCCCGTCGCTAGAGTTGGAGTACCTCAAGCGCTTGTTGGATCGCTTTTAAATCAACACTTTATGTGGGGTTAGCTGCCCGTAATCTTGTCAATCAACAGCCGCAGGCTGTCGATGGCTGCGGCGTATGGATCGAGCACCACCGCCGCGCCTGGCAGGGCAGCGACGATCATTGGCCGCAACAGATACAGTGCAAAAAGCACAGCAAACACAAAGACCGTCCACACGAAAGCCCGACGGAATCCGCCTGAAGTGCGGGAAATTTCCTCTTCATGAGCTTCGCGCATTTCGCGGTCACGGCGGCGGGGATGGTCAGCCTCGCTGCGCAGGGATGCGTCCAGCTCATCAACATCTGGCAGCAGGGACTTGCGTTCCGCTTGTGTAGGTTCTGGTAAGTCCGCCGCGTCAAAAGATTCTGGCGCGTCGTCAAGCGCCGGATCAAACTCCGGATCCTGACCACCTTCACTCAATCCGAAACCTTGCATGATGCGGGCGCGTGGTTGGGTGTTTTTGGCCCGTGGGCGGGACATGCCCAATGCGGCAGACACAGATGCAGCGGTGGCGGCAGCGGCGCTTGTATGGGCTACGGCGTCCTCGTCCAAGTCGTCATCTTCGCCGTCATCGTCGTCGTCGGGATCCAGATCGTCCTCGTCCGGATCGGTGTCTTGTGATTTTGCCCCATCCGCACGGTAAGCATGGCGTGGGCGGTCCTCGTCAAGTTCGTCGAGATCGTCAAATTCATCTTCAAAGTCGTCGTCTGATTCTGCTTCCGCGTCAGCACTTTGACTGCGCACTGAAGCGAGCAGGTCTGATGTGTCATCCAGCTCTGATAAATCCAGATCATCCGTGACGCTGTCATCGGTTTCCAGAGAATCCTCTTGGTCGTAGGGATTTTCTTCCTCATCAGACAGATTAG
Source organism: Roseobacter sp. N2S (assembly GCF_031454055.1). NCBI lineage: Bacteria > Pseudomonadati > Pseudomonadota > Alphaproteobacteria > Rhodobacterales > Roseobacteraceae > Roseobacter > Roseobacter sp. N2S. Next base: position 712,838 of record NZ_JAVDQB010000001.1, read on the forward strand.
AAATCGGGTCGTCTGACGGCAGGATCGGAGTGTAGTCGATCCCGTCGTCGTCTTCATCTTCGTTTGCCGCTCGCTCCGCACCGATGGTGTCAAGCTGGCTGCGGATTGCGTCGAGATCGGACAGAGGATCGAACGTGGGGGTGCCATCGTCTTCTTCGTCCAGATCTTCGTCGTCTTCAACTTCGGGCTCTTCCTCTGGTTCTTCGGATTGCTCCGCGTCGGAATGGGCATCCAAAAAGGCTGTGAGGTCGGCAAAATCCAGATCACTGTCATCCGTGTCAGCCGGGGTATCAACTGGCGCGCTGTCTTCTGGGTCTTCTACCGCAGTTTCAGTCGTTTCCTCGCGGTCCGGTTCTTCGCCTTCATCTACTTTGGCAGCGTCCTCAAGCTCAACAGCCTCTTGCGGGTCTTCGGTCTCTTCGGGCTCGACTGTTGTTTCAGTCTCTTCGCGCTCGGCAAAGGATTGATCGGCGGCCAGTTTGCGTTCTTCGCCGTCGCCGTCAATTGCATTGGCTGCTGCTGCGTCTAATTGTTCCCGCGCCGCAGAGGCAGAGGAAAAGGCCGCCTCGGATCGCAGCACGTTCAGAACGTCTTCGTTAACCGGAGTTAGCGGAATGTTTGTTGCAGGTTGATCGTCGCCGTCGTCTTCATCCTCGTCATCATAAAACGAGTCGATTTCATCCTCGTCCGATGTATCCGCAAGCAGATTTTCGACCTCTTCATCATCGGATGTTTCGATGGCAGACGGTCGCGCGGCAGGGGGCTCTGGCGCCTGGCTGCGTTGGGAATGGAAATTCACCTCGGATGCGTCATCCAGATCGTCGAACACACTTTTGCTGTCTGCGTTAGGACTGATTTCGCCGGCCCGATCGGGCAGCATTTCAATATAGTCCTGAAACCAGATGTTTTCACAATTCGCGCATTGCACTTCACGCCCCGTTGCCGGGATCGCTGACTCATCTACTTCATACTGCGCGACGCATCTTGGGCATACTATCCGCATGGCACCCTCGCTGAATTTTTTTGTGCCGCTCGCCCAGCAGCGAATCAGCGTTTTTACTAGTTTTAGCGGCGGAACCTCGCCTTTCCAAGTATCTGTTCAATTTTGTAAAGATTGCATGTAGATGCGGGATGAGCGAAAACCTACAAAACAGGTTCCTGAACCGCAAGTGAGGCACACAATGATAGAGCTGAAAAACGCTGGTTTTAACTATGGCGGGCGCGATATTCTAAGCGATATGTCTTTGCGGCTGTCCCCGGGATCGTTCCATTTTCTGACGGGGCCGTCGGGTTCGGGCAAAACCACATTGTTGAATTTGTGCTATCAGGCACTGATGCCGACCACCGGAATGGTGCGGATTTTCGAACAGGACGTCCGCGCGATGACGCGGGATGACGTCGCCCGCGTACGGCGGCGAATCGGGGTAGTACATCAGAACTGTCAGTTTCTGGATCATATCAGCGTACGCGATAACCTGACCCTGCCACTGGCAGTGTCAGGGCGTGACGCAGAGGTGGATCAGGGAAATGTAGATGATCTTTTGAGCTGGGTCGGGCTGACGGAACGGGGCGATGCCCTGCCAGCCGAACTGTCGGGCGGAGAGCGTCAACGGGCGGCGCTGGCACGGGCGATTATCATGTCGCCAGACCTTATTCTTGCGGATGAGCCGACTGGGAATGTGGATTGGGAAATGGCGCAACGGCTTTTATCACTCTTGGTTGAGTTGAACAAAATGGGCAAGACGATCCTGATCGCCACCCATGATTTGAACCTGATCCGCGCTACAAAATCCGAAGTCTCGGCGCGGGTATTGCGGATCAGTAACAGCAAGCTGCAACTTGCAGGGGCGGATTTATAATGGAGCATTTGCGCAGTATATTTGACGTTTTTAGCGGTGACACCAATGCGGACCGTGTTGTTCCCCCTAGCGGGTTTACGTCTCGGCTGACCTCTTTCACGGCGGGGGCGATGGCGTTTCTGACAGTGTTCGCGCTAGCCTTGTCATTGGCGACAGGACGGCTGGCGGATAGATGGGATGCAGAACTGGCGCGTACTTCGACCATTCGCATTTCTGCGCCCGAAGGCCAGATGGCCGCGCAATCCGAAGCGGTCCTTGAGGTGCTGCGTACCACGCCGGGTATTGCCAGCGCGCGGGTGATGTCGGACGGGGAGCAACGCAAATTGCTAGAGCCTTGGTTCGGTCCCGACCTGCCGCTTGAAACCTTGCCTGTTCCGCGGTTGATTGAGGTTCTGGAGGATGGAAAGGGCCCGGACATGGCCGGGTTGAAATTGCGGCTCAGCGCCGAAGCACCGGGCGCCGTGTTGGACGACCACACGCGCTGGCGGCGTCCTTTGGTGGCTGCGGCCACGCGGTTACGGATTTTGGGGTTGGTGTCGATCTTGCTTATCGCGGGGTCTACGGCGGCGATGATTACGCTGGCTGCGCAGTCTGCTTTGGCAGCCAACGGGCAAGTGATTGGCGTGCTGCGGCTGATCGGTGCACGGGATGTTTATATCGCCCGTGCATTTGTGCGCCGCTTTACGTTGCGGGCCTTGATCGGGGCAGCGTTGGGCACTGCTATTGCCATGATAGGTGTTGCATTTATGCCTGCCCCAGCCGAAGAAGGAGCCTTCCTAACGGGGCTTGGTTTTGTGGGATGGCACTGGATTTTACCGCTGGCGATTCCCTTTCTGGCAGCGATGGTCGCTTTCTGGGCCACACGTTTAGCGGCGTTCCGCGCCTTGTCGAGGTTAAGCTGATGTATGCATTTCAATGGCTCCGTTCGCTGCTGTTTATCGGCCAGATGTATCTGGCGATGTTTGTGATGGCATTGTTTTTCATACCGCTGACGCTGATAAAACGAGAGAATTCCTATTGGGCGGTGCGCACTTATTGCCGCTGGGTCCGTTGGACAGCCGCGTGGATGGTTGGTCTGAAATCCGAAATGCGCGGGGCGATCCCCTCAGATGAAGTGCTGATCGCCTCCAAACATCAAAGTTTTTTTGACATCATCATGATCGTTTCTGTCGTGCCGCGTCCGAAGTTCATTATGAAAGCGGTGCTGAAATGGGCACCGATCCTTGGGTGGTTCGCATTAAAGATCGGCTGCGTTCCCGTGGAGCGGGGCAAACGGGGCGCTGCTATTAAAAAGATGGTCGCCGATGTGAAATCCGGGGCGCAGTTGCCTGGACAGTTGATTATCTTCCCCCAAGGCACTCGCGTGGCCGCCGGGGCGTATCTGCCCTATAAGGTCGGCGCAGCAGTTCTGCACCAGCAAACGGGGCAGGCGGTGGTGCCAGCCGCCACAAATGTGGGTGTGTTTTGGCCACGCCATGGCATCTACCGAAAACCGGGGCTGGCGGTGGTAGAATTCTTACCAGTTATCGATCCCGTGAACGTAAACGATCTGGACACAGGTGCTTTTACAAAGCAGCTGGAAGAAGTGATTGAGCCTGCTTCAAAACGTCTAATGGCAGAGGCGGGGTTTCAGACGGATTAACGGGGTAAAATGATCCATGACCATTTTGAAAACTATTGAAGAACTGGAAGCGATCTACGGCCAGCCCGGAGCGGCGGCGATGCGGAAAGTTGTGGATCATATAACCCCCGAATATCGCGCTTGGATTCAGTCCAGCCCGTTTTGTGCCATTGCCACGGTCGGCCCCGAAGGCGCAGACGCCAGCCCCCGCGGGGATCGCGGTGAAGTGGTTTTCGAACTTGATCCGCAAACTCTGGCAATGCCCGACAGACGGGGCAACAATCGCATGGACACGTTGCGAAATATCGTGCGCGACGGTCGCGTTGCGCTGATGTTCCTGACGCCCGGGTCCCCAACAGTGATACGTGTAAACGGTAAAGCCGAGGTTTCAATCGACCCCGATTTGATCGCCCGCTTTTCTGTGGACGGCAAGCCACCCCGATCCGTTATTATTGTTCATATTTCCGAGGTATACTTTCAATGTGCTCGCGCAGTCATGCGGGCTGGTCTGTGGGATGCAAAGACCTGGCTAGATTTAGTTTCACTCCCCACCCCAGGTGATATTTTGGCGGCGCAAACGGCTGGCAAAGTGGGTGGTGCGACATACGATCAGGACTGGCCAGAACGCGCCAAGGCATCAATGTGGTAACCAGTTTGCGATGATATTCATATGATCTGCTGGGAATTTTGGGGCCAGCGCCTTTCTGAAAGAACCTTCGACCAGAAAGCGTTCACAATTCGTAAATAGCGGCCAAAAAAAGAGGCACCTAAAGTGCCCCTGAAAAATGATTGAAAAATCATCTGGGTTAACTGTTCGGAAAGAAATGCAGCACTATAAAAGCCAAGTGCTGCATTCTTACCTAAAGGAATTTCCCCATTGCTACAGCTGTATCCGCCATCCGGTTGGAAAACCCCCATTCGTTGTCATACCAGCTTAATACGCGGCCCATGCGCCCCTGAACTTGCGTTTCCGCCGTTGCGACAATGGATGAGCGCGGGTCGTGGTTTAGGTCGATCGACACTAAGGGCAGGGTCTCGATCCCCAGAACACCAGCCATCGGACCGTTAGCAGCCTCGGTCAGAGCGGTATTAATAGAGTCGACGCTTAGCGGTTTGGTTGTGTTGAACTTAAAGTCGACGCAAGACACGTTTGGGGTTGGAATGCGAATGGCAACACCGTCGAGCTTGCCGTTCAATTCTGGCAATACCAATCCCAAAGCCTTGGCTGCGCCCGTTGAAGTGGGAACCATGGACAATGCCGCGGCGCGCCCCCGTTCCCAGTTCTTGCTGCCGCGGTCAAGCGTGGGTTGGCTGCCGGTATAGGCGTGCACTGTGGTGATCAAGCCGTCTTCAATCCCGAAGCTGTCGTGCAAAACGCGGGCCAACGGGGCAAGGCAGTTGGTGGTGCAAGATCCGTTCGAAACAATGATGTCGTCTGCGGTCAGCGTGTCGTGGTTTACACCAAAGACGATGGTATTATCGACATCTTTCCCAGGCGCTGACACAAGCACCCGCTTGGCACCTGCTTGCAGGTACATCTGTGCTTTGTCTTTATCTTTAAACAAGCCAGTGCATTCCAGCGCGATATCTACGTGGCCCCAATCCAACGCCGACGGATCGCGCAGGGCTGTAACCGGGATCGGGCCATAACCCACATCGATAGAATTTTCCGTATGGGTTACGGTGCCCGCAAATATTTTGTGAACACTATCGTATTTGAACAAATAAGCCGAGTTATCTACAGGCGTCAGATCGTTGATTGCCACCACCTGAATGTCACTGCGGCCACTTTCTACGATGGCCCGCAGAATATTGCGGCCAATCCGACCAAAGCCATTGATCCCCACTTTGATAGTCATTTGCGTTCTCCGATCCCAAAAGCCTTCGCCCGTTGCGAAGTTTCGTTAGCGATAACGTAAATTGGCAAAAGGTTCAACCACCTTTGAAACAGGTCGCTTTAAAGGAGCCAGACAATCAGAGAGATAAGGGCAAAAAATCCGGTCATGGCGATCCAGCTTCGGTTCAATGCACGCACAGCATCCAGAATGTCTGTACTGGTCAGGTCACGTTTGCCCCGTGAATTTACGAACAGATCGTTGCTCATCTCGCCGCCATAACTGCGTGGTCCAGCGAGCGAAACATCGAGCACGCCGGCCATAGCAGCCTCGGGCCAGCCCGCATTTGGGGAGCGGTGCAGGTCAGCATCTTCGAAAACCACATCAAGTGCGGTGCGATCAAAATGGGCAAAACAGATCAGAAACGCGGTAATGCGGGCGGGCAGCCAGTTCAGCAGGTCATCCAGTTTGGCCGCGGCATATCCGAATTCTGCGTATTCCTCGTTCTGATAGCCGATCATACTGTCAGCGGTGTTGATGATCTTGTAGATCAGAATGCCCGGCAGACCGAGGATTAAAAACCAGAAAACAGGCGCAACCACACCATCTGAGAAATTCTCAGCGGCGCTTTCGATCGCGGCGCGGGACACGTCCGTCTCGTTCATGGCGCCCGTGTCGCGACCGACGATCATCGACACAGCATTGCGCCCCTGCGGCACCCCGTTTTGCAGGGCGGCAGCGACGTCGCGCACATGATCTATCAGGCTTTTATGGGCGATCAGAACGGCGGCGATCAGAACCTCAACCGCGTTAACGGCGATCCCGATGTAGGAGAAATCATTCAGTGTTTCAAACACCATTCCGATCACCAAGGCGACCAAAACCAAGGCAGCCACTGCAACAAATCCCTTGATCCGCCGCGCCGCGCCTTTGTTCAGCATCTCATCCAGCCAATTCACCAGCCGTCCCATCAGGGTCGCAGGATGCGGATAACGGTCCCAGATTTTTTCAGGTTCCCCCAGAAAGAAATCCAGCAAAAGCGCCAGAAGAACCATCAGAAAAATGCTCATAGCTTACTCCAGAACCTGTTGTAATCGCGCCCAATCGGCGGTGGGGCCGGGAAGCCCCAGCCGGATCAGTTTTTTTGAATAAGGAAAAATCCGTGAAAGTATACGGGCCCGTGCCAGTTTTTCAAAACAGGCTTGCGCGTCCGCCACATCATACAGACGAAACAGGGTGGTGCCGCGCGGGTATACGCCAAATTTTTGCGTCACAATCTGGTCTAGTCGTGCGGCATCTTGGGAAAGTTGTATGCGGGTTTCATCAGCCCAAGATGTATCCGACAAAGCCGCGCGCCCGATGTGTTGGGCTGGACCCGAAACCGCCCAAGGGCCAAGCATCTGTTCCAAAGCTATGATGGTTTCGGGACGCGCCGCAGCAAACCCCAGACGAACGCCCGCCAGTCCCCAAAATTTGCCGAGCCCTTTGAGAACAACAAATCCCGAACGTTGGGCCAAGTCTATATGGCTGTCTTTTGGGGAAATGTCACAAAAACTCTCGTCAATGATTGTCAGTGTTTTGTGGTTGGCAAGTATGGTTTCACGCGCCCACAAACGGCCATCGGGATTGTTGGGATGCACGTAGACATTTGCTTGAGCAGGGCGCGTTTCGACGTCCCAACCGAAGGCCGCAAAGCTGGCGGCGTGTTCATTGTAGGTGGGGTGGGCGATCCCTACGCTGGCCGGTTTTTCCAGTCGTGGAAGGGCTGCGATCAGGGCAGAAACCCCGGATGCGGCCGCTATTTCTGCCCTGTCAGGAATCGACCAGAACTGCCGCGCGGCGGCTTTCAGGGCCATTTGATCCCCACTGTCGGGTAGAGCTTGCCAGAAACGGGCAGGGATTTCGGGTAAGGGGAAAGGTGTCGGATTTATGCCGGTTGAAAGGTCGATCCAATCGCCCCGCAGCCCGCCAAACTGCGCCATGGCGGCATCTAAACCACCGCCGTGGTCCCGCTTTTGATCAGGCGGGGTTTTCGTCATTCGGTGGTAGGTAAGGTCGGAATGCGTGACACGAAATGACCTTTGACCGCTTGGGGCCACTCGCGGAACGGGACTTGGCCTTTTTCGCTGGCCGCGTGTTTTTCTGCATATTCAACAATGCCTTGTGCAGAGTCCGCATCGGGTTCAAAGCGGCCCATGACATAGGTTAACTTGCCCTCGGCTTGAATGGCGATGTTGCAGCCTTGATTGCAGCCCATCAAGCAAGAGTGGCGGCGCGTCTGTACATCTGTGGCGTTTAGGGCCGCGGATTCAATCGCCTCTGCCAGCAATTCACCGTCGGTTTGGGATTGGGTTTCTGCGTCCCAGCCTTCGCGTTTGCAGGTGTCGCAGATGGTAATCGTCGTCGTCATATCGGGCTTCCAGCAAGTTTCCGCTCGTTTCATCACCAAATTACCGAAAATACAATTGATATCGCAGTGCGGCCGAAAAATTAGTAATTTGTTAATAATTCAGGCAGATTCTTAAAATTGGGTAAATAAGGGTGTGTTATGAAAATTCTGGTAGTCGAATCCGATGCAGAACTTGGGCGATGTTGGTGTCAGCATCTTGAACGACAAGGTGGGAAAACCAGCCTGTGTTTGACCGAAAAACATGCGATTGAGGCGCTGCGTTTCCTGCCTTTTGATGTGCTAGTTCTGGACGTGGGAATGGAAAACACTAGCGTTCTGGCGATCAGTGATTATGCCACTTATAAAAACCCCAAGGTCGCGATTATTGTTGTGACAGCGAACAGCTTCTTCTCGGACGGGTTGATTTTTGAACTGATCCCGAATGCACGGGGCTATTTGCACACGCCGGTTCAGCCCGATGATTTGGCGGCTATGGTAGATCATTATGGCCGCGTCCCTGCGCTGCGCAGTGCGTAACGCCTTCGGAGGTTTCTCGCGTCTTAGTTTTTGATGAATTTCGCGCTGGTGTTTTGTCGGTCAGAGCCAACAGAAATGCGGGTGATGGTTTTGGCTGTTTGGCGCGGCGCGGCGCGCAGTGCCTGTTTCAAATCAGCGATGTTTTCTGGCAGGTCCATGCCAAATGCGACGGTTTCGCCGTGGGCATTGCGACCAGAGGACACCAATGACACGATCCGCGCGCGGTTGCCCTCTTTTACAAAGACTGGCGCACCAGAAGAGCCGAAGGTCACATCGCAATTGAAGGCGATTAACCCTTTTCCGCGGGCCAAGACATCACATTTTTTCTGCCAAGACAGCACGTCATCGCGGCCTTTGCCGTAGGAGACAACGCTGACCATATTGCCGGGTTTGATGCCGGAATGAATGGCAAAAGGCGCAGCGGTGAAGGCTGAAATCGGGGTTTCCAGTTTTAAAAGTGCAACGTCATGGCGGATGTTTGATGTGATCGGCCCAAGCGCTGCGCGATAGTTTTCATGGGCCACCACCTGTTTGACCGACCGGCTTTCGATGGCATTTCCGTCCTGAAACCCGGCAGAAAAGGTAAATGTGCCAGCTTCGTAAAGCTGATTTTTACTTTTATTGAATACACAATGGGCGGCGGTTAAAACCAGATCATTGGCGATTAAGACGCCCGTGCAATAGCCTGTGCCGCCAATGTCAATTCGGCCCACGGCTTCCCAGCCCAGCATGTCTGTGCGGTCGGTCAGTGGGATAAGCCCGCTTGCGCCAATGCTTTGCGGGATCAATAGCAACAGTGTTGCCAACGTGGTTTTGAAGGAAGCCAATGCCTGTCTCCGATGGGGTCAGAAACAGGCTTGCATCCCAGTAGGGCAAAATTATGACCCGCGATTGTGGGGTTTTAACCAATCCAGCGTCGGGTTGATTGGAATGATCCGGTGCGGGTTAATGTTTTCATGGCTGTAATGATAGTGCCGCACGATGTGATCCAGATTCACCGTGGGCGCGATTTTGTCCCATTGATACAGCTCGCGGGTATAGGCCCAAAGGTTGGGCATATCGATGATCCGGCTGCGATTGCATTTGAAATGCAAATGATAGGCGGAATCGAAACGAACCAACGTGGGAAACAACCGCCAGTCAGCCTCGGTGATCCGATCACCCATCAGGTAGCGGCTTTTTGACAGGCGGTCTTCAAGCCAGTCGATTGTGTCAAACAGGGTGTGAACCGCCTCGTCATAGGCGGATTGGCTGCTGGCAAAGCCGGATTTATAGACGCCATTGTTCAGAGTGTTATATATCCGGTCGTTCACAGGCTCGATTTCTGCGCGCAGCTCATTAGGCCAATAATCGTCGGTATTGCCAGTGATTCCGTTGAATGCAGAATTGAACATGCGGATAATTTCAGAACTTTCGTTTGAAACAATCCGGTTTTGCATCTTGTCCCACAGGATCGGCACGGTGACGCGGGTTGTCACCGTCGGGTCGGCTTTTTGATAGATCTGATACGCAAAATCCGAGCCGAACAGACTGTCCCCCTGCGCGGGGCCATTATCGGTTTTAAACGTCCAGCCGTTGTCGAGCATATCGGGATGCACCACATCTACGCTGATGTGGTCGGTCAAACCTTTCAGCGCGCGAAAGATCAAAGTGCGATGTGCCCAAGGACAAGCCATTGAAACATAAAGATGATAGCGCCCGCTTTCAGCCTTGAAGCCGCTTTCGCCCGTTGGCCCGGCCGCACCGTCAGCGGTGATCCAGTTGCGAAAGCTGGCGTCCTGACGCACAAACTTGCCGCCTGTTGATTTTACGTCGATGCCTTCAACAGACCAGATGCCGTCGATCAAACGTCCCATAGTGTCATCCTCCGAATTTCTAAGGCAGCGTAACAAGCGCGGGGGGTAAAGTCAGGTCGCAACTGACGTTTGCAGTGTTGCGGATCGCCGAACGGGTATTTCTTTGAAAGCTGCGGGAAACGGGCTAGGTTTCGGGAATAATAACTCAACACGGAGGTTAAAATGACACAGTCTCGCAGAGGTTTCTTAAAGACAGGCGTCGCTGCTTCGGGCGTGGTTTTCCTGCCTTATGTGGTCGGCGCTGCCGCACATGGGGGCGATGAATTCCCAATGAACGGGGGCGCCGTTTCTGTGCATCCGGTGGCCCATGCTTCGGTGGTTTTGGAAACGCCGGTGGGAACGATCTATGTGGATCCAGTGGGTGAGGTGGCGCAATATGCTGATCTGCCTAAACCCGATCTGATCCTGATCACCCATCATCACGGCGACCATTTTAACGTGGACACGCTGAAAGGTTTGGTTGCGGAAAACACGCCCCTGATCACCAATCCCGAAGTTATGGGCATGTTGCCGGATGAGCTGAAAACCAACGCCAGCCAATTGGCGAATGGGGAATCCAGCGCGTTTAACGGGGTCAGTATAGATGCGATCCCTGCTTACAACACCACCGAGGATCGGGCGCAGTTCCACCCCAAAGGCCGCGACAACGGCTATGTTCTGGGGTTTGACGGGCTGCGTGTGTATATATCGGGCGATACCGAGGACATCCCCGATATGCGCGCGTTGAAAGACATTGACGTGGCTTTTGTCTGTATGAACCTGCCGTTCACAATGGATATCGAAGCCGCGGCCTCTGCTGTGGCGGAATTCAAGCCGAAGTATGTCTATCCTTACCATTATCGCGGTCGCGATGACGGCACCCAAGACCCAGCCGAATTCGCCAAACTGATCGGCGATGCTGTAGAGGTGAAGATGGGCAATTGGTACAGCTAAGTCTTTGCTAAAATCCTTAAAAGCCCGCTGTTTTTGGAAGGAAACAGCGGGCTTTTTTGCCCCTGCATCAATCAACGTATCTGTGCCTGTGCCGTTTCCAGCCTGTTATCCGCCGCGAATCCCGTTGCGTGGCTGGGTCTGGCTGTTATACCCGTTCCCAACGATGCCCCACAGGGGCCGGAAAGGTGTCTCGGAATGGGCTGACCCAAATAGGGGGTCAATTTCGAAATCGTTTGTGCGCTGCTGCTGTGGTGGCCTTTCCGTTTTGTTAAAGGAAGGGAACAGCAATGCGTTTTTCAACTTTTTTAGCTGGCTTGATGGCCGCCTCTGGGGCCAATGCCCATGTGGGGCATGTGGGTGAACTGGCCTCGCACGACCATTGGGTTGCGGCGGGTGCGATCGGGGCGGCTGTGGCAATAGCAGGATGGAACATCCTGAAAGGCCGCAAGAAAGATAAAACAGCCGAGGCTGAAACCGTCGAAGCCGACGAAAACCCGCAAGAGGCTTGATTCTATGACGCAAAAAATTGGTGTGATGATTTGCGGCCACGGGTCGCGCAGTCAGGCTGCGGTGGATGAATTTTCCGTTCTGGCGGAAAAACTGCCCCCACTGTTGCCGGACTGGCAGGTGGAATACGGCTATCTCGAATTTGCCAATCCGGTGATCCGTCTGGGTGTGGACAAGCTTCGCGAAGCGGGGTGTGAGAAAATCCTTGCGGTGCCGGGCATGTTGTTTGCGGCTATGCATTCCAAAAACGATATTCCGACCGTGTTGAACACTTATGCCGCGAAACACGGGATTGAAGTGTCTTACGGGCGCGAATTGGGTGTGGACCCCAAGATGATCGCCGCTGCGGGTGCGCGGGTGCAGCAAGCTGTGGATGCGGCCAATGCCGAACATGGTGAACTGCCGCTGGAAGAGACTGCACTGGTGGTGATCGGTCGCGGGGCTTCTGATCCTGACGCCAATTCCAACGTGTCCAAAATCGCGCGGATGTTGTGGGAGGGCATGGGATTTGGCTGGTGCGAGGTTGGCTATTCCGGCGTGACTTTCCCGCTGGTAGAACCCTGTTTGGATCACGTCAGCCGACTGGGTTACAAACGCGTCATCGTCTTTCCCTACTTCCTGTTTACGGGCATTCTAATCGACCGCATTTACGGGTTTACCGATAAATGTGCTGCGAAATACCCCGATATCCAGTTCGTGAAGGCGGGCTATCTGAACGACCACCCGCTGGTGCTGGAAACCTTTGCCGAGCGGGTTAAGGAACAGTTGGGCAGCACGCCGATCCCGAATTGTGGCATCTGCCAATACCGCACGCAGGTTCTGGCGATTGAAGGCGAAGACACCCGTGTGATTTCCCCGGCAGATCGCGCGACGCTGGCGGCGGCATCTGGCAAAGATCACCCAGCCACCAGCGATGTGCCGCCCCCGACCTGTGTGCTGTGCAAATACCGCGCGCAAATCATCGGGTTTGAATCCGAAGTGGGCGCGATTCAGGAAAGCCACCATCACCACGTCGAAGGTCAAGGCGCGCAGGCGCCCGGATCAAACGTGTCTGATTGCGGGTTGTGTGGTGATTGGTGTACGGGCGAGTGCCGTCTGGATCTGGATCATCACCACGACCACGGGCATGACCACGATCATTCGCATGGACATGGCCACGACCATCATCACGACCACAGCCATGACCATAATCACACACACGATCATAACCACGGGCATCACCACCACCACGGGCATGACCACACACACGATCATGTGCACGCCATCTATCCCCACGCAAAACACCCGCTTGGCCCTGAAAGTGCGCGTCGGAAATGAGCAGTGATCCGAAGCCGAGTGTCCCGTTGCGCTATGAACGGGTGCCTGCGGATATTTACGCCCAGTCGTTTGCGACCGTGCGGGCCGAAGCAAACCTAGATCGTTTCCCAGCCGAAATGCGCCCGATGGTCATTCGCCTGATCCATTCCTGCGGCATGGTGGAAATCGCGGATCGTCTGGCCTATTCGCAGGGTGCTTTTGCGGCAGGGCAAGCGGCTTTGCAGGCGGGTGCGCCTGTGCTGTGTGATTGCGAAATGGTCGGGGCGGGCATCATCCGCCGGTATCTGCCTGCGGGGAATGACGTGATTGTCACGCTGAACGATCCGTCGGTTCCTGACCTTGCAAAACAGATCGGCAACACCCGTTCCGCGGCAGCGGTTGAACTTTGGCGCGATCGTATCGAAGGTGCGGTGGTGGCCATTGGCAACGCCCCGACAGCCCTGTTTCACCTGTTGGAACTGCTGGATCAAGGCTGGCCCAAACCAGCCTGTATTCTTGGCTTTCCTGTGGGATTTGTTGGCGCGGCAGAAAGCAAGGCTGAACTGGCTGCACGGCCTCGGGGCTGTGATTTTGTGGCTTTGCGGGGGCGCAAGGGCGGTTCGGCGATGGCGTCATCTGCGGTGAATGCTTTGGCGGCTGGATTGATTGAGGAAACGCGATGACACCCTGGCTTCATATTGTAGGAATCGGCGAGGACGGGCTAGAGGGTCTGGTCCCGACGGCCCGTGCGGTGGTGGAAGCCGCCGAAGTAATCATTGGCGGCGATCGCCATCATTCCCTGTCGGATCATGTGACGGCAGAGCGGGTGGCGTGGCCATCCCCCTTTGATGCGCTGATCGACACTTTGCAGGGGTATAAGGGCAAGCGAGTGGTGGTTTTGGCCACAGGTGACCCGCTGTGGTATTCGGTTGGGGCGCGGATCGGGCGATCCATTCCGCCGTCTGAAATCACGTATCACCCGCAGCTTAGCGCCTTTCAACTGGCTGCCGCGCGGATGGGTTGGTCGATGCCCGATGTTGAAATGCTGACGGTGCATGGCCGCCCCGTTGAACAGATGATCGCCTTTATCCAGCCCGACCAGCGGCTGTTGATCCTGACCACAGGCGCACAAACCCCTGCGCAGATTGCAAAATTTCTGACCGAGCGCGGCTTTGGCAAATCACAGATGACGGTTCTTGCGGCCATGGGCGGCAAGGATGAGCTGCGCTTTGACGGGCTGGCCGAAAGCTGGGCCCACAAAGTGCCTGCCTTTAACACTTTGGCCGTTGAATGCGTTGCCGCCGAAGACGCCGCCCTAATGCCCCGCGTACCGGGACTGGCGGATGAACTGTTCCAGCACGACGGCACCATGACCAAACAAGAGGTCCGCGCCGTCACATTGGCCAAGCTGATGCCCATGCGCGGTGCATTGTTGTGGGATGTGGGCTGCGGCTGCGGGTCGGTCGCGGTGGAATGGATGCGGGCGGCACGGTTCAGCCATGCCATCGGCATTGAACCCCGCGCAGACCGCCGCCTGTTCGCTGCCCAAAACGCCGCAGCACTGGGCGCGCCCAAGCTGGAGCTGGTCGATGGCTCGGTGCCAGCCGCGCTTGACGGGTTGAAATCCCCCGATGCGATTTTCATCGGCGGTGGCTTGTCGCGCGAAACCTTTGACGCCTGTTGGCAGGCGCTGCGCCCGCTGGGCCGTCTGGTCTGTAACGCCGTCACACTGGAAAGCGAAGGCCTGCTGATCGCGCTGCACAAGGAACACGGCGGGCAGTTGGTGAAACTACAAGTAAACCGCGCCGAACCCATTGGGGGACCAGACACCGGCCTGACCGGATGGCGGCCTTTGATGCCTGTGACCCAGTGGAGTTTGGTGAAGCGATGACGGGCAAACTTTATGGTGTGGGGCTTGGTCCGGGTGATCCCGAACTAATGACCCTGAAGGCTGCACGACTGATTGCGGCGGCAGATGTGGTGGCCTATCCCACGCTCGAAGGTGGCGCCAGTTTCGCCCGTGCCATCGCCGCGGATGTGATCCGCGATGGGGTTGAAGAAATCGCCATTTCCATTCCGATGTCAGTGAAACGCGAACCTGCCCAAGCCGCCTATGACGCGGGGGCTGCGGCCTTGGCCGATTGCCTGAGTGCAGGCAAAACCGTGGTGGTTCTGTGTGAAGGTGACCCGTTTTTCTATGGCTCTTTTATGTATCTGTTTTCCCGCCTGTCTGATCGGTTTGATGTGGATGTGATCCCCGGTGTGACCAGCGTCACCGCCTGCGCCGCTGCCCTGCGCGCGCCGCTGTCTGCGCGAAACGAGGTGTTAACTATCATCCCCGGCCCGATGGAAGAAGCGGCAATGGAACAGCGTATTGCTGCGGCCCAAGCGGTTGCTGTGATGAAGGTCGGACGGCATCTGCCAAAAATCCGCCGCGTGCTGGATCGTTTGGGGCTGATGGATCACGCGGGCTATGTGGAACGGGCGACCTTGCCGGAACAAAAGGCGATGCCGTTGGCAGAGGCCCCCGAAACCGCCCCGTATTTTTCGATGATTTTGGTGACCAAGGGCGAAGACCCCTGGTTGTGAGTATGATGGCGCGCTGCGGTCCGCCCAAGAAAAGGTTTGATGGATGGTTGATCCAGTAGTCGTATGTTTGTCCCGCTCGGGCGAAGAAACTGCCCACCGTGTGGCAAAGGTTCTGGGGGCTGTGGTGCATGGCCGCGAAGGCCGCGTAGACCGCGCCGATGCGTTTTTCGCCAATGCGCTGGATCACGTGCGGGTTCTGTTCGCCAGCGGCACCCCTGTTGTGGGTGTTTGTGCGGCGGGCATTCTGGTTCGGGCGGTCGCGCCTTTGGTGAACGATAAAAAATCCGAACCGCCTTTACTGGCCGTGCCCGATGACGGTTCAACCGTGATCCCGCTGCTGGGTGGGCATCGCGGTGCAAACCGGCTGGCGCGCAAGATTGCCGAAGGTCTGTCGGCCCATGCGGCTGTGACCACGGCGGGCGACGTGGCTATGGGCGTTGCGCTGGATGAACCACCGCTTGGCTGGCGTCTGGCCAACCCACAAGACGCCAAGGCTGCGATGGCTTTGATGTTGTCAGGGGGCGGCGTCACAGTTGAGGGGGAAAATACTTGGGACATCGACACGGTTGAAAACGGCGCTGTGACCCTGACCACCAGTGACGGGCCTGTTGAGGGCAGTGAAACGCGGCTGGTCTATCACCCGCAACGCTTTGCACTGGGGCTTGGCTGCGCGCGGGGCTGTGATGTAGATGAAATGTGGACCTTGGTGCAAGAAACGCTGGCAGAAAACGGCATCGCGGCAGGGGCGATCGCCTGTGTCGGTTCGCTTGATCTGAAGGGCGACGAGCCTGCGATGATCGAAACTGCCGCCCGACTGGGCGTTCCGTTCCGTGTGTTTACAGCGGCTGAGTTAGAGTCTGAAACACCCCGTCTGGCCACCCCAAGTGACGTGGTTTTCGCCGAAGTTGGCTGCCACGGCGTATCCGAAGGCGCGGCATTGGCGCTGGGGCGCGCGGCTGGCACGTTGACCGTCGAAAAGCAAAAAACCGCGAATGCCACATGTGCCGTAGTGCGCTGCGATCAACCGATCACCGAATTTGCAGGCCGTTCGAGGGGCAAGCTATCAATCATCGGCATTGGCCCCGGGCAACACAGCTGGCGCACGCCAGAAGCCAGCGCCTTGGTGGCAGAGGCCGAAGAACTGGTGGGATATGGACTGTATATCGACCTGCTTGGCGCATTGGCCCATGGCAAGGAACGCTCGGATTTCCCGCTAGGGGGCGAGGAAGACCGTTGCCGCTATGCGCTGGAGCAGGCGGGTAAGGGCAAGAATGTTGCGCTGATCTGTTCCGGTGACGCAGGGATCTACGCCATGGGGGCGCTGGTGTTCGAGCTGCTGGATCGCGGTCCAAATGAAATGGGTGTGTCTGATGCCGCCCACCGCGTCGAGGTTGTCTCGACCCCCGGTGTCAGTGCCTTGCAAGGCGCTGCGGCCCGTGCGGGTGCCCCGCTGGGGCATGATTTTTGCGCCATTTCCTTGTCTGATCTGCTGACCCCCCGCGCGGATATTGTCAAACGGCTGAAAGCGGCAGCAGAAGGCGATTTCGTCATCGCCTTTTACAATCCCGTATCGTTGCGCCGCCGCACCCTGCTGGCCGAGGCGCGGGATATTCTGCTGCAACATCGCCCTGCCGATACGCCCGTGATGCTGGCGTCGTCCCTTGGGCGGCCCGAAGAACATGTGCGCTATCGCAAGCTGTCCGAACTGGAAGTGGATGAAGTGGACATGCTGACGGTGGTGCTGGTGGGGTCCAGCCATTCCAAACTGGCACAACTGGGCGAAGGCCCGCGCATGTACACGCCGCGCGGCTATGCCCGCAAGATTGACGGGGATTTGGCGTCTTAAGCGGCGCAGATAGGAAACGATATGACAGTCTATTTCATTGGTGCAGGGCCGGGCGATCCGGATTTGATCACGGTTAAAGCCAAAGCACGGATCGAGGCCTGCCCTGTGTGTCTGTTCGCAGGGTCACTGGTTCCCGAAGCGGTTGTGGCCTGTGCGCCAGACGGGGCCAGGGTGATGGATACGGCAGCGATGACGCTGGATGACACCCACCGCGAAATCAAAGAGGCCCACGGGCGCGGCGAAGATGTGGCGCGGGTGCATTCCGGCGACCCGTCGCTTTACGGTGCCATTGCCGAACAAATCCGCCGCCTGCGCGCTGATGATATTCCTTTTGAAATCATTCCCGGTGTCCCCGCCTATGCGGCGATGGCCGCGACCATCGGGCAGGAATTAACCATTCCTGAAATCGCGCAATCTATCGTGCTGACACGGATGTCCATGCAATCCACTTCCATGCCCGCAGGGGAAACGCTGGAAAACTTTGGCCGCACAGGTGCCACATTGGCGATCCATCTGGCCGTGCGTAACATGCGAGAGATCGAACGCCAACTGGTGCCCCATTACGGCGCGGATTGCCCTGTGGTTGTGGGCTACCGCGTGGGCTGGCCCGATCAGGAAATCATTCGCGGCACCCTGTCAGATATCCGCATGAAAGTGCGCAAGGCCAAGATCACCCGCACCGCCCTGATTATGGTCGGGCCAGCGCTGGCCGAAAGCCATGATTTTGTGGATAGCGCTTTGTATGACCCCGCCAAGCCCCATGTACTGCGCCCTGTCACTGGCGTTGATCTGGTAGAGCCGAACAACACCTGATTGCCTAGCGCATTAGGAATAAAAAAAGGCCGGTGTTTTCATCAAACACCGGCCTTTTTTATGAATTTTCAAGCTAAGAGGCCGTGATGGGCCTTATTTATTGGTCGTGGGGTGGCCCTTGGCGCGGCGGGCTTTGTTTTTCTTGCTGTTGGCTTTCCCCACAGCAGGGGCAAGGTTTTTGCCGCCTCTGGGTTTCAGCGCGGTGACTACACCTTCGGGGCGGTTATCCTCGGGGCGGGAGCGTTTGCTGAACTTGGGTTTGCCCTTGTCTTTGGTCGGGGCAGGTTTCGGCTTTTTACGGCGTGGGGTCGGATCATCGTTCCAATCCACAGGTTTGCTGGACGTTTTTGGCTGAAATTTCGGTTTCGGCCCCCGTTGCGCGGCGCTGGGCGCGTCAATCCGTGTGATCGGCGAGTCTTTGTCCAGTTCCGAACGCGGGCCGAGTTTGGCAAGAAAGCTTTCAACACTGCCTGCGCGGATTTCCACAAGGCTGACATCATGTTGCACGCGGATCGCGCCCACATCGTCTTTGGTGATGCCACCCGCTTTACACAAGCGTGGCAACAGGCGGCGCACTTCGGCACCGGCATTCTGGCCACCGGCAATGGAAAACCACACGCTTGGACCAAAGGCGGCTTTGGCATCACGCGGATCAAAAGGCTGCGCCTCGCCCAGTTCTTCGGGGGCTGTCTGGCGTGAACGGTACAAGCGCAAATAGGCAGCGGCGATTTGTTCGGGGCTGTGCAGATCCAGCAGCTTTGCCACACCGTCGGTTTCTTTCTCGCCAACAGGCGTATGCCAAGCGTCATCCGCCAACATGCGGGCTTCGTCCTGCGCGTTCACTGCATCGGCTGATGGGGCAGGGCCTTTTTCAGCGGTCAGTTTGGCAGTGCCCAGCAGACGCTCGGCTTTGCGCACGGCTTTGGGGTTGGCGATCAGGATCGAAACCCCTTTGCGCCCCGCACGGCCTGTGCGGCCTGAACGGTGCAGCAGGGTTTCGCTGTTGGAGGGCAGGTCCGCGTGGATCACCAGATCGAGATTGGGCAAGTCGATGCCCCGCGCGGCCACATCGGTGGCCACACAGACGCGCGCACGCCCGTCGCGCATGGCTTGCAGCGCGTGGGTGCGTTCGTTTTGCGACAGCTCACCCGACAGGGAGACAACCGAAAATCCACGGTTGGACAGGCGGGTGGTTAAGCGGTTTACCGTGGCGCGAGTGTTGCAGAACACCAAAGCGCCCGGGGATTCGTAAAACCGCAGGGCGTTGATGATGGCTTTTTCCTCGTCGCGATTGGCAACGGACATCAGGTGATATTCGATGTCTGAATGCTGTTCGCGTTCGGCCAAGGTAGAAACGCGCACCGCATCGTTTTGATATTTCTTCGCCAGATTGCCGATGCTGCGCGGCACAGTTGCAGAAAACAACAGGGTGCGGCGGGATTCGGGTGATGCTTCGAGGATGAATTCCAGATCTTCGCGAAAGCCAAGGTCCAGCATTTCATCGGCTTCGTCCAGAACCACGGCGCGGATGCCGGACAGATCAATGGAACTGCGCATAATATGGTCGCGCAAGCGGCCCGGTGTGGCCACAACAATATGCGCGCCCTTGCCCAAAGCCCGACGTTCGTCGCGCATGTCCATACCGCCGACGCAAGACGTAACGGATGCATTGGCTTTACCGTAAAGCCAGGTCAATTCGCGCATGACCTGCATGGCCAGTTCACGGGTCGGGGCGATCACCAACGCCAGTGGTTTGCCCGCCGGGCCAAAGGTTTCGGCATCCCCGAGAAGGGTCGATCCCAGCGCAAGGCCGAAGCCTACGGTTTTACCCGACCCGGTTTGGGCCGAGACCAACAGGTCGGATTCACCAAGATCGGCGGCGGTAACAGCCGTCTGTACTGGGGTAAGGGTTTCATAACCACGCTCTGAAAGCGCGTCGGATAGGGCTTGTTTCATAGGTCATTTCTTTTCGGGGTAAGCCCCGAAGGCGGTCACGCGCGGCAGGGAGGTTTGGGCCGCAGCTACGCGGTTGAGGGCTGTGTGTAAAGGTCGTTTTAAGCAAGGCAGGGTTGCAAAATAGTGCATGGAAACGAATTGTCTCCATAAATTTCATTGAAAATACATAATAGTTTGCCACACTACGGGTAACCTTGGGAGGATTCTTATGGACGTTCACATGTCACCCGAAGTGCTGGAAGGGCTGCGCCGCGCCCGAAATCAGGACTTGAAACGCACCGCGCGATTGCGCGTTGTTGTGGGGGGCGATGTGTTTCCTGTGCTGCGCAGTTGGGAGGGTGGCTTTGCCCTATCCGCCGATGCGCCCCATTTGCGGGGAACGGTCGAATTTTGTGACGGTTCCAAGTTGCTGCATGAATGTCTGATCGTTTGTTCTTCCGAAGATGGGCCTGAAATGGTCTATGAATACAAACGTTTATCCCGTGTCACGGATGGGCGTGTGCTGGATTTCGAACAGGTGGATGATGCGCCAGTAGCCTATCTTTCGGGGCCTTTGGGATAGGATCTAGCCCGCTCCGCTGGGGGATATTTTTAGAAAGAAGAAGGGGGCGGCTGTTTTGGGCCGCCTTTTGTTGTTTTGCGCGGGCGTTTAATACAGCGGTTCTTCGTAGATTTTTTCACCGTCGATTGTCAGGCCTTTGATCATGGCGCTGCCGTCATTTGCGACGGATAAGATCACGCCCAGTTTTCGGTCTGCTTGCAGGTTTTCCAGTTCAAGGGCGCGGTCTTTGGCAGCAAAAAATCTGTCAAAGGGGAACGTAATGCGCAGAGAATCGCTGTTACTGTGTGATGTGAACTGCGTTCGACCCTTTAAAACGGGGCCATTGGCGGCGGTGGGATAGCTGCTGTGCAGGCTGACGGCTTGGGCAAACGGCCCAGAGGTATCAAGCACCATATAGACCGGATCGCCCCAATCGAATGTACCTTCAAGGGTAACATCTGCCCGTTGCACGGTGCTGATCAACAGTCTGAGCCGCGTGTAATGGCCCCGAAACAGGTCTCGGGGGTCGATAAAACCGGTTTCCACCAAAACTTCTTGGCCTGCGTTCAGGGCGGTGGCGCGGTCGGTGATGATTTTAGCAAGTACACCGGTTTGAAAAACCGCGGCCAAGACTGTGCCAAGGATCAGGAGACGCGGGGTCATTGTCTGGCTCCTTTCATGCGGGTCATACGCGGGACGACGAAGACGCCCGCTAACAGCAGCACCCCTGCCGCCAGATAGAACATGCTTGTGCCCAATAGCGTGCCCACCGTTTCAAAGTAGATCACGAGCATAGCGTTGCCAAAGGCTACAAAGCCACCGACAGCAATGGGGCGGTTTTCCAGCCGCCAGCCCATGCGGATCAGCCAGATCGAGCCGATCAGCATCAAAGACTCGGTTGCCACGGGCAGATTGGAGGCCAAGAGGCTGGTGCCAAAGGTCAGGGTTGCGAATAATGGGGTAACCACCAGATCATAGGTATTGGGGTGTGTTTTGCGCGAGGCGAGGACGGCCAGGGCTGTGCAAATTGCAACGGATATCAAGGCAGGAACGACGAAGGCTGTAACGATGACTGGATAATCTGCCATGCGCCATTCATAGCGCACCAAATCATGCCATGCGAAGATCATCACCGCGAGATAGCCTGTGGTGTATAGGATAAATGCGCGTTCAAAGCCGCCTAGCAAGGCCAGTTTGCGATCGGAAAAGAGCGCGGCAGACAGAACGATGAATGCTGTGGCGAAAGTTATGGCCAGCAGGGTCAAAGATTGGTCATTGGCGAAGCTGATGGCTGTGCAACCGGCCCAGATATAGGTTGTCAGGGTAATCAGATGTGCTGCGAACCGGCTGCGCATCCAATAGGCCAGCCCCGCGCAGGCGATCATATAAAGGGGGAAATCCAGTTGCACGAAATGGGTGCGGCTGTACAGGCTGGGGGATAAGAACAACCAAACCAGCAACAGGGCTATAGTCAGGCATAAAGCGGGTATTGAACGGGTCAGCGCGGCGGCGATCATCGTGCCGATGGCCCACAGCCATGTGGCGTCTTTGGGGCTGCCCTGGATGTGGTAAATCTGGCTGATCAGCATGATCCCCGCGCCGAACATGGCGCAGGCGCCCAATGTAAAAACCTGTGCGAACCAGCGGTGATTGCGCAGGTTCAGCAGCACTGAGCCGCACCAAAATCCCCACATGGCGGCAAAGATCAGCCCGACACGGGTGAGACGGGTCATGTCTTCCCAGTTTGCGGCGACAAAGGTCATGGCGGCAAAACCAAGGCAGATAACGGCCAGCAGGATCAGGATGTTGCGAAAGGCAAATCTGGTGACGTTGGCCTGTGTATCGGCGCTGAGTGTTGCCGCTGTGCTGGCTGTGATCAACCCACGGGACTGCCAATCAGTGATGGCGTCGGCGAGTACCGCTTTGCGAGTCCAGATGACCATAAAATGCCCTTTCTGTTTCGCGACAGATTAACATGAACGGCGTTCATGTAAAGGGCTTTATGAAATGCGCCCTACCTCAGTCCGACATTCAGCCAGACATTCAGAATGGGCGGCATTTTTTAGCGGCGCGACCGGACCATGCCGACGATGTCGTAGGTTTTGCCGAGGATCGGTTCCGCAATTGCAGCGGCGCGGTCGGCCCCGTTGCCAAGAATCCGGTCGATTTCGGCAGGATCGCCCATCAGCCGGTTCATTTCCTGCGTGATCGGTGCCAGATGATCCACGGCAAGGTCGGCGAGCGCGGGTTTGAACTGGCCGAACTGCTGGCCGGCAAACTCGGTAATGACGCTATCGGCGGTCCGGCCTGACAGGGCGGCGTAGATATTCACCAGATTGCGCGCTTCGGGGCGGCCTTCCAGCTCCTTCAGGGTTTCGGGCAGCGGCTCTGCATCGGTTTTGGCCTTGCGGATTTTCTTGGCGATTGTGTCGGCATCATCGCGCAGGGTGATACGGCTTTGATCCGACGGGTCGGATTTCGACATCTTCTTGGTGCCATCGCGCAGGGACATGACACGAGTAGCCTCGCCTTCGATCAGGGGTTCGGGCGCGGGGAAGAAATCCGTGTCGTAATCGTGGTTGAACTTGGCAGCGATGTCGCGGGCCAGTTCGAGATGCTGTTTCTGGTCTTCGCCCACAGGCACATGGGTCGCCTGATAGATCAGGATATCCGCTGCCATCAATGCGGGATAGGCCAGCAACCCCAGCGAGGATTTTTCAGCGTTCTTGCCCGCCTTATCCTTGAACTGGGTCATGCGGTTCATCCAGCCGATGCGCGCGACGCAGTTGAAGATCCACGCCAATTGCGCGTGGGCGGGCACTTGGGACTGGTTGAACAGAATGGATTTCGCCGGATCCAGACCGCAAGCGATATAGGCTGCCGCCACTTCGCGGGTGTTGTGGCGCAGGTCGGCCGGGTCTTGCCAGACGGTAATGGCATGCATGTCGACCATGCAGTAAACGGTTTCGATGCCGGATTCCTGCATCTCGACAAAGCGTTTCAGCGCGCCAAGATAGTTTCCCAACGTCAGATTTCCTGATGGCTGAATGCCGGAAAAGACGCGCGGTGTGTGTATTGTCTCGCCCATTGCGAAAACTCCGTCTGGTGTTGCTGGGGGGGTTATCGCTATATGGGCGGGTATCGTCAAGCGATGGAGCCTTTTGATGTATGACGCCGATGGGAATGCCGCCCCGATTAACCCTTTGCCGCCGGTTGTGGTTTTTCTGGTAGTGCTTGTGGTTGCGGTTGAGGCGATCTTCCAATTGGGTGAGGCTGGCATCATCGGCGGGGCCACGGGGCCTGCATGGCGGATCATGATTGCGGATCAGTTCGGGTTTTCAAATGCGGCGGTCTATTTGATGTGGGACACGGGGCAATATCCGGCGGATTTGCTGGTGCGGTTTGTGACCTATATGTTCATCCACACCAGTTTCATCGCGGCCTTGTTCAGCGTGGTTTTTATACTGGCCTTGGGAAAATTCGTTGGCGAACGGGTGCATTGGCTGGTGTTTCTGACGATCTTTTTTGGCAGCGGTATTCTTTCGGCTTTGGCGCAAGCGATTGTGATGGGGCCGACTATGGCTATGTTGGGTGCGGGGGCGGCCTCTTATGGTCTGATCGGGGCGCTGAGCTGGATATTATTCACCGAACAACGGGCAGCAGGGCAAAACGGCTTGCGGGCGTTTCGGCTGATTGCCGCGCTGGGGATTTTGCTGGCGGTGTTTTCGGTGATGTTTGGCGGTCATGACTGGTTTGAACGGGTGGCGGGATTCGCCATAGGATTTGTGATTTGCGCCGTGTTACGTCCGGTTGAGGGTGCGGGCCTGTTGTATTGGCGCGATCGGCTGCGGCGGGGAAATTCCTGACGCGGTGCGGTTCTCGCTGGGTCAGGATTTGGATATTTTACCCAAAAAGAGCCATGGGTTCCCTTATCTGCGCACGAAGTTGCGCAGGCCTTGTTTGGTAAAAGCACCAAGGCTGAGGCAGGCGGCAAAGTAAATGCCAGTGCCGCCGCAAACCAGAATGGCAAGAGCAGGGTAGCGCAGGCCAGCGGTGGACAGCCAGTCTTTCAAAAGCAGTTCCAAGCCGTAGGTACAGACCCCCATGATGACGCTGGCGATTAACATGCGCGGAATAGCGTGTTTCAGGCGGTCATCAAAGGATGCGGCTAATCCCATGCGCCGCGTGCCGAAATACAGCAGCACAGCCAGCGCGACAGAAGACAATGTGGTGCCGATAGCCGCTGCCAGATAGCCGAAATGGGCGGCCAGTCCGATGGCAAGCCCCGCGTTTAGCACCATAGAGACGATGGCGAAATAGAACGGGGTCTTTGTGTCTTCGCGGGCGAAATACAACGGTTGGAACACTTTTTGCAGCACAAATGCGGGCAGGCCGATGGCGTAAATTGACAGGGCGGCGGCGGTGTTATGGGCATCCGCTGCGGTAAAGGCCCCCCGTTCAAACAGCACAGATACAACCGCTTGGGGAACCACCAGAAGGCCGACGGCGGCAGGCAGGGTCAGGGCCAGCGCAAATTCGGCGGCGCGGTTAAAGGCATAGCGGCCACCGTCTTCATCGCCTGACTGCAACTTGCGTGACAGATCAGGCAGCAGCACCACGCCGATGGCAATGCCGACAACCCCGAGGGGCAGTTGGTACAGGCGGTCTGCCACAGCCAGCCACTGGATCGCGCCATCAAAATAGCTGGCCACCTGACGCCCCACCAACAAGTTGACCTGAACCACGCCCCCCGCAAGGGCCGCAGGGGCGGCAATCATCGCAAGGCGACGCATTTCAGGGGTGAAGCGGGGGAGTTGGGGTAAAAGGCGGATCCCCGCACGCGACGCGGCGATCCAGACTAATGCCAACTGGGCAATGCCTGCCGCAGGAACCCCCCAAGCCAGCGCAAGGGCTACGTTCCCGTCCAGTGCCCAAGTCACGGCCATGGCGGCAATCAGGATGATGTTCAGAACCACAGGGGCGGCAGCGGCGGCGGCAAAGCGACCCATAGAATTCAAAACGCCCGAAAGCAGCGCCGCCAGCGAGATGAACAGGATGTAGGGAAAGCAGATGCGGGCGAAATCGGTAGACAGATCAAACCGTTCGTCGCCTGCAAAGCCGCTGGCCATGGCGAGAACGAACCACGGCATGAACAGTTGCGCGATCAGGGTCAGGGCGATCAACAAGCTGGCCAGTCCTGCCATGGCGTTCTGGGCAAACTGTCGGGCGTCCTCGCCTGATTCCAGTTTTTTGGAAAACATCGGCACGAAGGCCATGTTGAACGCGCCTTCGGCAAAGAAGCGGCGGAACATGTTGGGCAGGGCAAAGGCAACCTGAAATGCCTCGGCTACGGGGCCTGCGCCAAAAAAGGCGGCGATCATGATGTCGCGTACAAAACCCATGATGCGGCTGGCAAGGGTCCAACTGCTGACGGTAAAGAAACTGGCAAGCAGGCGGATGTTCCGCGGCTTGGTCGCGGTTGTCAAAGCAAGGCTCCGGCAGCGCTTTTTTCAATGGCGGCGCGCAGGGCGTCGCCGATCTTTTTGCGTTTGGCCTCGCCGTGCAATTTCAACCCGAACATATCTTTCACGTAGAACACATCCACCGCCTGTTCGCCGTATGTGGCGATCACGGCACTGGCGATGTAAATATTGTTATTGGACAGGGTTCTGGTCAGATCATACAGCAAGCCCGGGCGATCGCGGGTGTCCACCTCGATGATGGTGTAGATGTCCGAACCCTTGGTGTCGAAAGAGATCACTGTTGGCACCACAAAATCCCGTTCGCGCTTTTTGATCTTGTCGCGGGATTTCAGACCGTCCTGCGCGCTGACCTCACCTTTCAGGGTTTTGGTGATCATCGAACGCAGGCGGGTCAGGCGGGATTTTTCGTATTGTTTGCCATTGGCGTCCTGAATCCAGAACACCGCCGTGGCATAGCCATCAGACGAGGTATAGGTCCGCGCATCCACCACATTGGCGCCCACAAGTGCCAGCGCCCCCGCCAACCGCGAGAAAATACCGGGGTGGTCCTGCAGCACAAAACACGCCCGCGTTGCGTCATGGTCTTTGTCGGGTTTGATGTCGGTTTGAATTTCCGAGGTTGAGGCTTTTTGCATCAACTTGGCGAAAATTTTATGGGTTTCTGTGTCCAGACCCTGCCAATATGACGGATAATGCCGCTCTATTTCCAGTTCCAGCGCCTTGCGACTCATTTTAGGTAGGGCGGCGCGCAGGGCATCCTGTGCTTCGCTGGAGGATTGTAATTCGAGAACTTTGTCGAAACCCTCTTGCAGGGCCAATTTGGTGAAGCGGTACAGATCGCGGATCAGCTGGGCTTTCCAGTTGTTCCACGTGCCCGGCCCGACACCGCGAATATCGCAGACGGTCAGTACGGTTAACAGATTCAGGCGGGAGGTGGTTTTCACCACCTTGGCAAATTCCCGCACGGTTTTCGGGTCTGACAGATCCCGTTTCTGGGCCACATCAGACAGCAGCAAGTGGTGACGCACCAGCCAGACAACCGTGTCGGTTTCCCCCTCTGACAAGCCAAGTTGCGGGCAGATGACACGGGCCAGCCGCGCCCCCGCGATAGAGTGGTCTTCGGGCAGGCCTTTACCGATGTCATGCAGCAGCATCGCCACATACAGCACCTTGCGATCCACACCGTCTTTCAGAATGCCCGAGGCCACAGGCAGGCTTTCTTTAAGTTCGCCTTTTTCGATTTTGGCCAGATGGGAAATACATTGGATCGTGTGTTCGTCCACCGTGTAATGGTGATACATATTGAACTGCATCAGGCAGACAATCCGTTGGAATTCAGGGATAAACGCGCCCAGAACCCCCAGCTCGTTCATCCGTCGCAACGCCCGTTCAGGATTGCCGTAGTCCAGCAGCAGCGACAGGAACAGGTCTTGGGCTTTGGGGTTGGTGCGCAGTTTATTGGTGATCAGTTCCAGATTGGCCACGATCAGACGCATGGCATCGGGGTGGATCAGTATGTCGGAATCCAGCCCCTGTTCAAAGATGCGCAGAAAGTTGATCGGATCGGTAAGGAAGTCTTCCTCGTCTTCGATCGCCAGTCTGCCGTGAACGATTTTATACCCTTTCGGGGCGACAAGGGAATCGCTGCGCCATGGCATCGCTTTGAGCAGCCGCGCCCCGAAAGAGGGCTGCTGTTTGACGTGCTGGGCTTCAAGTGCGGTCAGAAAAATTCGGGTCAGATCGCCCACATGGGTGGCGTGGGTGAAATATTCCTGCATAAACGCCTCGACCCCGCGCAGGCCTTTGGTGTCTTTGTAGCCAAGCGCTGCGGCGATGGCCACTTGGTTGTCAAAGGTCAGTTGTTCGGCGGCGCGCCCCACCACCAGATGCAGGTGGCAGCGTACGGTCCACAGGAAATTCTCGGCTTGATCGAAATTGGCGTATTCGGTTGTGGTAAAATACCCCTGATAGATCATTTCAGAGGGCAGTTTTGCCCCGCTGAGGTATTTGGTGATCCAATACAGGGTCTGCAGATCGCGCAGGCCGCCTTTGCCCTCTTTTACATTGGGTTCCAGCAGGAAACGGGTCGCCCCCTGTTTCTTATGGCGGGCTTCACGCTCTTCCAGTTTTTGGGCGACAAATTCAGGGCCGGTGGATTTGAACAACTGCTTCCACAGTTGGGCGTCCAGTGTCTCGGCCAGTTCCGCGTCACCTGACAGAAACCGCGCTTCCAGCAGGGCTGTGCGGATGGTCAGATCACCGCGCCCCAGCCGGATACATTCCTCAACCGTGCGGGTGGCGTGGCCCACTTTCAGTTTCAAATCCCACAACACATAAAGCGTGCTTTCTACGACGCTTTCGGCCCAAGGGGTCAGTTTGTAAGGCGTCAGGAACAACAGATCCACATCGGAAAACGGCGCCATTTCCCCGCGGCCGTAACCGCCCACGGCGACGATTGAAATCTTTTCCGCGCTGGTCGGGTTGGGCAGAGGATGCAGGTATGTCTGCACCATATCCATCGCCGTTTTCACCAGTTGATCGGTCAAAAACGTGTAAGACCGAATGGTGCGGCTGGTTTTGAACGGGGTCTTCAAATAGGCCGTTTTGATTTTCTCGCGGGACTCTTTGTTCACGCGATCCAGAACGGTTCCAATCACGGTCCGTTTTGCGAAATTATCGGTGCAAGATGCAATCTCGGTTGCGATTTCGGCGCGGATACGTGGCGCGTCAAACAGTGCTCCCGACGCACAGATCAGCGCGCCGGGAGCACCCGAACCGGTTTGTCTGCTTTTAAGTTTACGAGCCGGCGCCACCAAAACTCCTCGGTGCTGGATCAAGGACAACAACCTGCCCTTCGCGGAAGGTTGCAACGGCCAGCGCACGCTGGTTTGTCCCGTCAGGTCGCAGGCGGAATACACCGTTTGCACCGCTAAAGCCAGCGGGTCGTGTGAGTTTATTGCGGGATAATGCATCGCTGGAACCGGACTGCAACAATGTGCCAACCGCGCGCATTGCGTCATAGGCTTTGCCTGCCAGCAAATGTGGCCCAACCCCGTTGGCAGCGCCATAGCGCTGGTTAAAGGCACTGGTCGCGCTGGTGTCGTTCAGCGCAAAAAGTGATCCCTGCATGCCGGGGTTTGCCCGCACGCTATCGGCTGTTTTATCCCAGCGGGTCAGGCCGATAAACTGTGTGTTGGCAGCGCTGATGCCGTTTTCAGGCAGCAATTGCGCAAAAACAGGCAAGGCCCCAGCCGCATCGGCGTCCATCACCAGCGCGGTGGCGCCGCTTTGCTGGATCAGGGATTTGGTGGCGCTTACGGCGGCAACCGCGCTTTCGGTGGTCAGTTCGTATCTTGCAACACCGGCAAAGCTGGCCCCGTTGTTCTGGGCGGCAGCTTTCACGGCTGCGGCGGCGACTTCGCCCGCGGCATCAGATTTGACCAATGCGGCAATGGAACGGCTCCCTTGGCGTGCAGCATAACCGACAACGCGGTCAGCGGTATTGGCGAAAGTGTCGCCCAGAATAAAGACGTTGCCCCCTGCAATGTCAGGGTTGTTGGAAAAGCTCAGAACATTGATCCCTTGGGACGCAACCGCCGCACCTGCCGCATTGGCAGCTTGTGCAAACAGCGGCCCGACCAGCACTTTTGCCCCGTCTTTCGCCGCTTGTTGCGCGGCGGCGGCGGCGCGATTCGGATCACCTGCGGTGGAATAGACCCGCAAATCAATCTGGACATCGCTCATTTCAGCTACAGCCAGTTTGGCCGCAGCCACCAGACTGCCAGCCAAGGCCTCTTGCTGCTGAACTCCTGAACCAGAGGGCACCAGAATGCCAACAACAACAGGTTTATTGGTGTTCACACGGGGTCCTTGCGATCCGCCGCCTGTTTCCGTACAGCCCAAAAGCACCGTGGCAACCGCAACAGCGCCCGCCGCTTTGATCCCGAAATTTCTGATCCGTTGAAACACGACAGTCCCCCTTAGTGACTTGACTGGTCATAACAGACCATTATGTGCAAAAAGTTATGTGTTGGGCACTTGGAAATCAACGCCTGTTGAACAAAGAAATGGAATTAAGCAAATGCACGCTGGAAAAATAGCTGCTGGCCTGCATTTGGTGGCAACGCCTATCGGGGCAGCGCGCGATATAACACTGCGGGCGTTGGATATTCTAACCCACGCCGATGTGCTGGCCGCCGAAGACACCCGCAACACCCGCCGCTTGCTGGATATTCACGGGGTTAAACTCGGGGATCGACGGCTGCTGGCCTATCACGATCACAATGGTGCACAAGTCCGCCCGCAATTGCTGGCAGCCCTGAAAGAGGGTGCCTCGGTGGCTTATGTTTCAGATGCCGGAACGCCCATGGTGGCAGACCCGGGGTTTGATTTGTCTCGGGCTGTGATTGCAGCAGACTTGCCGGTTTTTGCCGCGCCCGGTGCCTCGGCGCTGTTGGCCGCTTTATGTGTGGCAGGACAACCCACAGACAGGTTTTTCTTTGCAGGCTTCGCCCCCAATAAGCCTGCTGCGCGAAAACGGTTTTTTGCAGAATTCGCCCAGATAGAAGCAACCTTGGTGTTTTACGAATCACCCAAACGCGCCGCCGCCAGCCTGAAAGACATGTGCGACGTGTTTGGGGCCGAGCGTCCTGCCTCTTTTTGTCGGGAACTGACCAAGAAGTTCGAAGAAACCGTTCGCGGATCATTAGCACAAGTCGCAGCAGATATTGCAGCCCGCAGTTCAATTAAGGGCGAAGTCGTGGTGGTTTTAGGCCCGCCCCCACCAAAAACCATCTCAGAAGAAGACGTGGATGAAGCCCTAAGCGAGGCGCTCGGCCGTTTACGCGTGAAGGATGCGGCAGGTGAAGTGGCTCTGCGGTTCGGATTGCCTCGCAAAGACGTTTACAATCGTGCCCTGACCCTGAAAGACCATTTACCCTAGTTTAACACCTTGTCGATAAACCTAATCTGACAATCAAAAAAGGGTTTAGCATGGATCGCGCCACAAACGGGAAACTGTCTTATTTGAAAGGGCAAGCTGCTGAACATCAGATTGCCTTGGCCTATGAACGCAATGGGTTTGAAATTGTGGATCGCCGGTGGAAATCCAAAGACGGTGAAATTGATCTTGTTGCACGGCACGATCAGAAACTTTATTTCATCGAAGTGAAAAGCAGTAAAACGTTCGACAGTGCGGTTCAGCAGATAACGCCTCGGCAGCAACAGCGTATTCATGATTGTGCATTACAGTATCTTGCCGAAAAAGCTGGCCACTTGGATGTGGATTGTCGGTTCGATGCGGCGCTTGTGGATGGCACGGGGCGCATCAAGGTTCTGCCGGGTGCATTGCTTGCCGCTTGATTTCCTTCAAATCTGAACCTCAAATTAACAGTTCTTTGTAGATAGATTTATGCGGGGTCATTGAAACCCGCGCTGCTCTGCGTCATGTATTTATAAACGCAATTTGTGCAGCAAAGCTGCTCTCTAGAAAGAACCCACCGTTATGAGCTTGAAGGTCGCCTTCCAAATGGACCCGATCGGGGACGTTGATATTAACGCAGACAGCAGTTTTCGCATTGCCGAAGAGGCGCAGGCCCGTGGGCATGAACTGTTTTACTACACGCCTGACAAACTGGCCTTTGAAGAGGGACGTGTGACCGCGCGTGGCCATCGCATGGAACTTCGCCGTGTAAAAGGCGATCACGTGACATTGCAACCCGAAGAGAAAATTGATCTTGCGGATTGGGATGTGGTCTGGCTGCGTCAGGATCCGCCTTTTGATATGGGCTATATCACCACCACCCATATTTTGGACATGATCCACCCAAAAACCTTGGTGGTGAATGATCCTCAATGGGTGCGGAACTACCCTGAAAAACTGTTGGTTTTGCAGTTTCCCGATCTCACTCCGCCCACCACAATCGCGCGGGATTTGAACACTTTGAAGGAATTCAAGGAACGCCACGGCGATATCATCCTCAAGCCGCTGTACGGCAACGGTGGTGCTGGGGTGTTTCGTCTGGAGCCAGGTGATCGCAACCTGAATTCCTTGCATGAACTGTTTTGCGGCATCAACCGAGAGCCTTTGATCGCCCAGAAATTTCTGCCGGATGTTGCTGCTGGCGATAAGCGGGTGATTTTGGTGGACGGGGAACCTGTCGGGGCCATCAACCGCGTTCCTGCCAAGGGCGAAACTCGCTCGAACATGCATGTGGGCGGGCGGCCTGAAAAAGTGGCACTGACGGATCGGGATCGCGAGATTTGCGCTGCGATTGGCCCGTTGTTGCGGGAAAAAGGGCAGATTTTTGTCGGAATTGACGTGATCGGTGGTAACCTGACCGAAATCAACGTCACCTCGCCCACGGGAATTCAGGAGTTGGAGCGGTTTGACGGGATCAACGTGGCCGAAATGATTTGGCAAGCTATTGAAAGGCGAATCCCAAAATGAACTCTCTGCGCCTTTGCCTGTACAGTGCGTTTACCCGGCTTGTGATCAAGCCTTGGGTGGCGCGTGTTCAAAACCCGGCAGAGGCGCGACAAGCCTTTGAAAACCATGCAAAACGCATGCATGTTCATCCTGCTTTTGCGGATTATCGCAATGGCGCGATTGCGGATGTGCCTGTGACTTGGGTGTCTCGCGGCGCAATAAAACGCGAAGATGTGCTGCTCTACATTCACGGGGGCGGTTTTATTGTGGGCAGTCCGGACACCCACAAACATATGGTGGCTGAAATCGCGGGCGACCTTGGCATACAAGCGGTGATGCCGCGATATCGTTTGGCACCTGAACATCCGTTTCCTGCGGGGTTCGATGATGTGGTGGCCACCTACGAAGGGCTGATCGGGCGGGGCCTGCGTGCGGATCAGATTATTCTTGGCGGCGATAGCGCCGGGGGAAATCTGGTTCTGGCTTTGTTGGCGCATTTGTCTGATTCTAAAGCGGATTTACCCCAATCTGCCTTTGTCCTTAGTCCCGTCGTGGATATGTCGGGTGGGTTTGATAGCCTGAAATCCAACGCAAAAAGTGAAGTTTTACTAAGTTCTGACCGGTTCGACGAATTGGGAACAATGTATCTGGGGGATCAGGATCGTAAACAGCCCTATGCCTCCCCTTTTTATGCCAAATTTGAACGATGCCCGCCGATCCTGTTACACCACAGCGACGGGGAAATGTTGCGTGATGACACGTTGGAAATGCAAAGCAAACTGGTGTCGCAGGGGCATGATGTTCTGGTGCGCAGTTGGCCCAATGCCTTTCATGTGTTCCAAATTATGACCGGCCACTTCCCTGAAGCCCGCGCCGCAATTAACGATATTGTAGCCTTTATCAAGGCGCGCCGGAGCCCAAACGATAGCTGATCGCCTCGGCTACATGAGGCAGGCGAACCCTGTCAGATCCCGCTAAATCCGCGATTGTACGGGCGACCCGCAGGATGCGATGATAACCCCGCGCTGATATTTGGAACCGATCCGCTGCTTTTTCCAACATCGCTGCGCCCTCGGGATCAGGCGTGGCGATCTCTTGTAAAATGGTCCCTTCGGCATCTGCATTCTGGCGCAAATCGGTATGATCTTGAAACCGGACACATTGAATTTTTCGCGCGGCAGCAACCCGTTCGGCAATGGAAAAGGACGAATCCCCTGTGTCAGGTAGTGTAAGATCTGTCATGGAAACTGGCGGGACGTCGACCCGCAGATCGAAGCGGTCCATCAAGGGGCCGGATATTTTTCCGAGATAATCCTGCCCGCACAATGGCACACGGGCGCAGGCGCGCGCGGCATCTGCCATATAACCGCAACGGCAGGGGTTGGCGGCAGAAATCAGCATGAAACGGCAGGGATATGTTACATGGTTGTTGGCGCGGGCCACCATCACGGTGCCGGTTTCCAAGGGTTGGCGCAGGGTTTCCAGCACTTGCCGAGAGAATTCCGGCAGTTCATCCAAAAACAAAACGCCATTATGGGCGAGCGAGATTTCCCCCGGTTTCGCACCGCGCCCCCCCCCGACAATCGCCGCTTTTGATGCGGTGTGATGGGGGTCGCGGAACGGGCGGGTTTTGGAAATACCGCCAGAAGACAACAGCCCGGCGAGCGAGTGGATCATCGAGGTTTCCAGTGCTTCTTCCGGTTCCAACGGGGGTAAAAGGCCGGGAACGCGTGCGGCCATCATGGATTTCCCTGAACCGGGTGCGCCGACAAAAAACAGATGGTGCCGCCCCGCCGCTGCGATTTCCAAGGCGCGTTTGGCCCGTACCTGGCCTTTCACATCTCTTAGGTCGCGGGTTTGCGGATCGGCAATGACTTCTCCTGGTTGGGCGGGGGTTAGAATGTGGCGGCCCCGAAAATGGTTCATACATTCCAGCAGGGACGCGGGCGCGATCACCTGCACAGCCCCGACCCACGCCGCCTCGGCACCGCAATCGGCAGGGCAGATCAGGTTGCAATCCTCTTGGGCCGCTGCAAGGGCCGCAGGTAAGGTGCCGATCACAGGAATAAGCCCGCCATCCAGTGAAAGCTCCCCCAAGGCCACTTGCCGTTCCACGTCTTCGCGGGGGATCACATCCATCGCCGCCATCAACGCCAGTGCGATGGGCAGGTCAAAATGCGACCCCTCTTTTGGCAGATCCGCAGGTGACAGATTGATGGTGATGCGTTTTGACGGCAGGGCCAGTGCAAGGCTGTTCATGGCGGCGCGCACTCTTTCTTTCGCCTCGGACACGGCTTTGTCAGGTAGGCCGACAATCTGGAACGAAGGTAAACCCGGGGAGAGGGAACATTGCACCTCTACAATGCGGGCCTCGACCCCATGAAACGCAACTGTATAGGCGCGCGCGACCATTGATTCCCCGATCCCGTTAAGATTGGTTAACGATACGGGGGCGATGGTTTATTTTTGGTAAATTTGTATAAACCGATCCCAAGCCGCAGCATCCGCTACGGTTTTGTCGCGGCAGAATGTATTGCAAAAGCCAAAGATACGTCCGTCGAGTTCCAGAAAATCCGTCACGGGTTTTCCGGAATAAGGGCAGGTTTCGTTTTCAGACGGGCCCGCGTCGACTGCACGGGCGGGCAAGGGGGCTGGACCAGGCCAGTTGCCTTCAATCAGGTCTTTGTCATAGCCGTTTTGGATATAGTTCTGGGCCAACCCCATGGCGCGCCAGCGGCGGAATGCTGGATCGGCCAGATGTGCGGCTATATAGGCGTCGGCTGCGTCGCTGCGGGGCAGGTTATAGGTGGCAAAACGTGTGACAGCTGGGGCGTAAAAGGCATCGGCGATGGTGTATTGGCCGAAAAGCCACGGGCCGTCCTGCCCGAATTCTGTGCGGCACATATCCCAGAGGTCCATCATGCGCTGCGTATCAGCCAGCACGGCGTCCGAGGGTTTGTAATCTGGATAATGACGCCGCAGATTCATGGTGCAATCGTTGCGCAGCGCCCCGAAGGACGCGTGCATTTCCGCCGTAACAGACCGCGCCATGGCACGGGCGGCAGGATCGCTGGGCCACATGGTTTTGTCCGGGTTCTGTTCGGCCAGCGTTTCAGCAATGGCGATGGTTTCTTGTACCACCACACCGTCGAATTTCATCGCGGGCACCAAACGGGCGGGCTTGAACTGTTCCAACATCTGTTGGAATTCCGGTAGATACATGCGCGCAGTGTGCTGTTTGAACGGGATGTTGAAACGTTCAAACAGCAGCCAGCCACGCAGGGACCAGCTGGAATAGGTTTTATCGGCTATGGCGAGTTCATATTTCATAGGGCGAGTATTCCGGTTGCTGGAAAAAACGCAAATCGTCTTTTGTGATCAATTGCGTCACGGATTGTGATTGACCCCCAGCACACGCCACGCCTTGCCCATATGTTCAAGTCGGGTAACGGACAGGTTGTCGATTTTGAACGAGAGCGCGGATTTCGCGGGCATCCCTGCGGCCCGTTGAACCTGCGTCAGAATCGCGCCGAAATGGGCGACGACGATGATATCGGTGTCGGGATGTGCGCTTAACAATCGGTCTACGCCGCGGCTGACCCTTTGTCCTGCGGCATCCCAGCTTTCGCCGTTTGGGGGCGCGTGGGGGCCGGGGTCGGACCAATAGGCGCGGGACAGATCGGCGTCGGTTTTAGATACTTGGCCAAAGGTTTTATCTTCCCAATCGCCGAAATGCAGCTCGCGCAAATCAGGGTCGTGGGGCAGGCGGGTGCGGCCTGCGGACAGGGTGTCGGCGGTGGCGACACAGCGGATCAGGTCTGATGAAATTACCACAGCCTGTTGCGGCAGATAGGCGTTCAACCGATCCAGCGCGGGCTGATCAGACAGATCGGCGGGCGCATCGGTCCAGCCGATCAACCCGTCGCGGTGGGTCGGGCCATGGCGGACAAACCAGAAACGGCTCATGTCAAACCCTCGGGCAATTGGCCTTTCAGGACTTGGGGCAGGCCGGCCGTCACCATCACAACCAGATCGGCATGTTGGGCGATTCTGGCGTTCAATCGGCCTTGGGCCCGTTGGAACCGCCGTCCCAAAGCTGATTCTGGAACAATGCTGTGCCCGACCTCGTTTGAAACTGTAACAATTGGGAAATTGCATGCGCTTGCAGCGGCCAAAAACAGGGTCGCTGGGTCCTCGGCGGGCGGATTTGTGCCGTTTTCCGCCAGAATTAAATTGGTGAGCCACAATGTCAGGCAATCTACCAGTGTGATTTGGTGATCTGGCAGGGTTTGCAAAACCTCAGGGACAGCGATGGGGGCTTCGATCGTGTTCCAGTCGTTGCCGCGATCCTTTTGATGTTCAAGGATTTTTTCGCGCATTTCTGAATCGAAAGCCTGTGCTGTTGCGATATAGCTGCGCGGTAAGCCGCTGTGGGACACCAATTGTTCTGCAAAGTGGGATTTGCCAGAGGCAGCCCCCCCTAGAACAAGGGTTAATTTAGGGAAAGTTAAAATAAGTGCACTCCATTGTGATCGGACACTCCCGTTCCTACGTAGTATATTGTGAGCAAAGCTTACTAAAGCTCAAGCACAGATTGGATTAGGAGATCTCAATATGCCTCTTGATGACATCACAAATCATGACTTTCGCCGTCAGGCGATGAAAGCCGAATTACTGGATGCAGAAACCGAAATCGCCTTGGCGCGGGCATGGCGGGATGACCGCGATGAAAAGGCGCTGCACCGATTGATTAACGCCTATATGCGATTGGCCATTTCCATGGCGTCGAAATTCCGACGCTACGGGGCCAATACACAAGACCTGATTCAGGAAGCGGGCGTTGGCCTGATGAAGGCAGCGGATAAGTTCGACCCCGAACGGGGCGTGCGGTTTTCGACCTACGCGCAATGGTGGATCAAAGCTGCCATTCAGGACTATGTCATGCGCAACTGGTCGATGGTGCGCACCGGATCCACCAGCAGCCAGAAGGCGCTGTTTTTCAACCTCAAGCGGGTGCAAGCCACGCTAGAGCGCGAGGCGACTTCGGCGGGTGTGGAACTGGACGGGCATCAACTGTCCGAAATGATTGCGCAGGAAATCGGCGTGCCGTTGCGGGATGTGGAAATGATGCAGGGGCGGTTGTCCGGCTCTGACTTTTCACTGAATGCCCAGCAATCCGCCGAGGATGAAGGTCGCGAATGGCAGGATACGCTGGCGGATGATGGCCCGCAGGCGGCAGAGGTTGTGGAACGCAACCACGATCTGGGCCAGCTGCGCAACTGGTTGAACACAGCCA
The DNA here is from genome assembly GCF_031454055.1 of Roseobacter sp. N2S. Lineage (NCBI taxonomy): Bacteria > Pseudomonadati > Pseudomonadota > Alphaproteobacteria > Rhodobacterales > Roseobacteraceae > Roseobacter > Roseobacter sp. N2S. Next base: position 750,622 of record NZ_JAVDQB010000001.1, read on the forward strand.
TGGAAGGCCTGAATGACCGCGAACGCTATATTCTGGCACAGCGGTTGTTGATCGAAGACCCGCGTACGTTGGGATCAATTGGCGAAGAGCTTGGCCTGTCCAAGGAACGGATTCGTCAGGTCGAAGCGGCAGCCCTTGGCAAGTTGAAGAAACTGCTGGAGAAAAACACTGGCAACTCGGCAGAATTGATGGCTGAATTGATGTGATACCATCCGGCGCTGGCGTCGGAATTGGATATTTGACCCAAAAAGAGGGCGGTTTCAGGTTTTGCTGGAACCGCCCTTTGCTTTGCGGGCGAAGCTGGCTAAGTCTGGTGCAAGAGCTATCTGGAGTTTGCCATGTTGAACGGGCGCAGAGTGTTGTTGGTGATCGGGGGCGGGATTGCGGCGTATAAGAGCCTCGATCTGATCCGGCGGTTGCAGGATCGGGGGGCCAAAGTGGTGCCAGTAATGACCAAAGCCGCAGAGGAGTTTGTGACGCCTTTGTCTGTGGCGGCTTTGTCAGGGTCCAAGGTGTTTCGCGAATTGTTTGATCTGACGGATGAGGCAGAGATGGGGCATATCCAACTGTCCCGCTCGGCGGATCTGGTGGTGGTTGCCCCTGCGACGGCGGATTTGATGGCGAAGATGGCCCATGGGATTGCGGGTGATCTGGCCAGCACCCTGTTGATGGCCACGGACAAGCGGGTGTTGATTGCGCCTGCGATGAATGTGCGCATGTGGGATCACGCAGCGACCCAGCGGAATTTGACCACACTGACGGATGACGGCGTGTTGGTGGTGGGGCCGGATAGCGGCAATATGGCCTGCGGCGAATATGGGCCGGGTCGTATGGCCGAGGTGCCCCAGATTGTTGCGGCTGTTGAAAATGCGCTGTTGAACGGGCCGTTGCGGGGCAAGCATGTTTTGGTGACCAGCGGGCCGACCCATGAACCGATTGATCCGGTGCGCTATATCGCGAACCGATCCAGCGGGGCGCAGGGCACTGCGATTGCGCAGGCTTTGGCGGGGCTGGGCGCGCGGGTGACTTTTGTGACGGGGCCAGCGGACCACCCGATGCCTGAAGGCGTGGATGTGGTACGCGTACAGACGGCGGCAGAGATGTTGGCGGCGGTTCAATCCGGTTTGCCTGCGGATGCGGCCGTGTTTGCAGCGGCTGTGGCGGATTGGCGGGTGGCCAGTGCTTCGGGCAGCAAGATCAAGAAAGACGGCAGCGGGGCCTTGCCAGTTTTGGAATTTGCCGAAAACCCCGATATTCTGGCAACGGTCAGCCAGTTGACGCAGGGGCGTCCGCCTTTGGTGGTTGGCTTTGCGGCGGAAACCGATGACGTGATTGCCCATGCCACAGCCAAGCGGCTGCGCAAGGGCTGTGACTGGATTGTCGCCAATGATGTGTCACCTGAAACGGGAATCATGGGCGGGTCTGAAAATGCGGTAACCTTGATTTCGGATACGGGATCAGAGCCTTGGCCCCGAATGGGGAAACAGGCGGTTGCGGATCGTCTGGCGGCAAAAATAGCGGAGGTGATCGGTGGCTGATCTGGCGGTGAAAATTATCTATCTGGACGATGCGGACCGCGAAATTCCGCTGCCCGCCTATGAAACCAGCGGGGCTGCGGGAATGGACCTGCGGGCCAATCTGGCGGATCGCGGCCGTGTCGAAATCGCGCCCAATGCGCGGGCACTGGTGGCCACGGGGCTGGCGCTGGAAATTCCGCGCGGGTTTGAAGCGCAGGTGCGACCTCGGTCCGGTTTGGCGTTGAAACATGGTGTCACGGTGGCCAATGCGCCCGGTACAATCGACAGCGATTATCGCGGGCCTTTGGGGGTGATCCTGATCAATCTGGGGGACGCGCCCTTTGTGGTGAACCACGGTGACCGGATCGCGCAGATTGTCTTTGCGCCGGTCATGCAAGTGGGGTGGGATTTGAACCATCCGCTGGGGGAATCCGAGCGGGGCACGGATGGTTTTGGATCGACTGGTCAGGGCTGATGGTCTTTAGCCTGATTATCATCTGTGCGGCGGCTTTCGGGCTGCGGCTTATGGGCGGCTCTCGGGGGGCGCAGGGGGCGATTGTGGCCCTTGGGCTGGCCTTTGTGCTGTTGGTGCAGGTGACCTTACCTGCCGGGAATAGTTTGCGGATTGCGACGGGTGGGTCTGTGTCGAACTGGTTAATCCTACTGGCAGTTTTCGCGGTTGTCGGGGGATACGCCTTTGGCATCAAAAAGCTGAAAGCGCGGGCTGGCGGTGCCGAAGAGATCGCCGTAAAATCCGACAAGATGTCTGAAACCGAATTGGACCGTTATGCCCGCCATATTGTGCTGCGTGAAATCGGCGGACCGGGCCAACGCAAGCTGCGCAAGGCGCGGGTTTTGGTGGTGGGGGCAGGCGGTTTGGGTGCGCCTGTGCTGCAATATCTGGCGGCGGCAGGCGTCGGGACTATCGGGGTGATTGACGATGATGTGGTCAGCCTGTCCAACCTGCAACGTCAGGTCCTGTTCCGCGAAGACGACATGGATAAGCCCAAGGTTTTTGCAGCCCAGGCGGCTTTGAAAGGGCTTAATCCATTTGTAGAGGTTCTGCCCTACAACCGAAAATTTACCGCCGAACAGGGGGCTGATCTGGTGGCAGAGTTTGATTTGGTGCTGGATGGCACCGACACCTTTGCCACCCGTGCGCTTGTAAATAAGGCCTGTGTCGCCGCAGCTAAACCGCTGGTTTCAGGCGCAATTGGCCAGTGGGAAGGGCAAGTCACCGTGTTTGATCCCGCCCGTAATGATCCTTGCTACGCCTGCCTGTTTCCCGACCAACCCGCTGACGGTCTCGCCCCAAGCTGTGCCGAGGCTGGCGTGGTTGGCGCTTTGCCCGGTATCATCGGGTCGATGATGGCGGTTGAGGCGATTAAGGAAATCACCGGAGCAGGGCAGGTTTTGCGCGGCTCCATGTTGATTTTTGATGCGCTTTATGGCGAAAGCCGCAAGATACAAATTGAACGGCGCAGCAGTTGCACCGTCTGTGGAGGACTTTGACATGGCTCATGTAACCCTAGCCGAATGTGACGCGGCACTGGCGCATATTCTGGCCGCCCCGAAAGAAGCGGCGATCGAAACCCTGTGCCACCGTCCTGATTTCGGCCAGCGGGATTTCCGCGAAGCGTTGGAATTGCGCGTGGCCACAGGTATTGAAAATGAACGTTGGATGAAACACCCGTGGATGAAGCTGGAAGACGGCTCTCCCGATCCGCGCATTCAGGTTTCTATTCTGCAACGGCGGGTGCTTGATCTGTGCTGGCGGGATCGCGATAGCGTGGTTTACCCCGGTGATACGATGATTGCGGATATGGATCTGGGAGAGGAAAACCTGCCCGCTGGCACGCGCTTACAGGCGGGAACCGCGATTCTAGAAGTGTCGGATGTGTTCAACACCGCCTGCGCTAAATGGAAAGTCCGTCACGGGCGCGAAAGTTTTGACTGGATCAACAGGCCGGAAAATGTGCAGCACCGTCTGCGCGGGGCGCTGTGTAGTATCGTGCAGGATGGCGTAGTACGCAAAGGCGATGTGCTGACCAAAATCTAGGTCAGCACCTTGATATCATTTATTTTTTAAACGGGCGTTTGGCCGTAATCCGCATCGTTTACGTGTTCCAGCCAGTCGGCAACGCTGCCGTTCAGGGCCTCTTGCATGGCGATGTGGATCATGGCGCAATCGGCTGTGGCACCGTGCCAGTGTTCCTCATTCGGGGCGAAAAACACAGTGTCGCCTGCGCGGATAATCTCGGGCGGTTTGCCCCGTAGACCGACCAACCCCGTGCCAGACACCACATACAACGTCTGCCCCAACGGGTGGGTGTGCCATGCGGTGCGCGCACCCGGTGCAAAGTGGACTTTTAAGGCGCGCAGGCGGGCGGGCTCGGGGGCCTCGACGATCGGGTCTTGCCAGACGTCACCTGTAAACCAGTCGGCGCTGGCCTTTTTTGTGGGCCTGCTGCCGCTGCGTTTGATGTCCATCTTGGGTATCCTTAAAAAGGGGTTTTGAGTGGCGGCGCGCTTACAGCATGCTTGGAACAACCTGATCCGGTGGGCGGTGACCATCGGCGAAGGTCTTGATGTTGATGATAACTTTCTCACCCATTTCCACCCGCGCTTCTTCGGTCGCCGAGGCCATATGGGGCAACAGCATCACGTTATCCAGCCCGCGCAGACGAGGATTGATTTCATTGCCGTGTTCAAACACATCCAGACCCGCACCCGCCAGTTCGCCAGCCCGCAACATACGGGTCAGGGCGTTTTCATCCACCACTTCCCCGCGCGAGGTGTTGATGACAAAGGCGCTGGGTTTCATCAGCTTCAAGCGGCGGGCATTCAGCAGATGAAAGGTGCTGGGCGTATGGGGGCAGTTGATTGAAATCACATCCATCCGCGCCAGCATTTGGTCGAAACTTTCGCAATAGGTGGCCCCAAGTGCTGTTTCCACGTCTTTGTGAACCCGTTTGCGGTTGTGATAAAACACCTGCATCCCAAAGGCATTGGCGCGGCGGGCAACGGCTGTGCCGACCTGCCCCATGCCCAGAATCCCCAGACGTTTGCCGCCCAGACGCGCGCCCAGAAACGCGGATGGGGACCATCCTTGCCAATCGCCAGATTGCAAATGGCCAGACCCTTCGCGAAAGCGGCGCATCACCGCCAGCATCAAAGCCATGGTCATATCAGCCGTGTCATCGGCCAGCACACCGGGTGTGTTGGATACCAAAATCCCCCGCTGGCGGGCGGTGGCCACGTCGATGTGATCGACGCCCGAACCGTAGTTGGCAATCAGCCGCAGATTTGCGCCTGCCTGTGCCAACATTCCCGCGTCGATTGTATCGGTCAGGGTTGGAACCAGCACATCCGCAGTGCGCAGGGCTGCCGCCAATTGTTCGCGGGTCATGGGGGTGTCTGTCTCGTTCAATTTTACGTCAAACAGCTCTGACAGACGGTTCTCGACTGTGGCAGGTAACCGTCGCGTAACAACAACACTTAATTTACTTGAGGGCATTTGATGTAACCAACTCTGGATTTGTTTTCCCTATTCTGCCAAGGATTCGCCTAATGGGGCAAGGTTAAAGACCCCGACTGAGGCAAAAGATTACAACGGCGGGTCAAGATGGCACGGGCGGCTTTCATAATACTGGTTTTCAGCGTTCTCTTTGCGGTTGCAGGGGGCGGGGGTTCAGCTATGGCCTCGGGCAAGCGGGGTCCAGTGACGAATCTGCCGATGCCGCGCTTTGTTTCGATGAAATCCGAAGAAGGCAACGTGCGGCGCGGCCCTTCGCTAACGCACCGTGTGGACTGGGTGTTCAAACACGCCAATCTGCCCTTGCAGATCGTTGCGGAATACGGTCATTGGCGGCGGGTTCAAGACGCCGAGGGACAGGGCGGCTGGATGCATTACTCGCTGCTGTCAGGATCACGCTATGTGATTGTTCAAGAAGACAAAGTCAGCCTGTACCTGACCCCGAATGATGCCGCTGCTACGCGGGCTTATGCCGAACGGGGCGCCTTGGCGCGATTGGGATCATGTGAGCTGAATTTCTGTGAAATCAGCGCCCAAGGGGCCAAAGGCTGGGCCAAAAAAACCGATCTTTGGGGCGTAACCCCGGATGAGGTTCGCGACTGATCTTGCGACCAGCCGCGCCTTTTGCCCCGCTTAAAGGGTAATCACCACCGACCCCATTTTATCCGCGCTTTCCACCAGTTCATGGGCCTCTGCCACATGATCCAGCGCGAAAGTTGCGGCCACAGAATGGGTCATGCGCCCTGTGGCCAGCAGTTGGGTCAGCCCATCCACCGCAAAGCGGCGTGCTTCGGGCGTCAGGATATAGACCAGCACCATGCGCAGGGTCAGGTCTTTGAACATCATCGGCATAAAGGGGATTTGCGGCGCGGGATTGGCCGCAGAGCCATAGGCGGCAATCGTCCCGTTCGGACGCATCACTTCGGCCAGCAGATTTGCGTTTACACCAAATTCCAGCTCGACCGCGCGGTGGACCCCACCCGTCAGATCAAGAATCTGCTCGGCGGCATTTGCATCGCGATAATTCACCACGTGATCTGCGCCAGCTTCACGCACATAGGCGGCCTTTTCTTCAGAGGATACGGTGGTTATCACCTCTGCGCCGCCCATTTTTGCCATTTGAATTGCGTAGCGGGCCACGGTGCCTGCCCCGCCCGACACCAGGACTTTGTCCCCCTCAACAGGGCCATCCGCGAACATGCAGCGAAAGGCGGTCAGGGCAGGGATGCCCAGACAGGCGGCGGCGTCAAAAGACGTGCCTTCATCCAGATCAACCGCCTGTTCGGACGGCAGTGCGATGTATTCGGCGCAGGTGCCAAAGGGGCGTTGCCATTGGCCGTTCCAGATCCAGACCCGCTGGCCGACGCGCGCAGCGTCAACGCCCGCGCCCACAGCCTCGATCACGCCAGCGCCATCGGAATGGGGGATGATCAGGGGCACAGTCATCGGTCGCGATCCCGCGCGGGATTTCACATCCGAAGGATTGGCACCGGATGTGGCAAGCCGAACAAGGACTTCGCCTGCTTGGGGTGTGGGGGTTGGCAACTCGCCGATTTGTAAAACGTCATCGGCATGGCCTTGGGCGGTATAAAAGGCTGCTTTCATATTGGGTTCCTTGAGCTGAAGTCAAAAGGACCGCCCCGTTTGGCGGGCCAGATTTAGGGAAAAGGGAGGGGATCAGAGTGCTGTGTCCAAACCGCGGCCTTTCAGCAAGGCGTCCACTTTGGGCATACTGCCCCGAAACGCTTGGTACAGTGCGGCACCCTCGGCACTGCCCCCTGCGGAATAGATATGATCGTGCAGTTTGGCCGCCAAATCGGCATCAAACGGATCGCCGACCTCTTCAAAGGCGGCGAAAGCGTCAGCGTCCATCACCTCGGACCACATATAGCTGTAATAGCCGGACGAATATCCGTCACCCGAAAACACATGGGCAAAATGAGGCGTGGCATGGCGCATACGGATGGCTGCTGGTATATCCAGTTCCGCCAGAATTTCCGCCTGTCGGGCCAGCGGATCAGCGGGGGGCGGGCCGGAATGGAACGCCAGATCAACCAGCGCAGATGCTGTATATTCCACCGTGGAAAACCCCATGTCAAAGTTTTCAGCCGCCAGCAATTTATCCAGCAAGGCCTTTGGCATCGGCGCATCTGTGTCTGCATGACGGGCATATTTTTCCAACACGCTTGGCACCGACAGCCAGTGTTCATACAGTTGGCTGGGCAGTTCAACAAAGTCCCGCGCGACCGAAGTGCCCGAAATCATGGAATAATGCACGTCCGACAACATAGAATGCAGCGCATGTCCGAATTCATGGAACAGGGTGCGGGCATCATCAAAGGTCAGAAGATTGGGCTGGCCTGCGGGCGCTTTGGCAAAGTTGCAGACGTTGACGGTGATGGGGCGTACTTGCGTGCCAAGGTTGGATTGCGCGCGGAACCGTGAACACCAAGCGCCCGAGCGTTTTGAGGACCGCGCGAAATAATCCCCGATGAAAACCGCCATGTGACGGTCGCCTTTGCGCACCTCCCATGCGCGGGCGTCTTTGTGGTAGAGCGGCACATCAAGGCGGTGAAAGGTCAGCCCGAACAGACGGTTGGCACAGTCAAAGGCGGCCTCGATCATCTGGTCCAACTGGAAATAGGGCTTCAACTCTGCCTCATCCAGATCATATTCAGCCGCCCGCAGTTTTTCCGCGTAATAGCGCCAGTCCCAAGGTTCCAAATCGCCGTTCACGCCATCGTTGTGCATCATTTCCGTCAAACGCGCCGCATCGGCATTGGCAGCGGCTTTGGCAGGTTCCCAAACCGCCATCAGCAAATCGCGCACCGCTTCTGGTGTTTTGGCCATTTCCGGTTCCAGCTTGAAATCGGCGAATGTGTCATAGCCCAGCAGGTTGGCCCGTTCCTGACGCAGGCTCAGGGTTTCACGGACAATGTCGATATTGTCGGTTTTACCACCGTTTTCACCCCGTTTCCCCCAAGCAGTATAGGCTTTTTCCCGCAGGTCACGGCGCGCGGAAAACTGCAAAAACGGCACAATCAAAGAGCGGGACAGGGTGATGACATAGCCGTCCAGATCCCGTTCCTCAGCAGCAGAACGGGCGGCGGATTTCAGGAACTCTGGCAGGCCATCCAGATCGGCTGCGCCCAGTTCCATGAACCAGTCCCGTTCATCCGCCAGCAGGTTTTGCGAAAACGCAGTGCCCAGTTCGGCCAAGCGTTCAGTCACAGCGGGCAGACGGGTTTTGGCGGTCCCCGTCAACTGCGCACCTGCGCGCACAAACATGCGGTGATACAGGTCCAATACGCGGGATTGCTCGGCACTTAACCCCAGACTGTCACGGGTTTGAAACAGCGTATCCACACGGGCAAACAATGCCGCATTCATCATGGTTTCCGAACCAAAGGCGGCAAAACGCGGGGCGAGATCCCGTTGCAACGCTTCTCGCGTCGGGTTGCTGTCTGATCCGGACAGGTTAAAAAACACCCCCGCAACCTTGTCCATCAGTGCGTCGGCCTGCTCCATCGCGTCAATGGTATTGGCGAAACTGGCTGGCGCGGGATTATCGGCAATCGCGTTGATGGCCGCGCGGGATTGGGTGAAAGCAGCCTCAAAGGCGGGGGCAAAATCGGCGTCGGTGATCTGGTCGAACGGGGGCAGGGCAAAGGGGCCTGACCAATCGGAAAGAAACGGGTTTGTCGCGGACATGAATAGGGCTCCAAAAGGGGTTTGGCGTAGCTTAGGCGCTGGCGCTGCGGGTTTCCATAGCTTGCAAACAATCTGTCTTGGCCAAGCGCGCCGTCAACCGGATTTCGCACCCCGATTTGTGTCCTACGGGTCGCAGATTTTTCTGAAATCCCGCTGGGGTTGTCACAGTTTGGCCCATTTCAAACCGTATCCCGAAGCCAACTTTTGAATCGGGCAGACAGAATGAACAAACAATTCGCAATGGGGATCGTTGGGGCCTGCATGGCCTTGGGCGTCGGAGGTTATATGCTGGCAGGCTCTGTCACGGAATACGAGCAGAGCGCCGTTGTGAAACAATCGACAAGCCCCGCAGAGCAATTGGTCTATAAAATCGGCGACGAGGAAATTGAGATGGCTAAGGATGCCATCCCCGAAGCCTCTGCCAGAAACTTGCTGGGCGTGTTGCTAAGTGGCGGGGCCGAAATTGCCAAGAAAGACAGCCGCAAACCAACCGAAAGCGCGTTCCGGAAAGTGGGCAGTTTCAGCTCTGAATGTCATGCGGATGCGGGCGCTAAGAAATGCAGCGTCTTGGAATAGGTGCGATCCCGGGTTTTGGATATTTGACCCAAAAAGAGCCTTTTAGGGTGTTATCCATGCCATACAGGCTCTTTTTGGTCTAAATATCCAATTCCACTCCATGCCATGTGACCTGCTGCACATGGGGATTTGCATCCGCCAACACACGTATAGCGCTGTGGAAAGGCCACAGCCGCAGGGTAAGCTGGGCCTGTCCTTGGGCATTCAGTTCAAAAGCCAACCATGCCAGTGGGGAATTCTGCGTGGCTGATTTCCCCGCTTCTTCCATCGCTTGTGTGATCCGTGTTTGAACTGTGTCGGGCATATATTGCCAAGCGATGGAGTGCATTAACACGCGGGTTTGGCCAGTATCTGGCGGCGCGGCACATAGGGATTCAACCCAATTGGCTGCATCTGCGGCGGTCAGTTCGGGCGGGTGGCGTTGCGCCACATCAATTGCGGCGCGGGTGCGGGAGAGGCGGTCAGGTTGATCAGGCCAGATGTAAGAAAGCAGTCGGGTGGCCTGTGCGGGTGCGGTCACATCAATCGGGTTCAGGTCACATCCACCGCGCGCGATAATTGTGGGGGGCAGGGTTGGGGCGCTGCCCTGCCAGCGCGGTGTCAGGCGCAAGGCAGAGGCCGGATCGCCCAGACGGGCGCTGCCCAACTGGTGTGAAAATCGGTCAAGGTTCAGGTTCAGCCCGCCCGAAGCCCCGATTTCATAAAGCGCAAGCGGCAGGTTTGTGTCTGCCGCGATCACTGAGAGCCCTGCCATTAACAGGCTGGCGCGGGCGACCTCGTTGGTTTGGGGGGCGAATTGCAGGAAGGCGCAGATTTGTGCGTCGCAGTTTTTAACCGTGGCACTTATGGCTTCGGTAAGCTGCGCCTGCGCAGGCATTGGATTGGGCGGATAGAGCGCGGCCAGTTGCGGGCTTTGGCCGGACAACACCATGGCATGCAGCGCCCCGCTCAGGCGCAGGGGCACCACGTCTTTCAACGGGCCCGCCGCACCGGGCCAGTCTATCACCTTACGCCCCGTGGCTGTGCTGGCGTCCAGCGTAGCCACCAATGCATCCAGAACAGCGGCAGTGAATTGTGATCCCAACTGGCGGCACCATGTAGCTTGTTGTTCAAAAGCGTCGCGATCCAGCGGCATTGTCCCCTCCATGTCGTTTTCGCCCCCGCCACCGTCGATTGACAGTGGATTGGCGGCGTAAATTTTGGCTATTTGGCTGCAACATATCCTCAATAGAAGAGTCGTGCTATGAAATCCCACGTAAAAGCCTGTGTTGTCGGCGGCGGTGCTGTCGGGGCCTCGATCGCCTATCATCTGGCGAAAGCTGGTTGGAAAGACGTTATCCTGCTGGAGCGGGACGAGCTGACGTCAGGATCCACATGGCACGCGGCGGGATTGTTGCCGCTGTTCAACATGTCTTATGCGACCACGCATATTCACGATTACTCGGTGAAATTCTATAAGACACTAGAGGAAGAAACCGGTCTGAACGCTGGGTTTTCGGTGGTGGGCAATCTGCGGATGGCTCAGACCAAGGACCGGATGGACGAGTATATGCTGTACGGTGCAACCGCTGAATCTGTGGGCGTGCCGTTTGAAAGCCTGACCCCTGCGCAGATTAAGGAACGCTGGCCCTTGATCCGCACTGAAGATCTGAAGGGGGCGATTTATCACCCGACCGACGGCTATATCAATCCTGCGGATGTGACCATGGCCATGGCCAAAGGCGCGCGGCAACGGGGCGTGGAAATCATCCGCAAACGTCAGGTGGACAGCTATGAATGGACCGGCTCCGAATGGATCGTGCGCGGGACTGTGATGATCGAGGTGGGCGGCAATCTGGTGCCTTCCGAGGAAACCTTTGAAATTCACGCGGAACATGTGGTTACAGCCACGGGAAACCACGCGCAGCGCACGGCGAAATTGCTGGGGATCAAAATCCCTGCCATCCCCGTTGAACACCAGTTCATCGTCACCGATGCTGACCCTGCGCTGCAAGCCTATCGCGCGGCTGGGCATGCGGAACACCCCGTGATCCGCGATGCGGATGCGCAATCCTATGTGCGGGAAGAACGAGGCGGCTGGATTTTGGGGGTCTATGAAAAGAACGCCCCAGCGCGGTTTGAATATGGCGTGCCTGACAGTTTCCGTGCCGACCTGTTCCAGCTTGATCTGGAGCGGATCGAAGAGCAGTACATGGCGATGATCCACCGGATTCCGTCCTGCGAAAACTCCGGCCTGAAAGACGATTTCAACGGTCCGATCTGTTACACGCCGGATGGCAATCCGCTGGTTGGTCCTGCACCCGGTCTGCGCAATATGTGGCTGGCCGAGGGCTTTTCTTTCGGGATCACTGCGGCGGGTGGTACGGGCTATTACATGGCGCAGATGATGGTTGAGGGCGAGGCCGAGATCGACATGGCATCGCTGGACCCGAAACGTTATGGCTCTTGGATGACGACCGAGTTCGCTGCCCGCAAGAACGAGGAATGTTACGACCACGTTTATATCCTTCACCACCCCGATGAGGAACGCCCCGCTGCGCGGCCACTGCGCACAGCACCTGCTTATGATCGTCAAAAGGCGCTGGGCGCACAGTTCGGTTTTGTGAACGGCTGGGAGCGTCCGAATTATTATGGCCCGCTGGATGCGCCGGAGAATTTCGATCATGACGGGCGGTCTTTCCGCCGTGGTACATGGTGGAAATACGCGGTGGAAGAAGCCAAAGCCATCCGTGAAGGGGTTGGCCTTGTGGATGCCACGGCCTTTACCAAACACGTGGTCAAAGGACCGGGTGCAACCGCATTTCTGGACTGGTTCACCTGTAACAAACTGCCCAAGATCGGCCGTATCAACCTGACTTATGCGCTGACCGATGCAGGCACGACCCGCACCGAATACACCATCGTGCGCAACGGCGAGGATTCCTATTACCTTGTTTCCGCAGGGGCGTGGACAGATTATGACGCCGATTTCCTGCGCAAAGCCGCTGAAGATAAAGCTGGCGAATTCGGCTATATCGAAATCCAGAACGTGACCAACCAATGGGGCGTTTTTGCCATCGCTGGCCCGAAATCCCGCGATGTTCTGAAGAAGATCATCAAGGACGCCGACCCTGATACAGCCCTGTCAAACAAGCGGTTTCCTTGGCTGTCTGCACAGCAAATCGAACTGGGCATGTGCCCTGTGAACGCGATCCGTGTGGCCTATACAGGGGAATTGGGCTGGGAATTGCACCACCCGATCGAAATGCAGAACTACCTGTGGGATCTGATCCTGAAAGCGGGCGCGGAGCACGGTCTGAAGCTGGTCGGAGCGCGGGCGCAAAACTGGCTACGGCAGGAAAAATCCTACCGAGCATTCGGCAACGAATTGGGCCGCGATGCCACCCCCGCCGAAGCCGATTTGCCCCGCTTTATCGACCTGAGTAAGGAATTCAACGGCAAGGCCGCGATGGAAGCCAAAGGCATCCGCGCCCAATGTGTCACCCTGCTGATTAACGGGCCAAACGATGCCGACCCATGGGGCCGCGAGGCGCTGCTGTTGGATGGCAAAAAAGTCGGGCGACTGACATCGGGCGGCTATTCGGTACATTTCGAGAAACAGATCGGAATGGGATATGTGTCCCCTGAACTGGCGAATGTCGGGCAGAAATTGCAGGTGCGGATGCTTGGCGAGTTGTGGAATGCCGAGGTGGTTGAGGACAGCCCCTATGACCCCACAAACGCCAATATTCGTGTAAGCGGATAGGTTCGATCCAAAGTTGTAGCAAACGCAAGCGCTGTCATTTTAAATGGCAGCGCTTTTTTTGCCCGCACACAATTTCCCGCACACAATTCTTCATTTGATGTACAATTGTTGTGCTACTAAAGTGTGAATATCCGGAACTTGGCGCAGAAAATGCGCTGAAAATATTTTAAGCAATAGGTAAAAGGAATTTTTAATGGAACTGAAATATAACGGCGGCGACACTGATTTTTTTAGCGCCCCATTCGACGAAGCCGGCGGGTTTTCGTTGATTAAAACCAAAAAAGTTATCTATTCGACAAGCGGAACGACAACGATCATTCAAGGCTCCGGATTTTCTGTCGGATCGGGTGGATTGCCCGGCACCACGGGAAAAGTGGAGTCCATTACCTACAAACAGGGCGGCAAGGTTATCGGAAAATTCACCGATCTGGGGTGGGCCATGTCGGCCCTGCTGCCCGCGTTGATTGCGCTGGATTCAGATGATTACGCGCAGGCCAACGCCCTGCTGTCGAGCGATGGGCTCACCATTAAAGCACTGGCTGCATCAGATGGATTCGTTCTACCATCGGCGCTGGAACTGGATGGCGGTGTCACTTTGACGGGGTCAAAGTTCAGTGATGTTGTGGCCACGGGCAGTAGCGCGGACAAGCTGGTTGGGCGCGGCGGCGCAGATACACTGGACGGTGGCGCTGGCAACGACGTGGTTGACGGCGGCGGTGGCAGTGACGAACTGATGGGCGGTTCGGGCAACGATAAAGTGAATGGCCGTGCTGGCAATGACCTGATCTATGGCGGCGAAGGCGATGACGTGCTGAACGGTGACGGGGGCCGTGATGAGGTCTCTGGCCATGACGGCGACGACACGATCAAAGGCGGCGGCGGCGCAGATTCGCTTTATGGTGATGGCGGCAATGACAAGATTTCAGCAGGCGGTGGCAGCGATCTGGTCTATGGCGGCATCGGCGACGATGAAATCGACGGTGACGGTGGCAAGGATTCCATTGAAGGTGGGGATGGCAATGACATCATCCGCGGTGGCGCTGGCAGTGACAGGATTGACGGCGAGGATGGCGATGACATCCTTGGTGGTAACAGTGGCGCCGACACGATCTATGGCGGCGCGGGCAATGACTTTATCGTCGGGGGCAGCGGACGGGATATTCTGTACGGCGGAACCGAGGCAGATCAGTTTATCTTTAACGCGGCCTCTGATAGTGGCAAAGGTGCTTTTGCAGATGTGATTGCAGATTTCGAACAAGGAATTGATTTTATAGATTTTTCCGTCTTTGGTTTGGCGTTTATCGGGGATGGTAAATTCTCGGGCACGGGCGCAGAACTGCTGGTTAAAAACGACGGTCCGAAAAGCCAGATCATTCTTGATCTAGACGGTGATGGCAAAGGCGACATGAGGGTGGATGTTTCGGGTGTGAACGACCTGACCGAAGATAGTTTCGTCTTGGTGGCAGACTCTCCCGAAATTGCATAACCCCAAAGCCCGGCCAACGCGCCGGGCTTTTCTTTGGCCCAAACACAGGCCGTTTACGAACAACAGTTGTGTTTTTTCCGCGTCGGGTGTGAAGTGATCGCAGTTCAATCCCCTTTCAGCGGAGCAACCGGATGACCCAAAGACTGGCCCACACTGCCCTTGTCGTTCAGGACTATGACGAGGCGATTGCCTTTTACGTGGATGTTCTGGGATTCGATCTGGTGGAAGACACCTATCAACCCGAACAGGACAAACGCTGGGTTGTGGTGCGGCCCAAAGGCGAAGGATCGGCGTCTTTGGTTCTGGCGCGTGCTTCATCCGAGGCGCAACAGGCGTTTATCGGAAATCAGGCTGGCGGGCGGGTGTTTCTATTCCTGCAAACCGATGATTTCTGGCGGGATTACAAGCTGTATCAGGAGCGCGGCGTAGAGTTTACCCGTGACCCTTTGGTGGCCGAATATGGCACAGTGGCGGTCTTCAAAGATCTGTATGGCACGCTCTGGGATTTGGTCGAGTTTTCCACCGAGTCCTGAAAGCGAAACGCCCCAATCCCCTTTGGATCGGGGCCAATCGGCTATTTCATGAATTTTCCAAGGATGTCATTCAGCGGCGACCCATCGCCATCTGCATCCAGCATCTGGGACAATGCACCCAGATCAGGGCCTTTGCCACCTGCACCGCCCAGAAAACCGCCGACCATCCCCATAATGCCGCCACTGCTGTCTGCACCGGAAAACTGGCCCATCAGGTTTTCGATGTTGCTATCAGGCATTTGTTTTTGCATCCCACCTTGCAGCATGGCGGCAAGGGCAGGCAGGAATTGCATCACCGTGGACAGATCAATCCCCGTCTGGTTAGCGGCCTCGGATGCGATTTCTTGGGGGGCTTGTTGGCCGCCCATCAGGGTTTCCAGAAAGGCCATGCCTTGGGCCTGCCCTGTGGGGGCGGCGGCTTGTGTGGCGTCTTCGAAAAACGCGCCCTGGCTTTCGCCGTGCAAAGAGGCCAGCAAATCCTGCAACCCGCCGCTTTCAGCCTTTTCTTTGGCAGCCTGACCGATGGTCGGCGTCAGCAGTTCCGAAAGTTTCGCAGCCTGATCTTGGTTCATGCCGAACTGACTGGCAAGCTGTGACAGACCTTGGCCCCCTTGGGCCTGTTGTAAAAGGGTCATTAGGGACATGGCGGTTCTCCGTTTGGGGCGCAAAATGCTTGGAGAATTATGCGGGGAGGAACCCGCGCGGGTCAAGGGAATGGGGGATTTTTTGCAGGCGGGACCTGCGTGGGGCGGCTGCGCAGGCCCTTGGACCCGCGCAACTGCCTATGGCTTAGCCGTTTTCCATATCCCAGCCCAAATGTTTGGCCACGGTGAAAATGTCTTTGTCACCGCGCCCGCACATGTTCATCACCATGATGTGGTCTTCGGGCAGGGTCGGGGCCAGTTTGCGCACATGGGCCAATGCGTGCGAAGGTTCTAGCGCTGGGATGATGCCCTCGGTGCGGCAGCTGAACTGGAACGCTTCCAATGCCTCGGCATCTGTCACGCTGACATATTCCGCGCGGCCCGTATCATGCAGCCAGCTGTGTTCCGGCCCGATGCCAGGGTAATCGAGCCCGGCCGAAATGGAATAGCCTTCCAGAATTTGCCCGGCGTCATCTTGCAACAAATAGGTGCGGTTGCCGTGCAGCACACCGGGTTTGCCACCCGTCAGGGATGCACAATGTTCCATCTTGTCATTCACGCCTTTGCCGCCAGCCTCGACCCCGATAATCCGCACGGATTTATCGTCTAGGAACGGAAAGAACAGACCCATCGCGTTGGACCCGCCGCCGATGGCCGCAATCACGCTGTCAGGCAAAGTGCCTTCGCCTTCTTGTTCGGCCAGTTGTTCGCGGACTTCTTTGCCGATGATGCTTTGGAAATCGCGCACCATCGCGGGATAAGGGTGCGGCCCCGCAACGGTGCCGATGCAATAAAACGTGTCGTCTACATTGGTGACCCAATCCCGCAAGGCGTCGTTCATAGCGTCTTTCAACGTGCCACGGCCACTGGTGACGGGCACAACCTCGGCCCCGAGCAGCCGCATGCGGAACACGTTGGGGGCTTGGCGTTCAACGTCATGGGCCCCCATATAGACCACACATTTCAACCCGAATTTCGCACAAACAGTCGCCGTAGCCACCCCGTGTTGCCCTGCGCCTGTTTCCGCGATGATCCGCGTCTTGCCCATGCGCCGCGCCAGCAGGATTTGCCCCAGCACGTTATTGATTTTATGGGCGCCTGTGTGGTTCAGCTCGTCCCGTTTGAAATAGACTTTCGCCCCGCCCAGTTCTTCGGTCACGCGGCTGGCGTAATACAACGGGCTGGGGCGGCCCACGTAATGTTTCCACAGGTAATCCATTTCGGCCCAGAAATCCGTATCCACTTTGGCTTTCTCGTATTCTGCTTCCAGATCGAGGATCAGCGGCATCAGTGTTTCTGACACAAACCGCCCGCCAAAATCGCCAAACCGACCGTTTTCATCAGGGCCGGACATAAAGGAATTGAGCAAATCGTTCATCAGGGTTCTCCTTGGGTCGAGAAGTGATCTAGCCCGTCTCTACAGGCAGGTAAACCCTGCGCACGGGCGGGCGATACGAATGGGGTAGAAAACACTGCACAGAAGCGGGGTTAGGTATGTTCTAAAGCTTCAACCGCCAGAATTGTGGGCAGGTGACGGATCAACTCGCCCCATGTGTCGCCCCCATCCAGACTGCCAAAGACCGAGCCGCTGTTGGTGCCGAAATAGACCCCCGCCGGATCGCGGGTATCGCCCGCCATCCCTTGGCGCAGCACGGTGAAGAAACAGCCCTCTTGGGGCAGCCCTGCGCGCATGTCCTGCCATGTGTCACCCCCATCGGATGACCGCCAGACCGCCGCTGCCGCATCGGGGGGAAACCGCCCTGCGCTGTCGCCGTTCAGCGGGATCGTCCACAGGGTTTTGGGATCACGGGGATGCACGCGGATCGGAAAGCCAAAGGTCGACGGCAGCCCCGCTGTGATGTCATCCCAACTGCGCCCGCCATTAGTGGACCGCCAGACCCCGTGGTGGTTTTGTTGATAAAGCAGGTCCTCGGATCCGGCGGCACGCATGATCGAATGGACACAATGGCCGGTCTCCCCGTCGCGGGGGGCGGCAGGGTGGTCGTGATGGGCGCAGGCTTGGGCTTTGGACAACCGATTGCGCCGTTCCCAGCTTTGTCCGCCGTCTTCGGTTGCAAAAACACCAGCGGCTGAAATGCCGATCCACAGTTTTTTGGCATCCGCAGGGTCGGCCACAATCGTGTGCAGCGTCAGCCCCGCCGCACCCGGGTTCCAACTGTCTGCTGATGGATGATTGGTCAGGCTGTCAATGCACTGCCATGTGTCACCCCGATCATCGCTTTTCAACAGAGTTGCAGGTTTAGCGCCCGCATAAAGCCTGTCGCCCACCAGCCCCAGCGACCAGACTTGTGTGAAACTGTCGCCGAAGGGTGGGGGCGTATCGGTCCAACCGATCATCGCCGCGAAATCGGGGTCGTTTGCAGCCCATTCGTCCATCTGGCCTGTGGTTAAACGGGTCAGTTGCCATGTGTCGCCGCCGTCATCAGACCGCCAAATACCAGCTCCGTGGAAATCTCCGCCACCGCCAGCCCAAAGGGTGCCGGTTTTCGGGTCACCGATAACGTGGTTGATCGGCCAGCCATCGCAAAACGGCCCCTTAACGCGCCAGCCGCTGCGGTCTTGCCCGCCAGAGGCCAGAAACACGCCTTTGGTTGTTCCAATCAGTAAAGTTGTTTGAAGCGAATCCATAATTGAACCTCCCCTAATGGGGGGAGGTTAGCATAAAACAGAGGATTTGGGGCGATCAGATTTTTGGCGGCTCGCCTTGCCGCGCGGTTGCGGCGCAAAACGCAGCGATCTTGGCGTTATCTTTCACGCCCGGCGCGCTTTCGACACCGCTGGATACATCCACTTGTTGCGCACCAGTCATCTGCATGGCCTGCGCGACATTTTCAGGGGTCAGCCCGCCTGCCAGCATCCACGGCACGGCCCAACGGCGTCCTGCGATCAGGCGCCAGTCAAAGGCCAGCCCGTTGCCGCCGGGCAGGGCGGCGTTTTTGGGTGGCTTTGCATCCACCAGCAATTGATCCGCCACCTTTGCATAGTCATTCAGGGCTGGCAGGTCATCCGCATCGGCCACGCCCACAGCTTTCATCACGGGCAGGCCGTAACGGGCTTTCACCTGGGCCACGCGCGCAGGGGATTCCGTGCCGTGTAGTTGCAGCATGTCGATGGGCACTTCGGCCAGAATAGCATCAAGTTCGGCGTCGCTGGCGTTTACGGTCAACGCGACTTTGCACAGGCCATCAGGCACGGCCAAAGCCAGCTCTCGGGCCTGTTCAATACTGACATTTCGGGGGGATTTTTCGAAAAAGACAAAGCCCAGATAGGCGGCCCCTGCTGTCACAGCGGCATCCAGCGATGCGCGTGTGGACAGCCCACAGATTTTGGCACGCATGATATTTACTCGATCAGGGCCAGAACATCGTCCGTGCCTTCGCCGGACTTGGCTTTCAGCACGTTGACTTCCCGTTCCAGACGGTGAACCTCTTTGCCCTTTTTGGACAGATCGTTGCGGTATTTGAATTCCCGCATCCATTCCCAGACAAAGCCGATCAACAGACCCGCAACAATGCCAAGAAAAATCACCAGAAACAGCGGCAGGGTCACGCTGCCGGATATTTGAAAGATCGAAGCCAGCTCTTCGGGCATCAGACGTAAAGTCACCATGCCACGATTGGCCAAGGCTACGATGATCAGGCACAGGCCGATCACAGCTAGAAAAAGATATCGAATATAACGCATCATGGGCCCAAACTCCTGCACAGGGTCACATCTAATCCGAACGGACCTAAATGCAACCAGACTTTGTCAGTTCTTAGTCTATGCAAACCAGTGGCACACCGCGACCAAAGGCATCAGCCGTCGTTCAAACGATCACGCAGCAGTTTACCGGTCTTGAAAAAGGGCACGTGTTTTTCGTCCACTTGAACGGATTCCCCTGTGCGGGGATTGCGCCCGACCCGGGCATCCCGTTTCTTGACTGAAAAAGCCCCGAAGCCGCGCAGCTCAACACGATCACCGTTTGCCAGTGCTTCGATGATTTCGTTGAACACCGTGGACACTATGCGTTCAACATCCCGCTGGTAGAGGTGCGGGTTTGCTTCTGCAATTTTATCCACTAATTCGGAACGTATCATAGACATTAGTCCTCCCAAGGGTGCGGCCTTATAATGGCTCTGCTTGAGTCTGACTTTACAGAATTTACTTTGCGATGGAATAGAGCCGTGGCCCCGTTTGCCCCGAAATTCGCCCTAACATGCCGTTTTCGGCGAGAAATTTCCCAACCGGAGCGAAAATTCCATCCTCTCGATAGTCCAAAGCGTAACTATCAACCGGAAGGTCGGCTTTTAGCGAATCGAGCGAATCAAGGTAATCAGTCGCTGTATCCAAGCCGCCGATGGCGTCGATCAACCCCAGATCCAGCGCTACGCGGCCGGTGAAAACCCGCCCATCTGCAACTTTATCCAGTGCCGCCCCTGTCAGATTACGCCGCTGCTCAACCAATCCGCGAAACCACTGGTAGCTTTCGTCGATCAACTCTTGCTCAACAGCAAGGCCCTTCGGGCTGGCTTTGCGGTAGGGGGTCAGGTCGGCCTTAAGTGGGCTGGACCGGATGGTTTGCATGCTGATGCCAAGAGTGGACATCAGGTCGGTTACATCGGGGTATTCCATAATCACACCGATGGAGCCGGTGATGGTATTGCCCCGTGCTATGATGTAATCGCTGCCGATTGCGGCGATATAGCCCCCGGATGCGGCCACTTCACCCAGCACTGAAACCACCGGTTTCACCTTGGCGATACTGCGCAACCGTTCAAATACGGCTTCAGAACCAACAGTGGTGCCGCCCGGGCTGCTGATCGTCAAAATCAAAGCTTTGGCACTGTCGTTCTTTTCAACCTCACGGAGAGTCGCGTCTAATGCAGGATCGTTATAGATAACGCCTGACAGGTCCACATGGGCAATGTGATCGCTGAAACGTGGCGTACCGGACAACCAGACAGATCCGACTGCAAGCACAAGTAAAAGCCCCAGCGTGGCAAACACACCGCGCCAGAACGCAGAGCGGCGCCACTTACGGCGCCGCTCCTCATAGAAGTCACGTTCAAAACCAGTCATTTCAGTTCCCAACGCGCGTTCCTTTTATCAATCGTCTTGGCCTTTCAGGGCCGCACCGAGGATATCGCCAAGCGATGCACCGGAGTCGGAAGAACCGTACTGTTGTACTGCTTCTTTCTCTTCTGCAATTTCGCGTGCTTTGATCGACAGACCAAGGCGACGGGATGCTTTGTCGATATTTGTGACGCGTGCGTCAATCTTATCGCCAACGCTGAACCGCTCTGGGCGCTGCTCTGCACGATCACGGGACAAGTCGGAGCGACGGATGAAGGATTTCATGCCGTCATATTCAACTTCGATGCCGCCGTCTTCGATGGAGGTCACGTTAACAGTCACAACCGCACCGCGTTTCACGCCAGCTGTTGCATCTGCGAACGGGTCGCCGTCCAGGGCTTTGATCGACAGGGAGATACGCTCTTTTTCAGCGTCGATGTCGGTCACAACAGCTTTAACGATGTCGCCTTTGGCGTAATCAGCCATAGCTTCTTCGCCGGAACGATCCCAATCCAGATCGGACAGGTGAACCATGCCGTCGATTTCGCCTTCCAGACCAACAAACAGACCGAATTCAGTGATGTTCTTAACTTCACCTTCAACTTCTGTGCCGATTGGGAATGCTGTTTCGAAGTTTTCCCACGGGTTGCCCTGAGTTTGTTTCAGGCCAAGGGAAACACGACGTTTCACGCTGTCGATTTCCAGAACCATCACGTCTACTTCTTGTGAAGTGGACACGATTTTGCCCGGGTGGACGTTCTTTTTGGTCCAAGACATTTCGGACACGTGAACCAGACCTTCGACACCGGCTTCCAGCTCTACAAATGCACCGTAATCGGTGATGTTTGTAACGCGGCCCTTGTGTACGGATTCCAAAGGATACCGTGCTTCAACATCGCCCCAAGGATCGTCCTGCAGCTGTTTCATGCCCAAGGAGATACGGTGGGTTTCTTTGTTGATCTTGATAACCTGAACTTTGATCGTTTCACCGATTGTCAGGATTTCAGATGGGTGGTTCACACGACGCCATGCCATGTCAGTCACGTGCAACAGACCGTCTACGCCGCCCAGATCAACGAACGCACCGTATTCGGTGATGTTCTTAACGACACCATCAACGGTTTCGCCTTCGGACAGGTTGCCAACGATTTCCGCACGCTGTTCAGCACGGGATTCTTCCAGAATGGCGCGACGGGATACAACGATGTTGCCACGACGACGGTCCATTTTCAGGATTTGGAACGGCTGCGCCATACCCATCAGAGGGCCGGCATCGCGTACTGGGCGTACGTCCACCTGAGAGCCTGGCAGGAACGCAACTGCGCCGCCCAGATCCACAGTGAAACCACCTTTTACGCGGCCAAAGATTGCGCCTTCGACGCGCTCTTCTGCTTCGTATGCTTTTTCCAGACGGTCCCAAGCTTCTTCACGACGGGCTTTGTCGCGTGAAATAACGGCTTCGCCACGGGCGTTTTCAACGCGCTCGAGGTAAACCTCTACGCTGTCGCCAACTTCTACTTCTGCGGCTTGACCTGGGGCTGCAAATTCTTTGAGGTCAACACGGCCTTCCATTTTATAGCCGATGTCGATGATAGCTTGGCCAGCTTCAATCGCCAGTACCAAACCCTTAACAACCGAACCCTCGTCCGGTGTGTCAATTTCAAAGCTCTCTGCCAAGAGGGCTTCAAAGTCTTCCATTGTCGCGTTAGCGCTCATATATACGTTTCCTTTTTCGTCGTTTTTACTGGCCACGCGGTTGGTCCCACGGGTCTTTGGGTTTCATTGCTCACGTCAAACAAACGGGTTTCGCTCAAACACACAAAGGGCCGGAGTGTGTCCAGCCCTGCTCTTCCCGTCGGCGTTATATCCGCCACCACTTGTCGTGATTGCTCGCGCTATAGATCAGATTTCGCCAGATCACAAGGGGAAAGGGGTCTTGTTCCCTTGTATTGAGCCAATGGCACGGCTAACAGAGAAGGCAAGGTATCACGGCGTAGCGACGGGGAAGACCCATATTCAAGTCGTTGTGTTGATAGGTAAACTGGCTTAAGTTTTTAGACGTAACACTGACATCACTTCTTTTTCATTCGTGAAGGTCTGACCATGATTGCAAGATTTATTAAAACCACATGTTTCGCGGCTCTTGCTGCAACAGTTTCGATCGGGGCGGCAATTCCAGCCGCTGCGCAGGGCAACCCATTCGCCAAGGGCTGGACCCTGCAAAACGAACAATCCGCGCTGGATTTCCAGTCGGTGAAAAACCAGACCAAAGTGGAAAGCAGCAGCTTTGCAACTTTTAGCGGCGGGATTGATGAAAACGGCGCGGCCCATGTGACGGTGATGCTGGAAAGCGTTGATACAAAAATCGACCTGCGCAATGTGCGGATGCGGTTCTTGTTCTTTGAAAGCTTTCAATTTCCCGAGGCGACAATCACCGCCCAACTGGACCCTGCCTTGCTGGCCGATCTGCCTACTGTGCGGCGCAAGACTATTGAAATGCCCTATGCAATGAACCTGCACGGAGTTCTGAAAACCGCCAAGGCGGATGTTGTGGTGACATTACTCAGTGACGATCTGGTGTCGGTTGCAACGAAAACCCCGATCTCTGTCGCCGCGGCCGATTTCAACCTGATGGGGGGCATCGAAAAACTGGAAGACGCCGCCAAGGTGGATATCATCCCGTCAGCCAGTGTGACATTCGACTTCATGTTCGCCCGCAACGCTGACCCTGTGGCCGAACCAGAGGCTGCACCTGCAACAGACACCGAAGAAGAAAAACCCGCCCAAGTGGCGTTGGAACCCACAGGCAATTTCTCAACCGAGGCTTGTGAGGGGCGCTTTGAAATTCTGTCCCGTTCAAATAACACTTATTTCACCTCGGGCAATTCGATCCTTGATGGCAAAAGCGAACCGTTTTTGATCAGCATCGCAGATATCGTCAAACGCTGCCCCGACATGACGATTGAGGTCGGTGGCCACACGGATAACATCGGATCTGACGCGGCGAACATGCGTCTCTCAGAGCGCCGTGCTGCTTCGGTGGTTCAAAATCTGGTGGCCAAGGGGGTTCCTGCCGCCAATCTGACCAGCGCGGGCTATGGGGAAACCCAGCCAAAGGCCGATAACGCCACCAAAAAAGGCCGCTGGGACAACCGTCGGATCGAATTTCGTGTGATCAAGGGTGCATCTGAATGAAGTCTAGCCGTTTTGCCACTACGCTTGGTCTGTGTCTGATCTGTAGCGCGGCTTTCGCTGCGCGCCCGTCCATATCCCCGCCTGTATCACCGGTTGCATCCTCCGATGCGCAACCCGCGCCACAGGTTTTTATCCGTCTGGCTGCGCTGGAAATAGTTGGCGGTGATGCGGAAAAAGAACCGGAAGTTCAGGAAGAGCCAGCAAAAGAAACCTTTGCAGAGCCTGCAACACCGGTAACTTTCACAGCTCCATTAACCACGGGTGGCAAGGCGGTCGAAGGCCTAACCCTAGAGCAGTTGATCGAAGGCTCGCCCCTGTTTCCGCCAATCGACGGACTGCCCGCAGCCCTGTGGGAAGGCAAAGCCTGCTCCACCTGCCATCAATGGAGCCGCGAAGATCTGTGTGAACAAGGCACCCGCTATCTGCCCGATTCAGCGGCAGAGTTTCTGGACAAGCAGCACCCCTACGGCGGTGGCTTTAAAAGAAACGTAAAGGCTTGGGCCGAAAACGACTGTAAGTAAGCGGTTCGCGTGAAAGCGCGGCGTGGGCTTATCGTTTTGCGTGAATTGCTGCGATGGCTTGGGCCACCGCTTCGTCAATGGACAGATCGGACGTATCCAGCAAAATCGCATCAGCAGCGGCAATCAAGGGGGCAACGTCCCGTTCTGAATCCCGTTTGTCCCGTGCGATCACATCGGCCAGCACCGTGTCATAGCTGGTATCCTCGCCGCGCTGTTCCAATTCTTTGAACCGCCGTTCTGCGCGGCGTTCCGCGCTGGCGGTGACGAAGAGTTTCACATCCGCATCAGGGCAAATCACCGTACCAATGTCACGCCCGTCCAGAACTGCGCCACCTGCGCGTTGTGCAAAATCCCGTTGAAACGTCACCAGATTTTCCCGCACTTCAGGAATGGCTGCAACCTTGCTGGCAGCCTGTGCCACAGCAGCGGTGCGCAGATCGTTGCGATCCAGATCATCGGCGCTGACTTCGGTGGACAGGGCAATCACCCGTTCAGGGTCCAGTGAGGGGCCAATTTTGGCAAGGGCCGCACGGCCAACAACACGGTACAAAAGGCCGGTGTCCAGATGCGCAAAGCCGAAATGGGCGGCAACTGCCTTTGACACAGTACCCTTGCCTGCGGCTGCAGGTCCGTCGATTGCTACAATAAAGCTCATGACGTGTCCTTTTCTTAAAATGAATAAGTCACCACGCCCCCTTTTAGCAAGGGGCAGGGTGCAGCCTAGCGATTGTCGCGGGTAATCTGCGCGCCCAAATCGCCCATCAAACGTTCAAAAACAGGGAAACTGGTGGCAATTGCGCCGCCATCATCCACCGACACAGGTTTGGCGCTGGCCATCCCCATGCACAGAAATGACATGGCGATACGGTGATCAAGATAGGTCTTGGCTGTGCCGCCGCCCTTTACCGCGCCGTCCCTGCCGTGAACGATCAGGAAATCGGGGCCTTCTTCGATGGTGACGCCCATTGCTTCCAGCCCGCGGGCCATGGCGTCAATGCGGTCACATTCTTTGACCCGCAATTCTGCAATGCCGCGCATGACGGTTTTGCCGCTGGCGAATGCCGCCACCACCGACAGGATCGGGTATTCGTCGATCATGCTGGGCGCGCGCGCAGGCGGAACCTCGATCCCTGTCAGGCTGCTGGCTTTGACCCGCAGATCAGCCACCGGCTCGCCTCCTTCTTCGCGGCGGTTTTCAAAGGCGATATCAGCGCCCATTTCAACCAAAGTATCCAGCAATCCCGCGCGGGTCGGGTTCAGGCCGATGTTTGGCAAAACAACTTCTGATCCTTCGACGATCAGCGCCGCACAGACGGGAAAAGCAGCGGAACTTGGGTCGCGGGGCACAGCGATTGACTGGGCAAGCAACTCGGGCTGGCCTTGCAGAGTAATCTCATACCCTTCGGCAGTTTTCACAGTTTCGATCTGGGCACCAAAGCCGCGCAACATGCGTTCGGAGTGGTCCCGTGTCGCCTCTTTTTCAATCAACACGGTTTCACCGGGTGCATTCAACCCCGCCAACAAAACCGCAGACTTAATCTGCGCCGAGGCATGGGGGCTGGTATACCGCACCGGCACCGGGTTTTGCGCCCCGACCAGCGTCAAGGGCAACAAGCCTTTTTGCCGTCCCACAGCCTGCGCCCCGAACAGGGCCAAAGGATCGGTGATCCGCCCCATCGGGCGCGACCGCAAACTGGCATCGCCGGTAAAGGTCGCCGTAATCGGGGAGGTGGCCATCGCCCCCATGATCAGCCGCACGCCTGTGCCCGCATTGCCACAATCAATCACGTCTTCGGGTTCGGCAAAACCGCCAACCCCGACACCGTGAACCGACCAGGCCTGTTCGCCCGTGCGAATAACTTCGGCCCCGAACGCGGCCATGGCTTTGCCAGTGTCCAACACATCCTGACCTTCCAAAAGGCCGGTGATTTTGGTTTCTCCCACAGACAACGCCCCAAGGATCAAAGACCGGTGGGACACGGATTTATCGCCAGGAATCACGGCAGTTCCGCGCAACGGGCCGGATTTGCGGGACGTCATTGGAATTGGGTCGCCGTGGCCAGACATTATACAAACCTCTTCACTGTTCTGCTTCAGCCTATACGCAACCCTGTAACAGATTGCTATGGCTTGCGTCTTTGTCGTTCAAATACCTGAAAAGCCTGACGCTTACAGCTTGCGAAACGTCATGTAATGGGGCGTGCGCCCTTCACGTAGCGCCTTTTGTTCATAGCGCGTCGAAAGCCAGTCAGCCCATGGTTCGCGCCAGTCGTTCGGGCCTTCGGCCAGCCATTCAAAATCATCCCGCGCAAGAACCTGTTCCAGCGTTTGACGCACGTAATCGGGAATATCGGTGGCGACCCGAAAGATCGCACCGGATTTCAGACATTTCGCCAGTGGATCCAGATGCTCTGGCGTCACAAAACGCCGACGGTGGTGGCGGGATTTAGGCCAGGGATCAGGGTAGAGCAAAAACGCGCGGTCAATAGACCCTTCGGGCAGCACATCCATCATATCGCGTGCATCCCCGGGGTGTACCGCCAGATTGGTCACACCCGCCTTGCGGATCTTGCCCAGCAGTGTGGCCACGCCGTTGATGTAAGGTTCACAGCCGATAATCCCCACATCGGGATTGTTAACGGCCTGATGCACCACATGTTCCCCGCCGCCAAAACCCACTTCCAGCCAGACAGGTTTCCCGCCGAACAGCGCATTCAAATCCAGCGGTGTGCGGTCGGGGTTTTCTTCCCAGCTCACGCCTTTCGGGGCCAACCCCTCCAGATCCTCGGCCAGATAGCGTTCATGGGACTGGTGCAAGCCCTTGCCCTTGATGCGCCCATAAAAGTTGCGCCACGGGGCGCCGGATACGTGTTTTTCTCTCATGGCGTGGCCCTAAAACAAAAAGGCTTCAGATGCAATCCGAAGCCTTGTTCGTGGGGCGGGGGCTGCCCCGCCGTCACAGTTTCAAACAGCTTGGATCAAACCGCGCGTTTCAACGCGTCGGCCAGATCGGTGCGTTCCCAGCTAAATCCGCCATCAGCCGTGGCTTCACGGCCAAAGTGACCATAGGCCGCCGTGCGCTGATAGATCGGGCGGCGCAGTTGCAGATGTTCGATAATGCCGCGCGGGGTCAGATCCATTGCCTGTGCCACAGCTTTTTCGATGGCAGCTTCGTCCACTTCGCCGGTGCCGTGGGTATCGCAATAGATCGACAGTGGTTTGGCAACACCAATGGCATAAGACAGCTGGATTGTGCAGCGTTTGGCCATGCCAGCAGCGACAACGTTTTTCGCCAGATAGCGGGCCGCATAGGCTGCGGAACGGTCTACTTTGGTCGGGTCTTTACCAGAAAACGCACCGCCACCGTGGGGGGCTGCACCGCCGTAAGTATCCACAATGATCTTGCGTCCTGTCAGACCTGCATCCCCGTCCGGCCCGCCGATGACAAATTTGCCAGTCGGGTTCACATGCCATTCGGTATCAGCAGAAATCCAACCCTCGGGCAGGGTTTTGCGGATGTAGGGCTCAACCACATCACGCACATCTTGGGATGACATTTTGTCATCCAGATGCTGCGTGGACAAAACAATTGACGTCACGCCAACGGGTTTGCCATCGACATATTTCACGGACAACTGCGATTTTGCATCAGGGCCAAGCTGGGGGACGATCCCTGCGTGACGGGCCTCGGCCAGATCGCGCAGGATGGCGTGGCTGTAATGGATCGGGGCGGGCATCAGTTCGGGGGTTTCCGAACAGGCATAGCCGAACATGATCCCCTGATCGCCAGCGCCGTCTTTGTCGACGCCTTGGGCGATATGGGCAGATTGTTCGTGCAGCAGGTTTTCGATTTCAACAGTTTCCCAGTGAAAGCCGTCCTGTTCATATCCGATTTGTTTGACGCAATCCCGAACGATACCGTCAACGTTGTTCATAACGCCTGCCAGTTTCTCTTTTGAGGAAAGGCCGATTTCGCCACCAATGACAACGCGGTTGGTGGTGGCAAATGTTTCACAGGCCACGCGGGCCATGTCTTCTTCGCTGAGCAGTGCATCAAGAATAGCATCTGAAATACGGTCACAAATTTTATCGGGGTGGCCTTCGGAAACGGATTCCGAAGTGAAAAGATAGTTATTACGGGTCATGAAGTGCTCCAGTTTATACGTAATTGCCACGCCAGGAAGCCGTTGTGACAGTGTTTCCGATTTGGTCTATGGGGGTAGCCGGAGGAGGTCAATCCCTAATAGAGCGTTCGGAACGGACACGGTGGAGACTGGCCGGGCGAAAGCAGCCTGATCAAGCACTTGTGCGGCGGCGGGCCACTGCGGCACTGCCCACCAACAACAGCGCCAGAATAATCCAAGGCAGTTCACCATATTTGCTGTAAAGCGTTGCAGCCAGAGGCTCGGGTAGGCGCACATCGGCAAAGCCGTCGGTGTTCAAGGGCAGGGCCTGCAAGATCTGCCCATATGGATCAATCATCGCAGATACACCTGTGTTTGCTGCGCGGGCCAGCGGTAGACCTTGTTCGATAGCGCGGGCGCGGGATTGGACAAGGTGCTGATAAGGCCCTGAAAAATTGCCAAACCATGCGTCATTGGTGATGTGCAGCAGCCAGTCGGGGCGCGCGCCTTTGACCTGTGCCAGACCTGGGAAGATTGCTTCATAGCAGATCATCGGCAGATAGGGCGGCAGGCCGGGGACGCTGATGATCCGTGGCCCTGGACCAGCGGCAAACCCGGTTCCGTCTTTCGCGGCCATTCCGTAAATCCCGATCTTTGCGGCCAGATGGGCCAGCGGCACATATTCGCCAAATGGCACCAGATGGTGTTTGTCATAGGTGGCTGCAATATTGCCCGCGCTGTCCAGATGCATCAGGGTGTTAAACAGTTTTAAATCATCAGGCCGTTGAATACCGCCGATAAATTGGGCATTTCCCACAGCATTGTGGAGCATTTCCATACCGCGCGGATGTTCTCCGTAAGCGAAAGGCAAGGCCGTTTCGGGCCATATCACCACGTCTACAGGGGTGTCATACCCCGCTGACAGGGACAGACCGCGCTGAAAAAAACTTGCCACGTAATCGGGGTGCCATTTCAGCCGTTGGGGGGCATTGGGCTGCACCAGACGCAGGGTCACATCGCGCAGCGGTACAGGCGTATCGGGCAGGCGCAGTGTACCAACGCTCCAGACCATAGCCAGAGCAGCCACTAGAATACCACCTTTTAGCCAGCGGTTCGGGGCGATCAGGGGCAGCACGCCAATGGCAACCGTCACCATTCCCAGCCCGTGCGGTCCGATCCAAGCCAGCAGTTGAAACACCGGCGTGGCGGACCAGACATAGCCAAGCAAGCCCCACGGAAAACCAGTAAACACATGGGCGCGCGCAAATTCCGCCAGCGTTAGTGTTGCGACAAGCGCCACCAGCCGCATCTGTCCGCGATAGCGCGCGGCCCAGCCAAAGCCGACGGCCCAGAACAGGGCCAGCCCCACAGACAGGAAAATCAGCGCGAAAGGTGCCATCCAGCCATAGACTTCGGGTTCAACAAAAAACGGCTCGACGATCCAGAACATGGAACCTGCGAAATAGGCCGAACCCGCCAGCCAGCCCAGCATGAATCCGGCGCGCATGTCGGGCACGCGCCGCAACAAACCGCCCAAAATCGGCAAGCCAAGCACCACACCTATTGGAAAGGAAAACGGCGCCTGTCCAAGGGCGAGCAACAGGCCCGCACACAGGATCAGCGCGCGGGTTTGCCAAACTGTCAGGCGATCAGCCACCCGCAGGGTCGCGGGTGATACGCAACCGCTTGATGCGGCGCGGATCGGCATCGACGATTTCAAATTCTATGCCGCTGGGGTGGGGGATGATTTCACCTTTGGCCGGAACCCGCCCGATCATCATAAAGACCAAGCCGCCAAGCGTGTCGACCTCTTCAGCGTCGGTGTCGGCAAGAGCCCCCATGTTCAACATGGTTTCAAATTCGGTCAAAGATGCGCGGGACTGGGCCAGAAACACGCCGGGTTTTTCTTCAACCCACATGGCGTCTTCTTCGGTGTCGTGTTCGTCGACGATTTCCCCCAAGACGGTTTCCACAAGGTCTTCGATGGTCAGCAACCCGTCGACGCCGCCATATTCATCAATCACCAAAGCCATGTGAATCCGGTCAGCCTGCATTTTTTGCAACAGAACCCCGATCGCCATGGAAGGCGGCGCGAACAGCAAGGTGCGCAGCATCGGCTTGATCGAGAATTCGGAGCTGTTTCCGTTAAACCCGTATTCCAGCGCGAAATCTTTCAGGTGGATGAACCCCACGGGGTTATCCAACTGGTCTTTGTAGACAGGCAAACGGGAATAGCCGCTGTCTTTGAACACAGCAACCAAGTCTGCCAGTTCGATGTCTTGTGACACCGAAGTGATATCCGCACGCGGCACCGCGACATCTTCGAGTCGCATGAATTGCAGATTGCGCAGATCACCTGTGGGCAGATTTGACTGCTCCATGGTTTCTGGTGTTTCGATAAGGTCTTGGGCCTTGGCCCCTGAAAAAAGGCGTTTGAAAAAACCGCCTGTCTGGTCCTGATCCTGCCCGTCTATCGGGTCCTGTTCGTCGGACTGCGCGCCATGCGCTGCCCCAGAAGATCCGTCTATTGTGTCGCCCATGGCTCCTATCCGAAAAATGCGCCCTAAATGCGACGCGGGGTTAATATGGGTCGGCAATGCCCAAAGATGCAAGTATCTTTGTCTCTAAACCTTCCATTCGTGCTGCATCTGCATCGGTTTCATGGTCGAACCCCAGCAAATGCAGGCAGGAATGCGCCAATAGATGTGTCAGGTGGTCTTCAAAGGCGATTTTGCCTGCCTCGGCTTCGCGCAGGCAGGTGTCATAAGACACAGCAATATCACCCAGTTCCGTGTCCATCGGATTGGCCAGAACATCGGGCGGCGGGGCAGGGTCGTCGCCCGCATTCAGCGGGGCCAGTTCGAAAGCTGGCCATGACAGCACATTTGTCGGGGTCGGCTTGTCGCGGAATTCGGCGTTCAACTCGGCAATGCGGGCATCGTCGCAGGCCAGCACGGACACTTCATAACCTTTGCCTGAAATCCCGCGTGCAGCAAAGACTGCGCCAAAGGCACGGTTGCACAGCGGGGTCAGTTTTACCGTATCCCAGCGCGCATCTTCGATCAGCACATCAATAGAGGATGGCATGTTCAGCGGTCGGATTTCGTGTGTTTGTCATAGGCTTTAATGATCCGTGCAACCATCGGGTGCCGCACCACGTCTTCGACCTTAAAGTGGGTCATGCCCACGCCCTTGACGCCTTTAAGCACTTTTTCCGCTTCAACCAGACCACTGGGCACGCCGCGCGGCAAGTCGATCTGGCTGGTGTCGCCGGTGATCGCCATGTGGCTGCCTTCGCCCATTCGGGTCAGGAACATTTTCATCTGCATGGTGGTGGCGTTCTGGGCTTCATCCAGCACAACAAAGGAATTTGAAAGGGTGCGCCCGCGCATAAAGGCCAAGGGCGCGATCTCTATCCGCTTTTCCTCGATCAGTTTGGCCACCTGTTTGGCCGGCAGAAAATCGTTCAGAGCATCATAAAGCGGCTGCATGTAGGGATCGACTTTGTCTTTCATGTCGCCGGGTAAAAAGCCGAGCCGTTCCCCTGCTTCAACAGCCGGACGGCTGAGCAGGATGCGATCTACATGGCCCTCGATGAACATGGACACACCTGCGGCAACAGCCAGATAGGTCTTGCCCGTCCCTGCGGGGCCCAGACCAAAGACCAGTTCGTTTTTGAACAGACTTTGGACATAGGCGCGCTGGGTCACTGTGCGCGGTTCAACGGTCTTTTTGCGGGTGCGGATTTCAAAGTCACCCCCGGGGAACATTTCTTTTTGGTCCCCCGAACGGGCACCAGTGTCCTGTTCGGAACGGCCCAAGCGGATAGAGGCGTCAATATCACCCGGTTCCACCTCTCGGCCCGTTTCAAGCCGGTGATAAAGCGTTTGCAAAGCTTCGCGGGAGCGAGCGACTGCATCAGCTTTGCCAAGCACCGCCAGCTCGTTTCCGCGTCGTACGATCTGCACGCCAAGGGCTGATTCTATATGGGTTAGGTTTTTGTCAAATTCGCCGCACAGATCAATCAGCAGGCGATTGTCAGGGAAAATCAGACTGTTTTCGGGGTCTCCGGCCGAAACTTCCGGCTGGGTCGGGGCGCTTGTCGCCAAAGAATTCTCCTAGGGCACAGAGTGAACCAATTGCGCCCATCGTGCAAAAACCCACCCGCCGCCGCAAGAGCCAATTCCGGTTTTCAGCTAAAAATCCAAACAAAAAGGCCGACGCAGCGGTCGGCCTTTTAACAGTTCTGTAACAGCGCCTTTAAATCGGGTCGCTGCCCTTTTTAAAGTCACCCACGGCTGTGTTTGGTGGCGCGATGCCCGAACACACCGGTTTGCCGTATTTGTCCAGTCGTGCGGACAGGTAGCCCTCGACGCCATCGTCGATGATCCACTGGTCGCAACCTGTTGGATCAACCCAGATGCCTGCATTCAGCTTGCTGATAGGGTGGGAGTCAAAGCCACGGTCCACCGTTTTGTCGATCTTGTCCGAACAGCCAGCGATGGCCACTGCGGCACCAAGGATCATCATGCTTATTTTGATCGTCATAATCCTAACCTTCCTCAGCGCACGCAGGTGATTTCAACGCGGCGGTTTTGTTTTTTACCCGCAGCGGAACTGTTGGATGCAACCGGAACCCGTTCGCCATACCAGCGGACCTGTGCCCGTTTGCCAACTTGTGCAGCCACTTTGGCCACCGCACGGGCGCGATTTTCGGACAGACGCATGTTGTAAGCATCGCTTGCATCGCTGTCTGTGTGACCGTCGATAATAAATGCTGTTGCGTTTGCCGTGTTAAAGAATTCCGCCAGCCGGTTGCGGCCTGCGGTGCTGATTGCATATTTGTCTACGGCGAACAATTGGTCGGTGTTCATCACGGCACAAGGGTTACCCCGACGACAAACAGGGATACCGTCCCGTGTGACGTGTGGCGTCATGTAACCTTCGGCGCCATCATCCATGACCCAATGTTCGCAACCGTCCGGATCAACCCAGACGCCTGGTACGTATCGTTCTCCGGTGGCTTGGGTGGATTTGCGAACCACAGTTTGGTCGGCAATGGCCGCCCCCGCAAACACAAGACACCCGATTGCTGCAATTACTAATTTTACAGATCGGTTAAACACTGCAATTTCCCTTCACTTCCATCTAATACAAAAGCCCAGATTGCGTAAAAAATGCCGCAACTCTCCCGCCTGAGTGTAAAGGTATCAAATTTCTACAAATTGTGAAGGTAAAAATTGCAACCACTAGGTCTAGTTTTGGAAACAATGCTCGGGATCAACCGCAGCATTGGTTCCGTAATGTGCAAAATGATCGGTTTTCGAACGTTAAGCCAGTTCTGCCGCTAACGAGTTTCTTTCAGACCAAAGCACCTTTGCCTGCACAATCTGGCCAACCTGATCGGGGCGAGCGTCCATATGAACGGCGTGCAAAAACTCTGATTTTCCAATCATCTGGCCGGGGTTTCGCCCTGGTTTTTCCAGCAGAACCGGCAGGGTTTTTCCCACCATAGACTGTTGGAATTCCGCCTGATGCTGGCTTAGCAACGCTTGCAGCCGCGCCAGACGATCGGTTTTTTCGGCTTCATCCACATGGGCGCGATCCGCCGCAGGGGTTCCAGGACGTGGCGAATATTTAAAGGAATAGGCCTGCCCGTAGCGCACTTGTTTGCATAAATCCAAAGTGGCCTGAAAGTCTTCTTCGGTTTCACCGGGGAAGCCGACGATAAAATCGCCAGACAATGCAATATCGGGCCGTGCGGCGCGAATCCGTTCAATCAACGCCAGATATTCAGCCGCCGTGTGTTTGCGGTTCATCGCCTTTAGCACCTTGTCGCTGCCCGCTTGCACAGGCAAGTGCAGGTAGGGCATCAGCTTTTCGCAGGTGCCATGGGCGTCAATCAGATCGTCGGCCATGTCGTTGGGATGGCTGGTGGTAAAGCGGATGCGTTTCAACTCGTCGATCTTGGCCAGCTCGTGGATCAGCTGCGCCAATCCCCATTCGCTGCCCTGATGGGTGCCATGATAGGCGTTCACATTCTGCCCCAGCAGATTGATTTCAACCACACCCCGTTCCACCAGATCACGGGCTTCAGCCAGAATTTGCGCGACCGAGCGGGAAACTTCGGCCCCCCGCGTGTAAGGCACCACACAAAAGGCGCAAAACTTGTCGCAGCCTTCTTGTACGGTCAAAAAGGCCGAGGGCGCACGGCGCGCTTTGGGGCCACGGGGCAGGTGATCGAATTTGTCTTCGGTCGGGAATTCAGTGTCCACCTGTGCTTTGACCTGACCGATCTTGGCCTCCATTTCGGGCAGGCGGTGATAGGCTTGCGGCCCGACCACCAGATCGACCATAGGCTGGCGGCGGATGATTTCTTCGCCTTCGGCCTGTGCGACACAGCCTGCAACGCCGATTTTCAGATCTGGATTGGCCAGTTTGAACGGCTTGTAGCGCCCCAGTTCGGAATAAATCTTCTCTGCAGCTTTTTCGCGGATGTGGCAGGTGTTCAGCAGGATCATATCCGCGCCTTCGGGCGTATCTGTTTCCACATAGCCCTGCCCGCCAAGGGCGGTCACCATCCGTTCGCTGTCATAGACATTCATCTGACAGCCATAGGTTTTGACAAACAGTTTTTTCGGTTCGGACATCTTAACACCACATGAAAAAGGGCGCAGGCCCCGTCAAAACGAAGGCTCTACACCCAATTGTTCAAATCATCAACGGCTGCGGGTTACCTGTTGCGGCCCAAACCGCTAGCTTTGGCCAGTTCCTGACGTTTTACCGCATAGTTCGGCGCCACCATCGGATAATCCATCGGCAGCCCCCATTTGGCGCGGTATTCTTCGGGCGACAGGTCATATTTTGTTTTCAGATGTTTTTTCAACATTTTGAAGGCTTTGCCATCTTCCAGACAGATGATGTGGTCGGGGGTGATGCTATCTTCAACAGGTACAGCAGGCATGGTATCATTGGCATGGCCAACCCGTTCCTGATAAATTTGTGTAATTTTTTCATGTACCACGTCCATCACCGTGGCGATTTGTTCAACAGCAACCTTATTGCCCTGCACATAGGCAGCCACAATTTGTGTTGTGTGATGCATCATATCCGAATCCATCCGGTCAGCATTCAGCTTCATTTCATTCCCCTTACAGAACTTTAGGCCCATCCAGCCCCATTACCCCCTCCCGCAATGTCGCTATTGTCTTTAATTACGCGATTAACGGGCGGTTTCAAGGCAACACAACAAGAAGTTGCTCTGAAAATCATCACGATTTACTGAGTTTGTCCCCCCCCGAATTGGGAGCCTTGTGATTTCGGCTTATTTCCGCCATTTTAACTGAAAAATAACACAGCTTGCGCAGATTGCAGGCTCGGGTCATCGCAGTATTCAAGGCATCCCATGAAAGCACCCTCTCTGGACGCATTCCTTAAAAAACAAGGGGGATCTTTACCCAAAGGCCCCGTGGCGTTGGTGTTTGCAGAGGATGAAATCGGCCTCGGATCAACCCTGCGCCATCACGCGCGGATCGGGTTCGAAAATATCCTGCTGCTGGCTCGTGACGACGTTGTTTTGCCGACGGATTGCGTAGATCTATGTCACCATATTGTGAAGGACCCGTTTAATCAGGACAGCCTGACCGCGGTAGTGAACAAAGCCATTGCCGCGCTGCCGGGGCGCTGGCTTTATTATTGCTACAATGGCGAATATTTGCACTTTCCATTTTGTGAAAACCGTTCGGTGTCGGAACTGATCACATTCATCACCGAAGAACGTCGCAACTCGGCCTTTACCTATGTGATCGACCTTTATGCGGCTGATCTGGATAATAACCCTTACGGCTATTCCCTTGAAAACGCCCATCTGGATTCATCCGGCTATTACGCACTGACCCGTTGGAAAGACGGCGGCGTGATGGATCGGCAATTGTCGATCTATGGCGGCTTGAAATGGCGGTTTGAGGAACATCTTCCTTGGACAAAGCGGCGCATCGACCGTGTCGCGCTGTTTCAGGCGCAAAGCGGGCTGCAACTGGACGAAGACCAGATGTTCAATGTGGAAGAGTACAACACCTATCAGTGCCCGTGGCACCATTCCGTAACCATCGCCATTTGCTCGTTTCGCACCGCGAAATACTTGAAATCCAACCCCGGATCGACCTTTGATGTGGAAAGCTTTGCTTGGGCCAAGTCAGAGAGGTTCCATTGGAATTCCCAACAGCTGATGGATCTCGGCCTGATGGAACCCGGCCAGTGGTTTTAAAGAGAAGTGGTTTAAATCAGCCAGTCCCCAAAACTCCAGCCTGACATCCAACCTCTTTTTGGTCCAAATATCCAAATCCCGACACCCCCGCCCGTACTGAAGCGGGCAAGTCAGTCACTTTTCGAAAAATCTGCGGTATTTACCCGTTCTTCGACAGACGGATCACAACATCCACGCGGGAAATCGTGGTGCCAACAGGGGCCTCTGGCTCTTTGGCGAAAGCCACTGCCGCCTTGGGGGCGTCCGTCAATGTGCCCGTGTCTTCCCAATAGTAATGGGGATGTTCATCTACACGGGTGTCAAAATAGGACCGATGCCCGTCAACTGTGACCTCGTTCATCAGGCCTGCATCACAAAAGGCACGTAATGTGTTATAGACCGTGGCCAAAGACACTTGTGCGCCGTGATCGCCCGCAGAACCATACAGGCTTTCTGCGGTGACGTGGCGGTTGCGCCCGTCGCCGACCAACAGCTCCGCAAGGGCCAACCGTTGTTTGGTGGGCCGCACGTCCGCGCTCAACAGCCACTTGCGGCCAAGGCTTTCGCCTGTGTCGCTTGGGGTCATGTCTGTCGGGCCCATGTCGGTTGGGCCCATGTCGGTTGGGAATGTGTCTTGCATACCTGCCTCTGGATAAATCCGTGGATTTCAGGGGATTATGCCCTGAAATGCCTGCCAATTCAAACGCAAAAGCAAATCGCCGTTTTTGAACGGGTGGAATACACCGCATTTACAGGGCGCTTGGCCTATTGCCAGCCCCAAGGCCTCAATGATAATAGCACTTATACGACACTGAAAAACCATCGGAGACCGGCCCTTTATGACAGATAGACCCACCAGCTTTGGATACGAAGATCTGCTGCAATGCGCACGCGGAGAAATGTTTGGACCCGGCAACGCCCAGTTGCCCTTGCCGCCAATGCTGATGATGGACCGGATCACCGAAATCTCGGCGGATGGTGGCGAACATGGCAAGGGCCATGTGGTTGCGGAATTCGACATCAAGCCGGACCTGTGGTTCTTTGACTGCCATTTTCCAGGCAATCCGATCATGCCGGGCTGTTTGGGCCTTGATGGCCTGTGGCAGCTGACGGGGTTCAACCTTGGCTGGCGCGGCATGCTGGGGCGCGGTATGGCGCTGGGCGTGGGCGAAGTAAAACTAACAGGCATGGTCAAGCCCGACCGCAAAATGCTGACCTATCATGTTGATTTCACACGGGTCATTGACCGGAAAATCAAAGTCGGCGTTGCAAATGGCAAGGTTTTTGCCGATGGCGACCCTATATATACCGTTACAGACATGAAAGTTGGCTTGTCAGACGCCTGATTTGCCAACACACACGAATATAGTGAATAGGAGAGCACCATGCGTCGGGTAGTTGTCACAGGGCTGGGAATCGTTTCCTCAATCGGGAACAGCGCAGCAGAGGTTACGGCCTCGCTGAAAGCGGGCAAATCGGGTATCGTTGCCGCACCAGAATACACAGAACGGGGCTTTCGCAGCCAAGTTCACGGCAAAGTGGATATTGATGTGGCCGAACACATCGACAAACGCGCCCTGCGCTTTATGGGGCCGGGTTCTGCCTATGCCCATATCGCCATGCAGCAGGCGATTGCCGATGCGGGGCTGGATGAAGATGCCATTTCTAATATCCGTACTGGGCTGATTGCTGGCTCGGGCGGCCCGTCCACCTCGGCAATGTTTGCCGCGCACCAGACCGTACTGGAAAAAGGTGCGCCCAAGCGGATTGGCCCCTTTGCTGTGCCAAAATGCATGGGATCGACCGTTTCAGCGAACCTTGCAACAGCCTTTAAAATCAAAGGGATCAACTATTCGATCACATCGGCCTGTTCCACATCCTTGCATTGCATCGGCTCTGCATCCGAACAGATAATGATGGGCAAACAAGACATCATGTTTGCGGGCGGCGGCGAAGAACTGGACTGGACCCTGTCCTGTCTGTTTGACGCCATGGGCGCCATGTCGTCGAAATACAACGACACCCCAGAACTGGCCTCCCGCGCATTTGACGCGGATCGCGACGGGTTTGTAATTGGCGGCGGCGGCGGCATCGTTGTGTTAGAAGACATGGATCACGCCATTGCGCGCGGTGCCAAAATCTATGCCGAAGTCACAGGCTTTGGCGCAACCTCCGACGGTCATGACATGGTTGCACCATCCGGCGAAGGCGGAGAGCGGGCAATGCGTCTGGCTGTCAGCACCCTGCCAGAAGGACGCAAAGTCAGCTACATCAACGCTCATGGCACATCCACGCCTGTCGGAGACGTGGGTGAGGTCGAAGCCGTGCGCCGTGTCTTTGGCGAAGGCAGCACCCCGCCGATCAGCTCGACCAAATCCATGACCGGCCACGCCCAAGGCGCAACCGGCGCGATGGAGGCGATCTTTTGTCTGCTGATGCTGGAACATGATTTCATCACGCCGTCGATCAACGTGGTGAACCTTGATCCCGCCATCAACCCCGATGAAATCGCCACTAAACTGGTGGAAAACGCGGGGCTTGATACTGTTATGACCAACTCTTTCGGGTTCGGCGGCACCAACGGCTCTATTCTACTGAGCAAGTTCAAAAACTGATACTCTAGGAGAGAGCATGAGCGGCCAATTACAAGGAAAGCGCGGTCTCGTTATCGGGGTCGCCAATGAAAAATCTATCGCTTGGGGCATTGCTAAAGCAGCAGCCGATGCTGGTGCCGAGCTGGCCTTCACCTATCAGGCAGAAAATCTGGGCCGCCGCGTGATTCCGCTGGCAGAATCTGTCGGGTCTGATCTGGTGGTGCAAGCAGATGTGACGGATGAGGCATCGCTTGATGCCCTGTTCGCCACGTTGAAGGAAAAATGGGGCACGTTCGATTTTCTGGTCCACGCGGTGGCTTATTCCGATAAGGATGAGTTAACGGGACGTTTCATCAACACAACCCGCGCGAATTTCGCCAATTCGATGGATATTTCCTGTTTCTCGCTGATTGATCTTAGCAAACGCGCTGCCCCGTTGATGCGCGATGGCGGCACAATCCTGACGCTGACGTTTCAGGGCGCAACAAGTGTGATGCCCAACTACAACGTCATGGGCGTGGCCAAAGCCGCCCTTGAAAGCGCTGTGCGGTATCTTGCCAATGATCTTGGCCCCGAGGGAATTCGCGTCAACGCCATTTCCCCGGGTCCGATGCGCACCCTTGCAGGGGCAGCCATCGGCGGTGCGCGCAAAACCTATCGCGCCACCGAGGCAAATGCGCCTTTGCGTTCCAATGCAACACTAGAGGCTGTGGGCGGCACCGCAGTCTATCTGGCGTCAGACGCAGGCGCATTCACCACGGGTGAAATTATTTTTGTTGATGGCGGCTACCACGCAATCGGCATGGCCCAGCCTGAAAACCTATAAATACTCTAAGCCCCTAGCGTTGCCGGGGGCTTAAGATGCTTGTGTCATCAAGGCGAGTTTCGCGCCCCCTGCATCCGTGATCACTGCCACGCGTCCCACATCGGGGATGTCAAACACCGGGCGGTGCAATGTGCCTCCTGCTGCAACGGCTGCGCTGACAGCATCATCTACATCTGCCACCCCGATATAGGTCAACCAATGGGTGGGCACGCCGTCTAGATGGGGCATCATCCCCATGTCCAGAAATCCTGCGATCGGGCGCCCGTTCTGTTTTGCTACCACATAGTCACCTGATCCGTTGGCCAAGGGCATCGTGTCAAAGCTCCATCCCGCCACAGCGGAATAAAACGCCTGTTGGGCGGCCATATCGCGCAGATGTAATTCTGACCAGACAATGGTTCCGTGGTGATTTTTTGCGGCGTCTTGTGCCATGGTGTCCTCCTGTTTGGTGGGGATGTGGGGGCAGTTTATCACAAGCCCTTCAGTTTGCCAAAAACCGTTTCCCCCCAGCGGTTCAAAATGCCAGTGTTGGCAAAAGGAGACTTCTATGCCCATTACCACCGCCGTTTTCGACGCCTATGGCACCCTGTTTGACGTATCCGCCGCCGCCCGCACGGCTGCGGGTGAAGCGGGGCGTGATGCCCTTGCGGCCTGTTGGCAAAAGCTGGCTACGGACTGGCGGCTTAAACAATTGCAGTATTCATGGCTGCGGGCTGTGGCCGATGCTCATGGGGATTTCTGGGATGTAACCCAGAACGGGTTGGACTGGGCGCTGGAAAATAACGGTCTGCAAGGTGACGCAGAATTGCGTGCAAGGCTCTTGCAGCTGTATTGGGAACTGGCCGCCTATCCCGAAGTTCCAACCATGTTAAAACAGCTCAAAGACGCAGGGATCAACACGGCGATCCTGTCAAACGGGTCGCCCAAGATGCTGGACGGGGCCGTGCAATCTGCTGGGATTGGTGATTTGCTGGATGACGTTCTGTCGGTTGAATCCGTGGGCGTGTTCAAGCCTCACAAGTCGGTCTATGATCTGGTGGGAAAGCGGTTTTCGACCGCGCCGGATCAGGTTCTATTTGTGTCGTCAAATGGCTGGGACGCGGGCTGTGCCACAGGCTACGGGTTTTACACCGCTTGGGTCAACCGCGCAGGCGAGCCGATGGATCGCTTGCCTTGGACACCGCAACAAACCCTGTCAGACCTGACATCCATCCCGGAAATCGCAGCGCAAAACTAGGCGTTTCAAACGGCGGCTATCCCGCTTAGAAAGGGCCAAACACTCCCAGTCCAAGAACGGAACACCCATGTCTACGATCCAAATGCTGAAAGCTGCCGAAAAACGTCTTAAAGGCCATGCGCGACGCACGCCGATGCTGACCTCTCCGTTTCTGGATGAAATTGCGGGGCGTAAGGTTCTGGTGAAAGCGGAATGTCTGCAACACACCGGATCGTTCAAATTTCGCGGGGCGTGGTCGGCGATTTCGGCCATGCCCAAAGAGGTGCGCAAAAACGGGGTGATCGCGTTTTCGTCGGGCAACCACGCGCAGGGGGTGGCGCTGGCAGCGCATATGCACAAGACCTCTGCCGTGATTATCATGCCATCTGATGCGCCACAGATCAAAATTGACAACACCAAAGCATTGGGCGCAAAGGTTGTGCTCTATGATCGTGCAACCGAAGACCGCGATGAAGTCGCTGAAAAAGTGAATGCAAACCGTGGTTTGGCGCTGGTTAAACCCTTTGATGACCCCGAAGTTATCGCAGGCCAGGGCACTACAGGCATCGAAATCGTCTTTCAGGCCAAAGACCTGCGCGTCAAAGATGCCGAGGTTCTGGTCCCCACAGGCGGCGGCGGTTTGGCGGCTGGCATCGCACTGGCCCTAAAGGAATATGCCGAACTGCTGCGGGTGCGCACCTGTGAACCGCAAGATTTTGATGACTACGCCCATTCCCTGCGCGCGGGGCGTCCGGTGGTGAATAAACGTCTGTCGGGATCTTTGTGCGATGCGATTATCACGCCGACGCCGGGTCTGTTGACCTTTCCGATCCTCAACCGTCTGGCAGGGCCGGGCATGGTGGTAACCGAGGACGAATGCCTGCATGCAATGGCACTGGCCTTTCACCGCCTGAGAATCGTTCTGGAACCAGGTGGCGCGGCCGGCCTTGCCGCGGCACTGTTCCACGGCGATCAGATTGACGGCGATGCCGTGATTGCAGTGGCCACAGGTGGCAATGTAGACAAAGCTGTGTTTGAAATGGCTTTGGACAAATTCGGAGACATCTAATGCCCTATCCTGACCCGAACAATGATTTCACAATTGCCAGTTTCAACGTGAAAAACTTGATCGGGCCGGATCAGGAATATTACCGTTTTGAAAGCTACACCCCCGAAGAATACGCTTGGAAAGAGGATTGGTTGGCGGATCAACTGCTGACCATGAATGCGGATATTGTCGGGTTTCAGGAAATCTTTGAACGCCCCGCGCTGCAAGATGTGGTAGATGAAACCAACAGGCGGGGCGCGGCGATCAATGCCGATGTGATCCCGAGCAAAGACAAACGCTATCACCGCAAAGCTATCTTCAAAAAGCTGCGCTACGAAGAGTATAGCAACGAAAGCCTGTTTTTCGCCCCCAATCTTTTTGATGGCGAAGCAGGCAACCGCCGCCCTGGGCTGGCCATGTTGTCGCGGTTTGGTTTTGACGACATCCCCCAAGTGGTGCAGGATTTACCGGTGCCTCTGGTTATCGAATTTCCTCATATCGGCGGCGGCGATGCGGGCAGCTTTACCCTGACCCGTCTGTCCCGACCGATCATCAAGGCGCGGATTCCGATTAATGGTAGGGTGGTGACTGTGTTCAATTGCCACCTGAAATCCAAGCTGGGGGAATTTATCCGCCCCGAAGGTGCGCCCTTCGCGCCTGAGGCGAATCTGCTGTCTTATGACCCTGTTGGCCGCGCTATTGGCGAGTTGCGCTCTATGCTGCGCCGCACGGCCGAGGCTGCAGTCCTGCGCGAAATGATTGTGGCGGAACTGCAAGCTGATAATCCGGTGTTCGTGCTGGGCGATTTCAATGACGGCGATCATGCGGTGTCTTCTGCTGTGGTCACGGGTGAACGGCCATTCAAGAATTATTCATGGATGCGCCGCCACGATGCGCAGAACCGCAGCGAACGGTATACGGATGCAGAAAATATTCAAATAACCGAGTCGATTGAAGCAGTGCGTCTGACCAGCGCGGAAAAACTGTTCGTGCGCAAATCCCTGCGTGATATGGTTTATACATCGGCTTTTGGCGGGGTGTTTGAAAGCATTGACCAGATCCTGATGTCCCGCCATTTCAATCCTGACAACGCGGATGCAATTGGAAACATGGAATATTTTTCCGTGTTCAACGATCACCTGACCGATGGCAGTCACGCCGAAGCGCCCTATAACAAGCTGGCCTCT
Organism: Roseobacter sp. N2S; assembly: GCF_031454055.1. Classification (NCBI taxonomy): domain Bacteria; kingdom Pseudomonadati; phylum Pseudomonadota; class Alphaproteobacteria; order Rhodobacterales; family Roseobacteraceae; genus Roseobacter; species Roseobacter sp. N2S. The sequence goes on from NZ_JAVDQB010000001.1 coordinate 794,401, forward strand.
GATCACGGGCAGATCATGGCGCATATGCGTTTGAACGGGTGACATCCGGAAATTCCCGCTCTTTTGAGGGTGTTACGAAACGGGCAACCCCTTGAGGATTGCCCGTTTTTTGTGCGTATTGTAAAAAATTTACCAATTGATAAATAAAAAGACCTGTGCAAGAGTTTAATCCTACCGAGGTTTTAACAGGGACTAGGCATGGGAAACTCTCCGAATACGGATGGCATTGTGGCAGGCCGCGTCAGCGCGGATGCTTTGGCCGACAACTTCAGCGATTTACATCCGCCGCTGGATGATCACGAGGCATTGGTGGCCGCAGACAGATGCTATTTCTGCTATGATGCGCCGTGTCAGACGGCCTGTCCCACATCCATCGACATTCCGTTATTTATCCGCCAGATCGCAACCGGCACGGCGGAATCCGCGGCGCAAACGATCTTTGACCAGAATATTCTGGGCGGCATGTGCGCAAGGGTCTGCCCGACTGAAACACTGTGCGAAGAAGTCTGCGTGCGCGAAGTAGCCGAGGGCAAGCCTGTCCTGATCGGCCAGTTGCAACGCTACGCCACTGATAAATTGATGGCCCAGGGCAAACATCCCTTCACCCGTGCTGCATCCACCGGAAAATCCGTAGCAGTTGTGGGGGCAGGGCCAGCAGGCTTGGCCGCAGCACACCGTCTGGCGATGTTGGGCAATGAGGTTGAAATCTATGATGCGCGTCCCAAAGGTGGCGGTCTGAACGAATACGGCATTGCCGCCTATAAATCCGTAGACGGATTTGCGCAGGCCGAGGTGGACTGGCTGCTGGAAATCGGCGGCATCGACGTGAAATACGATCAAAAGCTGGGTGAAAACCTGACGCTGGAATATCTGCAAGGCCGTCACGATGCGGTTTTCCTTGGGGTTGGTCTGGGTGGCGTAAATGCGCTGCGTGCAGATGGCGAAGACAAAGACGGCGTGCGCGATGCGGTAGATTTCATAGCAGAATTGCGCCAGTCCGATGATCTGACCGCACTGCCTGTTGGGCGCCGTGTGGTGGTGATCGGCGGCGGCATGACCGCAATCGACGCGGCTGTGCAATCCAAAATGCTGGGGGCACAGGATGTGACTGTCGCTTATCGGCGGGATAAATCAGCCATGGGGGCGTCTGAGTTTGAACAAGTTCTGGCCACCAGCCACGGGGTGCGGATTGAATTTAACGCCCAGCCCGTCAAGGTTCTGGGCAACGGCAAGGTGACAGGCGTCGAATTCGCCCGCACCACCAGCGCAGGCGGTGAATTGACACCCACGGGAGAGACCTTTCAGATCGCGGCGGATCAGGTGTTTAAAGCCATCGGCCAGACGCTGACACTAGAGGCTGGCTTAACGGTTGAACGGGGTAAAATTCTGGTCACCGATGCGGGCCGCACATCAGTTGCGGGCATCTGGGCGGGTGGCGATTGTGCCAGCGGCGGCGATGACCTGACCGTCACGGCCGTGGCCGAAGGCCGTGATGCGGCGATGGATATTCATGCAAATCTTACGGGTAAGGGAGCGTAATTATGGCTGATCTCAGAAGCAATTTCATTGGCATTAAATCCCCGAACCCCTTCTGGCTGGCCTCGGCCCCGCCAACAGACAAGGAATACAACGTACGCCGCGCCTTTGAAGCAGGCTGGGGCGGCGTGGTCTGGAAAACTTTGGGCGAAGAAGGCCCGCCTGTGGTCAACGTAAACGGTCCTCGGTACGGGGCGATTTTCGGGGCGGACCGGCGCTTGCTGGGCCTGAACAACATCGAGTTGATCACCGACCGCCCGTTGCAACAAAACCTGCGCGAAATCAAATCGGTTAAGAAAGACTATCCGGATCGCGCGCTGATCGTGTCCCTGATGGTGCCCTGCGAAGAAGACGCATGGAAAGCAATCCTGCCTGTGGTCGAAGAAACCGGTGCGGACGGGATCGAGCTGAACTTCGGGTGTCCCCACGGCATGGCCGAACGGGGTATGGGCGCGGCGGTCGGGCAGGTTCCTGAATACATCGAAATGGTCACACGCTGGTGCAAACAATACACGCGGATGCCCGTTATTGTGAAGCTGACGCCAAATATCACTGATGTGCGTTATCCAGCCCAAGCCGCCAAACGGGGCGGGGCGGATGCGGTTAGCCTGATTAACACGATCAATTCAATCACCAGCGTCAATCTGGACAACTTTTCACCCGAGCCGTCCATTGATGGCAAAGGATCCCACGGCGGCTATTGCGGCCCTGCGGTAAAGCCGATTGCCATGAATATGGTTGCGGAAATAGCGCGCAGCCCTGAAACGGCGGGTTTGCCCATGTCGGGTATTGGCGGCATCACCACTTGGCGTGATGCGGCAGAGTTTATGTCGCTGGGCTGTGGCAATGTGCAGGTTTGCACAGCAGCGATGACCTACGGGTTCAAGGTGGTGCAGGAAATGATTTCGGGTCTGGGCCAGTGGATGGATGAAAAAGGCCACGCAAGCATTGATGATGTTGTGGGGCGGGCTGTTCCAAATGTCACCGACTGGCAGAATCTGAACCTGAACCACATCACCAAAGCGCGGATCAGTCAGGATGATTGCATCAAATGCGGGCGCTGTTTTGCGGCGTGCGAAGATACCTCCCATCAGGCGATCTCTATGTCTGCGGATCGTGTGTTTGAAGTGCAAGACGACGAATGCGTGGCCTGCAATCTGTGTGTGAATGTGTGCCCTGTTGAAGGCTGCATCACCATGGAAACCCTGCAGCCGGGCATGATGGACGAACGCACGGGCAAAGTGGTTGAGGCGGATTTTGCGGATTGGACCACCCATCCCAACAACCCGAGCGCGGTTGCTGCCGAATAAGGACCGAGTATTTTTGGAACATTGAAGGCAGGGCGTTTAGGCGTCCTGCTTTCTACGTTTCCGGTGGGTTCCAGCGAAGATTACTGGGGTGTTTAAGGGCGGTGCGCAGTGTGATTGCGATGAATACAAGGCTGATAGCCAGCCAGAGTGCGCCCCAAAGTAGGGTTGCGCCGCCGAATTCTTCGGCCAGCATACGGGCGTCTGATCTTTGCGCGGCCCCGCGAATTGTGTCTGAAAAGATGTCATAGGGGACGTAGATCATGCTGGTGGCGCCAATGATGCGCAGGCAGAAATCGCTGGCGGCGGGGCGCAGGGCATAGGCTATGGCAATCAGGATGGCGGCGGTGCCAAGGCCGAACATCAGAGCGAAGGGGCTGCGGATATACAGTACCGTGATCGCGGCTATCCCTATGCCCAATGCGCCGAGAATCCATTGATCCCAAGTGCTGCGCAGCGCCAGGGCGAACATCATCGCCCCCATGAGGAGCGAGCCGAGGTAACCAGCGGACAAGGTTAGAAAACGGTTTCCGCCAAGGCTGGTGACATGGCCGGATTCATTTGCGCTGACCGAAAAATCCAAGACGGTTCCCCCCGTCAACAAGGTCATCACCGCATGAGACATCTCGTGTAGAAAGACGATCAGGATGCGCAGGGGCTGGATGATCTGCGTGGGCCAGAGCGCAAAAATCACAACGATCAGTGCGATCATCTGCCAATGGTTTTGCAAGTGTCGCTGGGCAGCCTTAGCGGGTGAGTTTTGCATGTGTATCCCCTGAGTTGCGATCGGTTTAGGGCGAGCGGGTGGAAAGGAACAAATACAGCGGGTTTTCAGAGACGGAATTTGGGCTGCAACGCGTTTGACAGGGGTACTACAAGTCTAAGGAATGACAAAATGATACGGAAGACAACAGCGCTGATTGCGACTTTGGGGTATTTATCCGCCGCGGGCTATGCCGTCGCGCAGCAACAAAGTGGTCGTATGCCAGAGCCGCCCTTTGCTGCGATTGGTGCAGAGTTGAATCTGGGTGCGCAAGCGGTGAAAAACTGTTTCCCCGAGCCGTCAAAGGCCGGCGGAGCAAACGGAGCGCGACCTGCACGTCCCGATATGTCAGCGGTCAGCGCCTGTTTGGTTAAGGCAGAGCCGTCTTTAACACAGGCGCAGGTGCGTGTGGCCTTGGATAATAATCGCCCCGAAACTTCGAAAAGGTAAGCGAATTCACACAGGCTGCACAGGCCGCGCGGTGGGGTTTGCCCTGCCGTGCGGGCATTTCAGGCTCATTTTTTTAGCACGGCGCGGAACATTTTGTTCAGGTGATCGGCTGCTATTTCAAACCGCTGTTCGGATTTAACCCCCAGAACAGATTGCACCTGAACGTCGAAATCCGCGTAATGCTGGGTTGTGGACCAGATCGAGAAAATCAGGTGATGGGGATCGACAGGGGCGATTTTTTCCTTGTCGATCCAATGCTGGATCAGCGTGGCTTTTTCGTCGGTAAGCGTCTTGAGAGATCCGGTCAGCTGCTCATGGATGCGCGGCGCGCCTTGCAGGATTTCATTGGCAAACAGTCGGCTTTCGCGGGGAAAATCACGGGCCATTTCCAGCTTGCGCATGACGTAATCGCAAATTTCACGGGTGGGATCATCGCTGTCGGTAAGCTGGTTCAACGGTTCCAGCCATTTGTGCAGCAGCCTGTCCAGAAGCACCCCGTGGATCGCCTCTTTTCCGTCGAAATAATACAGGATGTTGGGTTTGGACAGGCCAGCCTCGGCAGCGATCTGGTCGATGGTAGAACCGCGAAAACCGTAGGTGGAAAACACCTCTAGGGCGGCATCCAGGATTTGTTCGGTCTTTTCCCGTTGAATACGGGTCTTGCCCTTGGTGGATGCTGCGCGTGCCATGGTCTTTTGCCTTGTCTTGAAAAAATACGCCGCTTAGATCGCGACGCCAATGCCTTTGAGGATAATCTGTTTGACCGAGGCTTTCGCCGCGTCCCACTGATCGTCTGACAGGGGGGCGCTGTTGTTCAAGGTCTGGATTTGATGCCCGAAATCCGCGTAATGCTGGGTGGTAGACCAGATCATATACAGCAGATGGCGCGGGTTGATCGGGTCCATCAATCCTGCTTCGATCCAGGCGTTAATTGCGGTCACGCGGGAATTTGTCCATTCCACCAATGTGGTTTCCAGATAGTCCTGAATGATTGGCGCACCGTGCATGACCTCGGACGCCCAGACCTTGGAACCGGCCGGATGGGTGCGGCTGATTTCCATTTTTGCGTCGATATAAGCCCCGATTCCATCGGCAGGCCCTGCGGCTTCTTCAAAGCTGTCGGCGGCCTGAAGCCAGACGTCAAAAATGTTCGAAACCACCTGCCGGTACAGGGATTCTTTGGTTGAGAAATAATAGTGCACATTGGCCTTTGGCAGCCCCGCCGCATCAGCAATCAATTGCATGGTTGCGCCGCCAAACCCCAGATCTGCAAAGACTTTTTCTGCTGCCTTTAAAATAATCACTTCGTTTTCACGGCGCTTATTTTGTTTGCGAATAGGGGCGGCGTTAGATTTCATACAAGGCGCTTTCAGAAATTTCTTGACCGAATGGTCAACGTGCATCCATAGTCCTGACCATATGGTCAGAAATCGGCCAGCGCAAGATGCATGACAGGGAGAAGACTCATGGCGGCACCAGCAAGCAACCTTCGGATCAACGCTGATCGGCTGTGGGACAGCCTGATGGAGATGGCCAAAATCGGCCCTGGCGTTGCGGGTGGCAACAATCGACAAACCCTGACAGACGAAGACGGCGAAGGCCGCGCCTTGTTTCAGAAATGGTGCGAGGCAGCGGGCTGCACCATGGGGCTGGATACAATGGGCAACATGTTCGCGCGACTTGAGGGCACAGACCCCGACGCGCTGCCGGTTTATGTGGGATCGCACCTTGATACGCAGCCGACTGGCGGGAAATATGACGGGGTTCTCGGGGTGCTGGGCGGCTTGGAAATCCTGCGCTCGATCAACGATCTGGGCGTGAAAACCAAACACCCGATTGTGGTCACCAACTGGACCAATGAAGAGGGCACACGCTTTGCCCCTGCCATGCTGGCCTCGGGCGTTTTTGCGGGAATGCACACGCAAGACTGGGCCTATGACCGCGAGGATGCCGAGGGTTTGAAATTCGGCGATGAACTGGCGCGGATCGGCTGGAAGGGGGACGAGCCTGTGGGCGAACGCAAGATGCACGCCTTCTTTGAACTGCACATCGAACAAGGTCCGATTCTGGAAGCTGAGGGCATTGAAGTGGGCGTTGTTACCCACGGGCAGGGCCTGTCTTGGACCCAAGTGACCGTAACGGGGAATGATGCGCACACGGGGTCTACCCCGATGCCCATGCGAAAAAATGCCGGCCTTGGTATGGCGCGGATGCTAGAGCTGGTCGAAGAAATTGCATGGAGCCACGCCCCTGACGCGGTTGGCGCGGCGGGGCATATTGATGTGTTCCCGAACTCGCGCAATGTGATCCCGGGCAAGGTGGTGTTCACGGTTGATTTCCGCTCGCCCCAGCTTGACGTGATCGAAGATATGGAAGCGCGGTTTAAGGCGGGTGCGCAAAAGATCGCGGATGATATGGGGCTGGGTGTTGCCTTTGAAAAGGTTGGCGGCTTTGACCCCGTGGAATTTGACGAAGGCTGTGTCAGTGCTGTGCGCAACGCGGCTGAACGGCTGGGTTATTCCCACCGGAATCTGGTGTCTGGCGCAGGGCATGATGCCTGTTGGATCAACCGCATGGCCCCGACTGCTATGGTAATGTGCCCTTGTGTGGACGGGCTGTCGCACAACGAGGCCGAGGAGATTTCCAAGGACTGGGCGGCTGCGGGGGCGGATGTTCTGATGCACGCGGTGTTGGAGACAGCGGAGGTTGTCGGTTAAAACAACATCAGGCTCACAACTTTAAGGTGCGGGAGCCGAAGCTGGAAAGATTGATGAAACGAAGAAAGAAATCCGCAATAGCAGAAAATAACGGGGTAAAATCCGTTGTGATGCTGCAGGTGGTTTTGACCAAAGGTCGGAGCGCTGCGGAGAAACAGGGAGAAAAAACATGACAACTAAAGTCATCAAAGGCGGCACCGTTTGTACCGCAGATCGCGCTTGGAAAGCGGATGTTTTGATCGAGGGAGAAACGATCAAACAAATCGGCGAGGATCTGAAGGGCGATGAATACATCGACGCAGAAGGCGCCTATGTGATCCCCGGCGGGATCGACCCGCACACCCATTTGGAAATGCCTTTCATGGGCACCACGGCGGCGGAAACCTTTGAATCCGGCACTTGGGCCGCCGCTGCGGGGGGCACCACCATGCTGGTGGATTTCTGTCTGCCGGGCGAAGACGGGTCCATCGTGAACGGCATCAAGGAATGGCACCGCAAGTCTGCGCCGCAGATTTGTTCGGACATCGGCTATCACATGGCGGTGACAGGCTGGAACGAACAAATTTTTGCGGAAATGAAAACCGCAGTTGAAATGGGCGTGAACTCGTTCAAACACTTCATGGCCTATAAAGGCGCGCTGATGATTGAGGATGACGAAATGTTCGCCTCGTTCCAGCGCTGCAAGGAACTGGGCGCGCTGCCTATGGTCCACGCCGAAAACGGCGATTTGGTGGCGATCCTGCAGGAAAAATACATGAAGGAAGGCATCACCGGCCCCGAAGGCCACGCCTATTCCCGCCCACCCGAGTTGGAAGGCGAAGCCGCCAACCGCGCGATCACTATTGCGGATGCGGCGGGCGTGCCTTTGTACATCGTGCATGTGTCCTGTGAGCAAGCCCATGAGGCGATCCGCCGTGCGCGCCAAAAGGGTATGCGCGTCTATGGCGAACCGCTGATTCAGTTCCTGACGCTGGACGAGAGCGAATATTTTAACAAGGACTGGGACCACGCCGCCCGTCGCGTCATGTCCCCGCCTTTCCGTCACAAAGACCATCAAGCCAGCCTTTGGGCAGGTCTGCAATCAGGTTCCTTGCAGGTGGTCGCCACCGATCACGCAGCCTTTAGCACCGAACAGAAACGGGCAGGGCGCGATGATTTCCGGATCATCCCGAACGGATCAAACGGCCTAGAGGAACGTCTGGCGGTTCTGTGGACCGAAGGTGTGGAAACAGGTCGCCTGACCCCGCAGGAATTTGTTGCGGCCACATCTACGAATGTTGCGAAAATCCTGAACATCTATCCCAAGAAGGGTGCAATTGTCGAAGGCGCGGATGCGGATATAGTGGTTTGGGATCCAAAAATCTCCAAAACCATCAGCCCTAGCAACCACCATTCCGTGTTGGATTACAACGTGTTTGAGGGCTTTGAAGTCACCGCCAACGCCCGCTTTACACTGTCTCGGGGAGATGTGATCTGGGCTTGGGGCAAAAACTCGCAGCCCCAACCTGGCCGAGGCCGCTTTGTGCCGCGCCCCGCCTTCCCGTCCGCCCATACCGCGTTGAGCAAATGGAAAGAGTTGAACTCTCCGCGCAAAATCGAGCGGGATCCTATGAACATTCCGGCGGGGATATAAGATGAAGGCCAGCAAGTGAGCGAGACTACCGTAATCAAAGCACAAAACCTGTCGCTGACGTTTGAAACAAATGACGGGCCAGTCCATGCGCTGAAAGACATTAACCTTGATATCAACAAGGGCGAGTTCGTGTCCTTTATCGGCCCGTCAGGCTGTGGCAAAACCACGTTTCTACGCTGTATGGCCGATCTGGAACAACCCACGGGCGGGTCGATCACCGTTAACGGAGTCAGCCCGCGCGAAGCACGAAAATCCCGCGCCTATGGCTATGTGTTTCAGGCCGCGGGTCTCTATCCGTGGCGCACCATTGGCGGCAATATCCGTCTGCCGCTGGAAATTATGGGCTATTCCAAAGAAGATCAGGCCGAACGTGTGAATCGTGTGCTTGAACTGGTGGAACTTGAAGGGTTCGACCGGAAATTCCCATGGCAATTGTCAGGCGGCATGCAGCAACGGGCCTCGATCGCCCGCGCGCTGGCCTTTGATGCGGATATTCTGCTGATGGACGAACCCTTTGGCGCGCTTGACGAAATTGTCCGCGACCATCTGAACGAACAACTGCTTGCGCTTTGGGCGCGTACAGAAAAAACCATCGGCTTTGTGACCCATTCGATCCCCGAGGCCGTGTATCTTTCCACCAAAATAGTCGTTATGTCCCCACGCCCGGGGCGCATTGCGGATGTGATTGAAAGCACGCTGCCCAAGGAACGCCCGCTTGATATCCGCGACTCGCCTGAATTCATCGAAATCGCGCACCGTGTGCGGGACGGTCTGCGTGAAGGCCATGCTGATGGGTAAAATGCAGCCGGTTCAAAAGAGAAGGAGCGCCCGACCTCGCTTTGCGCGCGCTCCTCAGATTAGATCACTTTTGCCCTATAGGGAGGGTAAAGTGGCTTCAACGTTCACGGCCATCGGCTCTCCAGCCTGTTCCGCAAGATCAGGATGCGACTCAAATAGTTTCAATGTTCTTAAAGTACTCAAAGAAACCGTCGCACTCGGCGCTGGGTTTTCAAATAATATGCCTCCGGCGGGAGTATTTCGGGGAACATTGAAGCTGGGGGAGTGTGCCTGTGCGTAATTTTTTACCGATAGGCACTGTGGTGCTGGTGCTTTTTGCGTTTTGGTATGGCGGCGCGGTTCTACTGAATAAGAATTGGGCTTATGATAAGGCTGAGCGAGCCAATATAGAACTGTCTTTTGGCGACATGGTGAAAGACACGATGACGCAAGACAAACCGCGTTTGCCCCCGCCCCATCAAGTGGCAGCGGAGCTGTGGAAAACCACCGGCGCGATGGTTCAGGCGGGTAAGGCGTTTGGCAAACGGTCGTTGATTTATCACGGCTGGATCACCCTGAGTTCAACTGTTCTGGGGTTTGTTTTTGGAACCGGCTTGGGAATTTTACTGGCGGTTGGTATTGTCCATAATCGGGCGATGGACAAGTCGGTGATGCCGTGGATTATTGCCAGTCAAACCATCCCGATTCTTGCGATTGCGCCGATGATTGTGGTGGTTCTGGCCAGCGCGCAGGTGGATGATCTGATCGCGAAAGGGGTGATTTCCATGTATCTGTCATTCTTCCCCGTGGTGGTTGGCATGGTCAAAGGGTTGCGTTCCCCTGATCACATGCAGATGGACCAGATGCGCACGTGGAATGCCTCGCGCAGTCAGACCTTCTGGAGACTGCGGTTGCCTGCATCAGCCCCTTATTTGTTTGCATCCCTAAAGGTCGGTATTGCGGCCAGTTTGATCGGGGCTGTGGTGGCTGAATTGTCTTTGTCACAGGATGGTGGCCTTGGGGCGCGTATGCTGGTTGGCAGTTATTATGGTCAGACGGTTCAGATCTGGAGCGCCCTTATCGCGGCGGCTACATTGGCGGCTTTGATGGTGGCGGTGATTGGCATGATCCAGACGCTAACGTTGAAACGGATGGGGATGGCGCAATGATCTGGATTCTGTCTGTTTTGGTGTTCTGGGCCGTGGCGTGGTGGGTAAATATCCGGCTGACCGCACAAAAGCCCTCTCGGTTTATCGGGTTTGCAGTTCCGGCCCTGTTCGGCATTACGTTGTTGCTGCTGTGGGAGGGACTTGTGCGCGGGCTGGGCATTAGCCCTGTGCTGTTGCCGCCACCCTCGGCGATTGGGGTGACGTTTGTGCAGAGCCTGCCAATCCTTTGGGCGGATTTCTTTCAGACCTTTGTGAAGGGCGCTTTGTCTGGCTATATCATCGGCTGTAGCGCTGCGGTTCTGGTGGCGATTGCTGTGGATCGCAGCCCGTTTTTGCAGCGTGGCTTGTTGCCTGTGGGGAACTTTGTGGCGGCCTTGCCGATCATTGGTCTGGCGCCGATTATGGTGATGTGGTTCGGGTTTGACTGGCATTCCAAAGCCGCCGTGGTTGTCGCGATGGTGTTCTTTCCCGTGCTGGTGAACACTGTGCAGGGGTTGCAGGCAAGTGACACGATGCAGCGGGATTTGATGCGCACCTATGCCGCCAGCTATCCCCAAGCCCTGATGAAATTACGCCTGCCCGCCGCCATGCCGTTTATTTTTAACGGGTTGAAGATTGCGACGACGCTGGCGCTGATCGGCGCTATTGTGGCAGAGTTCTTTGGCTCGCCCATCAAGGGAATGGGGTTCCGGATTTCCACCGAGGTGGGGCGTCTGGCACTGGATATGGTCTGGGCCGAAATAACCGTGGCAGCGATTGCGGGGTCGGCCTTTTACGGGCTGGTTGCGCTGCTGGAAAAAGGGGTCACCTTCTGGCACCCTTCGCAACGAGGCTGAGCACAATAATTATCGAATCAACAAGGAGAGAGACTATGAAAAAAATTATAACAACAGCACTGGCAGGGGCGATGGCATTCAGCGCAACCCTTGCGCAGGCCAAAGACGATGTAACGTTGCAGCTGAAATGGGTCACACAGGCGCAGTTTGCGGGCTATTATGTGGCGCAGGACAAAGGGTTTTACGATGAAGAAGACCTGAACGTCACCATCAAACCGGGCGGCCCTGACATTGCCCCTGCACAGGTGATTGCTGGCGGTGGTGCGGATGTGGTTCTGGACTGGATGCCATCTGCTTTGGCCTCCCGTGAAAAGGGTCTGGATCTGGTGAATATCGCCCAACCGTTCAAATCCTCGGGCATGATGCTGACCTGTCGCAAAGACGCGGGCATTGCGACATCCGATGATTTTCCGGGCAAAACACTAGGCGTTTGGTTCTTTGGAAACGAATATCCGTTCCTAAGCTGGATGAGCAAACTTGGCCTGAAAACCGATGGTTCTGACGGCGGTGTGACCGTTCTGAAACAAGGGTTCAACGTAGACCCGCTGCTGCAAAAACAGGCGGCTTGTGTGTCGACGATGACCTACAACGAATACTGGCAGGTTATTGATGCGGGTCTGACATCGGACGATCTGGTTGTTTTCAAATACGAAGATCTGGGTGTGGCTACATTGGAAGACGGCATGTATGTGCTGGGCGACAACCTGAAAGACGAAGCATTCAAAGCCAAGATGGTGAAATTTGTGCGCGCGTCCATGAAGGGTTGGAAATACGCAGAAGAGCATCCTGACGAAGCTGCGATGATCGTTCTGGACAATGATTCCACTGGTGCGCAAACCGAAGAACACCAAAAACGGATGATGGCCGAGGTTGCAAAACTGACTGCCGGGTCCAATGGCGCGTTGGATGTTGCGGATTACCAACGGACTGTGGACAGCCTGCTGACCGCTGGCTCTGATCCTGTGATCACCAAAACCCCTGAAGGGGCATACACTTTGGATATTTCGGACGCCGCGCTGAACTAAGCCGCGTTTGTTGAAATCAACCGCGCCGTGGGGAAACCTGCGGCGCGGTTTTTTGTGTTTGGCGTCTTGCGCGGCGATCAACCGGCTGCCGAAATCCAAGTAAGATGATCGCGCATGTAAACACGCAACCACGGCGTAAACGCCTCGGGGGTTGCTTGTACTTCCGCTGCAAGCACTTTGAGATCGACCCAGCGTACGGCCTGTACTTCGTCCGGATTCAGCGCATGGCTGAGAGGCTCGGCAACGCGGGCGGTGAAAATATCGACCACTTCGTGTTCCACCATACCACCACCCACATCTGCGCGGTATTCTACGGTTTGCCCGAAGGTCAGATCGCAGCCAGTGATACCCAGTTCTTCGTCCAGACGCCGCGCGGCGCAAGTCAGGCTTGGTTCATCAAAAAAGGGATGGGTACAGACCGTATTCGCCCAGAGGTTTGGCGTATGATATTTATGCGCCGCCCTTTGCTGGATTAGGGTTTTACCCCCTGACAACAGGAACACCGAAATGGCGGGATGTTTCAGGCCGCGCAGGTGAACGTCCAGTTTATCAACGGGGGTTAACTGACCGTCAATCCAGGCGGGGATAAGCTGTGTCATAAGAGGGCCTGTGTTGGCTGGGCCTTAGGTGGCTGTGGCGCGGATGATTAAAGCAGGGATAAACGTGCAGTGCATCTGCGCTATCGGGGCCGATTTTGCAAGGGGGCTGCAGGGGGCGTTCGTGTCTGCTGTGTCACTTTGCGCCACAGGTGCGGCGATGTGGCGGGATCGCTTCTTTTGCTATATCCTATAGACAGTGCCTGCCTCTTTTTGTCCTGCGAATGGTCCTGACCCGATGAATGCGCCTGTTCTGGCTAATGTAAAATGCAGCGAATGCCCGATCCGCCACCGCGCGGTGTGTTCCCGTTGTGATACGGACGAACTGGCTGTGCTTGAGCAGATTAAAATCTACCGCAATTTTAAAGCGGGCGATCAGGTGTTCTGGCGCGGAGAGCCGATGGACTATGTGGCCTCTATTGTCAGCGGAGTGGCGACCCTTGGCAAAACTCTGGAAGACGGACGAACCCAGATGGTGGGGCTGTTGTTGCCATCGGATTTTATCGGCAGGCCGGGGCGTAGTAAGGTTGAATTTGATGTAACCGCCGTAACCGATGTGACCCTGTGCTGCTTTGAACGGCAACCGTTTGAGCGGCTGCTGGTTGCCACCCCGCGCATTGCGCAGCGGTTGGTGGAAATCGCACTGGATGAACTGGATGCGGCGCGGGACTGGATGCTGTTGCTGGGGCGCAAAACCGCCCGTGAAAAGATCGCGACCTTTATTGATATGCTGGTACAGCGCAACAGTGTGGATCATGGGATCACCCCGGCGCTGGCGCTCGCCCTGCCGCTGACCCGTGAAGAGATTGCCAATTATCTGGGGCTGACACTGGAAACCGTCAGCCGTCATTTGTCTGCGCTGAAATCCGAAGGCGTTCTGAATTTCAGCGACCGGCGCAATTTTGTGGTGACGGACCTAGAGGCCTTGCGGGCGATTTCGGGCGATGAATCCGACGATTGTCTTTAATTTCCCCCTAAAATTCGCTGTGTCCCGCCAAACTTGACCCAGATCAAAGAAGCCATCCCCCATCCCGCCTAACCCTCTCCTTGCGAACAGGAGTGTCTGCTTTGGCAGGGCTCGTATTTTTCGAGGTGTCAGATGGACTATATCAAGGCTTTTTTATTGGCTATGGTCGCGCTTGTCGCGGCTATGGGGGCGAACTGGGCGCAGGATGCGGCCTATCAATTGCATGCGCTGCTGATCATGATGATCGCTATTTGCATGTTCTTGTGGGTGACACTGCATTCGGGTGAGCCGCAAAAACAGGCGGTGGATACAAGCGGTTATCAAGACGGCGTGATTCGTGCGGGTGTAATTGCCACCGCATTCTGGGGAATTGTCGGGTTTCTGGTGGGCACGTTTATCGCCTTTCAACTGGCGTTTCCATCGTTGAATTTTGACTGGGCACAACCCTTTGCAAATTTTGGTCGCCTGCGCCCACTGCACACTTCTGCGGTGATTTTTGCTTTTGGCGGTAATGGTTTGATTGCCACGTCGTTTTATGTGGTGCAGCGCACCAGCGCGGCGCGGCTGTGGGGCGGGAACCTGTCGTGGTTTGTGTTCTGGGGCTATCAGCTGTTCATCGTTCTGGCGGCCACGGGCTATCTGTTGGGGTCTACCCAATCCAAAGAATACGCTGAACCCGAATGGTATGTGGATATCTGGCTGACCGTTGTGTGGCTGGCCTATCTGGCGGTGTTTCTGGGCACGATTTTCAAGCGACGTGAACGGCATATCTATGTGGCCAACTGGTTCTATCTGGCCTTCATCGTCACGGTCGCCATGCTGCATGTGGTCAATAACCTGTCCATACCTGTGTCGATCTGGGGCAGCAAATCCGTACAGGTTTTTGCAGGCGTCCAAGACGCCATGACCCAGTGGTGGTACGGCCATAACGCGGTAGGGTTCTTCCTGACGGCGGGGTTCCTTGGGATGATGTACTACTTCGTACCAAAACAGGCAGGCCGTCCGGTTTATAGCTATAAACTGTCGATCATTCACTTCTGGGCGCTGATCTTTTTGTACATCTGGGCGGGTCCGCACCACTTGCATTACACAGCATTGCCCGATTGGGCCTCGACCCTTGGGATGGTGTTTTCGATCATCCTGTGGATGCCCAGTTGGGGTGGTATGATCAACGGTTTGATGACCCTGCAAGGCGCGTGGGACAAGCTGCGCACCGATCCGATCCTGCGGATGTTTGTGCTGTCTCTTGGCTTTTACGGCATGTCCACCTTTGAAGGCCCGATGATGTCGATCCGCGCGGTCAACAGCCTGAGCCACTATACCGACTGGACCATTGGCCATGTGCATTCCGGTGCGCTGGGCTGGAACGGCATGATCACCTTTGCCTGTCTCTACTTCCTAACGCCCCGTCTGTGGGGACGCGCCAAGATGTATTCCAACAGCGCGATCAACTGGCATTTCTGGTTGGCCACCATCGGCATCGTTCTTTACGCGGCGTCCATGTGGGTGACAGGCATTATGGAGGGCCTGATGTGGCGCGAGGTGGATGATCAGGGTTTCTTGGTGAATTCCTTCGCTGACACGGTTGCCGCCAAATACCCGATGTATGTGGTGCGCGGCTTGGGCGGGGTGATGTATCTGTCCGGTGCTTTGATCATGGTGTGGAATATGTGGATGACCATTCGCGGCAAAAAATCCGAGAATGCATCTGACGAAGCCACTTCCTCCAACGCAATTCCAGCAGAATAAGGGGCGCAGATCATGGCATTCCTAGATAAACACGCAATCCTTGAAAAAAGCCCGACCTTGTTGCTGGTCTTTTCCTTACTGGTGGTTTCCGTCGGCGGTATCGTCGAAATCGCCCCGCTGTTCTGGTTGGAAAATACCATCGAAAAGGTCAAAGGTGTGCGCCCTTATACGCCGTTGGAACTGACCGGACGGGACGTCTATGTGCGCGAGGGCTGTTACCTGTGCCACAGCCAGATGATCCGCCCCATGCGCGATGAGGTCGAACGCTACGGCCATTATTCACTGGCCGCCGAAAGCATGTACGACCACCCGTTTCAATGGGGGTCCAAACGCACAGGGCCGGATGTGGCCCGTGTGGGGGGGCGTTATTCCGACAGTTGGCATGTGGATCATCTAAGCGACCCGCAATCGGTTGTGCCTGAATCAATCATGCCGAAATATGCCTTTCTGGCAGAAACGCGGATTGAACCCTCACAGATCAAGGCGTTGTTGAAAACCCACCGCATGGTCGGCGTGCCCTACACCGACGAAATGTTGGAAAACGCCGTGGCGGATTACTACGTGCAGGCCGATCCCGAGGGCGATTACGAGGACATGTTAGAACGTTACCCCGGTGCGGCCGTGTCCAATTTTGACGGGCAAAAAGAGCTGACAGAAATGGACGCGCTGATTGCCTATTTGCAAGTTCTGGGGACCATGGTTGATTTTTCAACCTTCACCCCAGACGCCAGTCGATAGGGGGTAAAGATGGATACCTATTCAATCCTGCGCGAATTGGCCGACAGTTGGTTTTTGCTGGCCATGTTCTGCTTCTTTCTTGGCGCAATCGTCTGGGCCTTTCGTCCGGGCAGCCGCAGTTTGCACGATGACGCCAGCCAAATCCCGTTGCGCGACACAGCGCCAAAGGCCTCTTGTTCAGGCACTTGCTCTGGCTGCATGAAAGGACAAAACGATGTCTGATCAGACTGATAAAAATGTGGATGACGTCACAGGTGTTGAAACCACTGGCCACAGTTGGGACGGCATTCAGGAACTGAACAACCCGATGCCCCGCTGGTGGCTGTGGACCCTGTACGCGACCATCGTTTGGGCCATCGGCTATACCATCTTTTATCCCGCATGGCCGATGATCAGCGGCGCCACTACGGGGACGATGGGCTGGTCCACGCGGGCCAATGTGGCCGAGGCGATCAAGACCCATGACGCAAAAAATGCGACTTTGGTGGATACGCTGCTGGCAGCTGAAATGAACCAACTGGGGGATGATCCCGACTTGCTGCGCTATGCGGTGGCACGGGGCGGCGCAGTGTTCAAAGCGCAGTGTTCCCAATGCCATGGGTCTGGGGCCGCCGGGGCCAAGGCCTATCCCAACCTGCTGGATGATGACTGGCTTTGGGGCGGCAGTATGGATGAAATCGGTTATTCCGTGCGCCACGGTATTCGCAATGATACCGACGACGACGCCCGCTATTCCCAGATGCCCGCTTTTGGCGAATTTATGGAAAAAACTGAAATCGCCGCTGTGGTGGAATATGTCTATTCCCTGTCCAATGCGGATGCAGAGCCTGCCAAGGCACAGGTTGGGCAACAGTTGTTTGCCGATCAATGTGCTTCCTGTCACGGCGCGGCAGGTTTGGGGGATCGGGATCAGGGCGCGCCCAATCTGGCGGATGCCATCTGGCTTTATGGCGGTGATCGCGAGACTTTGACACAAACCGTCACCAACGCCCGTTTCGGCATCATGCCCGCATGGGGGCAACGCCTGTCCGAAGCTGACGTGCGTGCGGTATCTGCCTATGTCCACGGGTTGGGCGGGGGCGAGTAAAGCGAACACAGGGCTGTATCCCACCACAACCCTGTACCCCGAGACGGCCCTGTTCGCAAAACATGCTGTCTCGGGGGTCTTTTTGATCCACATCAAGGCAGGCTGTTTGTCCTGCGGGTAATGTGGGCTTGCGAACAGGACCAAACAGATGACCCAAACCAACACTCCCCCTTTATATGCGGCGCAAGAGCCCGTGTTCCCCCGCAAGGTTTCAGGCAAGTTCCGCCGATTGAAATGGTGGATCATGTTGGTGACGCTGGGCATTTATTACCTGACCCCGTGGATTCGTTGGGATCGCGGGCCACAATTGCCCGATCAGGCAGTGCTGCTGGATATGGCGGGGCGGCGGTTCTACTTTTTTTGGATCGAAATCTGGCCCCATGAATTCTACTTCGTAGCGGGTTTGCTGGTGATGGCCGGGCTGGGGTTGTTTTTGTTCACTTCGGCGCTGGGGCGGGTGTGGTGCGGCTATACCTGTCCGCAAACCGTCTGGACCGATCTGTTTATTCTGGTGGAACGCTGGGTTGAGGGCGACCGCAATGCGCGGGTCCGTCTGTGGAAGGCCAAGTGGGATTTCCACAAATGGCGGCTGCGGCTGACCAAATGGGTGATCTGGCTGATGATTGCTATGGCGACAGGCGGGGCTTGGGTGTTTTACTTCACCGATGCCCCTGCGCTGGCGAGGGATTTGCTGACTTTCAGCGCTCACCCGATCGCCTATGGCACCATTGCGGTGTTGACGGCGACGACCTTTATTTTTGGCGGGTTTCTGCGTGAACAGGTTTGCATTTATATGTGCCCGTGGCCCCGTATTCAGGCCGCGATGATGGACCCTGATACCATCACCGTTGCCTATCGTGACTGGCGCGGCGAACCCCGTGGTAAACACCGCAAAGCCGCCACAGTCGAACCCCTTGGCGATTGCATCGACTGTATGGCCTGCGTGAATGTCTGCCCTATGGGCATCGACATCCGCAATGGCCAGCAGATGGAATGTATCACCTGCGCGCTGTGTATTGATGCCTGTGATGACGTGATGGACAAGATCGGCAAGCCGCGCGGACTGATCGATTATCTGGCCTTATCGGATGAACCTGCGGAACGGGCAGGCGCACAACCGACCCCGATCTGGAAACATGTTTTACGCCCCAGAACCCTGTTTTACACGGCGTTGTGGTCTTTCGTGGGGATCGGCCTGATCTATGCGCTGTTCCTGCGCACCGACATCGAACTAACCATATCTGCGGTGCGCAATCCGACTTTTGTCACCCTGTCTGATGGCAGCATCCGCAACATTTATGACGTGCGGCTGCGCAACAAAAACGGGACGGATCGCTTGTTCCACCTGTCTTTGACCAGCGACAGCATCCTGCGCATCCAGCTAGAGGGCAACAGCCAGGATCGCGACGTGTCTGTGCCTGCCAACAGCACCTATTTGCAACGGGTCTATATCACGGCCCGCCCCCAAGATCTGGCCGCGCATCAAGACCACACCGATTTGCGCCTTTGGGTCGAAGACACCACCTCGGGTGAGCGGGCGTCCAAAGAGACCACATTCACGGGAAAGGGTAAGTGATGGTAAGGCAGATCACAGGATGGCATGTTTTTGGCGGTTTTGCCGCTGCATTTTCAATCATCATCGGCGTCAATCTGGTCTTGGCCTATAACGCTGTGCACAGTTTTCCGGGGCTTGAGGTCAAGAATTCCTACGTGGCCAGCCAGAGTTTTGATAAAGATCGCGACGCCCAAGTGGCGCTGGGCTGGTCGGTCAGCGCTTCAGTCAAAGGTGACAGCCTGCGCCTGTTGATCGACAAAGACGGGGCGGCTGTGGTGCCTGTGATTGAGCAAGCGACATTCGGGCGGGCCACCAGTGTGGCGCAAGACCAAGAACTGGCGTTCCTCCACACAGGCGATGCATTTGTGGCCCCCGTTCACGCAGGCACTGGCAATTGGAACCTGCGTCTAAAGGCGCGCGCGGCGAATGGCACTGTGTTCCAGCAGCGCATCGTGGTGCGGGTGTTGCCATGACCACCGCCCTTGGCGCATCCTTGTGCCCGGGGTGTGGCCCCGCCCGACAGATCGCCGCCTCGGTTGCCGAAAAGATCGCAGCTACTGCCAGATTTTCAGTTCCATCCATCCATTGCGCCGCCTGCATCGCCAGGATTGAACGGGGTTTGCAGGCCTGTGATGGCATCCAAAAGGCCCGCGTGAACCTGTCGTTGAAACGGGTCAACGTAGAGGCAGAGCCTTGGGTGGATGACGCCCAAATCGTCGCATTTTTGGCGGATCTCGGCTTTCCGGCCTATCCTTTGGACGCCGAGGTTTTGGGTGCGGATACAGACCCAATTGGCCGCAACCTGTTGATGCGTTTGGCGGTGGCAGGGTTTGCCATGATGAATGTGATGCTGCTGTCCGTGGCTGTCTGGTCCGGTGCCACAGACAGCACGCGCGACCTGTTTCACTTGATCTCGGCCACCATCGCCGTGCCTGTGGTCGGGTTTTCCGCCCAGCCGTTTTTCGCCAGCGCATGGCAGGCGCTGCGGCATCAACGGTTGAACATGGATGTGCCGATTTCGCTGGCGATCTTGCTGGCGGTTGGGATGTCTTTGTTTGAAACCCTGCAAGGTGGAGCGCATGCCTATTTCGATGCCGCGTTATCACTGACGTTTTTCCTGCTGATCGGCAAGTTTCTGGATCATAAGACCCGTGGTGCGGCCCGTTCCGCTGCCAAAGAGCTTTCTGCCCTAGAGGTCCATTCCGCCACCGTAATCCGCGGGGGGCAGGCTATGGTAAAACCTGTGTCAACGCTGTCTGTGGGGGATGAAGTTCTGGTGCCAAGCGGGGCGCGGGTGCCTGTGGACGGGCAGTTACTGTCGCAGTCCGGTCAAATGGACCGGTCTTTTCTGACAGGGGAAACAGCGCAAATCGACCTGCAATCAGGGGCGGTGGTTCAGGCGGGTGAAGTGAACCTCGGCGCGCCCATCACCCTGCGGGCTACGGCGGTTGGGCAGGATACCACCCTGCGGCGGGTGGCCGCGATGGTGGAACTGGCCGAAACGGGGCGCAACACCTATACATCGCTTGCGGCCCGCGCGGCGCAAATTTATGCCCCCGCCGTTCACCTGCTGGCGCTGCTGGCCTTTCTGGGGTGGTATTTTGCGACAAATGACCTGCGCCTGTCGCTGAATATTGCGGTGGCTGTGCTGATCATAACCTGCCCCTGCGCGCTGGGGCTAGCTGTTCCAGCGGTCTCCACAGGCGCAATTGGCAAGCTGTTCAGTGCGGGATTTCTGGTGCGCCACGCCACAGCACTGGAACGCCTGTCCGAGGTGAATTTCGCCGTCTTTGACAAAACCGGCACCCTGACCCATCCTGGTTTTGATGCCGCCGCAACGGATTTATCCGCGACAGAGCTGTCGGTGCTTTTGGGGTTGGCGCAAGCGTCGGATCATCCTGTTTCAAAAGCTATTTGCACCAGTTTGGCCGACAGTCAGACTGCGGCCCCGTTGACGGATATTCAAGAAGTAGCTGGCTGCGGTGTGTCTGCGCATTTTGGGCCGCAGGCTGTCCGATTAGGGCGTGCTGACTGGCTGGAGGCTGGCTTTACAGGCACTGGTTTGCAGATCGGCGATGCCCCGCCCCGCCAAATCGTGATGACAGAAACCCTGCGCAACGGGGCGGCAGCGGCAGTTAAAGCCCTGCAAAACGCAGAGATTCCAGTGCAGATCGTAACGGGCGATGGTCAAGTTGCAGCAGATCGCATTGCACGGCTTTTAGGCGTGACGGACGTAAAGGCCGCCGTTTCAGCCACAGGAAAGCTGGCCCATCTGGATCAGCTGAAAGCCGCTGGCCACCGCGTTTTGATGATCGGGGACGGGTTAAATGATACGGCGGCACTGGCGGGGGCGCATGGGTCGATGGCGCCGTCTTCAGCGTTGGATGCGTCGCGCAATGCGGCGGACATCGTGATCTTGCGGCAGGATTTATCCGACATTCCGCTGGCCCTTGCGGTGGCCAAGGCCGCAGTCCATCTGTCCAAACAGAATTTCGCAATTGCGGCCGGTTATAACCTGATCGCCATTCCCGTTGCACTGGCAGGTTTTGCTACACCTTTGTTGGCCGCCCTTGCCATGTCTGCGTCGTCCTTAACAGTGCTGCTAAATGCCATGCGGATCAGGTGGGTCAAATGAACGTTCTGGTGATTTTGATCCCTGCGTCCCTGATCCTTGGCGGTGTGGGACTGGTCGGGTTTCTCTGGACGGTGCGCAGTTCCCAATACGACGACCCCGAGGGCAGTGCTGCGCGGATTTTGATGGAGGAAGACCCAAAACCCGACCTGCCAGACTAGCCCAACATCGCTCATACCGCTGTTTCCTTTCAGACTTCCACCACGCTGCCATTTGTTGTAATCCCGTTTGAAACGATGATGAAAAGACCCGTGTGGAGTGGAAAATGGCGTTCAAAGATGAAATTCTGGGCAATTATCTGCACGAACGGCACTTCCTTCAGACCGTCTATATGCCCGCGTTCCAACCCAAAGGGCGTAATTTCGTCTATATGAAAAACCACAAGGCAGCCTGCACCACAGTGATCGCCACCCTGATGGCCCATCTGCTGGCAGAAATGGGCGACAGCCGTGATATTTCCATGCAGAACGTGCATATGCCCCCCATGGATGTGATCCACGCAGGGAAACGAGCGCTGAAACTGCCCCGCGCGCTAGAGGCGCTGCAATCCAGCGATGTGCTGCGCTTTACCGTGGTGCGCGATCCTGTGTCACGTACGGTCAGCGCATGGGCCGATAAAGTTGCTGGGACAGGGGCCAAAAAACACAAATTGATGGAAATTCTGGGGCAGCCTGCGGATGAAGATCTTAGCCTCTCCGCCTTTCTAGACCTGTTGGCACAAGACCCTGTTGCGCTGGATGTAGATCGCCACTGGCGTCCGCAAAGTAAAGAAATTTCTTGGGGGTTGGTCAATTACGATGTGGTGGGCACCACAGATGATCTGGACCCCGCGCTGGAAGAAATCGTGTTGAAATGCTTCAACGAGAAAAAGCCGATGGTGCAGGATACCCGCGCCTCTTTGGGGCATAAAACAGCGGCCAATGACATGGTGCAAAGCCTGACCAAAAAAGACCGCCGCAATATTGAGCGGGCCTTCGGGGCTGATCTGGAAATGTATGAGGCCGTCAAATCCCAACAAATTCAAACGGTTCTCGCCCTATGAACAAACCGACCCAGAAAGACCTGCAAAACCATCTGAAATCGGTTGGCGCCGAAAAAGGCTTTTTTCAACCACTGGGGGCGGAGCATTCCGCATTGTTTGTTCAAGGTGCAGGCAAGGGCGGCAAGACGCTGATTGTCACCTTTGAAAATCTGGATGATGTGGCCAAAGACGAAGAGGCCAGAATGCCTTGGGGGTATAATTTCGTCACCGCACAGGGCTGGTCGATGCTGGGAATGATGGCCCATGGCTGGACCTGGTACCGCGACGAAACTGTGTTTGATTTCTTTGACAGATTGCGGGACGAGGGCTTTTTCGATCGCTTCGATAAAGTCCTGTTCTACGGTGCCTCTATGGGGGCCTATGCTGCCAGCGTGTTCAGCGCCGCGGCCCCTGGGTCAACCGTGATCCTTTTGTCGCCCCAGGCCACACTGTCACGGGATGTGGCGTCTTGGGAAACCCGCTACCGCAAGGCATGGGCACGGGATTTTTCTTCGCGCTATGGTTATGGCCCGACACTAAGCGCCAGCGCCCATCAGGTGCATCTGTTTTATGATCCGCAAGCCAGCCTTGATGCCATGCACGCCGCCCTGTTTCAGGGCGAAAACGTGCGTAAATACAAATGTCGCTTTATGGGTCACCGGATTGCTTCGCTCTGGCAACAGATGAGCGTGCTGAAACAGGTGGTTCTGGGCTGTGTCGAAGATACGCTCACCACCACTGAATTTTACACGCTGATGCGGGCGCGGTTGCACAATCATCGCTATCAAAAAGAAATGCTGACCCGTTTGGTACAGTTGGAACGCCCCCATCTGGTGGCCCGCTACACCCGTGCCGTGTTGAACACGCGGGGCGGGCCGAATTTTCGCAAGGCGCTGCGCAAAGCAGAAGAGCAGATAGCGCAGGCTAAAGGATAGACCCGGCGCGTCTGACCTTCCCCGTTTGCCCCTAAACAGAAATCGGGCCTCCAGCGGGGATATTTCAGGAAAGAAGAAGCTGGTGGGCCAAAGAAGAGGTTGATGGGTCTGTGACCCTGATTCTCTTTTTGGAAAAATATCCCGGGGTCGTAGGGGCAGCCAGACACGCCGTTACTAAGGTCGGGCGAGATCAATAAATACTGAGCATGTCGGGGATATTTTCAACAGAAGTGGCAGTCCCTAGGGGAATCGAACCCCTCTTTTCAGGTTGAAAACCTGACGTCCTAACCGATAGACGAAGGGACCGCATCTTCTGTGAAGGCGCTTTTAGTCGGAAGGTTTGGGGGTATCAAGAGGTTTCTTGCTCTAATTTACACTTTTTCACTCTGCGAGTGCTGCGTCTTCCAGCCGAAGCTTGGCTTTCTTGCGTCCACCCCAATCATCGACCTCTAATCGGCCTGCCAGATGGAATAATTTGCCGCGATTCTCGTCGATCAGGGGTCCAAGGGGGCTGTCGTAGGCGCCAAAGCAGATTGCATCGATTCGCCCGCCGCCTGCATCCTGTGCTGTAATGCGCAAATGGGATTCGCCTGCGCGTTTTGCAAAGGTGATGCGCTGGGCGGGCAGAGCGAATCGCGGGGCGGGTGCGCCGGCGCCAAAGGGTCCGGCCTGTTCCAGTTGTTCGATCAAATCCGTGGTGATTGCGCTTGGCATTACCGAGCCGTCCAACATCAGGTCTTTGGGACCGATGTCATTTGCGCCCTGTTTTTCCAGCAGTTCAGACAGACGGGCCATGGCGGGTTCCAGGTTTTCGGCGGTCACTGTCAGGCCTGCCGCCATTTTATGCCCGCCACCTTTCAGCAGCAGTCCTTCGCGGGTGCAGGTGGCAATGGCAGAGCCCAGATCAATGCCTGTGACGGAACGCCCTGATCCTTTGCCTTCATCCCCGTCAAAGCCGATGACGACTGTGGGGCGGTTTGTGGCCTCTTTCAGGCGGGCAGCGACGATGCCGACCACGCCCGGGTGCCAGCCTTCGTGGGCGGCCCAGACAAGCGGCGCGTCAAAGCCACGGGCCTCGGCCTGTTCCATGGCTTGCAGGCGTACCTGCATTTCGATTTCGCGGCGGTCGTCGTTCAGCTGGCTGAGGTGATCTGCAAGGGAGGCGGCCTCGTGTGGGTCGATAGTGGACAGCAGGCGTGCGCCAAGGTCGGCTTTGCCGATGCGCCCCCCTGCATTGATGCGCGGGCCAAGGGCAAAACCCAGATGATAACTGTTCGGGGCCGAAGTTAGCCGCGCCGCATCTGACAAAGCCGCCAGCCCGACACGGTTGCGCCGTCCCATGATCACCAATCCTTGACGGACCAACGCACGGTTCAGCCCTGTCAGCGGGGCCACATCGGCCACTGTGGCCAGCGCCACCAGATCCAGCAGCGCCATCAGGTCAGGTGTGGTCTGATTGTCGGCGCGCAGCAGGCGGTTGATGGCCACAAGGGTCAGGAACACCACACCAGCGGCGCAAAGATTGCCGAAGTCATTGTCTTCGTCCTGTCGGTTCGGGTTCACCACGGCCAGTGCGGGGGGCAGGGTCTCGCCGCCCATGTGGTGGTCGAGTACGATCACATCCGTGCCTTTAGCCGCGCCGATTGCGTCATGGGACAGAGTGCCACAATCCACGCAGATGATCAGGTCGTGGGCGGCTGCCAGCTCGGCCATGGCGGGTTCGTTGGGGCCGTAGCCTTCGTCGATCCGGTCGGGCACGTATAGGGTTGCCGTCAGGCCCATCTGGCGCAGAAAGTCGATCAGCAGCGCGGCGGAACTACCCCCGTCCACATCATAATCGGCAAAAATGGCGATGCGCTGGCGGGCGGAAATCGCCTGTTTGATCCGCGCGGCGGCTGTGTCCATATCCCGAAAGATCGACGGGTCGGGCATCAGATCGCGCAACGAAGGCGCAAGAAAGGCCGTCGCTGCTTCGGGCAACACGCCAAGGCGCGCCAGCGTGCGGGACAAGGTGGCAGGCAGGCCGGTTTGTTGCGCGATAACCTGCGCCTGACGGTCGCTGGCTTCGGACAGGCCGACCCAGCGGCGACCAGTTGCAGAGCGGGAGACGCCTAAGAAATCAGCCATTTGTACCTTTAGTAACGGGTTTGCCTTTGACCTGCTGCACCAGCGCATAGACCGCTATGATCCAGCCGACAGATGCCGCTGAAAGCCAGATATAAAGGAACGGTTCACCGTTCCCTGACAACAGAATGCCAGACACCAACAGCATCCCACAGCTCCAGGCAGTCAGCCAGACGCCCAAGAAGACAATCACAAACCAGTTGCGTTTGCGTTTTGGGGGGCTGGCATAGGGATCGGGTTTCAGGTCGTGATTATGGCGCTGGCGGAATTCATCCAGATAGCTGTCGGCGATAGATTTCTTCGCCTCTGTATCGGGTTGTGAAAATCCGACCTTGCGCGCCATATTCGTCCGATCAGTTGTTGTTTTGACGGTATTTGATCCGCCGCACGGAGCCGGTTTTAGAGCGCATCAGGATGGTCTCGGTTTCCATAAAGTCGCCGTCTTGATGGGCGCCTGAAAGGATAGAGCCGTCGGTTACGCCTGTTGCGGCAAAGATCACATCGGCAGTGACCAGTTCGTCGCGGGTGTAGATGCGATCAAAGTCGGTGATGCCAGCGCGTGTGGCGCGGCCCCGCTCGTCGTCATTGCGAAAGGTCAGGCGGCCATAGAACTGCCCGCCCATACATTTCAGCGCGGCTGCGGCCAACACACCTTCGGGTGCGCCGCCAGATCCCATATACATGTCGATGCCAGTTGTGGCGGCTTCGGCGCAGTGGATCACGCCTGCAACGTCACCGTCGGTGATCAGGCGGATGGCACAGCCTGTGCTGCGCAATTCGGCGATCATTTCTTCGTGGCGCGGGCGTTCCAGAACACAAACGGTGATCTGGTTGGCGTCGCAGCCTTTGGCTTTGGCAAGGTTTTGCACCCGTTCCGCAGGGGACATGGCAAAGGTCACTGTGTCCACAGGGTAGCCCGGGCCAACGGCCAGTTTATCCATATAAACGTCCGGTGCGTGCAGCATAGATCCGCGCGGCCCCATGGCGATAACGGTCAGCGCGTTTGGCATGTCTTTGGCAGTCAGTGTGGTGCCTTCGAGCGGGTCCAGCGCGATGTCCACGCCCGGGCCGTTGCCTGTGCCGACTTCTTCGCCGATGAACAGCATAGGGGCTTCGTCCCGCTCGCCTTCGCCAATCACCACGACGCCTGCAATATCCAGCATGTTCAACTGTTCGCGCATGGCGTTTACAGCGGCCTGATCTGCCGCTTTTTCGTCACCGCGCCCGATCAGTTTGGCGCTGGCAATCGCCGCAGCCTCTGAAACGCGGGCCAAACCCAGTGAAAGCATACGGTCGGCGAAGTCTGTGGTGTCGGTCATGAAATCGGTCCTGAAAGTTAATCGACGTTGCGCCCAAATGCAGGAAAAAACCGTCCGTTACAACTAAAAACCCGCATTTTCGGTAATCTCGATACGGGCCATACAGGGACGAGGTAACAGGATTACGGCGCGGTCAGGGGGCTGGTGCAAATCACTTGCGATCCAGTTCTTGGGCAAAGCGCAGTAAGGCCACTTGTTCGTTGGTCTGTGCCTTGCGGTCCTGATGCATGCAGGTTTCCACAAAATTCAGATGATCCTCAACGGCTTGTCTGGCGGCAACGGGATCGCGGGACAGGATAGCATCGTGGATCAGACGGTGTTGTTCCAGCAAGGATTCGCGGGTGGTGCGGACCTTGAACATGATCTTGCGGTTGTAAAACACCCCAGCGCGCAGCATTTCAAACATAGAGCGCATCATATGCAGCATAAACACGTTGTGGCTGGCCTCAACTATGGCCATGTGGAATTCCGCGTCCAAAGCGGCTTCTTCGGCGGGATTGCGTTTGGTGTGGGCGTTTTCCATCTTGGCAAACAGGGTTGTGATCACTTTATGATCGGTATCGCTGCCCAGCCTTGCCGCCCGTTCCGCCGCCATACCCTCTAGGTCGCGGCGAAAGGCGATATAGTCGAACAGGGCTTCTTCGTGGGTGGAAAACAGTTTGATCAGCGGTTCTGAAAACGCCGAGCCTAGCACATCGGCCACATAAATCCCCGACCCCGCCCGCGTTGCCAGTAATCCCCGTTCCACCAGATCGGCAATCGCTTCGCGGATAGAGGGGCGTGACACCCCCAACCGTTCGGCAAGATCCCGTTCCGATGGCAGACGTTCGCCCGGGCGCAGCACGCCGCGCAGGATCAGTTGTTCAATCTGGCGAACCACCGTATCGGCGATCCGTTCGGGGTGGATTTTTTGAAACGGCATGGGCGGCGTCCAGTTTGGAATTGAGTGAATATAAGGACGAAGGGCAGGGATCGGCAAGGCATTGCCGCATTTTGAACCAGTTGGCGGTATTGTGATCCATGGGCGGCAAAAAGCGTTTGGTGAAACGCAGGCTGTAGTGCTTACCTATAATTCAAGGCGCAAAAGACACCTCAAACGGGAGCCCCCAATGGAACGGATGACTGCAAAAGATTTTGATCAAGGATTGTTGGACCTTTATGATTTTTATGCCCACGGACTGATGTCCAAGCGGGAATTTCTGGAAAAGGCGGGCAAGTTCACCGCAGGTGCCGTAACGGCGAGCATGTTGTTAAGCATGCTTAGCCCCGATTATGCCATGGCGGAGCAAGTGTCCTTTAATGATCCGGATATTCTGGCAAGTTACGAAAAATACGACTCGCCCAACGGTAATGGAGAGATCGAGGGTTATCTGGTAAAGCCAACAGCGGCCACGGGGAAAATTCCTGCGGTTCTGGTGATCCATGAAAACCGCGGGCTGAACCCCTATGTCAAAGACGTGGCGCGCCGTGTGGCAAAGGCAGGGTTTCTGGCTTTTGCACCTGACGGGTTAAGTTCGGTCGGGGGGTATCCTGGCAATGATGCTGAGGGTAAGGCATTACAGGCGACGGTGGATGGCACCAAGCTGATGAATGATTTCTTTGCGGGGTTTGAACATCTGATGGGCCATGAGGCCAGCACGGGGAAGGTCGGCGCTGTTGGTTTTTGTTATGGCGGCGGTGTGTGTAATGCGCTGGCGGTGGCCTATCCTGAAATGGGCGCCTCTGTGCCGTTTTATGGCCGTCAGGCCAGCGCCGCAGATGTGCCAAAAATTCAGGCGCCATTGATGCTGCAATACGGTGGCTTGGACGAGCGGGTCAACGCGGGCTGGCCCGAATATGAAGCCGCGTTAAAGGCCAACGGCAAAGAATATGTGGCGCATTTCTACGAAGGCGCGAACCACGGCTTTCACAATGACAGCACCCCCCGCTATGACGAGGCACAGGCCGCTTTGGCATGGCAGCGCACGATAGATTTCTTTGGTGAAAAACTGGCCTAGCCCATCCACAAAACCACCCGCTGAACCACTTGTCAAAATGCACAACGCCGCCCTGAAAAATTATCAGGACGGCGTTGGTTGCGCGGTGTCGTATTCTATACGGATCAGTTGGTCGGACGGATCACAACTTCGACGCGGCGGTTGGCGGCGCGCCCTGCTGCGGTGTCGTTGCTGGCGATAAACTGGGTCTCACCCCGGCCATAAGCGCGGATACGGCTAGAGCTGACGCCGCTGCTGGTCAAAACACCCGCGACAGATTGGGCACGGCGGGTAGACAGGTTTTGGTTGTAGGCGGTATCGCCCACGCTGTCAGTATGGCCGATCACGTCAACGGTGCTGTCGGGGTAGCGTTGCAGGTTGTTCGCCAAAGAGCGCAGGTCGTCTTGTAACGACGGCCGCACATAGGTGCTGTCAGTGTCAAAGGTGATCGCCTCGGGCAGGGTCACGATCAATTCGTTGCCTGTGTTGGTAATCGTCGCGCCTGATCCGGCCATGCTTTGACGCAGGTCTTTTTCCTGCTGGTCAAGGATCGCGCCAAACACGCCGCCAACGGCTGCGCCAACAACAGCGCCCTTTACAATGGACCCGTTAGAGTTGCCTGCAATAATCTGGCTGGCCACACCGACGGCCGCGCCAATTGCAGCCCCGTTGCGGGTCTTTTGATAGTCCGGATTTGTCGCCTCGTCACAAGCGGTCAGTGCGAAAACGGCTGCGGATGCAGCAAGAATGGATTTGGTCAGAGCCATTGTACTGGCCTTTCATTGTTAATCGGCCTGCTACAAATTGGGCAGAACAGGTCGCAATTCAAGGCTTGGTGTGTACACAGTATCGGGATCAGGCGGATTTTTGCGCAATTGGCTGGTTTTCGGGGGTGGCATCGGCCCGCGCGCCTTCCCATGCCAGAAGCGCGCGCTTGACGGGAAGGCCCCAGTGATAGCCGCCCAAAGCGCCTGTTTTGCGCAAAGCACGATGGCAGGGGATTAGCCAGCTGATCGGATTGCGCCCCACGGCGGTGCCCACTGCGCGTACGGCTTTGGGGGTGCCGATGGATTTGGCGATCTCGGAGTAGGTGGTGACATGGCCGGTTGGCACGTTCAGCAAAGCCTCCCATACTTTGATCTGGAAAGGTGCGCCGATCAGATGCAGGTTGGCGGCATCCCCGCCAAGAATTGCAGAGACTTGGGGCTGAAGGGCCGTTTCGTTTTGAATGAACGTGGCCTCGGGCCAGCGGGCGTGCATATCATCCAGAGACCAGTCGCGGCCAAATTCAGCCGTGAAGCCCATGCCACAGATGCCCCGCGGTGTGGCGGTGACGATCATCTCGCCAAAAGGGCTTTCAAACCAACCCCATGTGATGGTTAACCCCTTGCCTTTGGCGGCATATTCGCCGGGGCTCATGGCTTCCCATGTCAGGAATAGATCGTGCAGGCGACCGGTGCCTGACAGACCCGTTTCCAGTGCCGTGTCGAGTAGGGTAAACCGTTCGCGCAGCAGGGATTTGGCGTGATCCAGCGTCAGATATTGCTGATACCGTTTGGGCGAGACGCCGGCCCATTGGGAAAACACCCGCTGGAAATGCATCGGCGACAAGCCAACGGCGGCGGCGACTTGCTCCAGTCGCGGCTGTTCGCCCACAGTGCTGTCGATAAAGGCAATCGCACGGGCGATAACGGCGTGATGATATGTATCTTGTTCCATAGACCCAAGATGCCGCTGCGCTGCGATTCTATCCACCCGTTTCTTGCGCAATGTCAGGTGTGCCGAAATCTTCGCGGATATGATCGGCCAGTGCCTTTGCCCATTGGGCATAGACGGCGGCACCGGGGTGAAATCCATCCTCAGCCATCAGGGCAGGGTCCATCGGCAAATCCATCTGCAAGCGGGTGATTTCAGGGCGGGTGGCCTGATAGCGGGCCATAGCCGCGTCATATCGGCGGGCCGTCATCCCAATGATTCCGCGTAGCGGTTGGGGCAGGGCCGGAAACTGACCCATCGGGGGCAAATCCGAGGTGTAAATCCGTTTTGCCTTGAACTTGCTGTGCAGCAGGTCAAACAGTTGGCCATGAAGCGAGATCCAGCGGTTCAACGGCACAGAGCGGGTGATGTCATTGACCCCAACGGCCAGAATAACCGCATCGTAATCCCGCGGATCAAGCCGTTTCAGACGTTCCAATGTGATGGCTGTTGTGGCACCGGTCCGGGCGGTCAAATCCCATGTCACGGTGAAAAATGGTGCAAGTTCGTTCAGCAATTGCCCCGTTAGGGCCATCTCTTGGGTGGGAACACCGACCCCTGCCGCAGAACTGTCGCCCAGAATAAGCAGGCTTAGCGCAGGGCCGTTTCCATCCACCCCAAAGCGTGGGCCAGTGGGTTCTGGTAAGATCAGCGCATGTTTACGCACCCGCAGGCCTTGCCAAACCAACAGGGGCGAAAGCAGCAGTTTTAAAGTTGTTTCAAAGACTGCTTTCACCCTAATTCCCCTTAAAACCCGTGATAGCGCCGGTTCGCTTGTTCGACGAAAGCATTCAGCGCCGCATCGTCAATGCCGATGTCTGTAGCGCCGGAAAACTCAATCGCAGAGAATTTGGCCGTATAGGCCTGCGTTTGATATGCCCGCGTTTGATAAGCTCGTGTGGATTCAACAATGCGATCATGCGAGACCTGCACAATCGGTGTAGACAACAAAGTTGTCAGTATGACAGCGGTAAGAGCCGACATCTGTATTTCCTTTTAGAAAACCGATCGCCTGTGATGTAAAATCGGCAGGGCACCGGTGCAATTTGAGTTGGGGGTTAAATAGTTATGTGAGCAGTGCTTTCAAGAGCAATGTAACAAATTTACTAAAAATTGCCGAAGTTGTGATCGCGCCCTTCAGACCAACGGATGCCATGCGGTGATTTCGCAGCGTTCTGCGGCCAATTTGCCTGCATCCCTGCGCAGGTTCCGCTCTTCCCATTTCACCAAGGTCATGGCAAACACGTTTTATGGCCAAACAGTTAGACTACCACACGATCTATAAGATTTTCGACCGCTTCCGCGATAGCGAACCGGAACCGAAAGGCGAATTGGACCATTCCAACGCCTATACTTTGGTGGTGGCGGTTGCTTTGTCGGCGCAGGCCACGGACGTGGGGGTCAACAGGGCAACCCGCGGGTTGTTCGCAGTGGCCGACACGCCTGAAAAAATGCTGGCCTTGGGGTTAGAAGGCGTCACCGAACACGTCAAAACCATCGGCCTGTTCCGCCAAAAAGCCAAGAACGTGATGAAGCTAAGCCAGATATTGGTGGATGATTACGGTGGCGTTGTTCCCAGCAGTCGCGCCGCACTGGAAAGCCTGCCAGGTGTCGGACGTAAAACCGCCAACGTGGTGCTGAATATGTGGTTCGGACAACCCACACAGGCGGTGGACACCCATGTGTTCCGCTTTGGCAATCGCACCGGCGTGGCCCCCGGCAAAGACGTGGTCGCGGTGGAACGCGCGGTCGAGGATCAAATTCCCGCTGAATTCCAACGCCACGCCCACCACTGGATGATTTTGCACGGGCGCTATATTTGCAAAGCCCGTAAACCCGTATGCACAAATTGCATTATCGAAGATCTTTGCCCGTTTGAGGAGAAAACCACGTGACGAAGAAATACCAAGTAGTCGGCATCGGCAATGCGCTGGTGGATGTGCTGGCCAATTGTGATGACTCTTTTCTGTCGGACAACGGCGTCGAAAAAGGCATCATGCAACTGATCGACACCACGCGCGCCGCTGATTTGTACGGCATGATGGGGCCCGCCAAGGAAATCTCTGGCGGATCGGCGGCCAACACAATTGCGGGCATTGCAGCCCTTGGCGGGCGCACGGCCTATGTTGGCAAGGTGAAAGCCGACCAGCTTGGCGATATCTTCGCCCATGATATGCGCGCACAGGGGGCTGACTTTGAAGTCCCCCGTTCACCCAAAGACGAGGTCGACGAAACAGGGCGCTGCATGGTTCTGGTGACGCCGGATAGCGAACGCTCGCTCAACACCTATCTGGGCGTGTCCGAACATCTTGGCCCTGATGATATTGATCCTGCGATGATGGCTGATGCGGAATGGATCTATCTTGAAGGCTACCGTTTTGATGGCGCGCTTAGTCATGCGGCCTTTGCCAAGGCGATTGAGGCTTGCAAAAGCACCGGCGGCAAAGTGTCCGTGACGCTGAGCGACCCTTTCTGCGTGGACCGCCACCACCAAGCCTTTCGTGATATGATCCGCGATCACATCGACCTGTTGTTCTGCAACGAACATGAAATGGCCGCGATGTACCCTGCCGACACATTGGACGAAAGCATCGCCCAAGCCGCCGAGCGGGTGGAAATCGTCGCCTGCACCGTGGGGGCCAAAGGCGCGATCATCGTCAAGGACGGCATCCGCGTCGAAGCCCCGGCCGAGGCTACCAGCGTTGTAGACGTCACAGGCGCGGGCGATCTGTTCGCCGCAGGCTTCTTGCACGGTCTGGTCAACGGACGCGATATGCTGACCTGCGGGCGCATGGGGTGCATCGCAGCGGGTGAAATTATCAGCCACATCGGTGCCCGCCCCGAAGCCGACCTAGGAGCGCTGTTCCGTGAAAAAGGTCTTGAATAATCAGACCTCAAAGGGCGCAGGTCAGTGAGCGGCTTCTTCCGCTCTAATCTGGTCCGTGCCCTTTTAGTGCTGTTGCTGGGCATCGTCTTTCTGGACGGAATGTCGGTGTTCATCAAAACCCTGCTGCCCCGCTATAGCGCGCTGGAACTGTCAGCTTACCGCAATGTCATCGGCATGATCCCCGCGATCCTTTTGATGATGTGGAGCGGGGAGTTGCGCACAAATCCCCGCAAGCTGATGATCCCGCAATGGAAACTGGCCTTCGGGCGGGGGCTGATGGTCACCGCGGCGCAACTGTTCTGGTATGTGGCGCTGGGCAAAACCGAATTCGCTTTGGTGGCGGCGCTTGGCTATACCATGTCCCTGTTTGTGGTGATCCTGTCGGTGCCTTTGCTGGGAGAACGGGTCGGCATCTGGCGCTCTATCGCGGTGGTGATGGGCTTTGTAGGGGCGGTCTGGATCGTGCGCCCCACAGCGGACAGTTTTAACCTGATGGCCCTGCTACCCCTTGGCGCGGCGCTGTTTTATGCGCTGTCTATGGTGACGGTACGGCTGGTGGACCGTTCTGTTTCAAACGCTTTACTGTATCTCTATTCGGCGATCTCGGCGGCGGTAGTGAATGTGATTGTGGTGCTGGCCACCACAGGTTTTGACGGGATCGAAAACCTGCACGACGGCATCCAGATCACAGTGATGTCCCTGCTGGGCGGTTGCGGCGTGATCTGTATGTTGATTTCCGTGCGTATGGCCGAACCGAGCCTGCTGGCCCCGTTCAACTATTTCGGCCTGATTTCCGCCTTTACTATGGGCTGGCTGGTGTTTGGGGAAGCCCCCTTTGACAAGATATTCCCCGGGGTTTTGTTTATTATTGGCGGCGGATTGCTGGTCTTATGGCGGGAAAATCCCGGCAAGAGGGTTGCTTTGCAGAAATAACAGAACAGGGGCGCTGCCCCTGACCCCGAGGTGTTTTCTCTCAAAAGAAGCCGGACCCCGTTTTTCTTCTTTCTAAAAATATCCCCGCCGGAGGCATTGAAATCAAAAAAAAGCCCCGCAGCATGCTGCGGGGCTTTTTTGTCAGTGTAAGGGGGCTGTTACGCGGCTTTGGCGTCTGCGCCAAAGCGTCCGTAAAAGCTTTGGCCTTTTTCAGCCATTTCGCGCAACAGGGCAGGGGCTTGGAAACGATCGCCGTAATTTGCGGCCAATGCGTCGCAGATTTCCACGGCTTTTTCCGATCCCAGAATATCCAGCCATGAAAACGGACCACCAGACCAAGGCATAAAGCCCCAGCCAAGGATCGCGCCTACATCGCCTTCGCGGATGTCTTCGAGCACGCCTTCTTCCAAAGCGCGCACGGCTTCCAGCACTTGGGCCATTGCCAGACGGTGTTGCACGTCGGTCAGGCTGGGTTGGTCTTCGCGCACAGGGAAGTAATCGCCGAGACCTTTCCAAAGACCCGTGCGTTTACCCTTTTCGTCATAATCGTAAAAGCCGGATTTGGTTTTGCGACCCAGACGGCCCATGTCGAACAGTTTTTGCACCACATCATCGCCGTTGGACGCAGGATAGGCGTTGCCCAATGCGGCTTTGGTGGCGCGCATGATTTTTTCGGCCAGATCAATGGAGGTTTCATCGCCCAACTGAAGCGGGCCAAGTGGGAAGCCCAGTTGTTTGGCGGCGTTTTCGATCAAGGCTGGCTCGATTCCTTCGGCCACCATGCGGTTGGCCTCGGCGCCGTAGGGGATGATGCAGCGATTGGCGTAGAAGAAGCGTTCGTCGTTCACAACAATCGGGGTTTTGCGGATCTGGCGCACGAAATCGAGCGATTTTGCCACTGCGCGCCCACCAGTTTCTGCGCCTTTGATGATTTCCACCAGCAGCATTTTATCCACTGGCGAAAAGAAGTGGATGCCGATGAATTGATCAGGACGTTGGCTGGCTTTGGCCAGTTGGCTGATCGGCAGAGTAGAGGTGTTAGTGGCAAAGATGCAGTCGTCGCCCACGATGGCCTCGACTTTTTTGGTCATCTCGGCTTTGACGCCCACATCCTCGAACACGGCCTCTACGATCAAATCACAGCCTTTCAGCGCGTGCAGATCGGTTGTGGCGGTGATCTGGTTCAGCAGGGCCTCTTTCTTTTCTGGCGTAGATTTTTTGCGCGCGATGCCTTTGTCTGCGTAGGTTTCGGAATAGGCTTTGCCTTTGTCGGCGGCTTCCTGTGTCTGGTCGATCAGAACCACCTCGATCCCTGCAAGGGCGGAGACCAGTGCAATACCAGCGCCCATCATGCCCGCGCCCAGAACGCCAAGTTTTTTGACCGATTGGTCTGGCACGTCTTTGGGCCGCACAGCGCCTTTTTCCAACGCGCCCTTGTTGATGAACAGGCTGTTGATCATGGCGGCTGACGAGGGGTTCATCAGGATGTTGGTGAACCAGCGGGCCTCGATTTTGATGGCTTGATCAAAGGGCACCAGAGCGCCTTCATAGACAGCGGCGAGCATGGCTTTGGCCGCAGGAAAAGCACCTTGGGTTTTGCCGTGAACCATGGCGGTGGCCCCGACAAAGGTCATGAACCCCGCAGGGTGATAAGGCGTGCCGCCCGGCATCTTATAGCCTTTGGCATCCCAAGGTTTCAGCAGATCGGCGTCTGTGGCGGCGTTGATCCAGTCTTTGGCCGCTGAAATTAACTGATCCGCAGGTACAACAGCGTCGATCAGCCCTGCGGCTTTGGCTTTGGCGGGTTCAACTGTTTTACCTTCCAGCAGGTAGCTTGATGCCGACATCACGCCCAGTTTGCGCACCAGACGTGTGGTGCCGCCGCCACCTGGAAACAGGCCGACCATGATTTCGGGCAGGCCGATTTTGCCTTTGGGATTGTCAGCGGCGATGATGTGGTGGCACGATAGCGCCAGTTCATATCCGATGCCCATGGCGATGCCGGGCAGGGCGGCGACGATGGGTTTACCGCCTTTGTTGGTTTTTGCATCCATGCCCGCGCGTTCAATTTTGCGCATGACCGTGTGGCCCTGCATGATGCCTTCCATCAAAGCGGGCGCAGGATTGTCCCCACCACGTTTTTTCCATTCCGCCAGAATGTTCAGATCCATACCGCCTGCGAAATCTTTCTTGGCTGAGGTGATGATCGCCCCTTTGATCGCGTCATCGCCAAGCACAGTGTCGATGGCGTCAGACAGTTCCTGAAACCCGTGTTCGGACATCACATTCATGGATTTGTCGGGGCAATCCCACGTGATAATGGCAATGCCGTCGTCGTCTAGTTTGTAGTGAAAGTCAGTCATGAGGGTGTTCCCTTTTTTGATGGGTTATTCAAAGTTTCGAGCCGTCAACCCGAGAGTAGGCTTTCGCCGCCCCGTCGATTTCAAGCATAAGATCGTCGTCCGGATAATGGACGGTTTGGGTGTCAGCACTGGGGCCGATGACCACAAAGCTGACGGGAAAGCCGGTGCGATTCACAAAGCTGTGCGCATCGTCAATGCCCGCGGGAAAGGCGGCGCATTCGCCCGTTTCCAGTTCTATTTCGCCAGCATTATGCACCAATGTGCAGACGCCACTGGTCACGATGACTATTTCGTCCTGATGTTCGTGCCAATGAAGCAATGCGGATTTCGCACCCGGTTGCAACGTCACCATTTTAGCATCCATCTGGTGCAATCCAGCGGCGTCATGCAGGTTCTTTACACTGCGCCCCTGCGTGACGGCTTGGTGCGGCGGGGGGTAATCGGCGGTATGATCATCCGGAATAGTGTCCAGATCCAGCTTGCCACTGATTTGGGTTTTGGATTTTGGCTGGGCCAAAGTGTTTTCGACCGCCGCATTCCACTGGGGCATCGCGCTGAATTCCGGCTTTGGGATATACAGCATTTCAATCTTGAAATCCGGCCCCAGATCACGGCCGAATGCCGTATTGGAGGCCATCTTTTTGACTTCGCCTTCAGCGTCGATGAATTCCCATGTTAGCGAGGCTTTAAAGCGGTTGTCGCCCCGATCCTCGACGTGGGACACGCGGCGGCGGAGTTCATGAATGCCCATGGCTGCAAAGCGTTTGCCAAAATCAAGGAACATTTCCCCGATGGCGTCCAATGTGTCGAAGGACAGTATTTGGTCTTCGATAAAAACGATCAGCGGCGGGGGGGTGTGGCAGCTTTCGGAAAAATGGCCATGTTCATGAAAATACGCCACATCATTGGCGATTTCTGCCTCTATCATAGCGGCGAATTCGGACATGTCTTGGGCGGGGGCTGCGGATGAATTTGGTGACATTACAGGACTTTCCAATCAAATGTATTCTTGAAGAATTCGAAATGTAGTGGAGTCTTGATATTCAATTCTGGACTGGGGTTAAGCATCTGCGCCCCCCAGTTCTGCGATGCGTTTTTGCAAGGCGCGCAGTTGGGTTGCCGGTGAACCGGACAGGTCTTGGTCTGAAACGACCAAGCGTTTGTGATAGCCGAAAGTGATACGGTCTATGTTGGAATTGGGGTCGCCGTGATATTTGACCAATACCTCGGGGTTTGAAAAAACCAAGCCGGTGTAGGGGTGATTTGGCGGGTCGTAGATGTCGATTGTATCCAGACCCAAAGAGCGGGCGTAATCATAGATTGCATAAAGCGGATGGGGCGGAGTAGGCGCCGTCAACCGCACGGCCAAGGCGTGTAAGGTCTCCCAGTTGTGTGCAGCCCCCTTGGCGATCTGGGCGTCTGTCAGGCGCACAAATTGCGCGCCTTCATCTTGTTTCCAACGATCCCGCATGGACCCGTCTTCTGATTTCAGCAAAACCCAGATGGACGGGGACTTGCAGGTCAGACGGGTCAACCCAGTGGCTGCGTCAACCAGCAGCGCAAACGGAAAGGTTCCGTCTGCATCGGCCAGTTGCGCGATCTGCGCCAAGGGATGCGGGGTTTGCGTCATTACACGCGTTCGATGATGGTTGCGGCACCCATGCCGGAACCGATGCACAGGGTGGCAAGACCGGTTTCCTTGTCAGAGCGTTCCAGTTCGTCCAGCAGCGTGCCAAGGATCATCGCGCCTGTTGCGCCCAGCGGGTGCCCCATAGCGATTGCGCCGCCGTTTACGTTCAGTTTGGCGTGATCCACGTTGAAATAATGCTGGAAGCGCAGAACAACAGATGCAAAGGCCTCGTTCACTTCGAACAGGTCGATATCGCCGATGTTCATGCCTGTGCGTTCCAGAATACGTTCTGTCACGGGCACGGGGCCTGTCAGCATGATGGTCGGGTCAGTGCCGATCTTGGCCGTTGCCTTGATCCGTGCGCGCGGTGTCAGGCCGTTTCTGATGCCGAACTCATTGTTGCCGATCAAGATCGCCGCAGCGCCATCTGCGATCCCTGATGAATTGCCAGCGTGATGCACGTGGTTGATCTTTTCCAACTCGGGGTATTTCAACAGGGCAACCGCGTCAAAGCCCGGCATCACTTCGCCCATTTGTTTGAACGACGGGTTCAGCGCGCCCAAGGATTGCATATCGGTTTCGCCGCGCACCATTTCATCACGGCCCAGAATTTCGATGCCGTTCTGGTCCTTCAGGCTGATGACGGATTTGTCAAAGCGGCCTTCCTGTTGCGAGCGGGCTGCGCGTTTTTGGGATTCAACGGCGTATTCATCGCACATGTCACGGGTGAAGCCGTATTTTGTGGCGATGATGTCGGATGAAATGCCTTGCGGTACGAAATAGGCTTTCATGGCCAGTGTCGGGTCAACAGCGATTGCGCCGCCGTCCGATCCCATTGGCACGCGGGACATGGATTCAACACCGCCCGCGATATAGGCGTTGCCCATACCGCCCATGACCTGACCTGCGGCCATGTTCACAGCTTCCAGACCTGACGCGCAGAAGCGGTTCACGGATACGCCGGCCACGCTTTCGTCCAGATTGGAATTCAGCACGGCAGAGCGGGCCAGACAGCCGCCCTGTTCGCCAACCTGGCTGACGTTGCCCCAGATCAGATCGTCCACGTCTTTGCTGTCAAATCCGGTGCGGGCTTGCAGTTCGTTCAAAACTTCAGAAGACAGGCGCACGGCGGATACTTCGTGCAGGGATCCGTCTTGCTTGCCTTTGCCCCGTGGGGAACGGGCTGTGTCATAAATATAGGCGTCGTGGGTCATGGGATGGGTCCCTTTTGCTAAGAGTTCGAATTAAGCGGCTGCGCGCGGCATCAGATCATAGGGGGCTTTATAGCCCTCAAGACCCTCGATATTGCCAAGCCAGCGGTTGATATTGGCCCATTCACTGCGGTCAAAACCGAAATGTTCAGGGTAGAAAAGATAGCCGCAGCAGGAAAAATCCGCGTGGGTCGGGCCATTGCCCACCAACCAGTCGCGGCCTTCAAGGGCGGCGTCCAGAACGGCGTAAGCGGCTTTCAGGCGGCCAAGGCTAAAGCCGATGACCTCTTGGGGGCGTTTGTCTTCGGGTAGAAAGTTCATCAGGAAACGGGTCATGCCCGCTTGGGATGACAGTTTGTGATTATCCCATAAAACCCAACGCAAAACCTCGCGTTTTTCGGCAGGGGTGTCGCCGCCGTATTTGCCTGTCAACTCGGTGATGTAGGATTGGATCACGCCGGATTGGGTGATTTTTTCGTCGCCGTGGATCAGAATCGGTACTTCGCCCATGACAGACAGGTCTTTGCGGAATTCAGGGGTGCGGGTTTCGCCGTTAAAGAAATCGACCCAAACCGGTTCCCAGTTCAGCCCTGACAATTCCAGCGGGAGGGCGCATTTATAGGCGTTTCCGCTTTCGCCCATACAGTAGAGTTTCATATCAGCCATGTTCAGTCCTTTGGGGTGGTATTGCCGCGAAATGTGTTTCGGGGCCGCAGGGTGCGGGCGGTCCCGGGGAAATACCCGGGACGGCCTGTGTGCTTATAACGACCGGCCGACGAGTTCTTTCATGATCTCGTTGGTGCCGCCGTAAATCCGCTGGACGCGGGCGTCGGTGTACATTTCGGCCACTGCATATTCCATCATAAAGCCGTAACCGCCGTGCAATTGCAAACATTCGTCCAGCACTTCGCCTTGGGTGTCTGTCAGCCAGTATTTCGACATGGCCGCCTGTTCCACACTCAATTCCCCCTTCAGGTGGGCCGCAATCAGCGTGTCCAGATAGGACCGCGCCACTTGGGTTTTGGTGACACATTCAACCAGCTTGAAACGGGTGTTCTGGAACTGGGTCAACGGGCCGCCAAAGGCCTGACGTTCTTTGCAATATTCGATGGTGCGTGCCACGGCGCCTTCCATTGCGCCAACCGCGCCACAGCCGATGATCAGGCGTTCTTGCGGCAGTTGTTGCATCATTTGGTAAAAGCCGCGGCCCTCATCTCCGCCCAACAGGTTTTCTGGCGGGATTTCCACGTTGTCAAAGAACAATTCGGATGTGTCAGCGGCTTTCATGCCGATTTTATCCAGATTGCGCCCGCGCTGAAAACCTTCGGCCCCGTCGGTTTCCAGAACCATCAGGGATGTGCCCTTGGACCCTTGGGTTGGGTCGGTTTTGGCCGCCACAAGGATCAGGTTGGCGTGTTGACCGTTGGTGATAAAGGTCTTTTGCCCCGACATTTTATAGTTATTGCCGTCTTTGATGGCTTTGGTTTTGATCGCTTGCACGTCAGAGCCGCCAGAGGGTTCGGTCATGGCCAAGGCACCGACCAACTCCCCTGATACCAGTTTGGGCAGCCAGCGTTTTTTCTGTTCTTCGGTGCCGCAGTTCAGGATGTAATGGCCGACAATACCCGAATGGATGCCATGGCCCCAGCTTGCCAGATTTTGCCGCGAACCGGACATCAAGATCACCGCTTCATGGCCAAAATCACCGCCTGCGCCGCCGTATTCTTCGGGGATAGAGGGGCACAGCAGGCCCAGTTCGCCTGCTTGTTGCCAAGTGTCGCGGTCCATTTCACCCTGTTTACGCCATTTTTCGAATTTTGGCGCCCATTCTGTGTCGATGAACTGGGTTGTCATCTCGTCGAGCATGCGGTGCTCGTCGGTCATCCATGCGGATGGCAGGCTGGTGATGGTCATTGTCTCTCTCCCGATCAAGGTCGGGTGGCGGTTGCGCCACCCGTGTGTGCGTTGTGTTGTTTAAAACGCCTCGGCGTTCAAACCCATCACGGTTTCCCCTCCGGATTGGATGCGGGCAAGGTGCATCCCTGTAGCAGGCAATTGGCGCTGCATGTAATAGCGCCCCGTGATCAGTTTATTCTTATAGAAGTCGGGATCATCGGCATTGCCGTCAAGAGCAGACGTTGCGGCTTTTGCCATACGCGCCCACATCAGGCCCATGCAGACATGACCGAACAGGTGCATAAAGTCCGAAGACCCTGACAGCGCCGCATTCGGGTTTTTCATACCTTCCTGCATAAAGAACATGCCAGCCGTTTGCAGGTCTTTGGATGCCTGTTTCAACGGGTTGATAAAATCGGCAATCGCTTCGTTTTCCTTGTTTTCGGAAATGAAGGTTTTCACCATTTCAAAGAAGGCCATTACATGTTTGCCGCCGTCCTGGGCCAGCTTGCGCCCCACCAGATCCAGCGCCTGAACCCCGTTTGCCCCTTCATAGATCATCGCAATGCGGGCATCGCGGGTGAACTGGGACATGCCGTGTTCTTCGATATAGCCGTGGCCGCCATAGATTTGCTGGGCCTGCACGGTCATGTCATAGCCCTTATCGGTAAGGAACCCTTTCAGAACAGGGGTCAGCAGGGAAATCAGCCCGTCGGCGTCTTTGTCGTCATTTTCATGGGCTTTGTCGATCATCATCGCGCCCCAATAGACAAAGGCCCGTGCGCCTTCGACAAAGGATTTCTGATCCATCAGGCTGCGGCGGATATCAGGGTGAACGATCAGCGGGTCGGCTGGACCATCGGGGTTTTCCGCCCCTGTGACAGCGCGGCCTTGCAGGCGGTCTTTGGCATAGATCACAGCGTTCTGATACGCGGTTTCGGCCTGTGCCAGCCCTTGCATGGCCACACCCAGACGGGCGTGGTTCATCATGGTGAACATGGCGCGCATGCCTTTGTGTTCCGTGCCCAGCAGATAGCCAGTGGCCCCGTCATAGTTCATCACGCAGGTGGAATTGCCGTGGATACCCATTTTTTCTTCGATCGAGCCAACGGCAACACCGTTGCGCGCGCCCACAGAGCCGTCTTCGTTCACCATGAATTTTGGCACGATAAACAGTGACACGCCTTTGATGCCTTCTGGCCCGCCAACGATCTTGGCCAGCACCAGATGGATGATGTTGTCGGACATATCGTGTTCACCGGATGAGATGAAAATCTTCTCGCCAGTGATTTTATACGACCCGTCGTCCTGTGGTTCGGCTTTGGTGCGCATCAGGCCCAGATCGGTGCCGCAATGGGATTCGGTCAGGTTCATTGTACCTGTCCAGTCGCAAGACACCATCTTGGGCAAGTAGGTTTGCTTTTGTTCATCCGTCCCGTGGGCGTGGATCGCGGCATAGGCACCGTTGGTCAGGCCGGAATACATCCCAAAGGCCTGATTGGCAGATGACACCATTTCAGACACCGCCATCCCCATAATGTAGGGCATGCCCTGCCCACCATATTCAGGATCGGATGCAATGCCCGTCCAGCCGCCTTCGCGGAACTGGTCAAAGGCGGCTTTGAACCCTGTTGGTGTGCGCACGACGCCATTTTCCAGCTTACAGCCTTCACGATCGCCCACAACATTCAACGGCGCGATGACTTCGCCGGTGATTTTGCCCGCTTCTTCCAGAATGGCCGAGGTGAAATCAGGGGTCAGGTCGTCATAGCCAGGGATTTTTGTGTTTTCCACGTCCAGCAGTTCATGCAGCACGAAAGACATATCTTTGGTCGGGGCGGTATATGTTGGCATTAGGGTGCTCCTTGGGGTCTTGGGATAAGTTCGGATGGAAGGGCGGCTATTCAGCCGCCTCTTGTGCGAAAGTTTTGGCGATAAAGCGGGCGCCCCATTCGAGTTGGCCTTCAAACTCGGCAATGGTTTTATCCAGCTCGGCGCGTTGTTGTTTCATCGCGGTCAGCCGTTCCTGCCCCAACTCATAGGTCTGGGTCAGTTGGGTGCGTTGTTGGTCCCCGATATAGTAGAGGTCCAGCAATTGGCGAATTTCCTCAAGTGAGA
This sequence comes from Roseobacter sp. N2S, assembly GCF_031454055.1. Classification (NCBI taxonomy): domain Bacteria; kingdom Pseudomonadati; phylum Pseudomonadota; class Alphaproteobacteria; order Rhodobacterales; family Roseobacteraceae; genus Roseobacter; species Roseobacter sp. N2S. The sequence continues at coordinate 838,106 of NZ_JAVDQB010000001.1, forward strand.
AGCCAAAGCGTTTGCCTTGCAGAATCAGTTTCAAACGGGCCTGCGAGCGTTTTCCGTACAGACGTTTCTGACCCTCACGCAGGGGGGATAACAGCTCTTTAGACTCGTAAAATCGCAATGTACGCGGGGTGACATCAAATTCTTCGCACATCTGGCGAATGGTCTTGCGGACTTCTGACATGAGTTACCTCTTTTACAGATTTGAATTATGATGCTTACGTGTACGTCAACATAGCACGAAACAAGTGCGTGTGCATTACGTTTACGTAAAGATACGCAACGTCACTTTGATTTTAACCATATTAGAAGGGGAAAACCCGGATGCAGTGCACCCGGGCGTGCCTAGCTGGCCTTGCCCGTGATGCGGGCGTTGGCCAGCCGCTCGGTGGTGCGCATTTTCAATTCACGCAACTCTTCCAGCGTTTCGGCCACTTGTTTATAGCGCGCTTCCATCTCGATTAATTGACGGTCTACCATGTCCATCAGGGTTTCGAGCTGGTTTTGCTGGTTTTCCTTGTCGTACATTTCCAGCCATTGTCGAATCTCTTCGAGGCTGAATCCCCAGCGCTTGCCCCGCAGGATCAGTTCCATGCGGGCAAACTCGGTTGGGCCATAATAACGGGTACGGCCTTCTTTTTCGGGAAAGATTAGTTCAATATATTCATAGTAACGCAGGGTTCGTGTGGTGACATCAAACTTTGCGCACATCTCTTTTAGGTTCAGGCGATCGCCGGGCATAATGTATCATTCCTCCCAGGAAGATTTGGGCGAAACCTACCAAACCTTTGACGGTTTGCAATACGAAACCCAATTCCGCACTGCAAAACCGACTTACCTAAAGGAAATTAGGGGCAAAAAAGTAGAAGCCATAGGCCACAATGAACGCGGGAATCGACGAATAGATCGTTGCAACAAAGGCTGCTTTGGGATTCAGCGCGATGGCAGGGAACAGCGCGTCGCCGTCATTGGCAATGGCATTCCCGATCAATGCAGAAAACGGCACCAGACCATTAATGTAGAATGTGGTCACCAGAATCTGCGGCCCGCAGCCCGGAATAAAGCCCACAAGGATCGCCATCAACGGAAGCGCGATGCCCACGGTGTTGAACAGGGATTCCAGATCAAGACCCGTAAAAGCGTTCACATATTCAAACAGCAAGAAGGCCAGAATAACCCAAGCGGTGATAAAGCTGGTCTCTTCTGTGACCCGCGTCACCGCAGAATCATCTGGATTGGTCATGGAATGGATAGGGGATGTGGCCCAGACCAGCATTGAAACTGTAATGCCACATAGGGCCAATGCGGTTGAGAAATCGGCAATCAGCCCGGAAAATTCAACCTGCGCCAATGCTGCGATACCGAAAAACAAACCCGGCAGAATAAGCGCAAGATACACGTAGTCCCGTTTGCGCGCCCGCCCGATCATCGGGATTTCCAACTGCGCCGTTTCGCTGGCATAGCTGCGTTTGTCCAACAGATCGACGATATACCCAGACAGAATCCCGATGATAAAGCTGGTTGGCAACAGGATCATCGCGGCCTCGGGGCGTTTGGCGATCAACAGAAAGGCCGCGTCGCCCATAGTGGCCGTCAGGGTCGCAACAATAGCGCCCATGGACACATTGCCTGACGAGTAAGCGGCCACAACAACCACTGCGCCCCCACAGCCGGGCATCGCGCCAAGCAGAGCGGCCAGTGGCACTTGGGCCAGTTTGGCATTGCGAAAGGTGGTGCCGATATCAAAGCCAAAGGCTTTTTCCGCGCCGTAAAACAACAACAAAGTGGCCGCCACGAATACAGCGACCCCTACATAGGCGTCTTCCAATGCGCCGCGTGTGACTTCGCCCAAGGTTCCGGGCATGGCTGCAAAGGCCAGCAACAACAGAGCCAGCAACATGCGATTGGTCCGCATCGGGCCAAATTGCTCCGGCAGCCCGAGAATCGCTTTGCCCGCACGTTGTGCGGCTTTTGACTGGCGGCCTACTGTATCTGGTTGCATTGTCACTTTTCTGTCCATTGCTGCTATTGCGAATTATTCTCAATTGCAAACTTAGGACTTGTGTAGTGAATTGCAAGTTAAATATCACTGACACACTATTTGGGCATATTACCGAGGAAGTTAGCAGGAATGACCGAAGAAGAATTACGCCAGCGTGTTGCCATCGCAAAACAATTTATGGCGGCTTTGCCGTTCTGTCAGGCGGTGGATATGCAAATAGACCAAGCCGGCGTGTCCGAGGCAACCATGTCCATGCCCTATAACCCGATGATCGTCGGTGACCCTGAAACGGGCGTGGTGCACGGGGGCGCGGTTTCGGCCTTGATGGATACATGCTGCGGTTTTGCGGTAAACCTGCATCCCGATTGCGCCAAACCCACCGCCACAATTGATTTGCGGATAGATTACATGCGCCCTGCAAAACCGGGCGAACGGATTATCGCCAAGGCCGAGGTGTATAAAGCGACGCGAACGGTGGCCTTTGTGCGCGCGATTGCCCATGACGGAGATGCAGAACATCCGGTGGCTACAGCCACAGGGGCCTTTGTTTTCAGCAAGATCAAATCAGCCGAGGTGGCATCATGAGCAAAACAGAAGCATTGCAGGTGATCAAGAAACGGCGGGACGGGGCGTTGGCGGCGCTGGTGGACAGTGTGCCCTACATTAAATTCCTCGGGATTTCCTTTGACCGTCGCGGGGACGAGTTAACGGCGCTGATGCAATTTTCGGACAAGCTGATCGGCAATCCTGCCTTGCCTGCGATCCACGGCGGGGCGACGGCGTCTTTTCTGGAAACCGCTGCTTTGATCGAACTTGCGTGGCAACGGGCTTGGAACGCGATGGAAGAAAGCCCCCAAGACGCCGAGACCGTGGCGGCTGCGGGGTATTTGCGCCTGCCAAAGACCATCGACTTTACCGTGGATTACCTGCGCCCGGGGCTGGCGCGGGATTGTTATGCGCGCGCCACTGTAAACCGGTCGGGCAGGCGATATGCCAGCGTCCACGTCGAAGCATGGCAGGACAATCGTGCCAAGCTGTTTGCGCAGGCCACGGGGCATTTCCTGATGCCCCGGCTTGAAACGGGTGCTTAACCCTGCCGCACAGCAATTGGTCTCTGAAGGACCCATGCGCCTGACCCATCGCCGCGTTTTGAATGTCGCGGTGCCGATTGTGATTTCCAATGCGACGATTCCGATTTTGGGGGCGGTGGACACTGGCGTTGTAGGCCAATTGGGTCTGGCGGCCCCTATCGGTGCAGTGGGGATCGGGGCGATTATCCTGACGGCAATCTATTGGGTCTTTGGGTTCTTGCGCATGGGCACGGCGGGGCTGACGGCCCAAGCGATTGGGGCAAAAGATCAAGGCGAGGTTTGTGCCCTTTTGGTGCGCGGATTGATGATCGGGCTGGCTGGCGGGCTGGCGTTCATCCTGTTGCAAGTGCCGGTGTTCTGGGCGGCGTTTCAACTGGCGCCCGCATCAGATGAGGTTGAGGGGCTGGCGCGCACCTATTTGCAAATCCGCGTCTGGAGCGCTCCTGCCGCCATCGCCATTTACGGGCTGACCGGCTGGCTGGTGGCCCATGAACGCACCAAGGCCATTCTGATACTGCAACTGTGGATGAACGGGCTGAACATCCTGTTGGATCTGGTGTTTGTGCTGCAATTGGGCTGGGGCGTTGCGGGTGTCGCAAGCGCGACAGTCATTGCAGAGATCAGCGGGCTGGGGCTTGGCCTGTGGCTGGTTCGGGACGCCTTTAAAGGAGATTACTGGCGCAATTGGGCGGTTGTGTTTGATCGGGTGATCCTGCGGCGCATGGCCTCGGTAAACGGGGATATCATGATCCGTTCGATCCTGCTGGAAATCGGCTTTGTGTCGTTTCTGTTTCTGGGGTCTTCGTTTGATGATACCACTTTGGCGGCCAATCAGGTGTTGATCCAGTTCCTGTTCATCACCGCCCATGGCATGGACGGGTTTGCCTTTGCCGCGGAGGCCTTGATCGGGCAGGCGCTGGGTGCAAAGGACCGCAAGTCTTTGCGGCGCAGTGTTTTGTTAACCAGTTTTTGGGCTGCTGTGGTGATCTTCATCCTGTCTACGTTTTTCGCCCTTTGCGGTGGCTGGCTGATCGACGTGATGGCCAAAGCCCCCGAGGTTCAGATCGTAGCACGGGACTATTTGTTTTGGATGGTACTGGCCCCGTTTCTGGGCGGCCCGTCGTGGATGCTGGATGGCATCTTTATCGGCGCCACCCGCAGCCGCGATATGCGCAATATGATGGCACTGTCTTTTGGGATTTATTGGCTGTCGGTCTGGTTGCTGTTGGAACCCTTTGGCAATCACGGGCTATGGGCGAGTTTGATCATCTTCTTTGTGGCGCGCGGGGCGACGCTTGCGGCCCGCTATCCCGCGTTGGAGCGGGCAGCGGATGCGTGATTTGAGTATTTGTGGAACATTGAAGCGGATGTGTCGGGTTATTTGAACAGGTCGAGAACGGCTTCGGGAGGGCGGCCTATGGCGGCTTTGGTGTCTGTCAGAACCACAGGGCGTTCGATCAGGATCGGGTTTTCCTCCATGGCTGTGATCAACGTTTCGGCGCTGTCGGTTTTGCTAAGGCCCAGTTCTTTGAACCGTTTTTCGCCAGCGCGCATCAGTTTGATGGCGGGGAGGTCAAGTAATGCCAGCGCGGAGCGGATGTGCTCGGCTGTGGGCGGTGTGTCCAGATAGCGGATTACGGTTGGCGTATGGCCTGCGGTTTGCAGCAGGTCTAGTGTTTGGCGGGATTTAGAGCAGCGCGGGTTGTGCCAGATAGTCAGGGTCATAGCCACAGGTGCCTTTCGGTTCCAACTGCCTCGGCCACTGAAGCAAAGCCGTCTTTGGCCAACAGGCGATCCAGTTCGGTTGCGATGTCCTTGGCAAGGGACAGGCCGCCATAGACCAATGCGGTGTAAAGCTGCACGGCCGAGGCACCGGCGCGGATTTTGGCATAGGCTTGGGCCGCGCTGGCAATGCCACCCACGCCAATCAGGGGGATGGTCCCTTCGGTCAACTGGCTGAGTTGGGCCAATATGCGGGTTGATTTTTCAAACAATGGTTGGCCCGACAGCCCGCCTTGCTGATCACGGTCCGCGCTTTTCAGCCCGTCGCGGGACAGGGTTGTATTGGTGGCGATGACTGCGTCGAGCTTGGCGTTTAGGGCTACTTCGGCGATGTCTTGCAATTCGTCACTGGTCAGGTCGGGGGCGATTTTCAAAAAGATCGGAATTTTGCGATCCAGCCCGTTGCGGGCGTCCACCACCCCTGCCAACAGCGAGGCGAGGGCGGCTTTGCCCTGTAGATCCCGCAGTTTTTCTGTGTTGGGGGATGATACATTCACCGTGGCGAAATCCACATGTGCGCCGCAGGTTTTCAGGACTGTTGCAAAGTCTGCCGCTTTGTCGCTGGCGGTTTTATTCGCGCCAAGGTTCAACCCGACGATGCCTGTTTTCGGGCGCGTTGCCAGCCGTTCAGCAATGGCATCTGCCCCGTCATTGTTAAACCCAAAGCGGTTGATCGCAGCCGCGTCTTCGCGCAGGCGGAACAGGCGGGGTTTGTCGTTGCCAGATTGGGGCAGGGGCGTGGCCGCGCCCACCTCGATAAAGCCAAAGCCCGATTGCAGCAGGGGTTTTATCGCGGTTGCGTTTTTATCGAAACCTGCGGCCAGCCCGATGGGGTTGGGCAGGGACAGACCTGCGATTTTGGTTTTTAGCCGTTCAGTGGTGACGGGGCCGGATTTCGGGGTCAGCCCCATTTGCAGGGCTTTGATCGCAAGGCTGTGACCCGTTTCTGGGTCCATCTGATACATGGCCGCGAGCGCGAGCTTTTCAGTCAGCCTCATGCCATTTTGGCCGGAAATTGATGGCCATCCGCGCCAAGGGGCAGTTTTGCCGCCCAAGCCACATGCTCCATTTTGAACGGGGCGTAAAGATGGGGGAATTCAGCCCCGCCGCGTGAAACCTCCCATTCCAGCGCATCCATTTTTTGGGTGTCTGCGGCAATCAGCCAAAGCCCTGCCTCGCCTGCAAAATGTTTGGCCGCTGTTTCGCGGGCCTGTTTGGCTGTAGAGAAATGCACGTAGCCATCGGACAGGTCGATGGGTGCACCAAGGGTTTCACCATCAGACTGCATGGCAGCCCATTCGTCAGAGCGGAAGATTTTGTATATCAGCATAAAGCGGTGATGCCGTGAGATCGGCATCAGGTCAAGGTGGATTGATGCTCGACAGGGCACAGAAACCGTGCGACCGCTGAGCCTGCATTTTAAAGGAGCCGTTTGAATGTCACGTGCCCGCGATTTGACCACAGGCCCAATTTCAGGGCATTTTCGTGCGTTGGCCGTGCCGATGGGCATCGGGATGGTGTTTAACACGCTCTATAATGTGGTGGACACGTTTTATGCGGGCCTGTTGTCAACCGATGCGCAGGCGGGGCTGGCGATTTCGTTTCAGGTGTTTTTCGTGATGATCGCCTTTGGCTTTGGCCTGAATGCAGCGCTGAGTGCGTTGGTCGGGCGGGCCTTGGGGCAAAAGCGGCTGGGGCAGGCGAAGCGGATCGCCTGTCAGGGGATCACCTATGCGGTGCTGGCGTCGGGTGTTCTGGCGCTGGTGGGGGTGGTGGTGACGCCCTATTTGCTGGCGATTGTGTCTGAACCGGGCGGCTACCGCGATGCGGGGCAGGCCTATTTGCAGATTTTGTTGTTTACCGCGCCCAGTTTTCTGGTGGCGTTCAGTGCCAATGGAATTTTAGGTGCGCAGGGGGATATGACGTCTATGCTACACGCGCAGATTGCGTCATTTTTTGCTAATCTGGCGCTGAACCCGTTGTTTATCTTCGGAATCCCAGGGGTGATTGACGGGATAGGCTTTAACGGAATCGCACTGTCTACGGCTGTCAGCCAGACGGGGGTGACGGTGTTTATTCTGTACCGTGTGTTCCAGTCGGATGTGATGGCCCATAATCAGGCAGCGGTGTTCTGGCCGCGTTTCAAATGGCTAGGGCAGATCACACAGCAGGCGGTTCCGACCAGTTTTACCATGATGGTGATGATGCTGGCGGGCTTTGTGGTGCAGTATTTCCTTAAAGGGTTTGGCGGTGCGGCGGTGGCGGCTTATGGTGTGGGGCTGCGGGTGGAACAACTGATCCTGCTGCCCGGATTGGGGCTATCAGGAGCATTACTGCCTATTGCGGCGCAGAATTTTGGTGCTGGACAGTTTGATCGCGTGCGCGAGGCGTTGTGGTTCTGTTGCAAGGCGGGGCTGGTCCTGATGCTTTCCGGGTCTGTGCTGCTGTGGGGGGCCGCGCCCTATGCGATTGCGGTGTTTAGCGACGACCCCGACGTGATCCGCATCGGATCGAATTACCTGCGCGTGGATGGGTTTATCCTGCCCGTTTACATCATCCTGTTTTCGATGAATTCATTCCTGCAAGCCTTGCAAAAGCCGATCTATACCCTGTGGATCGGTATTTACCGCCAAGCCTTTGGTGTGTGGTTTTTCAGTTGGCTTTTGGTGCGAGTGTTTGATCTGGGCACATGGGGCGTTTGGTTCGGCGTGGCCATTGCGGTGACCACAGGGCTGGTGCTGTCCCTGACTGTTAGCGCAAGGGTGGCGCGCGACCAGATTGGTGGATGGCGTCAGAAACCCGCTGTATAGTACAGCAGATGAATGCCGGTTTAACAGGGGGTGTGATCAGCCGTAACGGGCTTGAAGCACGTTGAACAAAGACAACATGCGGGGGGCGGGTTCTTTGCTGTTGGGATGATATTGCGGAATTTCTGCCTTGATTTTCAGGGTCTGCGAGGTGCGCAGAACATGGGGATCAGGGGCGTTTGTACAGGGTGTTTTGGGCGCGGATTTGCGCGGGTCGAATTGGGATGCCATTTGCTGTGCCTCTTGACTGCCGCGCCATTCTTGAGGGCGCTTAACACAGCCACGGTGCGCCCTGAATCGGGCGGAAATGGGGCGGGTATGGGATTTCAAGAGGCCGAATCCGCCTAATTACACTAAAATGCAACAGTTCTGTGGCGTAACAGGCACAGTCTTCTTGAGCGAATTATTTCCGGCTTACCCGTTTCATAACAACCGAGTCGCCGCCCATATACTGGGCCACATGGGATTTCTGATAGCCCAGTTTCTCCGCGAGTTTTTGAGATACAGTGTGATCAGGGTCAAAAATAGCGACAGTTTCGTCAAACCGCGTATCACCCCAATCAAGGGCTGCATTCATTGCCTCGCGGGCAAAGCCTTGGCCTTGAGCCCAAGGGGCGATGACCCAGCCTGCTTCGGGGGTATCGCCCAAAGGCGGGGTCATATCGCGTTTGTAATTGGCAAAGCCGATTTCCCCGACAAAGCGGTCGTCATGGGTTGTGACGCACCAATAGCCATAGCCCAGTATCTGCCAATGTCCGTTATAGCGCAGCAGGCGGGACCATGTTTCGGACGGGGTTGCGGGCTGGGAAGATATGTATTTTGTCACCGCAGCATCGCCCCACATGGCGGCGGACTCGGCGTAATCCTGCACGCGGTGGGCGCGCAGGATTAGGCGTTCGGTATTCAGTCTGGGGGCGATGGCTGGCATGAAGGGATCAGCGCATGTCCGGCGGGGTTGCTTCGCCAGTCAGATCAGCAAGCACGCTGTCCAAAGCCTGAACACTGGTGTTCTTTTCGCCCAGACGCCGCACGGAAACGGTGCGTTCTTCCACTTCTTTCATGCCGATCGCAAGGATCACAGGTACTTTCCCAAGCGAATGTTCACGGACCTTATAGTTGATCTTTTCGTTGCGGATATCCGCCTCGGAACGCACGCCCGCAGCGTTCAGGGCTGCAACAACTTCGTGAACGTAATCATTTGCATCCGACACAATAGAGGCCACAACAACCTGACGCGGAGCCAGCCAGAATGGCAATTTACCCGCATGGCTTTCGATCAGGATACCGATGAACCGTTCAAACGACCCCAAGGTCGCGCGGTGCAGCATATAGGGGCGGTGTTTCGCGCCGTCTTCACCGATGTAATTCGCGTCCAGCCGCTCGGGCAGGTTGGGGTCCACTTGGAAGGTGCCGCATTGCCACACCCGACCAATGGCATCGGTCAGTTTAAAGTCCAGCTTTGGCCCGTAAAACGCGCCTTCACCCGGATCGAGCGTGTAAGAATGGCCAGTTTTCTTGATGGCGCTTTCCAGGGCGTTTTCTACGTGGTCCCAAGATTCTTCGGTTCCGACCCGTTTTTCAGGGCGGGTGGCGAACATGATTTCGAAATCTTCAAATCCAAGATCGCTGTAGACTGACGACAAAAAGTCGATGAAACGGGCGCATTCTTCTTCGATCTGGTCTTCGGTACAAAAGATATGCGCGTCGTCTTGGGTAAAGCCGCGCACCCGCATAATGCCGTGCAATGCGCCCGAGGGTTCATAGCGGTTGCACGAACCAAATTCAGCCATACGCAGGGGCAGATCGCGATAGGATTTCAGCCCTTGGTTATAGACCTGAACGTGGCAGGGGCAGTTCATTGGCTTCAGCGCGTTGATGGATTTTTCCCGTGCATGGTCTTCGTCCACTTCAACGATGAACATATGTTCCTGATATTTGTCCCAATGGCCCGATGCTTCCCACAATTTGCGGTCCACAACTTGCGGGGTGTTCACCTCTACATAACCGCCAGCCCGCTGTTTGCGGCGCATGTAATCCTGAAGAGTTGTATAGATGCTCCAGCCGTTCGGGTGCCAGAAAATCTGGCCGGGCGCTTCTTCTTGCATGTGGAACAGGTTCATTTCGCGGCCCAGCTTGCGGTGGTCCCGTTTGGCGGCCTCTTCCAGCATCAAAAGATGGGCTTTCAGGTCGTTCTTGTTCTTGAACGCCACGCCGTAGATGCGTTGTAACATGGCGTTGTTGGAATCACCGCGCCAATAGGCCCCCGCAACCGACATCAGCTTAAAGCTGTCACCCGGAACCTGCCCTGTGTGCTGCAAATGCGGTCCGCGGCACAAGTCTTGCCAGTCGCCGTGCCAATACATGCGCAGAGGTTCGTCGCCCGGAATGGCGTCGATCAGTTCAACTTTGTAGGGTTCGTTATTGTCTTTGTAGAATTGCACCGCGCGGTCCCGATCCCAAACTTCGGTGGTCACAGGCTCGCGCTTGTTGATGATCTCGCGCATCTTTTTCTCAATCGCGCCGAGGTCTTCTGGGGTGAACGGCTCTTGCCGGTCGAAATCGTAATACCAACCGTCTTTGATAACGGGGCCGATGGTGACTTTCACGTCCGGCCACAGTTCTTGCACGGCGCGGGCCATGATATGGGCGCAGTCGTGCCGGATCAGTTCCAAGGCTTGGGCGTCGTCTTTGATGGTGTAGATCGCAAAATCTGCATCGGTGTCGATGCTGCGGGACAAATCGCGGTGTTCGCCGTTCACAGAACAGGAAAACGCGGCTTTGGACAGGGATTTCGAAATATCCGCGGCCACCTCTGCGCCAGTGGTACCGGCAGGGTAAACGCGTGCTGCGCCATCGGGAAGGGTAAGGGTAATGTCGGCCATCTGTTGGCACCTCCATCATTTTGGCGCCTACGAAACGCCCGGTTGCGGTTATGTTGCCGCGGTTCTGGAGATGAAGATGCTATATGTCAAGTGGGGTCTAATATAGTGATCTAAACTTCGAACCCTTACCCTCGGGTAATAGAAATAAACCATTTGCAAGTCGTGCTCGTTGATCACAAATTTTATCCCACTGCCAAAGAATCGTAGCAGCTTGTTGTGTGATAGTTTGTTTACCGACCGTAGGAGACAAATAAAAAGTTAGAACCCCTGACCTGATAATCGCCTCGCGTTCTGGTTTACGCTTCGCGTTGGCCACGTCCTTCGAAATGACCACCCAGTCACGTTCTTTTCCTAAGCCCGCGAAATAGTCAATATCTTCTATATCAACAGGAAATTTGTCCCGTAATGGGATTGCTTGATGTCCTAATGGGCGCACAAGCAAGTCCAGTGCTCGAGGGATCACAGGTGGCATATTATGATCAAATAATACGTTTACCATTCTCGTCTTGCTGTTTTTCTAAAGAATTTTCGTAAGCAATTGCATTCTTAATAATTGGTTTAGGAATGTCATATATCGAACTTAAATATTCAAAGTTTTGATGGTAATGAAACTCGTCAAACAGTGTTCTTGTAGAAACACCGTATTTATCCAAAAGTGGCGCCCCGAAAAGCCGCTTCGGGTCGATAACAATACTGTTTGAGGAGTGTGGCCGCCATCTCACTGCCTTGCCGTTATCGTATTCAAGATTTTTTATCGACTGACTGACAATTCTTGAAAATACTTTCTGGCCAGCATTCTCTCTGGCAAGGCTGTAATATTCGCCATCTTGTTCCAAAGCGGAAATTAAAATTTGCGTGCCGTCAGTCTTGAAGACTAAGGTAGACAAAGGATGCGCAACGCCTAACTTATCTTTCGCAAACTCAATTGCATAACGAATTGATTGGAGAGAAATATTTGCTTTTCGAAATGCCCTTACGACTCTAACTTCAATGAGATCTAGAAAACTCAATTCAGTTGTATCTTCTATATCTTGATAGCGAGCTTTCCACAGCGGATCTGTGGGGCCGCTCCCCCGAGTCCAACGTAGAATTTCTTGTGGAGTGCTTGCAATGAGGCGCGCCGCTTGCCGTGGCGTGTAGATTCCTTCTCCAAATATCTCAAAGTCTCTCGGCACTTGCGGTCCTCCTCCCTCTAAATATAGGTAATGTTAGCGAAGTCCAACAGTATCCGCCTTCTCTCTCCAAATTGAGTATTTCTGTGCCCCACCCCCGTCCTCTCTGGCTGATCCTTGCCCCTGTTATTTTTCTGCTGCTGTGGTCGGGAGGCTACACAGTGGCTAAGATCGGTCTGCAATATGCGCCGCCTTTAACCTTGTTATTACTGCGGTTCGGCTTTGTGGTGCTGATTATGGCGGTGCTGTTTGTGGTGCTGCGCCCGCCTTTGCCTCAAACACGGGCGGGGTGGTTGCATCTGGCGATTGTTGGGGTGCTGATCCAGACGGTCTATTTCGGGTTCAGCTATATTGGGTTTGTAAACGGTATAGCGGCGGGCACATTGGCGTTGATCATGTCGTTGCAGCCCATTGTCGTGGCCCTGATCGCGCCGCGCTGGACGGGCGAGCGGATCGGCTGGCGGCAATGGGGCGGCTTGGCGCTTGCCCTTTTGGGTACGGCAGTGGTGATTGTGGCACGGCTGGATATCGGGCCGGCGCCCGTGCTGGGGTTTGTCTTTGCCACTTTGGCGCTGGCAGGGATTGTGATGGGCAGCCTTTGGGAAAAACGGTTCGGGCGCCAGCATCATCCGGTGACTGCCAATCTCGTGGGCTACAGCGCGGGGCTGGTCTGTTTGTTGCCCTTCGTGGCAGCGCTGGGTTTGGGCCATGTCAGTTGGACCGCGCCGTTTATCTGGTCGCTGGGGTATTTGGTGATTGGCAACTCGGTCATCGCGGTCGGATTGCTTCTGGCGATGATCCGCGCGGGCGAAGTTTCGAAAGTCTCGGCGCAACTGTTTCTGGTTCCCCCTGTGGCTGCGGTGATGGCGTGGTATGTTTTGGGCGAACACATGCCCGTGCTGGCATGGCTGGGGCTGGTGCTGGCGGGCTTGGGGGTGTTTATCGCAACGCGGAAAAGCAGGCCCCCGCTTTAGAATGCCTAATTTGACAGATCGACTCAAGTCTCGGTAGAGTGGGGCATATTTCGCTCTATTTTAGCTATACGTTGAGGGATCATGCCTGATTATGCCACGGACCCGCCGCCCCCCGAAAAGAAACCCGTAAGAAGCTATTCGGCGCTGCGGCCATCCAAGTTGATCGTGGAGATCGGCGCGGCTGCGTTATGCCTGCTACTTATTGCTGTATGCGGTCTGCTGGTGGTGGATCAGTTACGCAATTGGACAAGCGAGCACTATCGTCTGGCGCAGGTTGAACGTCGCGATTTTTATTGTGCCAGACATTTTGATGACTCTAAGGTTTTGTCCAGCAACGCTACTGATATTCAAAGGGCCGAATATGAGGTGCAAAAGCTGCTAGAGGACGCGCGGATGCGTGCATTGCCGACTGATAGTCTGGGGAAGCTGAGTACCTTTATGCTCTGCGCCAAAGTGTCGAAGGTTTCGCTGAATACGGTCGAAATCATCGAAACTGACGAGGTAGGTCAGGTGGCTGCCTTGAAAGCCGTTGAAAATGTGGAAGAATTGCGGGGGCGCTTGAAGGGGGTTAAAGCAGCGGTCAGGCGGTTTCCCGACACGATTTATCAGGAACAAGACCGGATTCTGGTGGCTTTGCGGGTTTCTGCCGAAAAACAGGTTGATCCGGTTCAAGTCGCAGATATTGATCCCAGTGATAGCAATCGCTGGCTGATTGTTGCGGGCGCCGATCAGTCAGATGAGGCAGCTTTGGTAGAAGTAAAACGGTTGAAAGCTCTGGTGGCCGAACTGCCCGATAATCTGAAAACCGCAGCCCTGCCACCACAGATTTATCTGATCGGGTCATGGCGGCGAACGGCTGTGCCTTTTGACAGCCAAGCGACTGCTGCGGCTGCTTTAGAGGCCCTACTCCCCAAACTGCCCTATGGCGGGTATCTGCGCGCCGAAGCGCAATGGTGCCCTGATGCGACCGCAGGCACATCTGTTGGCACAGGGAATGGCAGCACTCCTGTGACCAAATGCGGGCCCTAAATCACATTGCTTGCGCATTGATGTTGAGGGTTCTGTAAAATTCGTGCATGCGGATTGTATGACAACACTTATATTCAACAAACCATTCAATGTTCTGTCGCAATTCACATCCGAAGGCGGGCACCGATCGCTGGCTGAGTTCATCAAAGTCCCTGCGGTCTATGCCGCCGGACGGTTGGATCGTGACAGCGAGGGGCTGTTGGTGCTGACTGACGACGGGGTTTTGCAAAACAAAATCTCCTCTCCGAAATACAAAGCGCCCAAAACCTATTGGGCGCAGGTCGAAGGTATTCCTGATGATGCGGCCATCAAGGCGCTGCGCGCGGGGGTCAAACTGAAAGACGGCATGACCCGCCCCGCCGAATGTGACATGATGAAAGAGCCTGCGGGGCTTTGGCAACGCGACCCGCCTGTGCGCTATCGCAAAAGCATTCCTGACAGCTGGATTTGCCTGACCATCCGCGAAGGGCGCAACCGTCAGGTGCGGCGGATGACAGCGGCGGTGGGATATCCTACATTGCGGTTGATCCGCTACCGTGTCGGGGACTGGACCATCGACGGGGTGGAAAACGGCACATGGAAAGAAGTGCAGGTTTAAGAGGGCAGAATGGCTGAGTATCTAAACGCAAACGAACGGCGCATCGCCTATCACAAGCTGGACGGGAACGGTCCGGGCGTGGTGTTCCTCGGCGGGTTCAAATCCGACATGGACGGCACCAAAGCGGTCTATCTGCAAGACTGGGCGCAAGCTCAGGGACGGGCATTTTTGCGGTTCGATTATTCGGGCCACGGGCAAAGTTCCGAAGCTTTCACAGATGGCTGCATTGGCGACTGGGCCGCGGATGCTTTGGCGGTTCTGGATCAGTTAACCGATGGTCCGCAGGTTCTGGTGGGCAGCTCCATGGGCGGCTGGATGTCCTTGCTGACCGCACGGGCGCGTCCTGAGCGGGTCAAAGGGCTGGTTGGCATCGCCGCTGCGCCGGATTTCACCGAAGATAGCATGTGGGCTGGCTTTTCCGAGGCACAAAAGGCTGAAATGGCTGCCACGGGGCGGGTGGAACTGCCCTCTGACTATGACGACGGCCCCTATGTGATTACCCAGAAACTGATCGAGGACGGGCGCAATCAACTGGTGCTGCGCAGCCCCTTATCGCTGCCGTTTCCAGTGCGTTTGTTGCACGGAACAGCGGATGTGGATGTGGCAATGTCGGTGCCGCTGCGGATCGTGGACCATGTGGCCTGCGACGATCTGCGGCTGACCTTTGTCAAAGGCGCGGATCATCGGTTTTCGGATGATGCCTGCCTGAAAATGATCACGGATGCCGTCACCGAGGTAAGCCAATGAATGTAACCCAAGCCGTAGCACAGCGCCGGTCCTGCCGCGCCTTTCTGGATACTGAAATAGACGTGGATACAGTGCGCGATGTGCTGGTCAAAGCAGCGCGTGCAGCTTCTGGCGGCAATGTGCAGCCGTGGCGTGTGGTGCTGCTGCACGGTGCGCGGATGGCGGAATTTAAAACTGAAATGGCGGAACGCTCGGCCAAGGGTCTGGTGGATACGCCGGAATATCCCGTCTATCCGCAACCCCTGAAAGAACCTTATCGCAGCCAGCGTTTTGCGGTTGGCGAAACCATGTATGCCCAGCTTGGCATTCCGCGTGACGATAAAATGGCACGGCTGAAATGGTTCGCCAATAACTACCAGTTCTTTGGCGCCCCCGTCGCGGCATTTCTGTTTGTAGATCGCGATATGGGTGCGGCGCAATGGACCGATCTTGGCGGCTATCTGGCAACCGTGATGCTGCTGCTGGAAGAGGCGGGTCTTGCGTCTTGTCCGCAGGAAGTCTGGTCCACGCAGCATAAATTTGTTAGTGGGTTTGTGGATGCGCCCGCCGATGAAATGCTGTTTGCAGGGCTGTCCATTGGCCTACCCGATACAACCCACCCAGTGAATGACTTTATGACCACACGCGCCGCACCAGAAGTCTGGCTGCGCGACGCGTGATCTTGTCAGCTGCGGCGTGTTTTGCGCTGCACCACTGCCGCCAAAGTCAGGGCAACCAGCAGTGTCAATACCAAGGCCACCAGCAAAACCGCCAGTGATTGCGCCGTTGGCGACAGCGCACCAAGGGCCGAAAGGTTCAACACGCCAAACAGCGCTGTGATCCAAGACGCGACCCCGCCGGTTGTGATCTGCAACCCGATGGTGGCGGCCAGCAGGATCAGGCAGGTCACGCTTGCCCCCAAAATCACCATGCGCTGGCCAACGGCAGGGTGGTGGCCAAAACTGGCGCGGCGATAGGATGTGAACAGACGGGCCAGGTCTTGTTGGACGATCAGCAGGGACGGCACCACCAGCAGCACCAGAAACAGCCCCACGCCCAGCCCGTAACACAGGGTTATAACCGTGGGCTTCAGGAATTCCGCCTGACGTGATCCTTCATACAGCAGAGGAAACAGGCCCAGAACAGTGGTCAACGTAGTCAGCAATACGGGGCGCAGGCGATCCACGGCGGCGTCTACAATCGCAGGATACAGCCCTCGGGTTTTAGAATAATCATCCACCGTGGACACCAGTACAATACTGTCATTGATGATAATCCCCGACATGCCAATCAGCCCCACAACCGAGAACATGGACAGCGAAACACCCCAAGCATAATGGCCGTAGATCGTGCCGATCAGCCCGAAGGGGATCACCGCCATCACCACCAAAGGCCGCGTCCAGCTGGCGAAAATCCATGTCAGCGTCAGGTAAATCCCCAGCAGACACAGGCCGAATCCCAGCATGGCGTCGGACAGGAATTCCTGTTCCTGTTCCGCAAGCCCGCCCATGCGCCATTCCACCCCCAGATCGGCGGCGATTTTGGGCATGATCGCGTCACGCAGTTGGGTTTCAACAAAGGTGGCGCGGTCCGGGTCGTCTTCGGAAATTTCTCCGGTCACGGCGATCAAACGGATGCCGTTTTCCCGCCGCACGGTGGAAAAGCCAACGCTGGTATCGACGCTGACCACATCGGATAAGGGTACATAGGTGCCAGAAGGCGTGCGCAGGCGGGTTTTATCCAGAAAATCGGCGGTCAGTTCGGATTCGGGCAGACGCACAGTGATTTCACCCGTGCGGACACCAATAGGAAAACTTGCGGCCTCTATCCCGTTCAAACGATTGCGCAATTCACGTCCGATGGTGTCAATGGTAAAGCCAAGGGATTGCCCCTGCGGGGTTAATTCCAAGACCAGTTCGTCTTTGTCATAGGCCAGATTATCCTCGACGGCAGAAACCTCGGGGTATTGAATTACGGCGGCTTTCAAGGCTTCGGAGGCGCGTTTCAACGTATCTGCATCTGCGCCATAGATCTGGATATCCAGACTGTCGCCCCCCGGACCAGACCGCCAGCCACGAAAGCTGACGGTTTCGGCAAGGGGGAGTTCGCGCACATTGGCTTGAATGGCGGCGACCAGTTCAAAGGACGTATAGGGGCGGCTGTCTGCGTCGATCAGTTCCACCGCTATAGACCCCAGCTGATCCGCGTCTTTGGTGTCTGATCCGGCAAGCCCGCGCCCTGTGTTGCCGCCCACTTCGGCCAGAACATAGGTGACAGGGTTGATGCCGTATTTTTTCTCATACTCGGCGGCGGTGTCGGTCACGGCGCGTTGTAATTCACGCACCATTTCAAGGGTGTCTGCCCGCTTTGCGCCCGATAACATGGCAACATTTCCCGAAATCGACGCCTGCTCGGGGGCGTTGAAAAACCGCCAGCGCACTTCGCCTGACAGGAACAGCGCAGATTGCAAGGCCAGCAAGAAAACCACGCCTGCCAGCACCGGATAACGCAGGATCAGCACCCAATTGACGAAGCGGCGGAACAGGGTCTGGCGGAACCAGTCAAAACCCTTGTTGAACGTGGTCGAGGGCCAGTCATACCAGCGTTTCTTGTTAATCGCGGCAAGGGCGTGGGACATGTGGTTGGGCAGGATAATGAAGCATTCCACCAAAGACGCCATCAGCACAACGATCACGGTAAACGGAATATCCGCGATCATCGTACCAAACCGCCCGCCCACAGCCGTAAGCGCAAAAAACGCGATGACGGTGGTGATGGTGGCCGAAAACACGGGTGCTGCCATACGTTTTGCAGCATTTTCAGCGGCGCTGATCGGGTCTTCACCCAAAGTGCGGGCGCGGTAATCGGCGTGTTCGCCCACCACGATTGCGTCATCCACAACAATCCCAAGCGTGATAATCAACCCGAACAGCGAAACCATATTGATGGTCAGCCCAAAGGCATACATCAGGGCAATGGCTGCAAACATGGCCACAGGAATCCCCGCTGCCACCCAAAACGCTGTACGCGCATTCAGAAAAATAAACAGCAGCAGAACCACCAGCCCCAGCCCCATCAAGCCGTTGTCCACAAGGATGGTTAAGCGGTCTGTGATCGCCTGCGCGCGGGTGCGGATCAGTTCAATGGTGACGCCCTCTGGCAGGGTCAGTTGCATTTCGGCGGCCACTTGTTGGACCTGATTTTGCATCTGAATGGCATCACCCTGATCCGCGCGATCCACACGGATCGACACGGCGGGATTGTCGCCCACATAATAACTGCGTTCGCGGGCGACGCCTTCAACCACCACGTCGGCCACATCGCCGACCCGCAGTTTTGATCCGTCCGGATTTGATCGGACAACCACATTTTGCACCTGATCCGCACTGCGCTTTTCCACGCCGGTGCGCACACGGGCCGATCCGCCTGCCACATCACCAGCGGGGTCGGTTTCGGCCTCTTCTGCGATGGCGGCGGCGATCTGGGCCAGTGTTACATCGTTGCGGATCAGGGAGAATTCAGGTGCGTTCACCACAATTTCAGGGGCCGCCACGCCGCGAATGGTGGTGCGGGTGACGCCAACGCGAAACAGGCGGGCGGCGAATTCATCGGCAAAGCGGCCCAGTTGATCGGTGGAAACAGGGCCGGAAATCACCACATCCGTGACCCGATCCCGCCATGCCCCGCGCCGGATTGTGGGCTCATCCGCGCCTTCGGGCAGGTTGGTCACGGCATCCACGGCGGCTTTCACGTCATCGGCGGCGCGCCCCATGTCCCAATCCGGTTCGAATTCCAGTTGGATGCGCGCAGTGCCCTGCGTGGCCGAACTTGTGGTGCTTTCGATGCCTTCAATGGTCAAAAGGGCCGGTTCCAGAACCGATACGATGCCGTTGTCCACATCCTCGGGGCCAGCGCCATCCCAACTGACGCCGACTGTGATACTGTCGATGATCACATCGGGAAAAAACTGCGAGCGGATTTGTGTGGTAGAGCCAAGGCCGATCACCAGCATCAGCACCAGAAGCAGGTTCGCGGCGGTCTTGTGGCGGGTGAAATAGCTTAGAATACCGCCCGCTGTCGGGGGAAGCTGCCGCATTGCCATGACCTAGCCGCCCATCCGCTGGGTAATGCGGTCTACCATGGTTTTGGGCACACGAGTCTGGCGCAGGCTTTGAACCATGGCCAGTTTGCGCTCAGCAGGAATGCGGTCGTTTTTTTGTATAAAATCGATCAGGCGCTGGCGCTGGTCTTCGGTGATTTCAATCGTGTCGTTTTGCGGCGGGGGCGGGGCAGACTGTTCTGCTATGACATCGCCCGAGCTGCGTGGTTCGACCCGAATGCCCGTCCCCAGTTGGGGCGCGCGGGCCAGTACAATTTGACGCCCGGCCAGATGGTCGGCACGTACAATCAGGTTATCCCCCTGTTTGCGCAGGATTTCTACGGTGGCTTCTTCCAGACGGTTGTCTGCACCGATCAGCAGTACCGCGCCGTTGGTGGTGGCGGCTGTAGCTGGGATATTTGCCACATTGTCCAGCGGCGGTTCGCGCAGAGTCACTGTGACGAAATCCCCCGGCTGGATGCCAAGCCCTGCCGCGTCTTGGACTTTTGCGAATAATTCGCGCCCGGTCATTCCTTCGCCAACGGCGGCGGATACGCGGTCAATCTGGCCCGAAAACCGGGTGCCGCTGGCCACGTCAATCTGAACTTCGGCCTGTTGCAACCCGTTATCCGCAGCGGCCAGCGCGCGAAATTCGCCCGATGACACCCGAAACGAGACTTCCAGTGCGGTGGGGTCGATCAGGCTGCCAAGCTGTTCGTTTGCGTTCACCAAACGCCCCAGAACGGCGCTGACACCCGTTAGAACACCGTCGAAATCTGCAACAACTGTGGTTTCGGCCAGCACCCGCGCGGCCTCGTCACGGTTGATCTGGCGACGGCCCAACAGGGTTTCTGCCCGCGCAATTGCAGCTTGTGCATTGGCCAGCGACAGGCGTTTGGCCAAAAGGGCCTGCTCTGCGGCAGATACAGCCAGTTCGGATGTTTCCATCGCCGTATCCGTGCCCAGCCCGCGATCACTTAGGGAGTTTTGCCGTTCCATCGCTTTGCGCCGCAGGTCCCGTTGGTCAGTGGCGGCTTTGACCTCGTCTTCGGCCAAGGACAGATTGCGTTTTGCGTCCAGCAGATCGGCTTCGGTTTCGGCCAGTTCGTTTTGGGAAATCAATAATTTGGAGCGGGCGTTGGCGGGATCAGACTGAAACAGGATCTCGCCTTTTTTAACCACGCCGCCTTCGCGAAAGCTGTCAGAAATTTGCACCAAAGCGCCACTGGCCGCCGCGCGCAGTTCCAGCGTGCGGCCTGAAATCACCTCTCCGAAGGTTTTGATTTCGGGGGCGTGACGGCCGAGGGTTAGATCGGCCACCTCGACAGTAAACACCCGCTCGCGGGCCTGCCGATTGCCAAAGCCGCCACTGCTGCGATCTTTTAGAGCGGTGACAAGGCTGTTGCCCGCCAGCGCCAGCAGCGCGACGGTAAGCGTCAAGAGCATCAGGCCCATCAGGCTTCGTGTGACAAAACGCATTGTGATCCTTTGGATGATCCGTTGTGAAAATTACCAGTTGGGTCTCTTTACCGTCGATTATACGCCTTGGAATTTAAATTCCGTCGCGCAAAACCAAAGAAAATCAATTCTGCGTGTCTAAAGTAGCGAAATAGTGGCGCAGAATGGCGCCAGCGGCGGGCATTAGGGGCAAAGATTCGATCTGGACACGGGTGAGAAAGGCAAAGCCTGCGCCCTCGCCAAGGCGGATTTGGCTGGGGTCCACGGATATGGTGGCGGTAAAGGCGTAAAGCCGCGTACCAAACAGGGATAATGCGCGGGCCAGCGGGGTCAGGGCTGTGGGGGGCAGGATCAGGCCAGTTTCTTCGGCGAATTCGCGCAAGGCTGCGGCTTGCAGGGTTTCGCCTGCTTCGACCTCGCCGCCAAAAATGCTCCATAAACCGGGGCCTGCGGTGCGCTCGTTGATGTCTCGCAATTGCATTAACAGGCGGCTATGCTGGTCCAGCAAAATGACGCCTGCGGCCTGTTTGCCTGTCTCGGCCCAATCCCCTAGGGTGACAAAATCCCCGCTCATTTGCGGCGCTGGTGTTCGGTCAGGCGGGGCATGATCTCGACAAAGTTGCAGGGCATGTGGCGGTAATCCAGTTGCGCCCGTAAAATGCCGTCCCAGCCGTCTTTGCAGGCACCGGGCGATCCGGGCAGCGCAAACAGATAGGTGCCTTGGGCCACGCCGCCGCAGGCGCGGGACTGGATTGCGCTGGTGCCGATTTTTTCGGCTGAAATCATCGTGAAATAGGTGGAAAATGCGTCGATTTCTTTCTCATAAACATCGCGGTGGGCTTCAACCGTAATATCGCGCCCAGTAAGCCCTGTGCCGCCGGTGGAAATTACCGCGTCTATGTCGGGATCGGCACACCATGCGCGCAGTTGCTCTGCGATCTGGTTGCGCTCATCGGGCAGGATTTTACGATCTGCAAGGATGTGATTGTCCGCGGTCAGGCGATCCACAAGGGTCTGACCGGATTTGTCATCATCAAGGGTGCGGGTGTCTGACACGGTCAGAACGGCAATACGGATCGGGATGAATTGGCGGTCGCTCATGCTCGGCTCGTTTCGTGTTGGGGGTTACAGATCAAACCAGTTCACCGAGGGGCCAAGGTTGTGGACCTGTGTATCGCCGATCTGCCCCGATGTGCCCCAGCTTTCGTGAATATGGCCGCAAAAGAAGAACTTTGGTTTCAGCCGTTCAATCGCCGCACGCAGGGACGTTGACCCCACATGCGTGCCGTTTGCGGTTTTATCCCCCAGATGGATCGGGGGGGAATGGCTGACGATAATATCCGCCTGATGGCAGTTTTCCAGCATTTCGGTGGCTTCGGTTTCGGTCAGATCGACGGACCAGTCGGTGAAAGGCGAAATCGGGATGCCATAGCCGATGCCGAATACTTCTATCGTGCCGATGGCGTGGGACTGGCCGTGCAGCACGGTCATTTGGGACGGGGCCACGGCGCACAGCGCATCTGCGGTTTCGTGGTTTCCGGGCACGGCAATGATCGGGCAGGGGATCGCGGACAGCATATCTACCGCTTGTTGCAGGCCTTTGTGAAAGTTGCAAAAATCCCCTGCCGCAATCACCAGATCGGCCGATGCACTGGCGGCAACCAGCAGATCCGCATGGGCCTGATTTGCGTGGAGGTCGGAAAAGGCGAGGATTCTCATGGCTGCAACCTTGCTTTGATGGCCAGCAGATCGTTCCAACTGTCCCTTTTCTTGGCGGGGTCGCGCAACAGGGCGCTGGGGTGGAACATGGGTAGGACGGGTTTGCCAAACGCTTCAACCCAAGTGCCGCGCATACGAGTGATGCCGGTGCGCCCCAGCAGGGCTTTGCAGGGGATATTCCCCAGCGCGACAATCACATCAGGGTTCACCAGCGCGATGTGGCGTTCCAGAAAGGGCAGCATCATGGCGATTTCTTCGGGTTCGGGATCGCGGTTTTGTGGGGTGCGCCACGGCAGGACGTTGGTGATGTACAGCGCTCCTTGGCCATCTTCATTTTCCCGTGAAAGCCCAATGGCGGCGAACATCTTATCCAGCATCGCGCCTGAACGCCCCATAAACGGCGCGCCGGTTCGGTCTTCGTCCCGACTGGGTCCTTCGCCGATAACCATAACCCGCGCCGAAGCGTGCCCCGCTGCAAACACCAGATTGCGCGCGCCTTTTTTGATGGCGCAATGTTCAAACACTGCCAAAGCATCGCGCAGGGCCGTCAGATCATTGCAGCGCCCCGCCATAATACGGGCAATGTCAGGCGCGCTTTCCTGCACCTGCGGGATCACGGGGATGAAATCGACGGGTTTGATGTTACTGTTGGGTCCGGTCTTGGGGATCGCGCCTTTGGCTGGCTTCACAGCCTGTTCATAGCGATTGACGGGCGTGTCCTGAATCGCCTCATCGGCGCCAAGGTCGATCTGCCATTCAAGGGCAGTCAGGTCGGCATAATAGCTGGCGATATCGGTCATGTGAGGCCCTAGATTTGACCGCTAGGGTATCAAAGCCGGATAGGAGTCGTAAATCCCTTGTTTCGCATTTGCCAGCCGCCTATAACGCGCCCAAGTCAACAAAGAGGTCGGCCATGACGTTCACCGCCCAGCACCTTTTAGGGATAGAGCATCTGTCCCGCGACGACATTGTTTCCATACTTGATCTTGCGGAACAATACGTCGCGCTGAACCGGCAACCCCATAAACACGTAGACACATTGGCGGGTATGACCCAGATCAATATGTTCTTTGAAAATTCCACCCGTACGCAATCCAGTTTTGAAATTGCGGGCAAACGATTGGGTGCGGATGTGATGAATATGGCGATGGGGGCCAGTTCGATCAAAAAGGGTGAAACGCTGATTGATACGGCGCTGACCCTGAATGCGATGAACCCCGATTTGCTGGTGGTGCGCCACCCCCATTCGGGCGCGGTTGATCTGCTGAGCGAAAAGGTTAACTGCGCGGTTTTGAACGGCGGGGACGGGCGGCATGAACACCCGACCCAAGCCCTGCTGGATGCGCTGACCATTCGCCGCGCCAAAGGCCGCCTGCACCGCCTGAGCGTGGCGATTTGCGGTGATATTGCCCACAGCCGCGTGGCCCGCAGCAATATTTTCCTGCTGAATAAAATGGAAAGCCGCATCCGCCTGATTGCCCCCGTCACCCTGCTGCCCGCTGGTATTGATCAATTCGGGGTCGAGGTGTTCGACGACATGGCCAAGGGCCTAGAAGGTGTTGATGTGGTGATGATGCTGCGGCTACAGCGCGAACGGATGGACGGCGCGTTTATCCCCAGCCCCCGCGAGTATTACCACCGCTGGGGACTAACGGCAGAAAAGCTAAGCCACGCCAAAGAAGACGCCATCGTCATGCACCCGGGCCCCATGAACCGCGGCGTTGAAATCGACGGCGACATCGCCGACGACCTAAGCCGCAGCGTTATTCAGGAACAGGTGGAAATGGGCGTCGCCGTACGCATGGCCGCGATGGAACTGCTGGTGAAAGCAAGGCGAGAAGCACAGCGGGATGTGGGGGTGATGGTATGACGATCATCCTAACAAACGCCCGCCTGATCGACCCTGAAACCGCTACGGAATTCTACGGTTCGGTTGTGATCCAAGACGACATCATCAGTCAGATCATTGCGGATGGCGACACCCTGCCCAAGGGCGGTGAAATCATTGACTGTAACGGCAAATACCTTGCCCCCGGTATCATCGACATTGGCGTAAAGGTGTGTGAACCGGGCGAGCGCCACAAGGAAAGTTTCCGCACCGCAGGCGAAGCCGCGGCCGCAGGGGGGGTGACCACGATGGTTGTACGCCCTGATACCGAACCCGCTGTAGACAGCCCCGAAACCCTGCAATTTGCCCTGCGCCGTGCGCTTGATGTATCGCTGGTTAACGTGTTGCCCATGGCTGCACTGACCAAAGACCGCGCCGGTCGTGAAATGGCGGAAATCGGTTTTCTGCTGGATGCAGGCGCCGTGGCCTTTACCGATTGCGATGCGGTGAACCGTGACAATAAAATTTTCGGGCGCTGTTTAAGCTATGCCAATGCCATGGGGGCTTTGGTGATCGGCCATGCGCAGGAACCTGTGATGTCGGACGGGGCCTGCGCCACTTCCGGCCCGTTTGCCAGCAAACTGGGCCTGCCTGCGGTGTCCACCATGGCGGAACGCATCCAGTTGGAACGGGATATGGCTTTGGTCGAAATGACCGGCGCACGCTATCATGTGGATCAACTGTCCAGCGCGGTGTCCCTGCCTGTGCTGGAACGGGCCAAAGCGGCGGGGTTGCGGGTGACGGCGGGGGTTTCGATCCATCACCTGACCCTGAACGAGCTGGATATCGACGGCTATCGCACCTTCTTTAAGGTCAAGCCGCCGCTGCGTTCCGAAAGCGACCGTGTTGCCATGGCACAAGCGGTGGCCAGCGGGCTGATCGACGTGATCTGTTCCATGCACACCCCCCAAGACGAAGAAAGCAAGCGCCTGCCCTTCGAAGAGGCCGCAAGCGGGGCTGTCGGGTTGGAAACCTTGCTGCCTGCGGTGTTGTCGCTGGTGCATGCAGGGCATATGGAACTGCCCGTTTTGTGGCGGGCGCTGTCGCTGAACCCTGCAAAACTGCTAGGGCTGGGTGCGGGGCGTCTGGCCGTTGGCGCACCTGCGGATCTGGTGCTGTTTGATATGCACAAACCTTTTGTGATGGACCGGTTCAAACTGCGCTCCCGTTGCAAAAACACGCCGTTTGATGAACGCCGCATGCAGGGCGCTGTTTTGCGTACCTTTGTGGGAGGCGCCGAGGTATACTCGGCCCCCTAAACACAGGAGGCTTTGATGCCGGTATTTGATCTTACTCTGTTCAGTCTGGTGCTGATTGTAGCGGCCTATCTGCTGGGCTCTGTGCCTTTTGGCATGGTGATGGCGCGGATCATGGGCTTGGGCAATCTGCGCGATATCGGGTCAGGCAATATCGGGGCCACCAATGTCTTGCGCACGGGCAACAAAAAAGCGGCGTTTCTGACGCTGGTCTGTGATGCGGGCAAAGGCGCTGTTGCGGTTCTGATTGCCCGCGCGCTGGCAGGGGAAGGCACCGCGCAACTGGCAGGTCTGGCCGCGTTTCTGGGCCATTTGTTCCCGATCTGGCTGGGATTTAAGGGCGGCAAAGGGGTTGCAACCTTTCTGGGGCTGCTGCTGGCGCTGTCATTTCCTGTCGGGCTGGCAGCTTGTGCCAGTTGGCTGGTGGCTGCGGTGCTGCTGCGGATTTCATCGGCCAGCGCGCTTGCCGCGGCTCTTGTAACGCCCCTGTGGTGCTGGACGCTGGGTTATTCACAGGGCATTGCCCTGACCGGTGTTCTTGGACTGCTGATATGGTGGGGCCACCGCGCCAATATCAAGCGGTTGGCAGCCGGAACAGAGCCTAAGATCGGGCAGAAGTAGCCGTCACGGAAAATTGTTGCGATAAAATCCAATAGCCCTAATGTTGTGTATAATGAAATAGAAGGGGATTTCAAAAATGGATTTTTCGACTGCGGTTAAGACCGTCTTTAGCAAATATGTGGATTTTTCAGGTCGTGCAACACGGCCGGAATTCTGGTGGTGGGTGCTGTTTGTGTTTGTCGCATCGTTGATTCTGACAATTATTGACACGATTTTGGGTCTCAGCTTGCTCAGCCCGTTGTTTTCACTTGCGACATTCCTGCCGGGGATTGCTGTGGCTGCACGACGTTTACATGACATCGACAAAAGCGGCTGGTGGCAGTTGATTTTGCTGATCCCACTGATCGGGTTGATCTTGATGATCTATTGGTGCACCCGCCCAAGCGACCAAGGGACGAACCGCTTCGGGTGATCCCCTGTTTAAGAAGGGCATCCGCGCAATTCAATTGCGCGGGGGCCGCCAAGCACTGTCATGGTAATGCGACTGCGGTCCATGATCAGGGGCGTTTTGCCGTAAGCGTAAAGGTTTGCGCTGGTGTTTAGGGTCTTACCTGACACTTGATCGGAATTCTGCTCAATCCAGACCTCGGGGTGAGGGAATTCCATAACCGTAAAGCTGCCAGCGGGCAGGGCTTGTTTGCCCTGCAAGGCAGCCGTGATGCGAAACCCGCCTTCAATCGGTGCGATATCGCATGAGGCCGTTGTAATCCCAGCCGATTTTGCGGGTTGGGGTTGGTGGTTCAAAGCGTCTTTGATGGCGGCCATACTGCCCGCATCGGTGCCTGCCACATTCAGCGTAAATCGCGCTTTGACGGGGAGGCAGACATCTTCGCAGACGCCAAATTGCACTTCACCTTGCAGCGAGACCGGCTTGCCTGCCTGTTTCGGGGTGATGCTGATGGGCAGAACCAATTCGTGTTTATACCCGATGGTACGCACCCCTTGTTTGTCAAACACGGATGGTTCAGGCCAGTGAAAGCTGACCGCGCCAAGATTTTGCGATCCGGACCAGTCAAAGCTGGGGGGGATGCCATTGCCCCCGGGGGCGCGCCAATAGGTCTTCCAGCCCGGGGCCAGTTGAATACGGGCGGCGATCATATGACCTTTGGGGGTTTCATAGCCGGGCAAGATATCAAGGCGGGCCACATTCTGGATGTTATACTCCTGTGCAAACGCCGCCACAGACGGGCAGAGAGCAATACAAAAAGCGGTAAGATAGGAGCGGATCATATTCAGGGCAGTGTCCATTGGGTCGAGTGGCAGACTATGGCTAAGGCGCTGAAAGGAAAAGTCACAAATCGGCGAGAGCGGCGTGAACCCCACTTGTGCAGGACTTGAAACCCTGCACAATCAAGCGCATCTTAGGGTTAAGAACAGGTCTGGCCTGCACAAAAGGAACAGCACGCATCATGTCTGAATTTGACGCTCAAGCGAGACATCTGGACGGTAAGCTGCTGATTGCCATGCCCTCTATGGGGGACCCGCGATTTGACCGCTCGGTGATTTATATCTGCGCCCACTCGGATGACGGGGCTATGGGGTTGATCGTGAACAAACCCGCTGCGGATCTAAAGTTCGCGGACCTGTTAGAACAGCTCGACATCACAGCCGATCGCCCGATTGAAGGAATCGATGTGCATTATGGTGGGCCTGTGGAGCACGGGCGGGGATTCGTGCTGCATTCGCGCGATTACGGCAACGAGGATTCGACCCTGACAGTGAATGACGAATTCGGCATGACCGCGACGCTGGATATTCTTGAAGATATTTCCCATGGCCACGGTCCCCTGAACTGTTTGCTGGCCCTTGGTTATGCGGGGTGGGGGCCGGGCCAGCTAGAGGATGAAATCCGCGAAAACGGCTGGCTGACTTGTGATGCGGATGCGGAACTGGTGTTTTCTACCAACCACACAGGTAAATGGGCCGCCGCCATGAAGCAGATCGGGATTGATCCACGAATGCTGTCAAACGAGGGCGGGCGCGCCTGATCTATTGCCTTGGATGCGATAATGGGCGGGGCAGTTTTTTGGATATTTTTAGAAAATGGAAATGGGCGTCTAAAACGCAAAACCCCCGAGCAATGCCGGGGGTTTAGTGACTTTTCGGTCTGAAGCGTATGCTTTACAGCATGCCTTCGCGCTGAAGTTTCTTACGTGCCAATTTACGTGCACGGCGTACTGCTTCGGCCTTTTCACGGGCGCGTTTGACGGAAGGTTTTTCGTAATGCTGCCGAAGCTTCATTTCACGGAAAACGCCTTCGCGTTGCAGTTTTTTCTTCAGAGCGCGGAGCGCCTGATCGACATTGTTGTCGCGTACCGATACCTGCATGGTGTGTCACCACCTTTCTAGGTTTGAGTTTGCAAAAGTGCAGGAACGCGCCTTATAGGCTCGGATTCGGAGTTTGTCTAGCGGTTGCGTGGCAGGTAGGGCTGGATCGGCGCAGGTAATTTTCCAAAGATTTTGCAAGGGCATCCCAAGGGTGTTTTTGTCGCCTTTGCTTTTAACGCGGTGCAGGCTATTTTAACCCTATGACACAGACAGATAAAACCGAAGAAACCCACATAGAAGAAGCCCGTGCCCGCCTGTTGGATGCGGCTTTAATGAACGTCGTTTTTGACGGCTGGTCCGATGCGACCTTTGCCGCAGCGGTGGCAGACAGTGGCGTGGATGCAGGGTTGGCCGCACAGGCCTGTCCGCGCAAGGGGCTGGATTTGGCTGTGGCGTTTCATCGGCAGGGCGACCGCGCGATGGTTGCCGCGATGCAAGCGGCTGATCTGGCGGCGATGCGCTATTCCGAACGGGTCGCTTTTGGGGTGCGGGTCCGTCTGGAACATGCAGACCGTGAAGCTGTGCGCCGTGGTGCGGCGTTGTTTGCGCTGCCGCAACACGGGGCCGAAGGCGCTGGGCTGATTTGGGGTACTGTGGGCGCGATTTGGGACACGCTTGGGGATACGTCGACGGATGTAAACTGGTACACGAAACGGGCGACCCTTTCGGCGGTATATTCCAGTACCCTATTGTTCTGGCTTGGGGATGACAGCGAAGGCTTTACTGACACCTGGGCTTTTCTGGATCGCCGCATTGCCAATGTCATGCAAATCGAAAAGACCAAAGCATCCCTGAGGGAAAATCCTTTAGCAAAGGCTTTCATGGCCGGACCGGGGCGGTTGTTTGACCATATCAAAGCGCCTGTCCGTGCCGCGCAAACCGATTTACCAGGTTATATCGCGCCTAAGGATTGACCCTGTCCGCTTGACCGTTGCGGCAAATCTGGGATGACCTGCGTTATGCGATTGCACTTGGCTGCG
The DNA here is from genome assembly GCF_031454055.1 of Roseobacter sp. N2S. Classification (NCBI taxonomy): domain Bacteria; kingdom Pseudomonadati; phylum Pseudomonadota; class Alphaproteobacteria; order Rhodobacterales; family Roseobacteraceae; genus Roseobacter; species Roseobacter sp. N2S. The sequence goes on from NZ_JAVDQB010000001.1 coordinate 867,515, forward strand.
GGAGTGTGAAACACTTTCCCAAAATGAGGACATGATATGGCAATTGGCAAACGACAGCTTACCTATTTTGAAGGCGAATGGCACGAGGGAAACACCCCGATTATCGGCGCGGCGGATCATGCTGCGTGGCAGGGCACGGTGGTGTTTGATGGCGCGCGATTCTTTGAAGGCGTCACCCCCGATCTGGATCATCATGCCGCGCGTGTGGTGAATTCTGCCGCGACGATGGGGATGGATGCCCCTGTGGACGGCGACACCATCGCGGGTTTGATTCGCGACGGGATTAAGAAGATGGCAACGCAGGAAGCCCTGTATCTGCGTCCGATGATGTGGAGCCGCGAAGCCTCTCCCGCGTTACTGGATGCAGACCCGAGCAGCACTGCCTTTGCCATTTGCCTTGAAACCCTGCCAATGCCGGAACCAAGCGAAATGCCCCTGACCGTCAGCCCTTTTCGCCGCCCCCGCCAAGACACCGCCCTGACCGAGGCCAAGGCCGCATGCCTTTATCCCAACAACGCGCGGATCATGACCGAGGCGCGCAAACGGGGCTTTAAAAACGCCCTGTCGATGGATCTGGATGATAACGTGGCGGAAACGGCTTCAACCAATGTGTTTATGGTGCGTGACGGGGTTGTGATGACACCCGCACACAACGGCACCTTCCTGAACGGAATCACCCGGCGGCGCACGATTGCCCTGCTGCGCGCAGATGGGTTCAAAGTGGAAGAGGCCACCCTAGCCGTCGCTGATTTCCGTGATGCGGATGAGATTTTCCTGACCGGCAACGCTTCAAAAATTACGCCCGTCACCCAGCTTGATGCACGTAGCTTTGACGCAAATCCCGTGGCGCAGCGTGCGCGCGAACTGTACTGGGATTTCGCCCACTCGAAATATGAAAGCATGCCCCTATGACCCAAATGAATGTTGTCGAAATCTCTACCCCGGGTGGGCCAGAGGTTCTGAAATCCGCAATCCGTGACGTGCCAAAACCGGGCCACGGTCAAATCCTGATCCAAGTGGCCGCCGCTGGCGTGAACCGCCCCGATGCATTGCAGCGGGCGGGCAAATACGCACCACCTCCGGGGGCGTCCGATCTGCCAGGGTTGGAATGTTCCGGCACTGTGGCCGCAGTTGGCGAAGGTGTTACGCGCTGGGCGGTAGGTGATTCTGTCTGTGCATTGCTTCCAGGCGGGGGCTATGCAGAATATGTGGTGACACCCGCAGATCATGCTCTGCCCGTGCCTGCTGGACTGAACATGGTGCAGGCGGCCGCTTTATGTGAAACCTATTTCACGGTTTATTCCAACGTTTTTATGCGCGGCGGGCTGAAAGCGGGAGAAGTGTTTTTGATCCACGGTGGATCAAGCGGCATTGGCACAACAGCCATCCAACTGGCAGTAAAAGCAGGCGCGCGGGTGTTTGTAACCGCGGGTTCAGCCGAAAAATGCGCCAAATGTGTTGAATTGGGTGCCGAGCGCGCCATCAACTACAAAGAAGAAGACTTCGTTGCCGTGATGGCAGAGGTCACGGGTGGAAAAGGCGTTGATTTGATCCTTGATATGGTCGGGGGCAGCTATATTCCGCGCAATGTCAAAGCCTTGGGGCTGGACGGCCGGCTGGTGCAGATCGCTTTTCTGGAAGCGCCCGTTGCCGAGTTGAACTTTGCCCAAATCATGGTGAAACGCCTGACCGTCACCGGATCGACCCTGCGCCCGCAAAGCGATGTGGCAAAAGCACAGATCGCCCAACTGCTTGAGGAAAACATCTGGCCAATGCTGACGGACGGGGCGATTGCACCCGTGATGGATAGCACCTATCCACTGGCACAAGCTGCCGACGCCCATGCGCGGATGGAAAGCTCTGCCCATATCGGTAAAATTGTACTTACGGTTTAACCAATGACGAAAACAGCAACGGGGGCAGTCTGCCCCCGAACCCCCTAAGGATATTTGCCCCAAAAAGAGCGGCTTTTTGTTTGGCAAATATCCCCGCCGGAGGCATGTGAGGCTGGGGCTAGGTCTTGACCTGCATAAACCGGATTCTGTTGTTGAACGGATCTGTAACGGTGACTTCAAAACGCCCGTCCACATCCTGTAGCCCCGGCTTCATATAGCGATAGTTTTTGGCGATTAAATCTGCGTGAAACTTTGCGATACCCTGCATATACACACACATATTCCCCCCGGGAGAAGCGTCACCCGAATGTTCTGACAGGTGTAATTTCAAGCCTCCACGGGAAATCTGGGTATAAAGCGGGAAGTCATCACCGTAGCGGTGTTCCCAATCCACTGAAAAGCCCAGAAACTCCAGATAGAATTCATGGGCTTTGGCCACATCGAATATACGCACGATGGGCACGGCTTGTTCAAAGCTGATCGCCTTTGGGTTTTGGGGCGGGGGGTCGGTGATTTTTGCAGCGAGAATATTCCAGTTGTCGACCCCGAACTGGCGGGCGACAAGTTCGAGGGTTTCACTGTGGGTCAGGGATATATCCTGTTGGGCAAGTGCCGCGCGGAGGGTTTTTGCCATTGCTTTTGCATCGCGGTAATCGCGCATGTCCGGTCCTTTCGTCTCGGCGGTCCATGTGTCAGTGCATGCATTGCCAACGGGGTCGCCTGACGTAAGTGACGGGTCCGTAGGGGGCAAGACATTCGCCAAACCGGTTTGCGGTGCATGCTGCGGGCTGCCTTGGGCCTGCGTAACTATAAGGCGGGATTTCAGGGGTTGTCCACTCTGCATGGGCTATCAATCAGCGCCAAGGCCCGTGTCACGGTTTGATTATACCGCAATCAAAGTGATTAATGCAGGATCAAGATCGAAGGCGCCTGACACTTTGGCAACTGTCACGCCGTTCAGAACGATGCTGGCCCCCGTGCCATCGTCAAAGTTGATGACAGACAGGGCGGGTTCAACAGGGTCGCCTGTTTCGGGGTCTGTGGTGGTGGTAAACTCGATTTGCAGCAGATCCTCGGTGGCATCGAAATCGGTGATTTCAGTGGTGCCTTGGTCAGCAACAGCCTGATCCACGGTGAAGGTATCCGCGCCTGCGCCGCCTGTGCCTTGATCCCCCGCGCCAAGAATCAACGTGTCTGACCCTGCGCCGCCAAACAGGTTGTCTGCGCCGTCGATGTTGCCGTCTTCCAGTGTTGAAGCGTCGCCAAAAGCGCCGTTCAATGTGTCTGCGCCCGCGCCGCCGAATAATTCGTCGTTCCCGGCCGAGCCCCAAAGTACGTCATCGCCTGCATCCCCGAACAGCGCATCATCGTCTGCGCCACCGTCCAGAAAATCAGCGTCATCGCCGCCATACAGCGCGTCGTCCTCATCGCCGCCAGTTAAGGAGTCGTCGCCCGCGTCCCCAAACAATGAATCCGCGCCGGTTCCGCCGAACAGAACGTCATTGCCATCCCCGCCCGCGATAACATCGTCGCCAGCTTTGGCCAGCACGCGGTCGTTGCCTGCGCCCATATCAGCAGTATCGTCGCCTTTACCGGCCTGCAATGTGTCATCCCCATCGGTGCCGACAATACTGTCATTGCCATCACCGGCGGTGAAATTTGCGCCATCAGGATCGGTGCTGGTCAGGAAATTGTCGCCTTCGTCCCCTGTAACATAGTCCGGAATGCCATCGGTTACCTCGGGTGTTTCTGAGGTGGTTTCAGTGCCAGTTTCATCATCGTCATTCAGGAAGAAAGACGCACCAATCAAGCCTGTAAACAACAAGGCGTTTGCCAATTGTGCCAATGTATATGCCAGCATGATGTCACCCTTCATTAATTTACGTTGATCGGCGTCTTCATCGTAAATTAATGTTAAATCTGGGCCGTATTGCGGCTGGTTTGTGTAGGCAATTTGATGATTTGGTGTTCGGACTGCCTTATCTGATCGGGTTTAAAACCGCTTTTGTGGCGGTGCAATCGCGCAGACTGTCCTGTCCGCAGCGGCGGAATTCCAGATCGCGGGTCAGGCAAATACGGACCTCTTGGATGTGGTTGCTTTTGCAGGTGACGGTGATTTGATCCGCTTGCAAAGCGGGGTTTACATCAATAAAGGCCTCCTCGATCACTTTGGCAGGCAGTTGTACGCTGCGGGTCAGTTTACGCAAAACTGCGGGGCGGGTGACTCGCTCATAGGCCACGCGCGACAGGCGATAATAGTTCCGGGCCGACAGGTTCGAACAGGTGCCGTGTTTTTTCCACTGGTGCCACGCCAATCCGCCTGTGCCCATGATGTCAGCCATAGCACTGGTCATTGCGCGACTGGGTGCGCGCTCATTTGCGCGGCAATAGGATGGCCAGCCCCGTTCGTTTTGCGGCCATAATCCGTGTAGCACCCAGCCGTGATCAAGGTCGGGGTTACATTGTTCCGAGTTCCGCCCGTCGCCTTCCAATGCGCACCAGTTCGGCGACCAGGACAGGGCCATCACATAGTAATCAAATTGCCCGGGGCGTTCCCCATCTGCGCGTGCCATGCCAGCGACCATCAGAAGGGTCAAAAGAATACGGATCATTTGGTCTTTTCCTTTGCGTCGTCCTTGTCTATATAGGCTGGGAATTCCCCACCTGAAACGGCAATTCGCGAAGGCCACCGCCCAAGCAACCGATTTCTCGGCGCGGGAGAGGTTTATTTGGAGGAAAGAGACATGGCGCTTCCGATTATGGCAAAAGCCACGGCTGTTTGGCTGGTGGACAACACGACGCTCAGCTTCAAACAAATCGCAGATTTTTGCGGTTTGCACGAACTGGAAGTGAACGGCATTGCCGACGGCGAAGTCGCACAAGGCATCAAAGGGTTCGACCCGATTGCCAACAACCAGCTGACGCAAGAAGAAATCAGCGCTGCGGAACAAAGCCCGCGTCACAAACTGAAGCTGAAGCATAATCCGGCAGCCGACGGTGAACAAAAACGCCGTGGCCCGCGCTATACACCTTTGTCCAAACGTCAGGATCGCCCCGCGGCTATTTTGTGGCTGGTGAAATTCCACCCCGAATTGTCGGACGGTCAGATCTCCAAACTGGTGGGTACAACCAAGCCAACCATCCAAGCCCTGCGCGAGCGGACCCACTGGAATATCGGCAATATTGCCCCGATTGATCCGGTTGCTCTGGGTCTGTGTAAGCAGTTGGAACTGGATGCGGCTGTCAGCAAAGCGGCGGCCAAAGCCCTTAAAGACGGCACAGCACTTAGCGACGAAGAGCGTTTGAAGCTGGTTTCCACAGAGCAATCCTTGCAAATGGATACAGAGCCGCGCTTGCCATCGAACATGTCCGGTTTGGAAACGTTCACTTTGTCCAACGACGAAGAGAAAAAAGAAGAGCGTGTGCTTGACGCCGACAGTCTGTTCAACCTGCCAAAAGGTGGCGGCGAGGATGAAGACGAAGACGACGACGCATAACAAAGTCGTCATCGCAGAATTTAAAAACCCGGCCATTGCGCCGGGTTTTTTTATGTCCAATTCCGGCGCTAACTCAGGACCAGTCAAAGGTTTGTGACGTTTTAGTCTGGCCTCTGGGACAGGCGCCGCGTAGCTTGGGCGGACCCTGCAGATTTCGCAGTTGGTTCAAAAACCCAAGGACGAATGGTCATGGAAACGGCACAACGCGGCGTCGCGTTCGGGATATCTTGCGCCTTGGGGGCAACGGTATTTTTCTCACTCAACGATCTGTCGATCAAATTCCTCAGCGGCGGCTATCCGTTGCATCAGATCGTATTTCTGCGGGCCCTTGTTGCCCTGATCATTACAATGGTTTTCATTGTGCCACTGGATGGTGGCTGGTCGGCCCTGCGCGCGAAACGCCCCTGGATTCACGTGGTGCGCGGCATTTGTGTGGTGATTGCCAACTCGGCATTTTTTGCCGGGATCGCGGCGATGCCGTTGGCTGATGCCTCGGCTATTTTCTTTGTGGCACCGTTGTTTATCACCGGCCTGTCTGCGCTTGTGTTGGGCGAGGTGGTGGGGATTCGCCGCTGGGCCGCTGTCGGGGTTGGCCTGCTGGGCGTGATCCTTGTGGTGAAACCCACTGGCGCAGGCTTTACGGTAGTGGCGCTATTGCCGGTGCTGGCGGCGGCTGCTTATGCGGGTTTGCAGGTTCTGACCCGATATACTGGCATGTCCGAACGGGCTTCGACCATGTCGGTTTACATCCAATTGACCTTTTTGATGGTCTCGGGCGGGCTGGCGTTATCTTTGGGGGACGGGCGATTTGCGGGCAGTGAAAATGAAGCTGTAGAGTTCTTTTTGCGCCCGTGGCAATGGCCAAGCCTAAGTGACGGGCTGATCATGCTGGCACTGGGCGGGGTCAGCGCCTGTGCGGGCTATTTGATTGCCCAAGCCTATCGCGGCACCAATGCGGCCGTGGTGGCCCCGTTCGAATACACTGCCCTGCTGCTGGCGGTGTTCTGGGGTATCGTCATATGGGGGGAATGGCCCGCAGGCAGCACTTGGATAGGCATTGCCTTGATAGCAGGCTCTGGCATCTATGTGGCCCTACGTGAGGGGCGCGTGGGCAGCAAGCCGTCTGCCAAACGGGTGGCTGGACGCAGATAAAAGGCAGCCACGCGGCGCCAGTGACGCCGCGTGGTCTGTAGATCATTTATTTCGCTGTGACGACGACCATCACCAGTTTGTCGTCAACTTTGACAGGGCCGTCTTCTTTGGCACCCAAAGTGTATTCGAACATGCCGGTTTTCATGCCGCCATCTTCACCGTGCAACATCAGCATCAGCTTTTCGCCGCTTTCGACGGGTTCCTGAAGGATGGCGCTAACGTCCATGTTTTCGCCCATTTTCAGGGGAGCATAGCCTACAACCGGGCCGGGTTTGCCAGCATCATCTGTGCGGTGCACAACCATCCAGCCGTTGGCGCCTGCTACGATTTTTTCTGCTGTGACTGTACCGCCGGATACATCTTGGTCAGATGCTGCAACGGACAGACCGCCGTGGGCGGCCGCGAAGGCTGCGCCGGAAAGGACAGTTGCACCAAATGCCAGTGTAATAAGATTGCGTTTCATACGTAAAACCTCCTGTTTGTAACCGCAAATCTGTTGCGGCTCTGTAAGGGGTACGTAGAGGTGTGGGGAATTGGATCAAACTTATAGTGTATAAAGTTTGAGACCTGTTCAACCAATTGAATTAAAACGAATTTCCATGCATCACGAGCCTGTGATGCGCTGTAACCTGCCCATATCTACCCAATTACCAGCACTGCTACCATCAATGGGCGGCTGCTTCTAACGGGTCGATCAGCGAGCGCCCGCCATCCACGGTGATAATCTGACCTGTGATAAAACTAGACGCATCGGTGGCAAGGAACTGCGCGGTTTCCGGGACTTCGCGGGCTTCGGCGATGCGGCCAAGCGGGGTGGTGGACAGGGTGGCCTGACGGATCTCGGGCTCGATCTTCAGACGGGCTTGCAGGCTCGCGCTCATGACTGATCCGATGGCGATGGCGTTGACGCGAATCCGCTGATCGGCAAAGGCCACAGCCAGTGAACGGGTCATTTGGTTCAGCGCGGCACAGGCAACGGAATAGCCGAGCAGCCCAGCGGTTGTGCGCTCAGACGCGATTGAACTGAGGTTCACAACCGCGCCGATAGTCAACTGCTCGGGGCGGTCTTTGGCCTGTGCAATCATCCGTTTCGCCACCGCTTGTGTGACCCTTAGATTGGCCAGAACGTTTTGCTGGAACAGCTCTTCAAAGTGGTCTTCCCGCTCGTCCAGGGAATTTGACGGCAGAACCTGCCGGCTGGCATTGATCAGGATGTCGATGCTGTCAAAAGCGTCAATTGTGGCGGACAAAAGGTTGGCAACCGTCAGCTTTTCGCGCAAGTCCCCCGAGAAATATCGAACGTTTTGCCCATCCCCGTCGATGGAATCCGCTTCGGCAGATAGTTTCTCTTCGTCCATATCCACCAACATGACATTGGCCCCGCGATCCGAAAAATGGCGGGCGATTTCCAAGCCGATGCCATTGGCGGCCCCGGTGATAATCGCGGTTTTCCCGTCGAGCGAAAAACTCATGCTTCAGACACTTTCTGCTGATTCTACCACCGCAACCTTATCAGGATCGGCGGAGATTACTTTGGTTTTCGGGCGTGGATGATCTTGTAGCGGCTGGTCTGGCTTAACACTTCAACCCGCGCAAAACAGTCATCAAGGGTGGCTTCATAGGCCAGTTGCCGGTTGGCCACCAAATACAACTGCCCCGTCGGTTTTAACATGCTGCGCGCTGCCGCGATGAAGGCACGGCCCAAGGCGGGTTCAGCCTTGCGTCCGGTGTGGAATGGCGGGTTGGTGATGATCGTGTCATAGATCCGTTTGGCCGCAGGGTCTGTTGCATCGCCCCAACTAAACGCCGCCCGAGGATCGGTCACATTAAGCCGTGCACAGGCCAACGCGCTGTGCTCTGCCTCTATCAGGTCAAGGGATTCAACGGCAGGGTTGCTGGCAAGCGCTTGGGCCGAAAGCCAGCCCCAGCCTGCACCGAGATCAGCGGTTTTACCCTTTAATTTTCCCGCAATAAACGGCGCCAGTTCCGCCGATCCGGGGTCGATGCCATCTGCGGAAAACAAACCCGCCGCGGTCATAAAGCCATCGGCATTTTGGGCTGGCACCAATGCGTCTGCCCAACTGGCAAACGGGTTTTGTGGGCTGGATTTCGTCAGCCAGAACACTTTGCCATGGGCTTTGGACAGTTGCCCGTCGATGCCATGGGCCTTTTTGGCCGCCTTCATCAGGCTTTCGATGCCATCGGTCTTGGCGCCGTCCACCAGCATAATCCCCCCAACCTCCAGGCGATCAAAGGCCTGCGCCAGCAGGGCGCGGCTTTCATCCTTAGAGCGGGTCACATGCAGGATGGTCAAGGCAGAGCGGTCCGGCAGGTCGGTGCTCACCGTGAAACCTGCCGTCTGCAAGGCCTTGTGGGTCGGATAGAACCCCTGAACGCAGGTCAGGCGATCCCGTGGGAATGCGCTGTAACTGTCTGCTTGGGCACGAATAATCGTAATCTGCCCAGCATCAGGCAGCGCGATTGCACCTTCATCGAAGGGCAGCATAAGGCGGGTTAGGGTGCTCATAAAATACGGCGCTAGGCGCCTATTCCTTTTCCGTCGCGCGGGGGGCGCTTATTCTTTTTCCGTCGCGCGAGCCGCGCTTACTCTTTTTCCATAGCGCGAGCCGCGCTTACTCTTTTTCCATAGTGCATTGCAGCGGATGTTCTTGCTGGCGGGCACATTCCATCACCTGCATCACTTTGGTTTCGGCGATTTCATGGCTGAATACACCCACTACGGCGAGCCCCTTTTTATGCACCGTTAGCATCAGCTCGATTGCACCCGCATGGCCAATGCCAAAGAATCGCTCTAGCACATGGACGACAAATTCCATCGGCGTGTAGTCGTCGTTCAACAGCATCACTTTGTACAGCGGCGGGCGCTCGGTCTTGGATTTCGGCTTTGTGGCCAGCGCGGTATCGCCGTCCTGATTACCGTGGTCCGTATCAGAATCATCGTTCTGTGCCCGAATTTTCAGTCGTGAGGTCATATAAGAAGTCTGGCTTGTTGTGGTTTCCCGCCATTATATAGCGTTTCGCTGGAAAGAAAAAAGGGGCGAATGGCTTCTGTGATTTCTCACCGATAATTTCACAAATTTTTGGATAATTTTAAAGGATTTTGGGACGGAACCACTACACCTAGTGGTTGTATTTTTGTCTTTCGCGGCATCTTGTATTGTGTTGCAACCGTGACACCCGCGTACTGTTTGAAAAGAAAAGATTTTTCTGGCGTTCAACTCTGTGCTAGCTTAATTTTAATAAAAACACCGTAAATGGTGACGAGGCAGTAGCAATACAGGACGTCGGAGAACCGATGCGAATCATAGCAGCAGTACGGGCGCTTTATGCCCTCCTTTTTCTTTGTGTGGTGGCTTTTGTCGGGCCTGTCGCGCAAGCAGCGCCATATGCGGCGATGGTTGTGGACGCCCGAACTGGCGAGGTTTTGCATTCCCGCAACGCCGATACGCGGCTTCACCCCGCGTCTTTGACCAAAATGATGACCCTTTATATCGTGTTTGACGCGGTGGAACGGGGAGAGATCAGTCTGGACAAACAGATCACCATCTCGCGCAATGCAGCCAACGAACCGCCCAGTAAACTGGGTCTGAAGCCGGGGCAAAAGATTGCTCTGCGCTATCTGATTCGGGCCGCAGCGGTGAAATCCGCTAACGACGCGGCTACCGCGTTGGGAGAGGCGATATCGGGTTCAGAAGCAGAGTTCGCCAAACGGATGAACCGCACAGCGCTGGCAATTGGGATGAAAAATTCCACGTTCAAAAATGCCCACGGCCTGACGAAATCCGGCCACTTGTCTACAGCCCGCGATATGACCCTGTTGGGGCGGCGGCTGTTTTACGATTTCCCCCAGTATTACAACCTGTTCTCGCGCAAATCGACTTTTGCTGGTGTGCGGGATGTGCCCAACACCAACCGTAAATTCCTTGCCGCCTATAAAGGCGCTGACGGGATCAAAACCGGCTTCACCAATGCTGCCGGCTTTAACCTTGTAGCTTCGGCAGAGCGCGGCAACAAACGGGTTATTGCCACAGTGTTTGGCGGTCAGACCACCGCATGGCGCAATGCGCGGGTGGCTGAATTGCTGGATATGGGGTTTGAGCGGTCGAAAAATCAGGTCGTGGTTCAAAAGCCCGCCGATGTGGAACTAGGCACACAAGCCAAGACCATTCGGGTTGCTCAGACAGGGGCGGTCAAAGAAAGCCCTTGGCCTAAAATTCGAACAGTGCAGACCACAACTGTACAAACGACGACGACACAAACCAACTCCTCCCTCGTGGCGGATGCCCAGTTGAAAGCCATTGAAGAGGCCGTTCTGGTTGCCAATAAAGAGGCGAAATCAAACGGTGTTGTGACGGTCAGTAGCGGAAATCTAACCTCAATCGCAGCGGCGGCCAAAGCGGAGCAACCTTTGAGGGTTGTGACGCGGGTGTCCACTGCTGGCAATCATTACTGGGCGGTTCAGGTCGGTGCGTTTTCATCCCGTCATCAGGCGGAAAAAGCCCTGCTGCAAACGGCTTTGCGTGAGTTGCAGTCTTTGGACGGCTCTGAGCGGCAGATCGACTATGCCACTGTAAACGGATACAAAAAATACCGTGCGCGCTTTGTCGGGCTTAATCAGGCAGAAGCGAACCTTGCCTGTGCGCGGCTTCGGGCCCGCAATCAGACATGCTTTCCGATTGCCCCCGGGTCGTAACCGATATTTGCAAATTTCGTGTGAATTTAAACCCTTCTGACGCTCTGTCAGGAGGGTTTTTCTTTGGGAATAGATCTGTAGTTCTGGGGGGCGGAGGCGCGGTTTGGGATTGGATATTGAGACCAAAAAGAGCTGTTGGGCGAAGCGCCCGTGTTGCAACGTGTCTTTGATCCGTGGGGGAGCCGCGTTTTAGCTGTTGGCTTTAGCTTCTGCCTTCGTCGTCTTCGTAAACTTTGGTGGTTGTAACACCGGGAAGTTCCGCGAAGTTGCGCATCAGTTTGGCCGGGAAGTAGGTGCGCTGGATGGCTTGGAAGCCTTCCAACTGCATCAAAAGCCCCGAAATATTCAGTGTGCATTGCGCATCAAGGGAGGGGCCTGCGGATTTTGCCAAGGCAAAGGCCTTGTCGGCCACGGCGCGGCTGACATAGATTTTCTGGTTCACCACATGATGGGTCACGCGGGCGTGCCAATTGTCGTAATTGTCTTCAAGTTCTGGGAACATCCCGAAGACGACGTCGTTGCGCTCTGGCCCTAAAGGGTGCGACCAGCGGCCTGCGGGGTCGTACATAACCACCTCGCTGGCATTGATCACCAGTGCTGCATGACCCCCCGAACCAGTGCGGTTGTTGATCATGGTTTTCAGTTCAAGGTAGGGTTTATCCGCGCTGACATATCGGCGTTGTTCCACCTCGGCATCCGGGGCCCAAACTGATTTTCCGCCACAGGCGGACAGAGTTGCAGCAACGATAACAAGGAAAACAACGCGTAAAAATGTCATAAAATCACCGGACGCGCTGTTAAAAGAATCGGCGCTTTAAATTGTATTAAGAATTGAAAAGGGCGAGGAAAATCAACACGCCAATCGAGAACACCGAGATGCGGATTGACCACCGGATGAAACCGTCAAAGGTTTCTTCTTGTGAAGTGACGTTCATTTTACCATGTTCGTATTCGGCCATTTTAGTGCCCTTTCTTGTCCCGTAGTTGGCAGAGGTTTTGACCCAAATTGCAGCACAATGCAATTGTCAGTTTGCCGCGCTCTGATCAAAGTATCGGTTCGTCCCATTTTTCAGTCAGTTTAGCGGCCAGTCTAAAGCCGATCCGTTGGGGTGCGGTCGCTTTTTCGTCTTTGGCGGCGGCTACCAGCATCACGTTCAACTGGTTAACATGCTGAACAAGCTGGGTTTTTGCGCCCGATGGATCGACCCCGTAAAAGGTGATGATATCAGGGGCGAAAAAGCCCATGCCGTGAATGCGCAGGGTGCCAACGTCGCCGCCAGCAAAGCCCATGCCCACTTCTTCATCGGAATCCAGCGTTTCTTCGAATTTCTGGATATACATGACGATCCGCTCATAGGCCCATTCGGCCTCGGATTTTTGGGCCATCTGGCGGCCGTTTGCAGTCGCGGGAACCACTTGATTCTCGGTTTTGGTTTGTCCGTCCGGGTCCACATGTGCCGAGTAGAATTCAGCCAAAGCCGCCCCTTCGAGCGCTTCCGCGGTGGTTTTTATCTTGTTATCCATAGTTCCCTCAGGCGGCCTGATAGACCCATGCGCCCGCGTCATTGCGGGTGCGGGTGATTTTGCCTTGCTGATGAAGATGGTTCAAATGTGCGATAGATTCAACCAGTGCCAGACCGTATTCCCCATCGCCGATTTTACGTTTGAACAGCGGCAGGAAACATTGGGACGCGGTCGCGGGGGTTTCCAGATGGGTCAAAAGGCGATCCAGCGCGTGGTGGTGGTTGTCAATCAACTGGCGCATGCGGGCGGGCAGGCCGGTGAAGGGCAATTTGTGGCCGGGCAGAACAAAATGATCCTCGGTCGCGATATCAGCAAAGGTTTCACAGGCTTCCAGCCAGCCTGATACCGGATCTGCATCCGGTTCTGTGGCGTAAACCCCTAGGTTGGGGGAAATCCCCGGCAGGATCTGATCCCCCGCGATTACGATATTATCGTCACGGGACCACAGCGTTGCATGTTCGGGGGCGTGGCCGTTGCCGATGCGCACATCGAAAGTACGCGTGCCAATGGTTAGGCTGTCGCCCTCTTGAATGCGGCGAAACCCCAGCGGCATGGGATAGACGATATCCGCATAGTTAAACGGTTTCTCGTTGCGCCGTTGTTCGATCATCTGGGGATCCATATCGGCACTTTGATAAAAGGCGATGGTTTCGGGTGGCGGCGTCTGCTGGTCGTCCAGCGTCAGCATCCGCGCGAACAACCAACTGGTGCGTGTGGCGATCAGTTCAGCCCCGTGTTCGCTTTGCAGCCAACCCGCCATTCCCACGTGGTCGCCGTGGTGATGGGTGATCACCACTTTGGTGATCGGCTTGTTGCCCAGCACCGTTTCTACGATTTTTTCCCAGATCGCTTGCGACCGTTTGGAATAAAACCCCGTGTCGATAATGCACCAGCCGTCGCCGTCCTCTAGGGCGTAGACGTTGACGTGATCCAGCTTCATCGGCAGCGGCATACGCAGCCAGTGAATACCGGGGGCGACTTCGATAGACTCCGCTTCTGCGGGCGGGGTGTCGAAGGGGAAACTAATATTTTTCAATGGATTATCCAGCCAATGCGTCTGTATCGAGAGCGTAGAGAAGTGCATCCCCGGCCGTAGCAGAAACGCAAAGCGCAGCCACCTGTGGCAGGAAATGCGCGGTGTAAAACGCGTTCAACGCAATGCGGTTCGCGTCTGTGGCGCCGCGGGTCAGGTAATGCCCGCCAAGGGTGATCGCAAAGGCGCGTAGATAGTTTGTGGCCCCTGCAAAACGTGCATTCATGTCAGCGGCAAGCAAGGTAGTTGTGGTCTCGCGCAGGGTGTCTGCGGCGGCTTTCAAGGCAGGCGCATTTTTTGCTGTGGCGTCGATTTCGTCGATCAAGGCAAAGGCCGCCGCGCCGCCGTCCATCAGTTTGCGCCCCACAAGGTCCATGGCTTGAATGCCGTTGGTGCCTTCATAAATCCGTGTGACGCGTACATCACGGGCGTATTGGGTGGCGCCTGTTTCCTCGATAAATCCCATGCCGCCGTGGACCTGAATGCCAAGGTCGGCAACATCTGATCCGGTGTCGGTGCCAAAGGCTTTGGCGATGGGGGTCAACAGGGCCGCGCGGGTTTTGAAGCTGGCGTCCCCTGTGGCATTGGCCAGATCGGTGCTGATGGCCGTGTCCATGATGATCGCGCGGGCCACGGCCACTTGTGCTTTCATGGTTAACAACATGCGGCGTACATCGGCGTGATCGGCGATTGTGCCTGTGCCGCCATCCACAGGTGTTTTACCCTGTTTACGGTCCAGTGCGAATTCCAGTGCTTTTTGGTAGGCCGCTTCGGCCACGCCCAAACCCTGCGTGCCCACACCCAGACGAGCGTTGTTCATCATGGTGAACATTGCCGCCATGCCGCCGTTGGGCGGGCCAACCATCCAGCCCGTCGCGCCGTCAAATTCCATAATCGCGGTGGGAGAGCCGTGCAGCCCCAGTTTATGTTCCAGCGAAACCACACGCAGGGAATTTGGATCGCCCAAGTTACCCTCGGCATCGGGGATGAATTTTGGCACGATAAACAGGGAAATACCTTTGGTACCCGGCACCCCGTCAGGCAGGCGCGCCAGAACAAGGTGGCATACATTGCCGCCAAAATCATGATCGCCCCAGCTGATGAAAATCTTTTGCCCGCTGATTGCATAGGTGCCATCGCCGTTGTCTACCGCTTTGGACCGCAACGCGCCCACGTCCGAACCCGCCTGTGGTTCGGTCAGATTCATGGTGCCGGACCATTCACCTGAAATCAGTTTAGGCAGGTACAGCGCTTTGATGTCGTCTGATCCGTGAGCTTCGATCGCCTCGATCTGGCCTTGGGTCATCAGCGGGTTCAGTGACAGCGACAAACAGGCAGAGGACATCATTTCCCCGACCAGCGTTGTAATGGTTAACGGCAAACCCATGCCGCCATGTTCAGGGCCTGCCGCAGCACCGACCCATCCGCCTTCGGCGATGGCTTTATAGCCCGCTGCATATCCGGGGGCCGTGCGCACAACGCCGTTTTCAAGGTGGGCCGGTTCAAGATCACCGGGGCGTTGTAGCGGGGCCAGAACGTCTTGGGCCAGTTTTGCGGCCTCGGACAGGATGGCGGCGACCATATCATCGCCCGCATCGGCAAATTTTTCTGTGCTGCTGACGCGGTCGAAATCCAGCACAGAGCGTAGCAGGTGAAGGTGTTCGTCGGTGGGGGCGGTATAAGGCATCTGATCTTGTCCTTTGCGGCGCAGGCTTGCATTTCAAGGTCGTTTGGGTAAACGAGCCGTGAGAGAGTGGTTTGGGGCAATCTAGACTGCCCCCCCCGTCACCACAACTGGGACACAGCGTCAAAATGGGCAAGCGAACACAGGTTTTCACAGCGGATCAGGTCGGTCAGGCCGCAGAGGTGCTGCGTTCTGGCGGGCTGTTGGCCTTTGCGACGGAAACGGTTTACGGGTTGGGGGCCGATGCCCGAGATGGCACGGCGGTTGCGGCGGTTTATGCGGCCAAAGGGCGGCCTGCGTTCAATCCGTTGATTGTGCATCTGGCCGATCTGGCCACGGCAGAGCGCTATGCAGTGTTTTCACCCCTTGCTCGCAAGCTGGCGGCGGCGTTCTGGCCCGGTCCGTTAAGCATGGTTTTGCCTGTGCGTCGGGATGCGGGACTGTCCTCTTTGGTGACCGCAGGGCTCGAAACAGTCGCGCTTCGTGTGCCAGCCCATGCAGGTGCGCGGGGATTACTGGCGGAATTTGACGGGCCGGTTGCGGCCCCGTCGGCCAATCCATCGGGGGGAATTAGCCCGACACAAGTGGATCATGTGTTGGCGGGGCTGGACGGGCGGATAGACGGGATTTTGTCTGGCGGGGCTTGCGGCGTTGGCGTGGAATCAACCATCCTGCTGGTGGAAGGCCACGTATCTCTACTGCGGGCAGGCGGTGTATCTGTCGAAAATATTGAAACGGTTCTGGGCACAACACTGGCCCGCCCCGAGGATCCTTCGACCCCGAAATCACCGGGTCAACTGGCGTCCCACTATGCGCCGAACGCGGCGTTGCGGATGAATGCCACAGGGATCGGGGCAGGCGAGGTTTTGATCGGCTTTGGTCCCACAAAAGGCGCTGAATTGAACTTGTCACCAACGGGTGATGCGAATGAAGCAGCAGCCAATTTATTCCACATGCTGCGCCGCGCCGATGAAATCGCAGGCGCTGCGGGCAAGACCATCGCCGTTGCCCCTGTACCTTTGCAGGGCTTGGGACTGGCGATCAATGACCGCCTGTCCCGCGCCGCTGCGGATCGCGGCTAAGCCGCTCTTATCGCTGGTAGATCACCGGAAACCAATCCTCGCGCAGTTTTTGCCCTTGGGTCATGTTATGGCCCGGAAATGGCGGCGATGTCGGGCCGGGGCGTTCTACATAGCGTGCGTCATCGCCAACCAGTCGCAGGGAAAACGCGCGGCGGCGGCGGTCTGATACATTGGCGCGCGCGCCGTGCAGGATACCATAATTAAAGGCCACCGCGTCGCCCGGTTCCATCGCCCATTCGGTGATCGACATAGCTTCGGCATCGGGGTCGGGAACGGGCATGTAGTTTTCCGTATCAGGATAGAAATTATCCTCGTTTAGCCATTTGGTCGGCAAGACCTGTTTTTCCCATTTGTGACTGCCCGCTACACAGCGCAGCGATGCATCGGTGACGGTATCAAGCGGCGACCAAAAGCTAATGGTTTGCTGGCCTTCGACAAAATAATAAGGCGCGTCCTGATGCCAAGGGGTGGGTTTGGATGTGCCCGGTTCCTTGACCAAAACATGATCGTGGAACATCTGTACGGTATTGGATTGCATCAAATCGGCGGCCACCGCAGCGGCGGGCGATGTACGGATCACATCTTCGAATTCAGCGATGCGGGTCCAGTTGCAATAATCGTCAAAAAACCGCCCTGTGTCGCCTGCTTTCAGGTTTTCGGCCGCATAGGGGCCGGGCTCTGTCATGTTCACTTCAACCCCTTTGCGCAGAGTGTCTACGTGATCTGCAAACAGACCTTTGATCAGCACTACGCCGTCGCGCTGGTAGGTGTCGATGTGGGTTTGGGTAATCAGGGGGTGGGGCATTTGCGGTCTCCGTTTGCTTTGGAAAACCATGCGTTGGGGAATGGATAGTTTCAAATCATAATTAACTAATTTATACATAGTCTGATGTTATATCTTACCCTGCGCCAATACGAATATGTCGTCGCCGTCGCCAAAGCCGGCAGCATGAGTGCGGCTGCCGATATCCTGAACATTTCACAACCCGCCTTGTCCGTCGCTGTGGCTGCGGTTGAAACCCGTCTGGGCAAAGCGTTGTTCATCCGTCGCAAAGGCGCGCCGATCCGCCCCACGGGATTCGCATTCGGTTTTCTGGCCGAGGCGGAAACCCTGCTGGCCCATGCGGCCCAACTGGAAAACCCGACTTCGGAATTTAAGACCGCCCCGCAACGGTTGCGATTAGGATGTTTTTCCGATCTGGCCCCGCTCTGGTTGGCCCCATCACTCAAAAAGTTGCGGGGGGCGTTTGTGGCGATGGATCTTGTGCCTTTGGTGGCTGATTTTGAAACATTGGCTGCGCAATTGGCAGAGGGCGCGCTGGATCTGGCGATTACATATGATCTGGGGTTGGACGCGCAATTCACCCGTCACACTCTGGCCAGCGTCGCCCCCAGCGCCTTTGTCGCTGCTGATGATCCACTGGCGCAAAAGTCGCAGGTTACGTTGAAAGAATTGGCCGCCCGAGAGTTGATCCTGTTCGAAGAGGGGCTATCCATGCGTCATATGTTTGGCCTGTTTGCCCAGCAAGGCCTGCGCCCTGCCGTGACGCACCGCGTTGCCTCATTAGAGGTCATGCGGTCCTTCGCAGCCCACGGCGAAGGCGTCGGGATCAGCTATTCCGCACCTTTGTCGGATCGCAGCTATGACGGTAAGCCATTGAAACGGATCGCGGTTTCTGATCCTGCCGCCCGAGAAAATATCGTTGCAGTCTACCGCGCCGACATGGCAGAGGTCCTGCCTTTGCCGCAAATTATTGCAGCGCTGCACCCAGATGCCAGCAAGCGTTGCGATACACCCCCACAATGATAAAAGAGTGTCTGACACCCAAAGGAGAACCCCATGAGCGACGTTGTTACCTTCCACGATCTGAAAGACAAAAGCGTGTTCATCACGGGCGGTGGCGCGGGAATTGGCGCCAGCCTGACCGAAGGTTTCTTGCAGCAGGGGGCAAAAGTGGCCTTTGTCCAACGCTCTGACGCCAGTGAATTTGCCGCAGGAATGGGCGCGAAATACGACAATACGCCGTTGTTTATCCAATGTGACATCACCGATATTGCGGCTCTGCAAGCTGCGATGGCGCAGGCTGCCGCTGCACATGGTGCGATCACGGTTGTGGTAAATAACGCCGCCAATGATTCCCGCCAGCAACTGGCCGAGGTCACCGTGGACAGTTGGGATCAGGGACAAGCGGTAAATCTGCGCCCCCATGTGTTTACCGCCCAAGCGGCGGCGGCGGGGATGAAGGCGGCGGGGGGCGGTGCGATCATCAACTTCTCGTCAATTTCTTACATGATGGGGGGCGGGGATTATCACGGCTATGTTGCGGCCAAAGCGGGCATCACCGGCCTGACCCGTGGTTTGGCGCGGGAATTGGGGGCAGATAAAATCCGCGTCAATGCGCTGATGCCGGGCTGGGTTTTAACCGAACGCCAATTGGACCTGTGGGCCACCCCCGAGGGTCTGGCTGCCCATCTGGAAAGACAATGTATCAAGGAACATCTGGTCGCCGACGATATTGTGGATGCCACGTTGTTTTTAGCCTCTAACGCCAGCCGGATGATGACCGGACAGGCGCTGGTGGTGGACGGCGGCGTGGTGGTGACAGGCTGATGGGCGTGCGCGATAAAACCGCTTGGATTGCGGTGGATTGGGGCACCAGCAACCTGCGGATTTGGGCGATGGGGGCCGATAATACCCTGCTTGCGGAACGGTCTTCGGATCAGGGTATGGGCGGTTTGGACCCATCGGGGTTTGAGCCAGTTTTACTGGCGATAATCGACGAATTTCTGGCTGATTCCCGCGTCACCCCCGTGATCTGCTGCGGCATGGTCGGCGCGCGGCAGGGTTGGGTAGAGGCCGACTATCTGGCGACCCCCTGCACACCGCCAAACGGCGCAGGGGCGACCCGCGTTACCGCCCAAGACCCGCGGATTGACGTGATGATCCTGCCGGGGGTGAAGCAGCTCTCTCCACCTGATGTGATGCGCGGCGAAGAAACCCAGATTGCGGGATTTTTGCGTGATCAGCCAAAGTTTGATGGCGTGCTGGTCATGCCCGGCACCCATACTAAATGGGTTCATATCAGCGCCGAAGAAGTCGTGTCTTTCCAGACCTTTATGACGGGTGAAATCTATGCGCTGCTGGCCCGCCAATCGGTATTGCGCCATTCGGTTGCAGTCACTGGCTGGGATGATGCTGCCTTTGAAGACGGGCTCAGCGCGGCCATTTCCAGACCTGAATCTGTGGCGGCAAAGTTGTTCGGCCTGCGCGCGGCTTCGCTGTTGTCCGAAGCCTCCTCTGAATCTGCCCGTGCGCAACTGTCTGGCCTGTTGATCGGGCTAGAGCTGGCGGCCACGCGGCCCTATTGGCTGGGCCAGAACCTTGCGATTATCGCCACGCCTGAAATTGGTGCGGTCTATGCCAAAGCATTGGCGTTGCAAGGGTTGCAGGCCAAGGTCTATGACGCGCAACCGATGACCCGCTCTGGCTTAATCGCGGCCTACGACTCGCTTTTGGGTGCGGGGGAATGAGCGGGCGAGAGATCATTGCGATCCTGCGGGGCGTGCGCCCGAATGAGGTGGTGGCCATTGGGCAGGTTCTGCTGGATGTAGGTATCGACAAGATCGAAGTTCCGCTGAATTCCCCCGAAGCCTTTGAAAGCATTGCGCTTTTGGCGGATGCGTTTCACGATAGTGCGGTGATTGGTGCTGGCACCGTTCTGACGCCACAAGACGTGGTGAAGGTGCATCAACAGGGCGGCGCGATGGTGGTATCACCTGATTGCAATCCGGATGTGATCAAGGCGACCAAGGCGCTGGGCATGTTGTCTTACCCCGGTGTTTTTACCCCGACCGAGGCTTTTACCGCCCTGCGTTCTGGTGCGGATGGGATCAAACTGTTTCCTGCTTCAGGCATTGGCCCTGCAGGGCTGGCCGCGATGTTGGCCGTTTTGCCCACAGGCATGCGCAGCTATGCGGTGGGGGGCGTCGGGCCAGATAGCTTCGCGCCGTGGATCGGAGTTGGCGTGACCGGATTTGGCATTGGAACCGGCCTGTTCAAACCGGGGTTTGGCACGGCTGATGTGGCTAAACGGGCAGCGGACATTGTGGCGGCCTATGATCGGGGTATTTTGAAATGACTGTAGCGGTATTTGATCCACGTCCCTGTATTCTGGGCGAAGGCCCGCTGTGGCATCCCACGCGTAATCAGTTGTTCTGGTTTGATATTCTGGGCAAAAAACTGCTGTCTGAAAACGGGCAGGAATGGGCGTT
Organism: Roseobacter sp. N2S; assembly: GCF_031454055.1. Lineage (NCBI taxonomy): Bacteria > Pseudomonadati > Pseudomonadota > Alphaproteobacteria > Rhodobacterales > Roseobacteraceae > Roseobacter > Roseobacter sp. N2S. The sequence goes on from NZ_JAVDQB010000001.1 coordinate 888,368, forward strand.
TGACGAACATGTTTCCGCTGCGGGCTGGGTCAGCGATACGGTTCTTTTGATCGCCAGCGAAAGCGAATTGTTCCGCTTTGATTTGACAAGCGGCGCGCGCCAGCCGGTTGTTCCGCTTGAGGCGGATAACCCGCTGACGCGGTCCAATGACGGGCGGGCCGATCCGCAAGGCGGGTTCTGGATTGGAACTATGGGCAAACAGGCCGAACCAGAAGCGGGGGCGATTTATCGCTATTACCGCGGCGCGTTGCGGCAGCTTTTTGACAAGATCAGCATCACCAATTCCATCTGTTTTGCGCCGGATGGGACCTGCGCCTATTTCGCTGATACGCGGCGGCGGCAAATCACGCAGGTCGCATTAGACAGGGATGGTTGGCCTGTTGGCGACCCATCGGTTTTTGTGGATTTGCAGGCAGAAGGGGTGAACCCCGACGGGTCTGTTGTGGATGCACAGGGGTGTTTGTGGAACGCGCAATGGGGGGCGCACCGCGTGGCGCGATATGATACCAGAGGGCAGTTTTTACAGGCAATTTCATTTCCCGCAGAACAAATATCTTGTCCGGCTTTTGGCGGCGCTGACCTGAAAACCCTGTTTGCGACCTCGGCGGCAGACGGGCTGGATGGGGTAATCGAAGGGCAGACTTTCGCCCTGACGCTGGACGTGGCCGGGCAGCCTGAGCATCGGGTTCTACTGTAAGCGGGCCTATTGGGGGGGCGTCGGGATTTGGATATTTTAACCAAAAAGAGCTTGTAAGCGGTTGCATTTCCTCTGCTCGTTATTATTGAGGGTATTGGCCGTTTAAAACTATTTTCCCAATGGGTTTCGTCGCCGTAGTCTGATCAGGAAAAACACTCTTGGGATCGGTATCATGTCACAAACAACCATCTATTCTGCCCGTAATATCATCACGATGAACCCCAACCAGCCCAGCGTCAGCCATGTGGCTGTGCGTGAAGGCAAGGTTTTGGGGGCAGGCAGCCTGGAAGAATTGGCGGTTTGGGGCGACTATGTACTGGATGACCGCTTTGCCGATAAAGTGCTGATGCCCGGTTTTGTGGAAGGCCACGCGCACACAATGGAAGGCACCATGTGGCGTAATGTCTATTGCGGGTTCTTTGACCGGATGGACCCGAACGGCAAGGTTTGGGACGGGGTGAAAACCATATCTGATATGTTGGATCGCCTGAAAGAGGCAGAGGCTAAATTGACTGATCCCGATGCTGCTTTGCCGGGCTGGCAGCTTGATCCGATCTATATGGATAATGTTTTGGTCAGCCGCGCTGATCTGGACAGTGTCTCGGCGACACGACCGATTGGGGTGTTGCATGCCTCGGGTCATATTATGAATGTGAACACCAAAGGGCTGGAACTGGCGGGCTTGTACAAGACCGGCATTAACCATCCGGGTATTCCCTTGGGGGCCGATGGCTATCCCACAGGGGAATTGCGCGGACCGGATGCTTATATGCCTGTGGGTGAATATGTAGGGTTTGATCGGGATGTTCTGGGCTGTGACGCCGACGGGTTGCGCGATTTTGGCAAGTTGTGTGTGCGCACTGGCACGACAACCATCACTGATCTGGCCGCCCGTTTAAACGATGAAGCGGTAGAAATGATGCTAAACGTCACTGGCGAGGCGGATTATCCCAGCCGCATCGTGCCGTTGCGCCATTTTATGGGATCGACCCCGCAAGACCTGATTGCCCATGCCAAAGAATTGCGGGGGAAATCCACTGAACGTTTGCGGTTGGGGATGATCAAAGTGGTAGCTGACGGGTCAATCCAAGGGTTTTCAGCCCGTCTGCGCTGGCCTGGTTATCATAACGGGGCGCAAAACGGCCTGTGGTATATCACGCCGGATCACCTGTCTGAAATCCTTAATCTGGCACTGGAAAACGACCTGCATATCCACACTCATACCAACGGGGATCAGGCTACAGAACTGGTTCTGGACATAATGGAAGAGGCCCTGCGCGCCCACCCTTCAGCGGATCACAGATACACGTTGCAGCACTGCCAACTGGCGGATGCGGCGCAGTTTCGTCGGATGAAAAAGCTGGGGATGTGTGTGAATCTGTTTGCCAACCACCATTTCTATTGGGGGGATGAGCATTACAATCTGACTGTCGGGCCGGAACGGGCGTTGCGGATGAATGCGTGCCGCACTGCGCTGGATACAGGCGTGCCTATGGCGATCCATTCGGATGCGCCTGTCACCCCGCTGGGCCCGCTGTTTACTGCGTGGTGCGCAGTGAATCGGATCACCGCATCAGGCCGTGTGCAGGGCGAAGGCGAGAAGATTTCCGTAGCAGATGCGCTTTATGCCATTACTTTGGGCGCGGCCTATACGTTGAAACTGGACGGTGAGGTCGGGTCGATCGAGGTTGGCAAGAAAGCCGATTTTGCCGTGCTGGAGGACGATCCAACTGCGGTTGATCCTGCGGCCTTGAAAGACGTCACCGTCTGGGGCACCGTGCAGGGCGGGCGTGTGTTCGCGGCGGCTGATCTGTGAGCCCGCCGCTTCCTGTTACGGTGGTTGGCGGGTATTTAGGGGCGGGGAAAACCTCGCTTGTCAATCATCTATTGCGCAATGCCAATGGGGTGCGGCTGGCTGTTTTAGTCAACGAATTCGGCGCATTACCTATAGATGAGGATCTGATCCTTGCGCAGGAAGGCGATGTCATTTCGATTGCAGGGGGCTGCGTATGCTGCTCTTACGGTTCGGATATGGCGGCGGCTTTGGCTGATCTGCGCAAGTTGGATCCTAGCCCTGATCATGTGGTGCTAGAGGCCTCTGGCGTGGCCTTGCCGGGGGCAATTGCCGGGTCCATCGGATTGATGCAGGGGTTTTCCATGGATGGCGTGGTCATTCTGGCCGATGCCGAAACCCTGCGCGCCAATGCGGATCACAAATACATGGGTGATACGGTGACGCGGCAGTTGGCGGATGCGGATATTGTGGTGTTGAACAAGGCGGATCTGGTGGATGCATCGACGCTGGCATCCAGCCGCGCCTTTGCGCAAAACCATGCCATCGGGGCACAGATTATTCAGGCAGAGCATGGGGCTTTACCGCCTGAAATCCTGTTGCAAACCTTTGTCGGGCGGTCCCGCGATGGGGCTTTGCGCCATGACACCAGCGGTTTCGGCTCTGTGAGTTTGCCGTTTGAAATGCCGTGTGACCCAACGGCACTGGCGCAGCTTTTAGCCTCGGATCAATTGGATTTGGTGCGGGCCAAGGGCTTTGTGTGTGACGATGCGGGCGGGGTTTTTGCCGTGCAATCGGTGTCCCGTCGCTGGAGCGTAGAAGCCGCCGCTGCGGACTCTCCTTTGGGGCTGGTCTGCATCGGGTTGAAGCCGTCTTTTGACGCTGCGGCGGTGCGAAACGCGGTGTCGGCTTTGGCACCAGCACACGAAGTTGCCACGCAGCGGGGCTAGTTATTTTTCCAGCATGATCGTGACGGGGCCGTCATTCACCAAGGCGACTTTCATGTCAGCGCCGAATTTCCCTTTGCCCACGGTGATCCCCATCTGGGCGAGGGTGGTACACAACAGATCATAGAGTTTTTCGCCCTCTTCCGGTGGGGCGGCAGCAGAAAATCCGGGGCGATTGCCCCGTGTGGTGTCTGCGGCAAGGGTGAACTGGCTGATCACCAGAACACTGCCCCCTGTATCCAGCAAGGATCGGTTCATCCGTCCCTCGTCATCTTTGAAAATCCGCAGATTAGTCAGCTTTTTGGCCATAGCCGCCACATTTTCAGGCGTGTCCCCCAGCATGGCACAGGCCAGAACCACCAGACCGGGGCCTATTTCTCCGATAATCGCCCCGTCCACAGTAACCGAGCCACTGCTGACCCGTTGCAACAGACACCGCATATTAGGACAGCTTGCCGCTTAGAACGTAGGACAGGCATTTGGCCACCTGTGAAGGGGTGGTGCAGACAGCTTGGGCGGCGGCATCCACCTCTTTCAAGGCGTGCTGGTGTTCGTCCATTTGCAGCACAATCAGGGATTTCCCGAGTGCATGGGCAAAGCCCGCATCAAAGGCCGCGTTCCACTGGCGGTATTTTTCGCCAAACCGCACAACAACCACATCCGCATCCTTGATCGCCTTGCGTGTGCGGATGGAATTCAGGTTGGCGCCCTTGCTATCATGCCAGAACTTGTCAGGTTCCGCGCCCAGAATGGTCACGCCGCAATCATCTGATGCGCCGTGGTCCGTCACGGGGGCGGTAAAGCTGATATCGAGTTTCTGCGACTGACATTCCGCAATGATTTCTTCGCGCCAAGAGGTGTGGATTTCACCGGCGAGATATACATTCAATTTCATAAGTTTTCCTTAAAGCCCGTCAACTTTCTTCATCAGCTCGGCCAATTGCTGTTTTACAGCGGCCAATTCTTCTGCCGACTCAGTTTCTGCGGCTGAACCTTGTTGCGATGCAGCGGGCTTTTTTTGCATCTGCGGCATCCAGGCAGCCATCATGGATTTCATCAAATCCGCCTGTTGTTTTTGCCAGTTGTTCGGCGCGCCAATTCCCGGAATCCGGTCCATCATAGCGGTTTGCTGCTCGCTGAACATTTCATAAGATTTCGACAGAAAGTCAGGCAACACACCTTGGGCAGCGGTGCTGTAGGACCGCACCAAACCTGTCAACACATTGACGGGCAACACATTTTCGCCCTTACTTTCCTGCTCGGTGATGATTTGCAGCAAGAACTGGCGTGTTAAATCTTCGCCGGTTTTTCGGTCCCTGATCTCTACGTCATTGCCCAGTTTGATCAGCTCGGAAATTTCTTCAAGCGTGACATATTCACTGGTTTGCGTGTTGTACAGCCTGCGGCTGGCGTATCGATTGATCAGGATTGTATTCGTCATGGGATCCCCGAAATGTGCGATAATGCTGCACCGTAGCGCAGTTTATCCCGTATTCAAAGAGGGAAACCCAAATGCAATCAGGGGCGCCGACATGCGGCACCCCTGTATGGCAAATTCCGTGGGAGGGCGGAACCTGCGAATAAAGCTTAGGCAGCTTTTGTTTTTGCAGCGACGTCTTTGGTTGCAGCAGCAACTTCGGCTTGAATGTCTTTGCCAGCGGCAACAAACAGTTCAACAGCTTCCAGTTGGGCAGCTTTTGCAACTTCGGCGTAAGCGGCCAGTTTTTCTGGCAGGGATTGCGCTTGAGCAGATGCAAATTCAGAAGCAACTGTAGAATAAGCGGACGGATCTTTTTGAACTTTGTTCGCAGCTTCTACTGTTTTCAGTGTTTCAGCGGTCCAAGCGTTTGTCAGCTCTGCGTTTTTCTTCGCAGCGGCTACAGCAATTTTGCCCAGTTTTACGTTGAACTCTGCAACATTCTTGGAAGCATCGTCGAACATTTTTGTGTCCATTTTGAAAGCAGCGAAGAATTCTTCAGTTGCTTTTGCGAAATCGAAGTCTTGGTTTGCCATCGGGTTGATCCTTTGATCGAAAATTACGGGAGCAGCAGTATCGCTGCCTGTGACAAACATATAGATGCTGCGTTGCGGCATTTCAAGGAAAAATGCTGCAATGCGGCATAAATCTTCTAAATCCCTGGTTTTAAGACATAACTTCCGGGGGCAGGTTCGATTTCAGGATTGGCCTTATTACCCAACTTGCGTGCTGGAGTGGTTTTTTCTTCATCTGTGGCCAACCATTTGGCCCAACGATGCCACCATGATTCCTTTACGAAGGTGGCATTTTCCAACCAGAACTCTGGGTCGCGGGGTGGTTCGCTATTGTGCCAATGGCCGTATTTGTCCCGCGAGGCCGGATTGACGATCCCCGCAATGTGCCCGCTTTCCGACAGAATAAACGTCCGCTCGCCCCGTGTTTTTGCCAATCCGCGAAAGGTGCTGGCCCATGGGGCGATGTGATCCTGAATGGTCGAGACCACGTAAATTGGCCGGTTTATCTGGGCCAGACGGATTTTCTGCCCCAGTAATTCAAACTCGCCTTTGGCCAGTTCATTATCCACATACAGTTTTTGCAGGTATTCCACAGCCATCCGTCCGGGCAGGTTGGTGCTGTCGGCATTCCATTGCAACAGATCAAAGGCGGGCGGGGCCTCGCCCATCATATAAGATCGCACGGCAGGGGCGTAGACCAGATCACGCGCGCGCAGATAACTAAAGGTGCGCGACATGAAATAACTTTCCAGATAGCCCGCGTCCTTCACCTGTTCAACGATGCCTTTCAAAAAGCCCGGTTCAAGGAAATTGCCCAACTCCCCCGGACTTTCAAAATCGGTCATGGTGGTAAAGAAGGTCGCCTTGTTGATTTTCTGCTCTTCGCCAATGGCGGTAAGATAGGCGGCGGTACAGGCCAGAAGCGTGCCGCCAATGCAGTAGCCCACCACATTTGCCGATTTCTGTTTGGTGATTTCCAAAACTTTATCCAGCGCGACCAGCAGGCCTTCTTCTAGATAGGTGTCAAACCCGCAATCCGCGTAACTGGCATCGGGATTGACCCAAGACACCACAAAAACCGTATGCCCCTGATCAACTGCATATTTGATCAGGCTGTTTTCGGGCCGCAGATCAAGGATATAGAATTTGTTGATCCAAGGCGGCGTAATGAGAAGCGGCTTTTTATAGACCTTTGGTGTGCTCGGGGAATATTGGATCAGTTGGAACATGCGGTTCTGAAACACCACTGACCCCGGCGAGGTGGCGATGTCTTTGCCCACGGCAAAAGCATTGGGGTCCGCCAAAGTCACTGCGATCCCTTGTTGATTGCTTTCCAGATCGGCGACAAAGTTTTCCAGCCCGTCCACCAGCGACTGACCATTGGTTTCAATTGCGCGGTCCAAAGCATCAGGGTTAGAGGCCAGAAAGTTGGTCGGCGCGAACATATCCACCACTTGTTTGGCGAAAAAACTGACCTTCTCCCGCTCGGGGTGGGGCAGGTGGGTCATGTCCTTGGTGATGGTTTCAATGGTTTGGGATGACAGCAGATATTGTTGCTTGATCATCTTGAAATAGGGGTTTTCATCCCAGCTTTTATTCTTGAACCGCTTGTCGGTTGAAGGCTCGGATGGGGATGGCGGCGCACCAGCGGCAATTTGTTGCTGTATCTCTGACCAATTCTTAAGACTTTGGGTCCAATATCCGACCTGAGCCTCGATAATGCGGCTTGGATCGCTCATCATTTCGGCGAAATAGGCGGCGGCGGCTTTGGCGTAAAACTGGTGGTCTGGGCTTTCCAAACTGGCACTGTGGCTTTTCCGATCCGCAAGCGCCGCCATCATTCTTTGTGTTAATGCATTGATTTTAGACAGATTTTCTTCCAAAATCTCGGCATCAGGTGACGTAGGGTCAATCATATAAAAACCTCCATTAATGAGGATTGCGCTGGTATTCACCTATCACTTTACGCAACATACTAGGGCAGAGACAACAAAAGGTTCAGACTGTGACCATATATGACATGAGCGAAAGTATGCGCCAAAGCAGTGCTTGGGTCGGCGCAACAACCAAGGCTTTCTGGCAAAATCCCGCCTTTTCCGTAACGATGAGTCCCCTCCCATCGCTGTTCGCAGCTTGGGGGGAAGTGACTGAACGAACGTTTGAGAAAGTTGCAACAAAACCATCCTGGGGCATCGACAGTGTCGTGTCCAACGATTCAGATTATCCGGTGTCCAAGAAAATCGAACTTGAACTGCCGTTCTGTAATCTTATCCATTTTACAGCCGAACGAGACCGCCCGGTAAAACGCCGCGTTTTGCTGGTGGCACCTATGTCCGGCCATTACGCAACCCTGTGTCGCAAAACCGTGGCCAGCTTGCTGCCAAACTGCGACGTCTACGTGACCGAATGGAAGAACGCACGTGAAGTGCCGATGTCCGCGGGTAAGTTCGATGTCGAAGACTACACCAAATACGTGGTGAAGATGCTGAAGCATCTGGGCGAAAACATCCATGTGATCGCTGTGTGCCAGCCCGTGCCGTTGACCCTTGTGGCGACTGCGATGATGGCCGAAGACAAAGAAGCGGCGCAGCCCCGTACCCTGACGCTGATTGGCGGGCCGGTTGATCCGGATGCCAACCCGACAGAAGTGACGGATTTCGGTAATCGTGTCACCATGGGGCAGTTGGAACGCAGTGTGATCACCTCTGTTGGTTTTGCCTTCGCAGGTGTGGGCCGCAAGGTCTATCCTGGCGCAGTGCAACTGTCGTCTTTCATTGCGATGAACCCTGAAACCCACGCCAAAGCCTTCTCTGATCAGATCAGTGCAGTGGCCCGCGGCGAGGCGTCGGATCTGGATAAACACAACAAATTCTACGACGAATATTTGGCCGTCATGGATATGCCAGCAGAGTTCTACCTGTCCACAGTGGACCGTGTTTTCAAACAACGCGAAGTCGCTCGGAATGTGTTTAAAGTAGACGGAAAGCTGGTTGATATCAGTAAGATAACCAAAACGGCAGTGAAAATCGTCGAAGGTGGACGGGATGATATTTCAGCCCCCGGCCAGTGTCTTGCTGCGTTGGACTTGATGCCTGATCTGACCGATGACATGAAAGAATCCTACCTGGCCCCGAATGCGGGTCACTACGGTATCTTTAGTGGCAGCGCTTGGCGCAATGATATCCGTCCCGCTGTGTTGAACTTTATCGACAAACACAACGACACCCCCGCAGAGGTTAAAGCGAAAGCAGCGGCCAATTCGGCAGAAAAACCTAAAGCAAAAATTGCTGCGCCGGCTTCTAAAGCTGACGCTGCGAAAACCACGAAGAAGGCTTAACAGCCCTCGGTTCACAGTGCAGGGTAAGGTAACTGAAAAGGAGCCTTACCCATGCCTGCCGTGATCCGGATTCTGACAGATCAGAAGAACATCACCCTCCAAACCGCAAGCGATTGCGACGCCATGCCTTTGGCTGATGGACAGGCGCGGCTTGCGATCGAAAGCTTTGCGCTGACCGCCAATAATGTGACCTATGCGGCCACAGGATTTGACATCGGATATTGGAAATTCTTTCCCGTTGCAGAAGCGGGAAAAGGGCTGGTTCCTGTCTGGGGATTTGCCCGTGTGGTTGAAACGACATCAAAGCTGGTGGCCGTGGGTGACAGGTTTTACGGCTTTTATCCGATGGCATCTGAACTGGTTATTACACCGGTCCCACATGGCAGCCGCGCTATACGGGATGGGGCAGAGCACCGCTTGGAATTGCCGGAAGTTTACAACATTTACAGCCGCGTTGGCCTACCAGATGCAGCCGAGCCCTATCTTGCCTTGATGCAACCGTTGATCGCCACATCTTATCTTTTGTACGATTGGTTGATGGATAACAATTGGTTCAACGCGAAGCAAATCATCGTTGGATCGGCTTCCTCCAAGACCGGACTTGGCTTGTGCGCATTTTTGTTCAAGCAGGCGAATCGACCCTATAAAGTGGTCGGGTTAACCGGCGCGAAGAATGCGGAATTTGTGACGGATCTGGAGTTTTGTGATTCGGTCTTAACCTATGATCAGGTGGGAAATTTGGATCAAATCGACTCGGTTTATGTGGATATGGCTGGAAATACGGCAGTGAAACAGGCGCTTCATGCCCGTTTGGACGGATTTTTGAACCACTCCAGCGCGGTGGGGCTCAGCCATTGGGATCAATTTGCAAAACCGGACGGTCTGGCAGGGCCAAAACCGCAGTTCTTCTTTGCGCCAGCCCAGATTGCCAAGCGCAAGCAGGATTGGGGCAAAGGCGTGATTGAGGGGAAAATCACCGAGGCCACGGCCCAGATCGTAGCGGATTCAGCGCGGTGGCTGACGTTGGAAACCCACAAAGGCTTGGCAGCTATGAGGCAGCCTTATTCCGATCTGGCAGAGGGGCGTGCCGATCCCAAAGTCGGGCATGTGGTTGTGGTTGACTAGAGGGAGTCCCCCACAATTTTGTGGGGGATGCCTGCGGCGCGGATATTTTTAGAAAATGGATATGGGGTTAAACTAACCCCGCATCCGTTTCATTTCTGGGTCGAACAGGTGTTCTGTTACCCGTTTTGCGGTGCGCATTTGGCCGAGGATTTCGATTTCCACTTCCAGATCATCGGTGATTAGGTCGGTTGGCACAAACCCTTGGGCGATGGATTTTTGCGCATGGTGGGAATATCCCCCCGAGGTACAAAAACCGACCACCGCGCCGTTGATCCAGATCGGTTCATAGGCGTTTACATCGGCGTCATCCGCATCGACCACAAAAGCGCAGAGTTTGCGGGCGGGCCCAGCGGTTTTTTCAGCCAGTGCAGCCGCCTTGCCGATGAAATCAACCGGTTTTGTATAGGATACAAAACGATCCATCCCCGTTTCCGCAGGCATGTAATCAGGCGAGAATTCTGCGTTCCATGACCCAAAGAACCGATCGAGCCGCAGGGACATCATCGCCCGCATGCCAAAGGGTTTCAGGCCAAGATCTTTGCCTGCCTCTGACAGGGTGGTGTAAAGGGCGCGTTGGTTTTCGGCGTCAGTGTAGATTTCATACCCCAAATCACCTGTGTAGCTGACCCTTTGTACCAGCGCGTCTGACATGCCCACCGAAAGGGTTTTTGCATCCATAAATTTAAACGCCGCGCCAGACACATCGGCGCGGGTGCAGCGGGACAATAATTCGCGGGCATTTGGCCCTGCGATCTGAAAGCCGATACGTTTGGTTGAGACATTTTCGATCTGCACATCGCCGTCCAGATGCTGCAAGAACCAGCGCATGTGGATGGCCTGCATCCCGAAACTGGCGGTCAGTTGGAATGTGGTTTCTGACAGGCAGGTAACGGTGAAATCACCCAGAAGTTTGCCTTTTTCCGACAGCATTGGCGTCAGGGACATGCGGCCTTGTTTGGGAATGCGGCCCGCCATGATGCGGTCCAGCCATTGGCGTGCGCCGGTTCCTATGACCGTGTATTTGCCGAAGTTGTGGATTTCGTTGATACCAACGGCAGTCCGCACGGCCTTAACTTCGGCGGCAGTGGCGTCCCATGCGTTGGAGCGTCGGAAGCTTGGGGTTTCAAAGCGGGGTTCGCCGGGGAGGGCGAAATAATTGGCAACCTCGATCCCGTATTGTGCGCCAAAGACGGCGTTCTGCTCGTCCCAGATGTTATAGGCTGGGGTTGTTTGGAACGGACGGCAGGCGGGGAGTTCCTCGTTCGGGTAGGAAACCGAAAAGCGCTTTTGGTAGTTTTCGATGACTTTTGGGCGGGTGTAGCCGGGGGTGATCCAATTGCCGAAACGGGCCACATCCATGGCGTATACGTCCCGTTCCGCCTCGCCCTCGATCATCCATTGCGCTAGGCTTAGGCCGACGCCGCCACCTTGGGAAAACCCTGCCATCACGCCGCAAGCAGACCAATAGTTGCGCATGCCGGGGATCGGGCCGACCAGCGGGTTGCCGTCAGGGGCAAAGGTAAACGGGCCGTGGATCACGGATTTCACGCCAGCGGTTTCAAGTACGGGGAATCGTTTATAGGCAAAGGCGATGGAATCTTCGATTTTGTCAAAATCATCGGGCAGCAGTTCATGACCGAAATCCCAACTGGTGCCGTCAACCGCCCAAGGTCGGCAGGGTTGTTCGTAAAAACCGATGCACAGGCCACGGGCCTCTTGGCGTAAGTAGCTTTCGCCAGAAGGGTCCATCACATGGGGGTGTTCAATGCCGCTGTCGATCATTTCGGCGATCATCGGGATGGTTTCAGTCACAAGATATTGGTGTTCCATCGGATGCAGAGGCATGTACACGCCAGCCATAGCGCCGACCTCGCGGGCCCATAATCCGCCTGCGTTTACAATGTGTTCCGCGTGGATCGTGCCTTTGTTCGTCACCACATCCCAAGTGCCATCAGGGCGTTGGTTGGTTTCTTTGACCATACAGTGGGTTTCAATGGACGCCCCGCCCATCCGCGCGGCCTTGGCATAGGCGTGGGTGGTTCCCGAGGGATCAAGATGCCCGTCTAACGGATCATATAGCCCGCCAATGATACCCTCAATATTGGTGACAGGGGCAATTTTGGCGATTTCTTCGGGGGTGACGATTTCGGTTTCCAGCCCCATGTAGCGATGCTTGGCCCGTTCTGCCAGAAACATATCCATACGTTCTTGGGTGTCGGCCAGCGTCACGCCGCCGACATGGTGCAGGCCGCAGGACATGCCTGTCAGCTCTTCCAATTCCTTATACAGGCGGATGGTATAACCTTGTAGGGCGGCCATATTTGTATCGCCGTTTAGCGTGTGAAACCCGCCCGCTGCGTGCCATGTTGACCCCGAAGTCAATTCCGAGCGTTCGACCAGCATCACGTCGGACCAGCCGAGTTTGGTCAGGTGATACAAAACAGAGCAGCCGACAACGCCGCCGCCGATGACACATACACGCGTGGTGGTTTTCATAGTGTGATTCCCGAGCTTATGATTTGGCCTAGGCTGAACGGGATTGTCGTTTTTGGCAAACTTGTTTGCGACAGGTTTTGTCGCGAAACCCAGAGGATCAAAATGACCCTCTGGATTTGGCAGTGGCGTGGCTATTTTTCGGGGATCAGGCCCCGTGGACTGAACCGCAAAACAACCAGCAGGATCAGGCCCATAGTCATCAAACGCATGTGTGCCGCGCTGTTCAAAAGGTGGATGCGCAAAGGGTTGTCCGATGCCATGCCAGAGGTGACGGTATCCATCAGCCACAACCCGATGGGTTCCGCCTGAATCCAGAAAAACCAAACCACAAAGCCGCCTAGAACCGCGCCCCAGTTATTGCCGGACCCGCCCAGAATAACCATCACCCAGATCAAAAAGGTAAAGCGCAGGGGTTGATAGGCGCCCGGGGTTAACTGACCGTCAAGGGTGGTTAACATCGCCCCTGCAATACCCACAACAATAGAGCCGAGCACAAAAACCTGAAGGTGGCGGGCGACGATGTCTTTGCCCATGGCGTTGGCAGAAACCTCATTGTCGCGGATTGCCCGCATCATGCGGCCCCAAGGGGAGTTCAGCGCCCGTTCGGACAGCCACAGAACGATCAGCAGGACCACCGTGAACAGCGCCGCATAGCAGAGTTTCACCGCAATGGATGAAAACAGCGCCGGATCCTGACCCCAGCGTGCAGCAAGATCCAGAAACCATTGGGTCTGTTGCAGGTCGATTTCATAAGGCACCGGACGGGGCAGGCCAGAGACGTTTTTCACACCGCGTGTCATCCAGTCTTCGTGTTTGATCATGGCGACAATGATTTCGGCAATGCCAAGGGTCGCGATGGCCAGATAGTCGGATCGCAGACCAAGGGCGATTTTACCAATCACCCAAGCGGCCAATCCCGCCAGAACCCCGCCAACGGGCCATGCCAGAATGATCGGCAGGCCCAGCCCGCCAAGATAGCCTTCCGAAGCAGGGTTTACGTTCTCAATCGCCTCGGTTGCGGGGCCATAGAACCAGCGAATAGCGGCCCAGCCCACAACGACAATCGTCAGCAATGCGGCTGCGCGGGCTTTGGATTTAGGCATGGTGCGATAGGTGTAAATCGCGGCCATGGCGGTGACCACCGCCAGAATGAACGACACAAAAATTCCAAGCGCGCCAGCGGCCCAAGCGTCCGACACAGGATCAGCCGAAATCAGCACCGCGGCCACACCGCCAAGGGCAGCAAACCCCATGATGCCCACATTCAACAAGCCAGCATAGCCCCATTGGATATTCACCCCAAGTGCCATAATCGACGAAATCAGGCATAGGTTCAGAAGGGCCAGTGCCACATTCCAGCTTTGGATTGTGCCGACAATGATGATCAAAAACGCCATGATCGCAAAGAACGAGATGTTTCTCAGGTGATCCGGCAAAGGCTGCAAGCCCACCAGTTTCGGTGCCAGCGACAGGATCAAAAGGGCAAAGCAGGCCAAGCCCAGAACAGACACGATCATACCGATTTCCCCGCGAAAATACCTGTGGGGCGGAACAGCAGCACCAGCAACAGGATCAAGAAACTGACCGCGAATTTATAATCCGTGGACAAAAGTTGCACCAAAGTATCGGGCTCCCAGCTTTCAGGGACCAGATAGGCGATGAATTTTTTATAGGCGTAAGTGACCATGATTTCGGAAAACGCGATCACAAAGCCCCCCGCAATTGCCCCCAAAGGCGACCCGAGCCCGCCCACAATCGCCGCTGCAAAGATGGGCAGCAGCAACTGCAAATAGGTGAAGGGTTTGAAGGATTTATCCAACCCGTAAAGCGTGCCCGCAATGGTCGCCAAAGCGGCGGCAATGATCCAGGCAACCATGACAACCTTGTCGGGGTTGATGCCGGAAAGCAGGGCCAGATCCTCGTTGTCAGAATAGGCGCGCATGGATTTGCCAGTGCGGGTGCGGTTCAGGAACCAGAACAGTGCGATCACCACCAGAATGGCTGTGACCACGGTGATGCCTTGGCTGACTTTAAAGGACAGGCCTTCTTCTAGGCCAGTCAACTCTTTGAAAGTACGCGCTTTAATGATGAACCGCTCGCCATCGGCGAACTGCTGGTCGTTGGGGCCGATGATGAACCGCACAACCCCGTTGGTGATGAACATCACCCCCATGGATGCGATCAGATAGATCACCGGTGCTGCTTTTTGTTTGCGGTAGAACCGATAGACCATCCGGTCGGTGGCCAGCACAAATCCGATGCAGAAAATAATGCCGAACGGCAAGGCCAACAGGGCGGTGGGCAGGGGATCAATGCTGATGCCCATGGATTGGAACCACCATGTAAACAGGATCGTCACCATCGCGCCAAAGGCCATTGTGTCGCCGTGGGCAAAATTGGAAAACCGCAGAATGCCGTAAATTACCGTGACCCCAAGCGCGCCAAGCGCAAGTTGCGAGCCATAGGCAATGGCCGGAATCAGCACAAAGTTTGAGAGAAGGACAAAGGCGTTCAAGATTTCCATAGGTCAGCTTTCAGATGGCTGGCAGGGGCCGAAGAGGGGGCTACGTCCGGGTGTTGGAGTGACGGGGCGAAGGATCGCGGCGGTGAACAGGGTTGCATCATCCCCCCAAAAAGCTTTTACGCACTTCAGGGTCGTTCATCAGCGCCTCGCCCGTGTCGGTAAACCGATTGGCCCCTTGCACCAGAACATAGCCTTTATCGGCGATGTTCAGGGCTTGGCGGGCGTTTTGTTCCACCATCAGGATGGAAATACCCGTGCGGGCGACCTCGATTATCCGGTCGAATAATTCATCCATCACGATGGGCGATACCCCTGCGGTGGGTTCATCCAGCATCAGCAGTTTGGGCTGGGTCATCAACGCGCGGCCCACGGCCACTTGCTGGCGTTGCCCGCCAGACAATTCGCCTGCATTCTGGCGGCGTTTGTCTTTGAGGATCGGGAACAGGTCGAACACTTGTTCCATGGTTTGGGAAATGTCGTCGCGCCGTAAAAATGCGCCCATTTCAAGGTTTTCTTCCACGCTCATGGAGGGAAACACATTTGACGTTTGCGGTACAAAGGCCATGCCTTTGGCAACGCGGTCTTGTGGGGTCAGATGAGTGATATCCTCGCCGTCCAGAATGATGCTGCCTTGGCGCAGGTTCAACATACCAAAGACCGCCTTCATAGCGGTGGATTTACCTGCGCCATTGGGGCCAACAATCACGGCGATTTCGCCCTCTAGGGCCTCGATTGTGCAATCGTGCAGAATATCTGCGCCCGTGCCATAGCCACCGGTCATGTTCTTGGCTGAAAGATAGCTCATACTGTCACCGGCGTTTTGTTCTTTAGTCCAGTGCCGAGATAAGCCTCGATCACCTGTTCGTTGGCTTTGATCTGCTCGATGGTGCCTTCGGCCAGAACCGTGCCCTCGGCCATGACGATTACCGGATCACATAGACGACCGATGAAATCCATGTCGTGTTCGATCATGCAGAATGTGTAGCCACGTTCTTTGTTCAAACGCAAAATTGCATCGCCGATGGTGTTCAACAGGGTGCGGTTCACCCCTGCGCCCACTTCGTCCAGAAACACGATCTTGGCGTCCACCATCATGGTACGCCCCAGTTCCAGCAGCTTTTTCTGACCGCCAGACAGATTGCCTGCCAGTTCATCGGCCACATGAGAAATTTCAAGAAATTCAATGACCTCATCCGCTTTGTTGCGAATTTCGGCTTCTTGGCTGCGCACAAGACGGGGTTTGAACCACGCGTCCCACAGCCGTTCGCCTGCCTGATCGGGGGGAACCATCATCAGGTTCTCGCGCACCGTCATGGTGGAAAATTCATGGGCGATCTGGAATGTGCGCAGCAACCCGCGGTCAAACAAGGCGTGGGGCGGCAGGCCTGTGATATCCTCGCCGTCCAGCAACACGCGACCGGCGCTGGGTTGGTGGACCCCTGCGATCACATTAAAAAGGGTGGTTTTGCCCGCGCCATTCGGACCAATCAGCCCGGTGATAGAGCCTTTGGCGATTTCTAGCGAGGCGTCGTTGACTGCATAAAAGCCGCCAAAACGCTTTGCGAGATTTTCAACTTTGATCATAGGGTATGTGCCAGTTCAAAAAAAGCAGCCCGCAAATGATATGCGGGCTGCCTTGTCGTGTCAAAAAGCGATTAGCGATAGCCGACTGTGGCCAGCTTTCCGTCTTTGATTTCGATTTCACGATAGTTACCAGCGCTTTCGCCTGGGCCAATCAGTTCTACGTTGGACGCGCCAACATAGTCCACGTCACCACCAGCTGCGATGATTTCAAGCGCTTTGCCCAGTTCGCCTGGCAAGATTTTTTCACCTGGTGCGTTGGCAACATCCAAGATCTTCTCTTTGTAAACAGATGGATCGGTTGAATCAGCCGCTTGCATGGCCAAAGCGATCAAAGCTGCCGCGTCATAAGATTCAGCAACATAAGGAGCTGTCGCGTCAACATCAGCCATCTGGTCGTTCAACATGCCTGCGCCCGCGCTGTCCGTGCCCGGTGCTTGGCCGAAGGAACCGTTCAAATCGTCACCGATTGCTTCTGGCAGGCTGTCGCCAACCATGCCGTCGGACAGAACAAATGTGTCAAACGCGCCGGAATCCAAGGATGCCTCGATCACGCCTTTACCACCTTGGTCAAGGTAGCCCACAACAACCAATGCATCACCGCCTGCCGCAGCAAGGGCACCGACCTCGGCAGAGTAATCTGCTTTGCCGTCTTCATGGGATGTGGAAATTGTGACCGTGCCGCCTGCTTCTTCAAAAGACGATTGGAATGCATCAGCCAAACCTTTGCCGTAGTCGTTGTTTGTGTAGGTCACAGCAACAGATTTGATCCCGCGGTCCATGATCACTTCGGTCATCACAGCACCCTGACGGGCATCGGATGGGGATGTGCGGAAAAACAGGCCGTTGTCTTCGACATCGGACAAAGCAGGCGAGGTTGCGGATGGGGAGATCATCACCATGCCGTTGGCCACAGCCACGTTGGTCAGGATCGCGGTTGTCACGCCGGAACAGTCAGCGCCGACGATGCCGGATACCTGATCCGATGTGATCAAACGTTCCGCAGCCGCACTTGCAGCAGCCGAATCAACACAAGTGCTGTCAGCACGCACAGAGGTCAGCGCTTTGCCGCCCATGAATTTGCCAGAGGCAGTCACTTCGGACATGGCTTGTTCCGCACCGGCAGCCATCGCAGGTGTCAGTGATTCAATTGGGCCCGTAAAGCCAAGAATAACGCCGAGTTTCACGTCGCCGTGGGCCTCGGAAAAGGCAGCGCCGGCCATCGCAACGGTCGCGGCGGATGCGAGCAGTAGTTTTTTCATGTGTTCGTCTCCCTGCATGAATAATAGGCACGAACAGTAGAGAGAATGGGGCCAAATGCAAGAGCCACTGTGATTGACCTAGGATCAAATCGAAACACTTGCCTAGGCAGGTTTCTGCTGCATGTAGTATGGTAAACCCTATAACGGAGCACAGCTATGCAAAAGTTATTAATCGCTGTAATGATTTGCTTTTTTGGCATGTCGGCAACCGCGCAAACCATAAACAGTTCTTTGGGGGCGTTGAAGGTTACGAATTTGGCCAAAGGGCTTGATGAACCCTGGGCCGTGGCGATTCTGCCGGACGGGCGCTATCTGGTTACCGAACGCAAAGGCCGGTTGTGGCTATTTGATGGGCAAGGCGGGAGGCAGCGGATTTCTGGCGTGCCAAAGGTCTTTGACAGCGGACAGGGCGGTTTGCTGGACGTGGTTGCGGCGCGGGATTTCGTACAAACTTCTGAGGTGTTTTTAACCTTTGCAAAACCGCAAAGCGCGGGGGCTGGAACCGCCCTTGTGGTTGCCAAGCTGGATCAGGAACAGGCGCGGTTGGATAATGTTAGGCTGCTGTTCGAAATGAAAGCGGGCAACGCGGGCGGGGTTCATTTTGGCTCACGCGTGGTTGAAGCCCCCGACGGTTCTTTGTTTGTTACTGTGGGTGAACGGGGCAACCGACCGCTGGCGCAGGATTTATCTATGCACAACGGGTCGGTGGTGCATGTAAGCCGCAGCGGTCAGGTGCCTGACGGTAATCCATTCGTCGGAAGCAATGGGGCTTTGCCGGAAATCTGGTCCTACGGTCATCGCAACCCACAAGGGGCCGCGCTGGATGCCAGCGGTCAGCTTTGGGTGGTGGAACATGGTGCAAAAGGCGGGGATGAAGTGAACCGGATCAAACGGGGGGCCAATTACGGCTGGCCTGTTATTTCCTACGGCGCACATTATTCGGGGCAGAAAATCGGCGAGGGGAACGCAAAGCAAGGGATGGAGCAGCCCGCATTTTATTGGGACCCGTCCATCGCTCCCTCTGGCCTGATGATTTATTCTGGCAAGATGTTTCCCGAATGGAAGGGAGATTTCTTTGTGGGATCGCTGAAATTCGACCATATCGCAAGGCTGGATCGCAAGGGCGAAACACTGTCTGGCGCAGAACAATTGTCATCACGTGAAACGGGACGGGTGCGTGATGTGCGAGAGGCCCCTGACGGGGCGATCTGGTTTTTAAGCGTAGACCGGCGTGGCCTGTTCCGGATCAGTCGTTAAGGCTGGCCCCGGGATTGCGGGAGGCTTGGGATCCCCGCTCGCGGTAGGGCGTGGTGTCATATTGCGCGCGGTAGCATTTGGAGAAATGTGAAGGCGAAGCAAATCCACAGGCCAGCGCCACGTTGATCACCGACATTTCAGTCTGCATCAAAAGGTTACGCGCCTTTTGAAGCCGCAATTCCATATAGTACCGCTTGGGAGAGCGGTTCAGATAGCGGCTGAACAGCCGTTCTAGTTGGCGGGTGGACATGCCCACATCCTGTGCCAGCACAGAGGGGCTGACAGGTTCTTCGATGTTGCTTTCCATCATCTGGATCACTGTAGACAACTTTGGGTGCCGTACGCCGATACGGGTCGGGATTGACAGCCGCTGTTCATCCCGCTCGGTACGGATGTTGGTGTGCAAACATTGATCCGCAACCCAATTGGCGATTTCCTCACCGTCCCGCGTGGCCATCAGTTTCAGCATCAAATCCAGCGAAGACGTGCCCCCCGCTGACGTAAACCGGTTGCCATCAATCACATAGACGGACTTGGACAGTTGAACATCCTCAAACTCCTCAGTGAAACTATCGTAGTTTTCCCAGTGTATCGTGCATTTCTTACCATCCAGTAAACCAGCCTTGGCCATTGTATGTGCGCCTGTACACAACCCGCCAATTGAAACGCCTTTTCGGGCCTCGCGGCGCAACCAGTTCATCACCCGCTTGGTTGAGTTCTGGTCGATTTCCAACCCGCCACAGATCATCACCGTGTCTTCGCGGGTGATATCTTCCAGCCCCATATCCACTACAATTTTTGTGCCGTTGGAACAGGCCACTGGCGCGCCGTCTGTAGACACGATCGTCCAGTCATAGCGCAATTTTTTGTCAAATCGGTTGGCGATACGCAACGTATCCAGGGCCGTAGAAAACGGCACTAACGAGAATTGGTCCAACAACAAAAAAATGTATTTTCGCGTTTTGATTGCGCTGGCCGAGGGTCTGGGTGCTGGCATGTCTACTACGTTCAATAGGCCCGAATCACTCGGGTTCGTTGCGGTCCAGTCAACTTGTATAAATTGTATTTATGCTTCAAGCGATTAACGTGACCGATTTTGACGATTTTTCGTCACGTGAAAACGACAGTATACCGCAGATTACCACCGATGCGCTTCTAGCCAAAGCGCGCTTGCTGTTGTAAGACCGTTTTTCCTAACCCTCACCAAGGAGAGACCCGATGACTTCGGCTTGGAAAAAATCTGACTGGCGTTCCAAAGAGCGGATTCAGATGCCGGACTATACCGACGCGGCTGCGCTGAATGCAGTTGAGCAGCGGTTGTCCAGCTATCCGCCGCTGGTTTTTGCGGGCGAGGCCCGTTCGCTTAAAGCAAAACTGGCCGCTGTTTCCCGTGGTGAAGCGTTTTTGCTGCAAGGCGGCGATTGCGCCGAGAGCTTTGCGGAATTTAACGCAGATATGTTGCGCGACACTTACAAAGTGATGCTGCAAATGGCGGTGGTGCTGACTTATGGTGCCAAAGTTCCTGTCGTCAAAGTTGGCCGTGTGGCTGGTCAATTCGCCAAGCCCCGCTCGGCTGGTATGGAAACGGTGAACGGCGTAGAACTGCCGTCTTATCGGGGCGACATTATCAACGACATTGATTTCTCTCCGGAATCCCGGATCCCGAACCCAGATCGTATGTTGCAGGCTTATACGCAGGCTGCGGCCTCGTTAAACTTGCTGCGCGCGTTTTCTATGGGCGGTTTCGCCGATATCCACCGCGTTCACGAATGGAACCTGGGCTTCGCCAATGCGGCAGGGGCGGCCGAGAAATATACACAGCTTGCAAACCGGATTTCTGACAGCCTCGACTTTATGACGGCTGCGGGGATTACGTCGGATAATACTTCGGCGTTGCACACAGTTAACTTTTATACCAGCCACGAAGCCTTGTTGCTGGAATATGAAGAGGCATTGTGCCGGATTGATTCCACATCCGGGCTGCCAGTTGCTGGATCCGGTCACATGATCTGGATCGGGGATCGCACCCGTCAGCCTGATGGCGCCCATGTAGAATTTGCACGCGGCGTGCAAAACCCGATTGGCCTGAAATGTGGTCCGACGACTACAGCGGATGACCTTAAGGTTCTGATGGCCAAGTTGAACCCTGAAAACGAGGCAGGTCGTTTAACACTAATTGCCCGTTTCGGTGCGGGTGCGGTGGGCGATCACCTGCCACGTCTGATCAAAGCGGTTCAGGATGAAGGCGCCAATGTGGTTTGGTCCTGCGATCCAATGCACGGCAACACAATCAAATCATCGACAGGGTATAAAACACGTCCCTTTGACAGCATTCTGCGTGAAGTTCGTGAGTTCTTTGGCATTCACAAAGCCGAAGGCACGGTTCCGGGTGGCGTTCATTTCGAGATGACCGGCAAGGATGTAACTGAATGCACAGGCGGCGTCCGTGCGGTTACAGACGAGGACCTGTCGGATAGGTATCACACAGCATGTGACCCCCGTTTGAACGCGTCCCAAGCGTTGGAATTGGCCTTTCTGGTTGCTGAAGAATTGGAAGAGCGGGTCGTGGCGCAACGTCAGGCCATCTGACACAACAGGACTTAAGAAATAATAAACGCGGCTCAATGTGGCCGCGTTTTTTTTATTTTATCGACGTGGTTTTGTTTACTCGTCTTTAACGAGTCGCAGATATGTTTTCCCTGCCACCAATCGCGGTGTGGTGGTTTTATGGGCTGCCTTTGGTTTCGTCATTTTTGCTGGCCCTTTATACTTTGCACGGTCTTCTGCAAAGCCTGTAACCAGTTTTGGGGCCTTGTCTGGCGTAGGGGCGCCCATCGTACTTATGATGCGGGTTGCTTTAACATCAGCTATTTCAAATCTTTGCGGGGTTTGAAGCGCTGGCTCTTTAGAAACCAGACACCCTAAAATGCGGGTGAACTGTCCGGCATCGTTTTGCATAGGCAACAACAACATACGCGCATTTAAATGTGGGGATTGTTTTGATGATGTTCTTAACACCAGTTCAACAATTTTGGGGGATGCAACGATGTCATCAAGAACGCGGCTTAGCTCATCGCGGTGGCCGATGTCGATCAATGCGCGTGCGGGCATACCGCGCAACTCCATGCCCATCATTTCGCATAGGGCCATACCCGCCAACCGGAACCGTACATCCAGCGGACCATTGTATTCCAGCACGAAAGTATGATCCAGTGCACCGGTAATCTGGCGTGGATCCAACTCTGATCGCATCGGGGCAATGCGGCCAGCCCGCAGGTTTTCCCAATAACTGAGCAGATCAAGGATGATCGGATCTTGCATAATGCCGTCTCTCCGAAACAGGGGAGTTACTCGATCGCTAACGGTATTACGATCTATTACTTGGTACCGCATAAATCACCCTATCAAAGTTTGCACGCATTTGTTGAGAACCGCAGTGTATTTTGCTAATCATTTTCAAACAGACCCCATGCCGACTATCTGGCATATATTCGATTTAAAAGTGAGGCTAATTTTCTTAAATGGTTAACTCAATGACGGCCTTTGCGTCGGTAAATGGCAGCAACGGTACAGTGTCTTGGGCCTGGGAAATCCGCAGCGTGAACGGTCGTGGGCTCGATTTACGCATGCGACTGGCCGAAGGGTTTGACCCGCTCGAAGCAGTGGCACGTAAAAACATTGGGGAATTGTGTAAACGGGGCACGATCACAGTCGGGTTGCGCATAAAGCGAAATGCAACCGCGCGAAATGTTCAATTAAATGCCGAGGTTCTAGAGCGAGCACTTGCTGCTGCAAAAACCGCTACGCAGACCACTGAGCTGGAAACCGCCCCCCTAGATATCGCGGCAGTTTTGGCATTGCCTGGGGTTTTCACCGTGTCGGACAGCGATCAGGATCCGCTGACCGCATTGATGGATCCAGTTAAAAAAGACCTAAGCGCAGCGATCACCGCCTTTACCCAAGCGCGGGCGGAAGAGGGGGCGGCTCTGGCGCAAATATTGGGGCAACAAATTAAAGAAATCGACCAGCTTTGCACTGCAGCATCAGACGTTCTGGATGCGCGTCGAGATCACGTGGCACAGGCTATGAAGGTGAATGTCGCGCGGATTCTGGATGCGACTGACGCTGTTGATGAAGATCGCCTGGCACAGGAATTGGCCATAATTTCAGTCAAGGCAGATGTGGCTGAAGAGCTGGATCGCCTGACGGCCCATGTGGCGGCCGCACGCGCCTTGCTGGCAACCGATGGTCCCATCGGGCGGAAATTTGATTTTTTGACACAAGAATTTAACCGCGAAGCCAATACATTGTGTTCAAAGGCAAATTATACGGCGCTGACCGGGATCGGGCTTGACCTGAAAGCGGTTATCGACCAGATGCGCGAACAAGTACAAAATGTGGAGTAACCATGTCTGAACAGATACGATCCGGTCTTTTGATCATCATTTCATCCCCGTCCGGCGCAGGTAAATCCACTTTGGCAAAACGGCTTTTGGCCAAAGACAACGCGATTGATTTTTCGGTTTCTGCCACTACCCGCCCGATGCGGCCCAAAGAGGTTGAGGGCAAAGATTATTATTTCAAAACCAAAGAGTCGTTTTTGGAATTGGTCGCCAACGGCGAAATGCTGGAACACGCCGAGGTTTTTGGCAATCACTACGGTTCGCCTTTGGCCCCTGTGGCGGCTGCGGTTGAGCAGGGCCAAGACGTGTTGTTCGATGTGGATTGGCAAGGCGGTCAACAAATCCGCGCGTCAAGCCTGCGGGATAATGTGGTGTCGATCTTTTTGTTACCACCTTCAATCAAAGAGTTAGAGGCACGTTTGAACGCCCGCGGTCAGGACAGCGCCGAAGTTGTGGCGAACCGTATGGCCAAAGCCCGCGATGAAATCAGCCATTGGCCGGAATACGATTATGTTTTGGTGAACGCGGATTTAGAGACCTGCGAATCCCAACTGCGTGCTATCGTCACCGCAGAACGTTTGCGGCGTGATCGCCAGCCTGGCTTGGTAGAACGGGTTCGCAAATTGAATTCTGAATGTGAGGCAATGTTATGATTTATGCACTCGATGGTGTGACACCGGAACTGGCGGCAGACGGGGACTATTGGATTGCGCCAAACGCGCAACTAATGGGCCGCGTGCGGCTGGAAAGCGGGGCGTCGGTGTGGTTCGGGGCCGTTTTACGTGGTGACAACGAACTGATTCTAGTGGGTGAGGGTTCTAATATTCAAGAAAACTCGGTCCTGCATACGGATATCGGGTTTCCCTTAACAATCGGAAAAAACTGTACCATTGGCCATAAGGCCATGCTGCACGGTTGTACCATCGGGAATAATTCGCTGATTGGTATGGGGGCGACTGTGCTGAACGGGGCGGTTATTGGCGACAACTGTTTGATTGGTGCCAATGCGTTAATTACAGAGGGAAAAGTCATTCCAGACGGCTCTCTTGTCATGGGCGCACCGGGGAAGGTCGTTCGCGAACTGGATGATGCCGCGAAACTGGGTTTGCAAAAGTCTGCCGAAGGGTATCAGATGAATATGCGCCGTTTCCGCAAAGGTCTTGTTGCGATCGAAGTGGGCTAAACCACACTTATGTCGAGCGTTGTTTCGCTGGCGCGCACTTCAATCTTACGCTTTAGGCGCGTGGCTTGTTGGCGGGCCAGTTCGAAATGCACCTGTGCAGAGGTCATATCAACTGGCATGGCATCGTTTGACAGGCAGGCCCAAAGCGTTGGGTCATGGCGCACTGCCTTTGCATTCGTGTGAATATCGTATTTTCCGTTTCTTTCGGTAATATCCACCTCTCCGCCGTAGGGGAGGGCGGTTTCCACGGATTGCACCAGTAAAAACAACAGCTTGATCATTGGTTTTGGTGTTTCTTGCGACACCCGCCATTGGACCATGATTTTCTTTTCTGAAAAATTCCCCGCAAGTATCTTTTGCGCTTTGGATGCGCCAACCATTGTTGTCATCTGCGCCGAACCATAGGCCATACGGATAAACGCCATTCGGGCCGTGGCGGCAGTGACACTATCCGCCAGCAAGATCGATTCGGGGGTATCCGCCATTCCCGACAGCTCTAACAATTCCACCCCATTTGCGATGGCGCCCAGCGGGCTGGCCAGATCATGGCAAATTCTAGCGCTGATAAGGGCTGTAATATCGGGCGAATTATCATACATAAGCGTCACCTGCAGTCGAACAAAAGGCACCTTATGATTGAATTTCTGACACCCGGTCAGTTGGTTCGCAACCCTGCACACCCCGAATGGGGTGTGGGGCAGGTTCAATCAGTTGTGCGCGGAAAAATTACCGTTAATTTTGAAGAGGTCGGAAAAATAGTTATTAATGGAGACCAAGTGGTCTTGGAATTGGTGTAGCTGGCGTGTTGTCCTTTGAGTATGCTACTTTCAGTTGAGTTTTCAAGGTTAAATCCAGATGGGCCGGATATTTCCATTTTTCCGCTTATTGGATTAATATTCTCTTAACTGGCAGGCGAGACTCTCTGATGATCCTGAATAAAAGTCATTTCACTCTAAAACTCGCTGAATCCGAGGCAGAGTTGGCGGCGGCCCAGCGGCTGCGGTATCGGGTGTTTGTGCAGGAATTGGGGGCGCGGCCCGCTTATGGCGGGGCTGCGGACCATCGTGAAATTGATGCTTTTGACCCGTATTTCGACCACTTGATCCTGAAAGATACCCGCATTTGCGATGACGCAAACAATGTGATCGGCGCATATCGCTTGATGCGCAGTGAAACAGCCCAAACAGGGCCCGGTTTCTACGGTGCGGGCGAATATGATCTGGGCGCGATCACCCGCTCCGGCCGCCCCGCGGTAGAGCTTGGCCGCAGCTGTGTTGATGCCGCCTATCGCAATGGAATTGCGCTGCATCTTCTTTGGCAGGGTGTGGCTGATTATGTTCTGCGCAACAAGATACAGCTGTTGTTCGGCGTTGCGTCCTTTAACGGAACCGATCCGAAAATCTATGCGGACGGCTTGTCCTTTTTGCATCACAATCATCTGGCCCCCAAGGATCTGCGCGTCCAAGCACGAGCTGGCGGAAGCGTTCCGATGGCACTGAAACCCTGTGAGGACATTGATCGTACCGTCGCGGTGCGCCAAATTCCCGCGCTGATAAAAAGTTACAT
Source organism: Roseobacter sp. N2S (assembly GCF_031454055.1). Taxonomy (NCBI): domain Bacteria; kingdom Pseudomonadati; phylum Pseudomonadota; class Alphaproteobacteria; order Rhodobacterales; family Roseobacteraceae; genus Roseobacter; species Roseobacter sp. N2S. Next base: position 914,530 of record NZ_JAVDQB010000001.1, read on the forward strand.
TCGATTGGGTGGCTGGGTCGGTGAGGGCGCATTTATTGATTGGGATTTTAATACGATAGATGTGTGTCTGGTTCTGGATCAGGCCAATATTCCGCAAAAACAGCGGGCGCAACTGGCTCAGGGTCTGGCTGCATGATCCCCTGGGATGATGGCACCCGCATCGCTGGCGCGCCTTTCGGATTTGCCGGTTGGACCCGCTGTGTCATGCGCGTTCTGGCAATGGCGGCGATCATTTTCGGGCTGATGGGGCCGATGGTTCTACTGCGGCTGACAGGGTTCAAGGCCGCGGCGCAATGGGTTGTGCGACTGGCCTGCCGCGCCGTCCTACGGGTGATGTCATTGCCGATCACCTGTTCTGGGTCGCCAATGTCTTACCCTGGTGCTGTGGTGGCAAACCATTGTTCTTGGCTGGATATTTTCTCTCTTAACGCCGTGCAGCGGGTTCTGTTCGTCGCTAAGGCCGAGGTGCAGGCCTGGCCTTTGATCGGTCTGATTGCGCGCTCTGTCGGGACCGTGTTCATTGAACGCCGCGCCAGCCTTGCCGTGAAACATCGCAACGTGGTTTTAGGCTACATCGCGAAAGGGCAGCGCTTGCTGTTTTTTCCCGAAGGCACCAGCACTGACGGGCAGCGGGTTTTGCCGTTCCGCTCTACTTTGTTTGCAGCATTCCTTGAACCCGAAGTGCGCGAGTCCGTTTGGGTACAGCCGGTGACGCTAAACTATGTGGCACCCGCTGGCGCCGATCCGCGGTTTTATGGGTGGTGGGGGGATACCGATTTCGCGCCAGACCTGTTTCGGGTTCTGGCGCAACCGGTTCAAGGCCGGATTGAGGTGGTGTTTCACCCCCCGATCAAGGCAACCGATGTGGCGAGCCGTAAAGACATGGCGCGGCGTTGCGAACAGGCCGTGCGCAGTGGCTTACTGGATACGCTCTAGATAGGCTTTCAACGCGGCGGCTGGGCCATTTTCCGCCCCCCAAAGTTCTGGCCCAAAAGCGAAGAAGTCGGTGGCAGGGGAAAATTGTTCTGCCAACTCCAACGAGATAGCCCCCTCTGCCACCACAGGCACCTCAATCACTTCGGACCACCACTGGAAGGTGTCAAATTCGGCAGGTTGCGTCGTGGACAGCGGGTTTTCGGCAAGCGGGCCAAAGGAAACGTAATCCGCGCCAGCTTCGCCTGCGGCCATGCCTGTATGGCGGGAGTCTTCGCAGAAAGCACCGATGATGGCATCTGCACCCAACAATTCACGCATGTAGCGAATTTGCCGTGCGCCGTCTGTCAAATGAACTCCGTCCAACCCGTGCAATGCGGCGATTTTGCCGTGGTTTTCTACGACCAGCGGCACATCGCGGGCATGGCAGACTTCGCGCAGGTTGTCAGCGGCGCGGCCGATATCCTCGGCAGCTTCAGAAGCACAGCGCAGGCGCACGCAAGCGATAGCGAAATTATCCAGCATTTGGCTAAGTTCGGTTGAAAACGCGGAAAGCTCAAACTGAGGCGGCGTGATCAGATAAATTTGCGGAGTTTCTTGATCGGCCATGATTGCCCCCTTTGACAAGATTCAGAGTGTCTAACCTCTGGCACAGATGCCGTCCAGTGCAACAGTAATTTAACGAAACTTAGTCTGCGCGGGATTATGTCTGTGGGATTAACGTTGGCTTAACCCGTTAGGGTGATAGTCAGGTCCATTGATCCGGCATTATTGCGGTAATGGTGCCATGCGTCATTGGGATAACAGTATAAAAACCCGTCTTGTTTCGGGGTGTGGGTGCAGCCTGTGCCGATCAGAAAGGATTCGTGCTGGTGTACCTCTTGCGACGGGCTGTTTGCCCCGCCGCCATTGGCAATGCAGCCCACAAGGGCAAACCACGGCATATCATTGTGCCGCCGTGTGATAGGGTAGTCCACAGTTGGCAGTTTGCGTTGGATCCAGCGTTCGCGGGTTTCCAAAAGCTCGATGAATACTGCTATGGGGGCAGAAAAATGTGCAAAATTTGATGCATTCCCCTCAGGCCCGCATTCAATGTTTTTGTCTTTCCACTGGCCTTGCGCGGCAAAACTATAGGTCACGCCCTTTTTCAGAAAAAGACCCGTTGGGCACCATCTTTTGCGTGCGTGAACCCGCACATCCATCGGAGTGTTCGGGGCGATGGCACGGGTGTCCCAATATTCCGGCTGGGCGAGTGGGGGAAACTCCTGCCGGTTGCGGGCGGCTCCGTGGACTGTGCGGGCGTGCTGGGGATCGTTGAAATTCGGCACGGCGCGGGGCCTCAGACGCATTCTGCGAAAGACGGATGTGACGCTTTCATGCACCAACCCCTGTTCGTCGCCTGTGATTTGTTCCAGAAAACCCTTCTCAAAGGCCAATCCACGTTTCTGCGACTCTCCTATCATCCAGTCGAGCGTGATATTCCCCAAACGGCAGTCGGAATAGCCGCCGCCCACGTCTGCGTGGACACCGGGAAACCAGATCTGCTCCACGTCTTGTCCGGCAGCATATTCCGTCCAAAGAGTGGGTTCAAAAATTTGACGGCGTTCGTCTATGGCAAGGGCTTGGCGGGCGATGCGCACGTTTTTAGACAGTTTCGTGTCGTAGAACCGGTATTTTGTGCGGTCCTCTTTGCCCCAAAGCCAGCGAAACTCCTCGGGTACGCCCAAGGCGCCGACCGTATCCCAGACGCCCAAAAACTCGATGGGCGGGTTTTCGTGCAGTGGCACGCCTGACAGCGGCACCTGGCTTTCGGGGTTTTGATACAATTCAAACGCGCGGTGGATGATATCCCAGCGTTTGCCCTCGGGGATGTCGCTGTTGGCAAAGGCAGGCAGGTGGCAGCGGGTGATCAATCCTGACAGGCTGCGGGCGGCAAATGCCCCGCGAGAAAAGCCGATCAAATAGACTTTATCGCCCGGTTCATAGCGGTCGGCCAAGGCTTTGTAGCCGGATTCGATATCGTGACGGATGCCGTCACCAAAGCCGCCGCCCTGAAACCGTTCAATCCATTTGCCCGTGGTGCCCACCCCCGCACGGTAGAATTTCTTTTGCGGTGTGCCATCAGCGTCAGCCTTGGCGAGAGATTTGTAGAACTTGTAAACATTGGTCGGGGCAGGCAAATCGCCGTCTTTATTATCGGGCGTGTTCCACGTGCCATCACAACAAATAACCAGATTGGCCATGATCAAACTCTCCTGAAAAATTCGGGCGCGCGGAAATAGGATGCGCTACTTATAATGGAGCAGAGTTTAACAAATTTATGATGAGTTGAATAGGGCGGGGCTGTCTATTGCCCTGCACGGACCATGTCGCGAATTTTGACGGCTTTTTCAAAATGGTCGAGTTGGTGTGTTTTTATCCACCATTCCGCCGCTTCCATCAAAAGCGTAGGGTCCGTGTTTCTATTGGCGAAAAACGCGTAAAACGACAGGCCAACGCCCTCGCCCTTTTGTGCAATTTTCGCATCGCAAACGGAGATGATTTTGTCCCGCAGGCATTGGCGCATCAGGGTATCCGTATTGGAAGGGATCGGGCAGACACTCCGCCCGATCCGTTAAAGTCAGCCGCGCAGGACGGATTTTCCGGCATACAGCGCCACGTCGCCCAGCATTTCCTCAATCCGGATCAACTGGTTGTATTTCGCGAGCCGGTCAGACCGCGCCAAAGATCCTGTTTTGATCTGGCCGCAGTTTGTGGCAACCGCCAGATCGGCGATGGTCGCATCTTCGGTTTCGCCCGAACGGTGGGACATCACCGAAGTGAACCCGTTGCGTGTGGCCATATCCACAGCTTCCAGCGTTTCAGTCAGCGTGCCGATCTGGTTCACCTTCACAAGGATCGAGTTGGCGCAGCCCTTGTCTATGCCTTGGGACAGGCGCTTGGTGTTGGTTACGAACAGGTCGTCGCCCACCAACTGGCAGCGGTCACCGATTTTGTCTGTCAGTGTTTTCCAGCCGTCCCAATCGTCTTCGTCCATACCATCCTCGATCGAAATGATCGGGTATTGGTTTACCAGGTTTTCAAGGTATTCGGCATTTTCACCAGAAGACAGCTTTTTGCCTTCGCCTTTGAAGTTGTAAAGCCCGTCTTCGTAATATTCGGACGCCGCACAATCCAGTGCAAGGTAGATGTCTTCGCCCGGGCGGTAGCCTGCTTTTTCGACCGACTTCATAATGAAATCCAGCGCATCCGTGGTGGAGCTCAGGTTCGGTGCAAAGCCGCCTTCATCGCCGACACCTGTGTTGTGACCCGCTGCGGACAGCTCTTTTTTCAGTGTGTGGAACACTTCGGCGCCCATGCGGATCGCTTCACGCACATTGGGCGCAGACACTGGCATGATCATGAATTCTTGAATGTCGATCGGGTTGTCCGCATGTTCGCCGCCGTTGATGATATTCATCATCGGAACGGGCAACCAGCGCGCAGAGGTGCCGCCGATATAGCGGTACAGGGATTGGTTCAGGGTTTGCGCTGCCGCTTTGGCCACAGCCATGGACACGCCCAGAATGGCGTTGGCACCAAGGCGGGATTTGTTTTCGGTGCCGTCCAGATCAATCATGATATTGTCGATCACCAACTGACGTGTGGCATCCACGCCCAGCAAAGCCTCGGCGATTTCACCGTTTACGGCTTCGACGGCTTTCAGAACACCTTTGCCCTGATAGCGGCCCGCATCGCCGTCACGCAATTCAACCGCTTCGTGCGCGCCGGTAGAGGCACCCGAGGGCACAGCCGCGCGGCCCCATGTGCCGTCTTCTAGCAGAATGTCTACTTCGACGGTAGGGTTGCCCCGGCTGTCGAGAATTTCGCGTCCGGTGATTTCGATAATAGCGGTCATGTTAAAGTCCTCTTTTCGATTTCGTGTCGTGAAGGGTCACGGGATAATACCCGTTGTGGTTACAGGTTGGCGCGGCTTGGTCATTTTGCGCTCGCGCAGCCAGACGTACAGGCCTGCGGTGACGATAACAGCAGCCCCAACAAGGGTTTGCGCGGTCAGGGTTTCGCCAAATACCACCACAGACAGGGTGAAGGCAAAAATGATACGGGAATAGCGGAAGGGGGCTACGGCGGAAACATCCCCCATGCGCATGGCTGATGTGATGCAGAAATAGCCGATGCCTGCAAATCCGACCAAACCAAAGATTTCAGCAATGGTGACAAGATCGGGTTTGACCCAAGGGGTGCCAAACAACGACAGGATGACGCCCGCCATCGCTACGGTGGTAAAGCCCCAAGTGGACGCCTGCATTGTTGGCACGTCTTTGGGAATGAACCGAGTGGCCAGATCCCGCCCTGCCAGCCCAAAAACGCCGATAATCGCCAGCAATGATCCTGCCGAGAAAAAGGCGGGGTGGTCGGCTGTGGTGCTGGCAAAAGGGTTGAGGATGATCAAGACACCGCTAAGCCCGACAAAAACCGCGCTCCAGCGGCGCCAGCTAACGGATTCGCGCAGGAACAGCGCCGCGCCAAGGGTCACCAGCAACGGTGTGACCTGCAAAATGGACGAGGCGGTGGAAAACGGCAGCAGGGTCAGCGCCATCAGAAAACCGCAGGTGGCGACGATTTCGGCCACGCCACGGCACAGGATTGCGGGATGAAAGATACGGCGGGACAAGACAGGCGTGCCGCCAGCTTTGGTCAATGCGCCGAACAAAAGGGTGCCGCCAACCCCCATGGAAAACAGCACTTGTGAGGCGGGCAGGGTATAGGACGCCAGCTTGACGAACATATCCGTCGTCGCAAAAGCTGCCATTGACAGGATCATCAACAGGATCGCGCGTAACGTATCACTGGCGGGTGGTTTGTTCACTTTTTCGCCTTGGTGGGCACGCCGTACAGTTCCAGCTTGTGACCCCGCAGGTCATAGCCCAACTTGGCCGCGATACGTTCTTGCAATTCTTCTATTTCGGGGTCAACGAATTCGATAACCTCTCCGGAATGCAGGTCAATCAAATGGTCGTGGTGGTCCCGTTCTGCATCCTCGTACCGAGCGCGGCCATCGCCGAATTCCAGCCGTTCCAGAATGCCGGATTCTTCGAATAGTTTCACCGTGCGATAAACCGTAGCGATGGAAATTCCCGCATCCACAGCCGAAGCGCGGGCGTAGAGTTCTTCCACATCGGGGTGGTCTTCAGAGGCTTGCAAGACACGTGCAATCACGCGACGTTGTTCCGTCATGCGCAAGCCCGCAGATTCGCACCGTTCGATGATTGTGGGTGATGTCATAGCCGAGTCCCCTTGGTTGAGAGCGGTTTTAGCGGCCCTCACGTTTGGTGCAACCCTGATAACGTGTGTTGTTAGCGTTAAAGGGTCGCGCAATGGGCGCAATTGAGCGGATATCAGATAAGCTGTAGTTGCGTATCATTCTCATATGCAACTGTTTTTATTGACTTATTTTGCGATTCTTATATGCGGAGGGTCAGAAGCCTGTTGAAGGAATGATTATGACCCCTGTTGCACTTGGATTGTTGGCGATTGGCCTTTCGGCAGATGCTTTTGTGGTTTCTCTGGGTCAGGGCGCTGCGGCGCGGCAGCGGGGATTTGCGGCGGCGCTTGGGGTCGGGATGATCTTTGGCCTGATCGAAGCGGCCACGCCGATCATCGGCTGGGCCATCGGTCTGGCGGCGGCGAAACATGTGGCGGCTTTTGATCACTGGATTGCATTCGTGCTGCTGGGGGGCGTTGGTATTCGCATGGCCTTGCACGCGTTGCGCCGTAAAGACGAGGTGGCCACCGCCCGCAGTGGGTGGGGCGTGATCCTTGCGGCGATCGGAACCTCTATCGACGCGATGGTGGTTGGTGTGTCTTTGGCAGTGCTAAACGTGAATATCGTGCTGGTGGCTATCGCGGTGGGGCTTACAACCACAGCGGCATCAACAGCGGGCATGATGCTGGGCCACGTGCTCGGCGCAAAGTTTGGCCGCGCCGCCGAGGTTTGTGCGGGTGTGGCATTGCTTGGGTTGGGCGTTGCGATATTGGCGGAACATCTGGGCGGCTAGGCGAAAAGATGACGCCTAGCCTGCGGGTGAATATCTAAAGTTTACAGTAAATCCGGTGTGCGGCCCAAACGCCGCGCCAGTGGTGCGATTGTCAGGCCTTGGACGATAATACTGAACAGCACAACCACATAGGTCATGGTCAACAACAGCGGTTTCCATTCGCTGTCGGGCAAAGTCAAAACCAAAGCGACGGAAATCCCGCCCTTCAGCCCGCCCCAAGTCATGATCGGAATCACATCGCGGGGGAAGGACTGGAAGGGTTTGATCATCAGGATCGGCACAGAAACTGCCACCAACCGGCCAAACAGCGCCACCACAATGGCCAAAACCCCGCCCCACAGCGCGTCGATGCTGAAAGCAACGGCAAAGACTTCGACGCCGATCAGCAGGAACAGGATGGCGTTCAGGATTTCGTCAATCAGCGACCAGAACGCATCCAGATATTTGCGGGTGATTTCGGACATGCCATATTTTACGCCCACATCGCCGATGAACAGGCCAGCCACTACGGCGAAGATCGGGCCGGACAGATGGAAATACGTGGCCAGTTGATAGCCGCCGAACGCCAGGCCAAGGGACAACAGAACCTCTAGCGGGTAATCGTCGATGCGGCGCATCACGGCAAAGGTGACATAGCCTAAGATCCCGCCCAGAGCCGCGCCGCCAAAGGCCTCTTGCCCGAACAGCAGGAAAGCATCGCTTAGGCTGGAGCCATGGGTGTCGTGCCCTGATGGAAAGGCGATTCCCACAAGAATCAGGAAAACCACATAGGCCACGCCGTCGTTAAACAGGCTTTCCCCTGCGATCTTGGTTTCCAGTTCCTTGCGCAGGTTTGCTTCGCGCAACACACCCAGTACAGCTACGGGATCGGTGGGCGAAATCAGCGCCCCGAACACCAGCGCAATCATCAACGGAACCCCAAGCGCAAAGGCAATGGTGCTGCCGACAATGGCCGTGGACAGACCAACGCCGATGGTCGCCATCAGCACCACAATCCACGCTTGTTGCCGCAAATCCCCCAGTTTTACATGTAGCGCGCCCGCAAACAGCAGAAGGCCCAACATGCCTTCCAGCAGGGCAGAAGAAAACTCCAGATCAATCACAAAGCCGCGCACTGTCTCGCGCACGCCAAAGGCGGGGTAAAATGCATCTGCCGCCATGATGGCGATTGAGGCCAATAAGGCGACAACCAGAATGCCGATGGCAGAGGGCAGTTTGAAAACCAGATAGTTTATCGAACCGAATACGCCCGCAAGGACGATTAAAAGGGATGCAATCTGGAGTTCGTTCATAATGCCTGTTCCTGCTGGTATTCAGGGGGGATGTAGCATTAGCGGGGCAAGGAAGGAAGATGCTAACACCCCTGGGAGGAGGTAGGGGTGTTAGCATTTGTACAAAACGGGATCTGGGAGGAACGACCGTTCAGTATTCTTAATTCTGGAATGCCAGCACCTCTGGGAGGAGGTAGAGGTGCTGGCATTTGTACGAAACGGGATCTGGGAGGAACGACCGTTCAGTATTCTTATTTCTGGAACGCCAGCACCTCTGGGAGGAGGTAGAGGTGCTGGCATTTGTACAAAACGGGATCTGGGAGGAACGACCGTTCGGTATTCTTAATTCTGGAATGCCAACACCTCTGGGAGGAGGTAGAGGTGTTGGCATCTGTACAAAACGGGATCTGGGAGGAACGACCGTTTAGTATTAGCGGGTTATCATAGGACCCCGCTAATTTCTGCAGCAGAGATGGAGGTCCCTGCTTATTCTTCTGCAATCAGCTTTTCAGCATGTGCGCGGATGTCCGCACGTGCCAGGCCGATCAGATCAAGCTGCTCATCGCTCATGGATTGCAGGGCAGTGACCATGCGGGCGGTTTGCAAGCGTTTGATCGCCGTTGCTGATTTTGTTTTAAAGCCAGTCCAACCGGATGACAGTGTTTCAAAGGCCCATACACGTGTTTGTGTAAAAGGAGCTGCGGAGTGAGTATCGTAGGAAATAGTTTTCATTTGATTAAGCCAATTCTGCCGCTTCACGGGCAATGCGTCGGATGTCACCGCGGCTAAAGCCGAGGTCTGCAAGTTCGCGGGTCGTCAGACCTGCAAGCTCGGTGAATGTTGTGTTGTACACACGGCGTTTGCGTTTGTACGTGGACAGGCTCTCGGACGTTGCGATGAACGCAGAGGCGATTTTGTGCTTCAGGTCGCCGAGTGCTGTGATGTTTTGTGTTGTTGAGATCGACATTTTCGACTTTCCTTTTTTATGCTGCAGCGCAGAATTTCTTGCTGCAATGCAACAATATGAATGATCCTAGCTGGTTACAACGCTTCTCTGCGCAAAGGGGGTATGCATAAATGGAAAGTCACTTTGGGTGGAAATAAGCGGTTTTATGCATTTAGCGCCGTATTTACGGGCTAATTTACGGCATTCTGCCTGTCGATTCATCAGGTTTTGAATGGGCTCTCATTTTAGTGATCACAAATCGGGCATTTTGTGATCACACGGCCTTCGGCGCGTTAACCGATATTCCCTGACAATAGGATTCGGCACAGCAGTGATTTGCGAATTGCCAACCGAGTCATTGCGTGATGTGGTGCGCCACAAACGGGGGGCTTCTACATATGGAACAGAAAGATCGGGTTGATGCCCTTGGGGCCAGCCTGCTGGTGACAGTGTCTTTGCTACTGGGCTTGAATCAGGTTCTGGTGAAAATCGTCGCGGTTGGCATGCACCCCGCCTTGCAAGCCGGATTGCGCAGCGCCATTGCCGTGCTGCCGGTTCTAATTCTGGCGCTGCTGTTCAAACGCAAACTCACCATCCGCGATGGCAGTCTGGGCTGGGGCATCTTTGCGGGCGTTCTGTTTGCGATCGAATTCCTGATGTTGTTTTTGGCAATTGATTATTCATCCGTCGCCCGGGTTTCGGTGCTGTTTTATACAATGCCGGTCTGGATGACGCTGGGCGCGCATTTCCTGATCCCCGTAGAACGCCTGACCCGCAACAAGATCATTGGCTTGGCGCTGGCGGTGGGCGGTGTGATCGTTGCCATGTGGGGACGGGATGGCGGCCAGAATGAGCTGTTGGGCGACATCTATTGCATTGCGGGTGCGATGTTATGGGCGGCGGTCGGGCTGGTGGCCCGCGTCACGCCGATGAAACGCGCAGTGCCTGAAATGCAGTTGTTGTATCAACTTGTGGTGTCGGCCATCGTGCTGATCCCTGCCGCCTATCTGATCGGCGATCAAATCCGGGATCTGCAACCGGTCCACTGGGGGATTTTACTGTTTCAGGCAATTGTCGTGGTGGGCTTTGGCTTTTCCACATGGTTTTGGGTTTTGTCGAAATACCCTGCCTCGGAAATGGCCAGTTTCGGGTTTCTGGCGCCGCTGTTCGGCGTGTTGCTGGGCTGGCTGATATTGGGCGAGGTGATTACCATCTGGATCATCGGCGCGCTGGTGCTGGTCAGCGCGGGGATTGTTCTGATCAACCACAAACCAAGCGCGAAGACCTTACCGCGCTGACCCGCCGAAAGCCGATTCTAGGGTGGTTCGGGTCAGAGCGTGGCAATCCGCTCGATTAGCAGATCAAAAAAGCCATCCGCATCCAGACTGCGCACAAAGGTGACGTTCGGGGCGCGGTCTGTAACCCGCCACCAATCCGCAACCGTCGCGCCCAGCGTCAGGGGGGATTGGGTTTCCACCGTCACATTGATCAGGCGGCTGTGAAACAGGTCAGGGCGCAGCAGATAGGCGATCACACAAGGATCATGCAGCGGCGCGCCATCTGATCCGTATTTTTCTTTGTCAAAACGTTCAAAGAAATCGGTTAGTTCAGCCACCGCAGGGCCAGCACGGTTGGTCATGGCGCGAAAGGCAGCGATGCGGGGCGCTGTGGTTAGGGCCTGATGGGTGCAATCGAGCGGGATCATCGTCACAGCCACGCCCGAACGCAGCACAATATCCGCCGCCGTTGGGTCAACATAGACGTTGAATTCCGCCGCAGGGGTAATATTGCCGCCTTCAAAATAGCCGCCCCCCATCAAAACGATTTCACGGATGTTGGCTTTGATGTCGGGCGCACGGGTCAGGGCGGTGGCGATATTGGTCAGCGGTCCCAGCGGGCACAGCGTAACATCAGGCGTATTTCGCAAGGTCTCTATTATATAGTCGACGCCGTGCTGTTCCTGCAGGGCTATCTGCGGATCAGGCAGGTCTGGCCCGTCCAGCCCCGTGCGCCCATGTACGTGTTCGGCGGTAACCAACGGGCGGTCCATCGGACCATCGCAGCCCGCATAGACGGGAATATCAGGCCGCCCGGCCAGTTCCAGAACCTTACGTGTGTTCAATTCGGTCAGCGCCAGCGGCACATTACCAGCCACAGCGGTGATGCCCAGAACCTGCAGTTCAGGGCTGGCGAGCGCCAAGAGGATCGCAACAGCGTCGTCTTGGCCGGGATCTGTGTCGATGATGATTTTACGTGTCATAGCAAAGCTCTAGCGCAACGACTGCAAAATAAAAAGCGCCCCGTGACAAACAGGGACATTCCGTTCGGTCGGACATAGGCCTTTGAGCCCTTTCGGCTGGCAAGCTGGCAGATTTTTGAATCTACGCCCGAATTGCAACGATATCCTTCTTCCTAAGAAACAAACAGACAGGGCGTTTGAACATTCATTGAATGGCGGCTTTTGGAACATAAAATCGGGGGGCGTGCGTATTGTGTTGGTCTGTTATGGGGAACTAAGCTGCCGTTCCTTGGCTTGTTGTTAGAGATTTTCTCCTATTATAATGTAATCTGTCGATTGATGGGATTTTTTGATCATGAGCGATGACAGGCTTCTAGTTCCGCAGGACCTCGATTATTTTCATGCAATTGGATTAGCTGCCGTCGCCTTCGCGCGGCTCGAATGGAACGCGGTGTGGTGCTGTCATAGATTGCAGACGAATTACATTCAGACTATTGAGCCGGCAAGAATGACTGCGGGCACTATTGCAAAGGACCTTATGTTATTGTTTTTGCGGATTTTGGACGAAAATCTTCGCGCAAAAGCTCTCTCGTTTGCAGACGAGTTTAAAGCAATTGTTCCTGACCGAAACGCCAAAATGCACGGAAAGCCGGGGACTGCAACAAACGGAGATCAGCGCCTGTTTAGGCATGGCTGCGAATTAACCATCAATGACGTCAATGACTTCTCAGATCGCTGCGTAACAGCAGGAAGGCAGCTAAATGACCTTCTGCACAATGACCTTCTGCACAATGAACTAGCTGAAACATGCACTGTGGTACTCACGCCATAATTCATACGACACTTTGGGCTCGGACCAGACATTTGACTTCAGCATTTTGACGCAACTGATGGCATTTCATCAGCGGGCCGAAACCCACTTACATGCCGTGTAATCATCTTAAAAAAACGGGCGGTGAGAAAACTCTCCGCCCGTGTCTTAAACTTGGAATGGCTCCGTGATGTGCGGGGCGCTATTCTGTAGTCGTCTATCTTAGTTCGCGCGGGCTTAGCCGTCGAAATCAACCGATTCCATCAGTTTCAACGAGGCAGGGCGCAGTTTGGCGATTTCACCCAGCGGTTTGTTGTCCGGTGTGAATGTGCCCCAACCTTTGACCAGATCAGAGGCCTCGGTGCCCTCTTTCAACGGGTATTCGCCGTTTACTTGCGCATAGATTTCTTGGGCTTCCTCAGACGAAAGCCATTCCATCAACTGGATCGCTTGCTCTTTGTTTGGTGCGGCTTTGGTCAACGCAACGCCAGACAGGTTCACGTGGGTCCCACCTTCCTCAAATACAGGGAATACGATCCGCACGGAATCGGCCCAAGCAACTTGATCGGGGTCTTCCAGCATTTGTTTCATGTAATAAGTGTTGCCCAAGGAAATATCACATTCCCCCGCGTGGATCGCTTTAACCTGACTGCGATCATTGCCCGAAGGTTTGCGCGCAAGGTTGGATTTCAACCCTTCAAGCCAGGTTTTTGCACCCTCTTCGCCGTGATGTGCGATCATCGCAGAAGCCAGCGCAAGGTTATAGGCATTGGTGCCAGAGCGGATACAAATACGCCCTTTCCACTTGTCCGAGGCAAGGTCTTCGTAGGTGGTGACGTCGCCGTCTTTCACACGATCTTTGGACGCATAAACAATCCGCGCACGCGACGTCAGGCCGAACCATTGGCCGTCTGCATTGCGGAATTCTGCGGGGATATTGGCGTTCAGAGTTTCAGACACCACAGGCTGGGTCACACCCGCATCCACCAGCGCTTGCAGGCGGGAAATATCAACGGTCATCACCAGATCAGCAGGGGAACGGTCGCCCTCGGCCTGAAGTTTTTCGATCATACCTTTGTTCAGGAAGACCAGATTTGTTTCAATTCCGGTTTCTTTGCTGAAAGCGTCCAACAGCGGCGACACCAGTTCTGGCTGGCGATAGGAATAGACGGTGATGTCGGCAAAAGCGGGGGCGCTCGCCAAAGTCGCAGCAGAAACTGCGAGGGCGCTGATGAATTTCATAGGTACGAATCCTGTCTGAGTTTCGGTAGCGCTTTTTAATATGACTAATTTAGTCGGGTCAATAGATGAGCGAAAAGCTCGGAATAATGGCAACCTGTCGCGTATTGAGCGTGCACAATAGAGTATGGCAAGCCTGCGCTGTTGCCGCTAAGGGAGGGGTATGACTGACTATATCCTTTTGATCGTGGCCGCCTTCGGGGCTGGCGTATTGAACACTATTGCTGGCGGGGGCACGTTCCTGACCTTTCCCGCGCTGGTTTTCACCGGCATTCCGCCGGTGGTGGGCAATGCCACCTCTGCGGTTGCAGTTTTTCCGGGGTATCTGGCGGGGGCCGTTGGGTTTGGGGCTGAACTGAAAGCCTTTGATCGCCGCAAAATGGTGCGCCTGACGCTGGTCACTTTGGCGGGCGGATTGGTTGGGGCCTTGCTGCTGGTTGTATCCTCAAACGAGGCATTTGCCGTTGTCGTACCCTTCCTGCTGCTGGCTGCCACTTTGGCCTTTTGGTTCGGCGATCAAATCCGCGACTGGGCTGCACAGAAATCCCGCGCGGTCACGCCGTTTGGCACGGCCGGGCTGTTCTTTGTCAGTATTTATGGCGGCTATTTTAACGGCGGTTTGGGGATCGTCTTGCTGGCGCTGTTTTCCCTGTGGGGGATGACCAATATTCACGAAATGAATGGGCTGAAGAACGGTCTGTCCTTTGCGCTATCGGCGATTTCTGTGGCGGCTTTTGCAATCAGCGGTTTGGTGGAATGGCCCCAAGCGGTGATTATGATGGTAGCGGCGACGCTTGGTGGTTACGCAGGCGCGCCCGTGGCCCGCGTGCTGCCGAAATCAGCGGTGCGGGCCATTGTGATCGTGGTTGGATTAACCATGAGCGCGGTGTTTTTTGCAAAGTTGTTTTAGGTATTTAGGCTCTAAAGAGGCCTGTCAGGGTTTAGATTTTTCTGCAAGTTTCGCCTGATCCCATAGCCCGTCCATTTCTGTCAGATTGGATTGGGCCGGGGTTTTGCCGCGCTTTTCCAGCGCATCTTCGATGTATTCAAAGCGACGGGTAAACTTGCGGTTGGCGGCACGCAGGGCCTCTTCGGGGTCGATGTTCAGGTGGCGGCCAAGGTTGGCCATTACAAACATCAGATCGCCGAATTCCTCCACTTGTTTGTCATGGGGCAGGGTGTCTGCGGCCTCGATCAATTCAGCGGATTCTTCCTTGATTTTATCCAGAACCTGCGTGGTTTCAGGCCAGTCAAACCCGACCCTTGCAGCGCGTTTTTGCAGTTTTACGGCGCGGGTCAGGGCCGGCAAATTGCGGGCCACCCCGTCCAACGTGCGGGGTTTGGTTTGCCCTTTTGCAGCGCGTTCAGCTGCTTTGATCTTTTCCCAGTCGGCGGTTTGTTGCTGTGCAGATTTATCCCGCGATTCTGCGCCAAATACATGGGGATGGCGGTGGATCATCTTATCGGCGATGGCTTTGGTGACGGTTTCAAAGGTGAAATGTCCGTCCTCACCCCCCATCTGCGTGTAATAGACCACCTGCAACAGCAGATCGCCCAACTCGCCTTCCAACTCGGCCATGTCGCCCTGTTCGATAGCATCGGCGACCTCGTAGGCCTCTTCGATCGTATAGGGCACAATCGTGGTGTAATTCTGTTCAATATCCCACGGGCAGCCGGTTTCTGGATCACGCAACCGTGCCATGATTTCCAGCAAACGGGGCAATCCGCCGTTTGGATCAAGACAAAGAGATTGCGAGGCGGTTTGGTCTTTACTCATAGGGCTGGGTTCCTGATAGTCTGGCCAAAAGGAGACCAGAAACCATGGCCGTTATCAACCGTATTGCAGAGTATTTTGAAGAGATGAAGGAATGGCGGCAACATATTCACGCCAATCCGGAACTGGATATGGAATGTCATAACACAGCGGCCTTTGTGGTGGAAAAACTGCGGGCTTTCGGGGTGGATGAAATCCACGAAAAAATCGGTGTCAGTGGTGTGGTCGGGATCATCAACGGGCAGGGGGATGGGCCGACAATCGGCCTGCGCGCGGATATGGATGCGCTGCCCATGCCCGAAGAAACCGGCTTGCCCTATGCCAGCACGGTTGACGGGTTGATGCACGCTTGTGGCCATGACGGACATACGACCATGCTGCTGGGCGCTGCGAAATATCTGGCAGAGACCCGCAACTTTGCAGGTCGCGTTGCCCTGATCTTTCAACCGGGCGAAGAGGGCTCTGGCGGCGGGCGTTTTATGGCCGAAGAGGGAATGT
This sequence comes from Roseobacter sp. N2S, assembly GCF_031454055.1. Lineage (NCBI taxonomy): Bacteria > Pseudomonadati > Pseudomonadota > Alphaproteobacteria > Rhodobacterales > Roseobacteraceae > Roseobacter > Roseobacter sp. N2S. The sequence goes on from NZ_JAVDQB010000001.1 coordinate 930,300, forward strand.
TCGAGCGGTTCAATATTTCACAGGTCTATGGTCAACATTCACTGCCCAAATCCCCCCTTGGTAATATCGAAACCTGCAAAGGCCCGTTGATGGCTGCCGCGGATGATTTTGAAATCCACATCACAGGCGCTGGTGGCCATGCCGCCAGCCCCCATGAATCCGTCGATCCAGTGATGATTGCTGTAAACATGTACCAGAATCTGCAATCCATCGTGACTCGCAACGTAGACCCGATCAAAACCGTGGTCCTGTCCCTGACACAGATCCACTCGGGAACCACCCACAACGTGGTGCCTGAAACCGCAATGCTGGCAGGAACCGTGCGCACATTTGACAAGGATGTACAAACCTTGGTTGTCGATCGAATGAAAGCCATCATCAAAGGCACCGCAGAAATGATGGGTGGCAGTGCGGAACTGGTTTACAACTACGGATATCCGGCCACCATCAACGATGATGCAAAAACCGAATTCGCCTGCACCGTCGCCGCTGAAGTGGTGGGTGAAAGCCGCGTGGATGGCGCCATCGCCCCAACTATGGGCGCCGAGGATTTCTCGTATATGCTAGAAAAAGTGCCCGGTGCCTATTTCTACATCGGCAACGGAGACAGCGCTTATCTGCATCATACCAAATATGATTTCAACGACGAAGCTAGCCCCATAGGTGCCTCGGTCTTTGCCCGTATCGTGGAACGCGCGCAACCGCTCGGGGGCAGTTAAAACAGAACAATCCGCCTCTTTTTGGGGCAAATATCCCCGCGCGGAGCGCTTTTAAATTTCCGTGCGGGGGGATCCGTTTAAAGAAACGCTTTAGGCTGAAATTGATCTTTGCCCTTCCCGACAAGCCGCACTAGGTTAATCGCCAACATGACATTGAAGGAGTTGGACTATGTCCGAAGAATATGTACCGCCGAAAGTCTGGACTTGGGATGCGGAAAGCGGCGGTAAATTCGCCAGCATCAATCGCCCGATTGCTGGGCCGACCCATGATAAAGAGCTTGAGGTGGGCAAGCACCCGTTGCAGCTTTATTCACTGGCCACGCCCAATGGCGTCAAGGTTACCATCATGCTCGAAGAACTTCTGGCAGCGGGGCACACGGGTGCTGAATATGATGCTTGGCTGATCAACATCGGCGAAGGCAATCAATTTGGCAGCGGCTTTGTTGACGTGAACCCGAACTCTAAAATTCCAGCCCTGATGGATCATTCCACCGACAAACCCACACGTGTGTTTGAAAGCGGGTCAATCCTGCTGTATCTGGCTGAAAAATTCGGGGCCTTCCTGCCCAAAGACCCAACGGCCCGCACCGAGGCGCTGTCCTGGTTGTTCTGGCAAATGGGCTCTGCCCCGTATCTGGGCGGTGGTTTTGGCCATTTCTACGCCTATGCACCGGAAAAATTCGAATACCCGATCAACCGCTTTGCCATGGAAGTAAAACGCGAACTGGACGTGCTGGATCGCCGCTTGGCCGAGGTTGAGTATTTCGCAGGCGATGAATATTCTATCGCGGATATGGCAATCTGGGCGTGGTACGGTGTGCTGGCACAGGGCAAAATCTATGACGCGGGCGAATTCCTTGACGTCGAAAGCTATAAAAACGTGCAACGTTGGCAAAAAGCTGTGGCGGCCCGTCCAGCCGTGATCCGCGGCCGCATGGTTAACCGCGCCTTTGGTCCGCTTGAAGAGCAATTGCGCGAACGTCATGATGCGTCTGATTTTGATCTGCGCACCCAAGACAAACTGGAACCTGCTGAAGCCGAGTAGGTTAAACTTCACAGAACTGTGCAGGCGGGTGGTAAATGCGTCTGCACAGTCTTATATTTTTGCAGACCTTTTCAGGAGATTTGTAATGTTGTTTTCATCCAAACCCGCGACCATCCCCACTGCAGCCGAAGCCTTACCAGGGCGCAGCATGGAACTGCCCACCGCTGAAATGCACTTTACCAACGGACGCCCGTTAAAAGGACCGATCCCGGACGGCTTTGAACAGGCCATTTTTGGCATGGGCTGCTTTTGGGGCGTGGAACGGATGTTCTGGAAACTGGACGGCGTCTGGGTGACCATGGTGGGCTATGCGGGCGGATCAACCCCGAACGCCACCTACCAAGAGGTGTGCACCGGCCAAACAGGGCACAACGAAGTTGTCCGCGTGATCTATGATCCGTCAGTGATCAGTTACGAACAATTGTTAACTGTGTTTTGGGAAGGCCACGATCCGACCCAAGGCATGGCGCAGGGCAATGATCGCGGCACCCAGTACCGCAGCGGGATTTATACGTTCTCGGATGACCAAAAGGCACTGGCAGAATCAACCAGAGCGGCCTTCCAGCCCCGTCTTCGGGACAAGGGCTATGGACCGATCACCACCGAAATCCTGCCCGCCCCAACCTTCTATTATGCCGAGGATTACCACCAGCAATATCTGGCCAAGAACCCCTCGGGCTATTGCGGGATCGGGGGAACAGGTGTGACCTGCCCGATTGGTGTTGGTGCTTAGCGCCGCACCCTTTCGTGTTTTAATCACCGGTGCAAGCGGGAGCGGAACCTCCTCGCTTGCCCGCACTTTGGCCAGCGCGTTATCCAGCCAGGTCTTTGATGCAGATGATATTTTCTGGTGCCCAAGCGACCCGCCTTTTGTCACCAAACGCCTTGTCGCCGACCGTTTAAAGCTGATGGAAGCCCTGTTTCTACCGCGCCGCGACTGGATTTTTGCAGGGTCGGTAATGGGGTGGGGACACAGCATAACCCCTCGCCTGACACATGCTATTTTCCTGACGCTGGACGCAGACACCCGCATGGCCCGCTTACGCGAACGGGAACGCCAGCGCATGGGGGATCTTTCCCGATTGTCCAACTTTGAAGCAGCGGCCCATCAGGGATTTATGGACTGGGCCGCTTCATATGATGATCCTGACTTCGCGGGGCGTAACCGAACACACCATGATGCATTTCTGGCGGGGCTGCCGTGCCCTGTGATCCATCTGGACAGCGCCATTCCCGAACCCGATTTACTGGCGCAGGCCATCGCCGCGCTTGACGCTGGCGGTCGGTCCACCTAATCGGAACACAACGATTGGAGCCAGAAACATGCCAACTTTTACAGCCCTGACCACCCTGAAAGACAAATCCAAAGCCGAAGCCCTTGCTGAGGCCTGCGAAACGCTGATCCCCGAACCCACAGGTGTTGGCGTGTTTGAGGTCGAGGACGGCTCTGGCACATTTGAAGTCGGGGTTTACTTTATTGAAGCGCCGGACGAAATCGCGCTGGCCTTGCTGGCGGCGATGAATGGCGCGCGCCCCTTTGCGGTATCGGAATTGCCCGAAACCGATTGGGTCGCCCATGTGCGCCGCGAATTGGCCCCGATCCGCGCTGGTCGTTTCTTTCTATATGGCAGCCACGATGCCGACTCTGTGCCAGAAGATTGTGTGCCCCTGTTGATCGAGGCTGCGATGGCCTTTGGCACAGGACACCACGGCACAACGCAAGGCTGCTTGCAGGCGCTGCACGATCTGGATGTGCGCGGCTTTCAAGGCAAAAATGTGGTGGATATCGGCTGCGGAACGGCCGTTCTGGCCATGGGTGCCGCCAAAATATGGCCGGGTGTTGTACTGGCCAGCGACATTGACGAAGTGGCCACCGACACCGCTGCGGCCAACGTGAACTGTAACGACCTGGCTGGACGCGTGGATATTGTTACCTGTGCGGGATTTGATCATGAAACACTGCGCGCCAAGGCACCTTACGATCTGATCCTCGCTAACATATTGAAAGGCCCTCTGATTTCGCTGGCCCCGGATATGGGCGCAAGTGTTACCAAAGATGGTTATGTCATTTTGTCAGGGCTTTTGAACGAACAGGCCGAAGACGTGAAAGCCGCCTATGTGGCCGAGGGTTTCGGCTTGGTTGATCATCTGATTGTTGGCGAATGGTCAACGCTTTGTTTACAAATGCAGCCTTAAACTGCCCAGATTTTGCCCCAATTCGTTTCTAATTTTATCTAAGCAGTTTGCACCCCCGAGAGGAGACGAAAGCGTCTCTGGTTCCTGTCGATTAGCGTATTTTGCCTGTGTGTGTTTACAGGCGTGTAGTGATCTCGGGGTGCAGGCTGCACGAGTTTTTAGATAAAGTAACGCGTAGTTGGGAATTCAGTATGTCGATCGAAGATAAAAAAAGCTTTGAGAAGCGCGTGGCCCGCGTTGATCCGGATTTCAAACCGACACTCTGGCGTAAATGGCGCCGTGCTCCACGCCGCAAGATCCACATTCCCTTTGCCAAAACCGCCCTGTGTATGGCGTTGTTTTATGGCACCATGACTGTGACAAAAGTTGTGATGATTCAGGAATTGGGCCAGCAGGGCTATGACGCGAAAGTAGCACAACTGGCTGCGGGCAGTGACACATCACGGGTTGCCGCGAAACTGTTGTGGAAAGATCCGGTAATGACCTATGTGCAGGGCAAAATCCTGTAGGAAGTCAGTCAAAATCGAAAGAATAAAAAAAGACCGCTGTGGGAGGACAGCGGTCTTTTTCCTGTGCGATACAATGACCGCTGAAACCGGTGCTTTACAGGGAGGGGAAAAGCACCGGCCTATGTGTGACGCGCTTAGAAACGTGTCGGGATATTGTCCAGATCGCCGCGGATCAGGCCGATGTCGGCCAGTTCACGATCAGACAGTTGGGACAAGATTTTTGTGGTCTTACGCTTTGTGTTCCACTCTACCAAAGCAGAAAATACTGCTTCAACGCGTGTAACGACAGTGTAAGTTGCGATGGCCCCAAAAGGTGCCAGACGGGTGTTCGAAGCCAGGGCCATGGTACAATTCCTAAGTTAGTGTGTGACGTGTTGTGTCTGTTTGTAGGCCCCACATAGGTGGGGTTTTTCAGGCTTTCAAATGCTGAAAATGCATAGCGGAGGTGCCTGTTTTGCATAGCTGAATCGCCATGTCGTTTTTGAATTATTTGCTGCGAAAATCGGGTGATTTCCCAGCGAAAATGTCGCTTTTAGAACAGTCGATTTTTTGTGAATTTTTCGCGTCCTTTTTGTAAATCTTTGGAAATCTGTTCTGGCGCATAGTTTGTTGCTTTCACGCCACATATTTTCCCGTGACACGAGGCTATCGAAGCGGCGAAATGGCTGCCAGAGCGGCAAACCAGGCCTTTCCGGACGATTAACCAGAATCAATAGCCCTAAGCCTCAACACGCGGCAGTCCGTATTCTACTTGGCGGATGTTCTTGTTTCGTGCTACGCTTAAGAAAATAAACAGAGCAGGGCAGCTATGCGCGTTATTGGCATTGATCCAGGACTACGTAATCTGGGTTGGGGAATCGTGGATGTTGCAGGGGCGAAAATCGCCCATGTGGCGAATGGTATTTGTAAAACAACCACTGGCGGGCCGCTGGCGCAGCGGTTGCTTAGCTTGCATGCGCAACTGGATGCGGTTCTGCGCCAGTATAAGCCCACAACTTCGGCGGTCGAGAATACATTTGTGAACAAAGACGGCGCGGGGACTCTGAAGTTGGGTCAAGCACGGGGGATTTGTTTGCTGGTGCCGGCGCAATTCGGGCTGGATGTGGCAGAATACGCGCCCAATGCGGTTAAAAAGGTCGTAGTCGGTGTGGGTCATGCTGATAAAGCGCAGGTGCTGCATATGGTTAAGATGCAGTTAAACGGGGTGATCCCTGTAGGGCCGGATGCGGCGGATGCTTTGGCGATTGCCTTGTGTCACGCCCATCACGCCCAGTTTTCGGGACGGTTGGATGCTGCATTGGCCAAAGCCGAAGCGCAAAAGGGGGCTGCATGATCGGTAAGATAACAGGGCGGGTGGATTACCGCAGCACGGACCATCTGTTGGTAGACGTGCAGGGCGTGGGCTATTTGGTCTATTGTTCCGAGCGGACGTTATCCTCGGTTCCGCCTAAGGGGGGGATTGTTGCACTTTATACCGACCTGCTGGTGCGTGAGGATAACTTGCAATTGTTCGGTTTTCTGACCTTGGCGGAAAAAGAATGGCACCGCTTGTTGACCAGTGTTCAGGGGGTCGGGGCCAAGGTTGGCCTGGCGATCGCAGGGACGTTGGGCGTGGACGGTGTCAGCCGGGCGATCACCCTAGGGGATGTAGCCGCAATCAAGGCCGCCCCCGGTGTAGGGCCGAAACTGGCGCAGCGCATTGTGGTCGAGTTGAAAGACAAGGCCGCCAGCGTCATTGCGATGGGCGCACAGGGGGCTGAGCAGGTACAGGCAGATGATTCCATGGTGATCGAGGCGCCCTTGGCCGCCCCCGTATCCAAGGCTCCTGCTGTGTCTTCTTCTGTTGGTGCCGCCTCGGCAGGGGCGCAGGCGGATGCTTTGTCGGCTTTGGTTAATCTGGGCTATGGTCACGGCGATGCTGCGGTTGCTGTGGCGCAGGCGGCTGGCGAGGCGCCAGATGCTGACAGCGGTGCATTGATCAAAGCCGCATTGCGGTTGCTGGCACCAAAGAGTTAAAGGTGTGGTTCAAACAAACAGGGGCCTCCGGCGGGGATATTTCTGGAAAATGGAAGCGATGGCTATGGAACGGCAGGCGGTCTTGTGAGCGAGCCTGATCCCACTTTGCGCGCTGATGTGCGCCCCGAGGATATGGACCGCGCCTTGCGGCCCCAGACGCTTGACGAATTTACCGGCCAGTCCGAGGCACGGGCCAATCTGAAGGTCTTTATCGAAAGTGCCAAGATGCGCGGGCAGGCGATGGATCATACGTTGTTCTATGGGCCGCCTGGTTTGGGCAAAACCACGCTGGCACAGATTATCAGCCGAGAGTTGGGTGTGAACTTTCGCATGACCAGCGGGCCTGTTCTGGCCAAGGCGGGGGATCTGGCGGCGATCCTGACCAATCTGGATGCGCGGGACGTTTTGTTTATTGATGAAATCCATCGCTTGAATCCTGTGGTTGAAGAAATCCTTTATCCTGCGCTGGAAGATTTCGAACTGGATTTGGTGATCGGTGAAGGTCCAGCCGCGCGCACCGTGCGGATTGATTTGCAGCCTTTCACATTGGTCGGGGCGACCACGCGGCTGGGGTTGTTAACCACGCCGCTGCGCGATCGTTTCGGGATTCCCACGCGGTTGGAGTTTTATACAGTGCCAGAGTTGTGTTCGATCGTAGAGCGGGGCGCGCGTTTGATGGGGGCAACGGCCACACCGGACGGGGCGATGGAGATTGCCAAACGGGCACGGGGCACGCCGCGGATTGCTGGGCGTTTGTTGCGCCGTGTGGTGGATTTTGCGGTGGTCGAAAGTGACGGGACCGTGACGCAGGGCTTGGCGGATCGCTCGCTGACACGGCTTGGGGTGGATCATCTTGGGCTGGACAGTGCGGACCGGCGTTATTTACGAATGATTGCCGAGAATTTCGCGGGTGGGCCTGTGGGGGTGGAAACCATGTGTGCGGCCCTGAGCGAGGCGCGGGATGCGGTGGAAGAAGTGATCGAACCCTATCTGTTGCAGCAGGGCTTGATCCAGCGCACGCCGCGCGGTCGGATGCTGGCGGCAAAGGCCTGGGCCCATTTGGGGCTGGATGCGCCCCGGCGTGGACCGCAAGGGGATATGTTTGACGGGTAAGTTGGACTTGAGTATTTTTGGAACATTGAAGGGGTGCAGCCCGTTTGGTTTTTCGATAAGAGAGGCCCCATGAACGCGATCACACAAAACCCCGCCCCGTTGTTTACTGCCACTGACACCACCTATCGGTTTGCCCGTTGGGGGCGGCCTTTGGCACCTGTGGTTTTTGGTGTGGGGGATGAAAGTCTGCCCCATCTGAAAGACGCGATTGCGCAGGCGGTGGCGATTACCGGTGGTGTTTTGGCCGAAACAGACCCTGAACTTGGCGCGAATTTCATGTGGTTCTTTTGTCGGGAGTGGTCGGATCTTGCAGCGGTGCCCAATCTGGACAAGCTGTTGCCGAATTTCGAGCGGATAATTGCGGCACTGACAGAGCAAGGGGCCAGTCGTTATAGGTCTTTCGGGTTTGATCGGGACGGGTCTATCAAGCTGTGTGTGGTGTTGATCCGTGTAGATGCCGCAACCGAGGCGCTGTCGTTGCAGACTTTGGGCACCAGTGAAACTTTCCAGTCTTTGTTAACCTGGAGCGAGGGGGCCTTTGCAGAAACCTCGCCCATTGCCATGATCAAATCCAATAACATCTGTATCGTGAAGCCTGAGTTTGCCGCCATTGTGCGTGCGGCCTATGATCCGTTATTGCCTGCGGCCACCGAAGACCCGAGCCATGCGCTGCGTCTGTCTGCGCGGGCCAGTAAACTGGTGCAGGATATTGAAGATGGTGCATGAATTTCCGGTTCGGGTCTATTATGAAGACACCGATCTGGCGGGGATTGTCTATTACGCCAACTATCTGAAATTCATCGAGCGGGCGCGATCCACCCTTGTGCGCGAAGCCGGGATTGATCAGGGCGATTTGAAAGAGGCTGCGGGGCTGGTCTTTGCCGTGCGTCATGTGGATGCAACCTATCTGCGGCCCGCCAAACTGGATGATGCGCTGACAATTGCTACAAAACTGCAACAATTGTCCGGTGCGAAACTGCAGTTTGAACAAGATGTGCTGCGGGGCGATGAACTGCTGTTTTCTTCAAAAATTACAGTGATTTGTATGAACGCCGCAGGTCGTGTTGTACGGCTTCCGGCAGAAATTCGCGCAAAATTGGCCATTTGACGTACAATTGACCGCCGATGCAGCAATGAAACATGGATTTTCCTCTGCCCGAGGGCTATGTTCGGTGCAATAATCAAGCCTCTGGCAAACAGGGGCATCAGGCAGTCTTTGAATGAGACATAAAATAGTCGGGCGGACACATGGAAACTGAAACACTCGCCGCAGTGCAGGAGATCGATTTTTCGATGCTTGCGCTGTTCCTTCGTGCTACTTTGGTGGTGAAGATCGTGATGCTGATCTTGATCTTTGCCAGCGTTTGGAGCTGGGGAATCATCATCCAGAAATTCATCAACTATCGTATCGCCCGTAAGGACGCCGAACAATTTGATCGGGCCTTCTGGTCGGGTGATCCGTTGGATGAGCTGTTTGACAGGCTGGGCGCAGACCCCACTGGGGCGGCCGAGCGGATTTTTGCGGCGGGGATGGTTGAATGGCGACGATCCCATCGCAGTGACGGCAATTTGATTGCAGGCGCACAGGCGCGGATTGATCGCAGCATGGATGTGGCGATTAACCGGGAAAGCGAAAAGCTGAACAACGGGTTGACCTTTCTGGCCACGGTCGGCGCGATTGCGCCGTTTGTGGGGCTGTTTGGTACGGTTTGGGGCATCAAAAGTGCCTTTGAAGAAATTGCCATCCAGCAAAACACCAATCTGGCCGTTGTGGCCCCTGGCATTGCCGAGGCTTTGATGGCCACGGCGCTGGGCCTTGTGGCCGCGATCCCTGCGGTTATCTTTTACAATAAACTCAGCACGGATTCAGACCGGATCATCAGCGGCTTTGACAGTTTTGCCGATGAATTTGCCACGATCCTGTCCCGTCAGTTGGACAGCTGATCATGGGTGCAGGTGTTGTAGACCGAGGTGGCGGAGGCGGTCGTAAGGGCCGCCGCAGCCACGGGAAAAGCCGGCCAATGGCGGAAATCAACGTCACGCCTTTTGTGGATGTGATGCTGGTGCTGCTGATTATCTTTATGGTGGCAGCGCCCTTGTTGACCGTGGGCGTTCCCATTGAACTGCCTAAAACCGCAGCCCAGCCGCTTCCGACGGAAGAAGAAGAACCGCTGGCATTAGCTATTTCTGCGGATGGCGTTTTGATGTTGCAAAACACTGAAATCGACCGCGCGACCTTGGTGCCTAAAATGCGCGCCATCGCGGCAGAGCGGCAGGACGACAAGGTGTTTTTACGCGCGGACGGGGCGGTTCCCTATTCCACTGTGATGGAAATCATGGGCGCGCTGAATGCGGGCGGCTTTCGCAATATCGGACTGGTGACAGATGCGGGTGGGCCACGGCTCGACGGGTCTGATGTCTCTGGGAATTAGGTAGGCTAGGGCGTGGACACCGGCACCAAAATATCCATTGGCCTGCATGGCGTTATACTGGGGCTTGCCGCTTTTGGCGGGCCCTTGTTTGACAGCGATGAAAGCAAGGCGATTCAGGTTTCCGAGGTGTCGATCATCACCAGTACGGAATTTGACGGTATGATGTCGCGCGCACCAGCGCCCGAATTGCAGGAACCCCAGCAACCCCAATCCACAGCAGAGACCGAAACCGCGCAGCCCCCTGTTGTGGAACAGCCCGTGGTCGAGCAACCTGCGCCTGAACCGCAGACCCCTGCGGTGGTGGAAACAGCCCCCGATGTGACGGATATGGCTGAAGCGGCACAGCCTGACAACCCGCCTGACATCCCTGTGGAAAGCCCCGAAATCGCCGAACAGACGCAGGAAGCTACGGGCAGCACCTTGGTGTCGCCAGATGCACAAGTGGCCCAGGAAGACAGCAGCGGCCAAGTCGCGCCGGATCAACTGGCCTTGTTGCGGCCCAAACCGCGCCCCGCGCCCCGTGTCAGCGATCAGGTTGCACCTGAACCGCCAACCGATGCAGAGACCGCAAAAGAGGCGGTCGAATCCACCACGCCCAGCGAAACCCCTGCGGAACAGACTGAAACCAAAGAAGAAGTCGCGCCTAAAGAATCTACCACTGAAATTGTGACCGAGGCAGAAGAAGACCCGAATTCACTGGCACCAGTGAAATCTTCGCGGCCAAAAGGGCGGCCGTCAGATATTGTGGCACGGGCGCAGGCGGTGAAGGATGCCGCTGCCAAAGCGGCCACGCAGGCCGCAAACGAAAAAGCTGCGGCGGATAAAGCGAAATCTGACACAGCCGAAGCCGACAGGCTTGCCGCTGCCAAAGACGCGCAAGCCAAAGCGATTGAGGCGGCGATGAAGGCCGCAACATCCGAGACAGCGCAATCGGTTGGTCCCCCGCTAACGGGCAGCGAAAAAGGTGCTTTGGTTCTGGCGGTCCAACAGTGTTGGGCCCCGCCTGTTGGCGTGCAGGACGCGGCAAATCTGGTGGTAACCCTGTCTGTAGAATTGACACCGGACGGAAAATTGATGGGAAGCCCGAAACTTGTGGAACCTTCTGGCACGCCGCAGGGTTTGGTTCAGCAGGCCTATGAAGCAGGGCGACGGGCGCTGATCCGCTGTGCGCCTTATAATTTGCCTAAAGATAAATACGAACAGTGGCGACGCATCGAAGTCGTCTTTAACCCCCAAAACATGGTGGTCAGATAATGAACTTATTTTTGAAACTTTGCATTGCAATGGCTGTGGTCAGTGGACCCGTGGCCGTACACGCCCAAAGTGACGGACCCTTGCGGATTGAAATTACAGAAGGCATCATTGAACCGATGCCCATAGCGGTTCCTGTCTTTGTGGCCGAAAATGCAGGGGCAGAGGCTTTTGCCCAGCAGTTGACTGATGTCATTACCAGCGATCTGGTGGGCACAGGTCTGTTTCGGGCCATCCCTGCAAGCGCACATATCGGAACGATCACCAACTTTAACGCGCCTGCACAATATTCAGACTGGAAGGCGATTAATGCGCAGGGGTTGGTGACGGGGGCTGTAAGCCTTGCGGCGAACAACCAGATGGTCGTGAAGTTCCGCCTTTTTGATGTGTTTGGTCAGGAACAGCTTGAAGGTGTGCAATTCGCCGCCAGCAGCCAAAGTTGGCGCCGGATGAGCCATAAGGTGGCGGATGTAGTCTATAGTCGTTTGACTGGCGAAGACCCGTATTTCGACAGTCGCGTGGCCTACATCGCCGAAGAAGGCCCCAAAAACGACCGCAAGAAACGGGTTGCCGTAATGGATTATGACGGGGCCAATGTGCGCTATTTGACGGGCAGCGAAGACATCGTGCTGGCCCCGCGCTTTTCGCCAAATGCGCGTGAAATTATCTATACCACCTATGAAACCGGTGTGCCGCAGGTGTTTTTGATGAATGTGGACACATTATCGCGCCGCGCCCTTGATTCCGATAAAAACATGACCTTTGCGCCGCGCTTTAGTCCGGACGGGCGTCATGTGATCATGTCGCTGAGCAACGGTGGGAATTCGGATCTGTACACCTTTGATATTGCCACTGGGGCCAAGACCCAGTTGACCAATTCACCCGCCATTGAAACCGCGCCCAGTTACAGCCCTGACGGAACCCAAGTGGTGTTTGAAAGTGACCGTGGGGGCGGACAGCAAATCTATGTGATGCCAGCAACGGGCGGCGAGGCGAAGCGGATCAGCTTTGGCCCTGGGCGCTATGGCACGCCAGTCTGGTCGCCGCGCGGTGATCTGATCGCCTTTACCAATATCAGCGGCGGGCGGTTTCACATTGGCGTGATGCAAACCGATGGCAGTCGGGAAAGACTGTTGACGGGGTCGTTTCTGGACGAAGGTCCAACATGGTCTCCCAATGGCCGTGTAATTATGTTTTTCCGTGAAACACAAGGGGAAGCCGGGGCGCCGGGGTTGTATTCCATGGATGTGACAGGACAGAACCTTCGCAGGATAACGACACCGACTTATGCCTCTGATCCGGCGTGGTCAGGGTTATTAGAGTAAGCGAGAGGCCGTTTCCCATAACGGGAAATAGCTGTTATAGAGGGGGCCAGTATAGAGTGGTTCCAAAGCGCCCAAGACGCCAGAGAGCGAAAGGATGAGCAGATGAAAATTTACAAAATAGGTCTAATGCTGACCTGTGTAGCAGCCCTTGCTGCCTGTGACATGCGCCCCAAAACTGGGGATGACATGGACGGGATGAACGGCAGTGGCATGAACAATGGCATCGGCAGTGGCGGGGTGAATGACCCTGCATCGGTGGCCTATTTCAACCAGACCATCGGGGACCGCGTGCTGTTTCTGGTCGATCAGCACACGCTGACACCTGTGGGCATGCAGACGCTGGACGCTCAGGCGAACTGGTTGCAGGAATATGGCACTTACACCGTCACGATTGAAGGCCACGCGGATGAAACCGGTACGCGGGAATACAACCTTGCGCTGGGCGCACGTCGTGCCAATTCGGTGCGTGACTATCTGGTCAGCCGCGGGGTTGCGGGCAACCGTATCAACACTGTGACTTATGGTAAGGAACGCCCGTTGGCGATTTGTTCGAACGAGGAATGTTGGTCAAAGAACCGTCGTGCGGTGACTTTGGTGGCCACAGGGCTGACCAGTTAATGCTGGCCGGCTGACACAGTATTAAACAGGCGTCGTTTGCACATGGTGCGAACGGCGCGTTTGTGAGTATTTGGGGAACATTGAAGATGCGGTTAGTGCGGGCACTTTTGGTAGCGGCGGTTATTGCGCCGTTTGGCGCGCAGGCGCAGGCACAAGACGGGCAGACACTGGCGGATTTTCGTCAGGAGCTGGAGTTCTTATATTCGGATATCGTGTCTTTGAAACGAGAGTTGTCCACCACGGGGGGGGCGACCCAGCAAAGCAGCAATGGGCCAGCCTTGCAGCGGATTGACACATTAGAAGCCGAAATGCGGCGTCTGACGGGTGAAATTGAGGAAAAACAGTTCTGGATCGAAAGCATCGTTGGCGATGGCACCAACCGCATTGGCGATCTGGAGTTTCGCTTGTGCGAATTGGAAGCGGGCTGTGATGTGACCAAATTGGATCGCACTGCACCGCTAGGGGGTAAGGTCTCAGCACGCCCTCGGACGCCTTTGACATCGGGGAATGCCGGTCAAACGGATGTGTCAGGTAGCACCACGAATATGGAACAAAACACCTTTCAACGGGCGATGGCCGCCTATGAAGCTGCGGATTACGGCAATGCCGCCACCCAGTTTGATACGTTGATCGCCAATTTTCCAGGTGGGCCTTTAACCGGAGAGGCGCATTACTGGAAAGGTGCCTCTCTTGCGGCGCAAAATGATTGGAACGGCGCAGCGCGCAGTTTCCTTGAAAGTTTCAGCGGTGCGCCAGAGGGCACAAAAGCCCCGGATGCGCTGTATCGTTTGGGGCTTTCGTTGAACGAATTAGGGCAGCATGAAGAGGCTTGTTTGATGTTGGCCGAGGTTCCCGTGCGTTATCCCGCCGCTGCAATTGTCGGCGAGGCACAGTCCCGTCAATCCGCGCTTGGGTGTTCCTAAGCCTGCGATTTCGGGCATGAAAACAGCATTTCCGAACTTTATGGACTGTGTTCCTGACGGCACGTTGGGCGTGGCTGTTTCTGGTGGCGGTGATTCGATTGCTTTGCTGGTGCTGATGGCCGATTGGGCGCAAGAAACCGGTCGCAGTTTGCGCGTTGTCACTGTGGATCACGGCTTGCGCAGCGGGTCCGCCGACGAAGCCGCAGGTGTTGCCGTTTTATGTACCGATCTGGGGCTGCCTCATGATACGTTGCTCTGGCAGGAGCATCCCGAAACAGGAAACCTTCAAGACAATGCGCGACAGGCGCGGCAAAATCTGATTTCGGACTGGGCCGTTGCGCATGGCATTGCCGCCGTCACCACAGGCCACACCCGCGACGATCAGGCGGAGACCTTTCTGTTGCGCCTTAAACGGGGCAGCGGTGTTGACGGTTTGTCAGGCATGGCCGCACAGGTGACGAAAGACGGTCTGATCTGGTTGCGCCCGCTGTTGGATATTAAGCGCCAAACCCTGCGTGATTTTCTGCGCCAAAGGCAGATCAGTTGGGTTGAAGATCCGAGTAATGATGATCTGCGTTTTGATCGTGTGAAAATGCGTAAAGCGCTGAATATACTGGGTGAAATTGGCCTGAATGCAGATGTTTTAGCCGATACTGCCGCGCGGATGCAGACTGCGCGGGGGGCCTTGGAAAGCTACAGCAAAGAGGTGTTGGGCAAGGTCGCGCAGCCACGGGACATCGGGTCTGTCCGACTGGATACCGAGGCTTTGACACAGCATCCGATGGACATTCAATTGCGTGTGCTCGCCCATTGTCTGCGCTGGGTTTCCGGCGGGCCATATCGTCCCCGATTAAAAGCACTGCATCAGGCTTTGGCACACAGTTTTAGCGGAACGGGGCACAGTCTGTCAGGGTGTCTGCTCACCCCGATCCGCGACGAAGGGATTGAAATCACCCGCGAAGTTTCCGCTATGGTTCCAAGTGACGCTAGCACCTGTATTTTTGACGGTCGCTGGCACTGTGAACCCGCCCAAGGGCAGTGGCGTCCGCTTGGCTCTGACGGGATTTTGCAGCGCCCAGAGTGGCGTGATACTGCCGAAACCAGAAATGCAATCCTCGCATCGCCGTCTTTATGGTATAATAACGAATTGAAGTCGGTCCCCTTTGTCGATAAAAACCCGGCTTGCGGGTGTTGGCTGCGGGATGGGACCGAAAGTTTTTATGCAACCATTGTGACGCATTGAAACCACTGCGCGGAAACCTATGTTCCACGTAACACTTTGTTAAGATATCCGGCGCGTAATGTGCCTTAAGGAGAACCGCTTTGGGAAATACCAAAAATCTGGCGTTTTGGGTCGTGTTGTTTCTGCTGATCGTGGCGCTGTTCAATATGTTCAGCAACGGGCAACGGTCCGGTAACGAGAATCAGATAACCTATTCCGAATTCATTCAATCTGTTGGAAAAGGCAACGTGTCCGAAGTTCAGATGGATGGCGAGTTGATCACCATCGTAAACAAGGATGGCAGTCGTTTTGAAACGATCCAGCCCCGCTCTGCGATGGAAACCGACGATCTGACCAACCAGATGATCGACGCTGGCGTCAATGTGAACGTCAAAGCGCAGGAACAGTCGGGCTTTTTGTCGGCCATGTCCCTGTGGCTTCCGTTTCTGGTGCTGATCGGCGTTTGGATCTTCTTTATGAACCGCATGCAGGGCGGTGGCCGCGGCGGGGCGATGGGCTTTGGTAAATCCAAGGCGAAACTGCTGAACGAACGCCACGGGCGCATCACTTTTGATGATGTGGCTGGCATTGACGAGGCTAAGGACGAGCTGGAAGAGATCGTTGAATTCTTGCGCGACCCGCAAAAATTCAGCCGTCTTGGCGGTAAAATCCCAAAAGGCGCGTTGCTGGTGGGCCCTCCCGGGACAGGTAAAACCCTTTTGGCGCGGGCGATCGCAGGCGAAGCAGGCGTGCCGTTCTTCACAATTTCCGGCTCTGACTTTGTGGAAATGTTCGTGGGTGTCGGCGCCAGCCGCGTGCGCGATATGTTTGAGCAGGCCAAAAAGAACGCACCATGCATCGTGTTTATCGACGAGATCGACGCTGTTGGCCGCCATCGTGGCGCTGGCTACGGCGGCGGTAATGACGAGCGGGAACAGACGCTGAACCAGTTGCTGGTGGAAATGGACGGGTTCGAAGCCAACGAAGGCGTGATCCTTCTGGCTGCAACCAACCGTCCTGACGTTCTGGACCCTGCGCTGCTGCGTCCGGGCCGGTTTGACCGTCAGGTACAAGTACCAAATCCTGATATTAACGGCCGCAAGAAAATTCTCGAAGTTCATGCGCGCAAAACGCCGCTGGGCCCCGATGTTGATCTGCGCATCATTGCGCGGGGTACGCCCGGGTTTTCCGGTGCGGATCTGGCAAACCTTGTCAATGAATCCGCGCTTATGGCAGCTCGTACCGGCAAACGCTATTTGACGATGGAAGACTTTGAAAACGCCAAAGACAAAGTGATGATGGGCGCGGAACGCCGGTCTATGGTTATGTCCGAGGACGAGAAGAAGTTGACAGCTTACCATGAAGCGGGCCACGCCATTGTGGGGCTGAACGTGCCGCAGCATGATCCGATCCACAAGGCAACCATCATCCCGCGCGGTCGTGCGCTGGGTCTGGTGCTGTCTTTGCCAGAGCGGGATCAACTGTCTGTCACCAAGACCAAATACAAGTCCCAAATCGCCATGGCGATGGGCGGTAAAGTGGCCGAGGAACTGATCTTTGGCGAAGAGAATGTCACCTCTGGCGCGTCTTCGGATATTCAACAGGTCACGCGGATCGCGCGGGCAATGGTCACCCAGTTCGGCATGTCCGAAAAACTGGGCAATATCGACTATGCAAACCGCCAGGACACATATCTTGGTCCACAAAGCGGTGGTGTGAATGCTGGTCCGGACACCCAGGAAATCATCGACGCCGAAGTGCGTAAACTGGTGGACGAGGGCTATGCGCGGGCCAAACAGATTTTGACGGATCATGCGGATCAGTTGGAAAACATGGCACAAGGCCTGTTGGAATATGAAACGCTGACAGGGGCCGAGATCAAGAAAGTGATCGCGGGTGAGCCCCTGAACCGCGGCTCGGATGATGATGATGACACAGATACAGGTGGCAACGCCCCAAGTGTTGCGGCGGTTCCAAAAACCAAAAAGCCGAAATCCACACCAAAAGGCGACATGGAACCCGATCCCGTGTAAGGACGCTGATCACATTTGGTGATCTACAAGGTAACATTTTGTAAAGACCCGTGCATGGCGCGGGTCTTTTCTTTTGGTGGCTGTGCGGTTTAACTGTGATGTGTCGCCACAGGTGACAGTTTTAACGTGATTGCCTGGAAAGCCCCTGTCATGCCTGCTTTGATCCCCACAGACTACACCTGCGAAATTGTCTATCTAGGCATTGTACCAGACCGCGAAGTTGCCTTGGCTTCTGATCCCGAAACTGAAGTTTTTGCCAGTTTCGCAGGGGTTGCGGGGGAATGCCACGGTGGCTTGACCCGCCCGTCCTGTTCCCGCGTGTCTTCGCAATTTTCCCGAGGCACCGAAATCCGCAATGTGCGGCAGTTTTCTATCATCAGCGCCGAGGAAATGGCAGCGGTGGCCGAAACCATCGGCATCGACGCGGTGCTGCCAGAATGGATGGGTGCCAGCATAATGGTGCGCGGCTTGCCGGATTTCACCTTCATTCCACCATCATCCCGCTTGCAAACCCAAAGCGGGACCACGCTTGTAGTTGATATGGAAAACCGCCCCTGCATGTTCCCAGGTAAGGAAGAACTGGAACCCCGCCATCCCGGTAAAGGCAAGTTGTTGAAAACCGCCGCGAACGGAAAACGGGGTGTCACTGCTTGGGTCGAACGCGAGGGGATATTGCGGATCGGTGATCGCTTTACACTGCATATTCCCGACCAGCGCGCTTGGGCGCCGTAAGCCAAATACCTTGTTACACCACAGCCATCAGATGATTCATGTGATGGGCGGCGATAACGGCTTGGAATATGTCGTATTTGCTTAGGGTCGGTTCGGTCGTTTTTGCGCATAAATTGCCTAAGAAACGATCACAAGCCAACTCCAACAGGGAATTTTGCGAATGGCCTATAAGACAGATATTGAAATTGCGCGCGAAGCCAAGAAACGTCCGATTCAGGAAGTCGGTGAAAAGCTGGGCATCGACAGTGACAATTTGCTGCCCTACGGCCATGATAAAGCCAAGGTCAGCCAGTCGTTCATCGACTCGGTTCAAGGGAATAAAAACGGCAAGCTGGTGCTGGTAACGGCGATCAATCCAACCCCTGCTGGCGAAGGTAAAACCACCACAACTGTGGGTCTGGGGGACGGTCTGAACCGCATTGGCAAGAACGCCTGCGTGTGTATCCGTGAAGCCTCGCTCGGGCCAAACTTTGGCATGAAGGGCGGCGCTGCGGGGGGCGGTTATGCGCAGATCGTGCCGATGGAGGACATGAACCTGCATTTCACAGGGGATTTCCACGCCATCACCTCGGCGCATTCGCTGTTGTCCGCGATGATTGACAATCACATCTACTGGGGCAACGAGCTGGAAATCGACGTGCGCCGCGTTGTCTGGCGCCGCGTTGTTGACATGAACGACCGCGCCCTGCGCCAGATCACGGCCTCATTGGGGGGCGTGTCCAACGGCTTTCCACGGGAAACAGGTTTTGACATCACTGTAGCCTCTGAAGTGATGGCTATCCTGTGTCTGTCGCTTAATCTGGAAGATCTGCAAAAACGTCTGGGTGACATGATTGTGGCCTATCGCCGTGACCGCACACCGGTTTATTGCCGCGATATTAAGGCGGACGGCGCAATGACCGTTCTGCTGAAAGACGCGATGCAACCCAATCTGGTGCAAACGCTGGAAAACAACCCCGCTTTTGTACACGGCGGCCCGTTCGCCAATATCGCCCATGGCTGTAATTCGGTTATTGCCACAAAAACCGCGCTGAAGCTGGCGGATTTTGTGGTGACAGAGGCTGGGTTTGGCGCCGATTTAGGGGCTGAAAAATTCCTGAACATCAAATGCCGCAAGGCAGGGCTGGCACCGGACTGCGTCGTTCTGGTCGCAACAGTTCGCGCGATGAAAATGAACGGTGGCGTGGCCAAAGCGGATTTAGGTGCGGAAAATGTAGCGGCTGTGAACGCAGGTTGCCCGAACTTGGGCCGCCATATCAGCAACCTTAAAAGTTTCGGCGTGCCTGTTGTCGTGGCGATCAACCACTTTGTCACAGACACCGAAGCCGAGGTCCAGGCAGTAAAGGATTATGTGGCGGGACAGGGATCGGAAGCGATTGTTTCCCAGCACTGGGAATTCGGCTCAAAGGGCTCTGAAGCGCTGGCAACCCGAGTAGCCGAAATTGCGGAAAGCGGGGCGTCACAATTCGCACCACTGTATCCTGATGAAATGTCGCTGTTCGAAAAAATCGAAACCATCTGCAAACGCATTTACCACGCGGATGAGGTTCTGGCTGACAAGAAAATCCGCGACCAACTGCGTCTGTGGGAAGAACAGGGCTATGGCAATCTGCCAGTTTGTATGGCGAAAACCCAGTATTCCTTTTCCACCGATCCAAACCTGCGCGGGGCACCTACGGGCCATTCCGTTCCAGTCCGCGAAGTGCGCCTTAGTGCGGGGGCGGGGTTTGTTGTGGTGGTCTGCGGCGAGATCATGACCATGCCGGGTCTGCCAAGGGTGCCAAGTGCGGAAAATATCTGCCTGAACGCGACGGGGCAGATTGAAGGCTTGTTTTAAAACAGCCATTTGCAAGGGCGCGCAATCGCCTTACAAGCGGGGGGCTTGCTGCGGCAAGCCCTGATGCCTCTGGCAGAGGTGTTTGAACGACAAAGAAAGGCGATTGTGTGACTGCTAAAATTATTGACGGGAAAGAGTTTGCGGCAACCGTGCGGGCCAAAGTAGGCACCCATGTTGCGCGATTAAAGGCGGATCATGGCATCACGCCCGGCTTGGCTGTGGTGCTTGTGGGCGAAGATCCCGCATCCGAGGTTTACGTGCGCAACAAGGGCAAATCCACGCTGGAAGTGGGGATGAACTCTTACGAGCATAAACTGCCTGCGGATACATCTGAAGCCGATCTACTGGCCCTGATAGAGCAGTTGAACAACGATCCCGCAGTGCATGGTATCCTGTGCCAACTGCCCCTGCCTGACCATCTGAACGAAGAATTGGTGATCAATTCCATCATTCCGGAAAAAGATGTGGACGGGTTTCATATTTCCAACGTCGGGCTGCTAAGCACGGGGCAGAAATCTATGGTTCCCTGCACACCGCTTGGCTGTTTGATGATGTTGCGCGACCATCACGGCAGCCTGTCTGGTCTGAATGCTGTGGTTGTGGGGCGGTCCAACATTGTGGGAAAACCTATGGCAAATCTGCTTTTGAAAGACAGTTGCACTGTCACAATCGCCCATTCCCGCACCAAAAACATCGAGGCCCTGTGCCGGGGTGCGGATATTGTTGTGGCAGCTGTCGGGCGTCCTGAAATGATCACGGGCGAGTGGATCGGCGAAGGCGCAACCGTCATCGACGTGGGCATCAACCGCATTCCCCACCCTGAAAAAGAGGGTAAATCCAAGCTGGTTGGCGACGTTCATTTTGCATCTGCTGTGGAAAAAGCCGGCGCGATTACCCCGGTTCCGGGCGGCGTTGGCCCAATGACAATCGCCTGTCTGTTGGCCAATACCGTTACCGCCTGTTCGCGCGCCAACGGATTGGAAGAGCCCGAAGGTCTGACCGCCTAAGACGGCAATACAAAAACGAGGCGCCGGAGCAGATCCAGCGCCTCGCCTACCAATACTCAAATAATCATTACATCGGGCGCAGTTGCGCATATTCGGCGCTTACATACTCTGGAACAGGGCCGTCACCCGACCGGCAGCATGTGTCCGGCCTGCAAAAGCTAGGACGGTGTTCGCGGGGTGCAAGGATGGTGCGGCACCGTGGCACGGTTATGATCTGGGCATCGGGATCGGCAGCACTTGTGCCCCCGTCAGGACCGCCACTGCACGATCGGACATCAGAGGTGCAAAAACAGGATCACTGCTGCGCATCCCCCCCGTATACGCGCCAAATGCCGGTAGAATGACACGGGTGTCATCAATCAAAAAGCAAGGTCGCGACAGGGTGCCTGCCTTAAGGCGCAGGCTGGCTTTGGGATGATAGTGGCCCGATATTTCAGAACCGGCATCAGGGTCAGCGATATGGCGGAACGCCAGCGGGCCGGTTTTATATTCAGCCATATGGGTGCCGCCCAGATCGACAGGGCCGGGATCATGGTTACCCTCTATCCAAATCCAGCGCCGACCAGCCATCAAAGTGGTCAGTTGGGTATGTTCAGCCTCGCTTAGGGCGTGCTGTCCCGCGCTATCGTCAAAACTATCCCCCAGACAAATCACGCTCAACGGATCAAGCGCGCCAACGGCCTGCGTTAAACGATCCAGTGTTTCGCGGTTTTCATAGGGCGGCAGCAAAGCCCCACCCCGCCGCGCCATGCGATCCGATTTGCCAAGGTGCAGGTCTGATACACAAAGCAAGCGCCGTTCCTGCCACCAAAGCAAGCCAGAGGCGAG
This sequence comes from Roseobacter sp. N2S, assembly GCF_031454055.1. NCBI lineage: Bacteria > Pseudomonadati > Pseudomonadota > Alphaproteobacteria > Rhodobacterales > Roseobacteraceae > Roseobacter > Roseobacter sp. N2S. The sequence goes on from NZ_JAVDQB010000001.1 coordinate 952,106, forward strand.
GGCCGTAAGGTTGGCCTGATCGAGCGTGAAGGAATAGCCGTTCATTGCGCGGACATGCCGTCAACGGAGCAGGGAATCAAGCTATTTCAACCCCGCCTCGCGCATCAAGTCGGCAGCGAGACTCTCGGCTGCACGTTCCAGTGCCGCGCCATGGATCGGAACCTTGCCCACCTCAAGCAACATTGGCGCGCTTAGCGGGGTCACATGGGGGGCTTGAACGTGGTCAATGCGACCCTGCACACGCCGTAACATTTCCTCGATCCGACCGAAATCCACCAACCCGCGCATGGCTTCTTCGCGGGTGATTTGCAGCAATAAATGGTCCGGGTCATATTTCAGCAGGGTGTCATACAAAATGTCGGATGAAAATGTGGCCTGACGTCCTGTTTTGCGTTTCCCGGGAAGGTGCTTTTCAATCAAGCCCGAAATGGTTGCGACAGTTCTAAAGCTGCGTTTCATAACTGCATTCCCCGCAAGCCATCCGTCCAACCCGTCCCGTAAATCCTCGGGTGACAACAGGGTAGCAGGGTCGTTTACGGCGGTTAATCCCCAGATCAGCAAGGCGTAATCGGTCGCAACAAATCCTATGGGGTTCAGGTCGGCCAATTCCATCCGGCTGGTCAGCAACAACCCCAGCGTTTGCAAAGCATTGCGCCCAGCGAACCCGTAAAAACAAGTATAGGCGGTGGTGTCGCGCCAATAGCTTTCCACCAACATCCGGTCCGGCCTTGGCAGTGCGGAAATCTGGCGTTGCGTGTCGAGCCAGCTTTGCGTGTGATCCGGCAACGCAGACCAATCACCGCTGTTGATCAGTTCGATGACGCGGGTGGACAGCAGTGTAGAGGTGGCGAATTTCGTGCCGGAAAAAGCCGCAATGCGGGGTTTCTTGCGGCCTTTGGACACCTGAACCGTCATTTCGCGCAGACCTTCGTATTGCACCACTTGGCCGCCAATTAAAAACGTGTCGCCTTGGGTTAAAGTGGCTGCGAAATTTTCCTCGATCTCGCCCAAGGGCTCACCGCCGCGACCACGCCAGCGCACTTTCAAGGTTTCAGTGTCAACGATTGTACCCACATTCATACGAATGCGTTGCGCAGCGCGGGGATCGCGCAATTGCCAAAGCCCTTGCGGGTTTAACATCAGACGCTGCCACCTGTCATAGGTGCGCAGGGCATAGCCACCTGTGGCGCAAAAGTTCAGGCAGGCGTCAAATCCCACGCGGGTCAGGTTGCGGTAAGGACCAGCTTGACAGACCTCGGCGAACAACGTGTCGGCGCTGAACGGCCCAGCACAAGCGCGGATCAAAATGTGCTGGCACAGAACATCGCGCGGGCAATCGCCACGGGGCTCGCCGTCTAGGGTATGGTCTTTTACCGCTTCAAGCGCGGCCTGTGCCTCAAGCACTTCAAACCGGTTCGAGGGGACAATCACGGCGCGGGAGGGCGCATTGTAACGGTGATTAGAGCGCCCGATCCGCTGCACCAGACGTTTGATATTCTTCGGGGCACCGATCTGGATGACTAAATCCACATCCCCCCAATCAATCCCCAAATCCAGCGTGCCGGTACATACAACCGCCCGCAGACTGCCTGTGACCATGGCGGCTTCGACCTTATCCCGCGCTTCGCGCGACAATGAGCCGTGATGAAGCGCGATGGGCAGCGCAGCTTCGTTGGCGGTCCAGATTGCGCGAAAATAGATTTCGGCCTGCGCACGGGTGTTGATAAAAATCAGGGTGGTTTTTGCGGTTTCGACCAGTTTCAAAACCTCGGGAACCGAATAAACCGCGCCAGCACCGGACCATGGCGGCGGTGTTTGCGTGTGTAAAATGCGGATGTCGGGGTCTGGTCCCGGCGCGGCCAGCAGGACATTGCACGGATCAGGATGATTGGCCAGAAAACCGGCGAGGGCGGGTGGATCTTCGACTGTAGCAGATAGACCCACACGGCGCAGATCAGGGGCGAGTGCCTGTAGCCGCGACAGGCACAGCATAAGTTGATCGCCCCGTTTGCTTTCTGCGAGGGCGTGAATTTCATCGACCACAACCCGTTTCAGCCCTTTGAAAACCTTGGGGGCATCTTCGTAAGACAATAGAATAGCGAGAGATTCCGGCGTAGTCAGCAGGATGTGCGGTGGATCAGCCCGCTGGCGTTTGCGCCTGCTTTGCGGCGTATCCCCTGTGCGGTCTTCAACCCGAACCGGTAAATTCAGCGCCTCTATCGGGGTCTGTAAGTTGCGGCGAATGTCAGACGCCAGTGCTTTTAGTGGCGAGATGTAAAGCGTGTGCAGACCGTCCTGCGGGTTTTCAGCCAATTTTACCAGACTGGGCAGGAAACCCGCCAATGTTTTGCCACCGCCCGTAGGGGCGATCAGCAGGGTTGCGGGATCGTCCGCGCGCTCTAGCAACTGTTGTTGATGGGGGTGAACCTGCCAGCCACGGGCGTCAAACCAGTCTTTGAATTTTTGCGGCAGCTTGGTCATGTTTTAGACGTAGCCTGTGGCGGTGGCGTTGCAAAGGGGGCTGGCTGCCCCCTAAACCCCCCCGCGGATATTTTAGGAAAGAAGAAGCGGGGTGGGGCTAGTTTTTTGCTGGGCGCGGGGTTAGGGCGGTGATTTGGCGGATGACTGTTTCTGGCAGGCTGGTATCAGCGCCAAGCGGGGCGGCATCCAGCGCGCTTTCCACGTCCTTTTTGAGAATGCCGATTGTGTTGTCTAAGGCAAAACCGTCCCGGGCAAATTCGATGTCATTAAAGCCGGAAGCGAGCCAGTTTTGGCCGGATGACGTGTGGATCAGGTCAAGCAGTTTCTGTTCGTCGATATTGGCGGCGTCGGCCCAGTCGAGGATCAGGCGCGTGGTTGCCGTATTTGTGGCGGCCAGTAGATTGTTCAAGACCTTGGCTGCCATTCCAGCGCCGGTGTCACCCATGTGATGAAAATGTGCACCCATCGCGGAAAAAAGCGGCATGAGGTGCTGGATGTCTGTTTTAGGGCCACCAAGCATGAAAGAAAGACGCGCCTGTTCCGCAGCGATTGCAGCGCCGGACATAGGCGCGTCGATCAATGTGCAGGGGACGCGGGATTGCAGATCGGCGATGTAGCGGGGGGATACGGTGGAACTGACCACAAGATGGGTCAGGGCTGGCAATTGTCGTAAAAGGTTTTGCGCCCCGAATAACAGAGATTCTGTTTGCGGGATGTCGCGTACCACAGTGATCAGGACGGTCGTGTTCGTTGGTATGTCGCTGGTTTTATTGGTAATATAGTCGCCGATTGGCCCGTAGCTGATGGGATCGCGTAGATCAAAGCCGCTGGCAGGGAAATCCGCCTTGCGCAAGGCGGCCAGCATAGGTTCCCCCATGCGGCCACAGCCTGCGACAACAGTGTTCAGCTTAGTGTTCGACAACGGATTCTGCCACGAACAAGTTGGCCCAAGCCCGTTCAATCAGGTCAATTGCCATTGTATGCGGGCGGCCTTCATAATCGCAGATGGATTTCATCTGGGTGATCAGGAAAGGTGCATGATAGGCCGCATAGGTGTTGTCAACTTGTGGGTAAAGCTTTGAAAACAGGTGGATAAGAACCTTTTCATCCAATGGCATCTTCATCGCTTTGGACACCAATGCGTAAATCTGGATCATCTGGTCGCGGGTCGGGCGATCCACCAGAACCTTATAATAAATCCGACGCAGGGCTGCGCCGTCAAAGATTTCGGCGGGATGGAAGTTGGTCGAAAAGATCACCAATGTATCAAACGGCACTAGGAATTTTTCACCTGATTGCAGTGAAAGGATGTCTTCGCCGCCTTCCATAGGAACAATCCAACGGTTGATCAACGCCTGTGGCGGTTCGGACTGGCGGCCAAGGTCATCTACAATAAAGACGCCGCCCGTTGCCTTTAGCTGCAAAGGTGCCTGATAGGTTTTTGAGCTGGGATTGTAGTTCAGTTCCAGCATCCCAAGGGTCAATTCCCCCCCCGTGATCACCGATGGACGGTTGCACAGCACATAGCGGCTGTCGAATTGCACGCCTGTCCGCCGCAAGGCATTCGGGTCGACGACGCTTTCTTGTGCCATACCATGCACAATCGGGTCGTAAACCGAGATCACCTGACCCGAATATTCCAGCACTTTTGGCACAAAAATCCGGTCCCCAAGGGCGTCACGAATGCCATTAGAAATGGAGGATTTCCCGTTGCCCGGAGGGCCGTACATCAGGATGGATTTCCCCGAGTTCACCGCAGGCCCCAATTGGGTCAGTAAACCATCAGGGATAATCAGATGCCCCATTGAGTTTTCAAGTGCTTCTTGCGTGATGCCTACATCGGCCACAGATTGCAGCTTAACCTGTTCGCGGTAATGGGCCAGCGGGATGGGAAGCGCGCCGAAATATTCGGATTGCGCCAAGGCATCAAGCGCGCGGGATTTACCGCTTTCAGACATTTGATACCGCAGTTCCGTGCCAGTTTTACCCGTGACTTCAAGCATGTTCTGGCTGCGGGCCATTTCAATCAGTTCAAGCGCGACAGGCGTAGAACAACAAAGCGTTTTTTCCACCTCACCCGGGGTTGAAACGTTTTTACGAAACATGGTTTTAATTAAAATATCCCGTGCAAACACGGGGTTCAAACCCGTTGCCGCAATAGACATCGGAATTTGGGGATAGTGCAGAGTGCGCGCCTGCATATTCATTGTCATACCACTGCTTTTTATGTTTTGTATTTTATAGTCGAAGCCTACTCTTTCTATCTTCTACTGGTAAATAAAAACTGCATTTGATTTTGCGGATTGCGACGGTTTGATTTAACTTGTTTGAAACAGGCAACAGCCGGGGGCGGACGTGCGGCAATTATTTTGGTTTTGGTACGCATTGTTCCTGATTGGGCTGTTGGCCGTGCTGGCGATGATGCGTTCAAACAGCGGTGCTGTGCTGATCATGAGCTTTGACGGCGATGCGATTCACATGGCGCAGATCGTGTTGCGGATGCAGGCAGGGCAAGTGCCCCATCTGGATTTCTTGACCCCGCTCGGCGCCATGGCGTTTCTTCCGATTGTCTGGTTGATGGATCTGGGGTTTGGCGTCGGTGGGGCCTTTGCCTATGCGCCTGTGATGATCACCTTAGTCATGCTGCCCGCGCTTTACTGGGTGGGGCTATCGCGCTTTGCCCCCAGCGGCGCATTGGCCCTTGGTGCGGTCTTTTTAGTGCAGATGTTGGCGTTGGTTCACGGCGGCGTCGCGCCGACTGTGACCGCCTCAATGTACTATAACAACTGGTGCTGGGCAGTCGGGGCACTGCTTGTGGCTTTGGCTGTGGTGCCGTCCCGTTTGAACAATCGTTGGACCCTTTTGGCAGAGCCTATGATCCTCGGGGTTGGAGTCGGCTTTTTACTGCTGACAAAGGCCACCTTCGCGGTGTTTTTGCTGCCTGCGCTTATCCTTGCTTTGCTGATCGGCCGGCAGTTCAAAATGCTGGCCTTCTCTGTGCTGTGGTCGATGGTGTTTCTGACCTGTATTACGCTGCCCCTTGGGGGGCTGACCTATTGGCAGGGGTATGTTCAGGACCTGATGTTCGTGGCAAATTCTGCAGCGCGCGGGCAGCCGGGGGCGCCGTTGGTTTTGATGCTACTGGCACCGGCGCAAATCGTCGGAGTTTTGGCGGTTCTGACGGGCATTGTGTTCCTGCGTCAGGCGCGCAAATCGGGGTCAGCTTTGGTGTTGCTGGCATTGGTGGCGGGGTGGGTGTTGATCACCCATCAGAACTGGCAAAATGACCCTCATTGGCTTATCCCCGCAGGGGTGCTGGTGTTGGCACTGGCCCGCGATGTAGAGCTGTACAACCGCTTTGGCTGGCCCTTGAAAAGGGCGTTGCAGATCGTGTCGGTTATGTTGATGACCCTTGGAATGCCTTTGCTGGTGACACAAATTCAGTCTTTGTTGATCCACAACAGCCTGCGCCCAGATAGATTTGCCGCTGTGTTTCGATCACCTGCCAATAACGATTTGCGGTTTCGCGGCGCGAAGGATGGGGATTACCGCATAGACCGTCCGTTTACCGCTCTGGCCTCCAGCGGAGCGAAGCCCACTGTTTTGGCTGGGGAAACGCTGCCAGATTGCCAAAAATCCACCGGGCTGGTTGCGGAATTGATTGAAACGGGGAAACGGCTTGATCAAATGTCGCAGGCCAAAGGGGCGCAAACCCTTTATGCGGATTGGATCAACGGCTTGTGGCTGTTTTCTGATACTGCGCCCTTAACTGGCGGGGCACCGTGGTATTATGGGGGAACGCCGGGTTTTGCAGCGGCGGAATTCGTGGTGGTTCCGCTTTGCCCGATGGGGCAAGACGTGCGTCGTATGGTGCTGAGTGAAATCGAACAAGACCCTGCCCTGTCCTTTAGTGAGGTGTTGCGCAATGATTTGTTCATCCTGCTAAAACAGGATTAAGCCCGATACGATTGGGCGGTGGTCTGCGGAAATGGCCCTTTTAAAAGGCAAAAGAGGTTTGCATCACCAGATAACAGGCCAGCGACGCGCTAAGCGTGACGCCATAGGGGAATTTTCCGCCTACTTGCCAGGACTTCCAGCCCTTTAGGTAGGGTTTAAGGGGGGCAATCGCGCCAATCCCGCGGTGCAATGCGACCGTTAGCAGGGATAAAGCGGCCAATAACATCAAGAACATGGTCGCATCCCCAAGGGCAATGAATGGTGCCATTGCGGCAATGAATTTGCTGTCACCACCGCCCATATAGCCAAAAGCTGTTAACAAAAAACCAACCGCCAGCATCAAAGCCGCCTGCGCCAGACGCAATGCATAGAGGTCTAGCGGGAACAACAAAAGCCCCACTGCGGCAAATGCCAAAAACAGGCCCAGTGTGGTTTTATTGTATATTTTCATGTGCCGCAGATCGCTGATCGCAGCCCAGATACAAAAGGGCAGGGCGATCAGTAAAAGAACCAGCGTTGGGTCCAATCCCGTGATCATCAGCTTTTGATCGTACGTTTCAACGCTTCAAGGCTGCGCACCGCTTCTTCGAAATGGCGCGGATGGGTATCAATTGCATCTTCAAGCAGACCGCGCCCGACATCCGTGTCGCCCTGTTTGACCGCCGACAGACCCGCCGTGTACAGCATCTGTGCCTTTTCGGTTTCGGTCATCGGCACCACAGGCAATGCATAGTTTTTCTGCGCAGCGCGGGCCAGAACCAGATTGTTTTTGGCGGTGAACAGTTTGCGATCATAGGTTATTGCCTGAACAAACAGCTTTTCCGCACCCTTATAGTCACCGCGGGCCATTTTCGAATAGCCCCAGTTGTTCATCACATTGGATGGTTTGGTGGTCAGGCCAGACGCGATTTCGTAAAAACTGTCAGCTTTCTTCCACTTTTTCTGACTGTCCGCGATCATCGCTTCCAGACGGTAACGTTTGTAAGTTTCGACCGTTGGCGGGACTTTATTCAACTGGGCTTCGGCACCTGCCCAGTCATTGGTGCGGATCAGCGCATCCGCATAATCGATTCGGTCCTGATCCGTGCTTTTCGGGTCCTCAATCAGTTTTTCAAAGATCGGTACAGATTCTGTCGCCCGTTTGGCACGAACCAGAGATTGCGCCAACCCGCGACGAAAATCGGTTCGTTTGGGGTCTTTGGTCAGGGAGGATCGAAAGTATTCAACGGCCTCATTCGGATCGGCCACTGTCAACATGATGTCGTTCAAATCTGTCGCATCAACAACGCTTGTGGGATCGAGATCCGCTGCTTTGGATGCGTCGCCGTTTTCTGCACATGCGCCAAGAGCCAGCAAGCCAGCGATTGCGAGTGTGCCCATTAGTGGATTGCCCATGGGTCTGTTCCTGTACTGCTCGTTTTTATCCCGAGTTTGATGTGGATAGCAGCATGTAATTGCCGTTACCCCGCCTCACCAACTCGAATTCATTATTGTCATTAGGGGTAGAATAAACCGACTTGTCCATAATTGCGATAACTTTGGTCAAATTCTTGCGGATTTCTTCAGAATTTCCGTTATCAAGCCCATATGCGAGCTGAAAGACACGCTTTGCCTCTGGATATTCGCCTTGGGACTGTAAAACCACGCCCAGATTGTTCCATGCTGGCACAAATTCGGGGTCTTTATTGACCGCCAGTTCTAGCAATTCACGGGCATGGTGCAGCCGGCCAAGGTGTAAATTGGCAGAGCCAAGGGCGCTGAGCACATCTGCGTTCAATCCGATATTACCTGCAGCGCGGGTATACGCTTTTAAGGCAAGCTCATATTCGCCCGAGGCCATTAACCGGTGACCGACGGTAAGGCCGTCTACGGATTCGGTCACTTTTTCTGTACCGGGCGGGGCTTTGACGCCTTCATGAACCTCGGCCAGGGAACGCGAATTAACCGCAGGGTTCAGGGAACATGCCGTCAGAAAACCGCAGGCTAAGACTGCCGCTGCAATAGCTGATTTATTTTTGCACCATGTGAACATAGATATCAAAGACCGAAGGCCCCACCATAATTACGAGAAGAGGAGGCACCGTGAACATCATGGTGCAGAGTGTCATTTTTGTGGGCAGCTTGTTGGCTTTTTCTTCGGCGCGGGTCACACGTTTATCCCGCATTTCCGAGGCATAGACGCGCAATGCCTCGCCCAGGGATGTACCAAAGGTGGCGGACTGGATCATCACGGTGACAAATGCAGAAATGTCCTGACAATCGCAGCGTTCGGCCATGTCGCGCAGCACGACGGGCCGTTCTTTACCGGCGCGCATTTCATTGGCGACGATGGTGAATTCTTCGGAGAGGGCAGGGGCCGACGGAGCAATTTCTTTGGACACACGCTGTACAGCTTGGTCAAGGGACTGGCCCGCTTCGATACAGACCAGCATAAGGTCGAGCGCGTCCGGAAAGCCGTTCAGGATTTCTTCTTGGCGGGTGGCACGGCGTTTTTCGACCCAATAGATCGGGGCGTAGTATCCCACAAAACCCGGGCCTAAGGTTTGCGCAGCCAGCCATTTCAGATCGGACGGGGCACCCGTCAAAATGAATGTATAGACGGTGCCGATCAACAAACCTGCAAGGCCAAGAACCAGTTGCATAAAGTGGAATGTCCGTACCGCACCTTTGGTACGATAGCCCGCTTGGATCAATTTCAAACGGCGATCGGAAAATTCCTGTTGGTCTTGCGGTTCCAGATAGGCCGCGAATTTATCGAGGTTCGGGCCTTTCTGTTTTTCGCGCAATTCCAGTTTGGGTTGGTTGCCGGCACCGCGCGAAGGCGTTGGATTACGCACACCTGAACCGGCAAGCCGATCAAACGGATCTTCTTTTTTGGTCAGCAGGAAGGGGAGAGTCATGACGATGAAGAACACGCCAAGCACGCCCATAGCGATCAACGGCCCGGCTGGGCCCAGAATTTCTACAAGGTAGGTGTTGATCTGTTCGAACATCTGATGGCTCCTATACCTTGATATTGACCATATGGCGCATTACCAAAACGTTAATGGCAAGGGCGACAAAAACGCCAATCGCTGCGGGCATGTAATATTCAGTCGGTTTTACGGCATCATAATAGGTTGGGTTCATCAGGTTTACGCCGCCAAGTGCTGCCAATGGAAAGCCAGACAAGAACATGCCGGACCATTTCGCCTCGGCGGTGATGGCATTAACGCGGCGGAACAGTTTGAAACGGGACCGGATCACCTTGGACAGACCGTCCAGAACTTCGGCCAGGTTACCACCCGCTTTAGCCTGGATCGCAACAGCCACAGTCAGGAAGCGCAGGTCGGGCACGTCGATCCGCTCTGCCATATTGTTCAGGGCCGAGGCAATATCAGCGCCGTAAGCGGTTTCATCGACGATCATACCGAATTCAGAGCCGATCGGGTCTGGCATTTCATTGGCTACGATGTTGATTGCATTAGAGAAAGGGTGACCAACACGCAGTGAACGCACGATCAGATCAACGGCATCCGGCAGTTGCTCTTCAAAGGCGGCCATGCGTTTTTTCGCCTTGCCGTTAAGCCAGAAATAAACGCCACCCCCACCGATCAGAACAGACAGGATGCAGCGCAGTGTCAGGCCGGTTTCAGTGAAATAGGTCAGGCCGCCAAAGCTAAGTACAGCGACAAAGCCCATCACCATAATCAGCGCGGTTGGTGAAAACGCAATGTTTGCTTGCTGCGCTTTGTTGCTAAGGATCGACATGATCGGCAGTTTCAGCCCCGAAAGGTGCTGATCCCGCTCTTTGCGCAGGGCTTCAAACACTTCTTCCTGGGCTTTGCCGGTTTCCATCAGGGCCAGCCTGCGGTTCACGCGGCTGTTAAGTTTGATGGATTTGCCAAAGGTCACAAGATAGATACCCTCGACAATCAGCACGACGCCGACGAAGATCAAAAGATAGATGACTGCTTGCGTACCCATAATATTGTTTCCTTATTGCGCTGCGGTTTGGCGGCGCGGAGAATAAATGCTGGAGGGCAGATCAAAGCCCCACTGTTTGAAGCGATCAGAGTAGAGCGAGCGCAGGCCTGTTGGGGTAAAGTCACCAATCAGTTTGCCGTCTTTGCCTGTGCCTTCGATTTCGTATTTAAAGATTTCCTGCAAGGAGATCACATCGCCTTCCATGCCGGCCACTTCGGTAATGGACACCATACGACGAGACCCGTCTTGCAGACGTTTAACCTGAACGATCAGGTTGACAGCCGATGCGATTTGCGAGCGCATGGCGCGCAGGGGCATTTCAACACCGGTCATGGCGATCATGTTTTCCAGTCGGGCAACCGCATCACGGGCCGAGTTGGCGTGAATTGTGGTCATGGACCCGTCGTGGCCTGTGTTCATGGCCTGCAACATGTCGATAACCTCGTCGCCGCGAGTTTCCCCAACGATAATCCGGTCAGGACGCATCCGCAGGGCGTTTTTCAGACAGGCACGGGCGTCTACTTCGCCTTTGCCTTCCACGTTTGGCGGACGGGTTTCCATCCGCGCCAGGTGAATCTGTTGCAGTTGCAGCTCGGCGGTGTCTTCGATTGTGGCCACACGTTCGTCATTGGCAATGAAACTGGACAAAGCGTTCAGCGTGGTGGTTTTACCAGACCCTGTACCGCCGGACACGATAATGTTCAGACGGCAGGCCACGGCGGCCTGCAAATAGGCGGCCATTTCATCGGTAAAGGCCCCGAATTTCACCAGATCGTCGATACCGAGTTTGTCTTTTTTGAATTTCCGAATGGACACAAGGGCACCATCAATCGCGATGGGTGGGACCATGGCGTTGAAACGGGAACCGTCCAGCAAACGCGCATCCACGTAAGGGTTTGATTCATCGACACGACGACCAACAGCCGACACGATTTTATCAATCACCCGCAACAGGTGCTTGTCATCGCGAAACACCACTTTAGACAGAGACAGCTTACCGCTTTTTTCAATGAAGATCTGTTTGGGACCATTGATCAGAATATCGGCGATGTCTTCGTCTTTCAGAAGCGGTTCCAACGGGCCAAGACCCGTGACTTCGTCAAACATTTCGCTGTTCAGGTTGGTGCGTTCTTCTTTTGACAGAACCAGACCCATTTCCTGAAGACCATCCGAACAGATAGCCGCAATTTCACGGCGCAAGTCAGCCTCTGACGCGGATTCAATCGCACCGAGGTTCAAGTTTTCCAAAAGACGGTTGTGCATGTCCAGACGGACATCCATCAGCTTTTGCGCCCGACGTTCTTCACGGCTGAGGTTATCTGCCTTGGTCTTTGCCGCGGCTGGCACAGCCTTAGGGGCCGCTTTCGGAGCTGCTGCGGCCGGTGCTGCAACAGCTTCAGGCGCGGTTTCGACCACAGCGACCGGAGCTTCCGGTGCTATATCTGCCGCAGGTTTGGAGTCTGATTTTTTATATCTTTTAAACATTCGTTACTCCCCTTTATTGCGCGTCGTCTTTTACAAGTTCCGATATTGTCTTAGCGATCTTTAGAATCTCTTTACGAAGCGGATTTTTTGCTGCGAGTTCGGCCAACGGGATGCCTTCATCGCCGGAATTGGCCACTGGTTTGCCGCCATCTGGCAGCGAATAGCGGAAATCAATTTCCAGGCTTTCAGCCATCCGCTTGACCCGGGCCTTGCCGGACATGTCGGTAAATTTGGGTGCACGGTTTAGCGCGAACTGCACTTTTTCAAACGGCAGGTCTTCGGCTTTCAACGTGCGTACGAACCGCAAAGCGTTCTGTGCGCAACGCATATCCAGTTCCAGAATGGCGAAATACAATTGTGCTTCTTCCAGAACGGTTTCAGACCAGCTAACCAACGCCTGAGGAACGTCAATGATTACAAAGTCATAGCTGGATTTTGCCAGCGTGATGATATTTTGGATGCCGTCCGGTTCGACAAATTCCAAAGGCAGGGCGTCGATCGGCGAAGACAGCACATCAAGGCGGTCCTTATACGCTGACATCGCCTGTTTCAAACCCGTTGCATCGGCTGCTGCTGCATCCGAGAGGAATTCAAAAACCGCTTCTGTGCGCGGTACATCAAGATATGTGGACACCGCACCGTACTGAAAATCGAAATCGAGAATACAGACTTTTTTATTCTCATTCTCACCAATTTTCTGAAGCTCCCAAGCCAGATTGGCTGCGAATGTGGTGGCGCCAACGCCGCCACCCAGGCCGTAGACGGGTAAAACGATTCCGCTGCGACTGGTATCAGCGGGGGTAACCGGGGTTGCCGGGGTGGCTACGACGGGCACATCTGGCACTTTGGAGATACGTTCAATCGCATCATGCAGCGCGCCTTCGGGCAGGGGGTAGGGGGCGAAATCATCACAGCCCATGCGCATCAACTGATGCAGGGCAACGGTGTTCAACTCGTTCGGAACGAGGATCACGCGAATGTCTCTTTCACGGGCGGTGCGGATCGCATTCGCCACTAGTGTCAGGTCTTGCTCGTCGTTTTTATCCACGGCAACTGTGACCAGTTTCAGGTCTTTGCCAATGTCGGAATTTAACGCAGCCTCAGCAGCTTCAAAGGTTAAGGCGCCCCAATTTTCATCAAATTCGGCTTCCATATCTTCAATCAGAAGATCAAACGCTTCGATATCCCGTGCAATCGCACAAGCGATCACTTTTCCCGCGTCTTTGGTGTCTGTATCGGCGCTCATAACCTCGGTCCATCCAGATACGGGATTGATCCCGCTTGTTTTTTTAGCGCGGTATGCGCCTGCTCATATGGTCGGAAATATATTAGGAATGTGGTAATTTTTAGATTGATGCGGGCAATTTTAAGAATTTTTGCCCGCATCAAGCTTGGGAGAAGCTTATTCTTTTTTGTCTTCAACAGTGTAGGTCGTGCTAATATACTGATCATACACATATTTTGCGTATTTCCCGTCCAGATCAGAGGCCTGACCTTTGCGGGCGAACCCTGATACTTCGGTCACAGTCCGGCGGTTCTCACGATTGGCAGCTTCTGTCAGAACCACAGGCTGGGTTTCCCCGAATGAGGCGACCGCTTGCAGTTTTTTGCGGCTGACGCCCTGACTGACAAGGAAGTTCACCGCAGCAACAGCCCGTTGTTTGCCCAGACGGCGGTTGTAGGCGTCAGAGCCGACTTTATCCGTATGGCCATAGACGCGGAATACGATCTGCGGGTGTGCTTTGATCCACTGCGCCTGCTGGCGCAACATGCTTTGTGCGGTTGCATCAAGCGCTGCCGAGTTAAAGGCAAAAGTGATGCGGGCAGGGGCCTCGGCTGCGAATTTGCGCGTCAGATTTGCGGCCATTGATCCAGCCAGATCGCCCGATTGCACCGCGACGTTATTGGCCGTGGCAACCCCCAGGCTGCTGTCTGTGATTTCATAGCCAGCTTCAGGGCCGAGGTAGGCAAAGGTGCTGTCGGTGGCCGAACACCCTGCCAAAGCAAGTGCGAAGACGGCGGTGGACGTGATTGAAAGCGTTTTCATGTGTCTTACTCCATCACATAGCCGTAGGACCCGGTGAAGTCCTGCGACGATACTGTTCCGGTGGCACCTTTTACGGCTTTACCCTTGCGATTACCGCTCACGTTCCCCAGCAAAAACAATTCGCTTTCGTTCGGGATCTTAATACGGTCGGTTGGCAGGCTCAGGCTGTCGCTGTCTACCGGGGTCACCAGATGAGGCGTGACAATCACAACCAGCTCGCTTTGGTCACGGGCATAGTTTGCACTGCGGAACAAGGCGCCCAGAATGGGAACGTCGCCAAGCCAAGGCACTTGAGAAGCCGCATCGGTGAAGTTGTCTTGTAACAGACCCGCAATCGACATGCTTTGCCCGTCGCGCATTTCCACAACCGTTGTGGCTTCGCGCTTGGAGAAAGCGGGGATGACAGAGCCGCTGACGGTGATCGACTGTGTCGGGTCCAGTTCGGACACCGCACTTTCGATGGTCAGGTTGATCAGGTCGCCGTCTACAACAATCGGTTTGAACTTAAGTTGGATACCGAAAGGTTTGTATTCGATTTTAACGCCGTCGCCGTCTGCAACTGGGACGGGGAATTCACCGCCTGCCAGAAACGCCGCTTCGTTGCCTGAAATCGCAACAAGGTTGGGTTCCGCCAATGTGCGCACCAAGCCTTTGGTTTCCAAGGCTTCCAACATCAGGTTGATTGCCAAATCACCCGAGGTGAACCCGAGAGAGAAAGCACCCTGTTGGCCTGTTGTCGCTGCCCCCACACCCGTTGTTGTGGGGGTTTGCAGCAAGGACCCTGTCCCGATTTGTGCAATCGGGCTGTTGCCCGTTACGTTTACACCGATACTGGCGGACAGGTTTTTGGCAACACTGCGCTGCATTTCTGCGAAACGGACTTTCAGCATCACTTGCTGTGATCCGCCGACCGTCATCAGGTTGGTCACACGTTCAGGTGCATAGCGTTCCGCCAGATCCAGCGCACGGGCCAGTTTCTGTTTACCCGAGACGCGGCCTGACAGGACGATCCCGTCATTGGCGGTGCGCACTTCAATGGGTTCGCGGGGGAGGATTTCGCGCAGGCGTTCCTTGAACTCGGCCAGATCGGGCGAGACATGGACATCCACGTTGGTGATCAGTTTCCCGTCGGCCCCAAGCAATGTCAGCGTGGTGCGTCCTGGGGATTTACCGAGCACGTAAATTGTCCGATCAGACAGGGTCGCAATATCGGCAATGCCGGGATTGGCCACTGAAAGCTCTGCAAAGGGTTGATCGGATTCCATCACGATGGCCCGGTTAACCGATACTTTGATACTGCTGGTTGTCGCGCCACGCATGATTTTCAGCACGTTTTGTGCCGTTGCGGGGGTCGCAACATAGCTGGTTGCGCATACGCCCAACAAGCCTGCTGTTAACAGGTGTTTCATATTCATGTGATCCTGCCTCTCTGAACCACTACTGCTTTGGTCTGGGTCTTTGATGCCCAATTATTACCGCTCACACTGCGTCAAATGCGTTTTATTATCAAGATTCAATATTTTATAACGGGTCGTGTATGTTGATTCGGGGCAACAGTGTCACACTTTGGTCATGGCTCTACACGGACCAAGACAGCAAAAAGGGCGCCGAAGCGCCCGATTTTCCGAGATTTGTCAAAGATTGGTGTCGAATTTAGTTCGAGCAGGGGATCGGGATTTCGATCACATCGGCACCACGGCGGGTTTTGATGGTGCAGATTTGCTTTTCAACCAGTTTGATTTGTTCCCGTCCCAAAAGATCGTCTTTGGTGATCTCGATCTGTTCAGAAGTGGTTTCGTCGTCGATCCCGCGCAGGGACAACAGCAGTTTGCCGGTGGATTGCGCTTGAACCAATGCAGCGATGGTTTTCACATTCGCGGCAACCGTCACAGTGCGGGCGACTGTGGTCACATTGCGTGAAGCATCGGCTTGTTGGTCAATCGCGATCAGTTCTAATCCATTCAGGATCAGTTTTGTCACGGTTTCAGTGTTGGATTGCCCAGTCCAATAAACGTCAACTTTATCGCCAGGGCGTAGGAAGCCAGACACACCAGAGGCAACATCAACGCGGATGGCAAATGCACGCATGCCTTTTTTCAACCGCGACGAAACGCCAGCGTCTTCGCCAAGGCGGGTCACTTTGGTGGACAAAATTGCTTCACCAGGTTCCATCGTACGCAACACTGTGCGGAACTCATTGGCATCTTCGCCTGTGCCGATCAGTGTTTCCAATTCGGAAAAGGAATTCTCAGGAACGGCCGCCAAGGGGAATTCAACAGCTTTGACATCGTCTTTTGTCAAAGGTTTGCCGTAGTCCAGTTCAGTCGCCGCTACATAGACGGTTTTCAGGTCGATCTTCTGAATCTGAGGTGTGTTTTTCTCTGCCAGAGCTGTTTCATATTGATTGAAACGCTCCATTGCCATGTAAACGGCGCCGCCTGCGATAGCGACCCCCATTACCAGCACCAATGCAAATACCATACGCATTTTCTTCACCCGCTCTTTTGTAATCTCGTTACTTAGTTTAACTCATTCAGTCGGTTGAGTTGTTACCTGTGGCGGCGCGCTATTGCGTGCTGCCGTCTTGGCCTGTGCCTTGGTGACATCATTTGTCGCGCACCAGAAACACGCTTGGTGTTCCACCTAAAAAAAAGCGCGATCCGATCTATGATCGTTCGCGGCATACAAAGTCTTGGGGTTTGCTGCCGCCTAGCGCGGTGGAGAGCGAAGGGCGCTAAGGCCCTTCGCTACAGCATCAGTCAGCTTAGGAAACAGAAGTCGCAGACAGCTGAGTGTTGATGTCGGAGGCCAGATCTTCCATGCCGCCACGGATCGCTGTCACTACAACGCCACCAACCAGAACCAGTGCTGCTGTCAGAACAACCCAGTCAACTGTTACTGCGCCATCTTCGTCTTTTGCAAATTTAAAAAGTTTCATTTTTGTACCCTCCAAGGTCACATTTGAGTTTTTTCGTAGACCCGTTTGTTTTGGTAGAGCGTTCTCGTCAATGCTCGTCCCGTCGTGTCTATGAAGCTATTTATACTCGGAATTGTGACCACACTTTGGCGCTGAAACTTTGAATATCTCAGATTTTCACTTTTTATCGAATTAAATTGGAAAACTCTTTGATTTCAAGCGGATGTCTGCCGATAAAAAGTGAAAACAAATGCAAATTCAGGGGGGCTTCAGGCCATTACGACAAAAAAGCCACAGTTCAACCACACAATTATCTAGCTTTGACGCCCTTTTTTTGCGATTCCTTTGAAAACAAAATCAAAAGAGCAGCGCAGTGACAGGTTATTCCGCAGTAAAAGCGGTATGTGTGGCAGGGATGATCGTCTTTGGCGGTCAACCGGTCCCAACATACGCCGCGGGGGGCTTTACCTTTAAAAAGGTGGGCGTCCCCAACAAGCCGGTTGGCAAGCGCATTGATGTGCAGATCACGCCGGATGAAGACTATTACAAGAAGCTGCACAAAGAAAAGATGGAGAATGCAAAGAACAAAGAGCCTGAAAAGACCGTTGTGGCCACAGCCCCTGTGACACCGGCGGATTTGCAGGATTGGTTCTGGACGTCAAATTCTCCCTCTTTAACGGCGGCGCGCTCGGGTCGATTGGAAGCGGCTTTGCAAAGTCTGGTGTCAAACCCAGGCCATTCCGCGCGGCTGTCCCCGAACATCAGCCATATGCAGACTCTTGCGGATAAATACGGCGGCAATATTTTGTTGGCTACTTTGGGCAAAAACGTCTCGCCTGCTTTTGTACTGGCAGTGATCGGTGTGGAGTCCGCAGGTAAGGTCGATGCGGTTAGCGGGGCAGGGGCTGTGGGGTTGATGCAATTGATCCCCGACACAGCAGCGCGGTTCAACGTAGCCGACAGTACCGACCCTGCGCAAAATATCAAAGGGGGTGCAGCCTATCTCGATTGGTTGCTAAAAGAATTCAAAAGCGATCCGTTACTGGCGCTGGCTGGGTATAACGCGGGCGAAAACGCGGTGAAAAAGCACCAAGGCGTGCCGCCATATCCGGAAACCCGCGCATATGTGCCCAAGGTCGTCGCGGCATGGCAAGTTGCCCGCACATTGTGTATGACTCCGCCAAACTATGTGACAGACGGATGCGTCTTTAAGACAAGAGCCAGTAAATGACCCAGAAAAGACCGCTTGCCGTTGATATCGACGGCACGTTCCTGAAAACGGATATGTTGTTCGAGGGCTTTTGGCTTGCCATGGGTAAACAGCCCCTGAAGACGATCAAAACCGTATTCCAGAATTTCAAGGATCGCGCCCGTTTGAAACGGGAAATCACCGATCTGGCGGATGTGAATGTGGAGCTGCTGCCAGTTAATCCCGACATTCAAGCCTATATAGACGAAGCAAAGTCCGAAGGGCGTGAGGTGATCTTTGCCTCCGCCAGTGATGCGTCACTGGTGCAAAGGCTGGCGGATTATCACGGGCTGGACGGGGATCACATCGGATCGGACGGTCATGTGAACCTGAAAGGGGATGCTAAGGCAGCGGCGCTGAATGCCCGGTTTGGCGAGGGCGAATACGCTTATGCAGGCGATCAGGATCTGGATCTGAAGGTTTGGAAATCCGCAGGCGAGGCGATTATTGTCGGTCGTCACCCCAAAGCGGTGCGGCAGTTGAAAGCCGACGGGATCGAAGTTGTGCAGGTGAAAAAATCCTGGTCGCGGCGATCCTTGGCCATGGGGTTGCGCCCCCATCAATGGGTGAAGAATGCGCTGCTGTTCCTGCCGCTGATTGTGGCCCATTCCACCGATCCGCTGGCTTTGCTGCGGGTTATTCTGGCCATAGCCGCGTTTTCAGCGGCGGCTTCGTCTATTTATATCGTCAATGACCTGCTGGATCTGGAAGCAGACCGCCAGCACCCGAAAAAACGCTTTCGCCCGCTGGCATCCGGCAATGCACGGATTCCCGATGCCATGTTAATGAGCGTCGCTTTGGGAATTTTTGCCCTTGGGGTCGGTTTCATCATGGGCTGGGCGCTATTGGGGGTGATCGCGCTTTATATGGTGTTGTCCTTATCCTATTCCCTGAAGCTAAAGAAAATGCGCTGGGTGGATATCGCCACTTTGGCGGGTCTTTATACGTTGCGGGTGATTGCGGGTGGTTTGGCAGCGCAGGTGCTGGCCTCTGGCTGGTTGGTCGGGTTTATCTTTCCCACGTTTCTGGCGCTTGGCTGCGTGAAACGCCTGACAGAGCTGACTTTGGCAAAATCTGACGGCAAGGTTCCGGGCCGCGGCTATCGCAAATCGGACCGCGAGGATTTGGTGAACGTGGCAGGGCTTGGCGTGTTCTTTTCGCTGCTGGTGTTTCTGATGTACACGTTCAGTGACACAGCCGAGGCTTTGTACCAAGACATCTGGATGCTGCGACTGGCGATCATTCCGCTGGCTTTGTGGCAAATCCGCATGGTGCTGCTGGGCTGGCAGGGCAAACAGGATTATGATCCGATCGTATTTGCCATGCGTGATAAATCCGGCATTGCCATCATCGCGGTGACGGTTCTGATCCTGCTCTATGCCGCAGGCGAGATCGTTTAGGCGGTTACCGCCCTAGACCGACAGTTTCTTGAAAATCGGTTCAGGAATGGATTTGATAATCGCCATGATGTAGCGCCAGAAAAACGGCGTATAGAGCGTGTTTTTGCGTTTCACATGGGCGTTCCATAAATCATTGGCGATCTGATCAGGGCTGGCCACAAGGAACATGCCTTCAATCCCCCAGGTCATGGCCGTATCCACAAAGCCCGGTTTCACGGTCACAACATGGCCGCCCGAACGGTTCAGCCGATTGCGCAGGCCTGACAAATAGGTGTGAAACCCCGCTTTGGCCGCGCCATACGTGTAATTGCCGATGCGCCCGCGATCCCCCGCAACCGAACCAATCCCCAGAACCGTGCCGCCTTTGCGGGATTCCATCAAAGGGGCCAAACCGTGCAGGAAATTCACAGGTCCGGTAAAGCTGTCCTGAATGGTCAGATCACCGATCATCGGGTCCGCATCTACATCGTCTTGGGGGGCCATAGACCCCACAAAGACCGCTGCGTTGACAATACCGTCCTTTGCTTGGGCCGCTTTATAGATTGCCGCAAAGGTTTTCGGATCACGGGCATCAAACAAAACCGGCGTAGCGCAGGGCGCGCCGCGCAACAGGCAATCCGCGGCGGTGCGGTCCAGATCGTCTTTGTCACGGGCGGCCAAAATCACATCCGCGCCTTGGGCGGCGGCCTTGCGGGCAAAAGCGCGGCCCATAGCCGAGCTGGCACCCAGAATAATCCAAGTCTGGCTCATGCTGTTTCCCTTAATTTCAGGCGGCGAACCAGATCGGTTTTGAAATGGCCTTCGGGATCGGCGGCGGCCACGGTTTTCTGCCAGTCCGCCAGTTCCGGATACATATCTTTTATCTGTGTCGCAGTGGCCAGACTGTCTTTGGCAAAGTAAATTCGCCCACCTGCCTGCGCCGTCATTTTGTTCAACTGTTTCACCAAAGCGCGGGATTTATCCGAATTCGGAAAGTCGAGCGCGAGGGTAAAACCCTCCATCGGGAAAGACAGCGGCCCTGCGCGCCCTGCACCCGTGCGTTTTAAAACCGCAAGCGGCGACGCCAGACCCGCATCGGCGATCAGGCGCAGCATTTCACGCAGGGTTTGTTCGGCGGTGGCATCGGGCAGCACACATTGAAACTGGTGAAACCCGCGTTTGCCGTACAGTTTGTTCCAGTCGTGGATTTTATCCAGCGGGAAAAAGAAATCCCCAAGGCTGCGCAGAACACCGCGCCCGTTTGTGGGGATGCGGTTGAAATAAAGCGTGTTGAACAGACGCACAGTTGGCGGAGACAAGGCAAATTTTGGCGCGTTGAACGGCACTTTGCGCGGCTTGCGCAGCTTTGGGGCCATGTTGGATTTGGTCAACTCTGCCTCTTCCAGAATGCCGCGCCCAAGGGATTGGCCATTGGCCGTGCCGTCGATCCAGCCCACACAATAGGTCGCGGTGGAAGATTTGAGCATCTGCATAAACTCGGCCAGATTGGCGGCGCGCCGTTCATCCACCTGTATCAGGCGCGACGAACATGGGGTCATCTGGATTTTGGCTGACAGGATCACACCCGTCTGCCCCAAGCCGCCGATTGTGGCGGCGAACAGGTCTTTGTTGCGCGCAGGTGTCAGGGTTTTCAAGCTGCCGTCCACACAGAGCAGTTCAATCGACAAAACGTGCTGGCCGAATGTGCCCGCGCCGTGGTGGTTTTTGCCGTGGACATCATGGGCAATACAGCCCCCAAGCGTGGCAAACCCCGTTCCGGGCATCACGGCGGGCATCCAGCCTTTGGGTGCAAACGTGTCGAGCATGGCGGTGATAGAGACCCCGGATTCGGCATTCAATACGCCTGTTTCGGGATCAAAGCCGATAAACCGATCCAGACGGTTCATATCAATCGCCGCGCCATCACTGTTTATGGCCGCATCGCCATAAGACCGCTGCGCCCCGATCGCAGGGGCAGGGGTTTCAGTGAAAATGGCAGCAAGGGCGGATGGTCTTTCAGGGCGTGCCAGTGTGACAGCCCCCGAAAGCACACGGCCCCAGCCTGTCAGTTCAGCGGTTTTCCAGCGCATGTGGCCTCCGTGCGGCAGCGGTTTCTGCAAAGGGGAAAATAAGTACACCCAGCCCGATGGCGAACCAAAGAGTTGTAATGCGGATGATCGCAGTGGCAGGGATCGCAATGTCAAGCGGCACCCCCTGCAAGGCCAGCAAGGCCAGCATGGCTGCCTCTGCTCCGCCAACCCCCCCCGGAAGTCCTGTGGCACCGCCTGTCATCATAGAAAAGACAAAGATACCGACGCAGGTCCAGACGGGCAAGGAAGCGCCCATCCAATCCAGCAGCAGGTAAAAGGCGTAACCTTCGGCGAACCAGCCCAGAAACCCCAGCGCAAAGGCGGGGAGGGCGATAGTGGGCTGTGAAAAGGGTTTGAGCGACAGGGCTGCGCGGCGGGCACGGGCAAACAGGCGCGGCTTGCGACCCGTCATCCTGTAAACCACCGTGACGCACCAGCGGAACAGGCTGGGACGTGTGGCAATGATTGCGGCCAGAACGGCGATCAGTGCAACGGGGATGCCCCCTTTGATGCCTCCTGCCATTACCAGCATGGCCGCGGCCAGCAACAGCCCCGAAGACGCCAGATCAGCGGCACGATCCACCAGAACCAGCGGCGCGGTGCGTTCCACACTGGCCCCTGTTTCACGGTTGATCCAGCGCACGCGCACCAATTCCCCCAGTCGTCCCGGGGTCATGGTCAGGGCAAAGCCGCCCAGATAGTGGCGCAGCACCTGTAGCGGGCGCAGGTTCAGCCCAAGGGCGCGGCCATAAAGGAACCAGCGAAATGCGCGAAAGGTGTAATTTACCAGTGACAAGGCCAGCAGGACTGCGATCTGTGTGACAGAGAGCAGAGTGATCTGATGCCAGATATCCTCACCCGAGGCGGTAGCGAAGGCAAGAATGCCGCAGCCCAGAAAAATCGCCAAAACGATCAGGGTCGAGCGGTATGGATGCGCGCCGTTCATTGCGGAAATCATTTTCTCTGCCTCAAGCGGTCTGTATCTGTGCCGCGTTGCCCGATCACTAGCCGTCGAATTGGGCCAGAGTGTGGCAGGTTTCCAAGGCAACTGTTGCAATTTGAACAGTATAATCCGCATAAAATGAGTCTGTTCACGGGGTAAAAATAGGCGCAGGCTGGGCGGGCAGCCATCTTGAATATCAAAGGAGAGCCAACATGCCCGACATCCCGAATATTGCCCAGAAAGCCCCGTATCCTGTCGAGGTGGAGGCGGGGAAATCCTATTTCTGGTGCGCCTGTGGTAAATCGTCCAAACAACCGTTTTGTGACGGATCCCACAAAGGCAGCGCCTTTACGCCGTTGAAATATGACGCCACTCAAAGCAAAAAGGTCTTTTTCTGCGGCTGTAAACACGCCGGCAAAGCGCCGCTGTGTGACGGTACCCATAAAGACCTGTAAACGTGAAAACGGCCCCAGACAGAATCCAAGGCCGTTCTAATGCCTAGGGTGCGTGGTTCCCCACGCACCGCCAAATTAATTCACCAAAGTCGCTTCTGTCAGCGAGTCGATTTCCTCGCGGGTGACGCCATCGGCCATTTGAACCAGCTTCAGGCCGCCTTCGACCACGTCGAACACACCTAGATTGGTGATGATGCGATCGACAACGCCCTTGCCTGTCAGCGGCAGGGTGCATTCTTTCAGCAGCTTGCTTTCACCCTTTTTATTGGCGTGATCCATGATGACGATAACCTTGCCAACACCAGCGACCAGATCCATCGCGCCGCCCATGCCTTTGACCAGCTTGCCCGGAATCATCCAGTTCGCCAGATCGCCGTTTTCAGCCACTTCCATTGCGCCAAGGATCGCTGCTGCGATTTTGCCGCCGCGGATCATGCCAAAAGACGTGGCGCTGTCAAAATAGGCGGTGCGGGACAATTCGGTGATTGTCTGCTTGCCTGCGTTGATCAGGTCAGGGTCTTCATCGCCGTCAAAGGGAAACGGGCCCATGCCCAGCATGCCGTTTTCCGATTGCAGGGTGATGTCTTTGTCACCCACATAGTTTGCCACCAGCGTCGGAATCCCGATGCCAAGGTTCACATACCAACCGTCTTGCAGTTCTTCTGCGGCCCGTTCGGCCATTTGGTTTCTATCCCAAGCCATGGTTCAAGCCTCCTCACGCTGGCGCACTGTGCGCTGTTCTATACGTTTTTCGTGATCGCCCTGAATGATGCGATGCACATAGATGCCGGGCAGGTGGATGTGATCGGGGTCAATGGACCCGCGTGGAACGATCTCTTCTACTTCAACCACGCAGACCTTGCCACACATGGCCGCTGGCGGGTTAAAGTTGCGTGCCGTTTTGCGGAACACCAAATTGCCCGTGTCATCGGCTTTCCAAGCTTTGACGATGGCCAGATCAGCGAACAGACCTTCTTCGAGGATGTAATCCTGCCCGTTGAAGTTCTTAACTTCTTTGCCATCAGCAATCACAGTGCCCACGCCGGTTTTGGTGTAAAAGCCCGGAATGCCACAGCCGCCCGCACGCATGCGTTCTGCCAAAGTGCCTTGGGGGTTGAATTCGAGTTCCAGTTCTCCGGAAAGATACTGGCGCATGAATTCGTCGTTTTCACCCACATAAGAGGAAATCATCTTTTTGACCTGACGGGTTTGCAACAACACGCCCAAGCCAAAATCATCCACACCCGCGTTATTGGATGCGACGGTCAGCTGTTTGGTGCCAGCCTCTTTGATCGCTTCAATCAGATTTTCAGGGATACCGCACAGGCCAAAGCCGCCTGCCGCGATGAGCATTCCGTCGAACAAAAGGCCGTCTAATGCCTCTGCTGCGGAGTTGTAGATTTTACCCATTGGGGCCTCCTCGTTGCAATTATTCCGTGTTTACGCTGCGTCGCAGCGATATGCAACTGCGCCGCTATGGGCTGATCAGGGTTAACGTTATCGCTGGGCTTGGGCCAAAGCGTGATCGGTTGCATGTTCTGTTGTATGATCCGGTGCAGGGTCAGTCATAGCCGAAACTGGCAGCCATTTCTCCGATCAAGGTGGAATGAAACGCCTGCACCCGCAGGCTGGGTTGGCGCGCTACCATGATTTCGGCCAGCGGATCGGGCGCGGCGGTGTCACTGGCTGCCAGTTGCGCGATTGCGGCATGGCCGCAAAACGGAACGTAGGCTTCGGAATAGCCGCCTTCATGGACCAGAACCAGCTTGCCGTCGCAAATATCAGCGGCGGTTTCCATCAACAATTCGGTCATCATGCCATAGGTCAGCGGCGTACACAGCATATGCGCCAACGGGTCCAGTGCAGAGGCATCAAACCCGCAAGCCACAATGATAATATCAGGGGCGAAATCTGTGATTGCTGGGATGACAATGCGTTCCATAGTTTCAATATAGGCGGCATGGCCACAGCCAGGGGGGAGGGGGATATTGTAGTTAAAGCCCTCACCCGCGCCAGAGCCTTGATCTGATACATCGCCTGTGTCGATCGGGTAGTTATGATCTTGGTGGATCGAAATGGTCAGCACATCGTCGCGGTCATAAAAGATTGCCTCAGTCCCGTTGCCGTGGTGAACGTCCCAGTCAAGGATGGCGACCCGCTCTGCGGTGCCCTCGGCCAAGGCGGTTTCGGTTGCGACGGCGATGTTGTTGATCAGGCAGAACCCGTTGGGGAAATCAGGCAGGGCGTGATGACCGGGGGGACGGGACAGGGCATAGGCGTTGTCCAGCTTGCCAGACAAAACATCGCGCACCGCAGCAGTGGCCAGCCCTGCCGAAAGAGCCGCAATTTCATAACCGTCTTGGGCAAAGGGCGTGCGCAGCCCCAATTCCCCCCCGCCGTTGTCAGACATTTCCTTGAACTGGTGCAGATAGCTTTCGGGATGCACCCGCGACAATTCTTCGAAACTTGCGGCAGGTGCAGATGAAGATTTCAGTTCAGCCAGCAGCCCCGTCACATCCATCAGGTTTTTCAACCGCCGCTTGGTTTCAGGGCTTTCGGGCAACCCGCCTGCGACCAAAGGCTGAACATGGCCGCCGATCCGTAGGGTCAGGGCATAGTTGCCCCCCGCATGCCAAAAGCATTTTTCGTCCCAAAAGAATCCGGTGCGCATAGCCACTCCTTAAGAATTCGGCCAGAAAGGGCCGCGTGGAATCGTCTGGCAGTTTTGGCGCAGTTGATAGGATTGGCAATGGATAACTTGGGTGGCGATCAGGCCACATCTCTGCGTGGCTTGATTGTTGAGGGGCTTTTGACGGTGCGGGTCACCCCCAAAGCCGCGCGCAATCGGCTGGTGATCGACGCAGGCACCGCGCGGGTTTACGTGACCACAGTGCCCGAGGACGGCAAAGCCACAGCGGCGGTGGTTAAACTGCTGGCCAAAGAGCTGGGCATCGCCAAGTCACGCATCGCCCTGCTGCGCGGGGCGAAAGATCGCACCAAAGTGTTTCAGATCAGTGACTAGTCGTCAGTCAGTCTGTGGGGGCATCCGAGAAGCGGTAGCTGCCTTCGGGCAGGTTCAATGCCGCCTGCAAATCACGCAATTGCGCCATAGACATGGATATTTTATGGATGCGGTCGGTTCTGGGATTATACTGTTCCAGCGTCACCACACTGGCAAAGGCCGCTATGGTGATATCGTCCTGCAACGGGATGTCGCCGTCGTCGATCAGGGTCACTATGGTGGCGTCGAATTCGTGTTCGATGGTAAACATAGGCTCAGCGTAACCTCTTGGGATCAAAGCGGCAATGATACAAATTGAAAATGTGCTGACAGATCGCGGGTCGAAATATGCCGTTAGCGGCGGCGTGGTCACTGATCGCGCCGGGGCCGAGGCTTTTGTCAAAAAACTCTGCCGCAAAAAGAAATTCGCCAAGGCGACCCATAACACTTGGGCGGTGATCCTGCCCGATGGCACCCAAATCAAAAACGACGATGGAGAAAGCGGTGCGGGCATGGTGATCCTGCGCATGTTGGAACGGCAGGATATTCTGGGCGAGGTGGTAGTGGTCACCCGCTGGTATGGCGGTGTGCATCTGGGCGGTGACCGGTTTCGCCATGTCCAAAGCTGCATCCGCGCCTATTTTGAGGCGCGGAATTAACACTGTCCAATGGGGTTGGGGAACAGCCGCAGGGCTGGATCAGATAACCCGAACCTGTGCGCCAACAGGGGTGATCGCAAACAGTTCTTCGATCATGTAGTTGAACAGACCGATACAGCCAGAGGATGACTGCCGCCCGATTTTACGGGTGTCTTGGGTGCCGTGGATCAGATAGGCAGGCCAGCTTAAATACATGGCATGGGTGCCCAGCGGATTGCCCTCGCCAGCCGGCATAAAGGCGGGCAGGCTTGGGTCACGCTTGCGCATATTTGCGGTTGGCGTCCATGTGGGGCCGACTTTCTTGCGCACAATTTCAGTATAGCCGCGTTTGGTCAACTCGTCGGTTTGGGGCACAGATGTGGGGTAGATACGATAGTCATTGCCCACCGGATTCCAGTAATGCAGCGAACGCGAACCGGTGTCACACAGGATCGACACCCGATCCAGCGACTGGAAATGATCCTGCCAGTCCTGCGCGACAAACCCTGACACATTGCGTGGCACAAGCGGGCTCAGCACTTGCTGGTCCTGTGCGCGCAACAGGGTTGGCGTGCTTAACGTGGCCAGTGCTGCGGTCAAAAAGGTGCGGCGAGTTGTCTGTGTCATGTCTACGGCTCTGCTAGGTGTTTTGGCTGTCCTAGCAGATCGACCCATGTCTGGGAAGATTATAGATGGTCACGTGTGTGTGACAGACCCGTCAGCTTTCGCTTGTATCTTGCAAGCGGCTTTCCAACTGTGCCAGTTTTTCAAGCGCCCCTGACAAAGTGTCTTTTAACTGGGCAATTTCGCCCAAGGCGTCATTCACGGCAACAGACCGATCAAAGCTGTCTTCCACATTGCTGGTGCCATTGCTTTCGCCGTTGATTAACCAAACCATCGACACGTTCAGCAGCCCTGCCAGCATCTGGATGCGGTTGGAGCGGGGGGAATCTTCATCCTTTTCCCAAGCATCAATTGTGTCTGGTTGTACCCCGAGCTTTTCACTTAACCCCTGCGCCGTCAGCCCTTTGGTTTCGCGCGCAGCCTGAAGGCGGCCACCAAAAGTTGCGGCGGTTTCCTGAAACGTTTCGGCTTGGTCGGTCATTGGTGCGGACAAAGGGGTCTCCTCAAAAGGTTTAGTCAATCGGTAGGGCAGTCCTACTGGAAGTGGCCCAAAGATGCAAATTTTCGCCGAATGTTCGGCTGGTTTGCAAAACAATAGGGAACTTTCCCAACGGTTAGGACGTTGAGTGGTCAGAGCAACCGGTGCAGGGCCAACCGTGGCAACTGCCCATAACCATGAGAGGAAACAGTATGAATTGGGACCAAATCGAAGGCAAATGGAAAGAGTTCTCTGGTAAAGTACAGTCCGAATGGGGCGATCTGACCGACGACGAAATCGCCGAAGTGAACGGCGACCGCCGCGTGCTGGAAGGTAAGCTGCAAGCCAAATACGGTAAGACCAAAGAACAGGCCAAAGAGGAAGTAGACTCCTTTCTAGGCCGTATCTAACAGGTCGCAGGTTAATATTTGGTGCACACGATAGGTATAGAAAGGGGCGCAGCATTGCGTCCCTTTTTGCATGTGGGCGTTCGACTAATCAACTCTTTCGGAAAGTGAAGGGAGGGGTGGTAATTTCAGGCCGGCAGAATGCGACTGAATGGCGAATTGAGAACGAAAATAAGGGTAAGTTGCGAACCTAGCCACCTTTTTGAAGTATAATTCAACATATTTTTCTTCGTGATGGAGGAGGTTTTCGTACGCGACTACATATTTTGTGGACAACTTTAACGCGTCTTTTCTGCCAGACTTAACCTTGACTTGCCAAAGGTACGAACCAACTAGAATACCATTCACTGTGTCAAAGCTAACGTTGTTCCACGAGCCGTCAAATGCGTGCTTTAAGAGGTCTCCCTCAGTCAGAAGCTCACCCATACAGTCATCTTTTATTCTAAAATGGCTTTCAGTCATAAAGATTTCGAGTAACTTTGCGTCTTTTGAAACGCTGAAATACTTATTACGGTCAAATTCCTTTGATTTAAAGTCGAAGTTAATCGATTTAAGATCTTTGTGTTTGGACATTACGCTACCAAATCCAAGGGCAGATCGTTTTTGTTCGCTGAATCATCAGACCAAACACGGGCGGGGCGATTGAATATTTTCAGGTGATGAGGGATATTCTCACCTTTGGTTTCCTCAGTTTTGGTTTCCTTGACTAGCGCAAATTTGACATTCATTGCGTTGGCGATCTTGGCCACTGTTGCAAGTGTCATGTTCGCGCCTTCGTCGTTCAAAAGTTGCGAAATTCGTGCGTCCGACAATTTAAGTGCTTTAGCCAGTTGGGATTGGTTTGTCTTCACTTCTCGCATCGAGCGTTGAATCAAAAGTTGTGTTGACAAAATCAACTCCTCAACAGCAAAAATTTCTTCCTCTTCTTCATTTTGAGGGCCGAAATTGTAGGTCTGATTACTCATGATATTCCCCAACCTTTTTTGCGATATTTTTTAGGAAATCCTGCGTGACTTGATCTTTTTTTTTGATCAAAGCCTCCACAAAAATAAAATTTAGCTTACCGCCTATTGTTAAATAGCCGCCGTAGACACGTAGCTGATATGCTTTGAAAACATAAATATTCTCTTTCTTTCCAGAAGCCAGTCCAAGCGAAAATCTTCCTTCGCGCTTGAATTGAGTTGAGTTAAAGTCTTCAGGTCCAAGCTTTGCGAAATGTTTAACAAGAGTCTCCCACTTTGCTCGATTGATTGCTGGGGCTTTTCGAATAGTTTTTTCGATTTTTTTATCAAGCCGAACACTACAGTGTCTACCATTGGTAACATCCAGTAAATTCTTCATATGAGCGCACAGTACACGCTATAGTTAAGGTATAACTTAACTGCCAAAAAAAGATTGTCGAGGGGTTCTTTCGCATGCGACATTACGCAACACTCAATTCTGTTATGCACAATTAAATTTCTACAACTAATAGTAGGGGGATCAATAAATTGTGTACAGGATTGATTGCTAAAATGTAACTAAAATTAGCTTTCCATAATTTTCAAGCGACTTATTAGAGTTTAAACCACTTTACCCCACAAATCATACTCCCCACTCTCATCAACCTCCACTGCCACAATATCCCCAGCACTCAACCCCTCAAAGCCTTCATCAATAAACAGGTTCCCGTCGATCTCGGGGGCATCTGCCATGGTGCGGCAGGTGGCGCCGTCGGGTTCTACGCTGTCCACGATAACTTGGATGGTAGTGCCGACTTTGGCCTCTAGTTTGGCCTCGGAAATGGCTTGGGATTTCTCCATAAAGCGGTTCCAGCGGTCTTGTTTGACGTCATCTGGCACATGATCGGGCAGGGTGTTTGACCGTGCGCCGTCCACATTTTCATATTGAAAACAGCCAACGCGGTCCAGTTGGGCCTCGTCCAGCCAATCCAGCAGATGTTGGAATTCGGCCTCGGTTTCGCCGGGGTAGCCGACGATAAAGGTAGACCGCAGGGTGATGTCCGGGCAAGTGGCGCGCCATGCGGCGATTTCATCCAGTGTTCGGGCACTGGCAGCGGGTCGTGCCATACGTTTCAGCACATCAGGATGCGAGTGTTGGAACGGAATATCCAGATAGGGCAGCACGCCGTTGGACGGGTCGGCCATGATCGGGATCAGGTCCCGCACAAACGGGTAGGGATAGACGTAATGCAGCCGCACCCACGCGCCCAACTGGCCCAATTCGCGGGTCAGATCGGTGATATGGGACCGCACCTCGCCGTCTTTCCAGGGGTTCATATCGTGGCGACGGTCCAGCCCGTAGGCAGAGGTGTCTTGCGAGATCACCAGCAGTTCTTTCACCCCTGCCTGCACCAGTTTTTCCGCCTCACGTAAAATGGCATGGGCAGGGCGCGACGCCAGACGGCCGCGCATGTCGGGGATGATGCAGAATTTACACTTGTGGTTACATCCCTCGGAAATCTTAAGATAACTGTAATGGCGCGGCGTCAGGGTGACGTTTTGGGCGGGCAGCAGGTCAATAAACGGATCGGGGCTGGGCGGCACGGCTTTGTGCACCGCGTCCAGAACCTGTTCGTATTGATGGGGGCCTGTCACCGCCAGCACGCTGGGGTGGGTGCCGCGGATATAGTCTTCTTCGGCGCCTAAGCAGCCCGTGACGATGACTTTGCCGTTTTCGGTCAAAGCCTCGCCAATCGCCTGAAGGCTTTCGGCTTTGGCGGAATCAAGAAAGCCGCAGGTGTTGACGATGACCGCTTCAGCACCGGCGTAATCGGGGGAGATGGCATAGCCTTCGGCGCGCAGCCGCGTGAGGATGCGTTCGGAATCCACCAGCGCTTTGGGGCAGCCAAGGCTAACCATGCCGATTTTAGGCTGGCCGTCGCGCGGGGCGTCGGAAAAGCGGGCTTGCGGGGCTAGGTCGGGGCGGAGGCTGGGTGGGTTCTGGCTCATACGCGCGGTATAGGGCGTTTTTAGCGGGATGGGAAAGGGTTTTGGCAGGGGTGGAATTGGATATTTACCCCAAAAAGAGCGCAGGTTCGGGTTTTGTTAATCAAGCTTTGGTTAAGTGGGCTGGTTCAGGGTGTTTGTGACGGCTCTTGGGATGTTGGCTTGGCCTGTGCTGGCTGGTGTTGAAAGGGTTGGTTTGGAAAATACTTGCACAGGACTTCGGCAAAAGGGGAGTTTTCTTCGGCGATGGAGGCGAACAATGTCAGAGAAGAGCAAAGTTTCAGGTCATCGGGGGAGCCGAAGACGGCGTAAGCGCTATGGTTGCCAATCGTAAGCAGGATGCCGCTGCATTGGCGCAGGCGGGGGCCGAGCGTGTCATGGGCAAGGTAGGCGCGGGCCTCTGCGATGTCGTTGAGGCCGAAGAATTCAGCAGTGGTGCTGTGGCCCAAGCCACTAAGTTGCGGGAAAATGACCCCCATCCACTGGGTGGTTTTTTTACCTGCCCGTAATTCGTTAAGAACGGTTTGAAAGACAGGGGTTTGCGCCGCAAGGAAACGGTCTAGGCTGTCGTGTTGGCTGGGGTCAATCAGGGGCATCAGCAAGCCGAATAATGCAAAGGTTCGCTGCAAGGTAGAAAACAAACTGGCATAAGGCAAACTGCAACTGCGCGGGGCAGGCGGTTAACGGCTGGTTTTGTAGTGGGAATTACGTCTGCGGCGCATGGGGTACTGTTAGAAACAGACCGCGCTGTATTAATTGCGCGGTCTGATTGAACGGTGTCGCACGGCTGGCTTATTCAAATGACTGGATTATTCAAAAATGGCCATGCCAAGCCATTGTGCGATCAGGGCAGGGGTGTCCTTGCCCTTGATTTCAATGGTCAGAGTGTTTTCTGACAATAGTTGCGTGTCAGATTTTTTGGTAACGGATTTCAACACAAAACGACCGCGAATTTGATCGCCTGCGCAGACCGGGTTGAGAAACCGCACCTTGTTCAGGCCGTAGTTGATCCCCATCACTTGCCCAGGGAAGGACTTGGCGGTGTCGATGGAAAACTTTGACGCCATAGACAGTGTCAGAAACCCATGCGCAATCGAGCCGCCAAACGGGGTCTCTTTCGCGGCGCGTTCCGGATCAATGTGAATCCATTGGGGGTCTTCTGTCACCTCGGCAAAAGTATTGATGCGGGCCTGATCAATGGTGACCCAGTCGGACAGGCCGGTTTCGGTGCCGATTTTAGCGGTTTGCTCTTCAAAGGCTTTGTCGATCATATGTTGTTCGGGCGAAGGCCCGCTCCTAGTTGATTTAGCAAGAGTGAACCCGCTTTCCCAGAAGTTGTAAAGCGGGTGTGACGTAGTGTTCTGGCCGTTTTGAAACCTTGCGCAGACCCTGCGTTCCGTTGAAACTGATCCGAATGGGGCCACCGTTTTAAACGTTTTGGTCGTTGGTGAAATGTGGAATTACACACAGCTAAGGAGTGGTGAGCATGACGAAACAATGGGACGGTGACCCGCAAAGCCAGCCTGTGGCAATCTGCGTGGCGCGGATCTGATGGCCCGCATCCCCCCAAGCAAGAGATCCGATTTTGATTTGTTCCGCCCGGTGCCGACCCGTTGGAATGACAATGATCTGTATGGTCATATGAATAATGCTATCCACTATCAGCTGTTTGACACCGCAGTGAACGGCTGGCTGATTGAAACGGGGCTGCTGAAATTTGGCGATGAAACGGCGTTTATCGTGGCAGAAACCGGCTGTCGCTATCACGGCGATATTATGTTCCCTGATATGGTGCACGCGGGATTGCGGATTGAACGGTTGGGGGGCTCCTCGGTGATTTGGCAGATCGGGTTGTTTCGCGCAGAAGCCGAGGACGCCGCCGCTGATGGGCGGTTTGTACATGTGCATGTCACATCCCAAGGCCATAAGCCGATCCCGATGACCCCAAGCCAAAGGGCCATTCTGGACCCTTTGGTAACGTAATCGCAAACACGCCCCACCCGTTTTCAAGGCTGGACAGTTAGGGCCAGCGGCGTCAGTCTGCCCCGCATAGAAGGAGCCATTTTTACATGCAACAAGCCGAAGATTTCCGCGCTGAAAGCGCTGCCTTGGCCGCGATCTTACTGCCTCTGTCTGAAGAGGAGTTTTTTGCGCCGACCCAGTTTAAGGGTTGGACCATCGACGATGTGCTGGGGCATTTGCATATGTTAAATCACGCGGCGGTGCTGTCTTTGAAAGATGGCGACGCCATCGACGGGTTCTTTAAACAAATGTTCGCGCGAATGGCCGAAGGGGCCACTATGGTAGAGGCGCAGTATCCGTGGCTTGACGGTCTGAAGGGACGGGCCTTGTTTCTGGAATGGCAGGCACAATGTGAAACGCTGGCGGATGAATTTGCAACAGCCGACCCAAAGGCGCGGGTGCGCTGGGCCGGGCCGAGCATGAGCGCACGTTCGAGCATCACCGCACGTCAGATGGAGACTTGGGCCCATGGTCATGAAGTGTTCGATCTTTTGGGGATTGAGCGCGCAGAGACTGACCGCATCAAGAATATCGTCGTGCTCGGGGTCAATACCTTTGGCTGGACCTATACTGTGCGCGACAAACCCGTGCCTGTTGCGATGCCTTATCTGGAATTAACTGCGCCAAGTGGGGCGCTTTGGACCTTTGGCGAGGATACTTCTGGCAACAAGATCAGCGGCTCTGCGGTTGGCTTTGCCCAAACCGTGACGCAAACCCGCAATTGGGCGGATACGGATTTGCAGGCGGTTGGAGATGTATCCCATGAATGGATGGAAACCGCCCAGTGTTTTGCGGGTGGTGTGGCGCGCCCGCCTGCAAAGGGCACGCGGTTTGTGCGGGGCTGACGGAATATGACGATACGCGCCGACGATCCGATGCCGAACCGGATGTTGATCCTGCTGGGGCTGGCCTTTGGGGTGTGTATCACCAGCGGGTTTGCGCGGTTTGCCTATGGGCTGATCCTGCCGTCCATGCGCGATGATCTGGGCTGGGGGTTTACCCAAGCGGGGTGGATCAATACGGCAAATGCGCTGGGCTATTTGCTAAGCGCGGTTGTGTCGGTGGGTCTGTTCCGCCGCTTTGCGCAGGAACGTTTGTTCGCTTGGGGGGTGGTTCTGACGACCATAACCTTGGTGGCGAGCGGGTTGACGCGGGATTTTTGGGTTTTGTCGTTCTGGCGGTTTGCCAGCGGAGTGTTTGCGGCACCGGTGTTTATTGCGGCGGGGGCTTTGGCGTCTAACCTGTTTGGTGCGGATCAGCGGCGCAATGCCATGTCGATTGCGTTGACCTTTGGCGGCGGCGGACTGGGCATGGTTCTGGCGGCACTTGCCTTTCCGCCTTTGTTTGCCATTTGGGGCCATAGCGTTTGGCCCGTTGCGTGGTTGTCCATGGGCGTGGCCAGCGTCGCTATGGCGCCGCTATCCCTATGGGCGGCCCGCCAGTTGCACACGCCAGTGCGGGGATCGGATGACGCGCCCGCGCCGCTGTTGCGTACGATGCGCTTTGAAATGGCGGGATATTTCATGTTTGCGGTGGGCTATATTGTCTATCTGACCTTCCTCAGCGCGTGGATGCGCACTTTGGGGGCGGGGCCGTGGATGGTGTCCTCGGTCTGGTGCATCGTGGGGATTTGTACGCTGCTGTCGTCGTTTGTCTGGCGCGGGGTGATCGGGCGGTTCCAGTCGGGGGTGCCTTTGGCGTTAACCAATGCCTGCGTTGCAGTGGCGATCCTCTTGCCTGTGGTTTTTCCGACCATTGCAGGGCTGTTGGTGTCCTCGGCGCTGTTCGGTCTGACGGTGTTCATGCCGCCCACATCCGTCACCAGCTTTATCCGCCAGAACAACCCGCCCGATACGTGGGGTCGCTTGATGAGCATTTATACAGTGATGTTTGCTGTGGGGCAGTGCATTGGCCCGATTGCGGCGGGGTTGATTGGTGATGCGTTTGATAACATTGGCTATGGGCTGATCGCCGCCGCGGGTATTTTGGCGGTTGGGTCACTTTGCGGCGCCCTACAGCGGAGGTTAGAGTCCCCCGCTGCGGTGCCACAGGCATCATCTTAACCGCTGGATCTGCGGATCATTACTGTCTGAATTAAACTCCGTCGGTTTCAGCTGTGCGATGTCAGAGTCTTCCAATCCGATGTCGCGCAGCAGGTGATCTGGCAATTGGCGCAGCGTGTGCAAGTTTCTGGCCCGTGCGCTGGCTTTTGTCACGGCAGACAGCATCCAGACAAAAGGCGCGGCCCCTGCAAAAGCGGGGCGCAGCCGTTTGAAATCTGGCGGGCGGAGCGCGGCTTTCAAAGCGCGCGAGGCTTGTGTGTCGATGAAGGTCATATGGTTTCCTTTCAAGGAAATACGGTACGTTGCAGTCCTTTTCCCCCGTTGCGCCGATTTGCACAAACGGCTTTACTTGACAGGTAATGTGCAAAAAAGTCACGTATTGCCTATGGTCCGAATCCTGCCGCCCTTAAACGCCTTACGCGCCTTTGAATCCGCCGCCCGATTGCGCAGTTTTACGCGGGCGGCGCAGGAGTTGAACGTGTCTCATTCCGCCATCAGCCGTCATGTGCGCGGCTTGGAAAAACGGCTGGATGTGGCGCTTTTCCGCAATATCGCGCGAGGGGTGGAATTGACGGCCAATGGCCATTGGTATCTGGAACGGATCAGCCCTGCTTTTGATCTGATTTCCGAAGCAACCGACGGGCTGACAGATATTCCCGCAGGGCAGGTGATCCTAAGTTGCGAGCCGTCGATTGCGCAAAAATGGTTGATCCCCCGATTAGGACGCTTCAATGATCTGCATCCTGATGTACGGATCACCCTGACGGTGACGGATCGGCTGGCCAATGTGGAAAACCACGATTGCGATATTGCGCTGCGCTATGTCAGTGAAGGTGTGGATGTTTCGGGCTATGACGAAATCAGCCGCGCGCCGGTCTATCCCTATGCGAAACCCGGGTTTGCCAGTCTGGACCCCGAAGATCTGGATTTGACCCTACTGGCGCGGCAACATCTAATACAGGAACACACGGGGATTTTATGGCCCATGTGGTTTCGCCAAGCGGGTGTCGTGCCAGATGCCCCGTTAAAATTATCTACACCACTGGATGCAGTCTTGGGCATTGAGGCGGCCATTTCGGGCATGGGCGCGATTTTGATGTCTGCGGAATTAACCTCGGTCGAGGTAGAGGCGGGGCGGCTGGTGAAGCTGTCTGATGTTGGGGTGCAGTCGGGTGGGTATTACCTGTTGACCAATGACAAGGCAGGGCGGCGCAAGGCGGTGAAAGTGTTTCGGGAATGGATGCTTGATGAAAGCGCGGCTTGGCGTTCGGTCTAGGGGGGCGGTTCTTATTCAACCAAAACGTTGAATAAGCGAAAAGGCTTTAATTCGCAGTTCTGCTGCTGCGACCCTTGTGTCGCATCATTTAAAGTGAAGCATTTTCAATGCGTTAGTAATCAGCATTCCCGTTGACTCTGTGCCAACCCCTGCTATTTTCCGCGCAACTGTCCAATGCAGCGATTTTAACGGTGGAGAAGGAGGCTCGGCAAATGTCAGATGGCCCTGATCCGGACCGGTTGAACGCACTAGAGGCGAAGCTTAACGCGAAGAAGAAGGCGATGACGCCGGAACCTGCGGAAGAGCATCACCTTAGTCAGGCGCAAGCCGGGTGGCGGATGGTTACAGAACTGGTGGTCGGTTTGCTGCTGGGGTTCGGGTTCGGATACGGATTGGATTCTTTCTTTGGAACCATTCCGATCTTTCTGGTCCTGTTTACAATGTTGGGTTTTGCCGGTGGGGTGCGCGCGATGATGCGATCTGCCGAAGAGATCACGAAAAAGAACGCGGAAACGCACGATAGTTAATACGGCGACATGAAAGTCTCCGCCCGAAAAGAGGACACGATACCGTGGCAATTGAAAGTGATGTAGTCGAACAGGAGCTTGAGCTCGCAATCCATCCAATGGATCAGTTCGTGATTAAACCGTTGTTTGGCGGTGGCCACGGTGACATCGGCATGTTCACGATCACCAACGCAACCCTGTGGTTGGGTATCACTGTTCTGTGCGTCATCGCGCTGATGGTTCTGGGCACACGGGGCCGCGCGATTGTGCCAAGCCGCAGCCAGTCAATGGCCGAAGTGCTGTACGGTTTTATCTACAAAATGGTTGAAGACATCACAGGCAAAGACGGTCTGAAATACTTCCCTTACATCTTTACACTGTTCATCTTTATCCTTGTGGCAAACGTTGTTGGCCTGCTGCCAGCCTCTTTCACCACAACAAGTCATATTGCTGTGACAGCAACGCTGGCGATGATTGTGTTCCTGGTTGTGACCATTCTGGGCTTCATCAAAAACGGCGCTTCCTTCCTGAGCCTGTTTTGGGTTTCCGCGGCGCCTCTGCCGCTGCGCCCCATTCTGGCCCTGATCGAGGTGATCTCTTACTTCGTGCGCCCTGTAAGCCATTCCATTCGTTTGGCGGGGAACATGATGGCGGGGCACGCTGTTGTTAAGGTTTTCGCAGGGTTTGCGGTTGTGACCTTCATCTCCCCTGCTGCAATCGGCGCGATCGTTGCGATCTATGCGCTGGAATCTCTCGTGGTCTGCATTCAGGCTTACGTTTTCACCATTCTGACTTGTGTCTATCTAAAAGATGCCCTGCATCCGTCGCACTAAGTCCGAGTAAACTATCTACGTCATTAGAATCTTAAGGAGAAATAAAATGGCAATCGAAGGCGATCTGGCACAAATGGGTGCATTTCTTGGCGCAGGCTTGGCAAGCATCGGCATGGGTGGCGCAGCCATCGGTGTGGGCAATGTTGTAGGCAACTACCTGTCCGGCGCTCTGCGTAACCCTGCTGCTGCAGCTGGCCAAACAGCGACCATGTTCATTGGTATCGCGTTTGCGGAAGCTCTGGGGATCTTCTCGTTCCTCGTTGCGCTGCTGCTGATGTTTGCCGTTTAAGCCAACCGAACCGAATTACGTAAGGGTGGGGCCAATTGGCCCTCCCTTTGGTTCTTAAGCTGAACGGAGGTTGCCATGGCAACTGAAACACACGCAGCTGCATCCGAGCATGCCCAAGGCATGCCGCAGTTGGACTTTTCGACGTTTCCCAACCAGATCTTCTGGTTGCTGGTTACTTTGGTGGTCATCTATTTCGTAATGAGCCGCGTCGCGCTTCCGCGCATTGCTTCGGTTCTGGCGGAACGGCATGGCGCGATCCAAAGTGATCTGGATAAAGCCGAACAAATGAAAGCCAAAGCTGTTGAAGCAGAGGCTGCGTATAATAAAGCACTGGTTGATGCCCGTGCCGAAGCGCAGTCGATTGTTGATGCAGCCCGCGCCGAAATCCAAAAAGAAGTGGATGTGGCGATGGCGAAAGCGGATGCGGAAATTGCTGTGAAAGCAGCGGAATCCGAAACCGAGATCAAAGCGATCCGTGATTCAGCGCTGTCTGCCATTGAAGAAGTGGCAAATGACACAGCGGTGGAAATCGTGAATGCGGTAATGCCAGCAGCAGCGGATGCCAAAGCGGTAAAAGCGGCTGTCACAGCACGGTTGAAAGGGTGAAGAACATGAAATTATTCAACACTCTCGCAGCCCTCGTTCTGTCAAGCGCACCTGCGTTTGCAGCCAGCGGGCCTTTCTTTAGTCTGGGCAACACCAACTTCGTGGTCACAATCGCATTTGTGATCTTTGTCGGTGTGCTGATCTATCTGAAGGTTCCTGGTA
The DNA here is from genome assembly GCF_031454055.1 of Roseobacter sp. N2S. Taxonomy (NCBI): domain Bacteria; kingdom Pseudomonadati; phylum Pseudomonadota; class Alphaproteobacteria; order Rhodobacterales; family Roseobacteraceae; genus Roseobacter; species Roseobacter sp. N2S. Next base: position 990,928 of record NZ_JAVDQB010000001.1, read on the forward strand.
AGGTTGCCGGTCTGCTGGACCAGCGGGCAGATGACATCCAGTCCGAACTGGACGAAGCGCGCGCGTTGCGTGAAGAAGCCCAAAGCATTCTGGCCACTTATGAGCGCAAGCAAAAAGAAGTGTCAGAGCAAGCAGAGCACATCATCGCAACGGCGAAAGCCGAAGCTAACCGTGCCGCCGAAGACGCGAAAGAAGATATCAAAATCTCTATCGCGCGTCGGTTGCAAGGGGCTGAAGATCAGATCGCATCGGCACAAGCCGCAGCCATCAAAGACGTGCGCGACACAGCTGTGTCCGTCGCCATTGCGGCTGCAAGCGAAGTGATCGCAAAGGGCATGACTGCAAAAGATGCAGGCAGCCTGATTGACGACGCGATCAAGGATGTGGGCGAAAAGCTGCACTAAGATCGTCAACGCTTTCACAAGCACGGCTTAACACATTAAACCCCGCAGTTTTGGCTGCGGGGTTTTTCTTTGGATATTTGTAGAAAATGGAAAGAGGTGGGCGCGGTGTGCGCCCTAGACCTCGACGATTTTCAGGGCAATCGGGTCGCTGGTGGCATCGCCTGTGGCCTTGATGGCTTTGATGGCTTTTTCCACTTCTGCGGGGGTGCAGGGGTGGGTGACGATCAGGATCGGTGCGCTGTCGCCATCGTGGTTTTGCTGGCGCAGGCGGTCGATGCTGATGCCAGCGTCCCCAAGGGCGCGTGCGATATTGGCCAGCACGCCCGGTGCATCGCGCAGGCTGGTGCGGATGTAATAGGCAAATGGCGCTTTGGACTGGGCGGATGGGGTGTTGACCAGTTGAGTAGCGGGAATGCCAAAGACAGGCAGGGTAAAGCCGCGGGCGATGTCCATCACATCCCCCATCACAGCGCTGGCGGTCGGCCCTTCGCCCGCACCTGCACCGCGCAACACGATCTGTCCGACGCTGTCGCCTTCTATCACCACCATATTGGTGCCACCCTCTAGCTGACCGAGCGGGGAGTTATAGGGCACAAGGCAGGGTTGCATGGTCTGTTCCAGCCCGTTGCCGGTCATCTGGCTGAGGCCCAGCAGTTTGATCCGGTAGCCCATGTCACTGGCGGCGTGGATGTCGTCGATAGAGATTTCACCGATACCTTGCAGCTGTGCCGATGGGAAATCCACCTGCGTGCCATAGGCAATGGACGACAGCAGCACCAATTTATGGGCCGCATCAATTCCGCCAACATCAAGGTTGGGATCCGATTCCAGATAGCCGAGTTGGTTGGCCTCCTCAAAGACCACATCATAGGGCAGGCCCGCGTTTTCCATCCGTGTCAGGATATAGTTACAGGTGCCGTTCATCACCCCCATGATGCGGGTGATTTTATTGGCAGCCAATCCTTCGGTCAGGGTTTTGATCACAGGAATTCCGCCAGCAACAGCCGCTTCAAAGCGCAGGTTCACACCTTTGGTTTCGGCTGCTACAGCAAGGGCTTGGCCGTGGTGGGCCAGCAGGGCCTTATTGGCGGTAACCACGTGTTTGCCAGCCGCCAGTGCTGCCTCGACCGAGGCTTTGGCAGGGCCGTCTTCGCCGCCCATCAATTCCACATAGACATCCACATCGTCGCGCTGTGCCAGAACGGTGGGGTCGTCTTCCCAAGCATAGCCAGAGAGATCCACACCCCGATCCTTACTGCGCGAACGGGCACTGACGGCCGTGATCTCTATCGAACAGCCACTGCGTGCCGTCAGAAGGGCCGCGTTTTGTTGGACGATTTTGATGACGCCGGAACCAACAGTTCCAAGTCCGGCGATGCCGAGGCGAAGGGTGGAGGACATGTGTTTTACCTTTGCAATGCGGGGGAACTACGGAGGCTCGGGCCATGTGTTATCCCAAGGCTGCAAAGGGTGCAATCCGATCTGGGCAGCCCGTGGCTAATTGGCTGTATTCCGTTGCAATTGCTGTGCGCGGGCGCGCAGGGCGCGGGCGCGGGCGGCCAGTTGATCTGCCTCGATCTGGTTTTGGCGGGCATCGTCCTGCACGCCTTGGCCCGCTGCTGCCAGTTCAGCCGTCACCGCAAGGTCCGGCCAGTCACTGCCGCTGGCATCTGAACTGGCAGGGTATTGATATTCGGGGCGGTTGGATTTGATCGAACAGGCCGCCAAAGCCATCGCGGTGGTCAAGACAAGGATCAGGCGCATGGGGCGGCTCCGCAGGTGTAGGGTCGCCCAAGTCTATTCAAATGCGGCGTGCAGGGCAATGGGGCGGCGTATTGGGTTTGCAAAGGGGTTGCAATTAAATGGTCGTTCATTTCTGTTGGGGACAGGGATACAGTGGCAGTAGCAAAACGAGATAATCAGCATGGCACGCACATCGGGTTCTAGTTCGGAAAAGACGCGGCCTTTGGTGCGGGCAGCAGCGTTGAAACTGTTTGCACGCCACGGGTTTGCAGCCGTGTCCATGCGCCAGATCGCAGCCGAGGTAGGGGTGCAGGCGGGCGCGCTGTATCGCTATACGCCTGACAAACAAAGCCTGCTGTTCGAATTGATGCAGATGCACATGGAAGACCTGTTGCAGGCATGGGCGCAGGTGGATGCGGGGGGGGCTCCGCTAGAGCAACTGGACCGTTTCGTGCGGTTTCACATCTTGCACCATCTTGATCGGGTGGACGCGGTGTTTATCGCCTATATGGAGCTGCGCAATCTGACTGAACCGAATTTTGCCGAGATTGAAGGCATGCGGGCCACCTATGAAAAGGTACTAGAGGATATTCTGGTGTCTTGTGGCGGCGCGGGACTCGGGGATGCCAAGCTGACCACACTGGCTGTGCTGGCCATGCTGACCGGTGTTAACACATGGTACCGCGAGGGCGGTCGCCTTGATCGTGAAGCTGTGGTGCAAACCTATGTGGCGATGGTGCGTCGCGTGGTTGGCGAATAGGGGACGGCTGTTAATCCTGTTCGGCTTGCAACTGTTCCAGACAGTGGCGCAGCGGCTGTGTCAGCGCCAATTCGCAATAGCCAGCCTGTTTTTGCAGTTCTTCCGGTGGCAAACTGCCCCCGATAAGCAGAACCAGATAGTCGGAAAATGGCGGTAGGCTGGCTGCGGCCTGTTGGGTTGCGGTTTCCAAAGTGCTTTTGACCAAAGCGTTGAACAGCGGGATTTTCACCTCGCCAGTGGTGCCATCCGGATATTGAGACAGAAACTGGTTGGCGGACCAAGCGGGATTGGTTGCAAACTGGTATTCGTACCCCCGCAACAAGCGGCGTTTGTTGTTGGTAAAGCCCTGCGCGCCCACATCCCCGTCGCGGGTGCGGGTGTAAATATCCTGCATGGTTTTCAGAATTTGCGGCCAGTCATTGGCCGAGACCGTAGCGCTGAGCGACAGCAGGGCTTGATCGCGGGCGGTGTGTTCAAAGGCCGTTGACGGATCATAGGCTGCGCGCATTTCCTGACGGATGATGCGGAACATTTCAGACCCTTGGTAAGCGCCCATGTAATCCAGCAGCAAATTGGCGGATATCTGGTGGTCTGCATCCCCAAACAACGAATGGTGAACGGCAAGGATCAGGGTTTCATGCCCGTCAGGATCAGGTGCAAAGATAATGCCTTTAGGCAGGTCGATTGGGCGATCCGGCCTGTTCGTCACGGGTAAAGGCGCATTGCGTAGGGGCAGGTGATCCACTGCGGATTGGATCAGTGGTGCAGTGTCCCGTTCCGGCGTGCGAATGACGATCTGGCGCGGCATGCCAAAGGTAAAACTGGCGTCCGTTGTCTCCACCCCGTCCGAGGCCACAGGAAACCGGACATAATCCGACAACACATTGATCACATGGGACGGGCGGCGGTTTTTGGTGACTTTTACAGGAGCAAGATTCAAAGACTGACGTTTGTACCATTGGCGCGAAAATTCGGGGTTACGCAGCAGGGCATTCAGATGGGTCAGGGCCATTGGAAAGACGGCATGGGGCGCGGTCAATGTTAACAGCAGGTCATTGTTCTGGGTGGAAATCCCTAGTGAGATGCCGTTCACCTCGCGGTAGGTTTCGGCGTCAAAGGGTGACATGTCAGGCGTGCCGCCGCTGATCGCAGTGGACAGGCCCGCGTTTAATGCGACGATCCGGTTCATGGCGAAATCGGAAATGCCCCAGACAAAGGTAATCGCAGACAGGCCGTTGCGCAGCGGGTTCAGTTGCGCGACCTTCGGGTCTTGGCTTGCGGCAATCAGCTCTGCCCTTGCGCTAAAGGGCAGGGTCACAAGCAGTGTCAGGATCAAAAGGCGTTTGAAAAACATATCAGTCTTCCTTTGTTGCAAAAATGGAAGACGTGGCGGCAGGGGCAATCAGTGAGGTCAGAAAATCAATCACCTCGGCGTCGCTGGTGTCTTTGATCAATTGCGCAAATGTGCCAGGCGATATGGGCGGCAAGCCGTCAGAGCCGACGTTTTCCAGAAACGCCAGAAAATCATCTGTCCGCCGCGCCGCTGATATTGCATGGGCCGCGTTGCGTTTGCGGGCGGTTTCGATTTCAGCGTGATCGGGCGGGGTGTCGAGCAAACCCGCGATGGTGGTTTCAAATTCGGCCAGCGCCGCGTCAAAACTGACCCCCGGCATCGGCACCAGAAAAGACGTCATTTCCATATCGCCGTTTTTGGCCAGATAGAAACTGGTGCTGATGGATTGAAAGTTTGCGCTGTTAAAAATCAATTGCTCGCGGATGCGGCTTTCAAAGATCGACACGCCGATAAAGAACTCTCCTTGCAGGTCTATGCTGGTGTCTTCTACGGGGTATTCAATAAATTTCGTGTAAACCAACGTGTCATCATACAGACGATTAGAGGACAAGGCTTCTACGGTGTTCAGCTTTGGATCGGGCTTTTCATCCAGCCACCATTTGGCGGGGGGCGTGGTTTTTACTGTGTCGCCAAAATATTCCTTCACCTTTTCCGCCGCAAGTTCGGGGGTGATTTTTCCCGAAATGATGATCATGATATTTGACGCGACATAATGTTCTGCGTGAAAGGCCAGCGCGGATTCCAGACTGAGTTTGGGCACATCAGCGATTATGTCATTAGCGCGACCACGGGTTGATCCGTAAAGGTTCTCCAAGGCTTTGCGCCGCAACCATCGGGTCGGAAACTGGCGTTCGCGCAGATAGGTTTCCCGCTCGACAATCTTCTTTTCGCTTTTCAGAAAATCCTCGGGCAGTTTTGGCGTGTCCAGCAGGGCACGGGACAGTTTCATCAGGCGGTCGATTTCATTAGGTGTGCCTGAATTGGTGTAAATCGTCGCCACTTGGGTGGTTTTTGCAAAGAGATCCCGCTCGCGCGGTTGGCGCAGCACATAGGTGTCGGCGGAAAACGCCGCCAGATGTTCCAGAAAATGCGCCGTGCCTGATGGCACCGGATCGTCATAGCTGCCCGACAGCACCAGAAGCTGTACATCCAAGCGGTTGAACTGTTCTCGCGGCACAACATAGGCCGAATGCAGCCCGCCGATATCCGTAAGGGGGATCACCTCCTGTGCCGCGGCACCAAGGGGAAACAGAGTCAGGAAGGCGGCAGCAATGAAACGGATCAATTGGGCGTCCTTTGGTTGGAAATTCAACAGGAAACAGCCCTAGGCAGGTTTGAACAGGGCCGCATGGTGTAATTGGCAGGTGATAGACAAGGCGTCTTCGGCGTCAGGGTGTTTCGTGGGTGACAGGGTGCAGGTTCCCGGCAGGGCCATGGTTTCACGGCGCAACAGAATAGGCAATTGCCCGTCCATACACACATAGGTCCCGTTAGAGCTGATGTCGCGTAAATAGGCGTGATCCTTGCGCATTTCGATCACAATGTGCTGACGAGACACCCATTGGCGCGGCAAAACCAGATCGCAACTGTCTGCCCGACCTATGGTGACACCTTTGTCCTGCGTGCAATGGGCGATGATGCCTTCAAAGCCGATCAGAGCCGACATTTGATCACCCCCGTCATGGGCGGGCAGGGGGAAATTGGTCACGGGGGCCGCGCCAAAGGATACATGTGTGTTGCTTTCCACATTCACACCCGCATAGCGGTAGATATGTTCGGCCTTGGCCTTGCCGCGGATTTTGCGGCTGTCAAAGAAATGCAGCTCGTTTTTGGTTTTCGGGGTGATCGCCTTGAATATACTGCGGCTGCACAGACCCTCTTTGGGGTTGGCCAGACTGGCCAGCCGCGCTGCCACATTCACACAATCGCCAAACACATCGTCCCGCGTGCGGATCGCAGGGCCGAAATCCAGCCCGATATGCACTGATAACGCGCCGTCTTTGGTGCGGGCCAGCATATCTTTGACGGTGGCAAAGGCGTTCTGCGGGTCATCAAACGTACACAGCACATCATCGCCGCGCGAATGGATAAAGTCGCCGCCATGTTCACGGATCACCTGCTGCAAAATGCGCAGGCAGGCGTCAATCTGGCTGCGTGCCTCTAGATTGCCGACCTGATCGTATAACGCCGTGCTGCCCGAAATATCCGCGCAGATGACAGCAACGATCACTTCTGATTGCTCGTTTGGCATTAAAATCAAGTCCTTGGGTCAATGTGTGGGCAGTCAGTACCCTGTCGTGAATATGCGGGACGATAGGCAAAACCGGACGCGCGTGCAAGAAGCTGACGGGGGAAACCTGTGCAATCGCGCCTGTTTCCTTTTCGCAAAGACCAGCTAAACTTGGCCCATTGGCGCAGGACTGCGTCGAATGGCCTTGGCACAAAGGAGAGCGGATCGTGAAACTTGATACTCTGGCGTTGGTTTGTGTGTGCCTGGCAGCAGGACTTTGGCTGTTGTTGATGGTTTTGGGCCTGTTAAGCGCAGGCCCGCTTGGATTTCTGGCGCTTATCCCGCTGCTGGTTGTGGGGTATTTCGGGGGCAGTGTGGTCTCCCAGCGGCTTAACAATAAAGAAGACGATTATTATGACAAAGTGGAGAAATAAATGCTGGTGGTGACAACAGATACAGTTGCAAACCGCGAGATCGAGCAGGTTCTGGGACTGGCCAAAGGCAATGTGATCCGCGCCAAACACATCGGCTCGGATATTATCGCATCCCTGCGCAATCTGGTCGGCGGCGAGGTGCATGAATACACCCAACTGATGGCTGCCGCGCGGGAACAGGCGCTGGATCGCATGATCGAGGATGCGCGCAAAATGGGTGCAAACGCTATTCTGGGTGCGCGATTCACCACCGCAACCATCGCGCAGGGCGGGGCGGAAATTCTGGCTTTTGGTACTGCGGTACGCTTGAAATGAAACGCACCGTTCTGGTGACGGGTGGCGCGCGCGGGATCGGGCGTGCCATTGCTTTGGCCTTTGCGGCAGATCACAATGTCGCCGTTGTCTGGAACACAACACCGCCGCGCGAAATGCCTGCGTCGGTTTTGGGGATACAGGCAGATTTGACACAAACCGGTCAATGCAGAGCGGTGCTAGATCAGGTTATCAATCGGTTTGGCGGTTTGGATGTGGTTGTAAATAACGCAGGGTTGATCCGAATGTCGCCGAAAGAGGTTTTTGATCGCGCAGATCAGCAAGCGATATTGGATGTGAACCTTTTGGTGCCTGCCGATTTGCTGGCAGCGGCACTACCCCATTTGAAGTGCGGGGCGGCAATTGTGAATATCTCGTCGATCAATGCCGTGCTGCCCCCGCGCGAGGCGGCTTTGTACGGGGCAAGCAAGGCCGCGTTGAACCTTTGGACCAAAGCTATGGCCAAGGAGCTGGGGCCAAAAGGCATTCGCGTGAATGCGGTGGCCCCCGGTGCAATCAATACCCCAGAAGAGCCCCGTTCCGCCGAATTGACAGCAGCTTTTGTAAAGGACACCCCTTTAGGCCGTATTGGCCGTCCAGAGGATATCGCGCAAGCTGTGCGGTTTCTTGCCAGTGAAGATGCCGGATTTATCACCGGCGAGGTTTTGACGGTTTCCGGCGGCTACCGCCTGTAAATCAACACATTTAAACCAAAAAAGCCGCCCGATGGGGCGGCTTTCTGTGTGTCTTGGGGGCGATGAAACCCTTACAAATCGTCGTAGATCGGGAAGCGTTTGCACAGATCAGCAACTTTGGCGCGCACTGCGGTTTCGATCTCGGCGTTGCCCTCTTCGCCATTGGCGGCCAGACCGTCCACGACTTCGATGATCATATCACCGATTTCACGGAATTCGGCTTCACCAAAGCCCCGCGTTGTGCCCGCAGGTGTGCCCAGACGAATGCCTGACGTTACTGTTGGTTTTTCAGGGTCAAACGGGATGCCGTTTTTATTGGTGGTGATATGGGCGCGGCCCAAAGCCTTGTCGGTGATGTTGCCCGTCACGCCTTTGGGGCGCAAATCCACCAGCATCACATGGGTGTCCGTGCCCCCTGTGACGATATCAAGCCCGCCTTTCATCAACTGATCGGCCAGTGCTTTGGCATTAGCCACAACTTGCTTTTGGTAGGCTTTGAATTCGGGGCGCAGCGCCTCGCCAAAGGCGACGGCTTTGCCAGCGATCACATGCATCAACGGGCCGCCCTGAATACCCGGGAAAATCGCCGAATTGACCTTTTTAGCGATGGTTTCATCGTTGGTCAGGATCATCCCGCCGCGCGGGCCACGCAGGGTTTTATGGGTGGTTGTTGTGGCTACATGGGCGTGGGGGAACGGTGAGGGGTGCTCTCCCGCTGCAACCAAACCCGCGAAATGGGCCATGTCCACCATCAGATACGCGCCAACACTGTCGGCAATATCGCGCATTTTACCAAAGTCGATCTGGCGTGGAATGGCTGAACCACCAGCGATGATCATTTTGGGCTGATGTTCAGAGGCCAGTTCCTGCACTTGGTCATAATCCAGCAGATTGTCTTGCTGGCGCACACCGTATTGAATCGCGTTAAACCATTTGCCAGACTGGTTGGGCTTGGCGCCGTGGGTCAGGTGCCCGCCTGCGTCCAGCGACATGCCCAAAATGGTGTCACCCGGTTGCAGCAGTGCCTGAAACACCCCTTGGTTGGCTTGCGAGCCGGAATTGGGTTGCACATTGGCAAAGTCACAGTCGAACAATTGCTTGGCGCGATCAATGGCAAGGTTTTCGGCCACGTCCACATATTGGCACCCGCCATAATAGCGACGACCCGGATACCCTTCGGCGTATTTATTGGTCATGATCGACCCTTGCGCCTGCATCACGGCCTTGGAAACGATGTTTTCGGATGCAATCAGCTCGATCTCGTCGCGCTGACGGCCAAGCTCGTTGGTGATAGAGTTGAACAGCTCTGGATCACGTGTCGAAAGGTCTTCGGTGAAAAATCCTGCGTCGCGGGCGGTTGTCATGGGTTCTGATCCTCTGTTGGTCTTGCCGATGCGGAACGGGTAGGCTACGCCGCTAGGTCAGGCTGATCCAGATGCGACGTGTCACTGCGCTTTGCGGACGCAAGTAGGGGGAATCGGCGTGAATGAAAAGGCGCATTCTGTCGCGCAATAGTCGTTTTTCGACTTTTTGCGCTTGAACGCACAAACTTCGCGCAAAGACGACACTGACAATGCGCAGGGGCGAAGTTTGACAGGGGCGGGGGCGAGGTTTGGCAGAAGGCAGGGGTTTTCCGCTTGCGCAGGGTCCGGCACAACGTGAAAGTGGCCACAGAGTAATCGGGACGCGGTGCATGAAGTATAAAAAGATTTGTTTTCTGGCGAGCCATGTGGAAACCGCCCAAGACGCCCGCGCAGGACTGGTGCAGCGCTATGGAGATGTGCCGCCTGTGCAGGCGGATTTGATTGTGGCCTTGGGGGGCGACGGGTTCATGCTGTCGGTGTTGCACCAGACCCAAGGTCTGCGTGCGCCTGTTTACGGAATGAACAGGGGCACGGTCGGTTTTTTGATGAACACTTTTGCGCCCGAAGGACTGACCGACCGTCTGGCCGAATCAGAAGAGGCGATTATTCACCCGCTGCGCATGCGTGCCCATTGTGTGGACGGCTCAGAAATTGAGGCTTTGGCCATAAACGAGGTGTCTTTGTTGCGGCAGGGGCCACAAGCGGCAAAGCTGCGGATTTTGGTGGATGGCAAAGAGCGCCTGCCCGAATTGGTTTGCGACGGGGCGCTGTTGGCAACCCCTGCGGGGTCCACCGCGTATAACTATTCCGCCCACGGGCCGATTTTACCGATTGGGGCTGAACTTTTGGCCCTGACCGCCATGGCCGCCTTTCGCCCGCGTCGCTGGCGCGGGGCCTTGTTGCCGATGAAGGCAAAGGTGCGGTTTGAGGTGTTAGAGGCGGAAAAACGCCCTGTGCAGGCGGTGGCAGATGGCAATGAGGCCCGCACAGTTGAATGGGTGGAAATCGCAATCGCGCCTGAAATTTCCCACCGTTTACTGTTCGATCCGGGCCACGGGCTGGAGGAGCGGTTGATCCGCGAGCAGTTTGTTTGAGAGCTGCGTGCTGCGTGAAGGGACTTAAATGCGCTCCGCGCGGGGGATATTTAGCAAACAAAAAGCCCTATGGGTTTGAGAGTTTCCAGCGGGTTTGGTCGATGGGATAAAAAGCCTCAATCGCGGCGGTGGCGATGACGCTGGCGGTTGAGCCATCTGGTGACGGTATGTTCTGGCCGCCTTTGGTGGCGGTCACAGTGGCCTTGCCACGGGGGAGTTCGGCGGCGATGCGGTCTGTGTCCAGTTGGTCAGGTTCTTGAACGCCGATGGTGACTTGGACGCTCATTTCCTGATGGTCCAGCCCGAGTTCTGTGAACAAGGTCAGCGAAGAATGGCGGATGGCGTCATTCACCGCGCGAATGGCGGCTTTGGTGTAATCCTTGCCATAAAGATCGGTGCCGATGCCTGTTTCAAGGATGATGCGGCTGTTCTGTTTTGTGCTGGCCTGTGTCATGCTGGCTCCATATCAAAAGACACCACGATCGCTGCGTTGGCGATGACGGTGATGCCGGACCCGTCCGGTTTGGCAATGTCCAGCCCACCGTGAGAGGCGGTAATGCTGATCTGCCCGTAAGGAAACATGTCCTTCAGCGCCGCTGTGTCCACTTGATCGGGGTGCTGCACGGCGATATCCACATCCACAAGCATGGCCTCTTTGGGAAATCCAAAGGCAGGGGCCACGGTCAGCGAATTGCGCCACAGCGCGTTTTGAACCGCACGTCGGGCAGCGGCGGTGTAATCCGCACGGCGCAGCGAGGTTCCGTGACCGATTTCTAGTGCAACACGGGTTTTGGGCATGGCGTGGCCTTTGATTGTGATAGCGCAGGCCTAGCCTGTGTGATTAGCCTTATGCAAGGCCTGTAGGGGGCGAATTGTTTTTGTTACACTGCTACGATAGAACAAGAACTTGGAATTTGGTGGAGCTTTCATGGCGTTAAGTGCAAATGAGCAGGTGCGGTACTGGAGCATTGGACTGGTGGTATTGCTGCTGGTGATGTGGTCCTTGGGCAATGTTTTGCTGCCGTTTATCACAGGCATGTCCATTGCTTATTTCCTGGACCCTGTCGCGGACCGGCTGGAACGGGCTGGTGCGTCGCGCACTGTGGCGACGACGACCATTACTTTGGTGGCGGTCATGGTGATTCTGTTGCTGGTGATTGTGCTGGGGCCGTTATTGGTGAAACAGACGGCGGCTTTTGTTGTGGCGATGCCTGACTATGTGACGCAGCTTCAGACCTTTATGTCCGAGCGGTTTCCTGACGCCTTTAATGAAGGCTCTGCTGTGCGGCAGGGACTTGGGTCTTTGGTGGAATTCATTCGCTCTAAGGGTGGGGAACTGGCGAATGCGGTTCTGGCCTCGGCCTTTACCATTGTGGATGTGGCGGTGTTTATTGTCGTCGCACCGGTTGTGGCATTTTACATGCTGCTGGACTGGGACCGGATGGTGGCAACGATTGATACCTGGGTGCCACGGGATCATCTGGAAACCGTGCGCTATCTGGCACGGCAGGTTGATAATGTACTGGCGGGATTTGTGCGCGGGCAGTTGACGGTCTGCGCCATTCTGGGCACGTTTTACGCAGTGGCCCTGATGTTGGTGGGGCTGCAATTCGGCTTGATCGTCGGGCTGATTGCGGGGTTGTTGACCTTTATTCCCTATGTGGGCTCGGTGATTGGCGGGGTTCTGTCGATTGGTCTGGCCCTGTTTCAATTCTGGGACCAGCCGGTCTGGATTGCTGCGGTTCTGGTAATTTTTGTGATCGGCCAGATGCTTGAGGGTAATTTCCTGACGCCCAAGCTGGTGGGGCGATCGGTTGGTTTGCATCCGGTCTGGTTGATGTTCGCGCTTTCGGCCTTTGGCAGTTTTATGGGATTCACCGGTATGTTGATTGCCGTCCCCGTGGCGGCCAGTCTGGGCGTGTTCTTTCGCTTTGGCGTCGGGCAATATCTGCACGGGCGGCTGTACAAAGGCCTGACGGAGCATGAAACCGATGGCTGAGCAACTTATCTTTGACCTGCCTGTGGTAACCGCCTTTGGGCGTGATGATTTCTTTACCTCGCCTGCCAATAGTCTAGCCGTAGCCGCTATTGAAGGCTGGCGGGACTGGCCACTGGGTAAGCTGGTATTGGTCGGGCCAGAGGGTGCGGGAAAATCCCATCTGGCGCGGATCTGGGCAGATATTGTGGGCGCCAAAGTGGTGCAGGCAAAGGATGTGCGCGATGCAGCCGCTTTGGGGCAAGGGCCGCTGTGCGTGGAAAATCTGGATGCGGTGGCAGGGGATCGCGGGCAGCAGGATGCCCTGTTCCATCTGCACAATCTGATGGCGCAGGCGGGCTATCCGTTGCTGATGACGGGGCAGGGCGTGCCGCGCAGTTGGGGCATCACCCTGCCGGATCTGGCCAGCCGCATAGAAGGCAGCCAATTGGTTCAACTGGGCGCCCCTGACGATATGCTATTGGCCGCCGTTTTGCTGAAACTCTGCGCGGACAGGCAACTGCTGATGGAACCCGAATTGGTTGATATGATCCTGCGCCGCGTTGAACGCTCGTTCGCGGGTATCCGCGCGCTGGTCACAGAATTGGACCGTGTGTCGTTGCAACGCAAACGACCCGTTGGCCCACGAATGGTAAGTGAAACTTTAAGACGATTAGAGGAGACACCCTAATGGATGGCAATCTGCCGGACCTAGGTGAAGACCGTGGTGTACAGTCGGATTTTCTGCACAACTCCGCGCCCGCATCGATTGAAATGCCCGAATTGGATCAGGCCAGCACGGACCGATTTTTCAACCGCGAATTAAGCTGGTTACAGTTCAACTGGCGGGTTCTGGAAGAGGCGCAAAACCCGCGTCTGCCCCTGTTGGAACGGGTGCGGATGTTGTCGATTTCCGGCACCAATCTGGATGAATTCTATTCGGTCCGCGTGGCAGGCTTGCGCGAATTGGAACGCAACGGTATCGAAACGCCAGCACTGGACGGGCGCACGCCGCAGGTGCAACTGGTTGCCATCGACGCCGAGGCCCGCTTGTTGATGCAAAAACAGCAAGATTGCTGGGTTGATCTGATTGCAGAGATGGAAAAGGTCGGCATTGATATTCTGGTGCGCTCGGAATTGAACGAGGCAGATAGAATTTACCTGAAACAGGTGTTTGTGGATCAGATTTTCCCGATCCTGACACCGCTTGCTATTGATCCAGCCCATCCGTTTCCGTTTATTCCGAACACGGGGCTGACACTGGCGTTGCAAATGAAGCGCAAGCGGGACAAACGGGTTTTGCAATCCTTGCTGCCGATCCCGGCGCAGGTTCAACGGTTTATCCCGCTTCCAGATGGCGAAGCTGGCACCCAACGTTTGATCATGCTCGAAGAGGTTCTGCTGGAATTTCTTGATCAACTGTTTCCGGGATATACGGTGGACGGGCATTGTTCCTTCCGCTTGCTGCGCGACAGCGATCTGGAGCTTGAAGACGAAGCCGAAGACCTGCTGCGCGAGTTTGAAACTGCACTGAAACGGCGGCGTCGCGGTGAAGTCATTCGCATGACCATTTCCGCTGGTGCCCCACCGCCGCTGCGCGATGTGATTTTGGGGGCGCTGGGCCTGAAAAGCGATGAAACCATCGAGGTGAACGGCCTGCTTGGGGTGTCTGATCTGGGGGCGTTGATTTTGGACAGTCGCAAGGATTTGCAATGGTCTGAATTCAAACCCCGCGTTCCCGAACGGGTGCAGGATTTCGACGGGGATATTTTTGCAGCGATCCGCCAAAAAGACATGCTGCTGCATCACCCCTATGAAACCTTTGATATTGTTGTGGAATTCCTACGTCAAGCCGCCCGTGACCCTGCGGTTGTGGCGATTAAACAGACGCTATACCGCACATCGAACGAAAGCTCGATCGTTGAAGCTTTGTGCGAGGCGGCCGAAGAAGGCAAATCCGTCACCGCTTTGGTGGAACTGAAAGCCCGTTTCGACGAAGCGGCAAACATCCGTCAGTCCCGCCGTCTGGAACGGGCTGGGGCGCATGTGGTTTACGGCTTTCTGGATCTGAAAACCCACGCAAAACTGAGCACTGTGGTGCGGCGCGAGGGTGCGGAACTGGTCACCTACACCCACTTTGGCACTGGCAATTATCACCCGATCACAGCGCGGTTTTATACCGATCTGTCGTTCTTTACCTGTGACAAACAACTGGGCCATGACGCTACAAAAGTGTTCAATTTCATTTCTGGCTATGTGGAACCCGAAGGGCTGGAACGGCTGTCTGTGTCACCTATGTACCTGAAGCGCGATCTGCTGGCGATGATCAACAACGAGGCCGAATGCGTCAAAGAGGGTAAGCCCGGAATGATCTGGGCCAAGATGAACGCGCTGATCGACGGTGATGTGATTGACGCGCTGTATGCAGCGGGGCAGGCGGGCGTTAAGATTGATCTGGTGGTACGCGGCATTTGCGGTTTACGCCCTGGTATCAAAGGCTTGTCCGATAATATCCGCGTCAAATCCATCGTTGGCCGCTTTCTGGAACACTCGCGAATTGTGTGTTTTGGCAACGGTTTCGGCCTGCCGGATCGTCGCGCACGGGTGTTTATGTCCTCGGCAGACTGGATGGGGCGCAACCTGGTGCGACGGGTGGAATCACTGGTGGAAATCACCAATAAAACCGTCCATGCCCAAATCCTCAGCCAGATTATGGCGGCGAATATGGCGGATCAGGTGAACTCTTGGGTGCTGCAACCCGACGGGCGCTATATTCGGGAACAGGATGAAGACGGCGAAAAACGGTTCAATTGCCATCGCTTCTTTATGGAAAATCCGTCATTGTCAGGGCGTGGGTCTGTGGGGGCGAAAGATGTGCCTAAACTGACCCATAGTGATGAAGGATAAGGCAAAGGGGACAGGGTGAAGATCACAACCAAATTTGCGGCAATGGAACGGGTCGGCGTGATCGACGTGGGCTCGAACTCGGTGCGGATGGTGGTTTTTGACGGCGCGGCCCGCTCACCTGCGTATTTCTACAATGAAAAAGTCATGTGCGGGCTGGGGCGAGGGATTGCCGAATCAGGCCGCCTGAACCCTGAAGGCCGCGTGCGGGCCTTGGACGCAATGATCCGGTTTGCCGCCATCGCCGAGAGTTTTCGTGTCCAGTCCATGACCGCCGTGGCCACCGCCGCCGTACGCGAGGCCGAAGATGGCCCTGCCTTTTGCGCCGAGGTTCTGGAAAAAACCGGCATCACCGTGTCAGTTGCCAGCGGCGTAGACGAAGCCCGCCTGTCTGCCCAAGGGGTGTTACTGGGCTGGCCCGAAGCTAACGGGCTGGTCAGTGACATTGGCGGCGCGTCGATGGAACTTGCGGAACTGTCCCAAGGCACCATCGGGGAACGTCTGACATCGTCGCTTGCCCCGTTACGTTTGGCAGGGGTAAAGGGCGATCTGGACGCCCATATCCGCACCACGTTGATTGAGTTGCGCAAACAATTGTCAGGGTCGTATTCGACGCTGTATCTTGTGGGCGGATCGTACCGCGCGATTGCAAAACTCGATATGGCGCGGCGGGATTATCCGTTGCAGGTGCTGCATGAATATAATCTGGGCCGCGACCAACTGAGCGAAACGCTGGACTGGATCGAAGGGGCGTCCATGGATGAATTCCGCGCCCTGTCCAGCACCAGCGAGGCGCGTCTGACGCTGGTTCCCACGGCCGCCCGTGTGCTGCGCCATCTGGTGGATGTGTTCGATCCCAAAGTCGCCGCGATTTCAAGCTACGGCCTGCGCGAGGGTCTGCTTTACGAACAAATGCCCGAAGAATTACGCGCCCGCGATCCGCTGATAGAGGCCTGCATGTTCAGCGAGCGCACCTCGGCGCGGTTTCCGGGGTTTGGCTTTGAATTGGCCCAGTGGATTTTGCCCCTGCTGCCCGATCCTGACCGTTGGGAGCGGATCACACTTGCCGCCGCGCTGTTGCACGATGTCAGCTGGCGCTCCGACCCCAGTTCCCGCGCTGAGGAGTGTTTTGACAACGCCTCGCGCGGTAATCTGGGCGGGCTTGATCATTCGGGCCGCGTGCTGTTGGCCATGGCCCTGTTGCACCGCTATCGCAAAAGCGGCAAGCTGGATCGCTATAAGGCGTTGCGTCCGTTGTTGAACGATGAACAACATTTGGGTGCTCAAGTGATCGGGCAGGCCATGCGTCTGGGGGCGTCTTTGGCGGGGGGCGATGCCAGCGTGTTGCGTCGCGCCAAACTGGTTCTGACAGACGGTTTGCTTGACCTGCAACTGCCCGCAGATGTGGTGCGGTTCGGGGGCGAGATTGTGTCAACGCGATTGGCTGAACTGGCTGAATCCATGGGGCGTGACAGCCGCGTAACCCATATCTGAGTAATCACAGGTTTTGTGCGTGGCGGGCGGCCCAAGTTGCGCGCAAATCTTTGGATCGGCCTGAAAAGCTGCCGCAGGCTGTGGACTGTGTTTGCAGTCTGTCCGCCCTGAAGTGTCTGAAATCACCGCGTAATTCACACCAGGCAGGCAGCACGATGGATTCGGCATAATAGATAATCGACAGGGGCAGGATCACCCGCTCGGTGACAGCATTGTCGCTGTCCAGATAGGTGATGTGCAGTTTTTCTTCGTCCCGAATGGCACGGCGGATGGCGGAAAGGTCAACGTGCTGCGGGCTGTCCGCCCCCCAAGTGGAAGAAAACAGAGTCTCGCTAAGCGGGGTGGCTTGAGCGATTTTTGCCGCAGCCCGTGCCGCCGCCCGCCCCAGCGATTTATCACCAGTGCGTGCAATCATCGACAGGCCGACAGTGATGGCCTCGGCTTCTTCTACGTCGAAATTCAACGGCGGCAGATCAAATCCCGCCCGCATGATATAGCCGACCCCAGCCGCGCCCTCTATCGGGACCCGCATGGATTGTAACGTGGCAACATCGCGGTAAATCGTGCGGGGCGTGACCTCTAATACGCCTGCCAGATGCTGTGCGGTCAAAGGCTGTTTTGCCGAGCGCAGCAACTGGATGATTTCAAACATGCGGCTGGAACGGGCCATGGCATCCTCGTGTCTTTTTCTTTTGGTAGCACATCACTGCTGACAGATACATGTCAGCAGCCTGTTGCTAGATGACACAAAAGCAAAAAGGCGTGCAGCATGGATCGACAGTATACATTCGGGGTGGTTTTGGTGGCGGTCTCTGCGCTGATCTGGTCAAGCGCGGGGATATTTACCCGCGGCGTCGATGCTGATGCGTGGAGCGTGATTTTCTGGCGCGGGATTGCGGCCACAGGGTTCACGCTGGTCTATCTGCTGCTGCGCGGCACCTTGCGGCGGGACTGGCAGCAGATGCGCGGGCCTGCGTGGCTGGCAACCGCGTTGATGGCATCGGGCACGGCGGCGTTTATTCCTGCTTTCAAATTGTCGAGCGTGGCAAACGTGGCGCTGATTTGGGCCAGTGCGCCCTTTGTTACTGCGGGCTTGGCCTGGCTTTTACTGTGCGAACGCCCGTCAAAGCGGGTGGTTATCGCCAGTCTGGTTACAGCGGCAGGCGTTGGCATTGTGGCGGGGGGCAGCGTGCAAGGCGGCGGTGTTTCTGGTGATCTGCTGGCGTTCTGGATGACGCTGATGATGGCGAGTTCATTTATTATCTACCGGCGCTGGCCGGAAACGCCTGCGGCCTTGCCAGCGGCGCTTTCTTCGGCGGTGCTGGTCCCGACCGCCGCCCTGTTTTCCGACCCAAGCCATGTGATCATCATTGAACGCTGGATATTGGTGGCATTCGGCGCGGTTTTTGCTGCCGCATCGGTTTTGATGCTGGAAGGCGCGCGCCGTATTCCCGCCGCCGAGGTGGCCTTGATCGGCGCTTTGGAAACCCCTCTGGCCCCCGCGCTGGCGCTGATGATCCTGTCAGAATTTCCGCCCACGACAACCCTGTTCGGTGGTGCGGTTATTCTGGGGGCTGTGATTTGGGCGCAGGTCAGCGGGGTGCGACAGACCCCGAAGCGGCGCTGAATTATTGTTTTTCGGCCTGTTGCAAGACCAAGGCTTCGGCTGCAATCGCCGCTTCGCCTTCGCGTTTATCTTTTTCGAACAGGCTTTCCAAACGCCGCCCCCAACTGTTGGGATTCTCGCCCATTGTCCTGCCCACGGCGAACAACCGTGACATATAGCCGGTTTCAAACAGTTCTTTGGGTTTGTCGGTGAATTTTGCAGGCATAATCAGCGCCCGCAGGGAAAACCCGTCGCGTCGCGCAAGGGCGGCTATGCGCAGCAGGTCACCGGTGCTTTGGCTTTTCACCAGCGTAGAAAGCGTGCGTTCGCCGATATCACGCAGGCCGGTTTTTTGTGGCTGATAAACAGGGTTTATCAGATTGTTGTGGATCACCCAGACGCGGTTGTCACGATGGCTAAGCCCGGCTTGTGCCAGGTATTTGCGGACAGGCAGTTCTGGCGCATAGGTAAAGATTTCCTGCGTCAGCCCGCCATCTGCGTGCAGTTCGGTAAACTCTTCGCTTCCGTCAGTGACGTTAAAACGAACAGGCGTGAACAGGATCGGAATAGAGGCAGAGGCAAGGATTACATCGCGCACCAGATCGCGGGCTTCAGGCGTGCGATAGCTGGCGATTTCCGTGACGTTCCAGATCACAGGGCGTTCCGCGTCCATGTTTGTAGTGCCAATCAACAGCAGGCGGCCACGGTCATATTGTACCGCCAGTTCGTCGATCATTTCATCCGTCAGTTCATTTGCGATGACTTGCTGCATGGGGGCTGTGGAATACAGCGATCCGCCGTTGATCAGCCCTGACAGAAAGCGTTTGCGCACAAGCTGTCTGGTGGATGTGGTGGTGTAGACCCGTTTCAGATTTACATCGTATTTTGGCCCTAAGAACGCAAATGGCGCGATCAGCGATCCTGTGGAAATACCTGTCACGATGTCAAATTCCGGCCGCGTCCCCGATTGGGTCCAGCCGTTCAGCACTCCAGCGCCAAAGGCTCCGTTCTGGCCGCCCCCAGACAGGGCAAGAATGTTCAGCCCGTCGCCCTGTTTGCGCACCGCGCGCAGGCGATCTGCAAAGGTTGCAACCTCATCGTCAAGGCTGCTCGGGGCTTCATCCCCGAAATAGCGCACATCTGGGAAACCGATGGGGTGCATGGCGGCATGGCTGGCTTGAGGCGGGGCGTATTGATCGCGGTCAATGCCCGCGCAGGCCGCTAATACAAAAGCCGCACATACACAGGCGGACAGACCGATGAATCGCGTTGTGAACCCCATAAAATCCTCAAGAAAATTGATTATAATAAGGCAAAGTCTATTTGCCACCGACCTGTCTGGCAATGATTCAATTCTGGGTAGCTGTTGTTGGGGCTGTTGTCGGGCCTCGGCTGTTTGCACATGTTGCACCCCAAAGCAGTTTGGCCTAGAGCATAAGCCAAATAGAAGTTGGAGCCGACCCCATGCGCATGTCCCGTTATTTCCTGCCTGTGTTGAAAGAAGACCCTGCCGAGGCTGCAATTGTCAGCCACCGTCTGATGCTGCGGGCGGGGATGATCAAACAATCAAGCGCGGGGATTTATTCCTGGCTGCCGATGGGCTTTAAGGTTCTGCGCAAGATTGAAAACATTGTGCATGAAGAACAGGCCAAAGCGGGCCATATGCCCATGCTGATGCCAACAATCCAATCTGCGGATCTGTGGAAAGAATCCGGCCGTTATGATGACTACGGCGAAGAAATGTTGCGGATCAAAGACCGTCATGACCGCGATATGTTGTTCACGCCCACGGCTGAAGAACTGATCACAGACATCTTCCGCGCCCATGTGAACAGCTACAAAGACCTGCCGCTGACCATGTATCAGATCCAGTGGAAATTCCGCGACGAACGCCGCCCCCGTTTCGGGGTGATGCGGGGCCGTGAATTTCTGATGAAGGACGGTTATAACTTTGACCTGACCAAAGAAGACGCGCTGCACGCCTATAACCGTCATCTGGTCAGCTACCTGCGCACCTATGAACGCATGGGATTGCAAGCCATCCCGATGCGCGCGGATTCCGGCCCGATTGGCGGCGATGACACGCACGAGTTTCTGGTGCTGGCGGAAACTGGTGAATCCGAGGTGTTCTACGACAGTGCCGTTACGGACCTGACCTTTGGTGATCGTGAAATCGACTTTGACGACGTGGCGCAATGTCAGGCGATCATGGAAGAGTTCACTACAAAATACGCCCGCACCGATGAAACCCACGACGAGGCTTTGTTTAACGAAGTCCCCGAAGAGCGCCGCAAAACCGCGCGGGGCATCGAAGTGGGGCAGATTTTCTACTTTGGCACCAAGTATTCCGACGCGATGAATGCCAAGGTCCAAGGACCGGACGGCAAACCCGTCGCGGTGCATATGGGCAGCCATGGCATCGGCGTGTCCCGACTGCTCGGCGCGATTATCGAAGCCAACCACGACGACAAAGGCATCATCTGGCCCGAAGGCGTGACGCCGTATCATGTGGGCATCGTTAACCTGAAACAGGGCGACGCAGAAGCTGATGGTGCCTGCGAAACCCTTTACAAAGAATTTACCGCCGCTGGTTTGGAACCGCTTTATGATGACCGCAATGAACGGGCAGGCGGCAAATTCGCAACAATGGATTTGATCGGATTGCCTTGGCGTATTACAGTAGGCCCCAGAGGTTTGAAAAATGGTGTTGTCGAACTCACCTCGCGTAAGACGGGGGAAAGCATCGAGATGACACCGGCAGAGGCAGTGGCACGGGTAAAGGACATTTACGCGGGCGCTTAACACAGGCGGTCCCATGGGGCAGATACTTAACTTGGGCGGCGGGGCAATCCTATTGGTGGCCGCGTCGCAATTCCCTGAATACTCGCAGCAATATGTGCAGCGTCTGGGCGGTGCGGTCGATGAATTGCGCCTTGTGGCCGGCGATTTTGACAAAAGCGCACAACGGGTGGGACTGACCCGCCAACAGGCGCTGGAGTCTATGACTGGCAATGCGTTTCAAAAGGCACGTCAAGACGACATGATCCGCACTTTCACGCGGCTAGATCGCCTGGAAGCCGACCTTGTGGCGCTGAATGATGCGGGGCCGTTCAACCGTCTGGCCAATGTGGCCCGGCTGTCGGATCAGGGTATCGCGGCCCGTGCATGGCAGGATTTCCGCCCTGCGGTGCCTTTGACCATCGACGGATTTTTATTCGCGATGGGTGGATTTTTCGCAGGTTTTGGCCTGTTTCGTGGTTTGGGCGCGGTGTTTTCCCGCCGTAGACGCCCAATTGCAAAGGTAAACGCATGAGCACGACAGCCCCCTTCGCCCGTTTTGAATGGATGATCGCCTGGCGCTATCTGCGGGCCAAACGCCGTGAAGGCGGCGTGTCTGTGATGACGTGGATTTCCCTGATCGGCATCACGCTGGCGGTATTTGCGCTGATCGCAACCATGGCCGTGCGCAGTGGCTTTCGCACTGAATTCACCAATACAATTCTGGGCGCGAATGCCCATGCGACGGTCTATGTCTCCCCCCATCTGGACGATGAAAACCGCACCGTGCGCACGTTTTCCGATTTTGACCCCATCGCAGAAGCCCTGCGCGGCGTAGAGGGCGTGACCCGCGTGGCCCCGATTGTGAAGGGGCAAGTCA
The DNA here is from genome assembly GCF_031454055.1 of Roseobacter sp. N2S. Taxonomy (NCBI): domain Bacteria; kingdom Pseudomonadati; phylum Pseudomonadota; class Alphaproteobacteria; order Rhodobacterales; family Roseobacteraceae; genus Roseobacter; species Roseobacter sp. N2S. The sequence continues at coordinate 1,012,955 of NZ_JAVDQB010000001.1, forward strand.
TGGCCTCGGTCAACGGGCGCAACACTGGAGTAGAGGTGTTTGGCGAACGGTTTGCCGATATTAAGACCATTCCTTTGGTGGTGAGCCCCGAAACACAGCTGGGTAATCTTGAGAATTTCAACAAAGGCGTGGCCATCGGCATCGGCATCGCACGGGAGTTGGATTTGGCGCTGGGTGATAAGATCACACTGATTTCACCCAACGGCATCAAGACCGCTTTTGGCACCAGCCCACGGGTAAGCGCCTATGAAGTGGTCTATATTTTCGGGGTGGGGCGCTATGATATCGACCGCACCCGCGTCTATATGCCGATGTCCGAAGCCCAGTTGTATTTCAACCGCGAGGACGTGGTGGATGAATTTGAAATTCAGGTGGATGATCCTGACAATGTGCAAAGCCTGATCGACCCGTTAACCCTGGCGGCGGGGCCGAACACTTTGGTCTGGACGTGGAAAAACGCCAGTGGCGGTTTTTTGCGGGCCTTGGAAATGGAGGATAATATCATGTTTATCATCCTGTCCATTCTGGTGCTGATCGCGTCAATGAATATTGTGTCTGGCCTGATTATGCTGGTGAAAAACAAGGGCCGCGATGTGGGAATTCTGCGCACGATGGGCCTGACGCAAGGATCAATCCTGCGGGTGTTCTTTATCTGCGGCGCGTCAATCGGGGTGGTCGGGACCATCCTTGGCGTGATCCTTGGATGTTTGTTTTCCATCTATATCGACCCGATTTTCAACTTTGTGAACCTGATTGCAGGGGGCGGTGTGTGGGATCCTTCGGTGCGGATGCTGTCCAGCCTGCCTGCGGAATTGCAAATGGGCGATGTCGTCAGCGCGGTTGTTCTGTCGCTGGGGCTGGCCTTTGGCGCCACCTATTTCCCTGCGCGCCGCGCTGCCCGCATGAACCCTGTAGAGGCGTTGCGTTATGAATAAGACGATCCCCCAGAACGGCCGTCAATCTGCCGCCAAAACCTATGTTGGCAAACATGTTTGCCTTTACGTAGAGGCGTTGCGTTATGAATAAAGCCCTAAAACTGACTGGCATTACCAAAGGGTATAACCTTGGCAAACCCACCGAAGTGCGCGTGCTGAATGGCGTGGATTTTGAAATGGCAACGGGCGAGGTCGTCGCGTTGGTTGCCCCGTCAGGGGCGGGGAAATCGACGTTGCTGCATATCGCAGGGCTGTTGGATACGCCTGATACGGGGCAGGTTGAAATCGGCGGAACGGTGGTCGGTGGCGGGGATCGCGCCCGCACACGGTTGCGCCGTCAGGACGTGGGATTTGTCTATCAGTTCCACCACCTGTTGCAGGAGTTTACCGGCCTTGAAAACGTGGTCCTGCCGCAACTGGCCAATGGGGTGCCCAAGTGTGCCGCGCAAAGCTATGCGCAGGAATTGCTGGACAAAGTGGGCCTGAAGGACCGCGCCAATCATCGCCCCGGAGAATTGTCAGGCGGCGAGCAGCAGCGGGTCGCCTTTTGTCGGGCCTTGGCCAACAAACCACGGATTTTGCTGGCAGATGAACCCACAGGCAACCTTGACCCCGGAACATCAGACACTGTGTTTGCCGCTTTGATGGATCTGGTGCGCGCATCCGGAATGTCTGCGTTAATTGCGACGCATAATCTGGAACTGGCCGCGCGTATGGATCGGATGGTCCGGCTGGAAGCGGGCGTTTTTGTACCCGTCTAGACCGTTGCCACGCGCCTGAGTTTGCGAATTGCCACATAATTCGGATCATAGGACTGGCAGAACCCTTTTGGCATGGACAAATTCGCCTCGGCATTGTGAATGGTCGGGGATAGAGGACACCCATGCAAAATAACACTGTTCGAATTGTAGATGCTGCCAGCCTGCCCGTGTGGCGGCGGCCTTTTGTCTTGCTGGGATTGATGGCATTTATCATGCCGCTGGCCTTTTCCACATGGCTGGCATTGCTGAATAATTTCGTCATTGAGGTCGCTCATTTTGACGGCAGCAAGATCGGCTGGCTGCATTCCCTGCGCGAAATTCCGGGGTTTCTGGCGATTGGCGTGATTTATGTCTTGTGGTTCGTGCGGGAACAACTGCTTGCGGTGGTATCCTTGATGGCCCTTGGGGTGGCTGTTGTGGTTACTGCCTGGTTTCCAAGCTTTCTGGGCTTGATGGTCACCACGATGATCGGCTCTATCGGGTTTCATTACTATGAAACCGTGAAAATGTCGCTGGAATTGCAGTGGATCAGCAAAGAGCGTGCGCCCCAAGTGTTGGGCTGGATGGTGGCGATCGGCTCGGCGGCCTCGTTGATTGCTTATGGTGCGATTATGCTGGTCTGGAAGGTTCTGGGCTGGGATTACAATTCAATCTACATGGTAGGGGGCGGTGTGGCTGTGGTGCTGACGGCATTTTGCTGGTTTGCCTACCCCACCTTTGAAGCCCCCCACAAACAGCACACCCAAATGATCTTTCGCAAACGCTATTGGCTGTATTACAGCCTGCAAGCGGCAGCAGGGGCGCGGCGGCAGATTTTCATGGTCTTTGCGGCATTTATGATGGTGGAACGCTTCGGGTTTGAAGTGCACGAAGTCACCGCCCTGTTCCTGATCAACTATGTGGCCAATATGGTTTTTGCCCCCCTGATGGGTGGTTTTGTCGCCCGCGTGGGGGAACGCAACGCGCTGGTGTTTGAGTATGTCGGGTTGATCGCCGTGTTCTGCGCCTATGGCGGGATTTACATGTTCGGCTGGGGCGTAATCGTCGCGGCGAGCCTGTATGTTATCGACCATATGTTCTTTGCGCTGGCCTTTGCCCAAAAGACCTATTTCCAGAAGATTGCCCATCCGTCGGATATTGCGCCCACGGCGGCGGTGGCTTTTACGATTAACCATATTGGCGCTGTGCTGTTGCCCGCTTTGCTGGGGTATTTGTGGCTGGCGTCCCCCGCTGCGGTGTTCATATTTGCGGCATCTGTTGCGGTGCTGTCTTTGATCCTCTCCCTGATGATCCCGCGCCATCCGCGCATGGGCTATGAAACGATTTTTGCCAGCACGGTGCTGCCAGCAGAGGCAGCGGAATAAATGGATCCTATCGCCACAGAAACGCCTGAGATTGAAAAGGCGGTTGCAGATAAGAAAGCACGTTTCCTGACGGGGTCAATCATGCGCCACGTTGTGGTGATGACGCTGACCGGATCGCTGGGTCTGGTGTTTATGTTTCTGGTGGATGTGGCGACCCTGTTTTGGGTCAGCACATTGGGCGATCAGGGGCTGGTAGCCGCACTGGGATTCGCATGGACGATCCAGTTCTTTACCATTTCCACGGGCATTGGCCTGATGATTGCCAGCATGGCACTGGTGTCCAAATCCATCGGACAGGGCAATACCGAATTGGCCCGCCAACAAACCACAAGTGCTGCGATTTTCACCTTTGCCTTTCAGATGGTTATGGCCACATTAGTGGTGGTCTATCGCTTTGATATTCTGGCCTTTGCAGGGGCTGAAGGACAAACCCAAATAGATGCCGCGCACTTCCTGACCATCAGCGTGCCAAGCCTGCCGTTTATGGCTTTGGGCATGGTCGGCTCTGCGGTGTTGCGCTCTATCGGGGATGCGTTTCGATCCATGTCTGTCACCATGTCAGCGGGATTGCTGGCGATGGTGGTGGACCCGATACTGATCCTCTATTTTGAAATGGGATTTGAAGGGGCGGCTTGGGGCGTTGTGATTTCGCGCAGCTTTTCGGCTGTGTTGTCTATTTGGTATGTGGTGCGGGTCTATGATATGGTTGGCCCCGTCAACCGCACCGTGATGCGCCAGTTGTTGCGCCCGTTTCTGGTGATCGCTGTGCCTGCGGTCATGACGCAACTATCCACCCCTTTTGGCAATTACATCCTGACCAAAGTGATCAGTGCCTACGGCGATGCGGCGGTCGCGGGGTGGGCGGTTGTCAGCCGCGTGGCAGTTCTGGCCTTTGGCGGTATTTTTTCCCTGTCAGGGGCAATAGGTGGCATTATCGGGCAGAATTTCGGCGCAGGGCAGCTCGACCGCGTCAAACAAACCTACCGCGATGCCTTGCTGTTTTGTGCGCTTTATACTGTGGTGTCCTGGGGCATACTGGCGCTTGTCCGTCACCCCGTCGCCAGTCTTTTCGGGCTAGAGGGCGTGGCCGCCGAGGTGCTGATGGCCTTTATGTTGATCGGCGCGGGGGGCTATATGTTTTCAGGGGCCTTGTTTGTGTCAAATGCGGCGTTTAACAATCTGGGGCGGCCGATTTATTCGACCTTTTGCAACTGGTTACGGGACGGGGTTCTGATCTTTCCCTGCTGCGTTTTGATGGGCCAATGGCTGGCGGCACCCGGTGTGGTTTACGGCCAAGCCCTTGCGGCGGTTCTGGCGGGAACAGGGGCCATGTTGTGGGGCAGCCGGTTTGTGCGGCGGCTTGCGCAAAGCACAACAGCATAGCTTGTTCCGCACGGCGATGCAGGCTATCTAGGGCGCGATCAAACTTGCAGGAGAACAGCGATGCTGAAGGGTTTAGGCGGACTTGGCGATATGGCCAAGATCATGAAACAAGCACAAGAAATGCAGGGCAAAATGGCCGATGCACAGGCCAAACTGGACCAGATCACGGTTGAGGGTGAAGCGGGCGCTGGCATGGTTAAAGTGACCGTCACCGCCAAAGGTGATGTCAAAGGCATCAACATCGACCCCAGCCTGTTTGTGCCCGACGACAAAGAAGTGGTCGAGGATCTGATCGTTGCGGCGATCAAAGACGGTCAGGCCCGCGCGGCTGAAACCGCGAAAGAGGAAATGGGCAAGATCACCGAAGGGTTGAACCTGCCCGAGGGGATGAAACTGCCGTTTTAAGCGGGTGTTTTCCTCATCCACTGCTGTTTCTCCGCTGGGTGGCGGGGAAACGCTCCGCGGGGGATATTTGACGAAAATGGAGTTGGGGTTGAACAGTAAAAATCAGGACATCGACGGGCTGATTGCCTTGATGGCAAAGCTGCCGGGGCTGGGGCCACGGTCTGCGCGCCGTGCGGTGTTGCATCTGATCAAAAAGCGCGCCTTGCTGTTGACCCCGCTTGCGGATGCCATGTTTGCCGTGGCCGCCACTGCGCGGGAATGTTTGGTTTGCGGCAATATCGGCACGCGGGATCGCTGTGACATTTGCGAAGATACGCGGCGGGCCAACGGGCAGATTTGTGTGGTCGAAGATGTGGCGGACCTGTGGGCGATGGATCGCTCTGGCGTGTTCAAGGGTCGCTTTCATGTGTTGGGTGGATCATTGTCTGCGCTGGATGGTATCGGGCCAGAGCAACTGCGTATTCCGGTCCTGATCCAACGGGTTCTGGATGAAGAGATTACCGAGGTTATTCTGGCGCTAAATGCCACGGTGGACGGGCAAACCACCGCCCATTACATCGCAGAACAACTGGAAGAGGCAGGCGTTCCCGTGACCTCGCTGGCGCAAGGTGTGCCGATTGGCGGGGAGTTGGACTATCTGGATGATGGCACAATTTCCGCAGCCCTGAAGGCGCGAAAAGCGGTGTGATCCGCTTTAGCTGCGCCACCCGAATGGATCGGATGGCGCAAAATCCGCTTATTTGGCAGCGGTGATGATGATTTCAACTTTGTAATCCGGTGTCGCCAGATGAGCAGACCCGGCGGCGCGGGCAGGCTCGTTGCCTTGTGGCACCCAGCCGTCCCAGACAGCGTTCATTTCAGCAAAATCAGCCATGTCGTCCATCCAGATGATGGCTTGCAGGATTTTGGTTTTGTCTGATCCTGCTTCGGCCAGCAGTTTGTCAATCTGGTTCAGGATGTCTTGGGTTTGCACGGCCACGGATGCGCCGGCAGTGCCCACTTGGCCCGCCAGATAGATGGTGTCGCCGTGGGTTACGATTTGGCTCATGCGGCCGTTGGAATGGGAGCGTTGAATGTCTGCCATGGGTCTTGTCCTTTTAAATGAGGCATTCGGGTCGAATTGCGGCCCTGCCTGTGTTGGATGGTAGGATGTCAGTATCAGGGTCACGAAGTGGCGACCAGAGCCTGTTGGAAATCAGCAATCAGATCGTCGATATGTTCAATCCCGATAGAAATCCGCAGCAGGTTTTCGGGGATGCCGCTGTCCGGGCCGGAAATCGTGCGGCGGTGTTCGATCAGGCTTTCGACGCCACCAAGCGAAGTGGCGGGGATGAAGACTTTGGTGGCTTTGGCCATTTCAAAGGCGCGCCCTGTGCTGCCATTCATCAGGATCGACATCATACCGCCAAACCCGTTGACCATTTGGCGCGCGGCGACCGCGTGGCCGGGGTGGGTTGGAAGGCCGGGGTAGAGCACGGTTTGAATGTCTGGAAGGGCGTCGAAATGTTTGGCGAAAGCCATCGCGTTGCGGCTGCTTTGGGCGTAGCGGATGTGCATGGTACGCAGACTGCGGATCAGCAGCCATGCCTCAAACGCGGGTAGGATGGTGCCTTGAAAGCTGCGCACATTGCGGATTTCATCCCATAGCGGCATGTCTTTGCGCGCTGACAGAACCCCTGCGGTGAAATCGGAATGGCCGCCCATGTATTTGGTGGCCGAATGGAATGAAATATCCGCCCCGAGGTCCAGCGGTTTTGTGGTGCAAGGCGGGGCGGCAGTGCTGTCTACCATCAGAATCGCGCCTGCTGCATGGGCCAGTTCTGCGGCGGCGGCGATGTCGGTGATCGACCAGTCGCCATTGGCGGGGGTTTCGATCCAGACCAGTTTGGTTTGACCCGGTTTTAATGCGGCTTTTAACCCGTCCATATCGCCCGCAGGAAAATGATCCACACTGATCACACCGCGATCGGCCTGACGGTCCAGCCATTGCAGACCCACATGATACATCATGGATTGGGCAACCACATGGGCTTGGGGGGGCAGGGATTCAACCACAGCAACGGATGCCGACATGCCCGAATTCAACAGCAGGCTTTCATCCGCGCCTTCAAGACTGGCGATGATTTCTTCGGCGTGGGCTGTCGTTGGCCCGCTGTTACGCGCATAGATGTAACCGTCACGCAGGGCATAGTTTTCATCCCGTGCAAAGGTGGATGTGGCCACCATTGGCGGGACCACACTGCCCGATGCAGGGTCAATGTGGCGCAGCGCCTGTGCTGCCTGTGTTTCAGGGGCCAGCGTGTTGGATTTGCGGGTCATTCAGGTGCCTCGGTAGGGTTCGACGTATTGCAAGGCCATATCCCAAGGAAAGAAAATCCACGTATCCTGAGACACTTCGGTGATGAATGTGTCCACCTGCGGGCGGCCTTTGGGTTTGGCATAAACCGTGGCGAAATGGGCGTTCGGGTATAAGGCGCGCACCACTTCTAACGTTTTGCCGCTGTCCACCAGATCGTCGATGATCAAAATGCCCGTGCCATCCCCCATCAGTTCGTCATCTGGTTTCTTCAGTACCGAGGCGGCGGATTGGGATTGGTGATCGTAGGATTTGATAGAAATGGTATCCACTGTGCGAATATCCAGTTCCCGCGCTGCGATCATGGCTGGTGCCATACCGCCCCGTGTGATGGCCACCACCGCACGCCATGCGCCGTCATCAGGGCCGTGGCCATCCAGACGCCACGCCAAAGCGCGGCTATCGCGGTGGATTTGATCCCAAGAGATATGGAAGCCTTTTTCGTGGGGGAGGCGGTTTTCTGACATGGGTATGAGTCTCGTTTTTCCGTTGGTGTGTTAGATTGATACTATGGCAGGCCGTGAAATGGAAAGGCCGAGTTTTCGGGGCTTGTTTTGACTGGCGTTTCCATGTACGTTAGCGATAACGTAACCACGCAAGACATATTCCAGCAGGAGGACGCCATGACCGTTGTTCACACATTGGCCGAAGTCACATCTCGCATCGCAGCGCGATCTGCACGCAGCCGTGCGGCCTATCTAAAGCAGATGGAAAAGGCCCGATCAGACGGGCCCAAACGGGCGCATCTGTCTTGTGGCAATCAAGCCCATGCCTATGCGGCCATGGGGCAGGATCAATCGGCGCTGGCGGTAAAGCCGGGGCCGAATATCGGAATCATTACGGCCTATAATGATATGCTGTCCGCTCACCAACCGTTTCAGGCCTATCCCGATCTGATCAAACAGACCGCGCGGGCGCAGGGTGGCACCGCACAGGTGGCAGCGGGTGTGCCTGCCATGTGTGACGGCATCACGCAGGGTCAGACAGGGATGGAACTGTCGCTGTTTTCCCGCGATGCCATTGCCATGTCGGCGGCGATTGGTCTGTCGCATAATGTGTTTGATACATCTGTTTACCTTGGCGTGTGTGACAAGATCGTGCCGGGCCTTGTGATTGCCGCTGCACGGTTCGGACATATTCCAGCTGTGTTTTTGCCCGCAGGACCAATGCCAAGTGGCCTGTCCAACGACGAAAAAACCAAAGTCCGTAAGGAATTCGCCGAAGGCAAGTGTGACCGCGAGGCTTTGATGGCCGCTGAAATGGCCAGCTATCACGGCGCAGGCACCTGTACGTTTTATGGCACCGCCAACACCAACCAGATGCTGATGGAATTCATGGGGCTGCATTTGCCCGGCTCCAGCTTTGTCGCCCCCAACACACCGCTGCGAGAGGCCTTGACCATTGAAGGCACAAAAATCGCGCTTGGGATCAGTGATTTGGGCAATGCCTATACGCCTGTGTCCCATGTGCTGGACGAAAAAGCCTATGTGAACGGCATTGTCGGGCTGATGGCCACGGGCGGGTCGACCAATCTGCTGATCCACCTGATCGCCATGGCGCGGGCTTCGGGGATTGTGCTGGACTGGTCGGATTTTGCCGATCTGTCCCAAGTGGTGCCGCTGCTGACGCGGATTTATCCCAACGGGCTGGCGGATGTGAACCATTTCCATGCGGCGGGCGGTCTGGGGCTGGTGATTTCCGAATTGCTGGGTGCTGGGTTGTTGCATGACGACACGCTGACCGTGATGGGGCAGGGTCTTGAACGCTATACCAAAGAACCCAAGCTGCTGGACGGTGAATTGCGCTGGTCGGAGGGGGCGAATGCCTCGCTCAACGACAAGATCATCGCAACATCAAAGGCGCCGTTTCAAGCCACGGGCGGGCTGTCTAACCTGTCAGGCAATCTGGGGCGCGGGGTAATGAAAACCTCTGCTGTTGCGCCGGAACGCCGTGTGCTGACCGCCCCTGTGCGGGTGTTTCACACGCAAGAAGCTGTGCTTGCCGCGTTTCGCGCGGGTGAATTTATCAGCGATGTGATCGTGGTGGTGCGCTATCAGGGACCAAAGGCCAACGGGATGCCGGAACTGCACGGTCTGACGCCGTGCCTGTCGGTGTTGCAGGATCGCGGCATCAAGGTGGCGCTGGTCAGTGACGGGCGGATGTCGGGGGCGTCCGGCAAGGTTCCAGCGGCGATCCACGTCAGCCCCGAGGCTTTGGACGGCGGACCGCTGGCTTATTTGCGCGACGGAGACATTGTGTGTGTTGACGCCGAGGCAGGGACGCTGGATGTTGCGGACACAACCGTGTTTGACCGCGCGATGACCCATCCGGACATGGAAGATAACGCTGTCGGGCTGGGACGAGAGCTGTTCGCAGCGTTTCGGGATAACGTAGGGGCGGCCCGTGACGGCGCCACGATTTTCAGTTTTGAGGAGGCATAAGCCGTGAAAATAGACGCAAAAACTGCCAGTGCGCAGACGTTAACCATTTGTAAAACTGCGCCGGTCATTCCGGTTCTGTTGGTGGAAAATGCCGATACGGCAGCGGCCCTCGGGCAGGCGTTGGTGGACGGCGGCTTACCTGTGCTTGAAGTAACATTGCGCACCAAAGCGGCCCTTGATGTGATCGCGGCCATGGCAGATGTTTCAGGCGGTATCGTGGGGGCGGGGACGTTGTTGACCCCGCAAGATGTGAAAAACGCCAAAGCAGCAGGGGCAAAGTTCGGGGTCTCCCCCGGTGCAACAGATATTTTGATTGACGCCTGCGAGGCCGAGGGCCTGCCCCTTCTGGCAGGGGCCGCCACCGCCACCGAGGCCATGCGCCTGTTGGAACGGGGCTATACCACGCAGAAATTCTTTCCAGCCGAAGCCGCAGGCGGGGCAAAGGCGCTGGGGTCACTGGCGTCACCTTTGCCGCAGATCACCTTTTGCCCCACAGGCGGGGTGTCCCTGACCAATGCGCGCAGCTATCTTGCTTTGCCGAACGTTGTTTGCGTGGGCGGCAGTTGGGTAGCCCCCAAAGACGCAGTGGCTGCGGGCGATTGGGCACAGATTACAACCTTGGCCCGTGCAGCCTGTGATACGCTGTGCACACCTGTCTGACGCGGGGTTCAACGAAATAGATTTTACATTTGGCAGGGGGCTGTCCATCTTACGCCTATGAATTGAACGGGAGGAACCATCATGTCATCAGTTGCGGGTAAAAGGGTTTGGATTACTGGCGGGGGATCGGGGGTCGGCGCGGGCTCAGCCCTGTTGTTGGCCGAACGCGGGGCCGAAGTTATTGTATCAGGCCGCCGTGTAGATAAGCTGGAAGAAGTCGTTGCACAGATCACCACAAAAGGCGGCAAGGCCAGTGCTGTGGCGGTAGATATGGGCGATGCCACGGCTGTTGAACAAGCGGCGGCCAAGATCGGGCAGGTGGATATTCTGCTGGCCAGCGCGGGTTTGAATGTGCCGAACCGCTCGTTAGATAAACTGGGGACTGCGGATTGGGATACCGTGGTGAATGTAAATCTGAACGGGGTTTATTATCCGATCCACGCGGTTTTGCCGCAGATGCGTGCGCGGCGCGATGGTCTGGTGATGATTGTGTCCAGTTGGGCGGGGCGCCATGTAGGGCGTCTGACGGGGGCGGCCTATACGGCGACCAAACATGCGGTGGTCGCACTTAGCGAAACAATCAATTGTGAAGAGGGCAGTAACGGTATTCGCTCGACTGTGATTATGCCCGGGGAAATTGCCACTGACATTCTGAAGGCCCGCCCCACACCGCCGTCACAGGCGGATATGGATCGTATGTTGCAGGTGGATGATCTGGCAGAAACCGTGCGCTATGTGGCGGAAATGCCCGCACATGTCTGCGTGAACGAGATCTTGCTCTCGCCCACGTGGAACCGGTTTTATCAAGGATTTGCAGAAGTCTAAGGCCCGGTAAGCGTTTCGATTGGGATTAACTACAATCGAAACGCCATAGCTTGGGCGGCAGGGTCGGGGCGGATTATTTCCGCCCTGTGACCACATCAATATCAGGTGCGTCTTCGGCCTTCATGCCGACCACGTGATAGCCTGCGTCCACGTGGTGGTTTTCACCTGTCACGCCAGAAGCCAGATCAGAACACAGATACATGCCCGATTTGCCCACATCATCCGTGGTCACATTGCGGCGCAGCGGAGAGTTCAGCTCGTTCCATTTCAGGATGTAGCGGAAATCACCGATACCCGATGCGGCCAGTGTTTTGATCGGACCCGCAGACAGCGCGTTAACGCGGATGTTTTTCGGGCCAAGGTCCATAGCCAGATACTTAACCGAGGCCTCCAGCCCCGCTTTGGCAATACCCATCACGTTGTAATGGGGCATCACCATTTCCGCGCCGTAATAGGTCAGCGTCAACAAAGCACCGCCATTTGGCATCAATTGTTCGGCGCGCTGGGCCACGGCGGTAAAGGAGTAGACCGAAACATCCATGGTCATACGAAAATTTTCCGCGCTGGTGTCCACATAGCGGCCGCGCAGTTCGTTCTTGTCGGAAAAGCCGATGGCGTGGACCACAAAATCCAGTGTGCCCCATTTATCCTGCAACGTGGTGAAAAGCGCATCCATTGACGCGCTGTTTGTTACATCACATTCCAACACCATGTCAGAGCCAACACTTTCAGCCAGCGGTTTGACCCGTTTGCCCAAAGCCTCGCCCTGATAGGAAAACGCCAGTTCCGCGCCCTGATCGTGGCAGTGTTTGGCAATGCCCCAAGCAATTGATTTATCGTTTGCGACGCCCATGATAAGGCCGCGTTTGCCGTGCATTATTCCAGAATTCATTGCCTTGTCCCTAGCAGGTATTTCGGTCCTTCACGTTTAAGCTAAGGCACGCGGGGCCGCAAGTCTGTGGTTTGCATCTTGGTTTCCGATGCAATTAATTTGCGTTGCGTATATCCCTCATGTTTTTGGATTTTGTTACATTTACAGAGTCTATTCTCTGTTTAAAGTGTCAGGACTCTTGCTTTGGTGTGAAAAATATTGTCGTGTAATCCAGCCGACCGGGAACGGCTGAAACGCAGGCTTGATGATGAAACCGAACGAACTGTCGTCGGACAGAGGTGGTGTATTCGAAGGGGATGATCCCTTTGTTATAGCGCGAAATTGGCTGGCAGAGGCCAATGAGACCGAAGCAAATGACCCCAATGCGGTCGCTTTGGCAACAGTGGACGACGACGGGTTGCCCAATGTCCGGATGGTTCTGTTAAAAGACATCGAAGCCAACGGATTTGTGTTTTTCACCAATTATACCAGCGCCAAAGCTGCCGAATTACAGGCCACGGGCAAAGCGGCTTTTGTGATGCATTGGAAATCACTGCGCCGCCAAATCCGCGTGCGTGGTGTGGTATCAACTGTAACAGATGCTGAATCCGATGCTTATTTCAATAGCCGCAGCGTGTTTAGCCGTGTGGGGGCTTGGGCCAGCGATCAGTCATCGCCTCTGGACAACCGGCAGCTATTGGTTGATAGGGCAGCAGAGCTGACCCAATCTTTGGGCAGCAACCCAGACCGCCCGCCCCACTGGGGGGGATTTCGGATCACTCCGGTGGAGATAGAATTCTGGTGCGATGGCGCCAACCGGCTGCACGACAGATTTGTCTGGCGGCGCAAAGAAAATGAAACGCAATGGACAGTGGGCAGGCTGAACCCCTAACGGGGGCAGACTGGGTTCTGTGTGATGGTGCAAAAGACTGAAAGGAAATGTCTGTTGAGAGATAAATTCGGGAAAAGTGACCCTAGGGCACTGTAAATTCTTGAGTTTTCGCTTTGGGTACTTAAAGTGCTCAACAGAAGGTGGAGTAAACGATGGTGATTAAAACCGGTAACGTAAAATGGTTCGACAGCACAAAAGGCTTCGGCTTTATCACCGATGACGATGGTGGCCGCGATATTTTGTTGCATGCGAATGTTTTGCGTAATTTTGGTCACAGCTCCATTGTCGAAGGCGCCCGCGTTGAAGTCGAAGCCGCCGAAAGCACGCGGGGCTTGCAGGCGATCGACATCGTAAAACTTGACCTGCCAGAGTCCGAAAGCGATGTGATCCTGCGGGGTGTGCCGGAATTGGGCATCGACCTGTCCACACTGACATCTGACGAACCTTTGACCCCCTCACGGGTAAAGTGGTTTGACAAAGTCAAAGGCTTTGGCTTTGTTAACCTTTTTGGCAGCACGGACGACGTGTTCGTCCATATGGAGGTGTTACGTGCTTACGGTTTGGCAGAATTGGCCCAAGGTGAGGCGATTTGTGTGCGCACAGCCCAAGGCCCACGAGGACGCATGGCGATCGAAGTGCGCGCGTGGGATTACGAAATTACCAAAGACGCTTAAAGCCGCGAGTATTGCAGCTGTTTTTGCCACATCCGCGCAGGCTGACTGTGTGGATCATGTGGTTGATTTGCGCTGGGACGGGGGCTCTGCCCGTATCAACGTAGAAATCGCAGATGATTTCGAAGAGCGGGCCCGCGGATTGATGTTTCGCGAAAGCATGCCGCGTTATGACGGCATGTTGTTTATCTATGAATGGCCGTTGAGCGTCGCCTTCTGGATGAAGAACACATTGATTCCATTGGATATGGTATTTCTGGACGAACATGGTGTTGTTCAGTCAATTCACGAAAATGCGGTCCCTGGCAGCCTAGAAAGTATTCCGGGTGGCGATGAAATTTTGGTGGTGCTTGAAGTGAACGGCGGCCTGACACGCAAGCTGGGCCTGCCCGTCGGGGCGCAGATGCGCCACTCTGCTTTTGCCAAGACCGACCCGAGTTGGGCCTGTAATTAGGCTCGATTTCAAAACACTTCATTTTTGGGGTTTTCAATTCGGATAGGGCGGTGTAGATCGCTTTTCACTGGTTCGGGGCGTGGCGCAGTCTGGTAGCGCACCTGTTTTGGGTACAGGGGGTCGTGAGTTCGAATCTCGCCGCCCCGACCAGTAAAATCCTCCAAAGTCGTGATATGATTACTTCCCTTCGGGGGCCTATATGTTGGGTCCACGGTATGGTGCAGGTACTGTGCGGTACAATGCCAGACACGCCCTGTGCAGGGTTTCAGGTGTGGTCAGTTTTTAAGCAACCACAGGTTTGCGCGCGACAAGTTTGCCACGGTTCACAGTCTGTCAGATTTTTTAACCTACGGTTCCGATTCTGTGAATAAGTCACGCTGGCGTCAGCGACGGATTCAATTTTCCTTTTAATCTGCCTTGCTTACCGGAAGCAGTAAATGTGACTGGATTCCACAGGGTTTTCAAAAGTTCCAAATATCTGACGGGTCAACAAAAAAAACGGATAGTTTTTAAAAAATTTTCGTTGACGGACTCGTGGAGGTCGTACAGTTTGTGCAGGCTTCGGTTGCAAACACAACATTTAGTGGTTTGGCCTAGAGGCGGGGACTGTAGGGGTAATCGGTAAATCACACGCTTGGATCAGGTCAGGCGGGGTGCCGATTCCCTTAATTAAGAAAACAAGCTTATGGGGCAGACATGAAGATCGACCGTCGATTCACCAAAGAAAATCAAGACGCTTACGCAGACATTGAATTTCACACAACAACCTCGGAAATTCGCAATCCTGATGGAACGGTTGTGTTTTCTCTGGACGCTGTAGAAGTTCCCGTAAGCTGGAGCCAAGTGGCGGCGGATGTGATCGCGCAGAAGTATTTTCGTAAAGCTGGTGTATCTGCGAACCTGAAAAAAGTTAAGGAAAAGGGCATCCCAGAATTCCTCTGGCGTTCGGTGCCTATGGACCAAGATCAAGCTGCTGCTGACGGGTATGATGGTGAAATCTCGGCCAAGCAGGTCTTTGACCGTCTGGCGGGCGCTTGGGCCTATTGGGGCTGGAAGGGCGGCATGTTTGATACAGAATCAGACGCGCGTGCCTATTTTGATGAAATGCGGTTCATGTTGGCCAATCAAATGGCAGCCCCCAACAGCCCGCAATGGTTTAACACCGGTCTGCACTGGGCCTATGGCATCGATGGTCCGAGCCAGGGGCACCATTACGTAGATTATAAGACCGGCAAGCTGACCAAGTCGAAGTCAGCCTATGAACATCCGCAACCCCATGCTTGTTTCATCCAGTCCGTTTCTGACGATCTGGTGAATGACGGCGGGATCATGGATCTTTGGGTTCGTGAAGCGAGACTGTTCAAATACGGTTCGGGCACGGGTACAAACTTCTCCTCCCTGCGAAGTGCCGCAGAGCCACTGGGCGGCGGCGGTAAATCCTCGGGACTTATGTCCTTTCTTAAGATCGGGGACAGAGCCGCCGGCGCCATTAAATCAGGCGGCACCACACGGCGCGCGGCCAAGATGGTGATCTGCGATATGGATCACCCTGACATCAGCGATTTCATCAATTGGAAAGTGCGCGAAGAACAAAAGGTTGCTTCCTTGGTCGCCGGTTCCAAAATGCACGAAGACAAGCTGAACGAGATTTTTGGCGCGATCCGTGCATGGGACGGTTCGGAAGAGGGGGCGTTTGACCCCAAAGCCAACGCAGGCCTGAAAACGGCGATCAAATCCGCCAAATCTGCCCGCATTCCGGAAACCTACATCAACCGTGTGCTGCAATATGCCAAACAGGGCTTTGAAAGCATCGAGTTTCCCACCTATGACACCGATTGGGACTCCGAGGCTTACGGCACCGTTGCGGGCCAGAATTCCAACAACTCGGTTCGTGTGACCAATGCGTTTTTGAAAGCTGCGGAAAACGATCAGCCTTGGGAATTGTTGCGCCGCACCGATGGCAAAGTCGCTGAAACTGTCAGTGCCCGCGAATTGTGGGAAGACATCGGCCACGCCGCATGGGCCTGTGCTGACCCGGGTGTGCAATATCACGACACCATCAACCAATGGCACACCTGCCCCGAAGATGGCGCGATCCGTGGGTCAAACCCTTGCTCTGAATATATGTTCCTAGATGACACGGCCTGTAACCTTGCCTCGATGAACCTGCTGAAATTCTACACAGACGGCAAATTCGATGCGGCGTCTTACATGCATGCTTCGCGTCTGTGGACCATGACGCTGGAAATCAGCGTGCTGATGGCGCAATTCCCGTCCAAAGAAATTGCCGAGCGGTCTTATAAATTCCGCACACTGGGGCTGGGCTACGCCAATATCGGCGGTCTGCTGATGAACATGGGCTATTCCTACGACTCGGATGAAGGGCGTGCCATGTGTGGCGCACTGACGGCTGTGATGACTGGCGTTGCCTATGCCACATCTGCTGAAATGGCCAAAGAGCTGGGGCCATTCCCTGGCTATGCCAAAAACGCCAAACACATGCTGCGGGTGATGCGCAACCATGCGCTGGCCGCACAGGGCGCTGCCAAAGGCTATGACGGTCTGGATGTAACCCCCGTGCCGCTGGATCACTTCAACACCCCTGATGCGGAGCTGACTGCACTGTCAAAAACCGTTTGGGAAGAAGCGGTTAGCCTTGGCGAAAAGCACGGGTATCGTAACGCTCAGGTATCGGTCATTGCGCCCACAGGCACCATCGGACTGGTCATGGATTGCGACACGACAGGGATCGAGCCTGACTTTGCGCTGGTGAAATTCAAGAAACTTGCCGGTGGCGGGTATTTCAAAATCATCAACCAATCGGTGCCAGCGGCCTTGGCGAAACTGGGCTATTCCACATCCCAAGCCGAAGAAATCGTGTCTTATGCGGTGGGTCACGGCTCTATGGGCAATGCGCCTGACATCAACCACACCTCGCTGACGGGGCACGGATTTGGTGCGGCCGAATTGAAAAAGATCGAAACCGCCCTGCCAACTGCCTTTGATATCCGCTTTGTGTTCAATCAATGGACGCTGGGGGCTGAATTCTGCTCTGGCACGCTGGGCATTCCCGAAGCGCAACTGAACGATCCGTCGTTTGATCTGCTGACCCATCTGGGGTTCACCAAAAAGCAGGTAGAGGCCGCCAACAACCACGTCTGCGGAACCATGACGCTGGAAGGTGCGCCATTCCTGAAAGACGAACATCTGCCGGTATTTGATTGTGCCAATCCTTGCGGTAAAATCGGCAAACGTTATTTGTCGGTGAACAGCCACATCACCATGATGGCGGCGGCACAGTCGTTTATTTCCGGTGCGATTTCCAAGACCATCAACATGCCAAACGACGCCACAATCGAGGATTGTCAGAAAGCCTATGAGTTGAGCTGGTCTTTGGGGGTGAAAGCCAACGCGCTTTATCGTGACGGCTCTAAACTGTCACAGCCTTTGTCAGCTGCATTGATCGACGATGATGAGGATCTGGAAGAAACGCTGGCCAGCGCTCCATCAGGCGAACGGGCGCAGGTTCTGGCAGAGAAGATCATCGAAAAAGTGATCATCAAAGAGGTGGCCCAAGCCCGCGCAAAACTGCCAGAGCGCCGCAAAGGCTATACCCAAAAGGCAACTGTGGGGGGGCATAAGGTCTATCTGCGCACCGGCGAATATGAAGACGGTAATCTGGGTGAGATTTTCATCGACATGCACAAAGAGGGCGCAGGCTTTCGTGCGATGATGAACAACTTTGCTATCGCGGTGTCGGTGGGGCTGCAATACGGCGTGCCGCTGGATGAATTCGTCGATGCCTTTACCTTTACCCGCTTTGAACCCGCAGGCATGGTGCAGGGCAATGACAGCATCAAGAACGCCACTTCGATCCTGGATTACATCTTCCGCGAACTGGCCGTGTCTTATCTGGATCGCAGCGACCTGGCCCATGTCAAACCTGTCGGCACATCCTTTGATGAACTGGGACGCGGCACCGAAGAGGGGGCCAGTAATGTGCGCCCTGCCTCTGACGATGCGGTGGCCATGCTGAAACAAGTGGTGTCTCCGGGGTTTCACCGCCACCGGATGCCGCAAGAGTTGATGGTGTTTCAGGGCGGGCAAACCGGTCTGTTCGGATCGGTGCGCGCGGATGTAACACTGGGTGGCGGTTTCGCTGAAACACAAGCTGCAGCACCGGTTGCTCCTTCTGCTGTTAGCGGCGTTGCGCCTTTGCAAATGGACGATCGCGCCAAGGCCAAAATGCAAGGCTATGAAGGCGACGCTTGCGGGGATTGCGGCAACTATACGTTGGTGCGCAACGGAACCTGCATGAAATGCAACACCTGCGGGGGCACCAGCGGTTGTAGCTAAGTCACAAGAACAAAGGGTCGGTGTGCCGACCCTTTCCAGCTTCAGGCGCAGGCAACCACCGAGCAGCAAATCAATAGCCTGAAAGTAGACCTAAGGGGGAGCAAAGACTCCCCCTCTTTTTTTTGCGGTTTCGGGCAATTGATTCGGTGCCGCGTTCCTGAAAAAAGACAATGGTCTTCGTGGGTTGGGATTGTTTAAATCTGGGAAACAGTAGAACCCGCAATATTCCTCCTGTGGTTGTAAAAGGGCAGGAATGTGGCGATTTCATGTTCCTTTCTTCCAATTCTTGGTAAGCTGTCAAAGATTACAGCTGTTTGTAATCATGGGTGGAATTAGTTTGTGCATCGCAGTTTTAGCGATTGGGAAATGGATTAGGTATGATTGAGATCGTTTTATTGTCGCTTGTGGGGTTGGGCGCAGTTATTTGGGGCATCGATGAAATAAACGATGACGACAACAACAACAACAATTCGGATACGACCAAGGATGAAGATCCAACGCTCTATGTGGGCGACGACAGTGCCAATGAATATGAAGGCACCGAGGGCGACGATCTGGCGATTCTGAATGGCGGTGATGACGTTGCAGAGATGCTGGGCGGTAATGATGAGGTCCGCGCGGGAACTGGCAATGATTTGGTGACTGGCGGTGACGGCGATGATTCCATCGACGGCGGTTGGGGCCAAGACATCCTGTACGGCAACAACGGCAATGACACGCTGGACATGGGCGAATTCCGTGACATCGGCTACGGCGGCGCAGGCGATGACGTGATCAACGGCGATGCGGATAACGACCTTGCCTTTGGCGGCACGGGGGCTGACGAAATTTCTGGCGGTGCGGATAATGACACATTGTTCGGCGGCGATCAGGGCGATCTGATCTTTGGCAACGGCGGCGATGATGAAATATCAGGCGACGACGGCTGGGATGAATTAAGCGGCGGCTTTGGCGATGACGTGATCAACGGCAATGCGGGGAATGATACGCTGTTTGGCAATGAGGGCGACGATGAAATGCGCGGCGGTATCGGTGACGATGACCTGCTGGGCGGTGGCGGCGACGACTTTATGCTGGGCGCTGACGGCAACGATGTGTTGTACGGCGAGGGCGGATCTGACGTGGTTTACGGCGGTGCTGGCAACGATGTGATGACTGGTGCATCCTTTGATCTGGAAGCGGCTGAATCTGGCGTCAGCGGGTTTGATTTGATCCTGAACGATGGTGCGGCAGATTCCCTGTTCGGCGGTGATGGTGACGACTCAATCATCCTGCAAAACGGCGATGAAGCAACCGGCGGTGCAGGTAATGACCGCTTTGGTATTGATGTTCGCGAAGACATTGAAACCGCTGCTGTGATCAAAGACTTCGTCGCAGGCGAGGATTCGATCTTTGTGGACTATGACGGCGACGCAGGGCTTCCCGAAGTCGAAGTGACCGATCTGGAAGACGGCTCTGGCGCGACAGTTATGGTAAACGGCGTTGCGGTTGCGGTTGTGTCTGGCGGTGCCGGTCTGACGGCTGCGGATGTGACACTGGTTGCGGTTTAAGCTGCAGGTAAAACCAAGCTCACGGCGCGTTCTTGTGAATGCGCCGTGACAAAGCCATCAGGGTAATAAAGCCGAAACCGGCCATACCCGCACAGGACAGGGGCAAGCCGATCACATCGGCCAGCGCACCCAACAAAAATGCGCCAAGTGCCGTAGAACCCAATCCCACAACCACCCAGATTGACATCACGCGCCCGCGCATATCATCGGGCAAATCCGTTTGGATCAACGACTGCATCGTGACGCCGAAATAGGTGCCACTGGCCCCCAATGTGGCAGCGCAAAGCAGGGCAAGGGGCCAGGACGCAGTATTGCCGATCAGCGCAATGGCGATCAGCCCGGCAGTGGCCACAGCCAGATTGAACGGCGACAGCGCGTCTGAATTCACCGGACGGGTGCCACGGTCCATAGTCTTGTAAATGGCCGAGCACAGCGCCCCGCCGCCCACAGCAGAGCCAAGTTGCCCAAGCCCCACAGCCCCCCGTCCAAATGACCCGTCCGCGACGATCGGCAGGACTTCGAGCACGCCGCGCAGGGCGATGGAAAACACGGTTGTGGACAACAGGATCACCACAATCACACGCCGTTGCCGGATATATCGCAGCCCCGCGGCCATCGCAGTGGTGAACCGCTCGGTCCCGTGTTTTTCAAGGGCGCGCGGGTGTAGGCGGAACAGGATCGCAAGATTGGGCAGGAACATAATCAGGGTGATAATCAGCGCCACAGTAATGCCAACCGCATCAATCAAAATACCGCCCAAAGCCGGGCTTATCAGGCGGGCCAGATTGAAGTTCAACGCAGATAGCGCCACGACCGAGGATACGTGTTTTTGCTGCACCAAGCGTGGCCCCAGCGACAAGCGCACAGGATGGTGCGCCGCTGTAACCGTGCCAATGGCCAGTGAAATAAAGACCAAACTAACCTTTGATATCAGCCCCCCAGCCTGCAACCCCAGCAGAGCTGCAATACACAGAATCATCAGAATATTGGTCGCATAAGCCGCCTTGCGCACATCCGCGCGGTCAACCATCACCCCGAAAAACGGGCCAGTGAACAGGGTTGGCAATAGGGAACAAGCGGCAACAATCCCGACAAACTGGGCGTTGTGGGTGTAATCCCATGCCAGCCAGCCCAGAACAATCCGGGCGATCCACATGGCATTCACATTTGCCACGGCACCAATAAAATACAGTCGAAATTCGGGGGAGCGCAGTGCGATAAGGTTCATAGGCTTTGGTTTAGGCCAAGGTGAAACGAAGGTGAAGCGGATTTACATCAAACGGGCTTGAAGGGCGCGAAATTGCAGAATACAACACCCTCACGCCGCTGTAGCTCATCAGGTAGAGCACATCATTCGTAATGATGGGGTAGTAGGTTCGAGTCCTATCAGCGGCACCATTTCGATCATTAATCAAGTTTCGCCATAGGGGCTACAAGCCGGATGTCTTTTATCAGGCTGGCCGCAAAGCGTTGACACGGTGGATCATCATCACAACGATCGCCAGACTGATTGCTAGCCCATAGTACATTGGATTAGCCGCCAGAACCCCGAGCGCCAGCGCCAAGCGGATTGCAATTTCAAAATATCCGATCCGATTTTGATCAAACCCAGCCAGCGCACTGGCCAGAAGATAAAGGGCCATCCCGACGCGCACCAGCAACCAGATCAGATGCCACGGGTGGAATTGACCGTCATAGCCTGTAATAAACCGCGCCGCGCCAAGGCTTGGGTCAGGGTTTAGGAGGGCGGGCTCGATCAACAGCAATTCGGGGTAAAAGGCAAAAATAAACGGAATGATAAAGATCACGATGCCGCTTTTGATTGCGGACAGACTGGTGGCCATCGGGCCCGCCCCGGTGATGGAGGCTGACGCAAAAGCTGCTAAGGCGACAGGGGGGGTGATTGCCGATGCAACGGCAAAGTAAAAGATGAACATATGGGCGGTGAATACCGACAGGCCCAGCCCCGCCAGCAATGGACCCATCAGCAAGGCCACGTTAAAATAGGCGGGTGCGGCGGGCATGCCCATGCCCAAAAGGATCGCCAGCAGCATGGTCACGCAGAGTGCCGCAAAGCGAAACAAACCCGCGCTGCCACCTGTGTCAAAGGTTTGTAAATACGCCACAATATCTTGGGCCGCGAATTTGGACAGGCCGGTCAGGTTCAGGCAGATGTCTATGATCGAGATCGCCAGAAACATCAGATACAGCGACGCGATCAGCCCCCCAGAAGCCGCCAGCGCATCAGGAACCTTACGTGGTGCGCGGCGTATGTCGCAATCGAGAAACAGCAGCGCAATCATCAGCATAACCGCCCACCACCCAGCACTGCCAGGGTCTCCTACGCTGTTTTTCACAACCTGCAGCAGCCAGGGCAGATCAACCGCGCGGCAGGTTCCGCCGGTAAAGATACGCTCTACCCCCAGTAAGCCCGCCAAAGGCCCACAACCAATTGCGTCTTTTGAGGTCAGCAACAGGAACAGGATCAGCAGGATCGGCGCAAAGATTTGCACCAAATGGCGTTTGTCGCAGGCGGTCAGGCGCATGTCATCGCTTAGGGGGCCGATGGGGTGAATCCCCTGTTTGCGCGACTGAAACATCACCGACAGGGACAAGCAAAAGAAATAGGCCACTGCCGGGATAATCGCCGCAATGATCACCTGACGGTATGGTACGGTGGTCAGGGCTGCCAGTACAAAGGCCGCAACCCCCATCACCGGAGGCATGATCGCCCCGCCTGACGATGCAGCAGCCTCTACCCCGCCCGCAAAGACCCGGCTAAAGCCCCTTTTCAACATCATGGGGATGGTTAGCACGCCGGTGGATAAGACATTGATCACCGGCCCGCCTGTGATTGTGCCAAACAGTGCCGAGGATATCACCGCCGCATGGGCTGGCCCGCCGCGCAGGTGCCGCGTCCATAAAAACGCCAGTTTGATCAGCGACGTTCCCCCCGCCGAGGCCGCAAACAGCCCGCCCAGCACAATATAGGGAAACACGGTATTCATCAGAATATGAATGAACCGCCCCAGCAGCCCCGAGCCGTTGTTTACCAAAGCATCATGCAGCTTTGGCCGCCCGTCCGACAGCAATCGCGGTTCGCCGCCCAGTTTGGTTATCAGGTATTTGTTAACGTCATCCGGCCCGTGAAAATACCAGACCAGCACCGTGCCAAGGGTATAAGCCACGATCAGGATGGATACCAAAACCAGCGGCAACCCCCAGACTTTGACGTTATAACCCAGAAACAGCATCACAGACAGGCCGACTATGGGCACCAAGAATCCTTGGGTGGTGTGAAGGCATTGCGGGTTTTCGACGGTGTCGGGCAGGGGCAGGCCGTAAAGTTCGGCGAATTCCCGTTCTCGGGCCAGACTGCTGGCGATCAATTCGGCGCGCTCTCCGGTCAGTTGGTCAATCAGGCAGACGCTTTCGATTTCAATCAGATAGGTGACGGCGATGGTAAAGGCGGCCAGCACAAAGGCGATGTCCAGACACAGCCCCAGCCAGCGCTGGAGGGCAGGGCGCGCTGCCCAATCCCGCCAAACCGAATGTTTCAACGCGACGATCAGCATCATCCAAAAGAACGCCAGCGGGTAAAATGTGGCATAGTGGAACTTGCCAAAGGTTATCCAGTCAATCCCCGTGACCGTGCGCAAAGCTCCGTTCAGGCCCGGAAAATTGGGGGCGGCATTCACCAGCCCCACCAGCACAAACACCAACCCCAAACCGTAGGCCAAACCCCTTAGCGGTCTCGACATGGCGGGGGAGGTCTGGGCGGTGTCGCGCATGGGGCGGGTCCAATGGGCCGGTGTCTGTGCTAAGTCGGGTTAAGGTTTGGCGCAGTCGTCTATTTCATAGCCCGCCTCTTGCCATGCAGCGAGTGCGCCTGCGTGGTACTTCAAGGGATTGGCACCGCACAGGCCGGATCGGACAGGATCAAGATCGCCGTAGCCCACATTGGCCGCAAACGGTGTCTTGGCCTTTAGCGCGTCGAGCGTTTTGATATGCGCCGTCACCAGCGCCTTTGCCAGATCGAAATCCATATCTTTATGCACAATATCACCGCCTTTAATCGCAAGACCGCGGAATTTATCGTCTTGGGATACCACGCTCAGACCTTCGGGCGCGTTGACATCTTTTAGGTCCATAATCCAAGGGGCACTGCCCGGCAACTTGGCCAGTTTTACGAAGTGTGCGCTGTCGTAAACGGGTTTGGGCAAGGACCAAAGCGTCATTCGCCCTGCCGCCAAAGCGCCCGTAACCCGTGTGTCGGGGAATTGCAGCGGCAGCACTGCGGCGTCAACTGTGCCATCGGTGATGGTTTTTAGCGCCTGGCCCCAATTGACCTGAACACCTGTGTAGCCCGCACCTTCGTTCAGGCCGGTTGCGATGCGTATAAGGGCGCGCGCATTGGTCAGCGCGCCACCGCGAGGGGGGCCGTTCAAAAGCGTGCGCCCCTTCAGGTCATCCCAGCCCTGAACCCCTGCACTGTCATAGCCGTACAGCCCGATCACCCCCAGCGTATAGGGATAGAGCAGCCGCAAATTCGCCGCCAGTTCGGCGCCTTTTTCCGCGCCAAGCGTACTATATGGCCCGCGCCCTTGTGACATCAGGAAGGGCAGAACAAAGGTGGTGCTGGCAATGTCGGTTTTCCCCTCGGCCAGATTCTGGGTGGTATTGGTCAGGGTTTGCCCCGCGCTTAACTGGATGTTGGCGATGCCTGCGCTGGCGGCGGCTTCGCTTAGGTGTGACAGACTTAAATAGGCCGTCCCGCCTGGGTTGGCGGTTTCCCCGCTAAGGTTTTGTTGTGCAAACACCGCGCTGGCAGAAACAGAAATCGCGGCGGAAAAAACGAGACGTGAAAAACGTTTGAACATAATGGTCCCCGAACGAAAATCGCTGACAGCGTTTAGGCTGCTCAACGTATTGTAGAACACTGTCCTTGGTCTTACGAGTTTCTGCAAGGGCCAGTTTGCACAGGCTGGGGATCAGTTTCTGGGCTTTACCCGCCGTGTGGGTTCCGCCTGTGTGGGGTCTTCGGGCCACGGGTGTCTGGGATAACGCCCGCGCATATCCTTGCGTACATCACTGTAAGAACTGGCCCAAAACCCCGGCAGATCGGCGGTGGTTTGGACGGGGCGACAGGCGGGGGACAGCAGCTCGATCAACAGCGGCAGGCGTTTCGGGCCTGCGGTCGGGTGGGTGGTCATGCCGAACAGTTCTTGCAGACGCACAGCGATTTTGGGTTGGTGGGCGCTGTAATCAATCGGCAGTTTGGTCCCAGTAGGTGCGGTAATACTGGCAGGCGCCAGCTGGTCGAGTGTCTGCACCGCTTCCCAATCCAGCTGACTGCGCAGGATCATGTGCAGGTCCAGCCCGCGCAACCCGTCGGGGGTGCGGATGCCGCCAAGATGGGGTTCCAGCCAGTCGGTCAAACTGTCCAGCAGGGCTGTATCTGACAGATCGGGCATGTCATGGCCCTGACCGCGCAGCCATTCCACGCGGGCGCGGAACAATGTGGCGGGTTGGCTCCACGGCAGGCAGCCCAGCCCCAGATCGGCAACACCCAGACACATGGCAGCATTGGACGCATCGGCGGGGCAGTTTTTCCAGACCTGATCTTCCAGAACCAGCGCCCCGAAACACAGATGTTTGCGGCTTAGCACGCGGCGGTCCCGTTTAGACCATTCACAAATCTCGCGGGTTTCAAACTGGTCGCCGTAGACATTGGCCAGTTCGGCCTGCGTGATGGGAAGGGCCATGCGCACACGGGCCTCGCGCGCGTCGCCATCGAGCGAACTCGCGATGATCAGGCGTTCGGCCCCTGTCGGGTCGTCTTCGGCAAAGACAGCACCTTTGCCACCAGACAGTACAAAGCGGGGCGCATCGCCTTTGCGGCGCAAGCCGATCCGGTCGGGGTAGGCCAATGCCAAGGTTTCGCCCAGCGACATGGTAGCGGATTTTGGACGCAAGCGTTTAGCCTCGGCCTTGATGGATTTCACCACCGCTGCATTGGCATGATAGGGGCGGCTGTCTGCGAAACGGCGCGGATCGCGGATCGCTTCGACGCGCAGGGACAGATCACTTGGCGCACTGCGGGGCAGGGGATCGCGGCTTTCCAATAATGCGGCAAGTATAGCAGACTCTGCCCCGCCCAGCTCCAGCATATGTGCCAGCCGCACATGCAGTGGATGGCGCAACAACGCGCGGCCATGGGGGGTGATGCGATTGCTGGCATCCAGTGCCCCCAGCCACCGTAGCAGGCTTTGGGATTGGGCCACATCGCTGGGGCGGGGCAGGTCAAGAAACGGCAGATCAGCAGGATCAGACGTGCCCCAAGCCGCCAGTTCGAGGATCAGATTGGTGATGTCGGCCGACAGGATTTCGGGCAGGGGGAAGGGCGCAAATCCGCCTTCTTCGCCTTTGGTCCAGAGTTTGTAACAGATCCCGGCGGCCACACGACCCGCGCGACCCTGGCGCTGGGTGGCTTCGGCCTTGGTCACCCGTTCGGTTACCAGTCGCGACATGCCGGACCCCGCATCAAAACGGGCACGGCGGGCGCGGCCTGCATCGACCACCACTGAAATATCCTGAATGGTCAGGGATGTTTCGGCAATGGATGTGGCCAGCACAATCTTTCGCCCTTCGGATTCAGGCAAAACGGCGCGGCGTTGTTCGGCAAAGGGTAGCGCGCCAAACAGCGGGCGGATATGACAGGATGCGGGCAGAGTACCTTGCAGCAAAGCCTGTACTTTGCGGATTTCACCTTCGCCCGGAAGGAACGCCAATATCCCGCCCGTGGTATCAGTGGCGGCCTGAAGGATCAGATCGGCGGCGGCATTTTCAAAGCGGGGGCCGCGCTGGTTCGGGCGGCTCCAGGGGTGATCCAGATGGCGGGTTTCAACCGGATAGCTGCGGCCTTGGGATGTGATTACGGGGGCATCCCCCATCAAAGTGGCCACGGGGGCGGCATCCAACGTGGCAGACATGGCGATCAGGATCAGATCGGGGCGCAGGGCCTCGCGGATTTCAAGGGCGAAGGCCAGACCTGTATCCGCCTGCAAACTGCGTTCATGGAATTCGTCAAAGATGATGCAGCCCACGCCCGCCAGTTCGGGATCATTTTGCACCACGCGCATCAGGATGCCCTCGGTGATCACCTCGATTCGGGTGTTCGGGCCGGTTTTACTGTCGCCCCGCATACGATACCCGATGGTTTGGCCCACAGGTTCCCCCAGCGTTTCAGCCATTCGCTCCGCCGCAGCGCGGGCGGCCAGACGGCGGGGTTCCAGCATCAGGATACGGCCTGACACCTGTGCGGTTTCCAGTAGAAACAATGGAACGCGGGTGGTTTTACCCGCCCCCGGGGGGGCTTGAAGAACCGCCATACCTCGGGCTGACAGGGCCGCGCCCAATTCGGGCAAGACGGATTCGATCGGCAGTTGCGTCATCAAGAGTTACTTTCGGGCGGCCTCGGCACTGCCAAAAGAAGTCTCGGTCGTGAAAGAGGATAGGATATAAGTGTCTGCATCCCCTTTGGTGTACACAAGTGTAAACGGAAAGTTGACCTGTTCCTGCATATCCTCGGGTGAAAATCCTGCAATCCGCGAATAGGCCCCCGTGCAGATAGTGTTTTGCCCGGTTTCAACGGGCGCATCCAAGGTCAGGCGTGTGCGTCTGCGCCCGTCAAAAACGTCAATCACCTTGTTACACAGATCGCCCAAGGCTTGGTCGCGAAATACCAGATGGGCTGCGCTAAGCGGGTCCAGCACGCCATTTTGCGCGGCGGGATCAATATCATAGTCCCGATGCTCGCGGCTGGGCGCGTACATTTCGACAACAGGGGCGGCATCAGGGCTGGCATCGGTGAACTGCAACTTCACCTCATTTTCGCGGGATTCAGTGCGGGTGTGGCTGTGATAGGTGGCGGGGTGGATTTGCCCGTCCCGCATTTGCCCCTGCACCACACCGCTGTAGCCCACATCGTGGAAATGCCGCATCACGCTGGTAGGGCTAAGCGCACCTTCAAGGGCGTATTGCCCCTGTTCCATGGTCCCGCTCAGATGGCCCTTGATCTGGATAGACCCCGCCTTCAGCCCCGAAACATACAGTCCGAAGGTCTGGTTCACATCTTCGGCCCGTACGGTCGGGCCAATACTCAAAAGCAAAACAGTCAGGGCAAAGCGGCGCATGGGCGGGGCTCTTTTTTCAGTGGCTGGCTTCCCCCTTGGTTTAAGATTGATTAAGACGTGGGGGAACCCAAGCGGGCAGGGTGGGCATAAACCTGCCACTCCCCGTTTTGGCGAAAAATAACGGAGTGATTTCAAAGTGATGGACGTTGACGCCAAAACGGTAGAGGCCATTCTGTCAGGGGATCGGCGGATTTTGGCGCGTGCGATCACGCTGGTAGAGAGTACACGAGCGGATCACCGCGCACTGGCTGTGAACCTGATTGATCGCTTGACACAGGCCAAGCGCTCGGCGCTGCGCATCGGGCTGTCTGGCACGCCGGGTGTGGGGAAATCCACCTTCACCGAAAGCTTCGGAATGATGCTGGTCGAGCAAGGTCTAAAGGTTGCTGTTCTGGCGGTTGATCCGTCGTCCAAACGGTCTGGCGGGTCAATCCTCGGGGATAAAACGCGGATGGATCGTCTGTCACGGCATCCAAATGCATTTATCCGTCCCTCCCCGTCCAGTGCGGCGCTGGGCGGTGTGGCGCGGCGCACTCGCGAGGCGATAACCCTGTGCGAAGCTGCGGGATTCGACGTGGTGCTAGTGGAAACCGTAGGCGTGGGCCAATCCGAAGTCATGGTCGCCGATATGACCGATCTGTTCCTGCTGCTGTTGGCCCCTGCGGGGGGCGATGAATTGCAAGGCGTGAAGCGGGGGATCATGGAAATCGCCGATCTGATCCTTGTGAACAAAGCTGACGGAGATCTTAAACCCACAGCCATCCGCACCTGCGCCGACTACGCGGGTGCGTTGCGGTTGTTGCGCAAACGCCCCCAAGACCCGCGCGGCTTTCCCAAGGCGATGACAGTGTCTGCTTTGGAAGAGGACGGGCTGGAAAAAACATGGGAAGAAATCCAAACCCTGACCGATTGGCGCCGCACAAAGGGGCAGTTTGCCGCGAATCGCGCCCGCCAGGCAGAGGTCTGGTTCCAGGATGAGGTCCGCCGCGGCGTGCTGGCCCAGTTGGATCAGGACGAAAGATTGCAAAAAATGCAGCTGGAATTGCGCGAAAAGGTGATGAACGGCGCGCTTAGCCCCGATGCCGCCGCCGCAGAGGTGCTTTTGGCGCTGAAAACCGCAGTTTAGCGCAGATAAAAGGTTGTGTTTTGGTCCCAAAAGGCCCAAAGCAACGCAACAGTCGTTTGATCACGCGCTGCCCTTGACGGGGCAACAAATCGCGCCTAAAGAGGCGGCTCGAATTTCAAATGTCAGCGCAGGCCGTATGTGGCGCGCGACAAGAGAGTAAGGATATACGCGATGTCTCGTCGTTGTGAGTTTACAAGCAAAGGCCCAATGTCTGGCAACAATGTCAGTCACGCCAAAAACAGAACCCGTCGCCGGTTTTTGCCAAACCTGAACGATGTAACGCTGATCAGCGAAACATTGGGCCGGTCTTTCAAATTCCGCATCTCTGCAGCTGCTTTGCGCACTGTTGATCACCGTGGTGGTCTGGATGCGTTCATGGCTAAAGCCAAAGATGCTGAACTTTCAGACGCCGCTCTGAAGTTGAAAAAAGAAATCGCAAAAGCAACTGCAGCCGCGTAAGCCGCACTGTTTTTGAAGTTTTTCAGATTTGACGGCTCCGAATGCTCGGGGCCGTTTTTTCGTGTTTTAGGGGCAGTTGTGTGATGAACAGAATTCTGGGTCTTGGGGCGGTTTTCGCTGCCGTAATCGTGGCTGCTGCATCCTTTGTGTTGATCTATGGTCTGGGGGTTTGGACGCCTGAAAGGGACAGCGGCACGCTCTTTCGCATAGAAGACGGCTATGTCCGCAGCGTGGGGGCCAACGCTATGGCTGGGGGTGCTTATATGGTGATCCACAACCTGTCTGGCGCGGATGACCGGCTGGTTGGGGTTCAGACCGATGCCTCAAACTTGGCAGAGCTGCACGGCCATACAGAGGATGCCAACGGGGTGATGATGATGCGCCCCATTGAAGGTGGCATCCTGATTCCGGCAGGCGGGCAGGCGGTGCTGGAACGGGGCGGTGATCATGTAATGCTGATGGGGTTGCACAGCGGTTTGGCAGAAGGATCACAGGTCAGGATCACCCTGCGTTTTGAAAAGGCAGGGGAAATTGTTGTTGATGTATCGATGGACAGCAGCCGCTAAGGACGTTGCCTAGCGAGGCAGGTCGCCAGTCGCCTCGCGCCAGTGACGACGGCACAGTGAAACATATGCCTCGTTCCCACCGATCTGAACCTGTGCACCATCGGTAATCACATTGCCTTGTGCATCTTGGCGCACAACCATAGTGGCCTTTTTACCGCAATAACAAATGGTCCGGACCTCTCGCATTTCATCGGCCATGGCCAGCAGGGCCGATGACCCCGGAAACAGCTTGCCCAGAAAATCTACTCGCAGCCCGTAACACATGACCGGAATGTTCAGATCATCCACCGCGCGGGCCAATTGCCAGACCTGCGAGTAAGACAGGAACTGTGATTCGTCGATGAAGACACAGGTTAGCGTGCTGCTTTTCATCCGTTTGTCGATCATATCAAACAGATCACTATCCGCATCAAACCCGTCTGCCTTGGCAGAGATCCCAATGCGAGACCCGATCTCCCCACTGCCGGCACGATTGTCGAATCGGGCGGTCAGAAGATAGGTCTCCATTCCCCGCTCACGGTAGTTGTGGGAGGCCTGCAAAAGTGCCGTGGATTTACCGGCGTTCATGGTCGAATAGTGGAAGTAAAGTTTTGCCATGGCGGGACTTTTACCCGCAGCGGGGGGTGTTTCAAGAGATTCGTTTTGCCGATTTAGGCCCAAGCCCGTCTCGCAGATTAGAACAAGTCAGGCGGGATTTTCTGAGATTCTGTCCTTCAGAGACAAAATACGGGGTTTGAATTGCGTTCAAATTAAGGCGTGCTCCCCGCATAGGTTGCAATTGACCGCCGTATAAGTGCCATGAATTCGCCTGATTTTCTGAGGTTTCGGTCTAAAATTCCGACTTCTACCCATTGTAAAAACACTGTTTCCAAGGTTGTTGGGGCAGGGACAATTCCAGATATTTAAATGTCATCTGCTGTTTAGTATAAATTGTGTGTTCCGCCTCGATGAGAAACGTCGGTTGAGGTGTATTTCTCGGTAACGCATTGTATTTACGTTTATAAATAAGAGTTTTCCAGCCATTGCAGTCATCTGCAACGATGCTGGTTTTATGTATTTTCTGGCCTAAATAGACTCTGCTCTGTCTATGAGAAACTAAAGGAATCGCCTTTAGGCCCCATGGATTTGGCACAATTATACCATAATTCAGGGTGTGAATCGGCGATGGTTATCGCGCCTTTGCGCAACGTCTATCTTGGGTTGCAGAAAACTTAATAAAAGGATTGCAATTTGACGCGGGTATGATTAAACCTGTCGTTATAAACCGCCAAGTGAACTCAATCACAACGGCGCTCCGTCGGCAGCGACCCTCGGCTAATCTATGACACATGTAAAAACCCATTGCGGGTTTGTCTGAGTTATTAGGAGCCGAATATGCCCCATCCAGTTGACGTTTATGTTGGTACCAAAATCCGCCTTACACGGGCTTCTCGCGGTATCAGTCAACAAAAGCTAAGCGAAATGCTTGGTATTAGTTTTCAGCAACTTCAAAAGTACGAACGCGGAATTAACCGCATCAGCGCCAGCCGTCTTTGGGAAGTGTCCCAATCGCTGGGCGTGCAAATCTCATATTTCTTTGACGGTGCAGATGGTGAAGAGGGACAAGAGATCGAAGAGATTTCAACCCGCACAATCGAGCTGGCGACACAGATCAACCAGATCCCAAACGAAGCCGTTAAAAACCAGATTGTTGGCTTGATTAAAGCCTGCACCTGACCCTTTTGCGCGGTGGCATTATTTGCCGCCGCGCAAACCTGTACCGCGTATTTGTAACCCTGCGTACCTGAAATTTCGTTCGTATCTAGTGTATGAGTGTCAAACCCCGACAGCCCGCAAAGGCCGTCGGGGTTTTTCTTTTCACTGCGTAGGACAGTAAAAATTCAGGATTCTTTAAGCTTTTTAATTACAGCTCCGGCAAAAGTCGTCACGCCGTTTTTCTTTGCAATTTTCTTGTGATGCGCATGAAGCGTCTTGGGCGATAGCCCCAGAGCCAGCGCCATTTCATTTTTACTAAGTTCCGGATGATCAATCTGCATCTGCAATATTTTGGCCTGCATGTCCGAAAGTGTAGGATTCTCGCGGGGAACATGGGTGAGCAACGGATGGCCCGGACGTAATTGTCGGGTCAGTTTATCCGCCGCAAAATAGAGAATTCCCCCAAGTTGATCGAAGGTTTCTTGTACGGGAGATTCGGACGTTAAAATAACCGAAGACCGCAAATGGTTCGGCCCGGTCAACAGAACGGCGCCGTCATTCATCCCGAATTGCTGGAACACACTTTCCACACGCTTGGTCTGCTCTGTTTCCGGACCTGCCTGGCTGCGGGCTTGAGTGAACGTATAGCTTCGTGACCACGAATGTATGGCTTTCGCAATGGGGCAGTATTGATCGAGTTGGGCACCGTAATAGTGCTCCAGAAACCCATCCTCGATCTTGCCTTCCCAGTTTTCAATATAATCGAGCGACCAGCGTTGGAACACCAACCCGTTAAATCCCAGGTTGAGAATGATGTCCCGAGTTGTCTCGGGACCATCAGACTGCCAAAGACGCTCAATCAAAAGTGCAAAGCTTACACTCACGTAGTTTTCCTCGTTTCAGCAAAAACCTCTGGCACTGCCATAATTGCCTGACGCAATGTCAATTCTTCTTGCGGCTTATCCCGCTGAATTGTCAGGCGAATTGGGCGATAGGTATGCCCGCGGAATTCCAAAGGCTCTTCTCCGGTTTCTTTGCCACCATAGATCTGCCAGAATCGCATAAGCTTCGGGTTTTCAACGATTCCAATGACGTTCTTAAGCCCCATTAAATCTGTATAGTGCCGCGCGCTATTCATCAAGGCGCGAAACAGCCATGGGTTGCGTTCACGGGCGTCTTTCAGGATTGCCATGCGCTCCCAGATGATCGTGCCACCTTCGTTCCCGGAAACAATACGCAGACGCATTGTGCCAACGGCCTCACCCTTCCAATAGGCCAACAAATGTGCGGCGCAAAAATCATTGCCGTCAAATTCGACATCTTCTGATTCTTCGCCCTCAATCACAAAGACTTGCCTGCGAATATCGTGCGCAAGCTGCATCTCTGAAAGGTCTTTAATCATTGAAACTTTGGTTTCCGAGTTCTGCATAATACTCTCCTACGTTGAGCGGTTTTGTATTTGCAAAACTACCTGCAATTTTCCAATTGTGCGCGGTTTTTGTTCGAAATGTGTCGAGAATAATGCGAATCGTACAATTAGAGGCTGAATTTTGACGTGCGAATGCACGCCTGACGCGTTATCGTCAGGCGTAAATTCTAAGGTAATTCAAATATTTAGTATTCTTGCAGTGGGAATACTTCGATATCGCCTTCGCGAATGTTGCGAATAGCACGCGCCGAGGCATAACTTGCTGCTGCTGTCGTATTGTAGACAATTTTCCCATAAAGCGCTTCGGATCGAATCGCCCGACTGTCCTGAATGGAATCAGCACCTTCGGTTGTGTTTATCACAAGGTTAATGTCTCCATTGCGCAGGCGGTCAACAACGTTGGGGCGCCCTTCATAAACCTTATTCACCACTTCAGATTCAATGCCGGCTTTCTTCAAAAACGCGGCAGTGCCCCGTGTGGCAACAATCTTGAAACCAGCTTCATGCAGGATTTGCGCGGCTTCAATCATCTGCGGGGTTTTGTCGTCATCTTTAATCGAAATGAATACAGTTCCCTCGGATGGCAGCGTGTGCCCCGCGCCCATCTGTGCCTTCAGGAAGGCCCGATCAAAGGATTTATCCAGCCCCATCACTTCGCCCGTAGATCGCATCTCTGGGCCAAGCAGCGTGTCGACACCCGGGAAGCGGGCGAAGGGCAGTACGGCTTCTTTCACCGCAAAGTGCTTGGTTTGTGGATCTTTCAGATCAAAGGCAGACAGTTTTTCCCCGGCCATGATCCGCGCCGCGATCGCCGCAATCGGAGAGTTCACCGCCTTGGCCACAAACGGCACGGTACGGGATGCCCTTGGGTTCACCTCTAGGATGAATATCTCGTTGTTTTTAATAGCGAATTGCACGTTCATCAGGCCCACAACATTCAGCGCCAAGGCCAGCTCATGGGACTGGCGTTTCAGCTCTGCAATGATTTCTGGGCTTAGGGAGTAGGGCGGGAGCGAACAGGCGCTGTCACCCGAGTGGACACCCGCTTCTTCAATGTGCTCCATGATGCCTGCCACATGCACCGTGGTGCCGTCACACAGGGCGTCTACGTCCACCTCGACAGCGCCTGTCAGATAGCTGTCCAGCAGCACGGGGCTGTCGCCCGAGATTTCCACCGCTTGTGTGATATAGCGTTCCAGATGGGCGCCATCACGCACGATTTCCATGCCCCGTCCCCCCAGCACATAAGAGGGGCGGATCACCAGCGGATAGCCCACATCGGCAGCGATTTCAAAGGCCTGCTCGCTGGTGCTGGCGATACCGTTATAGGGTTGTTTTAGGCCCAGATCGTTCAGCAGTTTCTGGAACCGTTCGCGGTCTTCGGCCAGATCAATAGCGTCTGGCGTGGTGCCCAGAATCGGGATGCCTTCTTCTTCTAGCGCATTGGCCAGTTTTAGCGGCGTTTGCCCGCCAAACTGCACGATAACCCCGTGCAACGTGCCGTTTTCCTGTTCAACCCGCAGAATTTCAAGAACATTTTCTAGGGTCAGTGGTTCAAAATACAGACGGTCCGATGTGTCATAATCGGTGGACACTGTTTCAGGGTTGCAGTTGACCATGATGGTTTCATAGCCTGCGTCGGTTAACGCATAACAGGCGTGACAACAGCAATAGTCGAATTCAATGCCCTGTCCAATCCGGTTCGGACCGCCGCCCAGAATAACCACTTTTTTGCGGTCGGTGGGGCGGGCTTCGCATTCCACTTCGCCCATAGCGTCCATTTCATAGGTGGAATACATATAAGGCGTTTGGGCTTCGAATTCCGCCGCGCAGGTGTCGATGCGTTTGTACACTGCTGTGACACCCAAAGTAGTACGGGTGATGCGAACATCCCGTTCGGTTTGCCCTGACAGTTCCGCCAGACGCGCATCGGTAAACCCATAGGTTTTCAGACGCCGCAGACCTTTGGCCGATTCTGGCAGACCGTTCAGGATAATCTCTTGTTCCAGAGCGATAATTTCGCGGATACGTTCCAGAAACCACGGATCAAAGCGGGTGATTTCGTTAATTTCATCGTCCGAAAAGCCGAAGCGCATGGCCTGTGCAATAATCCGGATACGATCGGGCGTTTGCAGCGCCAACGCGCGGGTAACGGATTTGTCGATGGCGGTTTGTGCATCTGCATCCGCGCCGCGCACGATAAAGGGCAGGTCGCCGGACGGGTCGTCTTCACGCACGCAGGTGTCTAAGGCGGGGCAGCCATCAACTGCGATCTCGTTAAAGCCGGTCAACCCAGTTTCCATCGAAGCCAGCGCTTTTTGCATGCTTTCATGGAAGGAACGGCCGATGGACATCACCTCACCCACGGATTTCATCGCGGTGGTCAGGGTTGCTTGCGCGCCCGGGAATTTTTCAAACGCAAAGCGCGGGATTTTTGTGACCACATAGTCGATGGACGGTTCAAACGATGCAGGTGTCACCTTGGTGATGTCATTGTCCAACTCGTCCAGCGTGTAGCCCACTGCAAGTTTGGCTGCGACCTTGGCAATCGGAAAACCTGTCGCCTTAGAGGCCAGCGCAGAAGAGCGTGACACCCGCGGGTTCATTTCGATCACAACCATACGGCCATCCGCAGGGTTAACCGACCACTGCACGTTAGAGCCGCCGGTTTCCACGCCGATTTCGCGCAGCACGTTGATGCTGTGGGTCCGCATCATCTGGTATTCTTTATCCGTCAGGGTCAGGGCTGGGGCCACAGTGATGGAATCCCCAGTGTGCACACCCATCGGGTCGATGTTTTCAATGGCGCAGACGATGATGGCGTTATCCGCTTTGTCGCGGACCACTTCCATTTCGAACTCTTTCCAACCCAGCAGACTTTCGTCGATCAGGATCTGGCTGGTCGGAGAGGCATCCAGCCCACTGGCGCAGATTTCTTCATAGTCTTTGCGGTTGTACGCAATGCCGCCGCCGGTGCCACCCATAGTAAAGGCAGGGCGGATGATGGCGGGCAGGCCCACGTCATCAATGGCAGCCATGGCCTCTTCCATGCTTTCGGCGATGGTGGCGCGGGGGTTTTCGATACCAAGGCGGTCCATGGCTTCGCGGAACAATTTGCGATCTTCGGCCATTTCAATGGCTTTGCGATCCGCACCGATCAATTCGATGCCGAATTTCGCCAGCGTGCCGTCTTCGTCCAGCGACAAGGCTGTGTTCAGGCCTGTCTGCCCGCCCATTGTGGGCAGCAGCACCAGTTTTTCATCGGGGCGCGCTTTGGTTTCCCGCTCAATGATCTTGGCGACAACTTCGGGGGTGATCGGCTCGATATAAGTGGCATCGGCCATGTCGGGGTCGGTCATGATCGTGGCTGGGTTAGAGTTCACCAGCACAACGCGGTAGCCTTCTTCGCGCAGGGCTTTACAGGCTTGTGCGCCGGAATAATCGAACTCGCAGGCTTGCCCGATAATAATGGGCCCCGCCCCGATGATCATTACAGTGTCGATATCGGTTCTTTTTGGCATGCTCGGTCCCAAGGCTTGGCCGCCCGTCATCAAGGCGTAAAGAAACGCGTCGGATTCGGGGGGCGATTGCAAATTGTCGTGGTTATAGTCCACAAGACAGGCTGTTCAAGGGGAATTGGTTGTGGATTCTGCGCTAATTTGTCATGAAGCGGCACAAGCAAATGGCAGGACAATATGGCAGTGATAATAATGGTGCGCCACGGGCAGGCGCAGTCAGGTGCAAAAGACGAGGCGAGTTACGACAATTTGTCGGACCTGGGACACCAGCAAGCCAATTGGCTGGGCGAACATCTGGGCGCGGAACATGCTTTTGACCGGGTGGTGACAGGCACCATGCGGCGTCAGATGCAGACAGGTTTGTCTATGGGGTTACCCAATGTGGAATACGAAACAGACAGGCGTTTGAACGAAATGGATTATTTCGGCTTGGCCGGGGTGCTGGAAACCAGCCACGGCTTGGCGGTTCCCACCAGTCAGGAAGAATTCCAAACCCATGTGCGTGATGTACTGGGTGCTTGGTCGCGGGCCGAAGTGGGCGATGATCTGGAAAGCTATGCGGATTTTCGAGGCCGAATCCTTGGGGCGGTTCGCGATATTGCACAAGCACAGGATCGGGTGATTCTGGTCAGTTCCACCGGAGTGATTGCCACTTTGATGGCAGTGGCGCTGGATTTGGATATCCGCCGCAAATCCGATGTGTTTTTGCGTATCGCCCACACATCAATACATAAATTTGAATTGGTGGGTGATGATCTGCACCTGATTCAGTTCTGCGCCACCCCCCATTTGGACCTGCCTAAGCGAGTTCATGCTCGTACTTTGATTTAAATCTGGTCGAAACCCGTCTGAATGGTACACAGCACGGGTTTTTTAACTGTTTTTAAGGGTTGGGCATGGAAAATGTCACAAGACGAGCCGCAATTGGGCTGGTTGCAATTGGATTGGTGGGCGGTCTGGCTGGCTGTGGTGGCCGGCGGGAACGACGCAAGGATCGCAGCGATGAAAAAGCGGCGAAATCAGCGCCTTTATTTCCCAATGAAACGCCGCAACTGCGCGGGTTGATTGTGAAATGGGCAAATTACTATGATGTACCTGTGTCGCTGGTGCAGCGTCAGATCGTGCGCGAAAGCACCCATCGCCCCCACGCCCGCAATGGCCCCTATTACGGGCTGATGCAGATTCTGCCCGCCACCGCCCGCACGATGGGGTTTCGGGGCAAGCCGACGGATTTGCTGAACGCTGACACCAACCTGAAATATGCAGTAAAATATCTGCGCGGGGCTTGGTTATTGTCCGATGGGAACCATGCCACAGCGGTAAAGTGGTACTCTCGCGGCTATTATTACGAGGCAAAGCGCCGTGGTATGTTGAAAGAAACCGGTCTGGTGTCCTGATCCGCCAAACTGCCCTGTTCCCAAAGTGGGCTGCTTGGGCTAATGCGGAAATATGACTGACACGCCGTATGTTCTTGTTGATTTTGGTCCCGAGGGTCGGGCGCAGGCATTTGCACAGCCGCGCGATTTGATCGTGGCCTGGACAAGTGACGAAGTTCCTGCCGCTTTTGAAGCCTTGCAAACGGCCAAAGACGCAGGCCACTGGCTGGCAGGATTTGCCAGTTACGAATTGGGCTATGTGCTGGAACCCAAGCTGGCCGCCCGATTGCCCAAAGACCGCCGCGCGCCTCTGCTGTGTTTTGGCGTGTTTGACGGGCCGGATGACGCCGCAACGGCAGGTGTTCTGGCCAAAGCCGAAGCAGAAGAACACCGCGCAAGGTTAAGCGCGCCAACCCCTTTGTGGGACGAGGCGAGTTACACCAAAGCCTTTGATCAGGTGGCAGGCTACATAAAATCAGGTGATTTTTATCAAACCAACCTGACTTTCCCCATGCGCGCCAAATGGTCTGGCAGCGCAGAAGGATTGTACGGCGCATTGGCGCGGGTGCAGCCGGTGAATTATGGCGGCATTGTTAACCTTGGTCTGGGGGATGTGCTGGTCTCCCGCTCACCCGAATTGTTCTTTCGGCTGGATCAAAGCGGGCAGATTTCCACCCGCCCGATGAAAGGCACGGTGCCGCGCGGCAAAACCGCCGCCGAAGATGCCGAGCTGAAGCAGTTTTTGGCAAATGACGTGAAAAACCGTGCCGAGAACCTGATGATCGTCGATCTTTTGCGTAATGATATCAGTCGTATCGCCAAAACGGGCAGTGTAAAAGTGCCCGAGTTGTTCACTGTGGAAAGCTATGCCACGGTGCACCAGATGACTTCCCTTGTAACGGCGCAAATGCGCGCGGATGTGGGCTTGGCTGAACTGTTCACCGCGCTGTTCCCCTGTGGTTCGATCACAGGCGCGCCAAAAATTCGCGCCATGGAAGTGATTAACGATCTGGAACAGGGCGCACGGGATATTTACTGCGGTTCTATTGGCTGGATTGCCCCTGATGGTGCCGCTGCGTTCAACGTGGCAATCCGTACCCTGTCGCTGGCCGAGGATGGCACCGCGCGTTTGAATGTGGGGGGCGGCGTGGTTTATGATAGCACCGCCCCGTCCGAATATGAGGAGGCCCTATGGAAGGCACGCTACGCGACCTTGCTCCCGCCGGTTTGGTGATCATCGAAACGCTGTGTTTTACCCCGAAAGACGGTTTCGCCCGCCTTGGTCTGCACATGGATCGGGCAGAGCGGAGTTGCGCCCGCCTGAACATCCCCTTTGATAGGGGGGAGGCATTGCACAGCCTTGGAACCTCGGTCGATATGCTGCCCGCGCGGGTGCGGATGACGGTGGATCTGGCGGGGCAGGTGGCGGTGACCACGACGGAAATCACCACGCCGCCCGAAGTCTGGCGGGTTGCGTTCAGCGATGTGAAATTGCAATCGGATGATCCGTGGCTGACGGTGAAAACATCCAATCGTGCGATTTATGATACGGCCCGTGCCGCATTGCCAGACGGTGTGGATGAGTTGATTTTCACCAATGAAAACGGCCAGTTGTGCGAAGGCACCATCACCAACCTGTTTGTGAAGCGGGACGGGATTCTGCTGACGCCGCCGCTGGCCTGTGGCCTGTTGCCCGGTGTGTTGCGGCAGGAATTGCTTGAAAACGGCAGCGCGGTTGAGGCGTTTTTGAAACCTGATGATCTGCAAGGCGCAGAGGTCTATCTGGGCAATTCCTTTCGTGGGCTGATCCTTGCAACACTGGTTTAATCTTCAGGTCTTGCGATAAATCAGCACCTGCGCCTTATCCTTGCCGTGGGCGCTGTTCGGGTCGGAATATATCGGCACGGTTTCCAAAACGGGTGCGGTGATTTTTCCCTGTGAATGCAACCGGTCCAGAACTGGCGCAAATCCTTGGTCCGCAAAATGCTGCGCGTTAACTCCGATGCAGAACAGCCCGCCCGGCCCCGCAAGGGTTAACAGGTTTTCAAGCGGGTCCGGCCCCAAATGACCGTGGGTAAAGGTGCCCGCCGAAACCACCGCCCCGAACAAGGTCGGCGGCGGGGGGAGTGGCAGTGTCAAATCCACGTTATGCAGAGCAGCGTAAAGATTTTTTTCACGGGACCGGTCCAGCATTTCCGGTGAAATATCAAAGCCGTGAATGGTTTTGGCTGGCAGGGATAACGACTCGGCTACCAATCCTGTGCCACAGCCGATATCAGCAATTGGCCTGTCCTGTGGGGTTGCAATTTTGTGGTAAAATTCGGCAATCACGCGGGGGTAAATATAGCCCAGCTTTTGCGCAAATTCCGCATCATAGTGATCGGCAAAATCGTGATAATAGGCCCGTGAATCCGCTGGTGTTTCGATTTCATAGGCGCCCTGTAGCAGTTCGGTTGGTGTTCTTTTTTCTGACATGACCAAAGGGTCCGCTTATCGCGCCGAAATTGCAAGGTATTGCCGCGTTTTCAGGGCAAAAAGCCAAGGTTCCCTTGACAACAGGGCGTTGACGCGGTCAATGCGCAAGAGAATTAACCCCCAGATCAAAGACGCCTGAAGGATATCCAAATGCACGCTTATCGCAGCCACACCTGTTCTGAACTTAATGCGTCGAACGTGGGTGATACCGTGCGCCTGTCGGGCTGGGTTCACCGCGTCCGCGATCACGGCGGCATCTTGTTTATCGACCTACGCGACCACTATGGCATGACGCAGGTTCTGGCCGACCCTGACAGCCCCGTGTTCAAGGACATTGAAAAGGTCCGCTCTGAATGGGTGATCCGTATTGACGGCGAGGTAATGGCCCGCGCGCCGGAACTGGTGAACCCTAAACTGCCCACTGGCGAAGTTGAGGTGTTTATCCGCGATATCGAAGTGCTTGGTGAAGCCGCGGAACTGCCGTTGCCCGTGTTTGGCGATCAGGACTACCCTGAAGAAACCCGTCTGAAATACCGCTTTATCGACCTGCGCCGCGAAAGTCTGCATGAAAACATCATGATGCGGTCCAAGGTGGTATCGTCTATTCGCAAACGGATGGAAGGGCAGGGGTTCAACGAATTCCAGACCCCGATCATCACTGCCAGCAGCCCCGAAGGCGCGCGGGATTTTCTGGTGCCTAGCCGTCTGCATCCGGGCAAATTCTATGCGCTGCCACAAGCCCCCCAGCAGTTCAAACAGCTGATCATGGTTGCGGGCTTTGACAAATATTTTCAGATCGCCCCGTGTTTCCGCGATGAAGACCCTCGCGCTGACCGCTCGCCCACCGACTTTTACCAGCTTGACATGGAAATGTCCTTCGTCAGTCAGCAGGATGTATTCGACACCATCGAACCTGTGCTGAAAGGGGTGATGGAAGAGTTCGGCAAAGGCCGTCCTGTCAATCAAGACTGGCCGCAGATCAGCTATAAAGACGCGGCATTGTGGTATGGTTCGGATAAACCCGACCTGCGCAACCCGATCAAGATGCAGGTGGTGTCAGACCATTTCGCAGGCTCCGGCTTTAAAATCTTTGCATCCCTTCTGGAAAACGAAGGCACCGAAGTGCGCGCCATTCCCGCGCCAACTGGCGGGTCGCGCAAATTCTGTGACCGGATGAATAAATTCGCCCAACAAGAAGGCCTGCCCGGCATGGGGTATATTTTCTGGCGTAAAAGAAATGATGAACCAACCGAAATCGATCTAAAGATGATTGAATGGTCGGTTAATAAATTACGCGATGAAGGGGCCTCAGACGCGGATATTGAAGCCCACAAGTCGTTCCTACATCGGATGGAAGCAGCCGGACCTTTGGCCAAAAACATCGGCCCGGAACGTACCGAAGCCATCCGCCAGCAGCTTGGCCTGGGCGTGGGCGATGCGGCTTTCTTCCTTGGTGGCAAACCAAGTGCTTTTGAAGGGGTCGCAGGTCGTGCCCGTAATGTAATTGGCGAAGAATTGGGCCTGACAGACAAAGAAAAGTTCGAATTCTGCTGGATTGTCGATTTCCCGATGTACGAAAAAGACGAACAAACGGGCAAGATCGACTTCTCGCATAACCCGTTTTCCATGCCTCAAGGCGGTATGGCCGATCTGGAAAACAAAGACCCGCTGGACGTCTTGGGCTATCAGTATGATCTGGCCTGTAACGGCTATGAACTGA
This sequence comes from Roseobacter sp. N2S, assembly GCF_031454055.1. Lineage (NCBI taxonomy): Bacteria > Pseudomonadati > Pseudomonadota > Alphaproteobacteria > Rhodobacterales > Roseobacteraceae > Roseobacter > Roseobacter sp. N2S. The sequence goes on from NZ_JAVDQB010000001.1 coordinate 1,055,438, forward strand.
TTTCAGGTGCGATCCGGAACCATAAACCCGAAATCATGTACAAGGCTTTTGAAATCGCGGGCTACCCGAATGAAGAAGTCGACAAGCGCTTTGGCGGCATGGTCAATGCATTCACCTATGGTGCTCCGCCCCATGGTGGCTGTGCAACAGGGATCGACCGTCTGGTGATGCTGCTGGCGGATGAAAACAACATCCGTCAGGTCATCATGTTCCCGATGAACCAACGGGCCGAAGACCTAATGTTGGGCGGCCCATCAGAACCCACAAACGAGCAATTGCGAGAGTTGGGTCTGCGGGTTCTGCCGCAAGACAGCTAAGCACAAAAAAGAAGCGGCGCGTGCGGTTCACGCGCCGCAATTCTTATCCAGTGACGTCGGAACCGATTGGTTTCTTTGGATAAAGCCCCTTAGGGTGCAGGATCACTTTGGTATCCATCGGCACCCGATTGTACAAATCAACCATATGCGCATTCACCAGACGGGCACAGCCGTTTGACACATCCAGACCGATGGTCTCTGGCTTGTTGGTGCCGTGAATCCGCAAGAAGCTATCGCCGCGTCCCGGATAAAACAGATATAATGCTCGTGCGCCCAGCGGGTTGTTTGGCCCGCCCGGCATTCCGTCTTCAAATTGTTTGTAGCTTTTGGGAGAGCGTTCGATCATTTCAGGGGTGGGCGTCCAACTTGGCCATTTTTTCTTGGCCCCCACAAAAAACGACCCACTTTCATACAGCCCGTCACGCCCGACGCCCACGTAGTAACGGATCGCCTTGCTGTCCTCGATCGTCAGGTAAAGCGCGTAATGATCAGGGACCACGTGGATTTCACCGGGTAGGCCACCTTTGATCTTGACGATTTTCGGTGCAAGAATTTCCGGGATCGGCGGCTCGTTTGCGATGGTGTTATCATAGGCGAGCAGCGGGCTGCCAGCGCAGGCCCCAAAGGCTACTGTGCTGGCTATAAATTGGCGTCGTTTCATAGAGTCCCCTTTGTGGTTAAATAAATCCTAGCCAAACAAGGGTATTTGTAAACAAAAACGGATATTTTTTTGTGAGATGTGGCAGAAGCCCAGATTGTAGCCCCATTACAGGGGCTACAAAACAGGATTACGGCGCAATGATCGGCTGTGCCTTCAGGCTGGGTTCTTGGGTGGGCAGATCGGCGAATGTGCTGCCATGCTCGAACCAACTGCGCGGCGCAGGTGCCCCCCAAAGCGTCTGGCGCTGTGGATCGGTCAAGTCCCAGTTGATCGGTTCGTGGTCGGGATCAACGGTTTGATAGTCCGAGCAGTAAATTTCCGTGCGATGACCGTCAGGGCAGAGAATGTACAAGAAAAATGCATTTGAGATGCCATGTCGGCCCGGTCCACGTTCGATATTTGCTACATACCCTGTGGTCGCCATCAGGTCGAGCAGGTCGATAATGTTCAGGGGTGTCGGCACCCAAAAGGCCAGATGGTGCAGTCGCGGGCCAACGCCGTTGGTGAAAGCAACGTCATGCACGCCGCCCTTGCGATGCATCCATGCGGCCCAGTTGCGGCCCGTTTTAGCGTCCTCGGTGTGTTCGGTGACGCGGAATCCCATATCGCCCCAGAACGCGATGGACGCATCCACATCGGGAGAGAAATAGTTAAAGTGGTCAATCCGCAGCGGCTTTACGCCTTTGTACAGTTTATACTGTTGGTGAATGGTCTCTAAACGGTCCATCTGGTGATAAAATTCGATGGGCATGCCGTTGTTGTCTGTGGTCAGCAGCGTCCGGCCCTGATGGGGGCGGGTAATCCAGCTGGTAGGCAAGCCTTTGTTTTTGAAAAAGACTTCGGCTTTGTCTAAATCCTCTTCGGAGTAGACCTTAAAACCGCAAACATTGACGCAGGCGCTGGGGCCTTTGGTCAGGATCACACAATGATGCCCCCGTTCTTCCATGGCGCGCAGATAGACTTGGCTGGCGTCCTCATAGGTGATTTGCAGGCCCAATGTATCCACGTAAAACGCTTTGGATGCCGACAGGTCGGTGACCACAAGTTCGATGTGGGACAGGCGCACGATGTTGAAATCGGGGTAAAGGTTTGGGGTTGGAAGTGGCATCAGATCAGCCTCCGAGTTTGGGAATACGATGTTCGCTCATGGCGAAAGCGATGTTCTTGGTTTCCATGTAAAAATCGAACGACCAGTCGCCGCCGTCACGCCCGATCCCACTGGCTTTGTTACCGCCAAACGGGGCAGGCAGGTGGCGGGTGTTTTCGGAATTGACCCAGATCATCCCGGCATCCAGCGCGTCCGAAAACTGCAAGGCGCGGGTGACATCTGCGGTCCAGATATAGCCAGTTAGCCCGTATTCCGAATCGTTGGCAATGGCCAGTGCTTCCGCGTCATCCTTAAACGGGATAGCGGTTAGAACAGGGCCAAAGATTTCTTCGCGGGCTATGCGCATCTGGTTGTTTGCATTGGTAAAAAGGGTCGGCGATACGTAACAGCCGTCGCCCAATCCGTCGGGTTTTACCCCCCCTGCGGCGATAGTTGCGCCTTCTTCGGTCGCCAGCGCGATGTAGGATTTAACCTTTTCTTCATGCACAGGGTGGATAAGGGGGCCAACGGTGGTGTCCGGATCCAAAGGGTGCCCCACTTTAATCCGCTTGGCCTTTTGGGCGACTTTGGCGGTAAATTCGTCATAAATACTCTCGTGCACCAATAGCCGAGAGGAGGAGGTGCAGCGTTCGCCGTTCAGGCTGTAGATCATAAACACTGCCGCATCTGCGGCCCGTTCCAAATTGGCATCTGGAAAGACAATCACAGGGTTTTTGCCACCCAGTTCAAAGTGAAACCGCTTTAGCGTGGTCGATGCCTGTTGCATGATATGCGTGCCTGTGCGTCCTTCACCAACAAAACCGATGGCTTTGATGGCCGGGTGTTCTGTCAGGGCCTTGCCCGCATCCTCTCCCATGCCGTTCACAAGGTTCCAAACCCCTGCGGGCAATCCGGCTTCCTCGGCGATTTCTATCAACAGGCGGGCTGTCATGGGTGAAAATTCGGCAGGTTTGTGGACAACGGTGCAGCCACAGGCGATGGCTGGGGCGATCTTCCACGTGGACAGCATGAAGGGCGTGTTCCACGGGGTGATGATGCCCACCGGACCGATAGGTTTACGGTTGGTGACGTTTAACTGGTTAGGTGCATAAAGGGATTTCCCGTCCCGTGCTTCAACCGCTTTATCCGCGAAAAAGCGGAAGTTTGCGGCTGATCGAATGGCGGCTTTGGACATGAACCGCAGCGCCTGACCTGTGTCTAGGCATTCGGTAAAGGCGATTTCTTCGGCGCGGGCTTCAATTCCATCGGCAATGGCATGCAGGATGCGTTTGCGTTCGGTCGGGTCGGTTTTTGACCAGGTTTTGAACGCTTCTTGGGCTGCGCGGGCAGCTTTGTCGATATCTGACGCCTTGCCATGCGCCACTTTGGCCAGCGGTTTCAAATCTACCGGAGAAATGGTTTCGAATGTGGTGCCGTCATCGGCGGGGACGGCCTGTCCGTTGATGTGATTTAAGACGCCGTCTTTGCGAAAGCGGGCGATGTAACCTTCGGCCTTGGCGATATTGTTTTCAAGTTCTGACATTATGCTTCTTTCATGTCTTTTGCGCGCGAACACGCGGGTGAATGGCATTCTGTTTCCAGCTGAAATCCGGATCAATTTCTCGAATTTCCATGGTCAGGGCAAAATGGGGGGTGTCAAACAACGGGGCCAGAAAGTCTGTCATGGCTTTCCAGATATGCTCTCCTGCGGCCCGTTTCAGATCCGCAGGACGCCCCGCGCCAATACTGATGGTCAGGTGGATAAATCCGTTTTGCGGCAACAAATCCGCAACGCAAAATGTTTCGCTGCGATGGGCGCGAACCCGAAGGGCGCCTAATTCGAACAGGCCGGATTCCAAGGCGGCTGTATGCAGTGCATTGCACAGACCTTGTTGGTTAACCGAGCCGTCCAGATTGGCTGAATATTCATAGGATAGGTGTGGCATGGGATCCTCATCATGTTAACACGTTAATTACATTGTGGAGCGGTATCTGTCAAGTTTGACGATTATTTTTGTTTACCTCCCACCTTAGGTTGTGATTGGTCCACCGCTTTCCTGTTGATTTTTTCCGAAAAATCATTTATCAAGTGAAGTAAGTTTAGCGAAGGATCTGACCAGAATGGACGATCGCACTGCACTTGACGGCCTTAAGCCGATGAACAAAACACTGCCTATTTTACTGTCGCGCGCCCGTGAAACGCTGTTGTCGTACTGGCGTCCGAAACTGACGGAAATGGGCTTTACCGAACAGCAATGGCGGGTGCTGCGTGTGGTGGCTGAACACAGGCGGATCGACATCAGCACCCTGTCGGATGAAACCGCGATGCACATGCCAAGTGTAACGCGAATTTTGCAGATGTTGGAACAAAACGGGCTTGTGGAACGGACCCGAGACGAAGAGGATTCCCGTCGCTCTTGGATCAAGGCCACTCAGAAAACATTTGATGTGTTGGCCAGTTGCGTTGAAACCTCGAACGAGATTTACGCGGGTATTGAAAAGAAATTTGACAATAAAAAGATGACGCAATTGCTGACATTACTGCGCGAGTTTTCGGATGTTGGCACGCGAAGCTAGATGCGGAAGCATCAGCAGGGCAAGGTCGCCAGTGGTTTTTTCTTGCGCAAAAATGGTGTTGTTTAACTGAAAATACCAGTTTCAGTTTCGCAGCTTAGCTTTTCGATTTTCAGATTCACATCACTGCTAAGCGTGACGTCACCGCTTTTCAGAATCGCCGAAAACGCGGTTTCTGCTTTATGCACCGCCACAGATTTTGTGTCGCCCAGGGATGATACCGTCAGGGTGCCAATGGTGTCAGACGGCGTAGTATAGCCCAGTTCAAAAACCAGCGCCTTTGCAGAAGCCCCGAAGTTTCGCTGGGTCCAGCCTGTGTCACGGCGGATGTCTTTGGACAGCAAGGGTTGCAAGCGCGGGTGGTTGTGTGGGGTTTCCAACAGGCGCAAATTCCCGTCGATAGCCGATAAAACCAGCCCATGAAGCAGCGATTGTTCGGGGGGGTCGAGCACCCAAGGCGTGGTGAATGGAAGCCATGCTGCAACCCGCCCCTCTGGTCCGATGTCGTGGTCCATCAGGGCGGGGCTGATTGTTGCTGTGGTGGTGCAGATTTCGGCGCCAGCGGTATTCTTGGCGCTGTCCCATTTGTGTAAGCCTAGGGTTAAGGTTCCCTCGGATTGGGGGGCTTCTTCTAGCATCAGCCAGCATCCTGTTATCGTAATCGGTGTTTCGGCGTAATCGCCTTTGGGTTGAAAAGGTTGAGCCAGGCGAAGCCGTGGATGCGCGTGAATTTGAAAAGCAGAGGGCGTGGTTTCCATAAGCCCAAGATGGGCCGGTCCCGTGGCGCGCAGCGTTCCAGTGATCCGCGTTGTCTGGGGCAGGTCGGGATCGGGTTTCACCGGTGCAATAACGGCTGGCTGCCAAGGTGTAATGGCGAATTCTGTCTTGTCAGGGCTGTGCCCTATGGCGAAACGGGTGCGTTGCTGCGTGCCTGTGACATGTAGTATCCCGTTGCTTTGGCTTAGAATATTCAGGGTAAGCGTGCCAATGGTCGCGGCTGTGTTGAAGGTTTCTGATAAATCAGGTGTGGTGGCAGACTGGTCAACAGCAAGAGCCTGAACAATGCGGTGAAGGATTTGATCCTCGGCAGTGGAAACGGCGATTCCAGCGGGGGCATTGTCGATAATCAAGGCTGCTCGATTGCCGATCAGGTCACCGCTGGAAAAATAACTGCTGACCGAATTTATCTTCGCGTTAACATTTCGGGCTTCAATGGCCGGGGCATCGTACGCGAGGATGGCGACGCCTGTAACAGCATTTTCGGCAGAGGTGAGCGTGCTAAAGGAGCCGAATTTGGATTCGGTGACGAAACTATGCACAAAAACCGGAGGTTCGATCTGGCCGATGCGGGCATAGTCCCCGCCGTAAAGGTTGTTTGTGCTTTGGTGTACAATTGAACCGGGGGCTGGCATCGCGTAGCGGGCCGATGTGTTGGTGAAGGTCAATTGCGCGTTTAAAAAACGCCAATCCGCCAGACCGGTGATCGTCAGCTTGGACACTTGCCCAGCCGCGAGCCGTAGATCTGTGCCGTCTTGCAAATCGTTTAGCGCGAGGGTCTGCTCAAGGCTGGCATTTACGTCGTGGGACACGTGGTTGCGCAGTGCAAGGCTGTAAAGGACAGGGTTATACGACTCGATCAACAGGTCGACCACGGCGGTTTGAGCTTGCTCCAGATTGGCCTCAATTCCCTGTGTAATCACCTGTAGTGCCATGGCTTACACCTCTGCTTTGGCGGTGGACAGTTGGCCCAGCGTTAACCGTGGCCACGCGTCCGTGCGCAGGAAAGGCATCAAAGGTTTAGCCAGCAATTCAACCCGTAGTTTCTGATCCGCAGGCATTTGGGCTGGCAGGGTCAGAGTTGTTCCGTCCCAGACCTGATCCAGTGTCAGTTCTGCAAATTCCGTGTCCAGAAACCCTGCGTTAATCCCGTTAAACACAAGCGAGCGGCGCAGGTCGAGAAACAGATGCAAGAGCTTCAACGTGCCTTCCAGTGACGTATTGCTGCCCGCTATTTCCACCGCTGTGGCGTCCAGTTGCGTTTTGGGGATGCGCAGCAGGTCGACCAATTTGACAATGCTAAACGCACTGAATTGATTGGCATTTTCGGGGCCGATATTGGCAATGACGGAAATTGGCAGGTCATCTGTGGTGGCGTCAATACGGGCTGTCATATGTTTGGGGTCCGGCGCTGATTGGCTGTCTATGGCGATTTGCAGGATGTGGCCTCCTTCGGCCGGAACGGCGCTGAGGGTTTGACTGCCGCGAAACAGAACCTCCAGCCGCCAGGCCTGACGGGTGCCGAAAGGCTGTGGCGTGATTGCGGTCAGTTGATCAAAGCGCCAGCGGGCAGATAACCTGCGTCCGCCTGCCAGAATATCCGCCGTATCCACCGCCAACCCGCCCGTTTCATCCGAGGCAAGCAAGCGATCTAAAACCACACTTAACATCAGATCACGTCCGTCGGTCGGGGCGTCTGACGGGGTGCGCAGCGCAGTGCTCAGTTGCATACTGTCCGGCCCGATCAGATGCAAAACGACGCTGGCGGTAAAAGGGGTGGCCAATGCCTCACCCGCACTGCGCCCGCCTACATCACTGTCATGGGCCAAGGCCCCAAGGGCGGCATAGACGCCGGCGGTTTGGGGCAGGGTGCCTGTTGGTGTGCCCGTTTCCGCGCGGCAGGGGGCGGCGAAAAGTCCTGTGGGCGTGGCCACGGCATTCACCGCATGTGCGGCGCGCGCGGCCAGTAGTTGGGGGAGTGCGGAGATCATCAGCTGGCCAGTTTTCCAAAGACGGCAAGATCAAAACTGAGGTTGTTCACATCCACAACCGACCCGTTGGCCCGCAGTCCTTTAAAGGTAATCTCGCATTTATCGGGGGATTTGTGACGGATGTGCCCGCTGATCATCTGAAAACCGAATTTAAGGCGCGGGGTGACAGATACGGAATAAGCCGAGTTTTGGTAAGGTTTTATAAAGCGAATCCGCACATAAAGGGTTTGAGTAGCAGCATTCGCCACCTGCTGGCGGGTGACATCCAGAATATTGCGCCCGCCGCTGATAGCATAACCTGATCCGAACAGATCGGGGCGATCCAGAATGTCGGGCAACCAACTGGTGCCGCCCCACATGGGATTGTCAGCGCGGTAAAATCCTGCATCCCCGTTGATGGCGCGCTGGATGTTGCTGCGCAGATCGTCCGAAAGCGAACCCCCTACAGCGTCAAGATATTGTGCGTCGATTCCCAGATTATACAGCATGGATTTGCCTGCCGCAGCAGCACGGTCCCGTTCCCCTTGGTTGCCAAGATCGCGGAAATCAACAGATTCACCCTCAGCGAAAAAACTTTGCTTGCCGACAAAACCTGACGAGACAGTAAAGCTGTCAGGGCTGCCAACGGGAACGGGTTTGCCGTTGATATCCACTGCGCCAACACTGGTCATTCGCGCCGCGGCCATCTGGCCCCCTTCGGTCAGTTTGATGCTGACAGGCTCGGGCTCGGCGGTTGTTGTGGCTGCGGGTACGGTGGTTCGTGCAGCGTTCGAACTTGGGGCAGGCGGCGCTATTGGCGCGGAGGCTGAAGCAGAGGTTGAAGCAGCGGCCGCAGATGCAGGTGTGGCTGAACGCATCATAGCGGCCCCCATAGTCGTCCCCCCTGCTGTCGCTCCCGCAGGCATCGTCATTGTATCGGGCAATCCCATCCCGCCGATTGCCCCCGCTTCGCGCAGTATTTGCACCCCCCCTGACAGCACTTCAAAGGCCCCGACCGTTTCGATTTCAAGGGTCGTGCTGAAAATTGCGTCTTCCAATGTGAAGGCCAGTTCAGGGTTTTGGGTCTTTAATGGGTTGCTGGTGCCAAAGGTTTCAAAGGGCTGTAACGTCGGTTTCCCGTCTACTTGGATGATCTTGGGGTTCAACTGGATCGGCAGGTCGTCGGGGTTCAGCCCAATGACAGGGGGCAGCCAATAGACTAATTCAGGGTCGATAAACGTGTCGATTATGGTGGGGCGGGTGTCGATTGGTTCCCAGACCACAATCGGATCGCGCCAGATTACCTGACTGGCCGAAGACGCACTGTCCCCCGTGCGGCGCAGCATTAATTGTACCTGCGCCGACAGCTTTTCCTCGGTCACCGCGCCGTTTTTCAGATGTCGTGTTTCGACTGCACTGTCTGCCAGCGCATTTGTCCCGATTGCCCCGTCCGCAATATGCGCTGTGCTGACGGCGCCATCCGCAAGGGCGCGCGCCTCTACCGCTTTATCCGCCAGTTTCGGGGCTGTGACGGATCGGTCCTGATAGGCAGGAGTGTCCAGCGCTGGCCCGTTTTCATCCCCCTCATGGGTGTGGGAGTACAGTTGGCGCAGGATTTCAGTCTGCAGCGTGTTCAACTCGCGGGCTGAAAGCGGAACGCCGGGGCCGAATTCGGCGGGGATGACGATGGGATCGGGCATCACAAACTCCTGTCCATAGTTGGGTTAATTGCCCACGCTCAGGCTGAAATTCAGCAGAACGGGCATGCCTTTGACCACTTCGATGGCGTTATCGGTTGGCGCGAAATTATAAAGACTGGTGGCCTTGGCCCCTGTCGCGGTCTGGCTGTCTACCAACAAGCCGCCGCCGATGATTTTGGCAGGACGCGGGGCATCGCCGCGATAGCTGATCGTCAGGGTGCTTTTGGCCAGTTTCATATCCAGACGTTCAATGTTTTCAAGGGCCATCGCTGCGGCCTGTTCTTCGGGTTTTGCCGCATCCGGCTTGAAGCCGTCTGCCCCAAGCAAGGGCCGGAATTCTGGCTTGGTGCTGGAGCCGCTTAACAGGTTCATCAACAGGGCCTGACCTGCGGGCATCACCGAATTGTGCCGTTTTATGCAGGTTAACGGGGTGCCGTCCGGCGCAAGCAAGGTCAGGGTCATCAGGCCGGACAGACGGGTGTGGGAATGGGTCATTTCAAGCTCCTTTAATCTATGTTGGTTTTGCGGATTGTGACGGTATCGCCACTGCGCAGGTGGGATTTCAGCTCTATGCTCACAGGGGGAAGGTCAGGGGGAGGATTGGGATCCACGACGGGGTTGGCTTCTAGGGAGTCGACCAGTTTTGCATGGCTTGCCAGTTCAATTCTGTGTTGTGGCATCAGGCTGAAACGGTCCGTGGGCACAACATGATCGCCCAGCGGCAACACCGGCCCGCCAGCAGATATTTCCAGCGTGTCGGTTGGTCTGGCCACATCGGAAGCCCCAAGGTCCAGCGTTGTTTGGGGATGAACCGTCAGGGCATCTGACATTGTTGCATGGGATACCAAAACCCCGTCAGGGGGTGCGGCGCCTAGATCAAAGCCAGAGGATAAAGCCACGTTCGAAGCGATGGTCAAACCAACCTGCGTGTGAACCGTCAGCCCGTCTGACAGCAGTACATGGCTGTCAAACTGCGGGCCTGCATCCAAATCGAACCTGTCTGACAGGGTGGTTTTTGAGGATAGGTCCAGCTCCACTTCGGGCAGGGGCAGATCGCCAAAGGCATCTTCGGGCAGGGGCGTGACGCGGATTGTGCCTGCCAGTTTGAACCGGTCGATCATCGAATTCAGCCAGTGGACACGGTGGGTCAAAGGGCCGGATTGATCGGGGGCCAATCCGGTTTCATCAAAGCGCAGCGCAAATTCCCCAGCGCGCCGCCCCGCCCAACGGGCGGTGATCCGCAGCTTGGCCGCGCGGGGCAGCGGGGTGAAACGGGCGTCCAGAATATCGGTCTGGGCCGCGTCCGAGGGTTTGTGGATTTCGATCACATGCCAGCGGGTTTTGCCATCCCCCAACAAGGCAGGCATCTGTAACCGCGTGCCAGCCCCTTGCGGGATCGAGCCTGTGTCGATCATCTGATCCACCAGCAGCCCCGTCCAATCCAGATGATCCGCCCCGCGTACATCCAGCGCATATCCCGCAGCGGGATCGCTTGGTTCATTGTCAAACAGGGATTGCACTGATGCGATTTCCGACAGGCCCGCATAAACCGAATCCTTTTCCCCCTGTGTGGTGATCCAACTGCGGCTGGTGGGAGTCGGGCTGTCTCTGTGATCCCAGCGCAGGGCGGCCACATCCACGGTTAACCGTTCACCGGCCCTCATTTTACGGTTCACTACAATCACGCGGGGGGCATGTGTCAGGCGGTTTGGATCCACTTGGATCAGGGCAAAGGGGCCGATGGGCTGGCCCGCTTCAAAATCAAAAACCGGATCGGGGTACAGACGCTCTGCATCCCCCAGCACACCGGACAGGGTTTTGAAGGCAGGGTTTTGCAACTCGAACACATATTCGGGGCGGTTCAAAGGTTCGGCGGTTTGGGTATACAGGCGCAGCGGGGCGTCCAGCACATCGGCTGCAAAGGCAGTGCCACCATCAGGTTTGGCAAACAAGCCACGGGTTTGGCCCAGCTCGATGCTGCCAGATTGGGTCAGCCCGTTGTGGCTGTGGGAATAGGTCGGATCATCAGGGCGATAGGAAAAAGCGGCCAGCAGATCTGCGCTAGCGGCCAACCCGATCAGCGCCAACATCCGCCGCGCAGTGGCCGCGCCTTGTAAGGCCAGAACGGACACCATGCGCAGGCGGGTGCGAAAGGACTCTGTGTCTTCTTCGGGCCAAGGGGTTTGATCGTGTAGCGCCCCAAGGGCGGCCCCATCGGACAGATCACCGAAATACGCGACAGAACGAGAGCGTTGCAGCTGCTCCAGATCGAAATCGGCCCGTTTCAGCGTATCGCGGCTGGCTTTTGTGACCACGGCCATGGGCGTGTGCGGGTCATGCAAGGCGCGACGATAGGGATCGGGCAAAAAGCGATCCACCCGTTTAAAGCCCTGGGCAGGGGCAAGCGCGCGCAGGATTTCAGGGGACAGATCGGTCATGGGGTTGCGGGCTCCCATACAAAGCGCACAGGGGGTGCGGCGAGTGTGATGAGCGTGCCTGCCGCCACGTCCATTGTGGTGTTTGCCCCCGTCAAAGCTGCGGCGCTGCGTTCGATCATATCAAGCACATTCAGGCGTGTGGTATTCGCTGTCAGGCTGGCCCCGACCGCGCCGCCCAAGCCCTCGGGGCCAGCCAGTTGCGCGATCATATCGGTCAGGTTCAGGGTGCGCGGCTGGGTCGGGGCCAAAGCGTTCAACCCGTCGATCACAGCGTCTAGAACAGCGACCGCATTGTCCGTCAGCGCGGTAATTTCAGCGCTGGTGGGTTCTTGCATAGGCGGAGACAAGACCAGCTCCAGCGACACTAGCGGGATTTCTTCGAGTGTTATGGCCACTGCTTCGACCCCTTCGCCAAGGTTCAGACGGGTGAAAGGGGGGAGGGTGATATCCCCAAGACTGGTGGCGGGGGGGCTGCCTGACAGGCGCAGGCTGCTGTCGGCGGTGACCACATCGGCGACATTTTCCACGCCCATCAGCCCTGCCAGCAGGCGGTTCCACGTCAGCGTACCGCCAATGCCCATACCATCCACTTGCGCGGTTAAAACGGCAGTGCAATCCGCGATCAGTTTCAGGGTTTGTGCGCCGGTTAAGGCGCCACTGGCTGGGCGGATCACCAAGTTGCCGCTTAAAACCTGTGTCGCTGTGGCCCGCACCCGCGCGAGAATACCCGGGCCTTTATGGGCCTCAATCGCGGCAGTGATTTCCGCCTCGTTCTGGATCAGGTCCGCATCCGAGGTTTCCAGCACGATTTCCAATTCGCCGGGCGGCATGTACGGCTGCCCCATTTCATTCAGATCAGATGCATCACGCAGGTGAACAGATTTGATCTCTGCAATTCCCATCAGCGCGTTTTCCAGCGCCTTGGCTGTGCCGCCCCCCGCGCTGGCAATGGCCATTTTCGCCCGTTTGCGCAGCTGTTCATCGGTTTCCCGAATCCCGAGTGACACCGATGGCCCCACAAGCGCCAGCCCTGCGATCCCCGCAATCGGGCGCAATTGCGTGACGGTGCCATTGTCTGCGTCATCCTGACTAAGCGCAACATCGGCGGCGGTCTGGTTCTGGGTCAGATCGGGCAGCGCATGCATGCCGATAACCAGCGTGTTTTCGCCCACTCGCATTTCGTAATCATCATCGACGGAGTAAATCACCTTGTCGTCCGCCTGCACCCGCAAAACCGCGATCTGGCTGCCAGCGGGGATGATCACCCGCGCAGTAATGCGGCTGTCGCGGGCCAGGGTGGCCTCGGCGATTTCGGCGGCGCCGTCAATACGGGTGATCCCCACCAGCGCCACCAGTTGATCCAGCGATGCGCCTGTTGCCGTGTCGATAAACCCTGCGTCATAAACCGCGTTCATTCGGGCATAAAGTTCGGAAAACTCCCGTGCTGTGGCTTCGACCATAGTGCGGGCAACAGAGCCGGGCGCAAGGTCTGTCAGCACGCCACTGTCTGACAGTTTTTCCAGCATGAAAGCGACAATGTCCTGATAAGGGCGGCGGGCGTTTTCCGGGGTCATCGGCTTGGCTCCAACGCAAGGGCGGCGTCGCCGTTGATCAGGCTGATCAGGTCAAAGACCAGCCGCGCCTCGGGGTCGATTTCTATCTGCACCATGATGGCATTGGGATCGGCAGCGTTGCGGCTGATTTCAATGCTGCGCAGGGTAAATCGCGGATCGGCACGCAGGGCCTCGCGGATATATGCGCGGGCGCGGGCAATGTTTTGCGCGTTCAGCAATTCGCCGATCAACAGATGCAGGCGCGATCCGAAATCCGGATGCCCGAGCGCAGACAAGGATCCGCGCGGCACCGCCAGCGCCAGCCATGCGGCCTGACCCACAGCATCTGCATCCACCACCGTGTCCAGATCCCAGCCCACCGCCGTGGCGCGGCGATCCAGACGCAGGGCGCTGCCCGCGTTGCGGCTGGGCTGCAAGCGGATGTCGCTTAGGTCTTGGTGGCGCAACTCGGATCGGAGCATTGGAAATTATCCTATAAAAACAGTGCCCGCAGCGATGATTGTGCCCATTGGCGCGTCGCTGGGATCGTTGCATGTCAGGGCTGTGTCGCCATTGCGCGCCGCTGCCTTGCCGTTGATGAAAACGGATGTGGACCCCATCATCACCTCGCCCGTGTCAGATGGCGGCGATTGGAACGGGCCGCCTTGGGGGATATGGGGGGGCGTGTTGGTGGCGGTGGATCCTTTGGTGGCGGCGGCCAGCCCTGTGATGAACACATCGCTGCTTAATTTGCCATCAATCAGCCCTGTAAAAGGGTGAGGCAGCGGTGTGGGCACGGTGGCGGTTCCGGCCGGGATCATCACAATATGGATGTCGGTGCCGACGATCTGGTCATTCTCTTTGGCGGCGGGCAGTCCCATAATAATCCTCAGTTCAGGTCAATTTTCGAAGCCTTCAGCGCCATGGTGCCGCTGGCTTTTATTTCGGTGTTTGTACTGGATTTCAGGATCAGATTGCCCCCTGCTTCAAAGGTGATGTCACCGTCTGCCGACAGGGCCGCATTGCCCGATCCATCCAGCGTAAAGGTCACGCCTCCGCTGGTCAGGGTGGCTGTGTCAGCATCCGCATCAAGGGTCAGGGCAAAGTCGTCCAGTTGCGCGGCAATGCTGGTATCGGTCATCTGCAATTCTGGGCCTTCGGGCAGGGTGACGCGCCAGATGCGCGACCCGTTGGTACCAGCGGTCTGGCGCATTTCGATTTGATCTGCGGGCGCAGCGCTGTGGGGCAGGCGGATCAGGCGTTCACCTTCGGCCATTTCGGGGGCGGAGACGGTTTCGGAAAACATCAAACCGCTGATGACGGGCGCATCAGGATCGCCGCCGATAAACTGCAACACCACCACATCGCCGACCATCAACGGTGCCAGTTGGCCCAGATAGCTGCTGCTGATTGGCACTTTCTGATAGACCGCTGTGCTGCCTTGCAGGCGCACATCACAGGCGTATTGGTTCAGCCCTGCCGCATCGGGCAGGTGCAGGCTGTCCACCACCCCAAAGGCAGAAGGTTGGTTGGACGCCAGTTCGTTTTGCACAACCGATTTTATCAAGGTCACCAGATCCAGCATCACATCCCCCTTACATCTGAAAAGGCATATTGCGCCGATAGACCCGCCGTAGCCGACAGGGTGACAGACAGGGATTCTATCCGTGTCAGGCGCAGCGGCAGGCCGTTGGCATCAGGGATCGTCACCACGTCACCGGGCGATGCGGCAACAGGCAACGGCGTGTGTAATTTGACGCCCGCTGACAAGGCAGCACTGCGCTGATCGGTTGCGGTTTGCAGCACCAGCGTGTCGGATAAAATCCGCAACGCGGCGGCACGGGTCTGGATCGCGGCGTCTGGCGGGCCAGACTGAATAGACGCAGGGTCCGCCATAGGCAGGGTTGTCATGCCGGGGCCGCTGGCCCCAAACGCACCTGCCCCTGTCACCCGTGCTTTGGCGTTGTTGTCGGGGAAGGACACATCGGCCAGTTCCTGCGCTGCCCTCTGGGTATCAAAACTGCCCGTTGGCACAGGCACAGCCAGCGCGGCGGTGGACACCAATCCGTTCGCATCACTGGTCAGGGCCAAGCCGCTAAGCTGTGCCAGCCGCAGACAATGGCGCAGCAGGGAGATGCCCGACCCCAGCACCATATGGGGAATGGTCAACCCGGGCAGGATAGTCCCCACAGGCACGCTGGCAGCGGCACAAAGATCGGTGATAATCTGCCCCGCCGTGGTGGCGGAATAGGCTGTATCGGCTTGCGTGACATTCAACGCGGCCAACGGTTCCAACAGGGTCAGATGCGCCCCTGTGGCCCTGTTTGTCACCTGTTGCAGACTGCCTGTCATCAAGCGATAGGTGCTGCCGCCGGTTTGCGCTGTCAGAAAGGCCAGCGCATCTACTGCGGGGGGGGCCACTCCTGCGGGCAGTACAATTTGCGCGCGCCCGACAGGATAGGCCAGCCCCCGATCCAGCCGTAGGGACCGGATCGGAACATCTGTACCGTCTACGGTAAGGGTTATGCCAGTCTTAGCGGTCATCGCTACCCTTTGGGCCAACAGCCAATGATTTCAACAGGTAAGCGGTGCTTTGCGCCACATAGGTCGCAAAAATCTGATAGGCGTCCTTGCTGCTAAGGACCCCTTCCACCGCATTGATTGCATCGGTCACGGGCTGGGTGTTCAGATTGCTGTTGGCCGCCGCGTTAAACACATCCAGCACCCCTTGGACATAGCCAAAATCAGGGTCTGTTCGCGCACCAGAGGCGGGATTGTTCAGCTCCTTAAACGCGGTAATACGATCATCCAGCCCCGCGGTGTTCAACAGGCCCTGCACCTCGTCATTGACTTTGGTCATGAAGTTTTTGATCTCGGTGCTAGCGGACATGATGGCGTCGCCCACGGGCAGGCCTTCGAATAATGTGTCGATGGCGTCTTCCAGATTGTCGGTGACTTTTAGTTCGGAGAAGGCGTCATTGATCGCTGTGAGATGGGTTGTGACATCCACTGCATCTGCTACCGGATCGTTCCCCGGAGGCCAGATCAGATCATTGCTAAAGGTGACGCCGTTAAAGGTTTCACCGCCAGAAATAATGGTGTTCAGGTTGTTCAACGCCAGTGAAATATTCTTGGAGCGTTGATCGAGTTCATTAAAAAGTTCGGTTCCAGTAGCCATGTCAAAAATCCTTTCAGAGTGGCAAATTCAAATGGTGAAAATTAGGTGTCGGATGCAGAAATCACCTTTCCGGCGGCATCCAAAAGCGCCTGAATTCCCATGGCGCCTTCAACAAAGGCCGCCGCGTCTTCGACAAAGTCTTTCAGCGTATCAATGGCATCCAGCGCGCCTTGGGCCTGTCCCAGCGCATCCGCCAGACCGGCCATAGCATCCAACCCAAGGGCGGCATCCAGATCGCCAAGTTCGGCCAGAAAATCAGTGGAAAACCCGCCGATTGTGGGCGCAGGGGGCGGCACATAATGGCGCAGGCTCATGGAATAAGCGTAACCACCGGGCATCTTCCCCGATTGCACCACATTCAAGGATTCCAGAAGCGTCTGTTCAATATCCGCCCCGACCGCGGCAGAGGACACAAAATCCTGCGGTGCACCACTGGCAAAACTGCTGCGCAATTCTTCTAGGCGTGTGCCGGCATCAGGCCCGAGTGCAAGGCCGGACAGGGTGATACGGGCGGCAGTTTGGCCCAGATCCTGCACCAGATCACTGTCCCATCCGGGTACCGAATGTGTCGCCAGATTGCGGGTTTGATCCACCCGTAATTCAGTGACGCGGTTCAGTTCCAGATCGCCGATCAGCACTGTCTCTGCCATCAGAAAACCCCCGGAATACGCAGGCCGTGGCGCAGCATGTCTTGGGCCAGAATATCGGCCAAAGCCGCGCGCAGGCGGGTTTGAAAATCGAAATCATCTTCGGCATTAGGGGCAGGGGCTTGCAGCGGGGCATCGTTCTGCGCGTTTTGGGTGTTCGGGCGCAAAAGGCTGTCCACTAAAGCAGAAAGCGAACCGCTACTTGTGTTGGTTGTTTCGAGGGCAGCGCTTGCATTACGCGAGGGGATAGTTTTGCTGCCAACAGATGAAGCACTGCGCTGTCCCGTTGCAGTGGTTTCAAACGCAGGCTGTTGGGGCTGGACAATACTGAACGGCGTTTGCCCCTCCTGTGGGCTGCCCCCTTGCAAACCTATCCCCTGCAGCTGCGCATTTCGCGTCGCAAACGGGTTTGGCAAATTGACCATTGCGCGCCCGTCTGGATAAATTTGCATGGGCATCGACGTCTGATCAGTCTGGATTTGGGCTGCGTAAGCTGCCGTACGGCGCGCAATCCCGTTACGCAGCATTTTGAGCAGTAGCTGTGACGAAGTAGCTGTATCTTGCCGTGTATCATCTTGTTCTGTTTGCGTGTCGGCCTGTGTGACAGGGCTGTTTGTCACCAGCTTTAAAACCTGCTGTGAAGGCGTGATCTCGCTGTTGGGATTGGGCTTTAACGCACTTGGGGAAAGGGCATCCGAAGTTGCTTTCGCCAAGGACGTGGCCACGTCTTGCGCTGCGACTGGCTGATGCTGGCCATGTTCTGGCGGATCAAAAACCGCCGAGTTTACCCTGTGCGCGGGCGCGCGCAACCCCGCTTCCTGATCCGTTAAAACTGTGGTTTCCGCGCTAGGAAAACCCGCGGCATCTGTCCGCTCTGGTCCGCGTCGCACAAGCGCCTGATGGGCCAGTGTCAGAACCGAACCCGCAGTTTGGGACAGCGCATCGCCCAAACGGGGGCGCAGATATGCGGCGGGATTAGTCATCGTTGATCACAATCTGCGTGACGTTATCACCCATCGGTGCAGTGGCCGTGTGTGAAGCAGGCTGCGGTGCGCTTGCGGCCAGCAACCGCGCGGCAGCGTTTAGCCGTTTGGCGGTGGCAGCGGGCAAAGCCTCGGCCGCATCGGGGGTTATGCCAAAGGTCAGACACAGGGTTGCAAGTTCAAGATCAGGGTGCTGTAGGCCAGCCTTGGCAAAGGCGTGGATTTCAGTGCCAGCCGCAGGATCAGACAGCCGCCGCGCCTCGGTGATCAGGGCTTCGCCGACCACAAGGGGCAGGGCGCGCAGGGTGGGGATACTGATCGGAGCATCTGTTTTCGTGTCGGTGGTCGAGCGGGCCACAAGGGTCAGCTCATACAGGCTGGCGTTCATTTGCGGACCGTCGGCCTGCAGCACCAACGCATCGCGCAGGCAGGTGTTTCGAGCGGAAAAGCTAAGCGGGTGCAAGGTGAATTCATGCTGGACCGTTGTAACAGTAGCCCCGTCATCCACAGCGGCAACTTGGACGTTCAATTCCTTGCGCTGGGTCTCTAACGCTTTGGTTCCAGAGGCCAAAAGCGTGTCTGCCAGAACCGCTGGCAAATCGGCAATGCGCGGGATCGGGCGAAAGTTCTGGGCCGCATCGGCCTGTTCGACACTGGCTGCAATCCAGGCTTGTAACAGGCGATCGGGATCGGCGCGATCGGTGCTGTCCTGCCCCCGTGCGGCGCGGTCCAGAATATCCAGCCAGCGCCCCCAGTCAGGCAGGGTCAGGCGGAAATGTCCCGCCTCTAGCACCAGATCAAAAGGTGCGGTTATATGGGCCTGGGCAGCCATCAGCCTGCAGACTCGCGGGTTGCGCTAAAATCATAGAGGGTTTCGGCCACGCCGCCCACGCCCATGGCAAACCGTTTGCCGTGGCCATAACATTCCTGCAACGAGATGACGTTTTCCTCTTCGCCGTCAGCCCCGTCAAAATTGGTGGAAATCACCACCTGAAACGACTGGTTGGTGTTGAATTTTTCATCCAACACCGCAACGGTGGACCGCGCTTTGATCACTCCTGTGACGCGGGTTGTCCCAAAAATAATGCCGATCCGCTCGGCCTCGCCTATGGCTGCGATGTCCTGGCTGGGGCGGTCGGTGACAAAGCTGATGTCTTGCAGGCCTTCGACGGGTTCGCCGTCGATCAGAACTTTGGACCGGTTGGCGCTGAGGATTTTTGGCATGGATCTATCCTTATGATTTTGACGGAGTCCGGGCGGGGACTGCCCGGGCATCCTTCGGCAAATGTAGGGTCTTAAAAGGCGCGGACGTTGATCGTCGCGTAGATGTAATCAATGGCGCGTACGGGGCGCACAGCGATGCCGATACGCACGATTCCGGCGGCGGCATCCGCGTTTGTGGCAGTGACTTCCACCTCGTAGGGGGGTGAAAGCCCATCGGCGCTGGGCACGAGTGCACCCTCGCGGTACATGGCGTTGAACGCCTCGTCTATGCGCTGGCGCAGGGCACTGCGTTGAGCCTGATTGTTCAGCAAGCCTATGTAATCAATCGCAATATTCTGCACGGTGCGCACCGCGCGATCGGCTGTGCGCTGCACGTTGATCTGGTACTGGCTGGTGGCGATGCCCTTGACCACGGCCACGCCTTTGCGCGGCAATGTGTCAATCGGCAACAGACCAGCAGTCAGCAGGGTTTTCAAATCCCCATCCGAAAAATCGAAATTCGGGGCCGCAATTCCGCGCAGGGTTTTGAAGGTGGGAGACTGGAAATATTTCTGCGCGGACAACAGCCCTGCAACCGCCCCCACATAACCGCTTGGGGCCGTCAAAACAAAGCGGTCCGAGGTTAGCGCCAGCGCCATAGCTTTAGCGGACTCAATATCAGGGCGGGTGGTGCCATGGGGCGGGATTTGCCCCAGACCGATGCGGTTGGCGGCTTTGCGGCTCATGGTTTCGCAATGGGAAATCACCGCGGAATTCAGCTCGGTTGCGTCGGCGGCATTGCTAATCCGGTTGGACGCAATCACCATATCCACCTGCCGCTGGGTTTCCAGCCGTTCCAGCGCTGCGGAATAGGCGCTGACAGTGGGTTCCAAACCGCCGCTTAGCGCCACGGGGGGATTGTCTGGCTTGATGTTTTGCGGTGCGATAGCCCCGCCAACAGCCGCGGGGGGGACGGCTGCTGGCAGTTTGATCAGCCCGCTTTCGCCATTGATCACGGTCATAAAAAACCGCGGATCATCGACCAAAGTGGACAGATTTCGGAAGGTTTCAGAAAACTTACCCGCCTGCACATTTGTGCTGCCGATAAAGATAAACACATCGACGGTTTTGGCAGCGCCCGCGCCTTTGGTGACAAAGCGCACGAATAAATCATTGCCCCAAACCCCCGCTGCCCGTGCCGACACCCGCAAAGGCGCTGCCGTCGGGGTGTCATCCGCCGCGAAAAGATCGAATTGCACGTTCAAGCCCGCCGCCAACCCCGCCGAGGCAGGCAGGGCGGCGCAGACCAGTGATTTCAATCCATTGGAAAAGGCCAACTCCACCTCTGGCATAGAGGCCACAGAGCCCGCGCCAAACAGGTCGCGGAATTCCGACAGGGTGGTGACTTCGCGCAGCGGCTGATCGGCCAGCGGACGTTCGGCGCATCCCACTATGCCCAACACGCCAGCAGCCCCAAGACCGCGGGGGACCAGCTCTTTTACGACGGTGATTTCGATTCCGGGTATGGTTAGCATAAAAATCTCTTTTTCTGTTGGAACACAAAAGCAAATTCAGTGGGTAATCGGGCGGGTAAATCGGATATTTTGAATATGCCTCAACGGTTCCGCAGATACTGAGTCGAGTCAACCTGTGATGGTGTGAAAAGTTTACGTGGAATTTTTTTAGGTAAGGTGTTGCGGTTTTTAATATATTTAACAGCACATTAAATGTGAGCCAGTTTTCGCCTTATGGGTGTGGGTAATATTTTTTTAACGATTTTCTGGCGTTTTTTTACGGTGCTCTGATCCCGTGCTCTGCTGGTGTTTCAACCGGTTTGGCATGATTTGCTCGGGGCGAATGTTCGTCCAAAAAAACAGTTTTTACCGCACTGGCTCTATTGATTTTGCCTTGTGATGTGTATGGTAAACCATCCTTGGCAGGACTTGCTCCGCCGCCCCTAGTAAGGCTTTACGATGCCCAAATCCTCTCAATCCGAACCCGCATCGCGGGGTGTGCAGTCTATCGAAACCGGCGGGCGTATTTTACGAGAGTTGGCGAATGCCTATGGGCCGATCAAGCTGCGGGATCTGGCGGCGCTGTTGAATGTGGCACCTGCACAGTTGCACCCCTACCTTGTCAGTTTTCGGGCGATGGAAATGGTAGAGCAAACCGCGCGTGGCACCTATCAGCTTGGCCCTTTTGCGCTGCAACTGGGGTTGGCGCGGTTGCGCGGGCAGAATGCCTACCGCGATACCATCGCGCGGGTGGGCGATCTTTCGGATGCGCTGGGGCTGATGATTTCCGTGTCGGTTTGGGGTGCGCAGGGGCCGACGATCACTTATGTTCAAGAATATGCCGCGCGGATTCATGCGAATGTGCAGGTGGGCGGCATTTATAACATGACGGTCACAGCCACGGGACGGGTGTTTGCCGCATTCCTACCGCCCTCCATGACAAAACCAGTGATTGAACGGGAATTGACTGACCATGAATTCCGCCGCCGCGCCTTGTTTGACATAGACGAGGCCGCATACAACCGCGCCGTGGCGGAAACCAAAAAACTTGGCTATTCGATCACGCGGGATATGCCAATTCCCGGGGTTTCGGCAGTGGCTGCGCCCGTATTTGATCACACGGGCGCGATGCAGTTATGTGTGACGGCGATCGGGCCGACGGGATTGATCGACCTTGATCCCAAAGGCGAGGCCACCACAGGATTGCTGGAATTTACCGAGAAACTTTCGCGGGATTTCGGCCATGAGCACGCCAGCGCCCCATCAGACCCGGTAAGTTTAACGAGACAAGTAAACCCAGTGTTGCAACAATAATCCCCACCATTTGGGGCAGGTTCGGCACCCGCCCTGTCATGGGAATGGCCATCAAAACCGCCAATGGTGGCACCAGCGCGGGGAACACCCCTGCCGCAATCGGACCAAGGCGCACCACGGCCAAAACGTAGAACACAATGGCCAAAGCGCCGCCCAGAACGCCTTGATATGCGAATTGGATGGCCCAAAGCCCAAGGTCGGTTACGACTGTTGACGTGGACAACAGGTAAACCGGCAGGAAGATCACCGTGGATGACAGGGCAATCGCCCCTGTTGCAGCAACAGAATCCAGCCGCCATCTGGACATCAGCCATGTGAATGTGCCCCAAAGACTACCAGACACCACAAAGCACAAATCCCCCAGCCAAGCACTGGCGGCGGTTGCGCCTGCATGGGGTGCGGCGCTGCGATCCGCAGCGATGAACATCAGCCCTGTCACCAACAACCCCATGCCTGCCAGTCGGGATTTGCTGACAGGAGATTTGTCGATGAAACGGGACAGGGCGGCACTGCTCAGCATTGTGACACCCGGTCCGATCACCACCGCATGGGCCAGAGGGGCCATGGAAAACCCTGTGGTGATGAACCAGGCAAAGGGTGGGCCAGCCACCACGGTCAGCACCGCCAACCGCCCCCAGTTCAGCCCCTGCATCGGAGATTTGCGCATCACAAGCATCAGGGGCAGCATCACAACCGCCCCGCCAAGATAGCGCAGCAGGGTCAGATCGGCACTGGAAAACCCCTGTGTGCGCCCGATTTCAACCCCGACATTATAGACCCCCCAGCCAAGCGAGGCTGCAAGCCCGAAGCACAGCCCTACCAGAAGTGCCGAGGAGTCCTGCGGGTTACGCATTTGCGCCAGACATATGGCGCGCGGCGATATAACCAAAGGTTACCGCTGGCCCAAGGGTGATACCGCCACCGGGGTAATTGCCCCCCATAATGCTGGCCGCGTCATTGCCCGCCGCATAAAGCCCGCCAATGGGTTTGCCAGCGTCATCCAGAACCTGCGCATATTCATCACAGCGCAGCCCAGAAAACGTGCCAAGATCGCCCATTACCAGTTTGATCGCATAGTAAGGTGCGGTTTCAATCGGCGCGACACAGGGATTTGGTTTGTGTTCGGGATCACCCAACGAGCGGTTATAGGATGTTGATCCACGTGCAAATTCAGGATCCTCGCCACGGCGTGCCGGACCGTTGAACGACTCAATGGTTTGGGCCAAAGCTTCGGGATCAGCCCCAATCTGTTTGGCCAGTTCTTGTGGAGTTTGACCGCAGAACAGATAGCCCGATTTGATGTGGTGCTTATAAGGCACGGGGGCGGGTTTCACATAGCCCAACCCGTATTTGCGCAGGGTGCGATGGTCGCAGATGAAAAAGGCGCAGGTTTCGCCGCCTTCTTGTGCAATACGCGCCGTCAGGGATTGGCCGAAATCATGGTAGCTGTTCGCCTCGTTGCAAAACCGAGTGCCGGATCGGGTGACGCCGATCACGCCGGGTTTGGAACGGTCCACGAAATGGGGGAAAGTACCCAGCGTGCCATCGGATTTCAGCGGGCGCGAAATCGGCACCCATGCGGCGGCGTTGGGCAACGTGTCATCCACAGTCGCGCCAACAGCTTCTGCCAACCGCAGCCCGTCACCCGTATTGCCCGGAGGCGCAGGCGAAGCATGTTCATAGCCCGTTGGCGCATGGGGAAACAGTTCCTTGCGCCGTGTCGGGTCTTGCGGAAAGCCCCCTGCCGCCAGCACAACACCTTTGGAGCATTGCACTTCGATGGTGCCTTTGACCGTTTCTACCAATGCCCCTGTGACGCGGCCAGAATCGTCGCGCAGCAGTTGGCGCACGGCGGCGCGGGTCCAGATTGGCACGTCTTTTTCCGCGCAGGATTTGGCCAGTCGGGCCGCCAGCGCATTGCCGTTCATCAATCGCATGGGACGGCCATGAAACGCCATATCACGCAGGAATTTCAGGAACAGTTTGGCCACATAAAACGCCGAAATCGGAGAGCGGGTGACGTTGAAAAAGTGCAACAACTCTTTGCCGGTGCCGATCATCATGCCCAGAAAGGTGATTTCAGACAGGGGCGGGCGCAGGCGTTTGATGTCTTTGCCCAATTCGCGCCCGTCAAAGGGGCGCGCGACAATCGAGCGCCCGCCGTCGATTCCGCCAGGTGCATCAGGGTGATAATCGGCGAATGTGGGGCCAAGGTCGAATTGCAGGTGGGTGTTGTTTTCAAAGAAATCCACAGCCTTTGGGCCAGCTTCCAGAAAGGCCGCAACACGGGCAGAATCAAAATGCTCGCCGGTTTCGTGTTTCATATAAGTCGTCGCCATTTCGACGCTGTCTTTAACGCCGGCCCGTTTTGCAGGTGCATTATTGGGAATCCACATCCAGCCGCCAGAACGGGCGGTTGTGCCGCCAAAGACCGGCTCTTTTTCCACAACCAGTGTCTTCAAACCGCGATGTGCCGCTGACACAGCCGAAGCCAATCCGCCCGCGCCAGAGCCGACAACCAGCACGTCACAGGTGTATTTTTCGTAAGTCATATTTTCAAAACTCCAGGAATTAGGCTGTCAGATAGCCGCCATCAACGGGCAGTAGGGCACCGGTGATGTAGCTGGCGGCCGCAGAGGCCAAAAAGACGGTGGGACCGGCCAGTTCGTCCGGTTCACCCACGCGGCCCATGGGGGTATGGGCCATAAATCGGGCAATGGCGTCGGGGTTGTCGCGGGTGACTTCGGACATCGGGGTGGCGATGACACCGGGCAGCAGCGCGTTGACCCGCACGCCTTTGGGGGCCAGTTCGTGGGACAGGGCTTTGGTATATTGTGCAACCGCGCCTTTACTGGCGGCATATGCGGTCATGGCAGAGGCCGCTTGCAGCGACATGATAGAGCCAAGGTTGATCACACTGCCGCGGGTTTCACAGAGCTGGTCCACAAATGCCCGCACCATATGACGCATACCGTTCACGTTCACTGCGAATGTGGCGTCCCAGTCTGCATCATAGGTGTCTGCGTCCAGCGGGCTGCGGCGGATGATACCTGCGTTGTTTACCAATATGGAAACCGCGCCCCAGTCCTTCGCTATCTTTGATGCAAAGGCTTTTGCCCCGTCAGGATCGGTCACATCCAGCTGTGCTGACATGGCTTTGCCACCTTCGGCGTTGATCGCAGCAGCCTGCTGCGCGGCTGTGTCCCCGTTTAAATCGCAAAGCGCCACATGTGCGCCTGCTTGTGCCAGCCCGCGTGCAATCGCGGCACCGTTTCCTTGGCCTGCTCCGGTCACCACCGCGATGCGGCCTGATAAGTCGAACATATTTGCCTCCCAGTTATTTGTGTATTGCAAATTAGTTATCTTATAGCTAATAATTTACGAGTCGCCAAGAGCATTTGAGACGCAATTCTGTGATGGTATTGTGGTTCAAGGGTGGGATAGACCGTTCTGGCGCATCATACATCGGCCTTTGGGCCATTTAACTGGGAGGACCATTATGAAGAATTTACTAGCGGTTACGGCTATTGGTGCAGCGGCTATCGCAGGCTCGGCGCAGGCGGAAAGCTTTGATCTACAAAGCGTATTTGGCTTGAACGTGCCCTCTATCGGCCCAAGCCCTGTGCATTGGGCGGAAAAGGTCAAACTGATGACCGGCGGCGAAGTGGACATTAAGGTCCATGGCTCAGGCGATTTCGTTCCTCCGTTCGAAGTCTTTGGCGCAGTCAGCACCGGTGCCTTGCCGATGGGCTTTGACTGGATCGGATATTGGGCGGGTAAAATCCCTGTTGCGAACCTTGTCGGTTCCATGCCCTTTGGTCCCAGTCCCGAAATTGCACTGGGCTGGATGTTTGAAGGTGGCGGTCTGGAAATTATCCAGAAAGCCTATGATCCCCATAACGTGAAAATCGTACCCTGCCACTTGGTGGTTCCCGAAGCAGGCGGTTGGTACAACAAAGAGATCAACACGGTTGCGGATTTTCAGGGCCTGAACGTGCGGATTGCGGGTCTGGGCGGCAAGGCTCTGGCCAAACTTGGCGCGAACACGCAGTTGGTTCCTGCGGGCGAAATTTATGTTTCTTTGGAAACCGGACGTATTGATGCGGCTGAATTTTCCGCACCGCAACTGGATGTGGGCTTTGGTTTTCAGGATGTGGTAAAGAACTACTACTTCCCGGGCTGGCATCAGCCATCCAGCTGGGATTCGATCATTGTGAACATGGATGTGTGGAACGGTCTGTCCGATTCAACGCAAGCGATTATGATCGAGGCGTGTAAAGCCAACATCACCGACAACCTTGCCGATCAGATCAATTCCCAAGAGGCCGCGATCCAAAAGATCGAAGCTGCTGGCGTCACAGTAAAACGTTTCCCTGATGAGGTTCTGGTTGCTTTGCGGGATGCCTCAAACGAGGTGATGTCCGAAGAAGCCCAGAACGATCCGATCTTTAAAGAAGCTTACGAGTCGCTGACGGCATACATCAACAGCGTTGGCCGGTGGAGTTCTCTGCAAGCACTGCCCGCGCGCTGAACTTTTTAATCTGACGTGTGAAAGCTGCCCTTTTCTGGGCAGCTTTTTGTACCTAAAGCGGGTGGTGAAAAGGGGGATGAAATGCGTAGATTTCTGACTGGGGTGATCTGGTTATGTGCGGCACCGGGTCGGTTTGTCGGCTGGCTGGTTCTGGCGATTATCCTGATGGTTTGTCTGGCGGTTGCCGCCGCGCAGCTTGGCATAAACAACTACGGAAAATGGGATGCGAACCTGTTTCTGCTGGGGCGCGGCATCAGTGTGAACACGTTGTTGGACCTGCAATGGTGGTGTTTTGCACTGGTTGTTTTATTCGGCGGGGCTGTGGCCTTTCGCGAAGACAAACATGTTTCGGTCGATTTCCTTTCGTCAAATTTTTCACCGCGCGTGCAGTTGATCCTGCAAACCATCGGCGATCTGGTTCTGCTTGTGCCGTTTTGCGCGATCATCATCTGGTACGGCAGTAAATTTGCCCTAACCGCCTGGACCTCGGGCGAGGGGTCCAGCTATGGCGGCTTGTCCAATATCTGGGTGATCAAATCTTTTGTGCCCATCGGGTTTGCCCTGTTGGGGCTGGCAGGGCTGGCACGGGCAGGGCAGTCAATTCACACCCTGATATTCGGCGCACAAACCAAGGACACCCCTCATGAGTGATGTATATTTCTGGCCAATCGCCATGCTGCTGGGCCTGATTGCAGGGATTTTCGCAGGCTATCCAGTGGCTTTTGTGCTGGCGGGCGTGGGTATCATCTTTGCCTTTGTGGCTGGCGTGCCTGTGCTGTTTCTATCCATCGGCGTGCAGCGGATATTCTCGGGGGTTTTGACCAACTGGCTGCTGATCGCGATTCCCT
Source organism: Roseobacter sp. N2S (assembly GCF_031454055.1). NCBI lineage: Bacteria > Pseudomonadati > Pseudomonadota > Alphaproteobacteria > Rhodobacterales > Roseobacteraceae > Roseobacter > Roseobacter sp. N2S. Next base: position 1,082,733 of record NZ_JAVDQB010000001.1, read on the forward strand.
TGTTTGTCTTTATGGGGCTTATGCTGGAACGATCCGGCATCGCTGAACGGTTGTTACGCTCGCTTGCTTCGCTGTTTCGTACCATCCCGGGGGGCTATGCCTTTGCGGTGGCGCTGATCGGGGTGATCATGGCGGCGTCGACGGGGATCATCGGGGCCTCTGTTGTGTTGATGGGGATGATGGCGCTGCCTGTGATGCGGGACAACGGCTATGATCCGCGGATTTCCAGCGGGTTGATCGCGGCCTCTGGCACTTTGGGAATTCTGATCCCGCCAAGCGTTATGCTGATCATTCTGGGTGACCAGCTGAGCATTTCTGTCGGGGCTTTGTTCATGGGAGCGATGATGCCGGGGCTGCTGCTGGCCTCGCTTTATGTGGCGTATCTTCTGTTTATCGTCTGGCGCTCGCCTGAACGGATGCCTGCGGCGAAATCTGTACCAGCGATGCCCTTGAAGGAGGCGGCAATGTCATTGGCGATGGATCTGTTGCTGCCCATCGTGCTGATCCTGTCGGTTCTGGGGACCATTGTGGCTGGTATCGCGACGCCCACGGAATCTGCGGCAATCGGCGCGGCGGGGGCCATGTTGTTGGCGCTGTTTTCCAGAAAGCTGAACATAAGCGTTCTGGGGCAGGCCCTGCGCGACACGACCAGCACCACAGCGATGATTGTGTTTGTGATGATCGGCGCGACAATTTTTAGCCTGATCTTTCGTAAACTGGGCGGGGATGCCATGATCATCGACCTGTTCAAACTGGAAGATCACAGCCCCTATGTTGTGCTGCTGATCGTCATGGCCTTTGTTTTTGTACTGGGGTTCTTTCTGGAATGGGTGGAAATCACGTTGGTTGTGGTGCCTTTGATTGCCCCAGTCATCGCGGGTTTGGATTTTGGTCTGACCAAAGACGAAACCCTGATTTGGTTTGCAGTGGCACTGGCCGTTAACTTGCAAACCTCCTTCCTGACACCGCCCTTTGGCTATGCGCTGTTCTACCTGCGCGGGATTGCACCGGATTTGCCGATCACCACCATTTACCGTGGTGTGATTCCTTTTGTCTTGCTGCAACTGACAGGCTTGGCCCTGATCCTTATCTTTCCGGCTATTTCCTTGTGGCTGCCGGAATATCTGGGCCGTTAACCCAATAAATCCTGCCTGAAAGCTGGGTTGGAAACGCGCGAAATCCTTGTTTCGCCATTTACCTGCCGCCCCTTGTTCAGTCAAAGAGGCGGCAGGAATTTTAAATTTTTTCCGATTTTAAAACAATAGATTAACTCAAGAAGTCGATCACTTTTTAGGGATGTCATAATCAATTACCCGATTGCGATAGACAAGTTTCCTGAATTTTGCTTCTATCCGCGCGGATGGAGAAATCCTGCTGCTGGTCCCCATATTGGACGGCAGAAAGTTTTTTGTAAAATAGGGAGGTCTACAATGGATCGTCGTTCGTTTATTTCAAAAGCCGGTGTGCTTGGCGTTGGGGCTGCGGCCACGACACTGGCTGCACCTGCAGTGTCTCAGGGCAACCTTACGTGGCGCATGGTTACCACTTGGCCAAAGAATTTCCCCGGTCTGGGTGTGGGCGCACAACGTCTGGCCGACCGGATTACAGCCGCATCTGGCGGCCGTCTGACGATCAAAGTTTACTCTGCTGGCGAATTGGTTCCCCCGTTGCAAAGCCTTGACGCTGTCATCGACGGCGCGGCTGAAATGAGCCACGGTGCTGCCTATTACTGGCAGAATAAATCGCCAGCTTTGTCGTTCTTCACGGGTGTGCCTTACGGCATGACCTCGCGCGAATTGACAGCTTGGGTGCGCTACATGGGCGGTCAGGAAATCTGGGACGAAATCTATGACCAATTCGGCGTTCAGGGCTTTTTGTCCGGCGACACTGGCACGCAAGCTGGTGGCTGGTTCAAAAACGAACTGACGGGTGTTGATTCCGTAAACGGTCTGCGGTTCCGCACACCGGGTCTGGGCGGCCGTGTTTGGGAAAAACTTGGCGCAACTGTCACCAACATGGCAGCTGGCGAGATTTTCCAGGCGCTGCAATCAGGTACATTGGATGCGGCTGAATTTGTTGGCCCTTACAACGATCTGGCGCTTGGCTTCTATCAGGTTGCCAAAAACTACTACTTCCCGTCCTTCGTTGAGCCAGGTCTGGCCACTGAACTGGTTGTGGACAAGAAGAAATACCAAGCCCTGCCCGAAGACCTGCAAGCCATCGTGCGCGATGTGTGTCAGGCTGAATACGATCAGGTTGCGTCCGACTTCTATGCCAACGACCCGCGCGCGCTTCAAACGCTGGTCAACGATCACGGTGTAAACGTGCGTCAGTTCCCCGAAGAGATCCTGAAAGCCGGTGCTGAAGCTGCGAAGGAAATCATGACAGGTCTGCGTGAATCCGATGATCCGCTGGTGAAAAAGACGGCTGAAAGCTTTATCGAATCGCTGAACATTGTGCGGACACGGTCCAAAACAACAGACGGCGCATTTGTGAACGCCCGCGAAGCCTATTTCCAGATTTAAGGATAGGGGCGGTTTGGTGTATAAATTTGCGCCAAGTTCCGTGCCCTGCCACTAAAATAGACACCTGCCAGTGCAAACTGGCGGGTGTTTTTTGTAAAACCGACCATAACCCATGTCAGGTCAGGCGTTTTTGACTTGGATGATCCAACGCCGAGGGGTAAATCGGCGCCAGTGCTGTCTCCTTCCCTGTAGGCAACAGCATAGGCCGTGTAAGCACCGGACCACCCGTTGGTTTTGCGCTGCACGGCGTTCGGGATACCAAATTACAGGGTAGCATCACACCGCGTCCCATTGGAAAACGGCGCGCAAAAGAGGGGGAGTAGACATGCAGGCCATCGCGTTTTGCGCCAGAGTCATTTGCTCTATCAATTACTGGTTGGGGAAATCCTTTTCCTGGCTGTCCTTAGGCATCGTCGCCGTGTGTTTCACCGTTGTGGTGCAGCGGTATGTTTTCGCAGTCAGCTATGTCTGGATGCAGGATCTTTACATCTGGTTAAACGGCGCAATGTTTACTGGCGTAGCGGGGTTTGCCCTGATGCGTGATGATCACGTTCGGGTGGATATTTTCTATCGCCCTGCCAGCATCAAACGCAAAGCGGCGATTGATCTGATCGGAGTGGTTCTGTTCCTGCTGCCCTTTAGCTGGGTGGTTTACACCTATTCCATGCCCTTTGTGCAACGCTCTTGGGGCTATTATGAATCCTCGGCCAATGTGGGCGGGATGCCCGGGTTGTTTATTCTAAAGACTTTTATCATCGGGTTTGCCGCCCTTCTGGCCCTGCAAGGGTTGGCGATGGCGATCCGGTCGGTGCTGGTTCTGGGTGGTCGCCCTGATCTTGTTCCGGCGCGGATTCAATACCCAGTACCCGAAATGACAGACGCGCAAAGAGAAATCTAATGGACCCAGTATTTATCGGTGAGCTCCTCTCGGGGCTAATGTTCTTTGGGATTATCGGGTTTCTTTTGCTTGGTTTTCCGGTGGCCTTCACACTGGCAGGGGTGTCTTTGCTGTTTGGTCTGGCGGGGATGATGTTCGGGGTGTTTGATCCCAGCAATTTCGGGTCGTTGCCCAACCGCTATATCGGGTTCATGACCAACGAGGTGTTGGTGGCGGTGCCGCTGTTCATCTTTATGGGGGTGATGCTGGAACGATCCAACATCGCAGAGCAATTGTTGCTGACCATGGGCAAGCTGTTTGGCAGCATGCGCGGCGGTTTGGGCTTTTCGGTGGTCATCGTGGGCGCGATGCTTGCGGCATCCACAGGGGTTGTGGGGGCCACGGTTGTGACCATGGGGCTGATTTCCCTGCCTGCCATGTTACGCGCTGGGTATGACCCGAAACTGGCTACGGGTGTTATCTGTGCCAGTGGTACATTGGGGCAGATCATTCCACCTTCTACCGTGTTGATTTTCATGGGTGATATGCTGTCTGGCATCAACAGTCAGGTGCAAATGGCCAAAGGCAATTTTGCGCCTGTGCCTGTGTCTGTGGGTGATCTGTTTGCGGGTGCTTTGCTGCCGGGTTTGTTGCTGGTTGGTCTGTATCTGGGCTTTGTCGCCTTTAAGGCGATCACCGATCCCCAATCCTGCCCGGCCATGCCTGTGCCCGCCGAAGAAAAGAGCGGCCTGATGCGCGAAGTGTTTGTCGCCCTTGTTCCGCCCTTTATCCTGATCCTTGCCGTGCTTGGCTCTATCCTTGGCGGTATCGCCACCCCGACCGAGGCGGCCTCTGTGGGCGCTGTGGGGGCCATGGTGCTGGCGGCATTGCGCTGGCGTCTGTCTTTTGCGGTTCTGCGCGACACAGTGGTGTCAGCGGCGACAATCACCAGTATGGTGTTTGTGATCCTGATGGGGGCTTCGGTGTTTTCCGTGGTGTTCCGCCTGATGGGGGGGGACAATCTGGTGCATGAGTTCCTGTCGAACCTGCCCGGTGGTACCTTGATGGCTGTGGCCGTGGTGATGGCGATCATGTTTGTGCTTGGCTTCATTCTGGATACGTTTGAAATCATCTTCATCGTGATCCCGATCACAGCCCCGATCCTGCTGGCACTGGACGTTGATCCGGTCTGGCTGGGCGTTCTGGTAGGTGTGAACCTGCAAACATCCTTCCTAACACCGCCCTTCGGCTTTGCGCTGTTTTACCTGCGCGGTGTGGCGCCGGCTAATCTGCCCACTTCGGCGATTTACAAAGGCATCCTGCCGTTTGTGCTGCTGCAAATCATCGCCATAGCCTGCCTGTTCCTGTTCCCGGGGATCGTCACATGGCTGCCAAGGCTGATCGCGGGCTAGGAAGCCTCGACACCCCCCTTGAAACCGGTCCCAAAGGCCGCCTGTCCCCCCTACAGGCGGTCTTTGGCTTGTAGGGGGGGCAGTTCCATTGATTTTTTTTGAGGAAATAGTGGGATACTCCCTGGGGGGGGTGAACGGCCTATTGCTGACATTTGTGTCTAACGGCAACTCTCAGCCCAAAGTTACATGCTGGTTTCCAAATAGCTGGTTAGAGATTAACTTAGTTTCAAACATGTTCTATGTATTCTCAAGTAACCAACACTCTGATCAAATAGGGATTACAAAATGCCCACATTGAACGTCACGCTTGTAATTTTGGCCCGATAAAGGAAAACAAAATAGGTGACATTTTCAACCAAATTCCTGTGGGTCTTAGGACTATTCGTAACTCTACTGCTAGGCTTTGTGTGGTTAGCCTTTACCTTTTCAGGCTCATCAGTCAGTTCAACAACCTATATTTATGCAAGCGAAACGATTTCAGCAGAAGAATTAGAGAAAAAGAAGAATGCCCATAGTTCGAGATTTACTAAGTTTTGTAAGGATACTATTACACCATCAGATTGCAAATTTTGGGACATTGTATCAATTTCAATGCGGGAAGGTGGGATGCGCTTTACAATAAGATCTCAACCCAGATTCAGTGTTTTTGGTGGGTATAGCTTGGCGAATAAACATGTCGCGGCAGAAGAAGCAGTTTTTTCCGTCTTAAATGGAAATATTAAGTCTGTACGTCGCAGACTTCTTTGGCTCCAATAGCGAAAGCTAAATTTTTGCCAATAATCTTGAATCGAATTATTTTTTGAACACATTTGTTTGAATTTTTGAAGTTAGTACAAAGCAGGTTACAGGAATGGCAGATTTTGTCTGCATAGCGAACCTTGGCGCAGATTGCAGCCTAGGTCTCCAATCCGCCCAACACGTCGGATTGTCATGTCCGCTTTGGGCCGTTCGCTCAGACTTTGCAAAGTCCCCTTCCTGCGCATTGCTGGCCTTCGAACAGGATGCGGCGAAAACCCGCAATCCGCCCTAATTTTTTCAGCATCACAGCCGTTAAAGCTTTTTTCAGAAATATTTGGTGTAATTCGTGCTTAGAAAATTAAATGCGGGGTGGCTTAGGAAAGGGGCGTATTGCCAAGTCGGAGCTTTGAGCGCCTTCCCTGTGGTGGCGTTGGTGGAAATGAACAACACTGTCCCAAAACGAAACATGGGCTACAGTTTTCACTGTAACCCATTGTTTTCTTAACTTACGATTTGGAGCGGGCGAAGAGATTCGAACTCTCGACCCTAACCTTGGCAAGGTTATGCTCTACCCCTGAGCTACGCCCGCTTCCTTATCGTGTGGCAGCGTATAGCGAGAAAGGCGAACATAGGGCAAGGGGAAAATGAAAGAAAAATAGAAAAAAATCGTATTGGGCCAATTGCCTAGTCTGGCAGGGTTTCAGGGCTGGTCGACTGGATGGTTGTTGCAAGGTCAAAGTCTTCGGAATGCACGATAATTCCGTCTTCGGTCAGCAGGATGATCCCATAGGCTGCGGGTTCCGGGGTGCCAAGTGTCATGTCGGTTGATCCAATGGCCAGTGGCATCTGGTGGCAGGTACTTTTCAGCATGGAAAAGCCGAATCCGTCCCAGTGACCCGAAATTGTACGGTGCACATGGCCACAGACCAGATGGATCGGAACGCCCGAGGCTTTTAACACCGCGTGCATGCGTGCGTCGTCGCGCATGCGGATTTGGTCCATACCGGTGAAGCCGATGCGAAACGGCGGATGGTGGGAAAACAACAGCACCCGCTGGCTGGCCTGCTTGGCTTCTGACAGCTGTTCCGTCAGCCAGTCAAAGCGGGCGTCACAATAAGCGCCAAAGTGGGCGTAGGACACCGCAGGCGGCCCGAAAAGCGTGTCGAGCGTCAACACGCGGGTATCCCCATAGCTGTGGCTGGTTTGCAAAAAGCCAGCCCCGTCTGTTACAACATGGGGCAGGGTGGCGATCAGCGTGTCGCGGTTGTCGTGATTGCCTGCCATCAAGGTGATAGGAATATCCACGCCGCGAATACTGTGGGCAAAACGGCTATATTCTTCGGCGGTTCCCGAATTGGCCAGATCGCCCATCAGGACAATGCGTTCTGCGTCGGGGTGGTGGGTGATGCCATGATCCAGCGCACGGCGGAATTTTTCAAACGGATCAAGTCCGATAATCTTCTGGCCTTCGGGTGTCATGTGAATGTCAGTGAAGGCCAGAAGTTTTTGCATAGGGTCAGGTCTCGAATTCAATCAACAGGTCTTTGGCGTCAACCTGTGATCCGGCTGGCGCATGAATGGCTTTGACGATGCCATCGATCTCGGCGTGGATGCCGGTTTCCATTTTCATCGCTTCAATGGTTAACAACATATCGCCGGATTTCACGGCCTGTCCAGCACCCACCACAACGGATGAAATGACCCCCGGCATCGGTGCCCCGATCTGGGCGGGGTTGCCCGCCTCGGCTTTGGCACGGCGCGCTGTGGTTGCGGCTGCCTTGCGGTTGGTGACGCGCACGGTGCGGGGCTGGCCGTTCAATTCAAAGAACACCCGCGCTTCGCCGCCTTCATCGGTTTCACCAATGGCTTGCAGGCGGATTTCCAGCGTCTTGCCGGGGTCGATTTCCGCGCTGATCTGTTCGCCCGGTTCCATCCCATAGAAAAACGTGCGGGTGGGCAGGCTGCGCACAGGGCCGTAGATCCGATGACGCCCCATATAATCGAGGAACACTTTGGGGTACATCAGATAGCCGTTCAGATCCTCACCATCCACATCAAACCCTTCCAGCTCGGCGCTGAGTTCAGCGCGGGTCTGGTCCAGATCAACGGGTTGCATATGGGCCCCTGGGCGGGTGGTGGCAGGCGTGTCCCCTTTCAGAATTTTCGACTGGATCGCCGCAGGGAACCCACCCGGAGGCTGGCCCAGATTTCCGCGCATCATGTCGATCACGCTGTCAGGGAAGGCCACGTCGGTTTTGGGGCTTTCCACTTGGGCGCGGGTCAGGTTCTGGCTGACCATCATCAAAGCCATGTCCCCCACCACTTTGGATGACGGCGTGACCTTGACGATATCGCCAAACATCTGGTTCACATCCGCATAGGTTTGCGCCACTTCATGCCAGCGGTCCTCTAGCCCCAAAGAGCGCGCCTGTGCTTTCAGGTTGGTGAACTGACCGCCCGGCATTTCGTGCAAATAGACCTCGGATGCAGGGGAGGGCAGGCCGCTTTCAAAGGCGGCATATTGGGCGCGCACGCCTTCCCAATAATCGCTGATCTCGCGCACGGCTTTGATGTCCAGACCTGTGTCGCGGTCGGTGTGGCGCAGGGCCTCGACCACGGACCCAAGGCAGGGCTGCGATGTGCCGCCTGAAAACGCATCCATTGCCACATCAACGGCGTCTACGCCCGCTTCTGCGGCGGCCAGAACGGTCGCGCCTGCGATGCCTGATGTGTCATGAGTGTGGAAATGGATTGGCAGGCCAACTTCTTCTTTCAGGGCTTTGACCAGCACGCGGGCCGCGGCGGGTTTCAACAGGCCCGCCATATCTTTCAGGCCGATCAGATGGGCACCGGCCTCTTTCAGCTGTTTCCCCATGTTTGTGTAGTAATTCAGGTCATACTTGGCCCGATCTGGGTCCAGAATATCGCCTGTGTAACAGATTGTACCTTCGCAAATCTTGCCACTTTCCACCACAGCATCCATGGCCACGCGCATGTTTTCCACCCAGTTCAGGCTGTCAAACACGCGGAACACATCCACGCCGGTTTCAGCCGCTTGGCGCACAAATTCCTGCACAACATTGTCGGGATAGTTTGTGTACCCAACGCCGTTGCTGGCGCGCAGCAGCATCTGGGTCATCAGGTTGGGCATCTTGGCCCGCAAATCCCGCAACCGCTGCCACGGACATTCCTGCAAGAACCGGTAGGCCACATCAAAGGTCGCCCCGCCCCAACATTCCACCGAAAACAGTTGCGGCAGGTTGTGGGCATAGGCATCCGCCACATTGATCATATCGTGTGACCGCATCCGCGTGGCCAGCAAAGACTGATGCCCGTCGCGCATGGTGGTATCGGTCAGCAGCAGTTGCTTCTGCGCGGCCATCCAGTCCACCACAGCCTGCGCGCCTTTGTCTTCCAGCAAATTACGCGTGCCATAGGCCGGTTTTTCGCTGCGTTTTGCGGGGGATTTGGGGGCTTTTACAGTGGCGGCTGGCTTGGGGCGGCCCTCTACGTCAGGGTGCCCGTTGACCGTAATGTCCGCCACATAGGTCAGGATTTTGGTCGCCCGATCCCGACGCTTTTTGAACCGGAACAGTTCAGGCGTGGAGTCGATGAATTTAGTGGTATAGCTGTTGTCCAAGAAGGTCGGATGTTTCAGCAGGTTTTCTACAAAGGCGATATTGGTCGACACACCGCGAATACGGAATTCCCGCAAGGCGCGGTCCATACGGGCGATTGCCTCGGTTGGGGTAGGGGCCCATGCGGTGACTTTTTCCAGCAGGGAATCGTAATAGCGGGTGATGACCGCACCAGAATAGGCCGTCCCCCCGTCAAGCCGAATCCCCATGCCAGTGGCCCCGCGATAGGCGGTGATACGGCCATAATCGGGGATAAAGTTGTTTTGTGGATCTTCGGTTGTGACGCGGCACTGAATGGCGTGACCGCGCAGCAGGATGTCTTCTTGGCGGGCAACGCCTGTCGCCTCGGCCAGCTTTGCGCCTTCGGCAATCTTGATCTGGGAGCGCACGATATCAATGCCGGTGACTTCCTCGGTGACGGTGTGTTCCACCTGAACGCGGGGGTTTACCTCGATAAAGAAAAACTCCTGCGTGTCCATATCCATCAGGAATTCAACGGTCCCGGCACATTCATAGCCCACATGGGCGCAGATTTTGCGGCCCAAAGCGCATAGGCGTTCGCGTTGTTCTTGTGTCAGATAGGGGGCAGGGGCCCGTTCCACCACTTTCTGGTTGCGCCGCTGAACCGAGCAGTCCCGCTCCCACAGGTGGTAAATTTCGCCGTGTTGGTCGCCAAGGATTTGCACTTCGACGTGGCGGGCGCGTTGAACCAGCCGTTCCAGATAACCCTCCCCATTGCCAAAGGCCGCTTCGGCTTCTCGGCGGCCTTCCAGAACTTTTTCCTCCAGTTCATCGGGGGACATGATCGGGCGCATCCCCCGACCGCCCCCGCCCCAGGATGCCTTTAGCATGAAAGGATAGCCGACCTTTGCGGCCATGCGGTGCACTTCGTCCATATCGTCGGGCAGCACGTCCGTGGCGGGAACCACTGGCACGCCCGCCTCAATTGCGACGCGGCGGGCGGATGCTTTATCCCCCAACTGGCGCATGGTCTTGGCTTTGGGGCCGATGAAAGTGATACCCGCTTGGGTGCAGGCATCGACGAAATCAGGGTTCTCTGACAGCAATCCATAGCCCGGATGGATCGCATCCGCGCCGCACATTTTTGCCACGCGAATAATATCTTCGATCGACAGATAAGCGGCCACAGGCCCCAGCCCTTCGCCGATCTTATAGGCTTCATCCGCCTTAAAGCGGTGCAGGCCCAGTTTGTCTTCCTCCGCATAGACGGCAACCGTTCGCTTTCCCATTTCATTGGCAGCCCGCATAATACGGATGGCGATCTCACCACGGTTTGCAATCAGGATTTTAGAGAAATTTTTCATCTGGGCACGGTCCTTTGGATTTTGCCTTGTCACGCTAAACGTTACGTAACAAATGGGTACAATGGAAAATGCTGCAGTGCAACAAACGTGAACGCTTTAACGATAACCAAGATTTATCGCAGTGTTAAATGGCTGGTGTAAAAGGTGGGAACATTTTGTGAACATGCACTTTATCTTAAGGTCCGTACAGGCTAGGATTGCACGATGAGCAGTTGGGAAGAATCAGACGCTTTTGAAGCGGCCGTTAATGCGCCTTTGTCGCAGCGTGCTATGGGCGCGCGTCTTGCGCCCTATTTGGATGGGCTGAATCCGGCGCAGCGCGATGCTGTGGAAACGCTGGATGGTCCGGTTCTGATGCTTGCGGGGGCTGGTACCGGCAAAACCAAGGCGCTGACCGCGCGGATTGCCTATCTGATGCACACACGCCGTGCGCAACCCAATGAAATTCTGGCGGTCACTTTCACCAACAAGGCCGCGCGTGAAATGAAGAATCGCGTTGGCGGTCTGCTGGGCGAAATGGTCGAAGGCATGCCCTGGCTGGGAACATTCCACAGCCTGTGTGTGAAATTGCTGCGCCGCCATGCAGAGCTGGTGGGCTATTCGCAGGGTGGTGGCATCGGGCGCGATGACGTGATTGACGACGGCAGTTCCCCCAATTGGGTACATCTGAAGTCGAATTTCACCATTCTGGATACGGACGATCAGATTCGCCTGCTCAAACAATTGATTCAGGCCGAAGGAATCGACGACAAACGCTGGCCCGCGCGTATGCTGGCGGGGTTGATTGACGGCTGGAAAAACCGCGCATTGACCCCTGATAAAGTGCCCGCTGCGGAAGCCAGCGCCTTTAACAACAAAGGAACGGATCTGTACGAGGCCTATCAAAAGCGCCTTGTGACCCTGAACGCCTGTGATTTTGGCGATCTGCTGCTGCATGTTGTGGCGATCTTTCAGAAATACCCAGAGGTGTTGAAAAAATACCAGAAATGGTTCCGCTACATTCTTGTGGACGAATACCAAGATACCAACGTGGCCCAGTATTTGTGGCTGCGTTTGTTGGCGGCAGAACATAAGAATATTTGCTGCGTGGGCGATGATGACCAGTCGATCTATGGTTGGCGCGGGGCAGAGGTTGGCAACATTCTGCGCTTTGAAAAGGACTTTCCGGGCGCAAAAACTGTACGTTTGGAACAAAATTACCGGTCCACCCCGCATATTCTGGGCGCTGCGTCCGGCGTGATTGCGGGCAATGAAAAGCGGTTGGGCAAAACCCTGTGGACTGAACGCCCCGAAGGTGAAAAGGTCCGTCTGATCGGCCACTGGGACGGTGAAGAAGAAGCTCGCTGGATTGGTGAAGAAGTTGAGAATTTCCAGCGCGGCACCCGTGGCCATGACCCGATCAGCCCCGAAAGCATGGCGATTTTGGTGCGGGCCTCGCACCAGATGCGCGCCTTTGAAGACCGTTTCCTGACCATCGGCATGCCTTACCGCGTGATCGGTGGCCCACGTTTTTACGAACGGATGGAAATCCGCGATGCCATGGCCTATTTCCGCGTCGCGGTCAGCCCCGACGATGCGTTGGCCTTTGAACGGATCATCAACACGCCCAAACGGGGAATCGGTGATAAAGCCCAGCAAACCATTCAGTTGGCAGCCCGTGAAAACGGCGTCAGCCTATTAGAAGGCGCGCGGATTGTGGTGGCCGAGGGGGGCTTGTCTGCCAAGGCCCGCAATGCATTGAAAGAGCTGGTGATGGGCTTTGATCGCTGGTCCGCGATGATACAGGCCGACACGGTCAGCCACATCGAAATTGCGCAGCAAATGCTCGACGAATCTGGGTATACGGATCACTGGCGCAATGACAAAACCCCCGAGGCTCCGGGGCGGTTGGAGAACCTCAAAGAGTTGGTCAAAGCGCTGGAAGAGTTTGAAAACCTTCAGGGTTTTCTGGAACATGTCAGCCTGATCATGGAGAACGAGCAAGAGGATGATGTTGAAAAAATCAGCATCATGACCCTGCACGCGGCCAAAGGGCTGGAATTTCCAGTGGTGTTTCTGCCGGGCTGGGAGGATGGATTGTTCCCCTCGCAGCGTTCGATGGATGAAACGGGGATGAAGGGCGTCGAGGAGGAGCGCAGGTTGGCCTATGTGGGCATCACACGGGCAGAAGTGTTCTGCACCATCAGCTTTGCTGCGAACCGACGGGTGTTTGGCCAGTGGCAATCGTCCTTGCCGAGTCGTTTCATTGATGAATTGCCTGAAGAACATGTGGATGTGCTAACTCCGCCAGGCCTTTATGGCGGCGGTTTCGGGGCTGCGGCCAGCAGCCAAACCTTTGAGGACGTGTCCAAAGGGTCGGATCTGATGGAAAAGGCGGGGCGTGCAGATGCCTATAATTCCCCTGGCTGGAAACGAATGCAGGCCCGTTCCGCGCAGCGCGGCACAGGGCAACCGCGTAAACCCGCCAATCTGGTGATCGACAGTAAGGCCGTATCGGTTCACGGGCTTGGCGATCGGGTGTTCCATCAAAAATTCGGCTACGGCGCCGTGACCGCGATTGAAGGCGACAAGCTAGAGGTTGCTTTTGAAAAGGCGGGCGTCAAAAAGGTTGTCGCTAGCTATGTTAGCACCCCGGATGATGTGCCGTTCTAGGCGGCTTTCCCCTGAAACATCCGCAAATGCAGCGGGATAGACGGCATGAACAGCAAAAGATACCCAAGCGTCAAATAGGCGTAAATCATCGCGGGAATCCATAAAACAGCGAACAACAGCCCGATTCCGCCTGCAATTCGAATGCAAAGCCCGCGATCATACCAACGGCGCAGGGTCAGATACAGCAGCTTGCCGCCATCCAGCGGCTGCACAGGGATCATATTCAGGCAGAACAGGAAAAAATTGATGTCTGCGAACCAGTAGAAATAGTCGCCAACCGTGATCCAGCCCAGATTATCGGCATAAGGCACCGCAAGACTGGATAGCGCCCATAGCCCAAGATTGACCAGTGGTCCCATGATCACGACGAATTCTTCGTCGCTCCGTGACAGAACTTTGGTGCCTTCGCAAAAACCGCCGCCGCCATAGATCACCACCCGTTTGACCGCGTGTCCCTGTATGATGGTCCCCCAAGCATGACCCATTTCATGCAGGAAAATCGCCAGCAGAATCAGCGCGAAAAAGATCAGATTGTCGATCAGATCGGCGCCCGTGGTGAAGGGAAACAGAAAGATAAATGCCAAAAACAGGATGGATGCGCCAATTTCGACGGGGACTCCAAAGGGGCCACGAAACTGGAAAATCGGGGTATCTGATGAAAACACGGGGCAAACCTGTCTTTAAGTGACTGTTGTGCCTCTGCTTTAAGCGCAAATTTAAAGCGCAGCTAGGGCAGGATTCGGGAAACTGTCAGCTGTGATGAATGCGTCGCAGGGATTAGATACAGAAATGGCGCTGCGGGGAGGACGCAGCGCCATTTTCATTACTCTGGCAAGACAGCCCGTTTCAGGGCCGATGCCAGAGGCGGTGTCGAAGTCTATCAGAGGCCGTAAACAGCGTGACGGGCTACCGATTTAATTTCGGAGCGAGAGATGCCCAAGTCGTCCAGCTCGCGCAGGGACAGCGAAGACAGTTGTGAAACAGTTGTGCGGTACTGGCGCATTTGAACAGCAGAGCGGAATGCTTCGGCAAAAGAGGCGCGCAGGTTAGCAAAGAGGGAATCACGTGTGTTAGTATTCGTAGAGATCGAAGCCATTGGAAGATCCTTTCCGGCAAAGTGTATATTTCGTTTCATGTTCTTGAGCGGAACCTAAGCATTTAAAGGCTTGGGAGAAGGCCGCTTTTGGTCAAATCCGATATGCGTTGGACGCATGGATCGCCCGGAATAAAAAAACGGCGGTGCGAGGGAGGGCGCACCGCCGTTATTCTTCGGATCACCCCAACAGGGAGGAAAAAGGCAACCCGTTAATTCAGCCAAAAAAGGCTGACGGCCGGGTAGACTTTGTTTAACGGCCCACTTGCGTGGATTGGGAGGAACTGCACGTTAACACTGTCTACCGAAGCGTTGAGGCTTATCTAGGGAAGCAAGTGGGTTTGGAAAAGGTCTGTTTAATCAACCCCGCTATGCAGTTCCCGCATGGCTGGTCGTTCGGGTGAAACCGCGGGGTTATAACAGCTGGCTTTTCAGATAGGCTTTGGCCGCATCACTGTCGGGGGCCGCGAAAAAGCTGGCGGTTTGGGAATGTTCCAACAACTGGCCTTTGGAAAAGAAAAGAACCTGCGAGGCGATGCGGCGGGTTTGCACAAGGTCGTGGTTCGACATCAAAATGGGTGTGGTTTGCGCCGCGTGAAGGATCATCACCTCCATCGCTTGACTGGCGGCGGGATCAAGCCCTGCGAATGGCTCGTCCAACAGCAGGGCCTTGGGTTGTGTGACTAGGGCACGGGCAAAGCTCATGCGGCGCAATTCTCCACCAGACAATGTGGCCGCAGGGGTATTGGCGCGATCGCCTAAACGGGCAAGCGACAATGCACTGGCCACCGTGTCACGCCGAAGCCCCCGCGCCATGCCGCGCGATTGCAGGGCAAAGTCGATATTGGCGGCAACGGTCCTGCGCAACACAACAGGGGTTTGCAACATAAATCCACGGCTGTCACGGGTCGCCCGCGCTGGCTGACCGTCCCAGCAGACACTGCCGGTTTGGGGGGAAAGGATGCCGTGGCACAGGGCCAGAAAAAGCGACTTCCCCGCGCCATTTGGCCCTAGAACCGCCGTGATCCCCGAAATCTGATGGGCCAGAGACAGCGGCCCCAGCCGGTTCTTCCCCTCAAACGACAGGGTGGCGGTCTTTAGCTGCAAGCTGATCATGACCGCACCGACTGGTATTTCTCACCGGTGCGGGCGACAGCATGGGTTAAAAAATTGATGCCAAAAGCAATTGAAATCAGCACCAGCCCCAAAGCCAGCGCCAGCGTCAGGTTCCCTTTTGATGTTTCCAGCGCAATGGTCGTGGTCATCACGCGGGTCAACCCGTTGATATTGCCCCCCACGATGATCACGGCCCCGACCTCGGCCAAGGCGCGACCAAACCCTGCCAGAACCGCGACGGAGACAGCGAAGCGGGCGTCCCAGATGATCGTGCGCACTTGCAACTGACGTGGAGTGTCGAGCGCATTAAACAGGCTGCCATATTCTCGGTAGAGCGGATGAACGGCTTGGTGGGTCAAAGACAGGACAATCGGAAAGATCAGAATAGTCTGGGCAATGATCATCGCCGTGGGGGTGAACAACAACCCCAGTGGCCCCAGCGGGCCGGATCGCGACAACAGCAAATAGACCGCCAGCCCAACCACCACAGGGGGCAGGGCCATAAAGGCTGTGCCAATCACTAAAACCAGCCTCCGCCCGGGAAATCGCAGTATTGCCAGGGCCGCGCCAGCTGGGATCGCCAAAGCCGCGGCCAACGCCGTTGCGCACAGGCTGACGCGCAGCGACAGGCCGATGATCGAGAAAAGATCCCCGTCCCCTGACAGAATCAAAGCGATGGCTGTTGTCAGAATTTCCATGAAGTTTCGAACACCGCTTTTGCGGGATGCCCCTTGCCCTTTTGCGCATGATGGACAAGTTAAGGTCGAACAGCGCCCAAGCGCAACCGCAGATCAGAGGAAATGGTAAGATGGCAGTGACGCAAGCAGAAATTCTAGACGCCCTGAAAGTCCTGAAATTGCAGGACGGTCGGGATGTGGTCAGCGCCGATTATGTGCGCGCCTTGATGATTGAGGGAACAACCGTGCGGTTTGTGCTGGAAGTGCCACCGGAACTGGGCGCTTCAATGGAGCCTGTGCGTCAGGCCGCTGAAAAAATCGTGGCGGGACTGGACGGCGTGGATAAAGCCTCGGTTTTGTTGACCGCCCATGGTCCCGCACAGGCCAAAGAGCCGCCCCAGCTGAAAATCGGAGGCCACCCCAAGCCAAGCGCCGATCAAGCGCCTGTGGCAGGCGTGGACCGCATTCTTGCTATTGCGTCGGGGAAAGGCGGGGTTGGAAAATCCACTGTGGCCAGCAATCTGGCCGTGGCACTGGCGCGGCAGGGGCGACGTGTGGGGCTGCTGGACGCGGATATCTACGGACCATCGCAGCCACGGATGATGGGGGTGAACAAACGGCCCAGCTCTCCGGACGGGAAAACCATCATCCCACTAAAGAATCACGGTGTTACGATCATGTCGATTGGCCTGATGCTAGAGGAAGATCAGGCTGTGGTCTGGCGTGGTCCCATGCTGATGGGCGCTTTGCAACAGATGCTGGGGCAGGTGGAATGGGGGGAATTGGACGTGCTGATCGTCGATCTGCCACCCGGCACCGGGGATGTGCAGCTGACACTGGCCCAAAAAGCCAAAGTGACGGGCGCGATTGTCGTTTCGACCCCGCAGGATGTGGCGTTACTGGATGCGCGCAAAGCGTTGAACATGTTTGAAAAAACCAAAACCCCTGTGTTGGGGATGATTGAAAACATGTCCACCTACATCTGCCCCAATTGCGGCCATGAAGCCCATTTGTTCGGACACGGCGGCGCTGCTGCCGAGGCAGAGCGTCTGGGATTGCCCTTCTTGGGGGAAATCCCGCTGGATATTGATATTCGTATGGCAGGGGATGGTGGCACACCAATCGCCGCCACCGACAGCCCATTGGCCGAAGCCTACGGAAAAATCGCTGCGCGTCTGGTGGCCGGGGGCATGGCCTGAGAATCGGTGCAGGGCTTGGTTATGGATATTTGAAAACAAAAGAGGCGCTTAACCCTTTTTTCACCCAAATAGGGAATTATGGCAGTGCGGTACAGGCTGGGAAGCCGATGACCGTAAACAAAAAGGCGCTTCGACCCTACTCAGGTCGGGGCGTTTTTTATCATTTTTGTTTTGAAAATATCCATTTAGCGAGCACAAGTGGCTGTGCAGTGCGTAAATGGATGGGAATGACGTAAAAACCGTTGGATCGTGCGGTGTTGTTGCATCTGAATGGGTTGACAGCCCCTATGGGTGGTGTAGAAGGCCAATTCGAGATTTCGCAGTTCTGTCTGCCGAGGAGATATCAGATGGCTAAGCCAACCACGATTAAAATCCGCCTGAATTCTACGGCGGACACAGGTCACTTCTATGTGACAAAGAAAAATTCGCGCACAATGACGGAAAAAATGGTCGTTAAAAAATACGATCCCGTTATTCGGAAGCACGTTGAATACAAAGAAGGCAAAATCAAGTAATTGATTGCCCCTTCTTCTACGAAAAAGCCGCGACATGTTCGCGGCTTTTCTCGTTTTTATGGCTGTTTGACTGGATCGTGCAGGTCGGTTCTTTGGGCGTGAAACGAAAATAGGAGCAACTCCGGGAGAGTCGCTCCTATTCTCGAAAAGGTATAGGTACTCAAATACAACGACACCGCGTCGTTAACTAAGGGTAACCTACAACTTGTTAAGTTTCCCGTGAATAGTTCGTCAAAAAAACGGAATTTTGAAACGGATTTGTGAAGAATCCTGTGTTTTCAATGCAAAAGGGCCCGCAGATGCGAGCCCTCTATGTGTATGCTATGCAGTCGCGCCTTGTGACGGGTGCGATGCTGACAGGGGAATTAGGCCCGTTCAGTGTATTCCATGGTTTCGGTGTTGACGATAATTGCCTCGTCCTGACCCACAAACGGGGGCACCATAACGCGCACGCCATTGTCCAGAACCGCAGGCTTAAAGCTGTTGGCAGCCGTTTGGCCTTTCACTGCGGGTTCGGTTTCTACGACCGTGCAGGTGACTTTCTGGGGCAGGGATGCGGAAATGGCCTCGGACTCGTAATATTCGATCTGGATCGTCATGCCGTCCTGAAGGAAGGGGCGACGGTCGCCAAGGATATCGGCTGGCAGTTCGATTTGCTCATAGGTTTCCATGTCCATGAAGACCAACATTCCATCGGTTTCATACAGAAATTGCTGGTCTTTTTGATCCAGCCGGACCTTTTCAACTTTGTCTGCCGAGCGGAACCGTTCGTTCAGCTTGGAGCCATTGCGCAGGTTCTTCATTTCCACCTGTGCGAAGGCACCGCCTTTGCCTGGTTTGACGTGATCAACCTTGACCGCAATCCACAATCCAGCGTTGTGTTCCAGGATGTTTCCCGGTCTGATCTCGTTGCCATTGATTTTTGGCATAAAATGTACCCTTTTGCGCGGTTGATTTTTGAACAACCTAGCCTATATACAGTGACAATGCGCAATTCAACCCGCAGTGCGTTGTGACCATTGCGATCCAAGGTATGTTCCTGCTGCATGGCTCTCTTGCGTTTGAGGGCCTATCGAATCGTCACAAAAACGCCATATTGCGAAGACTGCCGAGAAAAATAAAAAAGTAAAGAGGACGTGATGTTCGATTACGTTGATGAGACTGCTATCAACAACGACCAAGGAAAACGCTCGCAAAAGCTGTTTGCCGCTGTCGTTCTAGCCGCGCTGGATGATGCCATTGCGGATGATAAGAAATATGGAAACGGTGTGGATTCCATTGCACGCTGGGCACGTTCCCGCGATGGGCGCGAAGTGCTGATGTGTGCAGGGATCGAACCTACAGAACGTTGTGTCAAAGGCATGATGGAATTTGTAGGCCGTGGTGTGCGCACCTCGGTCGCGCTAAGCCGTGAAGAAAGCGAACGTCAGCAAGCTGCGAAAGCTGCCTAAGCTGACCTGACGTAAGCTTTTGAAAGATTTAAGAAACGCCCTGTTCTGCACGGGGCGTTTTTTTACGTCCAGAGGTTTGGTTAATCGAGCTTGATCCGGTTTGGGACGGGGTTTTCTGGGCTAGGGCAGGTTGGGATATTTGAACCAAAAAGAGTGCGCTGTCTGTCTTATCGTTTGCGGCGGCGCACGATAGGGATGCGTGACAGCGAATTCGGCGTGGCGGTTGCAGGATGCGGAGGGTGACCATCTGTGGCCTTCCAGAAAGCTGGCCCGCCTTTGGATAGCCAATAGGGGAGTGTGGCGAGAATACCGGTGGCGAAGCCCCCTACATGTGCCCAATATGCAACGCCTCCTTCCGAAGTGGGATTAGAGAAGCCGCCGAACAGTTGCATAGCCAGCCAGACGCCCAAGACAATCCATGCACGTAGTGCAAAGGTTTTAAAGAAAACGATGAAAATGATGATGATATCTACCCTAGCGCGAGGGTAGAGCAGCAAGTATCCGCCCAGCACGCCTGCGATTGCGCCGGATGCGCCGACCACGGGAACGGGAGAATACGGGTTGGCGACAACCTGAAGGATATCAGCAGCCACTCCGCACAGCAGGTAGAACCCCAGAAAAGGGAGGTGACCGAAGGCGTCTTCCATGTTGTCGCCAAAGATCCATAAAAACAGCATATTACCTGCCAGGTGCATCCAGCCCCCGTGCAGAAACATAGAGGTCAGCAGGCTGTGCAGGTCGGTACCAGCACTGATGTTGCGCGGGATTGTGGCCCAATCAGACCAGACGGCGGCAAGGGCGTAGTCGTTGCCGCTGTTGGCTGGGTAATAGGATAGAAAGATCAGGATATTCGCTACAAGCAGCACCCATGTGACATATGGCGTGCGGTGTGACGGGTTATGGTCGCGAATAGGGAACATCGTATTATCCGTTGGCGGCGATATAAGCGCCGATTGCAGCGGCGGCGATCAGGCCTAGGGTGACGGCAATGGCGATCTTTACCTTTGAATAGGGGCGTTCACCGCGCACAGTGCCTGTCTGTCCGTTTACAACAAAGCGATAGGTCGCGCCGCGGTATTTATAGGCGGCCATCCAGATCGGCAGCAGAACGTGTTTGAAGGTCACGTCTTTGACGTCTGTATCAATGCCGTCTACCCGCTGTTTATCGCCGCCGATGTCAAATTTTACATCTCGCAGAATCATCCGGTCCATATAGCTGCGGGCCTCGGTATAGCCGTCTTCTAAAGGGACAGTGTAGCCCTCCGCGCGGAACCCCGCGAGAAATTGCGGGTCGTAGGGTTCAAGGGCGGAAAGATCCCACGGGGCCAGTGCATCGGTATAGGATTTTGGCAGAGAGGTTGAGCCGAGCACCAGAACATCGTCAAAGAACCGCGCCACGCGGCCCCGTGCAGGGCTCCAGCGGGTCTTCTGGACTTGCCGGTTTTCGGTGACCATCTTGCCGTTGCGTTCCACGCGCACCTGTTGGGTGACGTAGTAAATATCGCCCCGTGCGCCGCTGTAGCTGGATTTTGTGTCAGCGTCATAGGTCCAGTAGGGAATGTAAATGCCCTGCATGGCGCGGCCTTTTCGGGCGTAATCTTGCAGCCCGTTCGGGGCGAACCAAAGGGAGCCCAGCCAATTGGTCATCTGTTTGCGGGCGTCTGGTTCGGACAGGGCAAAAGGGACCAGGGCACGGGGTTTGATCTGGCGTTCTGCGCCTGTGTCTGTGACCACAGGGGTTGCGCAAAACGGGCATTCAGCGGCGTGGGTTTTGCTGTCAAATTCCACATGCGCACCACAGCTTTCGCAAGTGATTGTGCGGATTTCTGTGGTATCGGCTTTGGGTAGTTCCGCACGCAGGGCTTGGCGAAAGTCCAGTTCCTGTATGGCTGCGGCTTTGTTTGTTGGGGAAATCGATTCCGTCGCGCCGCAGTGATCACAGATCATCTGATCGGTGCCGGGGGCAAACCGCATGTCAGACCCGCAGGTGGCGCAGGGGAAACGGTGTTCTTTTGGGGCAGGATCCATAAAGCCTCAGAGCCAGCGGTGAAAGGTTTTGGGCACCATGATACGCAGGGCGTTGTCGTGCAAGCGAAAGTGACGCCAGATGTGGAAACCCGCATGCAGCGCGACAATGGCGGCCAGAATATAGAATTGGATGATGTGGAACGTGCCGACAAAAGCGTTGGCTTGGCGCAATCCCAGCGGTGGGGCGATTGGCAGGAAGCCACCTGCTTTGAGTAAAACGCTGGAGGTTAACCCCAGTAAAAAACCAGTGAAAGCAACGGTAAACAGGCCCCAGATGATGACTTTATGCATGATCTGATGGGTACGTTTCGCCCAAAGCGGCAGTTTGGGGCCAGGGCGGCTGGCCAGACCGCGCCGCATCAGGTCTGCGGTCCAGAACAGGGAGATCGACACAAAGACCACCGCCAGATTGGAGTGGATCAGAAAGGCCCAGCGGCCGATGGGCACCACGTCTTTGGGCTGAACCAGAACAAACCAGATCAGCAGCGGCAGCATGGTCCAATGCAGCCATTTCAGGGTGGTGCGGCGCTGGGGCAGCGCTGCAAATATACGGGCTTTAATGCCGTCTGAGGATGCCGTTCGGGGCACAGGATCAATCGACGGGGGGCGGTGGCGGGGGCATTACGGTGAACAATTGTGCCAGTTCAATCACCTCGGCGGCGCGTTTCCAGCCGTCTTGGCCTGCGGTCCAGACATGGGTTTCACGACTGAGCGTGCCATCTGCGGCCATGCGGCCAAGGCTGGCGCGGGAAAACGGCCCGCTGGTTTGCCCGTTTGTGGCGGTGTGCCAGACTTTTTCAACGGGCGGCGGCGGTGGTGCTACGGGTGCGGCTTGTGGCGCGGGGCGCGCACCCCAAGGGCCGCTGTTGGCCTGTTGTTGCGCCAACTGCTGCGCCATGCTCATCCCCATGCCAGCGCCCAAACCCGCAGCCATAGACCCGCCCGCGGCAGAGTTCGGGTTGCTCATAGCTTCAGCGGCTGAATATTTCATGAACTGGTCCAGATCACCCGCTAGCCCCATAGAGGTCCGTTTGTCCAGTGCCTCTTCTACTTTTGGCGGCAAAGAGATGTTTTCGATGTAAAGGCTGGGCAAATCCAGACCGTATTCCGCCAAGGCAGGGGCGATTTTGCTGGCCAGAAGTTTGCCCAGATCAAGGGTGTTCGCCGCCATATCCAGCACAGGAATGCCCGATCCCGCGATGGCCGCAGAAAACTGTGACGTGATGATGTTGCGGATTTGAAAGCTGATTTCATCCATGGTGAATTCGCCGTCTGTGCCGACAATTTCAGACATGAATTTAGCCGGATCCGCCACTTTGATTTCATAGGTGCCATAGGCGCGGATGCGCACAGGGCCGAATTCGGGATCGCGGCAGATAATCGGGTTTTTGGTGCCCCATTTCAGATCGGTAAACCGCGTGGTGTTGACGTAGTAGATTTCAGATTTGAACGGACTTTCAAAGCCATGATCCCAATATTGCAGGGTGGTCATGATCGGCATGTTGTTGGTTTCCAACATATAAAGCCCGGGCTGGAACACATCTGCCAACTGCCCTTCATGCACCATCACGGCCGCCTGACCTTCGCGCACGGTCAGTTTCGCGCCGTATTTGATTTCATGGCCTTCCCGCTCAAAGCGCCAGACCATTGTGTCACGGGTGTCGTCGGTCCAATGGATGACGTCGATAAATTCGCCCGTCAGAAAGTCTAAAATACCCATGGGTTCATCTCCTGTTAGATATGGCTTTGTTTCAGCGCGTCTTCGGCTACGGAATGTAGCAAGGGGCGGGCCCGTTCAGGGGTCATGCCTACGCGCAGACGCGGATCATATAGCATTTTAAGTAGAATTTCGTCGTGGCGTGTCAGTAGCGCAAATTCTTCGTCGTCGTTGAAAATAGACGGGCGGACAGTCGGGTCGTCATTGGCAAGCCCCAAGGCTTGGGTCATTTCTTCCTCGATACAGGATCGGCGCATGACGTCGCTGTGTTCGCCTTTGACCAGAATAACCGCGCCGGAATAATCGGTTGGATTGTCTGCATTTGACAGCGCGTAAGCCACACAAAAGATATTGCGCGGACTGGTTTCGATTTCCCGCACGATAGATGGCAGCAATTGGGGCACATTGGCCGCCAGCAACCCCGGATCAATCTTTTGTTCGTCTCGGTTCAGGAACAGCATGACAAAATTGGCGTTTTTGATTGACGTCAGGCGGATGTTCAGCCCCGTCAGCCCCGCCAGGCGGTTGGCAAAAGCGCTGACAAACTTACGGTCCTTGACCCGTTGGTCGGGCGTGACCGAGGCCCCGAAATACAACCCCACCCGCACAGGTTTTTGCCAGCGCCGCAGATAAGATGCGGTCTGCTCCTCGACGAAAACGCCTTCTTGATTGGTGTATTCATCGTAAAGCGCGACTTTTTCAAAGTTCCGCACCAAAGTATCGGTGTTGAACGGCGCATCGGGCGGATTGAAATCCTGCCGCAACTTGCCCTGCGCCAGCAAACGGGTCTGAACCGATGCATAATAAGCCGCGATGCGGGTGCTTTCCTCAGAGACTTTGGGCTTGGAGGGCGCAGGTTTGGCAACGGGCGCAGGGGCGACAACGGGCGTGGGTGGCACCGCTTCGCAGCCTGCCCCGAACAGGGCGACCAGCACTAGAATATGCGAAAGTTTCATTTGCTGTTCGGTTCGCCGTTCGTGCCTAAGCGCCTGTACTCGTTCCAATATTGTCGCCGGTTCCGGTGGATTTGGCCTTAGCGGCAGAGAGGGTTTTCTTCAATTCCCCTTCCATATTGATCAGCTCTTTTTCCGCCTCGGCCCGTTTGGCCTTGCCCTCATCCGCAATGGACAGACTTTCTTCGATCGTGTCGATCAGATACTGATTGGCCTTCTTGATGCTTTCGATATCAAACACGCCCCGCTCCATCTGTTTACGCACTTCGCGGTTGGCTTGTTGCAAGTTGGCGGCATTGCTTTCCAGCAGTTCGTTGGTCAGATCATTGGCCTGACGCACCACTTCAGCGGCTTCGCGTGAGCGGTGAATGGTTACAGCCTGCGCCAATTGAGTTTCCCACAATGGCACCGTGTTCACCAGCGTCGAGTTGATCTTTGTCACCAGCGATTTGTCGTTTTCCTGCACCAACCGGATGGATGGCAAGGACTGCATGGTCACCTGACGGGTCAGTTTCAGGTCATGCACGCGGCGTTCCAGATCGTCCCGCGCTGAGCGTAGATCCCGCAACTCCTGTGCGCGCAAGACACCCTTATCTTGCGGCGCTTTTTCGACCTCTTTTTCCTTAGCTGGAATGATCTTGCCATCCAGTTCTTTCAGCTTTTCCTCACCCGCAGCGATGTAGAGCGCCAGTTCGTCGTAGAAGGCCAGCGTTTTGCCATAAAGCTTGTCCAGCGATTTGATGTCTTTCAGCAAAACATGTTCATGTTCCAGCAATTCATCCGTGATCTTGTCGATCTGGCCCTGAACGTCTTCGTATTTGGCCATGAATTTCGCCACAGGGGCAGCGCGGCCCAGAATTTTCTCCCACCAGGATAGTTTGCGGTTGGGGTTCAGTTCATCAATGGAAAAACCACGGATTGACGTAACCATATTGCGCAGGGATTCCCCTGCAGGGCCAACGTCCTTGTTGCGCACACCAGACAGCATTTCCTGACTGATTTCCTGCAATTCCGCTTGGGCTTTGGACCCGAATTCAATGATCGACTGGGTATTGTCCATGTTGATTTCATCCATCCGCGATTTGATGGATTTCTGTAGGTCGGGGGCCAGGTCGGACACCACGATCAGATCGTTGCTGGGTTCGGGCAGAACCACGGCATTGATCTCTTCCACGGCTTTCAGCGAGCCTTCGGCTTTATCGCGGATGTTGGACATTGGGGATCTCCTGTTAACTGGCCTTCAGGCCTTCTTGTTTCAGTCGGTCGCGCAAAACCTCGATTTCCACATCAAGGTCCGTGCGGTTATCCAACATCATCGTTTCACGTTGGGTATTAAAGCTGGCTTCCAGATCGGTAAGCAAGGATTCGTATTTCGCCTTGGCTGCGGCATCCTGTGTTTTGGTGTTTAATTCAGCAAACTTGATGGTAGCATCCCGCGCACCGCGCAGATAAACGCCAAGAAATTTACGCGCACCAGACAGATCGCGGGGGTCGTCTTCGACAGTGCGGAACATGTCGCGCACGGCGGCTGCCAGTGTTTCGACCCGCTGTTCAATCCGCCGATCCCCGATCCCGCGGGATGCTGCCAAGGTTTCGGCCAGCAGGGCTTCGGCCTTGTCCACTACTTTGGCAACCCGCTCTGTTTCAAAGTCGGACATGCCCTCCATGCCCTTTTTGCGCAGGGGATCAATACCAAAGCTGAACAAATGGGCGGCACTGGCAATCACACCGTAGACCAGCGCGGCAGGCAGGCTGGCCTTCATGCCGAAAGCTGCGGCAACGCAGACCCCGATCCCCGTCAAGGCGGTGGCGAAAATCTTGCGCGGAATCACAGGCGGGCGGGCGATCTTGCGACTGTTATAGGCATCCTCGGCCTGCAAACCGTCGCGCAACAGCCAAGCGGCTAGCAATAGGATCACCAAGGCGCCGAATTCCGCTACCATGCCCGTCGCGTTTTGCGCCCGCATCTCTCCGATGCCGGAAAACAACAGGGGTAGGGGCAGCAAAAACAGCAGTTTGGTACGGATGTCGGATTTGTGAACCTTACGGCCGCGAAATTTGTTAACGGGTTTCAGCGCAGGCGTATCCTCGCGCCCCGTTTGCGGGCCTGTGGGGCTATGCGCGCCACCGAATTTCTGCGCCATCAGGACAGGCTTCCGAAACTGCCAAGGGAGACAGTCAAAATAGTCGCGCAGAGCACGATATAAGATAGCCACTGCAAAGTTGGCGCAGACATAGTTCCCCCGTGGCGACGGCGTTAATCCCGTTCCCTAACAATATGGGGGCAATATATGGGGGAGGGCGCTTGGTTACTAGGCTTTTGGCGGGTATTTTCTGGGAATATCCCTGAAAACCCCGCCGCTCTCGGCAAAAATTCGCCTTAGATTTTAGCCATATGCGCGTATCTACGCCAAGGTTGACCCGTTTTAGGTGCTGGCAAGGTCCGGGCGTTAATGGCTGTTTTTCCCGCGTTCTGCTGCCAGTTTGCGCTGGTATCCAGTTTGCACGATTTCAACGATAACCAGTACCACAACTGAAAAGTAGAAGGTGGTTTTGGACATTGGCAACAATTCATAGCCAAACACCCTGATTTGCAGATCATCGTTGTGCATGGCGTGGGCGGCAGCGGGGCCAGCCTCTCCCAGCAGAACGACGCCAACAATCAGCAGAATAAACAAGCCAAGCACTTCGTACATGCGGTTCTTTTGCAAAAACGTGGTCACACCATCGGCCAGCAACAGCATGGCAAGACCAGACGCAAGGATCGCAATGGCCAGAACGGGGAAGACATCGGTGATCGCGAGGGCGGAAAGAATGGAATCAAAGCTGAAAATCAGGTTCATCATCACGATCAGCAAAACCACCTGACGAGCGGACTTTGATGATTTTTTACCCCCCGCATGACCCAGTTCATGAATCGTCAGCATATGGGTGATCTCTTTAAAGGCGGTGTACATGATGAAGATACCGCCAATCACAAACACCATGGTAGAGAAGTTAACGCCGCCGGTCAAAACACCGGGGATGTTAAAGATGTAAAACGGGTCTTTCAGGGCGTCAATCAGCCGGATCATGGTAAACAGCAGCACAATCCGCAGCCCCACCGCGATGATAATGCCCCAGAAGCGCACGGATTTCTGATACTCTTTCGGGGCGCGTTGGCTTTCGATCGAAATATACAGAAGATTGTCAAACCCAAGCACGGCCTGAAGGAAAATCAATACGCCCAGATTGGCGAAGTTCTCAAAAGTTAGCAGTTCAGCCATCGCGTGATGTCCTCGAAAATGATGTAAATTCCGTTGTATTTAACGCATCCAACGGGGCAAGAGCAAGCGATCGCAAAACAATCTGGACCGGCGGAATCAGGGTGAATCCGCCGACCTGCTGTTTTCGCACTCTGACGCTGCACTCTGCAACTTTAGCGAAAGCTGCGTGGATAACCCGTTAAAATCGTGAAATCTTTTCCATTTTGTAGGAATCGCCGCTTCCGTTAAACTAAGTGACGTCGCGTCATGGGTGCAGCGCGTCTGGGCCGAAAATCAGGCGCAGACGCGTCCACGCAGGGCGAAACGGAAAAGCCGCAGCAAAATGGTGTGGCTGAATACGAAGGGAATACGACGATGGCCAAAGGTATGGTCAAGTGGTTCAACGCTGACAAGGGCTATGGATTTATCGAGCCTCAAGGCGGCGGTCAGGACATTTTTGTGCATATTTCGCAAGTTCAGGCGTCTGGTTTGCAAACTCTGGAAAACAACCAGCCTGTTGAATTTGAAATGGTGGATGGGGTTGATGGCCGTCAAATGGCCGGAAACATCTCGCTCAGCGAATAGCCGCAAAGACTTGCGCATGAAGAAGTCGCACATGCCTGCATGTGAACAGATGGACTCGCGCAAAATACATCAATCCCCCAAAGCAGCAGGGCAGCCCCACAGCTTCTTTAGAGCCTAAATACCTACTGCACTTCACATGCCGAAAAGTTAACGTTTGGGCTTGCGCGGCGGTTGTGCACGCCGCGATTTCACATCGCGCGACACGCGGCGAGTGTCTTTCTTTTTGGCGTGTGCCGGTGGTGCCTCCAGCCCCAGTTGATCGCGCAGCACCTTTGGTTTGATCTCTTCCACTTCGCCAGATTTCAGCAGTTTCAACTGAAACGGGCCATAAGAAGTGCGGATAAGACGGTTCACGGTCAGGCCAACCATTTCAACAGCGCGCCGAATCTCGCGGTTTTTACCTTCGCGCAGACTGATGGTCAGCCAGGCATTCGCGCCCTGTTGTTTGTCGATGCTGATTTCCATCGGCTGAAACCGCTCGCCATCCACCGTGACGCCTTTGCGCAGCGGTTCGATGGTGGATTCAGTGGGGGAGCCTTTGACCCGAACACGGTATTTACGCACCCATCCGGTGGAAGGCAGTTCCAATTTGCGTTTGATCTCGCCGTCATTGGTCAGCAACAGCAGACCCTCAGAGTTCAAATCCAGCCGACCCACAGACAAAACACGGGGCAGGGACTCTGGCAGGGCGTCAAACACGGTCTGGCGGCCCTTTTCATCCCGTTCTGATGTCACAAGTCCGGGGGGTTTATTATACAGCCACAACCGGGCAGGTTGTTTTTCCGCCACCGGATTGCCGTCAACGGTAATCACATCTTTTTCGGTCACTTTGATTGCGGGGGTGGTCAAAAGTTGGCCATTCAGGTTGATGCGGCCTGCTTCGATCATACGTTCGATCTCACGACGCGAGGCAACGCCCGCGCGGGACAGGAATTTGGCGATACGCTCGCCTTCGGCTGTGATGTCATTGCTCATGGCCCCGCTATAGGGGGGATTGCTGTGGTTGTCCAAGGGAACTGCGCGGGCTATGGCTGGGGAATGGAATTTACTTCTTATATGGATGCCGCATTGGACGCAGCACGGGCCGCTGGTGATCGGGGCGAGGTGCCTGTGGGTGCTGTGGTTGTCATGGCTGGTTCGGTTCTGGCCACAGCAGGCAATCGCACGCGGGAATTAAACGACCCAACCGCCCATGCGGAAATCCTGGCCATTCGCGCCGCCTGTGCGTTGAAAGGGGTGGAACGTTTGGTCGGCGCAGACTTGTATGTAACGCTGGAACCCTGTCCCATGTGTGCGGCGGCCATATCCAACGCACGGATTGCGCGGTTGTATTACGGCGCGGGCGATCCGAAATCAGGCGGTGTGGCACAGGGGCCACGGGTGTTTGACCATCCCCAGTGCCATCACGCGCCCGAAGTCTATGACGGGATCGGTGAGGATGCTGCGGCTGCGTTGTTGCGGGATTTTTTTGCGGCGCGGCGGGTGTAGGGGGCCGGAGAAATGGGGCGCTGCCCCAAACCCCGGGATATTTTCAGAAAGAAGAAGCCGGAATCTGTGGAGGACAGATTGACGGGTTGTCTTGGCTGTTGTGCAGGGATAAAGGTTCGCCCTGAAATATCTGTGACAAAGAGAGTGGATTACCCCATGTCCATTGACAAAGACACTGCCCGCAAAGTGGCACATCTGGCCCGTATCGAAGTGGCCGAAGACCAGCTCGACGCGCTGGCTGGCGAATTAAACGGCATCCTCGGCTTTATGGAGCAATTGAACGAAGTAGATGTCGAAGGCGTTGAGCCGATGACATCTGTTACACCGATGAAGTTGAAACGGCGGGTTGATGCAGTCACGGACGGGGATCAGCAAGCGAAAATTCTGGCCAATGCGCCAGATGCCCGCGAAGGTTTTTTCGCAGTGCCTAAGGTTGTGGAGTAAGACATGAGCGGATTAAACAGCCTGACCATTGCAGACGCACGCGACAAGCTGCGCAGCAAAGAAATTTCAGCGGTTGAACTGACTGAGGCCTGTAATACGGCTGTGGCAGGATCAGATGCGCTGAACGCCTATTCGGTAAAGACACCGGAATTGGCGTTGGATCAAGCCAAGGCAGCCGATGCGCGTTTGGCCACTGGGGATGCGCCGGATCTGTGCGGGATTCCTTTGGGGATCAAAGACCTGTTTTGCACCAAAGGGGTGGCCAGTCAGGCGGCGTCGAATATTCTTGAAGGTTTTAAGCCAGAATATGAAAGCACTGTGACCACAAAATTGTGGGGCGCGGGGGCGGTGATGCTGGGCAAGTTGAACATGGATGAATTCGCCATGGGCTCGTCCAATGAAACCAGCGCGTATGGCGCGGCGATCAATCCTTGGCGGCGGCAGGGGTCTGATGTTGCGTTGACGCCGGGTGGGTCATCCGGTGGGTCTGCTGCGGCGGTTTCTGGCGATTTGTGTCTGGCTGCGACCGGCACGGACACGGGCGGGTCAATCCGCCAGCCAGCGGCCTTTACCGGCATTGTCGGGGTTAAGCCGACCTACGGGCGTGTGTCGCGTTGGGGCATTATTGCTTTTGCGTCATCTTTGGATCAGGCGGGGCCGATGACCAAAACCGTACGTGACAGCGCGATTTTCCTGAATGCAATTGCGGGGCATGATGCCAAAGACAGCACCAGCGCAGATTTTGCGGTACCCGATTTTGAGGCAGCCCTGACGGGCGACATTCGTGGTAAAAAGATCGGTATCCCGAAAGAATACCGTCTGGACGGCATGCCTGCTGAAATCGAAAAGCTGTGGGATGATGGCGCGGCCATGTTGCGGGATGCGGGGGCTGAAATTGTTGATGTGTCTTTGCCGCACACCAAATACGCGCTGCCGGCCTATTATGTTCTGGCCCCTGCCGAGGCCTCGTCCAATCTGGCGCGTTATGATGGTGTACGCTACGGCCACCGCGCCAAACTGCAAAAAGGTGAAGGCATTCACGAGATGTACGCCCGCACCCGCGCCGAAGGTTTTGGCAAAGAGGTACAGCGCCGCATTATGATCGGGGCTTATGTGTTGTCGGCGGGGTTTTACGATGCCTATTACCGTCGCGCCCAGCGGGTGCGCACGCTGATCAAGAAAGACTTTGAAGACGTTTACGCCAGTGGTGTTGATGCGATCCTGACCCCGGCCACGCCGTCTGCGGCCTTTGGGCTTGGGGAAATGGCAGATGCAGATCCGGTGAAAATGTACCTGAATGATGTGTTTACCGTGACCGTGAACCTTGCCGGATTGCCGGGGGTCTCGGTTCCGACAGGGCTTGATTCACAAGGTCTGCCGCTGGGGCTGCAATTGATTGGCAAGCCTTGGGAAGAAGCCGACATGCTGAACACCGCTTATGCATTGGAACAAGCCGCCGGGTTTGTTTCCAAGGCTGATAAATGGTGGTAAGTTTACAAAGTTCAAAGCAAGGAAAGTAAGATGCGCGGGTTATTGGCAACAGTTTTGGTGGCTGGGTTTCTGGCGGGATGTACGACAGAAGTCCCCAATGATCAGGACCAGTATTTCGACAATATCACGCCCGATCCGGCGGCCTTGCAGATAGAGCGGCAACGTTTGTCCGATGCTGAAGTCGGGGGTGATACGGTGCAATTGCCTGCGGATGCCAGTGGCAATCCGCAACCTTTGCCCGTTGTTGGCACTGAAAATGCAGCGATCTCCAATACGCAGGACTTTGCTGCGGTGAAGGAACAGGAAACCATCGCCTCGGATGCGGCTAAATTGGCCGCCCTGCGTCAAAGCTATCAGATCATTGAACCCGAGCCGTTGCCCCAGCGCAAAGATGACACCAATTTGCCAGCCTATGCCCTGTCACAAAAGCAGGCCATTGGCACAAAAACCTACAGCCGCTCTAACAGCAGCCAGTCAGGATGCGGGCGTTACCGCAATGACCCCGATGGCGCACAGCGCGCGTTCCTAGAAGCAGGTGGCCCTCAAAAGGACCGTCGCAATCTGGACAGTGATGGTGACGGATTCGCCTGTAGCTGGAACCCCAACACCTATCGCAGCTTGCTGCAAAACTAGCGTTGGCTGAGGTGCAGGCCTCTGTAAATTGCGGCCCGCGGCGTCACGGGCTGACCCCTGATATGGTGGTTCTGCATTACACGGGAATGGAAACAGCGCAGGCGGCAATCGAACGTCTGTGTGATCCATCGGCCGAAGTTTCTGCCCATTATGTGATTGATGAAACGGGCCGTGTGACCCAGTTGGTCGACGAAGCGGATCGCGCGTGGCATGCGGGCGCTGGGCAGTGGGGCTGGGTTGAGGATGTGAATTCCCATTCCATCGGGTTTGAGCTGGCCAATCGCGGGCCAGAGTCCCAAACACCACAGTTTCCAGCCGCCCAGATAGCAGCGTTAAAACAGGTTCTAGGTGATGTATTACAGCGCCACAGGATTCCACCGGAACGGGTGATCGGCCATTCTGATCTGGCGCCCGGGCGCAAAATCGACCCCGGCCCTTATTTCAACTGGCAGGATCTGGCACAAAGTGGTCTGTCCATCTGGGCCGACCCTGCCCAATGCGCCGCAGACTGGACGGTTTTCCGCGCGGCGGCGTTTTATTTCGGTTACCGCGCCAAAGATGACAGCGCAGAAAGCTGGCAAATCATACTGGACGCCTTTCGCCTGCGGTTCCGCCCCTTTGTCACGGGGCCACTGGATGCACTTGATGTGGGACTAATGGTGGGATTGGCCCAAGATTGGCCCTGTCAGGCCGTTGACCTTGGGCACTATGGGGCGCTAGAGAAAGACTTCGCGGATGGCTGGACGGCTGCACGTAAGTGAGGAAAGTCCGGACTCCAAAAAGCAACGGCGGCGGGTAACGCCCGCCCGGGGTAACCCGAGGGAAAGCGCCACAGAAAACAGACTTCCTGCGCTTGCGCAGGTAAAGGTGAAACGGTGGGGTAAGAGCCCACCGCGGTGGTGGTAACATCACTGGCATGGCAAGCCCCGCTGGGAGCAAAACCAAATAGGGATCGCGTGGATGGCAACATCCGGGGCTGCTTTTGCCCCAGCAGGTCCGGGTTGGTTGCAAGAGCCTGTTGGCAACAGCAGGCCCAGATGAATGGTCGTCTAAGGGGGCAACCCCGGGACAAAATCCGGCTTACAGGCCATCCGCGAAAATATTCCCCGTCTGGTTCGGTTGCACCGGTTGCAGTGTGTTGGGCGCAGGCCTAGGCTGACCCCGTTCAAAGCAACCGATTTTACAGGGTGTTATCCATGGGTTCAGCGGTGTTTCTGCGTAGAGTGGTATTTGTGTTTTGCGCGGTGTTTTGCGTGATGCTATTTGCCCCCATTGCCTTTGCCCAAGCAGTTGATCCGGCCACAAAATCCCTGCTGGCGGAATTTGACATCACCGTAACAGGCGGTGCGGCGGCGGGCTATGTGCCCGATGCCACCTGCGCCATGTGCCATTCTGACAAAGCCGAAAGTTTCAAGAAGGTGGGCATGGGGAAAAGCTTTCACAAGCCCAGCCGCGCGACGGTAATCGAGGATTTTACCAACAATCACTACTATCACGCCCCGTCCGACCGTCATTACGAAATGGAATTGCGCGGCGATGACTATTGGTTCACCCGCTATCAGATCGCGGCGGACGGGGTGCAGATTAATCGCTTTGAACAAAAGGTGGATTGGGTGCTGGGGTCTGGCCATCACTCGCGGGTGTATCTGTATCGTACAAATGACGGGATGCTGTATCAATTGCCGCTGGCGTGGTACACGCAAGACAGCAAATGGGCGATGGCGCCGGGGTTTGAGTTTTTTGATCAAACGGGTGTTCTGCGCGAAGTCAAGCGGCGCTGTATGGCCTGTCACAACGCCTTTCCCGATGTGCCCGCTGGTAGCGATGACGAAGGCCAGCCGGATACGTTTCCTGTTGATCTACCCCAAGGGATTGGCTGTCAGCGGTGCCACGGCCCCGGAGCAAATCACGTGGCCAAAGCTATTTCGGGCGAGGCAGAGTTGGATGAAATCCACGCTGCTATTGTTCAGCCTGCAAAACTGCCCCGCGAACAACTTTACAGCATTTGCTATGGTTGCCACATGCAGCCGAGCGTTGCGATTCCGTCGCCCTTGCGCATGGGGCGCGGTATTTATTCCTTTCGACCTGGTGAGTTGATTTCCGACTACAAAGTCTTTCTGGATATCGAGGATACAACCCGCGCCACGCAGGACCGTTTTGACATCAACCACCACCCCTATCGGTTGGAGCAAAGCGAATGTTTCATCCAAAGTGAGGGCGCGCTTGGCTGTTTGAACTGTCACGACCCCCACGTGAAATTACCTGTGGAACAACGGGCTGAACATTACCGCAATGCTTGCCTGTCCTGCCATGAAACCACCGCGACGGGATTGCCTGTGTTGCGTGCAGCGGATCGCCAGCATCCCGCTTTGGGCGAAAATCCCGATTGCACCAGTTGCCACATGCCCGAGCGCCGAACCCAAGATGTGATCGAAGTGACCATGACCGATCACCGCATTCAGATGCCTCAAACCCAAGGTGACCCGACCGCGCGGATTGCTAAGGAACCCGCCGTTGTCGGGGGGGTGTCGATCTTTGACAAAACCCTGAACCTGTCTCCGTCCGATGCGCTGATCTACAAGACCATGGGAATTCTGGATTACACAGGGGGCGGTGATGCCGGTGCCTCGGATGCATTGCGCCGCACATTGAACAGGCAAGCCGTGCCGCAGGCGACCCCATGGGCGAAACTGTCCAAAAGCCTGCTGCAGCGCAATATGCCTGCGCAGTCCCTTAAGGCAGCAGAACAGGCCCTGCGCTACAGTCCCAACCATCCCGATGTGCGCGGGTTGATGGGGGCGGCCCAAATAAAGTTGGGCAATATCGACGCTGCAAAAACCCTGTTTCAAGAGGTGGCTGACGGGGGGCAGGGGCAAGCGGATAAACGGTACAATCTGGCGCTGATCCTTGCCTACCTAAAGGATTATGACGGGGCTTTGGCGCAGGCGCAGCAAGCGCTGGAAGAACGGCACACGCTTTGGCCTGCGTGGCGGTTGGTTGGGGATTTGCAAAAAGAAAAAGGCGCGCTGGATCTGTCGGCGCAGGCTTATCAACAGGCGCTGGCGATCGAACCCCGCGCCCCGCAGCTGCGTGAAAAGCTGGCAGAGGTTTTACAGGCGCTTGGGCGCGAGGTTGAGGCCAAACGCTACCTTCCCTAACCGAAAATACCCCGCCCAGAGTCCAGAGCGTGACATGGAAGCCCCGCTTTTGGGCTGAAATGGTCTTTATGGTACTTTATGGGACGCAGCAGGCTTCTCGCAATATATAGAGGGGCATATTCCAGATTCGGACCAAGAATCGCATTTCCGAATCGAAAAAAATTCAAAATTTTGCTATGTTCCCAGTATGTTCCAAAGTGGACTGTGGTGTCATGGGATCATATGGGAAAATTTTGGAACTTTTTTAGCATACTACATATAGTGGTAAAATTTCCGTGACTTACTACTACGGCTAAAATTTCAATCAATTTTGTCGATAATGGGGCGGTTTAGACGTACCTCCCTTAGTGCTGACCAGATTTTCCCATAAAAAAGGCTTGGTTTCCATAAATTCCCATGCAATACCTGTTTGCAAGATGACGTTGGGAACAAAAAGGGGCACCAAGACCCCGTAAAGCCAAATCAGGTTTCATACAGGCGCCCAGCTACATCGAATATGAGATCCGACGTGGAATGCGAGCAGACACCCCCCAAAG
Organism: Roseobacter sp. N2S; assembly: GCF_031454055.1. NCBI lineage: Bacteria > Pseudomonadati > Pseudomonadota > Alphaproteobacteria > Rhodobacterales > Roseobacteraceae > Roseobacter > Roseobacter sp. N2S. Next base: position 1,118,229 of record NZ_JAVDQB010000001.1, read on the forward strand.
GTGGCACCACAGTCGGGCGGCCCATAATCGGGACGAGGGCGGCGGATCAAGCAGTGGCAGCAGCTTGGTTCGCCGTTACCATTTTTAAGCCCCGAAAATAATGGGGCGACGAACAAAAGGAGCGCCCTTCGTGGCACGACGGTTCAGAGGCGAGAGTGTCCATAAAGTGGACGCCAAGGGCAGGGTGTCTATCCCTGCGGCCTTTCGACGTGTTCTGGAGGAAGGCGATCCGGAATGGACCGACGGTCTGAACCCAAATCTGGTACTGGTATACGGCGGCAAGGCCCGCGACTTCATCGAGGGCTATACAATGACCTCGATGGAAGAAGTGGACGACAAGATCGCCGCTTTGCCACGCGGGTCCAAAAACCGCCGTGCGCTGGAACATATGTTTTCCGGTCAATCCGTACAGTTAAGCGTGGATGAAACGGGCCGTCTGGTGCTGTCCCCTAAACTGCGTGAAAAGATCGGCATCAAAAACGAAGCCACCTTTGTGGCAACAGGCGACACCTTTCAAATCTGGGAGCCGAGCGCCTATGACGCCCACGCCGCATCACTTGAAGACTGGATGGATGACGAGGACGAAGATTTCGATCCATTGATTCTGTTGGATACGGCAGCGGCAGCGGCAGAAGGGTAATCGCGGACATGGAACAGGTTGAACCGACTGCTTCCCCGCATATTCCCGTATTGTTGGCCCCTATTTTATCAGCGGTCGCACCAATGCAGGGGCGTTGGGTGGATGGCACCTTTGGCGCTGGCGGCTATACACGCGCTTTTCTGGACGCAGGCGCTGACACTGTTTTCGCCATTGATCGCGATCCCGAGGTTTTCGTGCGCGCCGCAGATTGGGCTGGCACCTACGGGGATCGCCTGCAGCTGATTGAAGGCACCTTTGGCAATATGGAAGCGCTGCTTCCCGGTCCTGTGGATGGTGTTGTGCTGGATATTGGCGTGTCTTCCATGCAGATTGATCAGGCTGAACGGGGCTTTTCCTTTCAAAAAGACGGCCCCCTTGATATGCGCATGAGCCAGTCCGGGCAAACCGCAGCAGATGTGGTGAACACCGCATCCGAAGCAGAACTGGCTGATATTTTCTTTCAATACGGCGAAGAGCGCGCCTCGCGCCGGATTGCAACGGCTGTGGTGGCCGCACGCAAACAAGCGCCGATCCTAACCACTGCGCGACTGGTTGAAGTCATCGAATCCACTATGCCCAAGGGTAAGCCCGGCATGGCCCATCCCGCCACGCGCACCTTTCAGGCGCTGCGCATTGCGGTGAACGACGAATTGGGCCAGCTGGTGCGCGGGCTTTACGCCGCTGAATCGGTTCTGGCGGCGGGCGGCGTTCTGGCCGTTGTAACCTTTCATTCGCTCGAAGATCGCATCGTAAAACGGTTTTTGGCAGCCCGCGCGGGCATGACACCCAAGGGCAACCGCTGGGCCCCCGAAGAAAACCGCATTGAGCCGCAGTTTGAATTGCTGGGGCGCAAGGCCATCACCGCTGACAAAGACGAATTGGCCGTTAACCCCCGATCCCGATCCGCAAAACTACGTCTTGCACGGCGCACAGACGCCCCTGTGGGCGACGTGGATTTTGCGGGATTGGGCCTGCCAAGACTAAGCCTGAAGAGTGTAAGTCAATGAAAACATTTCTTTATATGATCTGTTGTGGCGTGGTGATCAGCGTGGCCTATTGGGCCTATAAGGAAAATTACCGAACGCAGGCCAGTCTGCGCCGCGTTGCCGAGCTTCAACAGCAAATCGCCCATGAACGGGAAACGATTTCGGTTTTGAACGCAGAATGGGCCTATTTGAACCGCCCCAACCGACTGCGTGATTTGGTGGATTTGAATTTTGGTGAATTGGGCCTGGTGCCCCTGTTGCCCGAACATTTTGCAGAAGTCGAATTGGTGGCCTATCCGCAGGTGGAAATTGACGTCAATGAATTGGTCAATCCGGTTTCCACCAGCAGCGCGCCCACCGCAGGACCGGATAAGGAATTCCCGTAATGAGAACGCCGCTACGCCCGCTAGCCCGTGTCCTTGATGCCCGCGAAAGGGGCGAAAACCCCGATCTGATCGAGGCCGAAGAACGCGCTATTCGCAATGTAAAAACCCAGATGAAAATGCGCCGTCGGGCGGAAAGTCGTTTGTTGGTGCTGGGTGTGTTCTTTTTTGCGGCGTTTTTGACGGTTGGCACGCGGATGGCCAGCCTGTCTGCCTCTGAACCGACGGAACCCGTTTCAACGGCATCCATCCCGCAAATCGCCAATCAACGGGCCGACATTGTGGATCGTAACGGCGAGGTTCTGGCCACAAATCTGGCCACCACAGCGCTTTATGCCCAGCCGCCTTTGATGGTTGATCCCCAAACTGCCGCCGCAGGTTTGGTGAAAATTTTTCCCGATCTTGATCTGAAACGCCTGACCGAGGATTTTTCCGGTAAGCGCAAGTTCTTGTGGATCAAAAAGAAAATCAGCCCCGAACAGCAACAGCAAGTGCATGATCTGGGCGAGCCGGGTCTGTTGTTTGGCCCACGGGAAATGCGCCTCTACCCCAATGGCCGTCTGGCCGCCCATATCTTGGGGGGGGCCAGCTTTGGCAAAGAGGGCGTGAACGCTGCCGAAGTGATCGGCGTTGCAGGTGTGGAGCGGTATTTCGACGAGACCCTGCGCGATCCGGCCCGCGAAGGTGCTCCGCTGGCATTGTCGATCGACCTGACCGCCCAATCTGCCATGCGGCAGGTTCTGTCTGGCGGCATGAAACTGATGCACGCCAAAGGCGCTGCCGCGATCCTGATGGATATTCACACCGGTGAAATTCTGTCCATGGCCTCATTACCTGATTTTGACCCTAACGACCGCCCGCGGGTTTTGACCAAAGGCGATCAGTCCGACAGCCCGCTGTTTAACCGTGCCAGTCAGGGCGTGTACGAATTGGGCTCGACCTTCAAGATTTTTGCCGCAGGGCTAAGCCTCGAAAAAGGGCAGGTGAACGAAGACACCATGATCGACACCCGTGGCCCGCTGCGCTGGGGTAAATTCAAAATCCGCGATTTCCATGATTACGGCAAGGAATTGTCGGTCACGGATATTATCGTCCAATCTTCAAATATCGGCTCGGCCCGTTTGGCTATGGCCACAGGTACAAAGGCACAGCAGGAATTGCTTGGGAAGCTGGGCTTCCTTGACGTGGTTCCGGTGGAACTGCCCGAAACCCGCAGTGTGCATCCGTTGTTGCCGCCAAATTGGTCGGAACTGTCCACAATGACAATTTCTTATGGCCACGGCATTGCCGCAACGCCGCTGCATCTGGCGGCAGCTTATGCGGCGGTGGGCAATGGCGGGTTTAAGGTAAAGCCGACCCTGCTGCGCCAAGAAACCATCCCCCCCCAACGCGAACAGGTTCTGTCTCGCGATACCTCCACCAAATTGGTCAAGATGCTGCGCGCTGTGGTCACTCGGGGCACCGCCAGCTTTGGCGAGGTGAAAGGCTATGAGGTTGCAGGCAAGACCGGCAGTGCTGATAAGCCAAAACCGGGTGGCGGGTATTACGACAAAAAGGTGATCGCGACTTTTGCCAGTATTTTCCCAGCCAGTGATCCAAAATATGTGCTGATCGTGACGCTGGATGAACCTTCTATCAAAGCCCACGGCGAAATGCGCCGCACCGCTGGCTGGACTGCCGTACCTGTTGCGGCTGAACTGGTCGCACGTTTGATGCCGATCCTAGGATTGCGGCCCAATGTTGCGTCTGCTGGAAATGTTCAATACATGGCGTCTGGAAACTGATCACGGGTAAGGAGTGCTGTCATGACCGCTAGAACCCTGCAATCGCTGGGGCTGACAGCCACACACGGCCCGCAGACAGATATTGAAATCAACGGTATTTGTGTGGACAGCCGCGCCTGTAAGGCGGGTGATCTGTTCGCGGCGATGCCGGGATCGCTGGTTCACGGCGGCACTTTTATCCAATACGCCCTGCGCATGGGGGCCAGTGCGATCCTGACCGATGCCGAAGGCCACGGCATTGCCCTGAATGATGTGGGTGATATTCCCGTTCCTGTGATTGTGAACGATGACCCCCGCCGCGCCTTGGCCATGGCTGCTGCGCGGTTTTACGGGGCGCAACCTGCCACGATGGTGGCAGTGACGGGGACGAACGGCAAAACTTCCGTCGCAAATTTCACCCGCCAGATTTGGGAGCTACTGGGTTATGACGCGGTGAACTTTGGCACCACTGGGGTAGAGGGCGCCTATTCCGCCCCGATGAGCCATACCACACCTGAACCTGTCACCCTGCATAAGCTGCTGAAAACGCTCGAATCCGAGGGCATCACCCACGCCGCAATGGAAGCGTCGAGCCACGGTTTGGATCAACGCCGCTTAGATGGTGTCTGGCTGACCGCGGCGGCCTATACGAATTTCACCCAAGACCACCTTGATTATCACGATACGTTCGAAGCGTATTTTAACGCCAAAGCGGGCCTGTTTTCACGGGTTCTTCCGCCCGAAGGCTCTGCCGTGATCAACATCGACGATGCCAAAGGCGCGGAACTGGTGAAAATTGCCACCGCGCGGGGGCAGGACGTTGTGACCATCGGCACGGGCAAGGGTGATCTGCAAATCCTGTCAGGGCGGTTCGACGCAACAGGCCAGGAAGTGCGGTTTTCGTGGCGCGGCGAAGTCCACGCCGCGCGGCTTAATCTGATCGGCGGATTTCAGGCGCAAAACGTGCTGACCGCCGCCGCCCTGACCATCGCCTGTGGCGCACAAAGCGGCGATGTGTTCCGCTGTCTGCCTGAATTACAAACGGTTCCGGGGCGGATGCAACTGGCGGCAACCCGCGCTAATGGGGCGTCGGTTTTTGTGGACTTCGCCCATACACCTGATGCGTTGAAAACTGCGCTGCGGGCCTTGCGCCCCCATGTTCTGGGCCGTTTGATCGTGGTGTTCGGGGCAGGTGGCGATCGTGACACCACCAAGCGCCCTTTGATGGGTATTGCTGCGCGGGACAATGCGGATGTGGTTTTTGTGACAGACGACAACCCCCGCAGCGAAGACCCTGCCGCGATCCGCCGCATGGTTCTGACTGACTGCCCCGAAGCCACCGAAGTGGGCGACCGCGCCTATGCGATTCTGGCTGGTGTGGATGCATTGCAACCGGGCGATGCGCTGCTGATCGCAGGCAAAGGGCATGAAAAGGGCCAGATCGTCGGCGATGATGTTTTGCCCTTTGATGACGTGGAACAGGCGAGCGTTGCAGTACACGCGCTTGACGGGTTGGGCGCATGAGCGTGCTTTGGACAAGCGCCGCCGCCGCAGCCGCCACAGGTGGACAGAACAGTTGCGACTGGGTGGCCAGTGGCGTGTCCATCGACACCCGCGAATTGCGTGCAGGCGATTTGTTTGTCGCGCTGAAAGATATACGCGACGGCCATGATTTTGTGGCGCAAGCCTTGGCATCAGGGGCGGCAGCAGCGCTTGTCACCCATCGCCCCGAAGGCGTTGCCGCAGATGCGCCGCTGTTGATTGTACCCGATGTTCTGGCGGCACTTGAAGCTTTGGGGCAGGCGGCACGGGCGCGGACACAGGCCAAAGTGATCGGGATTACAGGCTCTGTCGGGAAAACCGGCACCAAAGAAATGTTGCGCACCGCCCTTGCGGGGCAGGGTGCAGTTCATGCGGCGGTGCGCAGTTTTAACAACCACTGGGGCGTACCCCTGACACTGGCACGGATGCCGCAAGACACGGATTTTGCGGTGATCGAAATCGGCATGAACCATCCGGGTGAAATCGGCCCCCTATCGCAAATGGCCCGTCTGGATGTGGCGGTCATCACCACAGTTGCAGCCGTCCATATGGCCGCTTTTGACGATGTGGACCAAATCGCCAAAGCAAAAGCCGAGATTTTTGAAGGGCTTGGCCCGAAGGGTGTTGCGGTACTGAATGCGGATATTCCAACCCTGCCGTTGCTAAGGCGCGCGCGCAAAGAGGGGCGGACCCTTCTATTTGGGCGCGCAGAACAGGCCGATATACAACTGGTTGCCTCTCGTACCGCCACCACTGTCACCACTGTTGAGGCCCGTCTGAACGGGCAAGACATTCTGTTCAAACTGGGCGCAGCGGGCGACCATCTGGCGATGAATGCGCTGGCGGTTCTAGGCGCAGTGCAAGCGGTTGGCGCCGATGTCGCGCAAGCCATGCTGGCATTGGCCAGTTGGCATGCACCCAGCGGACGGGGGCAACGCTTTGAAGTGGTTCTTGGCGAAACCGGTGAGGTGATCGAGCTGATCGACGAGAGTTATAACGCCAATCCCACGTCGATGGCCGCAGCCCTTGCTGTTCTGGCCGCCGCTGAACCTGTAGACACAATCGGGCGGGTATCCCAAGGGCGGCGGGTGGCGTTTCTGGGCGATATGTTAGAGCTTGGCCCACAAGAATTAGCGCTGCACGCAGACCTTTCTGAACTGCCCTGTGTGGCGGATATCGACCTGATCCACACCAGTGGCCCGTTGATGGCCGCCCTTCACGCAGCCCTGCCGGACCGTAAGCGGGGGCAGCATTTTGACGATGCGCAAGCTATGGCCGCGCGGGTAAATAGGCTGCTGGATTCAGGGGACGTTGCTATGGTAAAGGGCTCGCTAGGGTCTAAAGTCGGGCAGGTTGTCACAGCGATCAAATCACTGGGCCAAACAACAGAAAAATAGAGGCGGTAGCGTTTAATGTTGTATTTTCTAAGCCAGTACAGTGATGGTGGCGACTTTTTTAACCTGTTCCGGTACATAACGTTCCGCGCAGGTTGCGCGTTCTTCACCGCGCTGATTCTGAGCTTTATGTTTGGCCAGCCGCTGATCAACTATCTGAAATTACGTCAGAAAAAGGGCCAGCCGATCCGTTCGGACGGCCCTGAAAGCCATATTCTGGAAAAAGCTGGTACGCCGACCATGGGCGGCGTGCTGATCCTTGGCACAATGACGCTAAGCACGCTGCTTTGGGCGCGCTCTGACAACGGCTATGTCTGGGCGGTTCTGCTGGTGACCATCGGCTTTGCGTTGATCGGGTTTATGGATGACTATCTGAAGGTCACCAAACAGACGGTTGCCGGATTTTCCAGCAAAGCCCGGCTTGCGCTAGGGTTCGCAATTGCCCTGATCGCTGCGGTTTATGTTGTAACCCTGCACCCAGAACCGCTGTCGCGCCAGATTGCGGTTCCTGTTCTGAAGGATGCGCTGATCAATGCGGGGCTGTTCTATTTTCCATTCGCCATGATCACCATCGTCGGCGCGGCCAATGCGGTGAACCTGACAGACGGGCTGGATGGGCTGGCAATTATGCCAGTGATGATTTGCGCCGCCACTTTGGGCATCATTGCCTATGTGGTCGGACGTACGGATTTTACTGAATATCTGGACGTGCATTATGTGCCGGGCACGGGTGAGTTGTTGGTGTTTACATCGGCTTTGATTGGCGGCGGCTTGGGGTTCTTGTGGTACAATGCCCCCCCTGCGGCGGTGTTCATGGGGGACACGGGGTCGCTGGCACTGGGCGGCGCACTGGGCGCCATCGCGGTGGCGATCAAACATGAAATCGTCATGGGGATTGTTGGCGGTCTGTTTGTGGTCGAGGCACTGTCGGTAATCATTCAGGTGCTTTACTTTAAGAAAACCGGCAAGCGGGTGTTTTTGATGGCGCCGATCCATCACCATTTTGAAAAACGGGGCTGGGCCGAGCCGCAGATTGTGATCCGGTTCTGGATTATTTCGTTGATTCTGGCGCTGATCGGGCTGGCGACGCTGAAGATCCGATAGGATCAGTGGGTCCGATACGATTGTAACGGGGGCTTTGCGCCCCCGTACCCCCGCAGGATATTTTGAAAACAAAAAGGCCGAGGCCTTTTGGGCAAGCTGAGAAAGACTGTGTGATGATTCCTGTTCGTGGATATGAAGGCCATTCGGTGGGTGTTCTGGGGTTGGGTCGATCGGGCTTGGCAACCGCGCGTGCGCTGGTGGCAGGCGGGGCCATGCCTGTGTGTTGGGACGATAATGAGGCCACACAAGAGCGGGCGCGGGCAGAGGGCTTTTTGGTTGCGGATCTGACGAAAGATCGCAATTGGGACGGGATCGGCTGTCTTGTGACCTCGCCCGGAATTCCGCATCTTTACCCCGCCCCCCACCCGGTGATTTTGAAAGCTTGGGAAATGGGCGCGGTGGTGGACAATGATGTGGGCTTGTTTTTCCGCAGCTATGGCACGCCCGAATGGGATGAGTTTGAGATTTTACCCCGTGTGATCTGTGTAACGGGATCAAACGGGAAATCCACTACAACGGCGTTGATCCAGCATATTCTGGAACAATCCGGACGGAATGTTCAGATGGGCGGCAATATCGGGCGGGGGGTTCTGGATTTGGAACCTGCCTCGGACGGGCAGATCACGGTGTTGGAATTGTCTAGTTATCAGACGGAATTAGCGCGATCTTTGGCGCCAGATATCGCAATTTTCATGAATCTCAGCCCCGATCATTTGGACCGTCACGGCGGAATAGGCGGGTATTTCGCTGCTAAATCGCGGTTGTTCTCCGCAGGTGGGCCAGATCGCTCGATTATCGGTGTGGATGAGGTTGAGGGCCAGTATCTGGCAGCGCAACTGCGCGAAGCGCAAGGCACAGGGGAGCCTGTCATTCGCATTTCCACCGAGCGGAAGTTGCAAGGCGATGATTGGTCGGTCTTTGCGCGCAAGGGTTTCTTGGCGGAATGGCGCAAAGGGCGGCAGGTGGCTTCGATTGATCTGCGCGCGATCAGGGGATTGCCCGGCGCCCATAACCATCAGAATGCCTGTGCGGCTTATGCGGCCTGTCGATCCATCGGGTTGGCGCCAAAGTTGGTTGAAACCCACCTTGGAACCTATCCCGGCCTGCCGCATCGCTGTCAGATTATTGCTGAAAAGCATGGGGTTTTATTTGTGAATGACAGCAAAGCCACCAATGCAGATGCTGCGGAAAAGGCTTTGCTGGCGTTCAAGAATATCCGCTGGATTGCGGGGGGGCAGCCCAAAGAGGGCGGGATTAGCGCGCTGGAGCCATTGTTTGACAGGGTGCGGAAAACCTATCTGATAGGTGAAGCGGCGGAACATTTTGCGGCGCAATTGGACGGGCAAGACTATGAGGTTTGCGGGACAATGGAGCAGGCCGTGGATCGGGCGGTAGCGGATTCAGAGGCGGGGGATGTTGTGTTATTGGCACCTGCTTGTGCCAGTTTTGACCAATATGCCAGCTTTGAAGCCCGCGGAAACGCCTTTGTCGCGGCGGTCGAGGCGTTGGATTAAGGCCCACGCAGACTGCGCAGGCCTTACCTTTATTATTCAGCAGCCTTTTTCGGCGCAGCTTTCTTGGCTGCCGGCTTTTTGGCAGGCGCCTTTTTAGCTGCGGCTTTCTTCGGTGCTGCCTTCTTTGCGGCAGGTTTCTTGGCTGCGGCTTTCTTTTTTGGCGCAGCTTTCTTTTTGCCTGAAGTGGCGGCTTTTGCATCCACCAAGGCAACGGCCTCTTCCAGCGTGATCTTCGTCGGTTCCAGCTCTTTGGGCAGGGTCGCGTTGATCTTTTCCCACTTCACATAGGGGCCATACCGCCCGTCCATGACGTTGATCGCGCCGCCTTCTGTTGGATGCTCGCCCAGTTCCTTGAGCGGTTCAGCCGCCGCGCCGCGTCCGCCTTTGGCAGCCTTTTCTGCAATCAATTCAACGGCCCGGTTCATGCCGATGGTAAACACCTCGGTCGGGTCTTTCATGTTGGCATAGATTTTGCGCGCAGTTTTTTTGCCTTCTTCAAGCGGCATTTGCCACATGACATAGGGACCAAACCGCCCGATGGCCGCCGTGATGTCGCCACCATCTGGATGGGTGCCGACAAGACGGGGCAGGGACAGCAAATCAAGCGCCAGTTTCAGATCCACACTGCTTAGGTCAGTGCCTTTCGGGATCGACGCACGGGGCGGTTTCGGCTCTTCTTCGGTGGTGTCGCGCCGTTGCACGTATGGGCCGAACCGGCCGGAGCGCAGGGTGATCGGGTCGCCGTTGTCATCCATACCCAGAACTTTGCCATCGGGTCCGGCAATATCACCGCCCTCGACCTCGCCCGAGATCGGACGGGTGTAGCGGCATTCAGGGTAGTTGGAACAGCCGATAAACGCGCCGCCAGAGCGGGCCGTGCGCATGGACAACCGGCCATTACCACAGGCTTTACAGATGCGAGGATCTGAGCCGTCTTCATTTTCCGGAAACAAATGGGGCGCCAGAACTTCGTTGATTTTTTCCAGAACTTCGGTGATGCGCAGATCGGCGGTTTCCGCGATTGCAGCAGAAAAATCACGCCAGAAACGGGACAGAACAGCCTTGTAATCCTCACGTCCGCCCGAAATATCGTCCAGTTCTTCTTCCAGTTTTGCGGTAAAGTTATACCCCACATACTGACGGAAATAGTTTTCCAGAAAGGCGATCACAAGGCGGCCTTTATCCTCGGGGATCAGGCGGCCTTTGTCCTTGCGCACATATTCGCGGGTCTGGATCGTGGTGACGATGCTGGCGTATGTGGACGGACGCCCGATGCCCAATTCTTCCATCCGTTTGACCAAAGTGGCCTCGGTATAACGGGGGGCTGGTTGGGTGTGGTGTTGCTCGGGGGTGACTGTATTTTTCTTGGTCGGATCGCCCTGTGCGATTTGGGGCAGGCGCTTGTCATCGTCATCAATGACCTGACCGTCCGTCACATCATCACGGCCTTCTTCATAGACCTTCAGGAACCCGTCGAACAAAACAACCTGGCCGTTGGCGCGCAGACCCACTTGGCCATCTTGCGAGGCCACTTCTACAACCGTGCGTTCCATCCGCGCGGCTTCCATCTGGCTGGCGATGGTCCGTTTCCAGATCAGATCATAGAGTTTGCGTTGTTCCGGTTCCAGACGGGACAGGCTTTCAGGCGTCGCATCCATGTCCGTCGGGCGGATACATTCGTGCGCTTCCTGTGCGTTCTTGGCCTTGTTCTTGTAAACACGGGGTTTTTCGGGAACGTATTCCGCGCCAAACATGGTGCTGATGGTTGCCCGCGCGGCGGTAATCGCCTCGGGCGCCATGTCGATACCGTCGGTCCGCATATAAGTGATGTAGCCCGCTTCATACAGGCGCTGCGCCGTTGACATGGCCGCGCGCGCGCCCATGCCGAACTTGCGGCTGGCCTCTTGTTGCAGGGTTGATGTCATGAACGGCGGCGAAGGATTTCGGCTTGCAGGTTTTGCTTCAACACTGGCAACCGACAAATCCCGCGAGTTGATTGCAGCCACGGCAATTTCAGCCGCTTCGGATGTTGCAATGTCAAATTTATCGAGCTTGTTGCCGCCCAAAACCGTCAAACGGGCTTCGAAATCCTGTCCGCGCGGGGTGGTCAGGATCGCTTTAACCGTCCAGTATTCGCGTGGTTTGAAGGCTTCGATTTCCATTTCGCGTTCAACGATCAGTCGTAGACAAACGGATTGCACACGGCCTGCGGATTTTGCGCCGGGCAGTTTGCGCCACAGCACAGGCGACAGGTTAAACCCCACCAGATAATCCAGCGCGCGACGGGCAAGATAAGCCTCCACCAGTTCCATATCCACTTGGCGTGGGTTTTTCATGGCGGTGGTTACGGCGTCTTTGGTAATGGCGTTGAAAACCACCCGTTCAACCTTGGTCGATTTCTTGATCGCCTTGCGCTTTTTCAGCGCCTCTTCCAGATGCCAACTGATCGCTTCTCCCTCGCGATCGGGGTCGGTTGCGAGGATCAGTTCATCGTCGGATTTCAGCGCTTCGGCAATGGCGCGAATGTGTTTTTGGCTGTCGCTGGCGACCTCCCATTTCATGTCAAAGTCGTTGTCTGTGTCCACTGAACCGTCTTTCGGCGGCAGGTCACGCACGTGTCCATAGGACGCCAGAACCGTAAAGTTATCGCCCAAATATTTGTTTATTGTCTTGGCCTTAGCCGGAGATTCGACGACGACAACTGGCATATTATTTCCTGTGAATCAGTATACTGCACTGCCCGTTTGGGGCGTGCGGAAAATGTGTTGCTGTGGGTAGGCTTGTCAATGGGGGATGCGCATTTGGTTTTTTTGCTGTGCTTTAAGGGTGCGGCGCGGTACCCGATTTTTTCACCTTTCAGCTAACTGCCAAGCGCCAGAAACCCACCCGGATGACGCTGGATTTTACCCTCAAGTTCTAATGTCGTGAGGTAGGGGGTTATCTGGGAAGCCGGCAGTCCGACGTCGCGGATCAGACAGTCTTCGGCAACAGCAGAGGGGCCAAGCAGGGTCAGAATTTGATGGGTGATCTGTTCTGCGGCGGGCAAGGGCAGCGCTGGCTGTACAGGTTCAAGCGTTAACGAAGTCTCGGGCTGCTGTAGTGCTTCAATCACATCTTGTGCCGAACGGATCAAACAGGCGCCGTCGCGGATTAGCGCATTGCACCCCGCCGCGCGCGCATCCATCGGATTGCCTGGCACGGCCATAACCTCGCGGCCCATTTCAGCCGCTTCACGGGCTGTGATCATAGTGCCAGAGCGTAACGCACCCTCGACCACCAATGTTGCTTGCGCCAGACCTGCGATTATTCTGTTGCGCTGGGGGAAATGGCGGGATTGCGGGGTCAGACCCAACGGGTTTTCCGAAAGACGCAGGCCCTGTTGGGCGATTTCATCATGCAAAGCACTGTTCTCGCGGGGGTAAACCACATCAAGCCCGCCCGCTTGCACGGCAATTGTTCCTGTTGCCAGCGATGCGCTATGGGCGGCGGCATCAATACCCCGCGCCAAGCCCGATACAATCACAAAACCCGCAGCGCCCAGATCGGTGGCCAGAAAACGCGTCATCCGTATGCCTAGACTTGACGCATTGCGCGCCCCGACCATTGCAATGGCAGGGCGGTTTAACAGGGCTGTATTCCCCAAAGCCCATAAAACAGGCGGAGGATCGGGCATGTCGCGCAGGGCTTTTGGATATTCATCATCCCCGTAGCACAATAGATTTAACCCCATGGAAAGCCCTGATGACATTTCTGCATAAGCGGCTTTATGGGAAAACACTTCATAATCCTGAACACCCGCTTCAGCCGCGATCTGTGGCAAAGCTTCAAGCGCGCCTGCGGCTGATCCATGCTCCCCCAGCAGACGGAAAAACGTCACCGGACCCACACGTCGCGACCGGATCAGTCGCAACCAATCCAGTCGCGCGCTGGGGGGCAGGGGAATCAAGGAGGGACTGCTCATAGCACGAGCCTGCCACCACTTGGTTAACAGATGGTGAAGCCCGCCTGAGAATCCCGCATCGCCTTAGATCAGCCCAGATTTTTGGTCATTAAAATACAAGGCAGGGCGAAAGGGCCGTCAAGCGTATCCACCTCGGACTCATGCAGGCCCTGACTAACCCAGCCCATTTTCTCGTAGAACCTACGGGCGCGGCTGTTTTGTGCGATCACATCCAACTTGGCGCGGCGAAAACCCTGCTGCGCGATATTCTCACATCCTGCAGAAATTAAAGCCGCCGCAACACCAGTCCCTTTCGCGTCTTTATGCACGTACATCTGGTAAATTTCGTCGCCTTTCACAGCGCAAAATCCAATTGGCGCGCCAATTGGACCAGACACGAAAGTCTGCGCAAGCATCTGGTGTAAACGAATGTAAAAACTCTCTTTTGTGCGCAGGTCGGTCAAGCGCTGCGGAACATGCACCGCATGGGCATCGTGCCACCCTTGATTCCAAATTTGCGCCAAAACATGGTGATCTTCATCCCGCGCTTTGCGAATTTCTGGCATATTTACAACTTCTCCCATCAAACGCCCCACCTAGATTTTTTTGTTTCCAAAATATCCGCAAGGGGGTGAGGCGCAGCCGCGGGGGCCAGCATGGCCCCCTAACCGCATTATTTTAAATCGCACTCCCACCAACAGTCAGCCCGCCGATCAGCAAGGTCGGTTGACCAACCCCAACAGGCACCCATTGCCCCGCTTTGCCGCAATTCCCCATTCCGGGGTCCAGCGCCATATCATCGCCAATTGCGCGGATATGTTTTAATGCAGTGGCCCCGTCGCCAATCAGCGTGGCCCCTTTGACGGGTGCGCCGACAACACCGTTTTTGACCCGATAGGCCTCGGTACAGGAAAACACGAACTTGCCATTGGTGATATCCACCTGACCGCCACCAAATCCGACGGCGTGAATGCCGTCCTTCAAATCCGCCACAATATCGCCGGGTTTAATTGTGCCGCCCAGCATATAGGTATTGGTCATGCGGGGCATTGGCGCATGGGCATAGCTTTGACGTCGCCCGTTGCCTGTAGGTTCAACCCCCATCAAACGCGCGTTCTGGCGGTCTTGCATATAGCCTACCAGAATACCGTCTTCGATCAGGACGTTCTTGCCCGATTGCGTGCCCTCATCGTCAAAACTGATCGACCCGCGCCGATCTGGGATGGTGCCATCATCCAGCACCGTCACCCCTTTGGCCGCGATCCGCTGCCCCATCAACCCCGCAAAAGCCGAGGTTTTCTTGCGGTTGAAATCCCCTTCCAGCCCGTGGCCAATGGCTTCGTGCAACAGGATTCCGGGCCAGCCGGGGCCTAGCACCACATCGAAAATACCCGCAGGGGCGGGTTCGGCCTCTAGGTTGACCAGCGCGATGCGCAGAGCTTCGGCTGTGGTTTTTTTCCAGCTTGCAGGGTCCATCAATCCCGTCAAGCCATAGCGCCCGCCGCCCCCCGCAGAGCCGCCTTCACGCAGGCCGTTGTGATCGACGATTACCGATACATTCAAACGTGTCATCGGGCGGACATCGCGCACACGGGTACCTTCGGGGCGCAGGATTTCGATTTCTTGCAAACTGGCGGAAATCGACGCCGAGACCTGCACAACCCGTGGGTCGAGATCGCGGGCAAAGGCATCAATTTCGCGCAAAGTGTCTACTTTTACAGAAAACTCCGCGTCCATCATCGGGTCGGCGTCTGTGTACAGCCGTTGATTGGTCGCTTGCGGGGCAGCGGCCAGTGTGGCCCCGCCAGCCCCAACAGCCAGCCGCACGGTTTCGGCGGCGCGCTTCAAGGCGGCCTCGGTCAATTGGGTGGAATGGGCATAGCCTGTTGTCTCGCCCTTCACTGCGCGCAGGCCGAAGCCTTCAGAGGCGTCATAGCTGGCGGTCTTCAGGCGATTGTCGTCAAACACCAGATTTTCCGACCTGCGGCGTTCCAGAAAAATCTCGCCGTCATCTGCGCCATCTGTTGCAGATCGCAGGACGTGCAGTGCGGCATTTTCGTCGATTTGCGTCTCGAACGGGCGAAACGGAGCGTGATCCTTGGCCAAAGCGGCAATTCCTTATATGGTTTGAACATGCGCTAAAGCGGCGGTATGCCGCAAAGAGAGCGCTTGTCCTTTAGACTTTAATATTGTTTTTAGGGCGCAGGAGACAACAGGGGATTCTGGTGCGCCTTTGGCGTGGGAATCCCGACCGGCGTTTAGGCCGATCAGAATAGGACTGGATCATATGCAAGCTGTGGCCACATTGAAGAAAATTGGTGTAACTGTTGCAGGCCTGATGGCCTCGGGTGCCGCAATGGCGCAAGGAACACTGCCTGACCTGCCGACTTTGGGTAAGCCCCATGATCACGGCATCGGTTTTCAGAACCCCGCTACAGAGCTGATGACTGATGTGATCTGGATGGACACGTTCCTGCTTTGGATCATCACGATTATTTCGGTTTTCGTAACGGCCTTGCTGCTGATCTGTATTTTCCGCTTTAACGAAAAACGCAATCCAAAGCCTGCGACCTTTACCCATAACTCTGCTTTGGAAGTGGCATGGACCGTAATCCCGATCCTGATCCTGATCGCGATTATCCCGCCATCCCTGACATTGTTGTTCAAGCAACAGGAAATTCCTGAAGCGGACATCACAATCAAAGCTACGGGCAACCAGTGGTACTGGACACATGAGTATGTGGACTCAGACTTTGGTTTTGATAGCTTCATGCTGCCAAAAGACAAATTGGCTGAAAACGGTTATGCGGCGGATGAATATCTGCTGGCCACAGACGCGCCGGTTGTGATCCCGACAGGCAAGACGATTGTTGTTCAAGTTACCGGTTCTGACGTGATCCACGCTTGGGCGATGCCTGCCTTTGGTGTGAAACAAGATGCTGTACCGGGCCGTCTTGCACAGCTTTGGTTCAAAGTGGATGAAGGCAAAGAGGGCGTATACTTCGGTCAGTGTTCCGAATTGTGCGGCAAAGACCACTCTTACATGCCAATCACTGTCAAAGCAGTATCACAGGCAGATTACGATATCTGGCTTGAAGGCGCTAAGGAAGAATACGCCAGCGTGCCAAGCACCGTTAAAGTGGCCGACCTGAACCTGCAAATGGTTCAAAATGCCGAAGCTGTTGATTGATCCGACACACTAACTTGTAACCCATAGCCAGTGGACACCCCCATGAGCGATGTAACCGTTAATGATTATGGCCATGATGCGCAGTTCGATGATTATTTCGCACTGTTAAAGCCTCGGGTTATGTCGCTGGTTGTCTTCACAGCGGCTGTGGGCCTGTTGGTTGCCCCTGTCGGGGTTAATCCGGTTATCGGTTTTGCGTCGATCCTGTTCATTGCGCTGGGGGCTGGGGCCTCTGGTGCGCTGAATATGTGGTGGGATGCGGATATTGATGCGGTGATGAAACGCACCGTGAAACGTCCTGTGCCTGACGGACGTGTGACCCCTAAAAACGCGATGATCCTTGGGCTTTGGCTGTCGGTTCTTGCCGTAGGGATGCTGGCGCTGACTGCAAACTTCTTTGCGGCGGGGCTACTGGCCTTTACGATCTTCTTTTATGCCGTTGTCTACACCATGTTCCTGAAACGCTCGACCCCGCAGAATATTGTGATCGGCGGCGCGGCAGGGGCTTTTCCTCCGATGGTGGGCTGGGCTGTGGCGACGGGCGGTGTGTCTGTTGAAAGCGTGATGATGTTTGCGCTGATCTTTGTTTGGACACCGCCGCATTTCTGGGCCTTGTCCCTGTTTATGAACGACGATTATTCCAAAGCGGGTGTGCCGATGTTGACCGTGACACATGGCACACGGGTGACGCGTAACAACATTCTGGGCTATACGGTTCTGCTGGCGCTGGTCGCCATCGGCACTGCGTTTACCTCTATTGGTGGGCCGGTCTATCTGGCGGTGGCCTTGGTTCTGAACGGCATGTTCCTGCGCGGTGCCTTTGCTTTGTGGCGGCGTCAGGATGCGGCAGCCGAGGCGGATAAATACGCCGCCGAGCGCAAGTTCTTTCGCCTGTCGCTGGTCTACCTTTTTGCCCATTTTGCAGCCCTTCTGGTGGATGCAGCCCTGCGTGGCTTTGCATTCATGCCCCAACTTCCGGTGATATTCTGATGGCTATTGGCAGCGAACATCCTCTGCACGGACGGCGCAAGCGGTCAAACCTGATGCTTGGCGCAGTGCTGGGCGGCTTTGTGGCGCTGGTTTTTGCGATCACCATCGTAAAGATGGCCAATGGTGTCAGCATGGAAGCCTTTGACCACACGGTGCGCTACAGCATCGAGCCGAAAACGGAGGCCGGACAATGAGCGAGACACCACAAAGCAAAAGCCCGAAAAACAAAAGTACCGTATTTAAGCTGGTCACGATTGTAGCGTTGATGCTGGGGCTGTCGTTTGCATCAGTGCCGATGTACAACTGGTTCTGCCGCGTAACCGGCTGGGGCGGGGTTACGAACGTGGCCACCAAAGGCAGCGATGTGGTACTGGCTGAAACCATCAAAATCCGTTTTGACGGGTCGCTGGAACGGGGCATGCCCTGGACCTTCAAACCGGTTGTGCACGAAATGGAACTGAAGATCGGCGAAACTGGTCTGGCGTTCTATGAGGCCCATAATCCCACAGATCATCCGATTGCAGGGCGGGCCAGCTATAACGTCTATCCCTACTCCACAGGCAATTTCTTTAACAAGATTGACTGCTTCTGTTTCACCATGCAGGTGCTGCAACCCGGTGAAACAGTGCTGATGCCCGTGACATTCTTTGTTGATCCGGAAATGCTGGAAGACGAAGAAGCAAAATACGCTAAAACCATCACGCTGAGCTATACGTTCCACGTGGCGGATTTGCCGGAAGAAGAGCAGGCTGCTCTTGCGACTGGCACGCAGAAAACAGTAAACTAAGAGTATCCACGCGTGTTGAACCAAGCAAAAAAACAAGATACTCAACACCACCAAAGCCTGAAATCGGCGTTTTTGGTTGGCTTGCATCGCAGCCTGTCCGGAAATGCTCAAGATGCGAATATAGGGACGAACCACCATGGCGCATGAAAAAAACCACGACTATCACATTCTGAACCCCAGTATCTGGCCATTGGCTGGTGCCGTTAGCGCATTTGTCATGCTGACAGGCGGGGTGTTCTTCATGCAAGATCACTCTTTCCCATGGGTCCTGATGATCGGGTTCGTGATGGTGCTGTATGTGATGTTCGCATGGTGGTCCGAAGTTGTAGACGAGTCCCACATTGGCGATCACACCCCTGTTGTGGTGATTGGTCTGCGCTATGGCGTGATCATGTTCATCATGTCCGAAGTCATGTTCTTTGTGGCGTGGTTCTGGTCTTTCTTCAAACACGCGCTTTATCCCATGGGGCCTATGTCTCCGATTGTGGATGGCGTTTGGCCACCTGCTGGGATTGAAACCTTTGACCCTTGGCACCTGCCGTTGATCAACACGCTGATCCTGCTGTGTTCGGGCTGTCTGGCCACTTGGGCACACCACGCGATTGCCCATGAAAATGACCGCGACGCCATGAAAAAAGGCCTTTGGGGCGCAGTTCTGCTGGGTCTGCTGTTCACAGCCTTCCAAGCCTATGAATACAGCCACGCGGCTTTCGGGTTCTCGGGCAACATTTACGGTGCGAACTTCTTTATGGCGACAGGGTTCCACGGGTTCCACGTTGTGATCGGGACGATCTTTTTGGGCGTCTGTTTGATCCGGGCCTATAAAGGCCACTTTACACAGGAACGGCACGTCGGCTTTGAAGCTGCGGCTTGGTACTGGCACTTTGTGGATGTGGTTTGGCTGTTCTTGTTTGCAGCTGTGTACATCTGGGGCGGCTAAGCCTGTCCCATCTGCGAAAGCGCATTGGCACACCCGTGTGCCTAAGGCCCAGCAGATGCAGAAATAATCGGAAGGCGCGGGCTGTCAGGGTTCGCGCCTTTCCCGTTTCCAGCACAGGCTGCTGGGGTGTAAGTTGAGTATTTGGAGAACATTGAAGCATGAGCACGCGAATGATTTTGCCCCTGCTGTTTGGCATTGCGGGCGTTGCGACATTGTTGTGGCTGGGGTTCTGGCAGTTGGGGCGGCTTGAGTGGAAAGAGGCGCGGTTGGCGCAAATCCATGCGCGTATTTCATCCGAGCCGGCACCGTTGGCGGGGTACTTCCACGATACAGGGGCGCTGGAAGAAGACAATTACCGGCGGGTTCGCTTCGAGGGTGAGCTGACGGGCACAGAGGCGCATGTTCTGACATCGCTGAAATTTCAGGGAGCGGGGTTTCGCATTCTGAAAGAGGTGATCTGGAACGATAAGCCCTTTATGCTGGATTTGGGTTTTGTGCCCGAGGCGCAGAAGAACGATCAGCGCCCCACTGGGCCAGTTCGGGTTGTAGGGAATATTCTGGACCCTGACGATTATGACGCCTCTTTTACCCCCGATCCTGATATGGACAAGAACATCTGGTTCGCCCGTTACCTGCCCATGTTGGCCGAGAAACTGAATGTTTTACCTTTTATGGTGGTTGTCGAAAAAGCCGAATACAACAAAGATGGCGCGTGGGTGGCCTATGACGCCGTATCGCCGTTGCCCGTGTCGGTGAATATCCCTAATGATCACTGGGAATATGCGATCACCTGGTTTTCATTAGCGGTTGTCTGGTTCGGGATGACGGCGTACCTGTTGTGGCGCATCCGGCAGAAAACGGTTTAGGCAAGGTAGCATGAAGTATATTTCCACGCGGGGGCAGGCGCCCGAACTGACATTTGAAGAAGCAATGCTGACAGGGTTGGCACGCGATGGCGGCTTGTATGTGCCTGAAAGCTGGCCGACTCTAAGTCAGGATCAGATCGCAGGTTTCGCAGGCAAGCGCTATGAAGATGTGGCCTTTGAGGTGATGAAGCCTTTTGTAGGTGACACTTTTGACGACGCGGAATTCCGCGACATCATTGCCAAAGCCTATGCCGGTTTCAGCCATGATGCGCGCTGTCCTGTGGTGCAACTGGATCACAACCACTATCTGCTAGAACTGTTCCACGGCCCCACCTTGGCGTTCAAAGATGTCGCCATGCAGTTGATCGGCCAGATGTTTGAGGCCGCTTTGAAACGCTCCGGCAAACGGGTGACGATTGTGGGTGCCACAAGTGGCGACACAGGCTCGGCCGCGATTGAGGCGTTTCGCGGTCTGGATGCGGTGGATGTGTTTATCATGTACCCCCATGGCCGCGTGTCCGAAGTACAGCGCCGCCAGATGACCACGCCTGTAGAAAGCAACGTGCATGCGCTGGCAGTGGACGGGGATTTTGACACCTGTCAGGCGCTGCTGAAAGACATGTTCAACGATTTTGATTTCCGCGATGGTGTGCAGCTAGCGGGGGTGAATTCGATCAACTGGGCGCGGGTTCTGGCGCAGGTGGTGTATTATTTCACCTCGGCTGTGTCCCTTGGGGCGCCCCATCGTAAGGTCTCGTTCTGTGTGCCGACAGGGAACTTTGGTGATATCTTTGCAGGCTATGTGGCCAAACGCATGGGGTTGCCGATTGAGCGCCTGGTGATTGCAACCAATCAGAACGACATCCTGCACCGCACATTGCAATCGGGCGACCATGCAAAAACCGGTGTTGTGCCCTCAATCAGCCCGTCGATGGATATTCAGGTTTCGTCAAATTATGAACGTCTGGTGTTTGACCTTTACGATCGTGAAGGCGATGCGGTTAGCCAGTTGTTCGAAACGCTGAAAGACGCGGGATCGTTCAAACTGTCCCAAGGGGCGCTGGCGCGGATGGCAGAAGAGTTTGACTCGGGCCGTGTTTCCGAAGAAGAAACCAGCGCCGCGATCAAGGATTTCTTTGCCCGCACAGGCGAGGTGTTGTGCCCCCATTCCGCAATCGCCGCCAAAATAGGCGATGAAATGCAGGGCGATGTGCCGATGATCTCGCTGGCGACAGCCCATCCCGCAAAATTCCCTGCGGCAGTCGAAGAAGCTTGTGGCGTTCACCCGCCCTTGCCGGCACGGATGGCGGACCTATTTGAACGCGACGAGCGGGTAACGCGCGTGGCAGGCGATTTGGCAGCAATCGAAGCTGTTATTCGAGAAAGGATTGCGGGTTGACCGTAGAAATACACACACTCTCTAACGGATTTCGCGTTGTAACCGAGCATATGCCGGGGCTGAAATCAGCTTCTTTGGGCATCTGGGTTGGCGCAGGCGGGCGGCATGAACGCCCTGAACAGAATGGCATTGCCCATTTTCTGGAACATATGGCCTTTAAAGGCACCAAAAAACGCAACGCGCTGGAAATTGCCGAGGCGATTGAAGACGTTGGCGGCTATATCAACGCCTATACTAGCCGTGAAATGACGGCGTATTACGTGCGCGTGCTGGAAAACGACGTGACGCTGGCGATGGACGTAATCAGCGATATTGTGTTGAATTCCGTGTTCGATCCGGCCGAGGTTGAAATCGAACGGGGTGTAATCCTGCAAGAGATCGGCCAATCCCTTGATACACCGGACGATGTGATTTTTGACTGGCTGCAAGAGGTCTCTTATCCCGATCAGCCCATTGGCCGCACGATTCTAGGCCCCGAAGAGCGTGTCCGCTCGTTCACGCGCGCTGACCTTCAGGCGTTTGTAAAAGAGCAATATCGCCCCGAACAAATGGTTCTGTCGGCGGCTGGAGCTGTGGATCACGACGAATTGGTCAAGCTGGCTGAAGCCGCCTTTGGCCATATGGATCGTGGGGTTTCGACGGTCTTGCTGCCCGCATTGTATCAGGGCGGTGAACACCGCGTTGTCAAAGATCTGGAGCAGGCGCATTTTGCTTTGGCCTTTGAAACCGCCAGCTACCGCGACGATGAAATCTACACAGCGCAAGTTTTTTCACTGGCGCTAGGGGGCGGCATGTCAAGCCGTCTGTTCCAGGAAGTGCGCGAAAAACGCGGGCTGTGTTACACAATTTACGCGCAGGCGGGGGCTTATGCCGACACTGGCAGCCTGACAATTTACGCAGGCACCAGCGGGGCTGATGTGGCGGATTTGTCTACCCTGTGCATCGACGAATTGCGCCGCGCAGCGGGTGACATGAACGAAGCCGAGGTGAACCGCGCCCGTGTCCAGATGAAAGCGGGCATGTTGATGGGGCTGGAAAGCCCGTCTTCGCGCTGTGAACGGCTGGCGCGGATGGTGATGATCTGGGGACGTGTTCCCGGATTGGACGAAGTGGTGGCCAAGATTGACGCTGTGGATCGGGCTGGTGTGGCGGAATATGGCGCGCGGCTCTGTGCTTCTGGCGTGCCGTCACTCGCCCTTTATGGTCCGGTTGCCGATGCCCCTGAAGTGGGTGTTTTGGCGGATCGGCTGGCGGCCTGACCTGTGCCGCAGATCAGCTTTGATGATGTGTCCCTAAGTCTTGACGGGCGGCAGGTTTTCGGGCCTGTTTCCCTGTCTTTGCGGGAAAAACGCATTGGTGTTGTTGGCCAGAACGGCGCGGGGAAATCCAGTTTCCTGCGCTTGATGGCGGGGTTGGTGAAGCCCGACCAAGGCCAAGTGCGCATAGGCGACGCGGATGTCTACGCGGATCGCAAGGCGGCACTGGCTGGGATCGGGGTGATTTTCCAAAACCCCGATCATCAAATCCTGTTCCCCACCGTGGCCGAGGAAATCGCCTTTGGATTGGTCCAACTTGGCGCGTCAAAAGCGGATGCCAAAGCGGGGGCTTTGAGTGTTTTACAAGATCAAAATCGCAGCGATTGGGCGGATCGGTCCTGTTATACGCTGTCTGGTGGGCAACGGCATTATCTGTGTTTGATGGCGGTTCTGGCGATGAAACCAGACGTGATCTTGCTGGATGAACCCTATGCAGGGCTGGATATTCCCACATCGGCGCGTTTGCACCGCCAACTGGCGGGACTGGCGCAATCCCTGGTGATGATAACCCACGACCCCCGCACACTTGACAGCTATGACCGTGTGATCTGGCTGGACGGCGGCGTGGTTGCAGCCGATGGCCCACCAGCAAAGGTTCTTCCGCAGTTTGAGTCCGAAATGGCGCGGCGGGCGGAATGTTAAGCCTGACGTTGGAACGCCAAAGCTGGGCGCACCGCATACCCGTCGGCTGGAAACTGGCAGCCCTTTGCGGGCTGACGTTTTTTGTCTTTCCTTTGGAAAATATCGCGCTTTTGACCCTTGGCATCGGCGGGGTTGGCCTGTTGTGTGCCAGTCTTGGCCGTGTCGGATTTACCGCTAGCCTGCGGGGCTTGCGCCCGATTCTGTGGTTTGCGGTGATCATCCTTGGCTATCACTTGCTGGTCGGACGGATCGGGCAGGGGCTGGGGATTGTGCTGCGGATGCTGCTGCTGGTGGGGGCCGCGAACTTTGTGACCATGACCAGCCGCCTAAGCGATATGATGAATTGGGTGATCTGGGCGCTGTCTCCCCTGCGCCGCCTTGGCATTCCGCCCGAAAGGATCGCCCTTGCTTTTGCTTTGATGATCCGCTTTACCCCTGTGCTCGGCCAGCGCGCTGCGCATTTGGCCCAAGCATGGCGCGCGCGATCAAACCGCCGCGTCGGAGTTGGAATCGTCGCCCCCCTTGCGGTGTCGGCACTGGATGACGCGGATCACGTGGCCGAGGCATTACGCGCCCGCGGCGGGGTCCGCTAAAAGGAACAGGTTATGGAAAGAAACATCGTCTACATCGCGGTTTTTGCGGCAGTGATCGCAGCCCTTGGCTTGTTGCCGAAACTGACCTTGATCAGTGGCATCCCGATCACCGCGCAATCCATGGGGATCATGCTGTGCGGCACCATTCTGGGCGCGCGCAAAGGCGCATTGGCGGTGATCCTGTTTCTGGCACTGGTTGCGCTTGGCTTGCCCTTGCTGGCAGGGGGGCGCGGCGGATTGGGTGTGTTCACAACCCCTTGGGCGGGGTTCCTGTTCGGTTTTCCAGTCGCCGCCTTTGCCACTGGCCTGATGATGCGCTTGTTGCGCGGCGCGCGGGTTGGCGTCAGCGCGGGGATCGCCGCTGTGGTTGGCGGGATCGGCGTGCTTTATGCGGTGGCAGTGCCTTATTACATGGCTATGACGGGTGCAGGTCTGGTGGATGCGATAGTCACAGCAATGCTGCCGTTTCTGGCGGGCGATCTGATCAAGGCCGTGGCCGCTGGCGCGATCACTGGTGCAATTCACAAAGCACGGCCCCGCGCCGTGATGTCGCGGGCCTAAACCTGTAACAGCATGGCGGTTCCCAGCCCGCCTGCCGCAGCAATCGCAGCAAGGCCGGTGCCGCCGGCCTGTTGCAATTCGTGAAACAAACGCACCGCGTTGATCGCTCCCGAGGCCCCGATTGGGTGCCCCCGCGCCAAGGCTCCGCCACTACGATTCATGGTCAGGGGGTCAAGTCCCGCCCCCCGCTGGCAGGCAATGGCCTGAACGGCATACGCTTCCATTATTTCGCTGCATGTCAGTGCGCCAGCCGCTATCCCAGCCTGCGCCAAGATCTGACGTATCGCCGCAATCGGGGCGGTTGCGGGTGTTTCTGGGGCAGCCCCCAAAGTGACACCGCCGATGATTTGCGCAGGGGTAATCCCGTGGAATTCAGCCGCCAGTTCCTGATCGACCACTAATAGAAAAGCTGCCGCATCCGCCTTTATTGCCGTATTGGCCGCGCTGAGACTGCCTGTAACCATCGGCGCACGGGCTGCGGTTTTAAGGTTGAGATTACGGGTAAACGCGTCCTTGTCCAACCCTGCCACAGGAATGATTTCTTGGTGTAGCTGATCACGGGCGGCGCGGGCCTTGGCATGGCTTGCAACCGCAAACCCATCCTGTGCTTCGCGGGTAAGCCCCATCCCATCTGCCAGTTGCGCCGCACTTTCATGCAGATCAGGGTCGCGGCTGGCCCAAGGGGAAAACGGCGGACGGTCATATGCGATTGCTGCGGCCCCGTCAGGATCGGTGCGCAGGCGCAACGGGCGGCGCGAGTGGCTTTCCGCCCCGCCAGCCAGTACCGCACGCGCCGCCCCTGACTGCACCAACCGTGCCGCCAATAAGATGGCATCAAGCCCCCCCGCGCATTGCCGATCAATCGACAGCCCCGCCACGGTTTCAGGCAATCCTGCCGCAAGGGCAGCAAGACGGGCCGGATTGCCGCCACCGTACAGGGCGTTGGACAGGATCAACTCGTCAGGCGGAACCGGGCAATGGTGCAGGCAGGCCTTGATCACAGGCGCGGCCAGATCGTGCAGCGCAACCCGCGCAAAAGCGCCGTTTTCGGGGGCGACGGGGGTGCGATAGGCCGCAACAATATAGGCAGGCTTCATGGGATCAGCTCTCGCAGGGCGGCGTAGTCCGGTTTGCCTGATGTCAGACGGGGAAGTGTAGGCAGCTGCGTCAGAGATTTCAAAAGATTGGGTTTTGGCGCGGTTCCTTCGATAAATCCGTGTAAAACATAGCCGCGCAGCGGGTCGGGCAGTGCGACGATCGCGGCTGATCCAGCCCCTGCGGTAATCAAAGCGGACTCAAGCTGGTCAAGAGATACGGATTTATCAGCTATGGTCAGGATGCGATCCATCCGCCCCGTCAGATACAGATTGCCCGCAGGGTCCAAATGCCCAACCTCGCCCACGGACAACCATGTGTCCTGCCATTTTGTGCTGGCAGACCTCCCGATGGCATATTCGCTGAACAGCATCGGGCTGCGCAGCCAGACTTCCCCAGCCGTGTTGGCGGAAAGCGGATTGCCTGAGGGATCACGGATGGCAATTTCACCCCCCGGAAAGGCGGGGCCGACGGATTTTTGGGGGGTAGCGTCATCAGCCAAAGTGATGAAACTGGTTTCAGCCGCGCCATAAAAGCGCCAGACTTTGGCATTCGGGAAAATCCTGCCCACATGGGCGGCAGTGGCCTCGTCAAAAGGACCTCCCCCTGTGATGACATGGGTCACACGCGGGGCGGGTTGGCGGATCACGCGCAACTGGGTCGGGGTGGCATAAAGATGGGTGATGCCGCGTTTGTCAGCCTCGGCCCCGCGTATAAAGTGGAAATCCGCGCCACAATAGAGCGCCTCAATCGCGCTATAGAGCGACAGGGAATAGGTGAGGTTGCCCAGCGTGGCCACACGGGCGTTTGGCCCGATATTCAGCGTGGCGCTGAGCGTCTTGATCGAATGCAGCCAGCTTGATGTGCTGCGTCGAATAACCTTGGGCGCGCCTGTGGTGCCGCCTGTCAGGGTGAAAAAACTGTCAGGTTGGTCTGGCGCGTTTACCGGGGTGCCGATGATTGGGGAAAGACCTGCGCCGAGCGCGTTCAAAAATGCGGGAATCGCCGTTAGCGGGTTGCTGGGATCACTGCTGCGGTTTGGGGCGACGCCAGCCGCCTGTGCGGCATCTAAAAGGGTGCCGTCAAAGTCGCTGAGTGTTGCGCGGGGATGCCAGTGAAGCCGGTTCATAGGGGCGGTTTAACGGTGTTTGGGCTACGGCTCAATCCTATTGAAAGCGGGGCCTCATTGGGTTTTTTGCGCAAACTGGGTCTGTTGCGCTTTTCTTGTGACCTGTCTTGTTCTATGAGCATCTCATCTGCGATCCGAGGAGTGCTGCGCGTGTTTTCCAACAGTTTTATCGACAAAGAAACAATGTCCGAACTGGCAGCCAAGATGCTGCTGGAAATCAAAGCGGTGAATTTCCGCGCGGATGAGCCTTATACTTTTGCCAGCGGGCTGGCTTCGCCGGTGTATATCGACTGCCGCAAGTTGATTTCCTATCCCCATATCCGCAGCGCCCTGATGGATTTCGCTGTGGCCACGCTTTACCGCGATGTGGGATTTGAACAATTCGACGCGGCGGCGGGTGGCGAAACGGCCGGTATTCCCTTTGCCGCATGGATTGCGGAACGGATGAACCTACCCATGCAATATGTGCGCAAAAAGCCCAAAGGCTACGGACGGGATGCGCAGATTGAAGGCGATATTTCCGAGGGTCAGCGGGTTTTGCTGGTTGAGGATCTGACAACAGACGGCGGATCAAAGCTGCGCTTTGCCGAAGCGATCCGCAAAACAGGTGCCACCTGTGACCACACGTTGGTGGTATTCTACTACGATATTTTCAAGAACACCCATGAGATGTTGGCCGAGAACGGGCTAAAGCTGCATTATCTGGTTACATGGTGGGATGTTTTGAAAGTTGCCCGTGCGCAAGGGAACTTCGACACCAAAACACTGGATCAGGTTGAGGCGTTTTTGAATGCGCCTTTGGAATGGTCCAAAGCCAACGGTGGCGTTTATGAATTGCCCACGGCGGGGTGATTTGACGGTCCTGTTTTTGGATATTTGAAAAACAAAAAAGAATTGGTGGCGCCTCTCGTTTTCAGCGGGGGGCGTTTTTGATTTATTGTGGATAAAGTGAAAATAGCTGGGGATGGATTGCTGCATTACAAAAGTTTTTCTTTACATGCAGGTCAATTGATTACACCATATCTTGTAAGGTGTTCGGGAAAACCCCGTAGACCTAGCGCTGACGCCTAGAAATTGGGGCGGCGTGTCTCGCAAAGACAAACAAGAAGGCAGCAGGCATGACAAGCACAGAGCATTATCTTGATAGCGGTGAATTACATCCCATTGATGTGGTTGAAACCCTTGCAGAACATTACGACTGGGCGTTCGATCGGGTTGCGGAAGACCAGATTGCTATGGCGATTGAAGGGGCGTGGCGCACCTATTCGATTACTTTGGCGTGGTCGGCTTATGACGAAACCCTGCGAATGATTTGTACTTTTGAAATGGCCCCGCCCGAAGAAAAACTGGCGCCGTTGTTTGAGGCGATGAATCTGGCAAATGACAAATGCTGGGCCGGTTCGTTCTCATTGTGGCGCGAGCAGCAGCTGATGGTCTATCGCTATGGTCTGATGCTGGGCGGCGGTGCATCTGCGGCCCCTGAACAAGTGGATCAGATGCTCAGTGCGGCTGTTGTGGCCTGCGAGCGGTTCTATCCGGCGTTTCAGTTGATTTGCTGGGGCGATGAAACCGTCGAGCGGGCGATGGATATCGCCATGTCGGAATCCTACGGCCGCGCCTAAGGGGTTAACCCGCCGCATGGGCTTGATTTCCAATCGACCATCGCCCAAGGTCCGCCGTGAATCGGCTGGATGTTTGGGAAGGGTTTTTCGTGACTTTGGAACGTGTGAACAAGGGCGGTCTGGTGCTGCTTGGCTGTGGGAAAATGGGCTCTGCCATGTTGCAGGGCTGGTTGTCACAGGGTGTGACGCCGAAAGCTGTCTCTATTCTTGATCCGTCGCCGTCTGACTGGGTGCAAGCCTTGCAGGCGGATGGTGTGGGGGTGAACGGCGCTTTGCCTGATGCGCCTGCGGTGTGCATTGTTGCGGTTAAACCCCAAATGATGGGCGATGCCTTGCCCCGTTTGCAGGCCATGGGCAATGGTTCGACAGTGTTTATTTCGGTGGCAGCCGGAACGCCGATTGCCGCGTTTGAGGCGGTTTTGGGGGATAAAACCCCGATCATCCGCGCTATGCCAAACACACCTGCGGCTGTATCCAAAGGGATTACTGCGCTGATTGGTAACGGAAATATTGGCGAAAGTGACATGCAGATGGCCGAAAGCCTGTTGCGGGCAGTGGGCCAGACGGTGCGTTTGGCCGATGAAAGCCAGATGGATGCGGTGACGGCTGTATCGGGGTCCGGACCTGCCTATGTGTTTCATTTGATTGAAACTTTGGCGGCAGCGGGGGTGGCCGAAGGGTTGCCAGCCGATCTGGCGCTGAAACTGGCCCGTGCCACGGTTGCCGGGGCGGGGGCTTTGGCGGAACAATCGGATGAGGATCCAGCCCAGTTGCGGGTGAATGTAACGTCCCCCGGGGGGACCACGGCGGCGGCGCTGGGGGTTTTGATGGATGCAGAAAGCGGCTTTCCTGCCTTGTTGCGGCGCGGTGTCAAAGCCGCAGCGGATCGCAGTCGGGAGTTGGCAAAATGAGTGATGAATTGAGCGATGAGATTTCCTTTGACGATTTTATCAAAGTGGATGTGCGCGTAGGGGTGATCACCCGCGCGGAACCGTTTCCCGAGGCCCGCAAACCCGCGATCAAACTGTGGGTAGATTTTGGCGGAGATCTGGGCGAGAAAAAATCATCCGCGCAGATCACCAAACACTACACGCCAGAAACTTTGGTCGGGACCCAAGTGATGGCGGTGGTGAATTTCCCGCCGCGCCAGATCGGGCCTGTGATGTCCGAGGTGTTGGTCTTGGGCCTGCCTGATGCAGAGGGTGAGGTTGTTTTGGTACGTCCTGATATGGTTGTGCCCGCAGGCGGGCGGCTGCATTAAGCTGTGATCTGAGTATTTGGGGGAACATTGAAGATGGTAGATTTACCGAGCGTATTTGTGACGCGGCCTTTGCCGGATGCGGTAATCGCTGAGGCGCGGAAACATTTTGCGGTGACCGTGCGGGCCGAGACTTTGCCGCTGTCAGATGCTGAAATGGCCGTGGCGCTGGCGGAGTTTGACGGGGTTTTGCCGACGTTGGGCGATCCGCTCGGGGCTTCTGTTTTTGGTGGCGCGATGCGGGCGCGGGTTCTGGCGAATTTCGGCGTGGGGTATAATCATATTGATGTGGCAGCGGCGCAGGCGGCGGGGCTGGCTGTGTCCAATACGCCCGGTGCAGTGACCGATGCCACAGCGGATATTGCGGTTTTGCTGATGTTGATGACGGCGCGGCGCGCCAGTGAAGGCGAAGCGGCGGTGCGCAGCGGGGCTTGGCAAGGTTGGCATCCGACGCAGTTTTTGGGGCTGCACGTCAGTGGCAAAACGCTGGGTGTGATCGGCATGGGGCGGATTGGCAAGGCGATTGCCAAGCGCTGTCACTATGGCTTTGGCATGGATGTGGTGTTTTACAACCGATCTCCTGTGGCAGATTGCGGCGTGCCCTCGGCCCGTCAATTGGGCAGTATTGCCGAGGTTATGGCGGCGGCGGATGTTGTGTCTTTGTCGGTTCCGGGCGGCGCTGCAAACCAGCATATGATCGGCGCGGCTGAACTGGCCGCCATGCGTCCGCACGGTATTCTGGTGAATACGGCGCGGGGGGATGTGGTGGATGAGGCCGCATTGATTGCAGCGCTTGAAGCCGGTGTGATTGGCGGGGCAGGCTTGGATGTGTACGAAAGCGAACCCGTGGTGCCAGAGGCGTTGCGGCGATTGAATAACGTGTCGTTGTTGCCCCATCTGGGGACTGCCGCGCTGGATGTGCGCACGGGCATGGGGCTGATGGCGGTGGAAAACCTGCGGGCGTTTTTTGCGGGGGAGGATATGCCCAATAAGGTGACAGGATAGGATCAGCGCAGCAAGCCGTTGACCCATTCGGGCACCAGCGTGCTGGCGGGGCCGGTGCGGCATTGCGCAAAGGTGGATGCCCCCAATGAGGGTTCAAGGTTCAGTTCAAGCGTGGCAGCCCCCGCGCGGCTGGCTTGTTCCACAAAACCTGCAGCGGGATAGACATTGCCCGAGGTGCCGATGGACACAAACAGGTCTGCGCTGTGCAGGCGGGCATAGATATCTTCCATGAAATAGGGCATTTCGCCGAACCAGACCACATCGGGACGGGTGGTTTTTGCACGACAGTTCGGGCAGGGATCATCCGGCTGCATTTGCGCAGGCGCGGGCCATGTGTGATCGCAGCTTTGGCATTTGGCGTGGTTTAACCTGCCGTGCATGTGCCAGACAGCGCGGCTGCCTGCCCGTTCGTGCAAGTCATCGACATTCTGCGTGACGATTAGGACTTCGCCTTGGAACTGCTGTTCCAATCGGGCAAGCGCCGTGTGTGCAGGGTTAGGTGCGGAACCTGCACAATTGGCGCGTCTGGCGTTGTAAAAATCATGCACGAGTGCGGGATTATTCTGGAACCCTTCCGGGGTTGCCACCTGTTCTATGGGGTATTTCGCCCAAAGCCCGTCATCATCGCGAAAGGTGCCAAGGCCGCTTTCAGCAGATATACCCGCGCCTGTGAGGATAACAATGTTCATAGGAAGCCTCGTGAAGCTGTGTGATAAGGGGAGGGTGTGTTGACCCAAGAAAGTGTGGTCATGACCCAGTCTATTCTGTTTGTCTGTTTGGGCAATATCTGCCGCTCTCCCACCGCCGAGGGGATTATGCGTGGCTTGGTGCAATCGGCTGGCGTGGAAATTGAGGTGGACAGTGCAGGCACAAGTGGCTGGCACAACGGAGCGCTGCCCGACCGCCGCTCTATGGCTGAGGCGGCGCGGCGGGGATATGATCTGTCGGGGCAGCGATCCCGACAGATGGTGGTGCAGGATTTTGCGCGGTTTGATCTGATCCTTGCGATGGATCGCAGCAATTTCCACAATCTTCAGGCCATGGCACCCAGTGGGGCAGGGGGTAAGTTGGGGCTGTTGCTGGATTATCTGCCCGACCAGCCCCTGCGCGAGGTGCCAGACCCTTATTATGAAGACGGGTTTGACCGCGTGTTTGATCTGATTGAAGCGGCCTGTCGGGCGGTTTTGGCGGATGTTGCGGGGTAGGTTTATCTGCCTGTGCTGGCTTGTTTTGCAAAGGCAGGTTTTGGATATTTAGCCAAAAAAGAGCCTGCGGGAGCTGTTAAAACAGCAAGCCAAACACCACGCCGATCAGGCCGAGGATTTGGGCGATCAGGGTGAACAGCATTCCAAACAGGCGAAAGCGGAAATGTGTGCCGTCTTTGGCGAAGTAAACCGCATGCAGGTATCGCCCGATCACCAGAAATGCGGCAATGACCAATGTGATAGGGGCGGGGTTTAGCGACTCGTTCAAGGCGATCAGGATCAGGCCCAGCGGGATTTGCTCGGCTGCATTGGCCTGGCCTCTGATCTTTTTGGCCATGATGCGGTCGTTATTGTCGCCCAGAACGATGCCATCGCTGCGCCGGACCATGATAATCAGGATGGTCAGCCAAAGGTACAACACCCCGAGAAGAACCGTGGACCATGCGGTAATGGGAAAGGCAAAATCGTGCATCTTTGTGCTTTCGGTATAAAGGATACAAAAAAGCCGGAGCGTTTGCCCCGGCTTTTGGTGTTAATATAGTTTCGCTTATTCGCGGTTGCCGAACAAGGACAGCAACATCATGAACATGTTGAGGAAGTTCAGGTACAAGCTGAGCGCGCCCATGATTGCGGATTTACCCAGCCACTCATTGTCGCCGTGATGCGCATGGGCCAGATAGGTGTTTTTGATGTTTTGCGTGTCATAGGCGGTCAGGCCGGCAAAAATCAGAACACCGATGGCGTTGATTGCGAACATGATTGCAGGGGACTGCAGGAAGATGTTCACGACCATTGCAACGATCAAGCCAACAACGCCCATGATCAGGAAGCTGCCCCAGCCGGAAATGTCTTTCTTGGTGGTGTAGCCCCAGATGGACAGGGACGCGAATGCGATGGCGGTCACAAAGAAGATCTGTGCGATGGACATGCCAGTATAAACTGCGAAGATCCAGGAAATCGACAGACCCATCAGAGCAGAGAAAGCCCAGAACACCATCTGTGCGGTGCCCAGTGACATTTTGTTAATCATGGCCCCAAAGCCAAAGACAACGGCCAGTGGCGCGAACATGATCACATAGCGGACGGGGCTGGTGAACATTGTTTCCAGCATTCCGACAGAGAAGATCATTGTAGGCTGGCCAGCCTTTGCAAGGGCCAGATCGGTGCCGACGAAGTAAGCGACGATACCTGTGATGAACATCGCCACGCCCATCAGGCCGTAGACTTTGTTCATGTGCGCGCGCAACCCAGCGTGAATTTGGGTGGCTTCGACACCCACACCTGCACCTGCGCGGCGGACTGTCTCGTATTGTGCCATTTGGTTTTCTCCCTAGAAAATCATTAAAACTGCCCATCTGCCGATGCGGATAGGTTCATGCAAGAATATCGGGTGTCTGGGGGGTGTTTTCAAGAGAATAGCGGTGAAAATTGTGCCGTTAGATCAAAAACGGCACAATTTAGGGGTGAAACGGGGCAGGCACTAGCGTTTCCAGTGGTTTGGCGCGTCCCAAAGACCGCGGTTTGCTTCTGCTTCGGCCTCGGCGCGGGTGACGCCGATGTCTGAAAGATGCTGGTCGCTCAGACGGATAAGGGCCCTGCGTTCCCGACGCAGCTGACCCGCTGCGCGCAGTCGGGCAAGCCAGCTTTTGGGGGCGCCATGCAATCTGTGGGCCTGGAGGGCGGGGGGTGTTGTTGTGTAGGTCATCGGTTTTCCTTTCTGAATTCGGATGCGATATTGGGTTTGCATCAATTTCCTTGATGTTTATGTGCCATGTGGTTACTCATTTTAAAAACGAATGTTTGTTGATTTTGATATCAAGGATTGTGATATGGCTAGAAATTTGGATTTGACGGCCCTGCGAAGTTTTGTTGCAGTGGCGGATACGGGCGGGGTAACGCGGGCAGCGGCCCAGTTGAACCTGACCCAATCGGCGGTTTCCATGCAGTTAAAACGGCTGGAAGAAAGCCTGGGGCAAAGCCTGTTGGACCGCTCAAACCGCAGCGTTTCCCCCACCGCACAGGGCGAGCTGTTACTGAGTTACGGGCGGCGGTTGCTGACACTTAATGATGAGGTCTGGAACCGCATGACCGATCAAAAATTCGAAGGCGAGATCATGTTCGGCGTACCCCATGACATCGTCTATCCCCATATCCCGAAGGTTCTGAAGCGGTTCTCTACCGCTTATCCCAAGGTGAAGGTGAATATGGTGTCTTCTTTCACATCAGAGCTGAAATCCATGTTCGCCTCTGGGGAGTGCGACGTGATTCTGACAACTGAAACCGGCGGGGCCGAGGATTCAGTGCGTTTGGCGAGCCTTGATCTGGTGTGGTACGGCGCGCCAAACGGGGCAACTTGGAAAGAGCGGCCATTGCGGATCGCCTTTGAAACTCAGTGTATTTTTCGCCCGATTGTGTTGAAGGCACTGGATGAGGCGCAGATTGACTGGGAAATGGCGGTGGATACCATGTCATCTATGACGGTCGAGGCATCATTAAGTGCGGATCTGGCGGTCCATGCGCGTCTAAAGGGAACAACGCCGCAATATCTGGAAGAAATTGACCATGGCGGCAGCTTGCCTGATTTACCGGAGTTTCAGGTCAATATGATGGTCGCGCCATCAGCACAAAACCCGATGGCCCCCCTGTTTGCTGAGATGGTCCGTGAGGCTTATTGCTGCGATATGGAACCTGCCAAAAAAATTCGGTTGGCGGGCTAGCCTGTCATCCGGCGGGGCGCAACGCTGGCAAATGGGCACTGCACCCGTTGGTGTTTATTCTGAAAGGGTAATGACAACCTTACCCGTGGCCTTGCGGGTGCGCAGCAGGTCCAAAGCCTCATTCGCCTGATCCAGTGGCAGGGTATGGCTGACATGGGGTTTGATTTTCCCCGTTTCGTACCAGTTCAACAGCTTTGCCAAACTGTCGTTCAGCACCGTCGGATTGGTTTTCGCATAGCCGCCCCAATAATAGCCGATCACAGTAAGGTTTTTCACCAACAGAATATTGGCCGGAATTTGCGGCACATCGCCTGATGCAAAACCAAGCGGGATCAGACGGCCTTCGGGGTTGGTGGCCCGTAAAGCGGCCTTGAACTGGTCGCCGCCCACAGGATCATAGACCACATCCGCACCGCCAAGGGCTTTGACCTGTTCGCGCAGATCGCCGGTTTCGGAATCGATCAGATGATCCGCCCCTGCGGCCTTGGCGATGGCCAGCTTTTCTGCGCCGCGGGCCACGGCAATCACCTCGGCCCCCATAAGTTTGCCCAGTTCCACAGCCGTCAGGCCAACCCCACCCGATGCGCCCAGCACCAGCAAACGTTCCCCCGGCTGCAATCTGGCGCGGTGATCCAGCGCCAGATGGGCAGTGCCATAGCCCACGGGGAAAGCGGCGGCGTCGGTCATCGGCATTGTATCTGGAATCGCCAGACAAATATCGGCGTCAATGGCGGCGTAATCCGCCATGCCGCCAAACCCGATATACGAAATCACCTTTTGCCCCACTTGAAGGCTGGTGACCTCTGATCCGACCTCTTCGACAGTGCCGGAAATTTCCATGCCCAGGGTAAAAGGCAGCGGCGGCTTTTCCTGATAGGTGCCTTTCAACAGTAAAAGGTCGCCAAAGTTCAGCGCACAGGCTGCGATTCGAACCAAAACTTGCTTGGGAAGTGGTTCCGGGCGTGGAATATCGCAAAGTTCCAGTGGATTACCGTGTTGGGTGACCTGCATCGCGCGCATTTTTGGATTCCTTTAACTTTATTTAACAGCGGTCATAGCTGAAGACCAAAGCGGGGTGAATTGGGTTTGGGCCGAATTTTTAATCAATATTGAGACTGCGTTACGCAATATGTTGATATTTTCTTTGCAAAATGCGAAAGAATGTGCGAATTGCCCTGAAAAGCCTCGAACATGATAAATGATCAGCTTTAGATTGTATGGGATTTAGATTATCACGTTTAAAGAAAGTATTTGTCTCGACCGTATTTCGGTATCGTTCCGAATTTTGATATTAGTGGTCCTGGTGGATATGGGCGTGGCGCCTTTTTTGAAAGGCTGTGCAGCGCTATTACTATACGTCAAAGCGTAACAGACAATGGAGAATTCTTGATGAAACATCCAGTGGACATCCACGTTGGTAAACGTGTGCGCCATCGGCGATGGATGCTCGGCGTGACGCAGCAGCAGCTTGGCAATAAGGTTGGGATCAAGTTCCAGCAAATTCAAAAGTATGAAACCGGTATGAACCGGATCAGTGCATCGCGTCTGTGGGACATTGCCGAGGCTTTGGACGTTCCTGTCAGCTTTTTCTTTGAAGGGTTCGATAAATCCGAGGGCGAAATAGAAGCACAAATCGAATCCGCTGTGCCTAAAGGCCAGCAAGGGGATCTGCTATCGGATAAAGAAGCGCTCGATCTGGTGCGTTCGTATTATGCCATTCCAGAAAACCAGCGGCGCAAGCTGTTTGATCTGGCACGGGTTCTTAGCGCCAGCGCATAACAACAGGCGGTTCTTTCGGATTGACGAAAGGGCCGTGCAGTCTATCGTTGCGCCAAATCGTTAAGGCTTGCGCATCTCTATGTCTAAAATTGTGACACTTTCCCCTGATCTGACCCGTGAACTGGTGCAGGTGGCCTATGCTTTGGCTGATGCCGCACGCCCGATTGCGCTGCAATATTTTCGCCGTGGCGGTCAGAATATTGAAAATAAACTGGCGGGGGATTTTGATCCTGTCACCGTAGCTGATCGTGAAATCGAACGCCAGATGCGCGCGATCCTAGCCCAATCCCGCCCCGAAGACGGCATTCTGGGCGAAGAGTTCGGCACCAAACAGGGCAGCAGCGGCTTGGTCTGGGTGTTGGACCCGATTGACGGTACACGCGGCTTTATTTCTGGCACGCCCACATGGGGTGTTTTGATCGCTGTAGGCCCCGAAACCGGCCCTGAAATCGGTATTATCGACCAACCTTTCACGGGTGAGCGGTTCCTCGGGACGCCGGATGGCGCTTTGTGGCAGCGCGGTACTGTTCATGAACCACTGGCCGTGCGTCGCTGCGCCAGCCTGAAGGACGCGATCCTGTTCACCACCTTCCCCGAAGTTGGCACCCCGGAAGACCGCAGCGCCTTTGAACGGGTGCGCGACTGCGTGAAACTGACGCGCTATGGCACGGATTGCTACGCTTATGGTTTGCTGGCAGCAGGGCAAATTGATTTGGTGATTGAAGCAGGTTTAAACGCCTATGACATCCAGGGCCCGCTGGCCGTGATCAAAGCCGCTGGTGGTATTGTCACAGATTGGGAAGGCGGCCCGGCCCATGCGGGCGGCCGCGTTCTTGCCGCAGGGGATAAAGACACCCATGCGGCTGCTTTGGCCTTGTTGCGGGTTGTTTAACACTGATCCGCTAGTCTTGGATACCGTTGTAAAAATCAAAGGTATCAAGGGGAATTATACCTGACGAAATCACAAATGCCAGAATCAGCCAGACCACCGTTGCAACACCCGTAACAATCAGCACCCGTTTGCCCAGCTGCGGATTAACCGGCGCAGAAGGGGGCGTGCCTGGCACAATATGGCCGTCCTCATCCTGACTTTTCAGGCGCAAGGGCAGGACAATAAATAAGGTTAAAAACCAGGTTACGGCATAAAGGACAAGAGCGGCACCAATATTCATTTAAACTTGTTCCAACTCGACAAGGGTTCCGGTGAAGTCTTTGGGATGCAAGAATAAAACAGGCTTGCCATGGGCGCCGATTTTAGGCTCTCCACTGCCAAGAACCCGCGCGCCTGTGGCTTGCAGTTTGTCCCGTGCGGCCAGAATATCGTCTACTTCATAGCAGATGTGGTGAATGCCACCCGATGGATTCTTGTCCAGAAAGCCTTGGATCGGGGAATTTTCCCCCAAAGGGTACAAAAGTTCGATCTTGGTGTTGGGCAGTTCGATAAACACCACAGTTACGCCGTGATCCGGTTCGTCCTGCGGCGCACCGACGTTGGCCCCAAGGGTGTCACGGTATTGCGCACAGGCAGCATCCAGATCCGGCACTGCAATGGCCACGTGGTTCAAACGTCCAATCATCCTAAGCTCCTTTGGTCCCGTTGCCTTTGATATGGCGCGATTGCTGGGGTTTGGCAACGCGACAAAGGGTGCACCCAATGGCGCGTTTTACGAAATTATGTCTGCCAGAAGGCAAAAACGTAAAATTGTTAGGAACCTGTTAGCACCTATGCGGTTCCATGGGGGTAAGTTTTCTGCAACTTTTGGGGGCGACCATGCCACATGATATTGATCCGTTTACGAAAAATTACGCCAAACGCAGACCTTTGATGGGGGTCACGATTCTGCTGATCGAAGATAGCCGTTTCTGCTCCGAAGCGGTGCGTTTAATGGCCCTACGCAGCGGCGCAAGGTTGCGCCGCGCCGATTGTGTAAAATCCGCGCGTAAACATCTTTCAATGTATCGGCCCGACCTGATTATTGTGGATCTGGGCCTGCCCGATGGTTCTGGACTTGAATTGATCCGCGAACTGGCAGAACACGGCAACCCGGAGCAGGCGATTTTGGCCCTTAGCGGCGATACCCAGGACAGCACCCGCCAAAAGGTTATTGCGGCAGGGGCTCATGGGTTTCTGGCTAAGCCTATAGAAAGTCTTGATCTGTTTCAGCGGCGGCTGGTCTCCACACTGACCCGAGAACGTGAGGGGCCGCGCATTGTGCCAGATCCCGTTGCGCAGTCATCAAACACCGCGCTAGAGCTGGATCAACAGGCGCTTTTGGATGATCTGGACCGGATTCGTGCCATTCTGGAAAAGGCTTTACCGGATGGGGATCGCCAGCAACTACACTATTGCGCGCAATTCGTGGATAGCGTGGCGCAGACCGCCCGTGATACAGAGCTGTCACAGCAAGCGCGGCAGTTTTTCAGCCGCATGAATTCAGGCGCTACAGGGCAAAACAGCGGGCGTATGATGTTGCATATGCTGCGCGAGAAACTGACAACCGCCGACCGCGCCATTCCCGATCGCGAAAATGTAGCGTGATGCGGGGCAGGACGGTTTAGGCACTCCAATTGGCGGAGTTTTCCGCCCCATTTTGCCGTTTTGTGACTGTTCTTGACGCGCGATCCAGTGCAAGTTCAGGGCATGACATATATTTCGAACCCATGGCGTGGCACTGGCGTGCCCGCGCAATCCAGTCTGGCAGCGGGCGAAGTGACGGTTGACGATAGCCTTGTTCTGAAACTTTTAGGCCAATGTCCAGCCCATGCCCAAACGCCTTTAACTGATCTGCCCGCCCTTGCGGCCCGCTTGGGAATTGGCAGTTTGCATGTAAAAGACGAGCGCGCCCGCATGGGGTTGGGCAGTTTCAAAGCATTGGGTGCTGCCTTTTCCATCGCCAAAACCGCATTTGAACGGGTGGGGCAAGATATATCTGACCCGCAAAAGGCGAAAATCGCGCTGGAAGGGCATGTTTTTGTCACGGCAAGTGCCGGGAATCACGGGCTCTCGGTGGCGGCGGGCGCGCATGTCTTTGGCGCAACTGCGGTGATCTATCTGGCTGAAACCGTGCCGTCCGGCTTTGCCCAACGTTTGCGCGATAAAGGGGCTGAAGTGGTCGTAGTAGGCGCAGATTACGAGGCCAGCATGGCTGCCGCTGCCAAAGCCGCTACGCAGAATGGCTGGCGCTTGCTGTCTGATAGCACTTGGGTAGAGGACACATCCGGGCGGGATGTGATGGAGGGGTATCTGGCGCTTAGCGCTGAAGTCTTTGAACAATATGGCCCCGCGCCCACACATATCTATCTGCAAGCAGGCGTTGGTGGTCTGGCAGCAGCCGTGGCGGCATCTGCGCGAAAACACTGGGGGCAGGACGTGCAAATTATTGTGGTCGAACCCGATGCAGCCCCCGCGTTGCTAGCCAGTATCCAGGCAGGAAAACCCGTAGCGACCCAAGGCCCTGCGTCCAATATGGGACGGCTGGATTGCAAGGAACCCTCTCATCTGGCGCTAAAAGCACTGGCACGAGATGCGGATGGTTTTTTGACGCTTAGCGATTCTGACGTGGCGCGGGATATTGCACAATTGGCGGGGTTCGGGCTGCAAACTTCGCCTTCTGGCGGGGCTGGTTTTGCGGGGGTGGTGGCGCAGGCTGCCAGTCTCGGTCCGCAGGCGCGGGTTTTGGTGATTCTTTCCGAAGGCCCAGCCGATGACTGATTTCCCTGTCGTCGAATTTCAGGACCGTCTTGAACGGGCCCAGAAAAAAATGGCGACAGACGGATTTGATGCGATCCTGCTAACAACCGAGGCAGAGGTGCGGTATTTCACCGGATTTCGAACCCTGTTTTGGCACAGCCCCACGCGGCCTTGGTTTGTGATCCTGCCCCAATCGGGCGCGCCAATCGCCGTTATCCCAGCCATCGGCGCGGATTTGATGGGGCGCACTTGGGTTAAGGATATCCGTACATGGCCAAGTCCGCGGGGCATTGATGAAGGCGTAAGCCTGTTGGTTGAGGCTTTGGCCCCCTTCAATCAAATCGGCCTGCCCATGGGCGAAGAATCCAGTCTGCGCATGGGGTTAACCGATTTTCGCGCGGTTGAGGCCGCAATTTCTGGCCATTTCAACGACTGTTCGGCCCTGATCAAATCCCTGCGGATGATAAAATCTGATGCTGAAGTCGCCATTATCCGCCGCATTTGTGACATCGGCTCGCGCACATTTGCCCGCGTGCCAGAACTGGCCGCCATCGGGGACGGGTTGGACCAGGTGTTCCGCCGATTTAAAATTGCATTGTTGGAAACGGGGGCCGAGGATGTGCCCTATCTTGTGGGCGGTGCCGGGCAGGGGGGCTACGGCGATGTGATTTCCCCGCCAACCGCGACTCCGTTGGCTGATGGGGATGTGTTGATGCTGGATACAGGTGCCAGTTTAAAGGGGTATTTTTGTGATTTCGATCGAAATTTTGCCATAGGCCACGCCCACGCTGAAGCTGTGTCTGCCCATGCAAAATTGTGGGATGTGACCGAAAGAGGGCTGGAAACTGCCCGTGCAGGGGTGCGCTGCTGCGATCTTTTTGCCGCCATGAATAAGGGTCTGGGCGGCGGATCTGATGTGGGGCGGATCGGGCATGGATTGGGGATGCAACTGACGGAGTGGCCGTCAATCGCGGCTCATGACACTACGGTTTTGCAAGCGGGAATGGTGATGACGCTAGAGCCCTCGCTAATGATTGACGCAACCCGTATGATGGTGGCCGAAGAAAATATTCTGATCACCGAAGGCGCGCCGGTTCTGCTGACACAGCGGGTGGCGCGGGAACTGCCTGTGATCTGAATAGGCATCTAAGAAAGAGGCACGCGATGGCACAGCATTTTGAAACCGATACCGGATACGGGGATCAGGCGGCGTTGGGGCTGATCGTTCTATCCACCGATGAAACGATGGAACCGGAACTGGCCAGCGTTTTTGGCCCCGCGCGGGTGCCCGTTTATCACAGCCGGATTGTCAGCCAACCCGATGTGACCCCTGAAACGCTTGCCCAGATGGAGGCGGATTTACCCGCATCCGCAGCGCTTTTGCCGCGCGAAGTGTCGTTCGGGGCGATAGGATACGGCTGCACATCCGGGGCGACGATTATTGGCGAAGATCGCGTGGCGGCCTGTGTGCAAACCAGCCATGCGGGCGTGCCTGTGACCAATCCGATGTCTGCTGTTATGGCCGCGTGTCGGGCGTTGGGCGCGCGCAATATCGGTTTTTTGACGCCCTATGTTGCTGACGTGTCTGCGGCCATGCGGGCCTTGCTTGAACAAAACGGCTTTAAGATTTCGGGCTTTTCAAGTTTCGAGGAAGCCCGCGAAAAGGTTGTGGCGCGGATTTCACAAGATTCGGTTTTGCAGGCGATAGCAGAGCTGGGGCAGGGGGAGTGCGATGTTGTCTTTGCCTCTTGTACCAATTTGCGGGCTTTTGACATTATCGAACAGGCCGAAGCGCAGATTGGCAAACCGGTGATTTCCAGTAATTCGGCTTTGGCATGGCATATGGCACATTTAGCGGGGCGCAAAGTGCCAGGGCCGGGGCGGTTGTTTCAATTGTAAGTGGACTTTTGTGCTTTGGGCGCGGCATTGGATATTTGAAAAACAAAAAGAGAATGGTCGTGGTTGTTGCGCGGCGGATTTCTTGGGTTTTCCTTCGGCCACGGGCTGGTTAGAAGGTGGCGATGACTTTTAGGCGGGACTGATCCTATGGCGATGGAAAAGAATTTTGATGCGGCCTCTGCCGAGGCGGCGATCTTCAAAAAATGGGAAGACGCAGGCGCGTTTCGCGCAGGTGCGAATAAATCCCGTGACGAGAGTTTTAGCATCATGATCCCGCCGCCCAATGTGACGGGCGCGCTGCATGTGGGCCATGCGTTTAACAACACGTTGCAGGATATTCTGATCCGCTGGCATCGGATGCGCGGCTTTGACACCCTTTGGCAGCCCGGGCAGGATCACGCAGGGATTGCCACGCAGTTGCAGGTGGAAAAACAGCTGGCTGCCGAGGGCGGGCCGACGCGTGCAGAAATGGGACGCGAGGCATTTCTAGAGCGGGTTCTCGCTTGGAAAGAGGAAAAAGGCGGCACGATTATTTCCCAGTTGAAACGGCTTGGCGCCTCGGCTGATTGGGAACGGAATGCCTTTACCATGGATAAGAATTTCCATGATGCGGTGCTGAAGGTCTTTGTGGATTTGTACAACAAGGGTTTGATTTATCGCGGCAAACGGCTGGTAAACTGGGACCCGCATTTTGAAACCGCCATTTCCGATCTTGAGGTGGAAAACATCGAGATCGACGGCCATATGTGGCATTTCAAATACCCGCTGGCGGGTGGCGAAACCTATGAATACATTGAAAAAGACGAAGACGGCGTAGTCACGCTGCGCGAAACACGGGATTATATTTCCATTGCGACAACACGGCCTGAAACCATGTTGGGAGACGGGGCGGTTGCGGTTCACACCAAAGATGAACGCTATGCGCCGATTGTGGGCAAATTGTGTGAAATTCCGGTCGGTCCGAAAGAGCACCGCCGCCTGATCCCGATCATCACCGATGATTACCCCGATCCTGATTTCGGTTCTGGTGCCGTGAAAATTACCGGTGCCCATGACGCGAATGACTATGGCGTGGCCAAGCGCAATAACATTCCGCTCTATCGTTTGATGGATACCAAAGCGCAGATGCGGGCGGATGGTTTGGACTATGCAGCCGCTGCCACGCGGGCCAAAGAAATTGCCGAAGGTGCGGAGTTTACCGAGACCGAAGTGGAGCAAATCAACCTTGTGCCGGATGCCTATCGCGGGTTGGACCGGTTTGAGGCGCGCAAGGCGGTGATTGCAGATATTGACGGCGAAGGCCTGATGATCACCATCGAAGACAAGAAAATCATGCAGCCCTTTTGTGATCGCTCCAAGGTTGTGATGGAACCGATGCTGACGGACCAATGGTATGTGGATGCGGCCAAACTGGCGGTGCCTGCGCTGGAAAAAGTCAAAGACGGCACCGTTCGGATTCTGCCAGAACGGGATAAAAAGGTTTATTACCACTGGATGGAAAACATCGAGCCGTGGTGTATTTCCCGTCAATTGTGGTGGGGGCATCAGATTCCGGTTTGGTACGGTCCACGGATGGAAAACGGCCAGATTATTGGCGAAGCCCCGTGGAAGGAATTCTGCGCTGCAAGCGAATTGGAACTGACCAACCAGACGCTGGAATATTATGGCGGCACAATTTTGCTGTTAGACCAAGAACCCCATTCGATCAATGTGGGCGGCCCTATGGGGTTGACCGGCGCTGTGCCTGTTTGGCGTGATCCGGATGTTCTGGATACGTGGTTCTCATCGGGTTTATGGCCGATTGGGACGCTGGGATGGCCCAATGAAACGGATGAACTTAAACGGTATTTCCCGACATCTACCTTGATTACTGGCGCGGACATTCTGTTCTTTTGGGTCGCGCGTATGATGATGATGCAGCTTGAGGTGGTGAAGGAAGTTCCCTTTGATACCATATACTTGCACGCATTGGTGCGTGACGAAAAAGGCGTAAAAATGTCCAAAACGTTGGGCAATGTGGTGGACCCGCTGGACCTGATCAACGAATTCGGGGCGGATGCTTTGCGCTTTACCATGACGTCGATTGCGGCTCTTGGTGGGACGTTGAAACTCAGCGTGGACCGCGTGAAGGGCAACCGCAACTTTGGTACGAAACTGTGGAATGCGGCACGATTTGCCGAGTTTAACGAGGCCACACCGCAGGCGGATTTTGATCCTGCGACGGTGCAGCAAACCCTGAACAAATGGATTGTCGGCGA
Organism: Roseobacter sp. N2S; assembly: GCF_031454055.1. NCBI lineage: Bacteria > Pseudomonadati > Pseudomonadota > Alphaproteobacteria > Rhodobacterales > Roseobacteraceae > Roseobacter > Roseobacter sp. N2S. The sequence goes on from NZ_JAVDQB010000001.1 coordinate 1,162,437, forward strand.
GACTGCCAAAGTGCGTGAGGTCGTGGATACGGCGCTGGAACAATACCGGTTCAACGATGCGGCAAACGGGCTTTACGCTTTTGTTTGGGGCAAGGTTTGCGACTGGTATGTTGAGTTGTCCAAACCCTTGTTGCAAGGCGAGGATGAAGCCGCCAAAGCAGAGACCAAGGCGACCCTGTCCTGGACGCTGGATCAATGTCTGATCCTGCTGCACCCGATTATGCCGTTTATTACCGAACAGCTTTGGGGTGATATTGCCGAGCGCCAAAAGTTGCTGATCCATGCGGATTGGCCGACCTATGGTGCCGAATTGATGGATGCAGATGCTGACCGCGAAATGAACTGGGTGATCACTTTGATTGAACAGGTACGCTCTGTACGGTCCGAAATGCGTGTCAATGCGGGGGCGAAAATCCCCATGGTGCAACTGGCGCTGGATGATGCGGGCAAGGCTGCTTTGGATCGCAACCAGCCGATGATCATGCGTCTGGCGCGGATTTCGGAACTGACCATTGCGGATCAAGCCCCTAAAGGTGCGGTGACCTTGCCGGTAGAGGGGGGCTCTTTCTGCCTGCCACTGGCTGATGTGATCGACATCGAAGAAGAAAAAGCACGCCTGCAAAAAGCCATCGACAAACTAGCCAAAGAAATCAACGGCCTAAAGGGTAAGCTGGCGAATGAAAAATTCGTCGCAAATGCGCCTGAAGCTGTTGTTGCAGAAAACCGTGACCGGATGGAAGCAGCTGGCCTTGAATCCGCCACGTTGCAAGCCGCCTTTGATCGGGTTGCTGCGCTGGGCTGATCAGCTGGGCTAACACACGTAAAACCTCGGCTTTAAGGGCCGGGGTTCAGACGGTTCGCCGCATCAAGCGCGGGACATGGTCAAACACAGGACGCAGTTAGGGAGACAGGGATGAGCGGACCGATTTACACGGATTTGGTTGCGGGGTTGCCCTCAACAGTGCCTTTTGTTGGGCCGGAAACGCAAGAGCGGGCACGGGGACGCGGTTTTGCAGCACGGCTTGGGGCGAATGAAAATGTGTTCGGCCCCAGCCCTTATGCGATTACCGCCATGGCCCAAGCGGCGGGCGAGGTTTGGCAATACGGCGATCCTGAAAACTTTGATCTGAAGCTAGCTTTGGCTGAATTCCACCACATCGCCACGGAAAACATCATTGTAGGCGAAGGAATCGACGGCCTGCTTGGCTATCTGGCGCGGATGATTGTGGAACCCGGTGTTAAAGTTGTGACCTCGCAAGGGGCCTATCCTACCTTCAATTATCATGTGGCAGGCTACGGAGGAGAGCTGGTTACAGTCCCTTATAAAGGTGACTTCGAAGACCCCGTTGCTTTGATGCAAAAAGCGGCTGAAGTGGGCGCGCGGCTGGTCTATCTGGCCAATCCTGACAATCCCATGGGCACTGTCCACAGCGCCGAGGTGATACAGGCCGCCATTGACGCCGTGCCGGAAAATTGCCTTTTGATACTGGATGAGGCCTATATTGAATTCGCGCCAACAGGCCATGCGCCAGAGCTGAACACAGATGATAAAAAAGTCATCAGAATGCGTACTTTCTCAAAGGCTTACGGCATGGCTGGTGCGCGGGTGGGGTATGGCATTGGGCATGCGGATCTGATCGACAGTTTCAATAAAATCCGCAACCATTTTGGTATGTGCCGGATCAGTCAGGCGGGGGCTTTGGCTGCGCTTAAGGATCAACGTTATCTGGCGCAAACGGTTGATAGCATTGCTTTGGGGCGCAAGCGGATTGCCCAGATTGTAGCAGAGCAGGGGCTGTCCGTTGTTCCCTCGGCCACCAATTTTGTGGCTGTTGATTGCGGTCAGGATGCGGCTTTTGCCAAGGCGGTTCTGGATCAGTTGATCGCGCGGGACATCTTTGTGCGGATGCCTTTTGTAGCCCCTCAAAACCGCTGTATTCGGTTGTCTGTGGGAAAAACTGCGGATTTATCTTTGTTTGAACTGCAATTTCCCCTCGCACTCGAAGCGGCCAGCGGCGCTTAACGGCTGGGTTACAAAAATGCGGTTAACGTGGCGAGCGCTGCGATTTCCGCAACCTGCTGGCATCCGCCAAGCACATCCCCCGTGTAGCCTTCAATCCGCCGCCATGCCAGCCAACACAGGGGTAAACAGGACAGCACGGCGATTGCGATCATCGGCAGGGCCAGCAGCCCAACGCTAATAAGACATAGGAAGATGGTTAACAGGGCAGCGATGATCGCTGTGGGGGCGCTTACCAGTCCGACCTGCGCCGCCAATCCACTGGGGCGCGCCAAAGGCATGGCGTACATCACTAAAACCATCGGCAGGCGGCTTGCAGTCCCAACGGCGATAAATCCTGTTAACCAATTAACCGAAATGATGCTGTCATAGCCGGACCAACGGGCCAGTACGGCCACAATCAAGGCCGCAGCACCAAAGGCTCCGACACGGCTGTCCTTCATAATTTCCAGTCGCCGCGTAAGGGTTGCACCGCCGCCAAAACCGTCAGCACAATCTGCAATGCCGTCTTCATGCAGTCCGCCTGTCAGCATCATCAGCGCCCCAAGGGCCACGGCCGCCGCAATCCCGCTCGACACGCCAAGGGCTGCAATCCCAAGCGCGATAAGACCTGCAATCAGCCCCAAAACTGCCCCAACCAGCGGATAGGCCCAAGCCGCACGGGCAGCGCGCTCTCCGGCGAGTTGATGGTTAACGGGTATCGGCAATCTGGTTAACAAGGTGAAAGCGGCGGGGATGTCCACGGGGTGCAGGTCAATATTGCCTAACCCATTGCTGCGCATGTCGTTCATAGGGGGTATGCCTTCGCGAATCCAGTGTCACATGGGTGAATTTAAGGTTAAAGACTGGGCCAAACAATGGCACATCCGCCCGTGATGTTCGTAACACAGGACCCGACCTCTATGACCCATACCTTTAATTCTTTGGCAGACTTTGAAGCGGTTTTAAAAGCGGCGGTCGGGCCGGATACACAAGCGATGAGCGCGGCGCAGGAGCGCAACAGCCAGTTAACCAAACCCCCTGGTGCATTGGGGCGGCTTGAGGATTTGGCAATCTGGTACGCAGGTTGGCGTGGCAATGCAGCACCCCGCATAACGAATCCGCAAGTGGTTGTTTTTGCAGGAAACCACGGTGTTGCCGCTCGGGGCGTTTCAGCCTTTCCCGCCGAGGTTACCGCACAGATGGTGCTAAACTTTCAACATGGCGGCGCAGCGATTAACCAATTGTGCAGAACTTTCGATGTAAAGCTGGATGTGATTGCACTGGATCTGGAAACACCAACGGCTGATTTTACAACTGGCCCCGCCATGAGCGAGGCCGAAGTCGTCGCTGCATTGGCAACGGGCTGGGATGCTGTGGATCCTGCAGCGGATTTATTCGTGGCAGGGGAAATGGGCATCGGCAATACCACATCGGGCGCAGCGATTTGTACCGCATTGTTTGACGGCAACCCTGAAGACTGGGTCGGGCGCGGGACTGGTGTGGATGATGCTGGCTTGGCCTTAAAAGCCCAAGTAGTGGGCGAAGGACTGGCCGCAAACCCAATTTCAGCCCACAACGGGCTTCAATCGTTGCGCTGTCTTGGCGGGCGGGAACTGGCTGCAATGGCGGGCGCGATTGCTGCCGCGCGGGCGCATCGCATCCCTGTCATTCTGGACGGGTTCATTTGCACGGCCGCTGCGGCTTGTCTTGAAGCAGCGTGTAAAGGCGCGTTGGATCACGCTGTTGCCGGGCATGAATCCCTTGAATCCGGGCATGCGCGTATTCTAAGCGCGCTTGGAAAGCAGCCCTTGCTGTCCCTGGGTCTGCGTCTAGGCGAAGGGTCCGGGGGCGCGCTGGCAGTTGGCGTAATGAAAGCCGCGTTGGAGTGCCATTCAGGCATGGCCACTTTCGCAGAGGCCGGAGTCGCAGGCGGGGCCTAATTCGTATGGCGCAGTAGAGAGATTGTTAAGACAACGCGGTTAGACTTTGCCTACTCAGAAATTGGGATGAGCGGCATTCGGCGTTGAAACAGAGTAAAACACCATCTTTAAACGACCTGACGTTAAGTGATCTGGCGCGTTTTGACGAAGCCTCCTCGGCTTCTGGTTTGCTGCGGCGATATACTTTCGGGCGGATGGGTGCGACTTCGATCAGGATGCTTATCGCGGCAATCGGCTGTGCCTTGCTTGCTATTCTGGTTTCTCCGAAATTCGGCTTACTGGCCGCTGCGGTAACTTTCCCGCTGGAACTGGTCGAATATTTAATATTGGCCTACGTTAGGAAAAAGGCCAATTATCAAGGGCGTAAGGTTCACTTACTGGTCATTTTTGCCAGCTTTGTTCAGACCAGCGGATTGGGTATTTGTATGGTTCTGGCCGCCTCGCAGTCAGAATCTTTGCGGATGTTTAGTTGGGCTTTTTTGTTCGGCGCAATGATGAACTCGCTGCTTTCAGCCCGTTTCCACCCGGCATCCCATCGTGTTCGTCTTGGGGTTCTGGCGGTTGCCGGGCTGATCATTCTGTTCCGCGCGCTCACCCATCCCGAAGCAGTTTACACCGAAATTGCATCCGAAATGTCGGCGGTTTTGTCGATGATTTTTATGGTCGGGTATCTATTCTCTCATTTGTCGCGGCGGGCAAAAAACACCCGCCAGACCGAACGCGCCCTTATCATTCAATCAGCAGAGGCACGCCGCCTTGCTCTTGTGGCCGAACATGCGTCTGACAGTATCGTGCTTATGGATGAAAACCACTTGATAACATGGGCAAATTCACAATTTACGGACCTGACCGGATATACATTGGATGACGCGATCGGGCATGGCATGGGGGAGTTATTGAACCATGTAGATGCGGATTTGGCTGTTATCAAAGCGATGAATGCCAAGATCGAAAGCGGACAATCGACCAATGCACGGATCCTAAACAAAACAAAATCGGGCGCAACGCTTTGGATGGAAACCCATCAGACGCCAGTGTTTACCGAAGATGGGAAAATCCGCGCCTATATTGCCGTTGAGAGAGACGTCAGTGAATTGGTGCGCCGCGAAAAAGAACTGCACGCGGCACTGGATGCGGCAAAAAAAGCCGATCAGGCAAAAACGGAGTTCCTTTCAAGGATGAGCCATGAACTGCGCACTCCTGCCAACGGGCTTTATGGCGGGATGGAAATTTTGCGTGAAACCGCGCTAAGTGCCGACCAAAAGGATGCGGTTGCAATATTGGAAACTTCATCAAACCGTTTAATGCATTTGGTGGAAAACATCGTAACTGTCACAGATGTCGAATCGGGCAGGCTGAAGGTTGAACTTTGCGATATGTGTGTCAGCGAAGTTCTGGAAGCCGTGGCAAGCCTATATCGGGCCGAAGCCGCTGACAAAAACGTAGCGATACAGATCAGCGTGGATAGCACCGCACAAAAGCCCTATGTCGCCGATCCCGATCTTGTATCGCGCATTTTGGCGAACCTTTTGTCCAATAGCATCAAGTTTACAGATAAAGGTGCAATTACAATGTATGCGCAAGTTGACACAGCTGGCCAAATGCAGATCAGCGTTCAGGACACAGGGATTGGCATTGATCGTTCTAAACTGGCCTTAATTTTCAATGCCTTTGAGCAAGTGGACAATGGGAACACACGCCAATTTGACGGGGCCGGTTTGGGCTTGTCCACTGCGCGGGATTTGGCCCGTTTGATGGGGGCTGAAATTGAAGTAGAAGCAGAGCTGGATAAAGGAAGTCTGTTCAGGCTGGTTCTGCCTTTAAATGAACGTCGACATGTTTCTCAAGTCGCGGTTTGTAAGCCGGTTGCACCGCACCATATGCGCGTTCTGGTGGCTGAAGATAACGGTACCAATCGGCTGTTGATCAAAACAATGTTGAAAGGCGCGGGGCATGAGTTGGAGTTTGCGCAGGACGGTAAACAAGCGGTGGAGCAGTATGCGTTGAAGCCCTTTGATTTCGTTTTAATGGATATCAGCATGCCCAATAAAAACGGATTGGAGGCCACCCGCGAAATCCGCGCGTTTGAGGCCCATAAACACCTGCGGCGCTGCCCGATCATTGCCGTTACAGCAAACGTGTCCGTCGAGGATCAACGCTTGTGTTTTGAGGCGGGTATGGATGAGTTCATTGCCAAGCCCCTGAAAAAAGAGCTTCTTTTACAGACAATTGGCAATGTTCTTGCGGCAAGCGTGCCACAAGGAAAACCTCTGCATTAGCTTTTTTGTTTGGCTAACTGTATTTTTGCGGGGAAAATGGCGCCAGGTCCATGTTCGGCCCAGTGCCGTCGATTAGCCCAGCAATGATCCTGCCAGTTTTTGGTCCTGCTGTTAGGCCAACGTGCTGATGACCAAGTGCTGTAAATGCACTGTTTGTGTCATTTGTCGCCCCGATCAGCGGGAGGCTGTCGGCTGGGGCGGGGCGATGTCCCATCCATTCATCGACGCGATCATAGCGGACATCGGGCAAAATTTGTGCAACATGGCGCTTTAGTAAATCAAACGGCGCGCGTGAGGCTGGTTTTTTCAACCCGCCGAATTCAACAACACCAGCGCAACGGATGCGGCCTTCCATGGGCGTGATCACAAATTTCCCAGCGACAACCATCATTGGTGCTTTGGGCATGTGAGAAGGGTTCACAAGTTCAATGTGATATCCGCGTTCAGATTCCAGATCGATGGTTAACCCAAGTTTACGTCCCAAAGGTTTCGACCAAGCCCCCAAGGCCATGACTGCATGATCGCCGCGCATGTCACCTTTTGAGGTCACAAAGCCTTTTGTGACTTCACCGTCCCGAATTGCATCGGTAACCTCGGCGATGATTAAGGTTCCACCTTCCGCTTGAAAATGCGCGGCCAGTGCTTTGACATAGGCGCCCGGATCACTGATGCGTCCGTGGTTTTTACAGCGCACAACTGTGGCGAAATTATCTGCATAAAGCGGGTCATATGTGCCGAATTCAGCGCCCGAGACTACTTCATAGTCTACATTATTCTTGTCCCGAATATCCCATCCGTACCGATCCGCTTCAAACTCCGCGCGGGTTGGGTAGCCAAAGCAGAAATCTTCATCGGTAATATAAGCCGCCGCCGGCGTTCCTTGCGCCAAAGCGCGGTGTTGATCCAAACTGTCGTGCAGCAACCCAGCCATGGCCGTTGCGTAATAATTGACATGTGTATCGGTGGAAAAACGCAGGTATTTCAATAGGAAAGGCAGCAGTTTGGGCAGGTAGGTCCATTTCAAAAACAAGGGGCTGTTTCTGTCGAGCACCATTCGCGGGGCTTTACGCCACAAACCCGGAACAGTGACAGGCACAATGGCGCCCGATGCAAGAACGCCAGCATTGCCGTAAGAGGTTCCAGCCGCCGGGCCTTCGCGGTCTACAACAGTGACGGTATGACCGGCCCGCTGTAACCAGATCGCTGTGGAAATACCTACAATTCCGGCGCCTGCCACGACTATTTCGGCCATGATACCCTCGCAAAGTTTGTCATCACTCAGGGATACCCAAGCGACGCTTTTTTGCAATGCTTATTGGAAACACCCGCCTTTTCAGTCTTTTGAAAACACGTCAAAGGCCTTTAACGCTTTGGCAGAATAAGCATAAGACGGCCCGCCCCCCATATACGTGGCCATGGCCAGGGCCTCGCATAATTCTGCGCGGGTAATGCCAAGCCGGATCAATGATTTTACATGAAACCCGATGCAACTGTCGCAGCGGGTGGCGATGGCGATGCCCAGTGCCATGATTTCTTTAGTTTTTTCAGGCAAGGCACCGGATGCCTTAGCTGCTGCCCCCATTTTATTGAACCCTGCAACCGTATCCGGAATCTCTTTTGACAGGGTGCCAATATTGGCCAATGTGTCGTCCATAAAGTCTTCCCAGTTCATCGCAGCTCTCCTTAGATGTTTTCATTTGCGCCCATGTGCCGTTCCAGCCAACGTACCCCTGCGCTGATAATCAGAACCAGCACCAGATATTCGAGGATTAGGAAAGTGTAGAGTTCCAGCGGGCGGTATTCGCTGACCACCAGTTCGTTGGCCCGCCGCGTCAGTTCCTGCATGCCGATAACGCTGGCGAAAGCGGACATTTTTACGATGTAAATGAATTGGTTGGCCAGCGGTGGCAGAATGCGGCGGATCGCTTGGGGCAGGATCACATAGCGCATAGTCTGCCCGTAGGTCAGCCCGATGGTCTGTGCCGCCTCGGTTTGGCCGCGCGCAATTGACTGGATGCCTGATCGGTAAATTTCGGCTGTAAAGGCGCTGTCCGACAGGGCCAGCGTGATGACCGCCCCCCAAAAGGGATCAATCGGAACATCCAGCCCGATGGATTTGAAAATGATCGGCAGGCCGTAGAACACCCAGAATAGCATGGGCAACAAGGGGATAGACCTGACAAATTCCACATAAATTCGATTTATTATCCGCAGCCAGCGCCGATGGGACAAGGCAGGCAAGGCCACTACCAGCCCTAGTGCAATGGAAATACCCGCGGCAATCAGGGAAATCAGAATAGTATTGCCCATCCCGTTAACCAGAAACTTGATGTTGATCCAGCCGGATTTTGTTGTGGGATCAATGACATACCAGCCCCATAAATCGGAAGAGGCACATCCAGACAGCAGGAACAGCAAGGCAAGGGTAGACAGGTTTTTCAAAAGCAGACCCCTTAGTGATGCAAAATCTGGGAGAGAAATTTTTGGCAGCGTTTCGATTTTGGCGCAGCAAAGAACTGTGCAGGGGGGCCGGATTCGACGATCTCTCCCCCGTCCATAAAGATCATCTGATCGGCCACTTTACGGGCAAACCCCATTTCATGGGTCACAACAATCATGGTCATCCCGTCTTCGGCCAGCCCGACCATAACGTCCAGAACTTCGGAAATCATTTCGGGGTCAAGGGCAGAGGTGGGTTCGTCAAACAACAGCACTTGGGGTTCCATCGTCAGGCTGCGGGCGATGGCCACCCGTTGTTGTTGCCCGCCTGACAGTTGCGCCGGGCGTTTATCAGCCTGTTCGGGAATCCGCACCCGTTTCAGATAGTGCATGGCACGCTCCGTCGCATCCGCGCGCGATAGGCCGCGGGCTTTCATCGGGCCAAGGATCAAGTTGTCCAGCACAGACAGGTGAGGGAACAGGTTAAATTGTTGAAACACCATCCCCACTTCGGACCGGATCGCGGCCACTGCAGAGGCGTCGTTTGTCAGCTCGATCCCATTCACACGGATCGTGCCCCTTTGGTGTTCTTCCAGCCGATTGATGCAGCGCACGACGGTGGATTTGCCAGACCCGGACGGGCCGCAAATCACCACACGTTCACCGCTGCCAACGGTCAAATTGATATCTTTAAGGACGTGAAAATCGCCGAACCACTTGTCTACACCGATCATTTCGATCTTGTTCTCAGCCATCTGCCCTCGCCATTCCCCGGATCGGGGCTAGGTCCCTGTGGGGACGAATTCACTTGAGTTTAGCGGGGGTTTGTTTCCATATTCAATCATGAAACGCCGTCCATAACAAAATGGTGCGGTACTGAAATAAGGGGAGAAACGGATGAAATCCTGGAAATTGGGCATGAATGCCGCGATTGTCAGCTTTGGCTTGGCGCTCAGTGCCACGGCACTATCGGCACAATCGGCGTTGAATGAAATTCTGGACAGCGGCACGTTGAAAGTTGGCACCACGGGCGATTGGAACCCGATGTCGGTCAAAGATCCGGCCACGAATAGCTACAAAGGCTATGATATTGATATCATGACTGAGTTGGCCAAAGACCTTGGGGTTGAGGTTGAATTTGTACCCACCGACTGGAAAACGCTGGTGAACGGTGTGGTGGCTGGCAAATATAACCTTACTGGGTCTGCGTCGATTTCCGCCGCGCGGATGAAGGTTGCGGGGTTTTCCGACAGCTATATCTCGGTTGAAATCATCCCGTTTACCACCAAAGATAAGATGGACCGTTTTGACGGAATGGACAGCATTAACCAGTCCGACGTGAAAGTGGCGACAACTTTAGGCACTTCGTTTGAAAAAATGACGCGGGACTGGTTCCCCGATGCAGACATCAAAGTTGTAGAGGCACCAGCGCGCGGCTATCAAGAGGTAATCTCGGGGCGGGCAGATGTGTTCATCACTTCCAACATCGAAGGTTCGACGCTTGAGGGTAAATTCCCGATTGCCCGCGTTAAAAACGTGACTGCGCCCTCCAGCACGCCGATTGCCATGTTGATGCCGCAAGGGGATCAAATCTGGATCAATTACGTGAACAACTGGATCAAGCTGAAAAAAGGCGAAGGTTTTTTCGAAGCGACGCGGGTGAAATGGGGGCTGTAAGACTGCCCAAACAGTAAAACCAAAGGCTGCCTGCGGGTGGCCTTTTTTGTTTCTGTCGTGGCTTTGTGGATCGTTTATCAGTTGACAGACTCTGGGTGTAGGATGTTTATTAGTGTACAAACGAATATACATCGAAAGCCACCCCGAACATGTATTTCCAACCCACTACTCTGGATCAAGCCGTGCAGGACGCGCAGTTGGAAAACGTGCGCATCTTGTCGGGAGGAACGGATTTTTATCCAAGCCATGGCGATAGCCTGCCTGACTTCCCGATCCTAGACGTGACGCGGGTGGCGGATATGTCAGGCATCCGCCGCGTTGATAACGGGTGGCGTATTGGGGGGGCGACCAGCTGGACTGATATCGCCAAGGCTGATCTGCCCGCCGCCTTTAACGGGTTAAAGGCAGCAGCCCGTGAAGTGGGCTCGATCCAGATTCAGAACGCCGGCACAATCGCGGGCAACCTGTGTAATGCCTCACCCGCAGCGGATGGGGTGCCGCCGTTGTTGACGCTTGGGGCTATGGTCGAACTGGCCTCATGCCAAGGAACGCGGCGATTGCCGTTGGGCGATTTTCTGCAAGGCGTACGCAAAACCGCGCTTCAAACGGGCGAGATTATGACAGCGGTTTACCTTCCCGATTTGGGTGGGGGATGCGGCGGATTTACCAAGCTGGGCAGTCGTAAGTATCTGGTGATCTCCATCGCAATGGTGGCCGTTTGGATCGAACACAACGACCGTAAAATCAGCCAAGCCCGCGTGGCTGTTGGCGCGTGTTCCCCCGTTGCGCAGCGTTTGCCGCAGCTTGAAGCTGACCTGATCGGCCTGACCTCGGCACGCGGCGCAGTCACTGCAAAACACCTCGACGGGCTGTCACCGATTGACGATGTGCGCGGCTCGGCGGGCTATCGTTTTGACGTGGTGGTACCGATGATTGAACGGGCGATCGAAACCTGTCTGGAGCATTCATAATGGACGGAACTGGGCCTCAGCTTATCGGATTTACCCTGAACGGGCAGTCGGTGGATGTCAGCGCCGCACCTGGCGAGCGGTTGTCGGCGACCCTGCGCGAACGACTGGGCGCGCGTGATGTGAAAATCGGCTGCAACGCCGGAGATTGCGGCGCCTGTACGGTTTTGGTGGATGGCGAATCCACCTGTGCCTGTCTGATGTCCACCGCGCAGATAGAAGGCCGGAAGGTGGAAACCCTTGCAGGCTTGGCGCAAAATGATGCGGATACCAAGGCGCTGGCCGAAGCGTTTCAAAACCACGGCGCGGCGCAATGCGGGATTTGTACGCCTGGTATGATGGTGGCCGCTACTGCCTATTTACGTAATAAAGACAGCAGCATAGAGGATGCTTTGGGCGGTGTTCTTTGCCGCTGCACAGGCTATCGTAAAATCATCGACGCCGTAACCGAAGCCGCCGGTGGGGGCGCAGTTGCCTTGCACGGTACTGGTGCGCTTGGCACCTCAATCCGCCGACTGGACGGGGTGGACAAGGTCGAAGGGCGCGAGTCTTTTGGCGATGACGTGGCCCCGATTGGCACCGCCGTCGTCCATGTGATCCGGTCCCCTTTCCCCCGTGCCAGCTTTGAATTTGGTGATCTAGAGGGGTTCGAAACCCATACAGACGGCGTATTGGCGGTGTTAACCGCCGCCGACATCAAGGGCCGCAACTGTTTCGGCGTGATCGCACCTTTCGCCGACCAACCGGTGTTTGCCGTAGCCGAAACCCGTTTCCGCGGAGAAGCCGTGGCGGCGGTTGTGGGCACCCCGGAACTGATGGCCCGTTTTCACGACGGGGATTTTCCCGTTAGATGGAGCGAACTGCCTGCGGTTATGACCCCTGATGCTGCCATGAAACCCGATGCGCCGCAGCTGCATTCGGGACGCAGCGGGAACATTATGACCAGCGGTTTCGTGCAATGCGGCGATGCGGATCGCGCCCTTGGCACCGCTGAACATCGCGCCACGGGGCAGTTTGATACTGCATTTGTCGAACACGGTTACATCGAACCCGAAGCGGGGTATGCCACCGTAAATGGTGACCGTGTGGAAATCCACGCCTGCACTCAAGCGCCCGTGATGGATTTGGATAGTCTCGAAGAAATCCTCGCTATGGATCGCAGCCGCATTCGGATAGTGCCAACGGCGGTCGGCGGGGGGTTCGGGTCAAAACTGGATATTTCGGTTCAGCCCTATCTGGCGCTGGCAGCGCTGAAAACCGGCGGGCCGGTGCGGATCACCTATTCGCGCGGTGAATCCATGCAGTCGACCACCAAACGCCACCCCGCGCAGATGCAGGTTTCCATCGGGGCAGACGCACAGGGCCATTTGCAGGGATTCCGCTTTGACGGGGTGTTCAACACGGGCGCTTACGCCAGTTGGGGCCCGACTGTGGCGAACCGCGTGCCGGTTCATGCCTCTGGTCCTTACCGTGTTAAAGATTACCGCGCCGAGGCGGTCGGGGTTCACACCCATTGCCCGCCATCCGGTGCATTTCGCGGCTTTGGTGTACCACAGGCCGCCATCGCCCAAGAGGTTCTGTTTGACGAATTGGCCCAAAAGCTGGGCATGGACCCGCTGGCGTTTCGCGAACTCAACGCGCTGGAAAATGGCATGCCGACCGTCTGCGGACAGGTGTTTGAACAAGGCGTCGGTATCAAAGCCTGCTTCACCGCGCTGCGGGGGCCATGGGCAGATGCCCTGGCCGATGCGGCGGAATTCAACGCCAAAGCTGGCGCTATTCGGCGAGGCGTGGGCATTGCGGCGGGCTGGTACGGCTGCGGAAATACGTCGTTGCCCAATCCTTCTACGATCAAGTCTGGCGTGCAGGCGGATGGTCAAATTGTACTGCACCAAGGGGCGATGGATATCGGTCAGGGCGCAAATACCGTTATTTCCCAAATATTTGCACAGGCGCTTGGCTGTGACGTTCACCGCTTGAAACTGATCGGCGCAGATACGGATGTGACGCCAGATGCGGGGAAAACCAGCGCCTCGCGTCAGACGTTTGTGTCGGGCAATGCCGCGCGGCTGTCTGGACTGGCGCTGCGGGCCGACATCCTGCGCCGCTGCAATATCGACAGCGCGGCTGCCGTGATCGAAGCGGGTGACGGTGTTATCATCGTGCGCGACGGCGCGGAAGTTCATGAGGTTTCTTTGAACGGCTTGCCCGCAGACGCAGACGGATACGTGCTGCGCGCACAAGAAAGCTATGATCCACCGACCAAACCGCTCGATAAAAACGGGCAGGGCGTGCCTTATGCGCAGTTCGGTTATGCCGCGCATCTGGCGGTTGTGGATGTGGATATGCAGCTTGGCACCGTTCATCCGGTGCGTTTTGTGGCGGCCCATGATGTTGGCCATGCGATTAATCCTATGCTGGTCGAAGGACAGGTTCACGGCGGAATCGCGCAGGGTCTTGGCATGGCCTTGATGGAGGAATTTATCCCCGGACGGACTGAAAACCTGCATGATTATCTGATGCCGACCATTGGCGATATTCCCCCGATCGAAACCCTGATTATCGAAGAACCGGACGCTCACGGCCCTTACGGCGCCAAGGGTTTGGGCGAACATGTGCTGATCCCTACAGCCCCCGCGCTGATCAATGCAATCAACCGTGCGGCGGGCGTGCAAATGCGCCGCGTTCCGGTCACGCCAGCCCGCCTTAGGGCGGCAATTCAGGAGACAGGCCATGACTGAACGCGCCGCTGTTGAGAAAATTCGCTGCGATGCCTGTCCGGTGTTGTGTTTTATTGCCGACGGACGCTCGGGCGCGTGTGATCGCTATGCCAACCACGGCGGCGAATTGGTGCGGCTTGATCCTTTGACCGTGATCGAAAACGGCGGCCCTGCCGTGCCGTTTTTGCAAGGCGCAGATTGGGACGGGGACATCGTACAAGGATCGCGGCCCTTTGTAACGGCGATTGGCGCGGGAACCACCTATCCAGATTACAAGCCTGCCCCGTTTATCGTATCGGCTGAAACCCGTGGCGTGGATATGGTTACGGTCGTGACCGAAGGCATTTTCAGCTATTGCGGCGTGAAAGTGAAAATCGACACGGACCGACATATCGGTGAAGAACGGGCCATTGTGCGCGTGGACGGCGAGGCCATCGGTCATGTGATGACCAGCGAATATGGCAGCAAAATGCTGTCGCTTGGCGGGGTCGATCACCTGACGGGTGGATCGAAAAAGGAAGGCCGTGTCACATGTGACGCTTTGTTGGCTTTGTGTAATTGCGAACCGGTTGAGCTGTCTATTGACGATGGAGCTGTTGTGATTGTGCAAGCTGGTGCGGCCCCAATTGTCGGCGGCGTGCAGGAAAAACTGATGCGGGTGGGCTGCGGCTCGGCGGCGATTGGCATGTTCGCGGCCCAGTGGAAAGGCCACGCGGATGAGGTGATTGTGGTCGATGATCACATCACCGGCGTGCTGTCGGAACACCAGGCGGGCGTGCTGTTGGACATCCCCCCAAGCGGTATACGGGTGGTCGGGCGCAGATCGACTCCGGGGCGGTATTTTCAGGTGGCAGAACCCGGCACGGGCTGGGGTGGCACCAATATCGAAGATCCGCTGAAGGTCATCAAAACCATAAACGACAAACTCGCCTGGCCGGGTTTGCGGCTGTTCATGATTTCCACCACGGGCGAGCAATGGGCCTATTTCGAGCTGGATGAAAATCTTGTGCCGCAGGTGGCTGAACCTTCGGCTGCTTTGCGGGCCAGCGCGGAAAGGGTGGCAGAGAATTGCGAGCCTTCGGTCTGTTCGGTGCTGTTTATGGGCGGCGCAGGGGGATCATTGCGGGCGGGTGTGACAGAAAATCCGGTCAAGCTGACGCGCTCGGTGCGCGATACGCTGACGCAAGTGACCATTGGCGGGGCCGAGGCCTATCTTTGGCCCGGCGGCGGGATCACCGTGATGGCCGATGTGACGCAAATGCCGTCAAATGCTTTTGGCTATGTGCCAACCCCTGCGCTGGTCGCCCCGATTGAATTTACCATGCGGCGATCCGATTACATCGCGCTTGGCGGCTATGTGGATGAAATCCGCAACGTGGATGACGTGCTGAACGGCAAGGAACGCCGCATTGGCGGGGCCGAGGCGGCAGAATGATCGCAGCCCAGTTGTCAGGCGACCGGTTGCATTTGCAGCATGGCCCGATTGATCTGGTGATCGGTGCAGATGGCGCGCGCGCGGCTGGTTTTGCCGCAGCAAAACAACGGTTTGCAACGGTTTTGGATGAATTGGTCGCGGAATTACCCCTGTTGCGCAGCCCGATGCCTGTGGTTCCTGTCGGGGCGGTCGCGCAGCGAATGGTCCGTGCGGCGACGGGGTATTCCGAGTTTGTAACCCCCATGGCCGCAGTGGCCGGTGCCGTTGCCGATACAGTGCTGGCTGCGATGCTGCAGGGCGCTGATCTGACACGAGCTTATGTGAATAATGGCGGTGATATTGCGCTGCATTTGGCAGCTGGACAGCAGTTTGACGTGGGCGTGGCGGGGCTGGATGCCAGTGCCTTGGGCAAAATTCGCCTGCATGCGGGGCAGGGAATTGGCGGTATTGCCACCAGCGGGCGGGGCGGGCGCAGCCTGTCGCGTGGGATTGCCGACAGTGTTACGGTTCTGGGGGAATGTGCCGCCAGTGCTGACGTGGCGGCAACGCTTATTGCCAATGCTGTTGATCTGGTGGGCCACCCCAAAATAACGCGGATTAAAGCGAATAAACTAGACCCGGACAGCGATCTGGGCGAACGTCTTGTTGTCACCGATTGTGGTAAATTATCCATAATCGACAGGCAAAGGGCATTAGAAAACGGAGCGCGGCGGGCGCAGGACTTGTTGGCCTTGGGGCGTATCAAAGCGGCCTATTTGGTGTTGCAGGGGCAAAGCCGTGTTATTGGAAATAGGGAGTTGGCAAATGCCTGAAGTCATAGTGCGAAAAATTGTAACGATGGTGGAGGAAATTCACCATGAATTTGGCCCCGTGCCAGACACTCCGCTGCGCCGTGTTGCGGCGATTGCGGTGATTAAAAACCCCTATGCAGGGCGCTATGTGGCTGACATTGCTGATTTTATGGAAGACTTGAAACCTTTGGGCCTGCAAATGGCACATAAGGCAGTGGCCTGTTTGGGCGGCGATACGTCGGATGTTCAAGGCTACGGTAAAGGCGCGATTGTGGGCCTTGGCGGTGAATTGGAACATGGCGCTTTGTGGCATGTGCCGGGGGGCTATGCTATGCGTGAATTGCTGGGCGATGCGGCGGCGATTGTGCCCTCGACCAAGAAAGTCGGCGCGAGCGGTGCACGGCTGGACGTGCCGATCACCCATATTAACGCGTCTTATGTGCGCAGCCATTTTGATGCGATGGAGGTTGGCCTGAATGACGCCCCCCGCGCCGATGAATTGGCCTATATTCTGGTGATGTCCACAGGCGCGCGAATTCATGCGCGGGTTGGTGGGTTGAAGGCAGAGGATATTATTGGCAAGGACGGATTGCGATGACGTTGAAAATCAGAAAAACCGCCGTTTGGGTCGAAGAAACACATATTGAAATGGGCCGTGATATTTCGCCCGCGACCCGCAAGGCAGTGGCCGTTGCGGTGATCGCCAACCCTTTCGCGGGGGAATATGTCGAGGATTTAACCCCTCTGATGGATATTGGCGCGGAATTGGGCAAACTGCTGGGCGAACGCTGTGTCGCAGCGCTTGGGATCAAGCCCGAACAGGCGGAAAGCTATGGCAAAGCGGCCATGGTCGGGGAAAACGGAGAGTTGGAACACGCCGCTGCGATCCTGCACCCGAAACTGGGCGCACCCTTGCGCAAAGCGGTGGAACAGGGTGCGGCCCTTGTGCCCTCGTCCAAAAAAATGGGCGGGCCGGGGCAGGATCTGGATGTGCCGCTGGGCCATAAAGACGCCGCCTATGTGCGCAGCCATTTTGACGGGGTCGAGGTGCGGATGAGTGATGCCCCACGGGCCAATGAAATTCTGGTCGCGGTGGCCGTCACTGACAGCGGACGCCCCTTGCCGCGGGTGGGCGGCCTGACCCATGTGCAAGCCGAGGGCAAGGACGGGTTGCGCTAGATGGCGTATCGGCTGGATGAACAGATCGGGTATATCCTGCGGTTGGCCAACCAGCGACACGCCTCGGTTTTCAACAAACACTCCGATCTGGGCCTGACACCGACGCAATTTGCAGCGTTGGTGCGGATCGGGGAAATGGGCTCTTGTTCGCAGAATCTACTCGGTCGCCGCACCGCAATGGATGTGGCGACGATCAAAGGCGTTGTGACCCGCCTAAAGGCCAAAGGCTTTATCCAGCTAAGTGCCGATCCGGGCGATAAACGGCGCACAGTGGTATCCCTAAGCCCGCAAGGGCAGGATGTTCTGGACCAATTGCACCAGTTTGGCGCCCGCGTAACCGAAGATACTTTGGCCCCGTTAAGTAAAGAGGAACGTAAGGTTTTTCTGGACATGCTGAAGCGCTTGACGTGATCTGATGTTGCAGGACTTGCAGCATGGAGGATCACATGACACCCGGACGGGCATTTCTGAACACCGAGGAAATTCGCAGTTTTAACGGGCGATCCGATCTTTGGGGGCTTTGGCTGGTGATTCATTGTTGGGGCGTAATTGCGCTGGCTTTGGCTTTGTTTGCGCTGTGGCCCAATGTTTTGACCTTTGTTCTTGCGGTTATGCTGATCGGATCACGCCAGCTAGGGCTGGCGATCCTGATGCATGAAGCTGCCCATGTGGCCCTGTTTAAAACCCGCAAATTCAATGAATTGGCAGGCGAGTGGCTGTGCGGGCGACCCATTTTGGCAGATATGTTCGAATACCGCCGCTATCATTTGCAGCACCATCAACACACCCAGACCGAAAACGATCCCGACCTGAAACTGTCACGGGCCTTTCCAACCACCAAGGCCAGTCTGCGGCGCAAGTTGGTTCGGGATATTTCGGGGCAAACCGGATTTCGCCAACGCAGCCAGCAGATCATGTTGGCGTTTAAACTGGCGGGCGAGGCAGACGATCATATGACCCGTCAGGATCTGGCACAGGCGTTTTCCGGCCCTGTGCTGGGGCGTGCGATAATCGCCAATCTGGTGATTTTCGCGGTGATGTGGGCCGTAGGCGCATGGTGGTGGTGGTTTGCGTTTTGGGCGCTGCCGTTGCTGACGTGGTTCCAATTGGTTCTGCGGGTGCGCAATATTGCCGAACACGGGGTTGTGGAATATTCAGACGACCCACTGCGCAATGTGCGCACCACTAAAGCGGGGCCTGTGATGCGGCTGTTTCTAGCGCCGTATTGGGTGAATTATCATCTGGAGCACCATTTGATCATGCATGTTCCCTGCCGCCACTTGCCGCGTTTGCATCAGTTGATGCTGGACAAGGGCTATGGCGATAAAATGCGGATCGGGCGGAATTACTGGGATGTTCTGCGACTGGCGGCGTCTAAACCTGCGTAACATGGGCTTAACGCAAGGGAAGCCTTGGTGAATCCCATCACGCGGGTCTAGGTTTGTACCATGCCAGACCAACATAGCGACTACCCCGCCTATTCCTTGCCCGAGCGGATTGCCGATGGGTCCATTCACGCCTTGGGTGTCATTGGCGCCTTGGTTGGGGCCGTGGTTTTGATTGTCTGGACGGTGTCTGCTGGCAATCTTGGTCACACAACGGCTGTGGCGATTTATGGGGCGGCGTTGATTGCCACGTTCAGCGCCTCGGCGATTTATCACATGACCCCCGTAGAACGGTTCCGCCCGATTTTTCGCCGCTTTGATCACGCCGCGATTTTTCTAAAGATTGCAGGCACCTACACGCCTTTGGTGGTGATGATCGGTGGTTTTTTCGCCTATGGTATTCTGGCCGTCGTCTGGGCGCTGGCACTGTTTGGCATCATAACACGTTTGTTTTTCTGGCAGACACCAGGGCGGTTCGGCGCGGTTTTATATCTGTGTATGGGCTGGCTCAGTGTGCCGCTGATCGGCTTTATGATCCCTGCATTGCCCGCATCTGCCACCGTTCTGATCATCGCGGGGGGCTTGCTTTACACCTGCGGCGTTGCGTTTTTTATGTGGGAGAGCCTGCGCTTTTCCAATGCCATTTGGCACGGCTTTGTCTGCGTTGCCTCGGCCTGTTTTTACGGAGCGATCCTGTTGGGTCTGCACAGCGGGTTTGCCCCGCTGTAGCAGGGGGTTTAGGCAATCACCTCGGGGATGCGGTTCGCCGGCGGGGTATTTCGTGACCGTCCTGAGGTGACTTTCCCGTCGATAATTGTCATCCCGACACCCGGCAGATTGCCCAGTTGGATGCTTTCCAGAATGTTTTTACCGGGGGCATGTTGCGCCTGATCCATCAGTACGAAATCGGCGGCTTTGCCGACCTCGATCAACCCTGTGTCCAGCTCGCGCCGCCGCCCTGTGTTGCCATTGGCAAAGCAAAACGCGGTCTCGGCGTTGACGTTCCCAAGCGAGGATAACATGGCAACCATACGCATAATCCCAAGGGGTTGCACGCCCGATCCCGCTGGGCCATCGGTGCCAAGGATCACCTGATCCAACTTGCCCAATTCCCGCGCGGTGTTCAGCGTCAGCAGGGCCGCCCGTTCGTTGCCGTTATGAACGATTTCCAACGCCGCGGTGCAGTTTTCACACAGGCAAATGATCTGGTCGTCGGGCAGGGCGGAATGCCCGCCGTTGATGTGGCCCACCACATCCGTGCCCGTTTCCAGCACCATATCCGCGTCAATCAGGCCAGAACCGGGAATCGACGGCCCACCTGTGTGGATGGTGGACTGGATGCCATATTTGCGTGCCCAAGATACCATTTGCTGCGCGGTTTTTCCGTCTTTGACGGTGCCAAGCCCAACCTCGCCCAGCAGTTTCACACCCGCACTTGCCAGTTCTTTGAAGTCTTCTTCGACCATGCCGTGTTCAATAACCGGCGCGCCTGCGTGGACTTTCATGCCCGAGGGGCGGAAATTTTCGTACCAGCGCTGGGATGCAATCGCCATGGCTTTCAGCCCGACAATGTCTTTGGGACGGCCCGGCATGTGAACTTCGCCTGCAGAAATCAGAGTGGTGACGCCGCCGTGCAATGTGCTGTCAATCCAACCCAACTGCTGCTGGCGCGGGGTGTAATCGCCCACGACAGGGTGGATGTGGCTGTCAATCAAACCGGGTGCAAGGCAGACGCCATTGGCATCCACCATCGTATCTGCCTGATCAATATCCATGTCCTTGCCACGGCCGATTTCACTGATTTTCCCATCAATAGCGATAATGCAATCCGCGTCCAAAATCGGTTCTTCGATCTTGCCCGACAGCATCAGGCCGATGTTTTTAATCACTGTCTTTTGCATGGGGTCTCTCCTTTACACACCAAGGTAATGGTGCAGTTTTTCAGGGTTTTCGCGCAGGGCGTCAGTGTCAGTGGTTTCCAGACTGCGGCCGTTTTCAACAAATACCACCTGATCGGCAATGTTCAAAACCGCGTCAATGCGCTGTTCCACAAGGATCACCGCCAGATTGCGGGATTTCATCTGGATCACCACATCGCGGATCAGGTCGATCATTGACGGTTGCAGCCCTTCGGTGGGTTCATCCAGCAGCAGAACTTTGGGGCGCAGACACAGGGCGCGGCCCATGGCCAGCATCTGTTGCTCGCCCCCTGACAGGGTGTCGGCCTGTTGTTTCAGCCGTTCGCGCAGGCGGGGAAACAGGGTCAGAACCTCCTCGCGCGTGGCAGCTTTGTCGGCGGTGTGCAGCAGGCCCACTTCCAGGTTCTGTGCGACCGTCAGTTCAGAAAACAGGCGGCGGCCTTGGGGGACATAGGCAATGCCCGATGTGGGGATTTTATGGGGCGGCAGGCTGGCCAGATCGACACCGTCCAGCGAGATCGCCCCCGCTGTCATCGGCAACATGCCCATGATGGTTTTCAGCGTGGTGGTTTTCCCCGCCCCGTTGCGCCCCATGATACAGGTGATTTCCCCTGCTTTGGCGGTCAGGGACACGTCAAACAGCACTTGTACACGGCCATAGCCGGACTGGATTTTTGAGAGTTCAAGCATGACCTGTCCCCAGATAAGCCTCTTGCACCGTGGCATTGGCGCGGATTTCCGTAGGGGTGCCATTGGCCAGCACGCGGCCCTGATCCAGAACGGTGATATATTCGGCTACTTCCATTACCACATTCATATTGTGCTCGATCAGCAGGATTGTGGTTTCGGCGTCCAGCGTTTTGATCAGGTGGTTGAAATCTTCCACTTCGGATTCCGCCAACCCTTGGGTGGGTTCATCCAAAATAAACAAACGTGGTTCCTGCGCCAGACCCATGCCGATTTCAAGGATGCGTTGGTGTCCATAAGACAGATCCCCCGCCAGTTGATCGGCGCGATCGGTGATTTGCAAACGGGTCAGGATTTCATCGGTTTTGGCCCGCACTGCGGCTTTGTTCCGCCCCAGCCGTCGGCGTGCTGCAAGTGCGATATTTTCCTGCACGGGCAGGCCGGGGAACACCGATGTAATCTGAAACGTATAAGCCATGCCGCGCTGGATGCGTTTATGGGCGGGCAGCGCGGTCACGTCTTGCCCGTCAAAAGAAACACTGCCCCGTGTGGCAGGGATACGACCACAGATCATCCCCACAAAAGTAGATTTGCCAGCGCCATTCGGGCCGATAATCGCACGGGTCTGACCTGCGGGCAGATCGAAATCCACATCCGTATTGGCGGCAACACCAGAATAGGTTTTGGTTAAGCCTCGGGTCGAAAGGATCATGGCAGCCACCTTAACAATCGGGTTCGGATCGTGCCCACAATGCCATGGGGCAAGAACAGGGTTACCAGCACAAGCGTGATGCCGACGACCAGCAAATACGCCTCGGTTTTGCCAGAGGCATAGTCGATCAGGTAGAACATGAACAACGCGCCGATAAACGGGCCGATTGTGGTGCCAGCGCCGCCCACCAGCACCCACAGCAGGGGGAAGATGGAATATTGTACGGTGGCAAATGTGGCACCCGCATAACCGAACAACAGCGCATAGGCAGCACCCGAGGCGCCAGAAATCACGCCGGACAGGATCACCGCCTGCAATTTGAGTGCGGTAACGTTGTAACCCAACATGCGCGCGCGTTCCTCGTTTTCACGAATGGCAATCAGCGTGCGGCCAAAGGGGGCGCGGATCACAGCGGCAAGGCCCAGCAGAGCGGCTGAAAACAGAATCAGGGCACAGAAATAGCGCACAGTCGGGTCTGTCAGATCATAGCCTGCAATCTGTCGGGTGGCTTGTTTCAGGGCGAAGCCCTCGTCGCCACGGGTATATGTGCCAAAATACAGGATCGTCAGATAGCCCGCTTGTGCGAACATTAATGTGACGATCATGAAAGCCACACCGGTGGTGCGCAGGATCAAAAAACCGATCACGGCAGAGACAACTAATGCCGCAATCAACCCGCCGATAAAGGCCGGAACCGGCGTCCAAGCGCCAAGGTGCATCAACAGGCCCAGCCCGTACATGCCCGCCGAAAAGAACAGCGCATGGCCGAGTGATAACAGCCCCGTATAGCCAAACAGCAGGTTATAACCCATCGCATAGATCGCAATCACCATGACACTGGCCAGATTGCCCGAATGATAGGCTGGAAGTACGAAGTAGCACACAGCCAGCAGGGCAATCAGCCCTATATGCAGACTGTGGGATTTGGCAGTATCAGTCATGAGGTGGATTTTCCCAACAGGCCAGTGGGGCGGAAGACCAGAACCATGGCGACCACCAGTGTCGCAAAGATTTTGGCCAATGTGGGGGTGAAAAAGACCGAGATAACACCGTCAGCCATGCCGATAATGATAGCGGCGATAATGGTTCCCGGTAACGATCCAAGCCCGCCGATAATCACCACGATAAAGGACAATAGCAGCGGATCATGACCCATCAGGTAATAGGCCTGTTGGATCGGCACCACCAGAACCGCGCCAACCGCCGCCAGACCCGCGCCCAAACCAAAGACCACGGAATAGACGGTTTTTACGGGGATACCAAAAGCTTGGGCCATATCGCTGTCTTGTTGTGTAGCGCGCATGATCAGCCCCGCTTTGGTGCGGGTGATCGCCAGCCATAGCACCACCAGAATGACCGCCGCTGCCGCGATGACAAACAGTTTGTAAGATGTGGTGGACAGACCCCAAGGGAAATACATCGCAAAGCCGTTTTCCCCCCATTCAAACCACGGCAGCGCAATACGTGAATTGAACGGCGGCTCTACGGGGCGGGCATCGGGGCCAAAGGTCATCAGCGTGGTTTGTTGCAGGATGTACAACGTGCCGATGGTGGCCACGATCGTGCGTTCCGGATCATAGTTGATGTGGCGCAGGATCAGGCGATCCACACTGGCGGCCAGCAGGCCGACCAGCACCGGCGCGATCAGCAGCGCCGCAATGAACCCAAGTGCGGGATGGGTGCCAACACTGGTGGCAATAAACCACGCCAGCACCGCGCCGACCATGTAAAATTCACCATGCGCGACGTTCACCACGCGCATAACACCAAAGACGATGCTTAGCCCCATGGCGGTCAGTGCCAATACGGCAGCCGTGGTTGCGCCTTCAAGCGAGGCAAGCAGAAGGTGGGGACCAAATTCCATCCGTTACACCTTTAATCCACAAGCGTTCAAGCCTGCGGGAAATTGCAATGTTAGTGCGAAAACGCACAGAATCACCTGCGAAAGGCGGCTAATAAAAGTGAATGATTTCTGAAACATAAGGGACTTCCAGCACTGCCACCAAGAGTTGAGAAAAACGTATCGAGTAACCAGTTTCGGTGGCAGGAGCCCTGCGTTTAAAACGCGGGGTTCTGCGTGGAGCAGGGCGTGGCACTGAGCGGTTTTGTAGCACCGCCGCGCCTTGGGGAACCACCCTGCATGTGATGTGCAGGGTGGCTTTCCACGATCTGTTCGCAGACCTAATCCTTGGTCAAGCGGTCCTTTGGACGGACGGCTTAGAAGCTTTGGGTGGTGTAATCCACTTCGTCTTCATAAAGCGTATCCTCTATGGAAGAGGTATGCGCCAACACCAGTTTTCCGCCTTCGACTTTGGAAATATACTGATGGCCAAAGGTCTGGTGCGTCTTGCCGTTAAAGCGTTTCGCCCCCTGTGGATGGTCGTCAGACAGGGGCATGTCCGTCATGGCCTCAACCGCCTCGATCAGTTTGGCACGATCTGCAATGCCTTTGTAATCCGCCGCTTCCATGCCCGCTTTGACGATGTTCAACGTTTCCCAACAACCGAACATATGGGCGTAAGTAGACACGTCCTTGGCATCCGTTACAGAAGCGCCATTTGCATCGACGCCAACTGCCTCGCGGTACAGTTTGTCGTGGCTGGACTGGTCGGCCTGCGCGTAGCGGGGGTTGCCCTCCCAGAAATACGTGCCTTCGAGGAATTCCAGACCGGGAGAGTTTATGTCCACCGCTTCCAGACTGTCGATATAGCCAAAGATTTCCGGTTTGGACGGGCCAAAGAATTCACCCATTTCTTTCACAAAGGTCAAAACTGCGGGGCCGATCATCACGTGATAAATCACTTCGGTTTCCCGCGGGATGTTCGGGAAATATTTGGTGAAGGATGTTTCGCTTGGCGGGATGGCGATATGAGCCACAACCTCGCCGCCCTGTGCTTCAATCGCAGAGGTGAAATAATCGCGGTGATCATGGCCAAACGCGAAATCGGGGAAGATCATGGTGACTTTTTTGCCAAGGTTCTGCGCCACAAACGGGGCCATGGCCTGAACCTGTGATTTCACATCTGTGATGCCGGGTTGCATGGTCCAGCGGTTCAACGCGCCTGATGCAACGTGATGGCCCTCTGATACAACAAAATAAGGCAGTTTTAATTCACCAGCGCGCGGGGCCGATCCGTAAACCACATGGGAAAACAGGGTGCCGAACCCGATGTCGCAATTGTGTTGGGTGGCGAATTTTTCCACAACTTCCGCGCCCCGTTTGGGGTCTGTACCGTCGTCTTCGGCGATGATTTCAACGGGGCGGCCATTGATGCCCCCCATGTCGTTGATGCGTTTTACAGCAGCCGTTGTGGTGCGGTCATACCAGCGGCCATAAGATGCGCCGATACCGGTGCGGTGTACCTGAAACCCGATGCGGATCGGTTCCGCGCTTTGGGCTTGGGCATAGCGGCCCAGCAGCGGCGTTGTTGCCACCGCTGCGGCTGCTGTTCCCAGCAAGGTGCGGCGTGTGAGAGTGGGTGTCGGTTTTATTAACTTCGTCATTGTAACCTCCGAGTCGTCTGTTGGTTGGTTTTTGTTTTTTTATTAAGTCTGTATGTACACTAACGATTTGTCTACATATTTTTTACGCTCCTTTGGGTGTGGCCAACAGCCAGAGCCCCAGAATGGTGTATCCGATCATAAAAGCGGATAAGGGTATCTGGCTTATTAAAACGGCGCGGCGGGTTGCGAAGAAATCACTGGCCACGCGGTGCGATAAAAGAATGGCAAGGATGTGGCCGAGAACGATGCCGCTTGCCTGACTGAGGAAAATCACCCGCACGGTGGCCGTGGTGTTGAAAAATCCTGTGGTCACAAAAAACGGCCCCAGATTAAAGTAATCCGCCCCGTTGTTCAGCGGGTTTGACAGGGCCACAAGGGCATATTGCCCGTCTACCAGAAAGCTGGGCAGGAAATGGGCAAAATGATAGGCTAGCGCTATGGGCAGGATGGTTAACGCCTGCCTGCGAAACAATTCACCTGTCTGTTTTGCGGGCGCGGTAAGCCACACACACAGATAAAAAATCACGCAAAGTCCGATGTTTACCACGATCAATCCGGTCAGGGTTTGCGGCACAATGGCCGAACGCCCCGGAAAATCCAGCGGGTTGATGCCAAGTTGGATAAGCCAGAAGAATGTCTCGTTCAATCCATCAAACGTGCCAGTTCCCAGCAAAATCAGGGCAAAAAGCGCCAATGACAGGCTGGGCGTGGGGGACTGTGCAATCCGCCAACCGGGACAGCCGATGTTTAAGGTCTCCCCCCGTTGAAACGGCGATATTTTGGCCAGCAAGCCGATGAAAACTGTTAGAAACTCCCCCCGTTGCAGCCATGTTTCTGCACCGAACAGCATCATCATCACAAAGGTGAACATCCAATACAAACAGCCCAAAATCGCCAAAAGCTGCGGATCGGTTGCTGCCGCACTTGCAATGCCAAAGCCGTTAAACCCCATCAAAAGCGCTATGGCGGGCCAATGCCCAATGCTTTCGGGCAGTTGAAACGGTGGGCTTGGGTCCTTGCCTGCCAACAGCGCAAAAATCCCGCTCCACGGGTTCAGCCAAGCCCAAAGATTGCCGAAGATCCCGCATAAAAGAACCAGCCCGATCCAGACACCTGTCCAAACCCCCAGCGACATCAGATTAGCCAGCGGATCATGGGGGCCGAACAGGCCCAGCCAGATCATTGCGAAAAACGCAAATGTGGACGCAAGACTTGTGAAAATCTGACGCGCGGCGGGCAGGGGGGCAATGGGGTGGGGCGTGAAAAGGGTCTTTAAGAAACGGTGCTTCATAAACGCCGCTAAAACTACGGTCAAAACCACTGCCAAACCGCCCGACAGGATGTAAATCTGTGTTGGAAGCAACAGGATCAACCCTTGTTGTCCCGCATGGGCCAAGGCGAAACTCGGGAAAAAGGCGAATAGGGCAAGCAGCCATTTATGTGTCATTCGCGGAGGTTAGAAAACTATTTCGGGTTTGAACAGATGTAGACTGGGCTTGTGTCCTTGCTTGCCCCAAGTTACCCATCATGGCGTTAAGGGAGCGAAAGGGTTTGCCATGGTGAAAGCCATCTATCCAAACACGCCGAAACACGCGTCGTATGACGTGGTGATCGTTGGCGGCGCCATGTACGGCGCATCGATTTCATGGTGGTTAACAGAATGCGCCGGATTTGACGGTAGAATTCTGGTGGTGGAGCGGGATTCAACCTATGAATTCGCCTCTACGGTGCACACAAACAGTTGCATCCGCCAGCAGTTCAGCCGTGCAATCAATGTTAAAATCTCACAGTTTGGCGCGGAATTTATCAATAACTTCAGACAGTTCATGGGCGGCGACCCCCGAGTGCCCGATCTGGTCTTACAAAGTTTCGGCTACTTATATCTGGCGGACTCCGAAGATTTTCTAAACTCGCTGCAAGAGGCGCAAAAATTGCAGGCTGCGCAAGGGGCTGCCACGCAATTCATGACCCGCGCCGAAATTGCAGCGGAGTATCCGTTTTACCAACTGGAGGATATTCTGGGTGGCAACCACAATCGGGTGAATGAGGGCTATTTTGATGGTGGCACGATGTTCGATTGGTGGAAAAAATCGGGCCGTGAACGGGGCGTGGAATACATCGAAAACGAGGTGGTTTCGATGGCAAAAAACTCTGCTGGTACTGCGGTAGAAACCGTAACGCTAAAATCTGGCGAGGTGATTTCCTGCGGTACTGTGGTAAATGCCTCTGGTCCGCGGGCCGCGCGCACCGCTGCAATGGCGGGGATTTCCCTGCCGGTTGAGCCGCGCAAACGTTACACGTATATTTTTGCCGCGGAAAAACCGCTGGATCAGGATCTGCCGTTAACCATTGATCCCTCGGGCGTGCATTTTCGCACCGAAGGCAATTATTATATGGCGGGCAGCGCGCCAGAACCCGAAGACGATCTGGCTGTAGCCCCCGATGATTTCAACGCAGATCACAGCCTGTGGGAAAATAAGGTCTGGCCTATCATCGCCAACCGAATCCCACAGTTTGAGGCGATCAAACTGGTGAATTCCTGGGTCGGGCATTACGCCTATAACACGCTGGACCAGAATGCGGTGATCGGGCGGCACGGCACTGTGGATAATTTCATTTTTGCCAACGGATTTTCCGGTCACGGCTTACAGCAATCGCCTGCTTTGGGGCGCGGAATTTCCGAACTGATTGCATACGGTGCATACCGCACGTTGGACCTGTCAGCGTTCAGCTTTGCGCGAATCGAAAATAACGAAACTTTTGACGAGAAGGCGGTCATATGAACCATCCTCCAAACACATTTCTGGACGCAATTCGGGCCGGACAACAGCAAATCGGCCTATGGGTCAGTCTTGGCTCTGGCTTTTCTGCCGAAGCCATTGCAGGCGCGGGATTCGACTGGCTGTTGATTGATATGGAACATGCGCCCACCGAACTGGGTGCAGTGTTTTCCCAAATGCAGGCGCTTGCAGCTTATGACGGCACCGTAGTTGTGCGCCCACCGTGGAATGACACGGTGATGGTGAAACGTCTGCTGGATGCGGGGGCGTCTAACCTGTTGTTTCCAATGGTGCAAAACCCGGATGAAGCGGCATCTGCCGTTTCTGCCATGCGCTACCCGCCCCACGGGGTGCGCGGTGTGTCCGGTCTGACGCGCGCAACGCGGTTTGGTCGGGTGAAGGACTATTTTGTGAATGCCAATGATCGGGTTGGCACCATTGTACAGGTAGAAACCCGCGCTGCGATGGAACAAATTGATCAAATCGGCACAGTGGACGGCGTAGATGGCGTGTTCTTTGGTCCCGCCGATATTGGCGCGGATATGGGGATTTTGGGCAATCCTAACCATCCAGATATCTGGGAGGCCATTCGCCCCGTTGCGAAAAAGCTGATGGATAAAGGCATTCCTGTGGGCACGCTGGTGTTTGACGCGGAATTTGCCAAAAAACTACTGGGTGAGGGTTTCACCTTTGTCGCCTGTGGGTCGGACCTGCAACTTCTGACCCAAGGCGCCAACCAACTAATTGCAAAGATGCGAGGCTAACATGCTGAAAAAACTAGTTTTAACCGGTGCTGCCGGTCGGTTGGGGTCTTACTTGCGCGAACCATTGTCGAAAATGTGCGAGGAATTGGTTTCCACGGATATCGCCGATGGGGTTGGAAAATTATACCCAAGCGAACGGTTTGTTCAGGCGGATATTTCCAAGTTCGAAGAAGTCGAACCTTTGATGGAAGGCGCGGATATGGTCATCCATTTCGGCGCTATTGTGGATGAAGTCCCGTTCGAAGAAATCTGGGGGCCGAATTTTGTTGGTTCTTACAACGTGTGGGAAGCAGGTTATCGCCACGGTGTGCGCCGCGTGGTTTATGCCAGCTCGATCCATGCGGTAGGCATGTATCCGTCGCGCGATAATGTGGGGGTGGATGTGCCCCATCGGCCTGATACATTCTATGGGTTGGCCAAATGTTTTACCGAGGATTTAGGCCGGATGTATTGGGAAAAACGCCAGATGGAATCCGTGCATCTGCGGATTCTGTCTGCAGCCCAAGTGACCGGTGCGCGCGCCTTGGGGACGTGGTTGTCGTATGACGATCTGATCCAACTGGTGACCCGTGCGATTGAAACCCCCGTGGTGCAATGGAGCGTGATTTACGGTGTGTCCAACAATGACCGCGCGCCCGTTGATAACACCAAAGCGCGGCATTTGGGGTATAAGCCTAAAGACAACGCCGAAGTCTTTGCAGAAGAGATCCTTAAAAACACACCTGCGATGGATCCGACTGATCCAGGCAACGCCCGTCTTGGGGGGCCATTTGCCTCGGTTGAGTTGGGGCAAAGCGGGTTGGCCAGCATGGATATTGTGGACGATAAAAAGATCACCTGACCCTATTGGCTGTCGCAATAACGGCTGTTTCCGAAATCAGAACCACAGGCGGCGCAGATATTGCGTCGCCTGTTGCGGTTTTAACATTATGCAGTGCCGATAGCCTGCCAAGATACGGCGCAGCGGGCGATTTTTGTGTCGCCCCAAGTGTGGATGGCGATTTTAAAGCCCTGCTGACCGATATTTTCCAACCCAACACGATAGCGCAAATTCTGCGCCTTAGAGCTGTCAAAGCTGCTAAGTCCAAAGGTGATACCGGGGGCCGCTTTGAACGGACTTTGAAACGCCACCATTTTAGCGACAGAGCGGGCGCCTTTCCCTGTCCACATGTAGTCATTGGGGTCAACGTGGTTGAACAGTTCCATTTCCCCGGTAATTAACATCGTATCCGCAGACAGGTGGATCACGGTCTGGGTGTTCAATTTGACTGGGTTGCGCAGTTTCAAAGGCCGCGTGGGAAACTCCGTCAATTCGGCAGTGTGTTCATGTTCAAGCAACATTCGGACCATCCTTTGCACCATCTTCGGTTTGGAAAAACACCAATCGGGGGCGACGAGTGTCCAGACAACATAGAGCGCAGAATCCTACGAATTGGTTTATGAAAGGCAGCCTCGCATGAGAGAAATCGTTAAAATTGTTCGAAGGTGAAACCCAAGTCGAGGACAGGCTAAAAGCAGGGACGCTACTTTTGTTCGAAACAAGACAAGCGATCAGTCGTTCTAGCCGAAAATCTGTAACGGCGCGGACTGTTGAGAGGGTAATCCCCCCATTTTCAATGGGGTTCAGCCGTAGAATTCACGCAGCTGTTTTCAGTTTCATGGCGGGCGTCATGCCGCCGATGCCCATGTTGGGCCGCTCGTTGTTGTAAGTCCAGAGCCATTCCGTTGCCTGGTCTTGTGCCTCCTCAATCGTTTCAAAGATATATTGCCCCAACCACTCGCCACGAACGGTTCGGTTGAAACGTTCGATATAGGCGTTCTGCTGCGGCTTGCCCGGCTGGATGTGTTCAAGCCGGATGTTGCGTTTCTCGGCCCACGCCATGAGCGTCCCACTGATATATTCTGGGCCGTTGTCGACG